>NZ_CP072453.1:0-1200000 GCF_019343475.1 Providencia sp. R33 | reverse complement strand
ACGGACAACAATCAGTGGTAAACCAGTGTCATCACTGCCAGTTTGCACATCAATGATGCCATAAGCGTTTTGCAGGCTGTTTTTGTTCGATGTATCACGTAACGCATACAGGTTGTCGGTTAATTCATTTAATAACAATTTGTTATAACGCTGAATTTCAACGACATCCGTAATGGTTTCATCCCCTTGGCGCATGCCTAAGCTCGTTACCGTCAAGGCAATCATGCCATTTTCAGGTTTAACTGACACTTTATGGCGGCTTTCCATTGGGACGTTTTCATCTGCACGATCCCATTTTACCCAATTGGTTTCAATGGAATGCGTACCGTCATCTTTTGAGGAAACAGGGATCCCTCGTTGCTCTAAAATCATCGTAACTTGTGACCATAAAGCACTGTTTTCAGGTGTATTTTCTAACAACAAACGGCTTGCATCGGCGCTATCTTCCGTGCGCGAACCCGCTAATTGCGAAATCGTCAGTACTGGTGGACGAATATCCAACGCTTTTCCAACAGGGCCTGTTGACGTGGTTTTTGGAATGTCGTATTCGCCATTTTGTGCAGGCAATGTAATCCCTTGCGGCACATTTAACACTTTCAATGGCGCGGCGTTAAGATATTCCTCATCACCACTGACCTGACGTTTATAGCGCTGATCGCTGGAGCAGGCTGCCAGTAACACAACAAGTGACAGGCCAGCAACCTTCATAACCTTCGATTTTTGCAATAATGTTGCCATTAAAATTCCCTAAATTTTACAGTAACCCAGCGAGTTTTAAAGCGTCCTCAACTTTTTGCTGGCCTGCGGCAGTTAACGGTGTCATAGGTAACCGTAATGTTCCATCTGCAATCAGACCTAAGCGATGACAACCCCATTTCGCTGGAATTGGATTCGGTTCAACAAATAACTGCTGGTGTAAGCCCATCAGTTTTTTATTTAATTCACGCGCCTCAGTATATTTGCCTGCAAGCGCTAAGTCACACATTTTTACCATCTGCGCGGCAGCAACGTTCGAAGTTACTGAAATAACGCCCTTTCCGCCCAGTTGCATGAAATCAAGTGCGGTCGCATCGTCACCGGTTAGCAGCACAAAATTATCATCAACCAGCTCTTTGATTTGATGAACACGTGCTAAGTTCCCTGTCGCTTCTTTAATTGCGACAATATTCGCCAATTTTGCTAAACGACCCACAGTTTCTGGCAGCATATCGCAACCTGTACGTGATGGTACATTATAAAGAATTTGTGGCAAGCTCGTGTTTTCTGAAATTGCTTTAAAGTGTTGATATAACCCTTCCTGAGAAGGCCTATTATAATAGGGTGTTACAGTCAGGCAAGCAACTACACCACTGTTTTCAAAATCATTTGTCAGTGAAATTGCTTCTGCAGTTGCGTTCGCACCCGCCCCTGCAATAATCGGGATACGCCCATCAGCAAGCTCTAACGTTGCTTTCACGACATCCACGTGCTCTTTATGCGTTAAAGTTGCAGACTCACCGGTAGTACCAACAGAAACGATGGCTGTTGTGCCGCTTTCAACATGGTAATCGACCAATTTTTTTAAGCTTGCTTTATCTAAGCGCCCAGCTGAATCCATTGGTGTGATAACGGCAACAATGCTTCCCGTTAAAAAATCTTTGTAGTTTGCGTTTCCATTAGCCATAGCGATACCCCTTAAATAATTGAACCTCCATGTTACGTTTTCATTTCCAAGAAGAAAACCACCCAACAGCAAGATTTTAATGAATTTTGTTAATGCCAGCGTAGTTAACTTAAATAGAAGTAATAATTCACTGACTTTTCTCGCAAGAGTGAATGACGCCTCTTGGCAGATGTCACTTTTTATGTTTTCCTTATCCATAGTGTACGTCAGTTTTTTATAGCCTTGTTTTAAGGCTATATTCTAATCAAATGTTTAACTGACATAATCAAAAAAATAAGGAATAGACTTTGCCTAAGACTGAACAGCAATTTCTTGTCATTACTGCGCTGGGAACAGATCGTCCGGGCATTGTGAACACTATTACACGCCTTGTTAGCGAGTGCGACTGTAATATTGAAGATAGTCGCTTAGCGATGTTTGGCAAGGAATTTACTTTCATTATGATGTTATCCGGAAGTTGGAATGCAATTGCCCTGCTTGAGGCAATTTTACCACCCAAGGGCGCTGAACTCGACTTACTGATCGTCATGAAGCGGACGCAAAGTGTTCAAATAACCTATTACCCATCTACAGTTACTGTGAATGTCGTTGTCGATGATGCACCTAGAATTGTCGAGCAATTCACAAATTTATTTACAACTTCACAATGCAATATCGCAGAACTTGTTTCTAAAACACAACCAGCCAATAATGATATGCCTGCTCAACTGGAAATTCAGATTACTGCACATGACCCGTTGGACGACAATGGCATAATTATAAAGAATAAATTTCAACAACTATGTACAATGCTAAATGCCAAAGGCAACATCAGTATTGTTAACAACCCCAATATGCAGAGTTAACGGAGATATATGTAATGAACCCATTGAAAGCCGGTGATAAGGCGCCACAATTTAGCCTTCCTGACCAAGATGGTGAGATCATCAATCTTTCTGATTACCAGGGTCAGCGCGTATTAGTTTACTTTTACCCGAAAGCGATGACTCCCGGCTGTACTGTTCAAGCGTGCGGCTTACGTGATGAGATGGATACACTCAAAGCAAAAGGCGTCGAAGTTTTAGGCATTAGCACAGACAAACCAGAGAAACTGTCGCGTTTCGCTGAAAAAGAAATGTTGAATTTCACGCTGTTATCCGATGAAGACCACCAAGTGTGCGAGCAATTTGGGGTTTGGGGCGAAAAACAATTTATGGGGAAAACCTACGATGGGATCCACCGTATTAGTTTCTTAGTCGACCCAACAGGGAAAATCGAACACGTTTTTGATGATTTCAAGACCACCAACCACCATGAAATCGTTCTCGCGTACATCAACGCAAACGCATAATATTTTATAATTCAATAGTGCTGTATATCCCATACAGCACTATGATTGATTTCTTATTTAGCCGCTTCTACTTGCTCTTCTGGCCAAACATGGATAACCGCTTTAATTAAAGTTGCTAATGGTATTGCAAAGAAAACCCCCCAAAAGCCCCATAACCCGCCAAATACCACTACAGACAAAATAATCACCAATGGGTGTAAGTTTACGGCCTCTGAAAACAGTAATGGCACCACAACGTTGCTATCCAGCCCTTGAATGATCAAATAAACTAACATCAAATACCAAAACTCACTGCCAATGCCGTATTGAAACAACGCGACAATGACAACAGGAATAGTGGCAGCGACTGCACCAATATAGGGAATGAGTACCGCGACACCCACAAGTACCGATAACAATACCGCATAGCGCAAATCAAAATAGGCGAAACATAAATATGTTGCGACGCCGACTATCACCATTTCCGTTACTTTACCACGCAGATAATTGGTGATCTGTTCGTTCATTTCAACCCAAACTTTCCCCACCAGCAAACGGTTTTTGGGCAGCAACTTTAAGAAACTCCGGCTAATACGTTCTTTGTCTTTTAGTAGAAAAAAGGTCATTAATGGCACTAACACTAAATATACGGCGAGGGAGAAGATCCCAATTAAAGATGCCACTGACGCTTTAACCACTGAATCTGCAATCCCTGACAAACGACTACGCAGGTTGTCTGCCATCATATCAATAATTCCCACGTCAACTAATGCAGGGTATTGCTCAGGTAATTTTTGTGCAAATTCATTGAAGCGGTTAACCATGTTTGGCAGATCGGACATCAAATTAATGCCTTGCTGCCATGCTGTTGGCGCAATAATTAAAATTACCATGGCACTTATTCCCGCAAACAGGGTCAAAATGATACTCACCGCAAGAGCGCGGGATAACCCAGTGCGTTGTAACATATTTGTTGGCCATTCAAGTAAATAGGCCAAGGCAATTGCCACCAGCAACGGAGCCAGTATACTGCTGAAAAAGAAGATGATCACAAAACCTGAGACAAGTAATGTAAACAGTGCCACGGCTTGTGGATCGGCAAAACGCCGACGGTACCATTGTAAAAACAATTCCAGCATGTGTTGCTCCTGAGGAATTAATGCGAAGGACAGTTCCTAAATTATCGAAAATTATACCGAATAACAGATTTTACGATAGCTTTTGCTATCATGTGTTTTAAACTTTTCGAGTTATTTAATGCCTTGTACTTATAGACTCGAAATAAAGTCGGTATTTACCCTAAATTTTAAACGTTGTATGGGATACTCACGTTTCATGAAAAAAAAATTGAAATACCCATTATTGGCTTTCATGATCGCTGCACTCATAAATGGTGCAGTTTTGCCTGCTTATAGCGCAATTGAAGATACCTTACCCGACATCGGTACCACTGCCGGTGGCACGCTCAGTATTAATCAAGAAATTATTATGGGTGATGCTATCACTCGGCAAATTCGTGCCAGCACACCACTTATTTACGATCCCCTGTTAACTCAATATGTTAACAAGATTGGCATGCGCTTAGTGAAGAATGCCGACTCAGTTAAAACTCCGTTTAAGTTTTATTTAGTTAATAACCCAAATATCAATGCCTATGCCTATTTTGGCGGCAATGTGGTGCTGCATTCTGCCTTATTCCGTTATAGCCAAAATGAAAGTCAACTCGCATCGGTAATGGCGCACGAAATTTCCCACGTCACGCAAAGACACCTTGCACGAATGATGGAAGACCAAAAAAGCACCACGCCGTTAGCCATTGCAGGGACAATTGGCTCACTCCTTTTAGTGATGGCCAACCCACAAGCGGGTTTTGCTGCACTGACAAGTACCATGGCGGGTGTGCAACAAGGGATGATCAGTTTCACCCAAGCGAATGAGCAAGAAGCAGACCGTATTGGCCTGCAAACATTGCGTCGTTCGGGTTTTGACCCTCATGCGATGGCAGATTTTATGCAAACTATGGCTGACCAAACCCGCTATATGTCTAAACCACCTGAAATTTTATTAACGCACCCCCTTCCCGACAGCCGTTTAGCGGATGCGCGTAACCGTTCAAGCCAATTACCCAAAGTTAGCGTACCTTCATCTTTAGATTTTATGTTGGCCCGTGTCCGTATTTTAGCCATGTATGGCACAGACCAAAAACATGCCCTTGACCAGATCATTGAAAATTACGAAAAAGGCACGTCAAACGAACAACTCGCCGCGCAATATGGCAAGGCGCTGATCCTTTCACAGGATAAAAAATATGCAGATTCAGGGAAAATCCTCACTGAGCTGTTAAATAAACAGCCGGATAACCCGTGGTTTATCGATAGCATGACCGATATCGACATTGAACAAAACCAAGCAATGAAAGCTGTTACACGTCTGCAAACTGCACTGAAAAAATCACCGAAAAACACGGTATTTATCGTTAACTTGGCGAATGCGTTAATCAACAACCATCAGTATAAAGAAGCCACTACACTGCTGAATAAATACACCTTTGATTACCCGGATGACCCGATTGGTTGGGATTTATTGGCTGAAGCGTCAGCAAAACAAGGCAATCGCCCAGAAGAACTCGCTGCTTATGCCGAAGGCCTCGCACTGCGTGGTGGTTATGACACGGCAATCAATTACTTAAGTGATGCCAGCCGCCAAAGCCGTTTAGGCAGTTATGAACAACAGCGCTACGATGCACGTATCGATGCATTGAGAAAACTACAATTACGTGATGAAAATGCAAAACCGTAAGGACTTAAAAATGACGGATTCAATTAAGATTTACCATAACCCGCGTTGCTCGAAAAGCCGTGAAACCTTAGCACTTTTAGAAGAAAAAGGGGTCGCACCAACGGTGGTTGAATACTTAAAAACGGCACCGACTGCTGTAGAGATTAAAAAGTTACTGAAAATGTTAGGTTTTAAAGATGCACGTCAATTAATGCGTACGAAGGAAGACCTGTATAAAGAATTGAATTTAAGCGATGACAGTTTAACGCAGGATCAACTCATTAAAGCTATGCATGAAAATCCTAAATTGATTGAACGCCCTATTGTGGTTAATGGTGATAAAGCCCGTTTAGGTCGCCCACCTGAGCAAGTGTTGGGGATTTTGTAAAAATCCCTCTTAATAAGCAAAAACCAGTCCCACTGAAAAATTAAGACTGGTTTTTTGTTATTTCTGACCTTTATATTCCATATAGCTCAGTATGGTTAAAAAAAAAGCAGTGAAAAAGCCCACTATATTTGAAATTATTATTGCTTCAATAAAATCACTTTTACCATAAGAAAAATTACCAACCTTATAGAGTATATTTAATTGGTTAATTAATTGGGTTATGACTATAACGCAAAAAAAAATAACAAATAAACTTAAATAAAAATAGATAAAATACAACAAGATTTTCATTTATTCATTATCTCCTTTTAGGTTGTCATCTATATTTTTCTTCGTTAATTCTGATGATACAGCACCCGTAGCACTACCAATAATATTAGGGTACTTAGATTGTTTTGGAGGAGCAGATATGGATGGCATATGGGTTAAAAATCGTTCTTTCAGCCCACTAGACCACGTATTCATTTTCTTATCTAATAATTGAGTTGTTTTCTGTCCGAAATAATGAAGAGCTTGCGGTTACTGTAAAAGAACCTATATATTCCCTTTCGTTCATGATTTGATTTCCTTACCTATTTTATAGTAAAGAAAAATCTAAAATACTATTTTTTTATAGTCAACTAACCATATCTTTTATATTTATTATTTTAAATACCATTGCCATTCAAGTTTAAGGCTATATTAATCATTAAGACAGTAATATTACTATAGCTTCAAAATATCTTTAACAAACGGAATGGTGAGTTTGCGCTGGGCAACAATTGAGGCGTGATCGAGCTTGTTGAGAATATCAAACAACGTACCCATTTTTCTGTCGAGGCGCTTAAGCACAAAACGGCATACATCTTCGGGCAGTTCAAAGCCACGCATGCGAGCACGTAATTGTAAGGCGTAGATTTTATCTTCATCACTTAATGGATGCAGTTTGTAAATCTGCCCCCAGTCAAGGCGGGATGCTAAATCAGGCAGTTTGAGGTCAATTTGACGAGGTGGGCGATCACTGGTGATCAACAAACAGGTACGGCCAATTTCGAGGATACGATTGTATAAATTGAAAATCGCCATTTCCCATTCTTCATCCCCCGCTATGCATTGGATATTATCAATACATACCAGTGAGAGGTTTTCCATGCCTTCAAGGACATCAGGTACAAAATAGGCGCGTTTATCTAAAGGAACATAACCAACAGCGACACCTTGCTCTGAAAGCTCTGCACACGCCGCATGGAGTAAATGGCTTTTTCCGCCACCTTCACGTGACCAATAGTAAATGTAGCTACCATGGGCTTGGTTGATTGCAGATTTTATAGCAGACAGCAACGCATCATTTTCCCCTGCATAAAAGCTGGCAAAGGTTTCATCATCCGGTAGATAAAGTGGTAGTGAAAGCTGTGATGGTGTGTTCAGAATCGCCTCTGGCTGTACAAATCAATTTTCGCTAAACAGTTTACCACAAAAAACGCGGCTAGATGAACAGGATCCCGTTCAATTGCCGCTGCTTTAACCACAGCGGCAATTGACTGAAATTAAAAAATACGATTACTTATCACTATTTAGCTCTTTAACTTCACTGTTAATAAACTGTTTTTCAGGGCGAACAAAGGTAATAAAGCGGAACAGTAATGCCATAAAGATCCCGACAATAGTCGCTAATGCCATGCCTTTCAATTCAGCTTGACCAATATGAATAACCGCACCACTCACCCCGATGATTAAGATCACAGAGGTTAAAATTAAGTTTTGTGGCTTATTATAGTCAACCTTCGAATCAATCAAAACACGAATACCTGACGCACCGATGACCCCGTACAATAATAAAGAAACACCGCCCATCACTGGCACAGGGACTAATTGGATAGCCGCGGCTAATTTACCGATACATGATAGCAAAATCGCGATAATCGCCGCTCCACCGATAACCCAAGTACTGTAAACCTTGGTGATCGCCATCACGCCGATGTTTTCACCATAGGTAGTGTTTGGCGTTGAACCGAAGAAACCGGATAACACTGTTGAGAAACCGTTAGCAAACATGGAGCGATGTAAACCAGGGGATTTCATTAAATCCCGCTCAACGATATTGGCCGTAACCACTAAATGCCCTACGTGTTCTGCGATAACGACTAAAGCCGCAGGTAAAATAGTGAGTATGGCAAACCACTCAAAACGTGGGGTATAGAATGTTGGGATAGCAAACCAAGGCGCTTCAATCACTGGAGTGAAATCCACAATGCCCATAAAATATGACAACGCATACCCCGTTAAGAACCCGATTAAAATAGGGATAATCGATAAGAACCCGCGGAACATGACCGCACATAAAATGGTGACTGATAACGTGGTTAATGAAATGATTAAAGTATTGGTATCAACCGCGGCGCCATCTTTTGGCAGTAAACCTGCCATACCCGCTGCCGTCTGAGCGAGCTCTAACCCGATAACGGCAACAATCGCCCCCATCGCTGCGGGTGGGAACATGACGTTGATCCAGCCCCTTCCCGCGACTTTGACAATTAACGCCACAAGGCAAAACAGCACGCCACAAATAATAAAGCCGCCAAGTGCCAGTTCATAGCCTAAAGGCAGTAAAATCAGCACCGGTGAAATAAAGGCAAAACTTGACCCTAAATAAGCAGGGATCTGACCTTTACAGATAAAGAGGTAGATTAGTGTACCGATGCCGTTAAACAGCAAGATTGTTGCTGGATTTACACCAAACAAAATGGGTACGACAACGGTTGCGCCAAACATCGCAAAAAGATGCTGAAAACTTAGTGGAATGGTTTGTAGTAATGGTGGTCTTTCTTCAACACCAATGGTGCGACGTGTCATTTTAGCTTATCCCCTTTTAGCTATGATTTATGCAAGTGCCCGAAGACCTGCATACGTTTTATCTCATTCAATAAATCAAAAAAAAGCCGACTTCTCAGTCGGCTCATTTTTATTTAGTACCAAATATCTTATCGCCCGCATCACCGAGACCAGGAACAATGTAACCTTCTTCATTGAGATATTGATCAATGGAAGCGGTATACAGCTCAACGTCTGGGTGGACTTTTTCTAATGCTTTGATCCCTTCAGGTGCCGCAACTAAGACTAAAACCTTAATTGACTTACACCCTTCTTTTTTCAGTAAATCGATAGTTGCGATCATCGAGCCGCCAGTTGCCAACATAGGGTCAACAACTAACGCCATACGCTCATCGATATCTGAAGTCAGTTTTTGGAAATAAGGGACAGGTTGCAGTGTTTCTTCATCACGGTAAACACCAACCACACTGATACGTGCGCTAGGAATACTTTCCAATACACCATTCATCATACCAATACCTGCACGAAGAATTGGTACTACGGTGATTTTCTTACCTTTAATTTGTTCTATTTCGACAGGACCACACCAACCATCAATAGTCACTTTTTCAGTTTCTAGGTCAGCGGTTGCTTCATAAGTCAGTAGGCTACCAACCTCTGAGGCCAGTTCACGAAAGCGTTTAGTGCTTATATCATGATCTCGCATCAGGCCAAGTTTATGTTTAACGAGAGGGTGTTTTACCTCAACGATCTTCATGGGTTTCTCCTACTATTTTAGACGCTGGCGGACAAAAAAATCGCGGGATTATAACTCTTTTAACCATGAATGCCACTAGATTACGTTTGATTTTGGTCAAAACATCAACGATTAGGCAAACTTTTTTTAAAATAGTATACCCCATATCGGTTAAGTTGCATGTTGATGATCAACCGAATTTATTTTTTTGCCAATATTTAAATACCACTCACATTTCACCTTGTGAACACGCTCACTTTCTGCCATTTCCAGCCATAAGAATTTTCATTCACAAAGCTATCGCAAACGTTTGCTTTGCCTGTTAGAATACTGTCCATGATGTTATTTTTCTCAAAAATGTAATTGCCTTGGGGGCCGTAGTGACTGATAAAACCTCTCTCAGCTATAAAGATGCCGGTGTCGATATTGATGCAGGTAACGCACTG
This sequence comes from Providencia sp. R33, assembly GCF_019343475.1. Classification (NCBI taxonomy): domain Bacteria; kingdom Pseudomonadati; phylum Pseudomonadota; class Gammaproteobacteria; order Enterobacterales; family Morganellaceae; genus Providencia; species Providencia sp. R33. The sequence goes on along the minus strand of NZ_CP072453.1, from coordinate 1,189,869 downwards.
GTTGAACGTATTAAAGGTGTTGTAAAAGAAACGCGTCGTCCCGAAGTGATGGGGGGTCTTGGTGGGTTCGGTGCTTTATGTTCCCTGCCACAAAAATACCGCGAGCCTGTACTCGTTTCAGGCACCGATGGCGTTGGTACAAAGTTACGTCTGGCAATGGATTTAAAACGTCACGATTCAATCGGGATTGACCTTGTTGCCATGTGCGTCAATGACCTTATCGTTCAAGGGGCTGAGCCATTATTCTTCCTTGATTACTACGCAACAGGCAAATTAGACGTTGATACCGCTGCCAGCGTCATCACGGGAATTGCTGAAGGCTGTAAACAATCTGGTTGCGCATTAGTGGGTGGTGAAACCGCTGAAATGCCAGGCATGTACCACGGTGAAGACTATGATGTTGCAGGCTTTTGCGTCGGTGTGGTTGAACGCTCTGAAATCATTGATGGCAGCAAAGTCAGCGCTGGTGATGCACTAATCGCCCTCGCCTCAAGTGGCCCTCACTCAAACGGCTATTCATTAGTACGTAAAGTTTTAGAAGTTAGCAAAACGAACCCTGAAACTGAACAGTTAGATGGCAAATCATTGGCTGATCATTTATTAGAACCTACACGTATTTATGTGAAAAACGTGTTAGAGCTGATCGCAAAAAATGACATTCACGCGATTGCACACATTACGGGTGGCGGTTTCTGGGAAAATATCCCGCGCGTTCTGCCTGATAACACCCAAGCCATTATCGATGGTAGCAGCTGGCAATGGCCTTCTGTTTTCAGCTGGTTACAACACGCTGGTGATGTCACTACCCATGAAATGTACCGTACCTTTAACTGTGGTGTTGGCATCATCATTGCCCTGCCACAGAGTGAAGTCAACGCCGCATTAGCGTTATTAACATCACTGGGTGAAAATGCATGGCAAATTGGCTCCATCGGCCAATTACCTGCAGGTGAAGAGCAGGTTGTAATCCGCTAATGAAAAAAATCGTTGTTCTCATTTCTGGCAGCGGCAGTAACTTACAATCGATCATTGAAGGTTGCCAATCAGGCACCATAAAGGGTCGTATAGTTGCCGTAGTGAGCAACCAAAGCACGGCTTATGGGCTAGTGCGGGCACAGCAGGCAGGGATCCCTGCCGCTTGCCTTGATGCAAAAACGTATACAAATCGCCAAGCCTATGATGCGGCTTTATTAGCGCTTATTGAGCAATACCAGCCCGATTTGGTGGTCTTAGCTGGGTTTATGCGTATTTTATCCCCAGAATTTGTGACTCATTTCACAGGGAAATTACTCAACATTCACCCTTCTTTATTACCAAAATACCCTGGGCTACATACTCATCGTAAAGCCTTGGAAAATGGCGATCAAGAACACGGCACTTCCGTTCATTTTGTTACTGAGGAATTAGACGGTGGTCCTGTGATATTACAGGCTAAAGTACCCGTTTTTCCCGAAGATACAGAAGAAGACCTGATTGAACGAGTCAAAACGCAAGAGCATGCTATCTACCCTCTGGTTGTACAATGGTTTAGTGATAACCGCTTAACCATGGTTGAGGGTAAAGCCGTATTAGATGGTAAAACGCTCCCTCAACAGGGTTATGCTAACGAGTAGTTTATTTACACGGTTAAATAGCAAATTGAAGGGTGGAATTTCCACCCTTTTTATTGCGGAATAATTGATTAATAAACAACCACCGATCTGATTGTTTTTTCAGCGATTAACCACTTAACTCTGCATAAAGTGAACTATTCTTCAACAAGGGGATGATCTCTCTGTGTTATGTCATTATTTTATCTAAAATAAGTGGTATCCTTATTTAAGCGAAAAAAGTTTTTTCATAACCAATAGAGGTGTTTTATGACTACCGGGCAAGTTCATCCGTTTAGGTTGCGCCCACTTGAACGTGAAGATTTAGCGTTTATCCATCAACTTGATAACAATGCCAGTGTGATGCGCTACTGGTTTGAAGAGCCTTATGAGGCCTTTGTTGAGCTAAGTGATCTTTACGACAAACATATTCATGACCAATCCGAACGCCGTTTTATCGTTGAAAATGATAGCGAGAAAGTCGGGTTAGTTGAGCTGGTTGAAATTGATTATGTTCACCGCCGTTCTGAATTCCAAATTATTATTGCCCCGAGCCATCAAGGCCATGGGTATGCGAGCCGTGCAGCAAGACTGGCAATGGACTATGCTTTCTCTGTATTAAATTTATATAAACTTTATCTTATTGTTGATAAAGAAAATGTCAAAGCAATCCACATTTATAATAAACTTGGCTTCCATACTGAAGGTGAATTGATCGACGAGTTTTTTGTGAATGGTCGCTACCATACGGCTATCCGTATGTGCGTTTTCCAACAGCAATATTTTGCGATGAAACAGCAATCAGAGAACCCAGAAAGCGTCATCGCACAAGATAAAGCAATTAAGCATCACATTTAGTTAACTGGCTGATACAATCGCCATTAAGCAACAAGCGTCTAATACGGAGTCAGAATGTCCCAAGAACGTCTCTATCATGAAAAAGAGCTCAGCTGGCTGTCTTTTAACGAGCGCGTTTTGCAAGAAGCCGCCGATAAGCGTAACCCGCTGATTGAGCGAATGCGTTTTTTGGGCATTTATTCCAATAACTTAGACGAATTTTATAAAGTGCGCTTTGCTGATGTAAAGCGCCGTATTTTAATCAACGAAGAGCGCGGCTCTGCCAGTGGTTCTCGCCATTTACTCAAGCGTATTCAATCAAAAGTCGCCAAACAAGAACAAGAATTTGACGTTTTATATAATGACTTACTGCTTGAAATGGCCCGTAACCAAATCTTCCTGATTAACGAGCGTCAAATTTCCCCGCGCCAACAAATCTGGCTACGCCAGTATTTTCGCCAAAATTTACGCCAGCACATTACACCGATTTTAATCAATCCCGATACGGATTTAGTTGAGTTTCTAAAAGATGACTATACCTATCTTGCGGTTGAAATTATTCATGGTAATGATATTCAATATGCGCTGTTAGAAATCCCATCGGATAAAGTCCCGCGATTTGTTAATCTCCCACCTGAGATGCCAAAACGCCGCAAATCCATGATTTTGATTGATAACATACTTCGTTATACGCTAGACGAAATTTTCAAAGGCTTTTTCGATTACGATGAACTTAATGCGTATTCAATGAAAATGACCCGTGACGCCGAATACGATATCGCGACTGAAATGGAATCCAGCTTACTGGAGATCATGTCGTCAACATTAAAACAGCGCCTAACTGCAGAGCCTGTACGTTTTGTTTATCAACGAGATATGCCAGATGAAATGGTTGCCTTATTGCGGGAGAAATTAGGGTTATCCAACGATGACTCCGTCATTGCTGGTGGCCGTTATCATAATTTCAAAGATTTTATTAATTTCCCCAATGAAGGAAATAAAAATTTATTAAACAAGCCACTCCCCCGTTTACGCCACCGCTGGTTTGATAATTTCCGTAACGGTTTTGATGCTATTCGTGAGCGGGATGTACTGTTGTATTATCCGTATTACACCTTCGAACATACCTTGGAGTTATTGCGCCAAGCCTCATTCGACCCAAATGTGTTATCCATCAAAATCAATATTTACCGTGTAGCGAAAGAGTCGCGCATCATCGATTCGGTGATCCACGCGGCGCACAACGGTAAAAAAGTTACCGTTGTCGTTGAATTACAAGCGCGTTTTGATGAAGCGGCAAACATCCATTGGGCGAAGCGACTTACAGAAGCGGGTGTCCACGTCATTTTCTCCGCGCCGGGCCTGAAAATTCACGCTAAATTATTTATTATCTCCCGTATGGAAGAAGGCCAAATTGTTCGCTACGCCCACATTGGTACGGGGAATTTCAACGAAAAAACCGCGCGGTTGTACACCGACTACTCCTTGTTAACGGCTAACGAGCAAATTACCAATGAAGTGCGCCGTGTGTTTAGCTTTATTGAAAACCCATATCGCCCTGTCACCTTCGATAATTTGATGGTTTCACCGCAAAATACGCGAACAAAATTAACGGCGTTAATTGACCAAGAAATTGCCAATGCCCTTGAAGGCTTACCAAGTGGCATCACATTAAAAATTAACAACTTAGTTGATAAAGAACTCACTGATAAGCTTTATGATGCTTCCAATGCAGGGGTGAAAATTCGCCTGTTAGTTCGCGGCATGTGTTCACTCGTGGCTGGGCAAGCGGGTTACAGTGAAAATATTCAAGTCACCAGCATTGTTGACCGCTTTTTAGAACATGACCGTGTTTACGTTTTTGCCAATGCTGGTGATGACAAAGTCTTTATTTCTTCAGCGGATTGGATGACGCGAAACATTGACTACCGAATTGAAGTCGCTGTTCAATTAGTCGATCCCCTTTTAAAACAACGGGTTTTGGATATTCTGGAATTACAATTTAGTGATACGGTAAAAGCGCGTTATGTTGACAAAGATTTAAGTAATCATTATGTTCCCCGCGGCAACAAGCGAAAAATTCGTTCTCAGATTGCCATTTATGAACATTTGAAATCACTTGAAACGCCAGATACCCGAGCTTGATACTATGCCAATAACAACATCATCAGCACCAAGACCCCAAGAAATTGCGGCCATTGACCTAGGTTCAAATAGCTTTCATATGGTGATTGCGCGCGTCGTCAATGGTGCGCTCCAAGTGCTTACTCGCCTAAAAAAACGGGTTCATCTTGCTGATGGACTCAGTGATACCAATGAATTAAGCGAAGAAGCGATGGAGCGAGGGCTTTCCTGTTTGGCATTATTCGCTGAACGTTTACAAGGATTTTCGCCTGATAACGTCTGCATTGTCGGTACCCACTCTTTACGTGTCGCTACCAATGTGAAAGATTTTTTGCAACGCGCAAAAGAGATCATGCCCTATCCTATTGAAATTATTTCTGGGCAAGAAGAAGCACGTTTAATTTTCATGGGTGTCGAACACACCCAACCAGAAAAAGGCCGAAAATTGGTTTTAGATATTGGTGGTGGCTCCACTGAAATTGTCATCGGTGAAAAATTTGAGCCATTATTAATAGAAAGCCGACGTATGGGCTGTGTCAGCTTTGCAAAAAGCTATTTTCCCAATGAAACCATCACACCTGAATTTTTTAACCGTGCCTACCTCGCGGCTTGCTTAAAATTAGAAAGCACCGCCATCCTGTTTAAAAAATACACGTGGGATGTAGCAATGGGTGCGTCAGGTACGATTAAAGCTGCACACAGTGTTTTATTGGAACTTGGCTATAAAGACGGGATTATCACCCGTGAACGCCTTGCTGAAATCAAAGGCATGGCTTTGAAATATAAATCTTTTTCTTCGCTAGATATTCCAGGCCTTTCCAATGAACGCAAACAGGTGTTTGTTCCTGGTTTAGCTATTTTGCTCGCCGTGTTTGATTCCTTGGATATTAAAGAATTACGTTTGTCCGATGGCGCCCTGCGTGAAGGGGTTTTATATGAAATGGAAGGCCGTTTTCGCCACCAAGATATCCGCCAGCGCACCGCCTTAAGCCTTGCCGAACACTATAATATTGATAGAGAGCAAGCAAAACGCGTACTGAAAACGATGGAAGAACTTTATTACCAATGGGGACAGCAGAACCCTAAGCAGCTCAACCCACAGTTGGAATCTATCCTAATTTGGGCTGTGATGCTCCATGAAGTAGGTTTAAGTATTAACCACAGCGGCATGCACCGGCACTCGGCTTATATCCTACAAAATACCAATTTGCCCGGTTTTAACCAAGAACAGCAGCTTTTGTTAGCCACACTGGTTAGAAACCATCGACGTGCCATAAAGTACGATGATATCCCTAAGTTTAACTTATTTAAACGCAAACAATTTATGCCGTTAATTCAGATTTTACGGCTCGCTATCTTATTAAATAATCAACGACAATCCACCACCACCCCTTCATCACTGCGCATTGAAACTGATGATGGGTATTGGACACTTTATTTACCGGCTGAATATCTTGAGCAGAATGCCTTGATGTTACTGGATTTAGAAAAAGAAAGTGGCTACTGGGAAGAGGTTCCTGGGTGGTCATTAAGTATATGTGCAGAGAATGAATAACTTTCAGCCATTATTGTGGTGATTTCTTCTTATTTTTTTCACGCTAAGCGCGGAAATCACTGCCTGTTTAGCGCGACTATTTGATATATTATTCAAATGGGCGACAATAATGATAATAAATTTCGTCCGCTCGCAGACGAATTAATAAAACGCGCTTCGGCGCGGCTATTGTTTTAAGGATTAAAATGTCACAATCTGCTTTCTCAAACGATGTGGGGCCAATGGTTAACCCGCACTCACAAAAGCTGGCACACATTCGCCAGCAGATCCTGACGCTTTTTTTAGATGACGAAGAATTCGTCCATGCGCTTGTTGAAAATGATCAACACGTCAGTATTGATGACAAAGCAATTAGTGAAAAGATCAGTACTGTTAAAGAATTACTCCTTGATTTACACACCGCGGATATCGCCGATATTTTAGAAATGCTCCCTTACGATGAGCGTCTCGCCTTATGGCGTTTGGTTGATAACAACGAACGCGGTGAAGTGCTTGTCGAGGCCTCCGTTTCTGTGTGGGACAGCCTGATTAAAGACATGTCGGATAGAGAACTACTACGTGCAGTCGCTAGCCTACATGTGGATGAACAAGCTTATATTGCCGAACACCTGCCGCGCGATACCATGCGCCGCTTACTCACCTATTTAGAACCAAGCCTACGCAGCCGTATTCGTGAAGTTTTACAATACGCAAAAGACAGCGTTGGCCAAATGATGGATTTCGAATTCGTTACCGTGCGCCCAAATGTGGCGTTAAAAACGGTTCAACGCTATTTGCGTCAACGTGGCAAAATTCCAGAAGCCACGGATAAAATCTTCGTCGTCGATAATAACAATTATCTGCAAGGGGAATTACCCTTAACCACCATTTTGACGCAATCTCCCGATAAAATCGTCGCGGATGTAATGAAAACAGATACGGTCACCTTCTTGCCTGATGAAAAAGGGGAAGATGCAGCAAGTGCGTTCGAACGGTATGACTTAATTTCTGCGGCTGTTGTTGACAGTAACGGCTTGTTGATGGGGCGTCTAACCGTTGAAGACATTGTTGATAATATTAGCGAAGAAAATGATAACAGCATTCGTCGTATGGGGGGTTTAAGCCCTGAAGAAGACGTCTTTGCCCCTGTTGGTCAGGCGGTTAAAACCCGTTGGACATGGCTGGCAATCAACCTATGTACGGCTTTCGTCGCATCCCGCGTAATTGGTGTGTTTGAAGACACCATCTCTCAGTTGGTTGCTCTCGCCACGTTGATGCCTATTGTGGCAGGGATTGGGGGGAACACGGGTAACCAAACCATCACCATGATCGTGCGGGCAATCGCGCTCCATCAAATTCAAAGTGGTAGTTTCTCTTTCTTAATGCTTAGGGAGCTGGGCGTCGCCTTTATCAACGGTATTGTCTGGGGCGGTATCATGGGGGTTGTCACCTATTTCCTCTATGGCGACCTCGCAATGGGTGCTGTCATGACGCTTGCGATGGTACTAAACCTATTGATGGCCGCGATTATGGGTGTGCTTATCCCACTGATTATGATCAAAATGGGTAAAGACCCTGCCATTGGTTCTAGCGTGATGATCACCGCAATCACCGATACTGGCGGTTTCTTTATTTTCCTCGGTCTTGCGACCCTATTCTTAGTATAATATTTGTTCGTGCATGCTCAATGATAGCTTCAGAGCATGCACGGTTTATAAAATTCCGCCATTACCCATCAAAACCGCACAAACATTCCAAATCAAACTCAAAAAACAAATTACTTTACGATGTATTTATTATTTTATTAGCGTGTTCAGCTATTACATTCATTAAAAAAAATATTCAATTAATTATATTTAGTGCTTAATTCATTATATTAAATAGTAAGAAATTATTAAATTAATCATAATTAGCTAAATATATTGCCATTTTAAATATACGATATTCTGCAAATTACGTATTCATAACATCATATAAGGTTATTTATACCCATATTAGATGTTAAGTCTTAACAAAGAAAACTAATAGGAATGTTATGCTTGTTTTCAGTGTTGCGGTTTACAGAATATAGAATTTCCTGCTATAAATATGAGTATGCAAAAAGATACTGTGTATTGAACTACGTTATACCCATCCAACGTTTTCGACCTCTTATCTGCACCCAATAAATATGATTGGCTCATTATTTTGAGTAAATGCTTGTTACCCTGAATTTATATCATCGTGGTATTTTCAGGTATTTTAGAAGGATAGTACTATGACATCGCAAACAGCTAGCCAGCCCTCGGCACGACCTTTGGGCAAAGAAGATTATAAAACTTTAGGCTTGTCCTCTTTGGGCGGCACATTGGAATTTTATGATTTCGTTATTTTCGTCTTTTACGCGAAAATTATTTCTCAGCTCTTTTTCCCTGGGGATAATGAATTTCTCGCGCTAATGGCGACACTTGGCTTGTTTGCTGCGGGTTACCTCGCTCGCCCACTTGGCGGCATTATTATGGCTCACTTTGGTGACAAAATTGGCCGTAAAAAAATGTTCACCTTAAGTATTTTCTTGATGGCGTTTCCAACGTTTGTCATCGGTTTCTTGCCAACATTTGAAACAATTGGTGCTGCTGCGCCACTGTTATTATTGTTAATGCGTATTATGCAAGGTGCTGCTATCGGTGGTGAAATGCCAGGCGCATGGGTATTTATTGCTGAACATACGCCGAAACAACGCTACGGCTTAGGTGTTGGTACGTTAACATCAGGGATCACTGGTGGTATCTTACTGGGCTCAATCGTTGCGATTATCATCGAACGCACCTATACCGCTGCTGAAGTGCATGATTTTGCATGGCGTATTCCGTTTATCTTAGGTGGTGTTTTTGGCTTTATCTCTGTGTATTTACGTCGTTTTTTACAAGAAACACCTATTTTTAAAGAGTTAGCGGCGAAAAAAGCGTTATCCCAAGAATTACCAGTAAAAACCGTCATTAAATCCCATAAACAAGCCTGTATGATCACCGCTGCGCTGACATGGTCATTATCCACCGCCATTGTTGTTACGATTTTGATGACACCGGATGTGGTTTTAAAAGGCATCTACAATATTGACCGTAACATTGCATTGCAAGCAAACTGCGCTGCGACATTAACTTTAACATTAGGTTGTATTTTCTGGGGTTGGTTAGGGGATAAAACAGGTACGCGCACCTCAATGACCTTGTCATGGGGCGGCTTGGCTGTCACCGCGATTTATTTCTATTCGTCGTTATCAACAGATATTGCTGCCAATACTTTAATCTTTAACTATGGGTTGATGGGCTTCTTTGTCGGTGCAATTGCAACAACACCAATTATCAGCACCCGTGCGTTCCCACCTGAAATTCGTTATTCAGGCCTGTCGTTCGCTTATAACGTTGCCTACGCTATCTTTGGTGGCTTAACCCCAATCTTAACAGGTGCATGGTTACAACAATCTCACATGGCCCCAGCGTATTATGTCGCAGGCGTGTCATTATTAGCGGTTGCCGTTGCATTCTTACCACTGTCTTGGAAAGGTTGGACTGCAAAAGAAAACCAAACAGATGATCGTGCACCTGTATTAAATACCAGTGCCACTCAGTAGTTAATCTGTTATACACCAGTGAAATGGCCTCTATTTAAACAGAGGCCATTTTTATTTATAGGCTGATTACAAAGTTGCGATTGGTAATGCAAAAGCCATTTCTAAATAATTAACCTCTACAGGTGCTTGATTTGTGACGCTGTCATCTTGTTTAAAATGTGCAGAGGTGGACACCAAAGCCTCCAATTGTTGGATATCTTTTGCTGCTTGATTAAAGAAACCTTGGATGCTGCCGCCAATCTCTGCAATTTCAGCGTCTAAACCTGCCGTAACTACGCCCTTTTCAGTTTTATTTTTTGCAGTATTTGCCATTTCATACGCCATTTCAGCGAAGTTCATCATATCGAGTAACGCCATAAATAAAATCCTTTTATTCTATTGAGTTAAGTTAATTCCTTTGTGCTGTGCACACTGACACAATATTATTTCTGCTCTTTTTTAACTAATTTTATGTTTATATAAACTGATATAATTCATATCCAAATTATATTAGAAAAACCTAATCCACTGAATTTAAATGATAATTTTTCTCATTTAAAATATTAGAGATTGTCCTAAAAATAATTTGTCCGTTTTACATGACAAATCCCTGTGTTTTCCGCCACATAAATTGACACTTATTCATAATTCCTCCATTTTTCTTTGTACCTATCAGGCTAAACTATTAGTATGTGTAACTGACTCTTTTCAGTTAGTTTTTTGCCTCAAAGCCAGACTAATTTTATCCACTCTTTTGAGTTAAGCGAATGACCAAAAATGAATAAGCAAAATCGCCGCAAATCTTTTACTCGCTCTGCTATTTTTGTTGCCATCATTGTGGCAGCCGGAGCCACTTGGTATTTTTACAACCAAGAAAAAACTGCAGATACGCCTAACTCAAGCACAGTTGCCAAACCCAACTCTCAACGCAGTGCAATGGGGCGTCCACCTCGCGTGTTAGCACCTGTACAATTTGCTGTTGCAGAACAAAAAGTCGTTCCACGGTTTTTATCGGGCTTAGGAACAGTTCAAGCGGCCAATGTAGTGACCGTCACCAGCCGCGTTGAAGGGCAATTGATGAAGCTCTATTTTACCGAAGGGCAATATGTCAATGCAGGAGACTTACTTGCACAGATTGACCCTCGCCCGTTTGAAGTACAATTAGCCCAAGCAGAAGGCCAGCTCGCAAAAGATAAAGCAACACTTGCCAATGCCCAATTGGATTTAGCGCGCTACCAGAAATTAGCAGGTACAAAAGTCATTTCACAACAAGAACTGGATAACCAGCGTGCGTTAGTATTGCAAGCCCAAGGCAGTATTAAAGTTGACCAAGCCGCCGTCGACAGCGCCAAACTGCAATTAACTTACAGCAAAATCACCGCCCCTATCTCAGGTCGCGTAGGGTTAAAACAAGTGGATGTGGGGAATTTTGTTTCGTCAGGGACGTCAACGCCGATTGTGGTGATCACCCAAACTCAACCTGCGGATGTGCTTTTTGCGTTACCTGAAGGGGACATCCCAGCAATCCAACAAGCCCAAGCAGCCAGTAAAAATGTGCTGATTGAAGCGTGGGACCGTAATAATATTGCACTGATTGCCCGCGGCGAATTGCTCAGTACCGATAACCAAATTGATGCCGCGACAGGCACATTAAAAATTAAAGCACGCTTCACCAATGAAGAACAAAAATTGTTCCCGAACCAATTTGTTAATGTGAAGATGCAGGTCGAAACCCTGCAAAATGCCGTGGTTATCCCTACCGCCGCATTGCAAATGGGTAATGAAGGCCATTATGTGTGGATCCTCAGTGATGATAACAAAGTCAGCAAGCATACCGTAACTGTGGGCATACAAGACAGCCAACAAGTGGTGATTGAAAGTGGTTTAGCTGCTAATACAAAAGTCATTACAGACGGCGTTGATAAACTCACAGATGGTACCACCGTTGAGGTCGTTACCCCTGAAAGCCTAGCCAAAAAAGACAAAGAACCTCGCAAAGGTAAACCGTCTAGCGCGGAGAAAGCGTAATGCGGCCTGAAATGTTGAAAGGCGGCGGCCCTTCTCGCCTATTTATCTTGCGCCCTGTCGCCACCACCTTATTTATGGTGGCTATTTTACTGGCAGGGATCATTGGCTATCGCTTCTTACCTGTTTCCGCCTTACCTGAGGTCGATTACCCAACAATTCAGGTTGTAACCCTGTACCCCGGTGCAAGCCCTGATGTCATGACCTCGGCGGTTACCGCTCCCCTTGAAACCCAGTTTGGGCAGATGTCAGGTTTGAAACAGATGTCATCCCAAAGCTCAGGTGGCGCGTCCGTCATCACCTTGATGTTCCAACTTTCATTGCCATTAGAAGTTGCCGAGCAAGAAGTGCAAGCTGCAATTAATTCCGCCAGCAGTCTACTTCCATCGGATTTACCTTATCCACCGATTTATAATAAAGTGAACCCTGCGGATCCGCCTGTTTTAACGCTGGCAGTAACATCCGATGCGATGCCACTCACGCAGGTGCAAGATATTATTGAAACGCGTATTGCACAGAAGATTTCCCAAGTTAATGGCGTTGGTTTAGTGACGCTCGCGGGTGGTCAGCGCCCCGCTGTCCGTGTGAACCTGAACCCACAGGCGATGGCCGCCAAAGGGCTGGACAGCGAAACCATCCGTGTCGCCATTAATAATGCTAACGTCAACTCTGCCAAAGGAAGTTTTGACGGTCCAACACGCGCAGTAACTCTTTCTGCCAATGACCAAATGAAATCCCTTGATGATTACCGCAAGTTAATTGTGGCATTCCAAAATGGCGCACCGGTGCGCCTTGGGGACATTGCGACCATTAAAGAAGGTGCTGAAAATGCCTATTTGGGGGCATGGGCAAACAACGAGCAAGCTATCGTGATTAACGTTCAGCGCCAACCTGGTGCGAACGTTATTGAAACCACAGATACTATCCGTGCATTATTGCCTGAGCTGATTGAAAGCCTGCCTAAATCCGTTAATGTTGATATTTTAACGGATAGAACCAGTACCATTCGCGCGTCAGTCAACGACGTGCAATTTGAGTTGATGTTAGCTATCGCGCTGGTTGTGATGGTTATTTATCTCTTTTTACGCAACGGTATTGCCACGTTAATTCCCGGTATTGCGGTTCCCCTTTCATTAGTGGGCACCTTTGCAGTGATGTATTTTTGCGGATTTTCCGTGAATAACTTGACGTTAATGGCGCTAACCATCGCCACTGGCTTTGTGGTGGACGATGCGATTGTGGTGATCGAAAATATCTCCCGCTATTTAGAAAAAGGGGATAAACCGCTGGTTGCCGCATTAAAAGGCGCAGGTGAAATCGGTTTTACCATTATCTCCCTGACCTTCTCCCTTGTCGCAGTATTAATCCCGCTGCTGTTTATGGGGGATATTGTTGGCCGCTTATTCCGTGAGTTTGCCATTACCCTTGCTGTCGCTATTTTAATTTCAGCGGTGGTGTCCCTCACCCTAACCCCGATGATGTGCGCACGGTTATTAAAGCCCGAATCTCAGCATAAACATAACCGTTTTGAGTTAGCGTGTGAGCGATTCTTTGACCGCATGGTGGCTGGTTATGCCGTTTGGCTGAAGCGAATTTTAAACCACCAGTGGCTCACGCTGTCCGTTGCACTCGGCACCATGGTGCTTACCGTTTTGCTGTATATGTGGATCCCAAAAGGCTTCTTCCCATTGCAAGATAGCGGCATTATTCAAGGCTCTATTGAAAGTCGGCAGTCCATTTCGTTTTCTGCGATGGCGCAAAAACAGCAAGAAGTTGCAAACAAGCTCCTTGCCGACCCTGCGGTTGACAACGTCACAACCTACGTTGGTGTTGATGGCACAAACGCAACACTGAATAACGCACGCATTCAAATCACCTTAAAGCCCCTTGATGACCGTGAAGATCGCGTGGTGGCCATTATTGCTCGCTTGCAACAATCCGTTGATAACATTGCTGGGGTGAATTTATACCTGCAACCAATGCAAGATTTAACTATCGATACGCAAGTTGCTCGTACTCAATATCAATTCACCCTGCAAGCCGGTACTCTCGACGAGTTGTCGACGTGGGTACCTAAGTTGATGAGTGAATTAGAGCAGCAGCCTGAATTGACCGACGTGAGTAGCGATTGGCAAAATAAAGGGTTAGTCGCTTACGTGAATGTTAACCGTGATACGGCAAGCCGTTTTGGCATTACCATGTCATCCATCGATAACGCGCTGTACAATGCCTTTGGTCAGCGCATGATCTCGACCATTTACACCCAATCGAATCAATATCGCGTTATTTTAGAGCATGATACGCAAACTCGTGATGGCATGGATGCCCTGAATGATATTCGCTTAAAAGGCACTGATGGCGCCATTGTGCCACTGAGCACCTTAGTGAATATTCAAGAAGGTTATGGCTCATTAGCGATTAATCATCTTGACCAATTCCCAGCCGTTACCTTCTCATTTAATGTGGCCGATGGTGCATCTCTGGAATCTGCCGTCAACGCGGTTAAGCACGCAGAATCACAAATTTCGATGCCAAAATCCATCACCACACAATTCCAAGGTGCAACGTTAGCCTTTGAAGCCGCCTTAAGCAGTACCATTTGGTTAATCGCAGCCGCGATTGTGGCGATGTATATCGTACTGGGTATCTTATACGAAAGTTTTATTCACCCAATTACCATTCTTTCCACCTTACCGACTGCAGGCGTGGGGGCACTTCTTGCCTTAATGATGGCAGGAAAAGACCTCGATGTGATCGCGGTAATAGGGATTATCTTATTGATTGGTATCGTGAAAAAGAACGCCATCATGATGATTGACTTTGCACTCGCCGCAGAACGAGAGCAAGGCATGTCGCCATATGATGCCATTTATCAAGCTTGTTTATTACGTTTCCGCCCAATATTGATGACAACTATGGCTGCGCTGCTAGGTGCATTGCCATTAATGCTCAGTACGGGTGTCGGGGCTGAATTGCGCCAACCACTGGGGATTTGTATGGTAGGCGGTTTGATTATGAGCCAGATCTTAACGCTGTTCACTACCCCAGTTATTTATTTGTTATTTGACCGTTTGTCACATTACTTAAAAGCACGCCGTCAAATGAATAAGACGCAGGTGTCGTAATGAAACGCTTTTTTGCCCTGTTTATTAGCCGCCCCGTTGCCACCACGCTGATTAGTGTGGCTATTACCTTGTGCGGTGCATTAAGCTTTCTCTTTTTGCCTGTCGCGCCGCTTCCCCAAGTGGACTACCCCGTGATTAACGTGACAGCGTCACTTCCTGGGGCATCACCTGAAACCATGGCATCTTCTGTTGCAACCCCTTTAGAACGCTCATTAGGCAGTATCGCAGGGATCAGCGAGATGACCTCAAGCAGCGCGCTGGGTCGCACCACCATTACCCTTGAATTTAACCTCGATAAAGATATCAATAACGCGGCCCGTGAAGTCCAAGCCGCCATTAATGCCGCCCAAACCCTGTTACCTAGCGGCATGCCGAGCCGTCCGCGTTACTACAAATCGAACCCATCCGATGCGCCTATCATGATTTTAACCATGACATCGCAAACTATGGGGACGGGGGAAATTTATGATATCGCCTCAACGCGCCTTGCCCAGCGCATTGCGCAAATTGAAGGGGTCAGTGAAGTGTCTGTGGGCGGGGGCTCCCTTCCCGCTGTGCGTGTCGAATTAAACCCAACCGCTTTATTCAACCAAGGTGTCTCCCTTGATGCCGTGCGCTCAGCCATTAGCAGCGCTAACGTACGTCAACCCCAAGGCTATATTAACGATAACGAAAAACGCTATCAGGTCCAAACTAACGATGAGCTGAAAAAAGCCGCCGATTATCGCCCTATTATTGTCCACTATAAGGCAGGTAATGCGGTTAAGCTCAGTGATGTCGCCAATGTAAAAGATTCCATTGAAAACGTTCGTGCCGCGGGTATGGCTGATGGCAAGCCGGCTATCTTGATTGTTATTCGCCGTGAAGCGGGTGCCAATATCATTGAAACCGTCAACCGTATACGGGCTGAAATCCCCGAATTTAGAGATATGATCCCCGCCGCTATTGACCTCAAAGTCGCACAAGATAGGACGCCGACCATTCGCGCTTCCCTTGCGGAAGTGGAACGCGCCCTGTTAATCGCCGTCGCGCTGGTCATTTTAGTGGTTCTACTATTCCTGCGCTCTGGGCGTGCCACCTTAATTCCTGCTATTGCCGTGCCCGTTTCATTAATTGGGACTTTTACTGCCATGTATTTATGTGGCTTTAGCCTTAACAATCTTTCATTGATGGCGTTAACTGTTGCCACCGGCTTTGTGGTCGATGATGCCATAGTGGTTCTGGAGAATATCTCCCGTCATATTGAAAATGGTATGAAGCCCTTTATGGCCGCTGTCAAAGGGGTACACGAAGTCGGTTTTACTGTGGTTTCCATGAGTATCTCCTTAGTGGCGGTGTTTATCCCACTCCTCTTAATGGATGGATTGGTTGGGCGGCTTTTCCGTGAGTTTGCAATCACCCTTGCGACCGCTATTGGGATCTCGTTGGTTGTATCTCTCACCCTGACCCCGATGATGTGTGCCTATTTGCTCAAAAAGCAGCGTAAAAAAGTTAAGGCCAAATACCGTGGTTTTGGACGTATTTTGCTGTGGATTCAAGAACGCTATGGCGTTGCACTAAACTGGGTGTTAAACCACCGTCGCAGCGTATTAGCCATTTTGTTTGCCACTATTGGCCTCAATGTTTATTTATATATTACTGTTCCTAAAGCCTTTTTCCCTGAACAAGATACAGGCCGTGTTTTGGGCTTTGTCCGTGCTGACCAAAGTATCTCGTTCCAATCGATGAAAGAAAAAATGACCCGCTTTATGGAGCAGGTTAAAGAAGACCCAGCAATCGATAATGTGACGGGTTTTACAGGTGGTAGCCGCGTTAACAGTGGCTTTATGTATATCTCTCTGAAACCACTTGGGGAGCGTACCGAAAACTCAGCGACTGTTATCAACCGTTTACGTGCCAAACTTGCCAATGAGCCGGGGGCAAACTTGTTTATGATGCCGGTACAAGATATCCGTGTCGGCGGCCGCCAAGCAAATGCCAGCTACCAATTTACCTTGCTTGCCGATGAGCTCAATGCACTAAGAGATTGGGAGCCTGCAATCCGTAAAGCATTAGGCGAACTACCACAGTTAACCGACGTGAACTCCGATAAAGAAGACAAAGGCGCGGAAATGGCCATCACTTATGACAGAGACCTAATGGCACAATTAGGGATCGACGTACGTGAAGCCAACAGCTTGTTGAATAACGCCTTTGGTCAACGCCAAGTTTCCACCATCTATGAAGCCATGAACCAATATAAAGTGGTGATGGAAGTCGCTCCTGAATATACCCAAGATGTCAGTGCTCTTGACAAAATGTTTGTGATTAACAAAACCGGGCAAGCTATCCCCCTCGCCTACTTTGCCCGTTGGCAACCTGCCAATGCGCCACTTAGTGTGAATCACCAAGGGTTATCTGCCGCATCCACCATCGGTTTTAACGTGGCAGATGGCTACACACTAAATGATGCGATGGTGGAAATTGAAAAAACCATGACAGCCCTTGGCGTGCCTTCGACTGTACGAGGCACCTTTGCCGGTACCGCGCAGGTTTTCCAAGAAACCTTGAAATCTCAGCTATTTTTAATTCTAGCTGCCATCGTTACAGTTTACTTAGTACTCGGTATTCTGTATGAAAGCTACATTCATCCGCTGACGATTTTGTCTACCTTACCCTCTGCGGGGGTCGGTGCATTATTAGCCTTAGAATTATTTGATACACCATTTAGTTTAATCGCCTTAATTGGCATCATGTTGCTTATTGGTATCGTGAAGAAAAATGCCATCATCATGGTGGACTTTGCGATCCAAGCCCAACGAACCGCGGGCTTAACGGCTCGAGAAGCCATTTTTCGCGCCAGCTTGTTGCGTTTTCGCCCAATTTTAATGACCACATTGGCGGCAATTTTTGGTGCTTTACCCTTAGTTTTAGGTAGCGGGGATGGCGCAGAATTACGCCAACCTCTAGGTATAACCATCGTCGGTGGTTTGATCATGAGCCAGCTGCTCACCCTCTTCACCACCCCCGTGGTCTATTTAAGCTTTGATAGCTTAAGACAGCGTTGGGCAAGCAGAAAAACAGCGTCACGCCTTAAAACGGAGAAACGCCATGAAGCTTAGGTTTAACAGTGTGAGTACCCGCCTATTTCTGGCTATCTTTGCCACCTGTTTGCTGCTTGTGGTGATCATGCACCAAGGCGTGCGCATGAGTTTCCAACATGGTTTTGTTGATTATATTAAAGAAAATGACCAACAACGAGTCGAGCAGGTATCCGCAGCCCTTGCGGAACAATATCAAGAAACAGGAAATTGGCGTTTTTTACTTGGTGATGAGCGCACTTTTTTCCGTATTTTGCGCTCAGTTGAACACCAACAACACCGCGGCCCCATGCGCCAACGCTGGCGGACGATATTTTGGGTCTATGACACCCAAGATAGACTGATTTTTGGTAACGATGCGCCACTGCCGAGTAAAGTGATCCGAGAACCTATCGTCACCGATGACGGGAAAACCGTGGGTTGGCTGGTTGCCAGCTATGAAGATGGTATCAGTAGCGCCCTTGACCGCCGCTTTGACAGCAAACAGCTGTATACCAGCTGGGTGATTGCGGGGCTGTCCCTGTTTGTGGCGCTGGTTGCCACTATTTTTCTAGCTCGCAGCTTTTTAAAACCAATCAAACGTTTACTTGAAGGCACTAACCAATTAGCACGTGGTGACTTTACCACTCGCGTACCTGAAGAAGGCCGAGACGAATTAGGCCAATTAGCGAAAGATTTCAACCACCTCGCCTCTACCCTCGAAAAAAATGAGCAAATGCGCCGTGATTACATGGCGGATATTTCCCATGAACTACGCACACCGCTATCCGTTTTACGGGGTGAGTTAGAAGCAGTGCAGGATGGAGTACGCCAAGCGACGCCGGAAACAATCAATTCTTTACTCAATGAGACCCACACGCTGATTAAACTGGTAAATGATTTGCATCAGCTATCGCTTTCTGACCGTGGTTCGCTGATTTACCGTAAGCAACCTATTGATATTATCCCCTTACTGGATATGGTTATCGGGCAATCACGTTGGCGTATTGAAGCTCAACAATTGACGATTTCGCGCCACTTTATTGAACATGCCATCGTGTTTGCTGACCCAGATCGCATTAATCAATTATTCTATAATTTGATGGAAAATAGCCTTCGTTATACTGATCCAGAGGGGCAAATTATCCTTGATGTCACGGAACAAAACCATCAATTGTCTATCGTTTGGCAAGATAGCGCACCGGGTCTAACAGCACTGCAATGCCAACATATTTTCGAACGTTTTTACCGTGCTGAAGGTTCCCGTAACCGTGCCAGTGGCGGCTCAGGTTTAGGGTTAGCCATTTGCTATAATATCGTTGAAGCGCATAATGGGACTATTACCGCAGCGCCTTCATCCCTTGGCGGTGTCAAAATCACTATCACACTACCGATACAATCTCAGGAAAAAGGGGTTTGATCATGGCAGAAAGTCACAGTGCCCATATTTTGATTGTGGAAGATGAACCTAAATTAGGCCAACTGTTATTTGATTACCTGCAAGCGGCAAATTACCGCCCCACCTTATTAAGCCGCGGTGATGAGGTTATTCCTTATGTACAAAATAACCATACTGACCTGATATTATTGGATTTAATGCTACCTGGGTTAGATGGGTTATCCGTTTGCCGTGAATTACGTAAATTCAGTGATGTGCCTATCGTGATGGTGACAGCAAAAACGGAGGAAATCGACCGCTTATTAGGGCTAGAAATTGGCGCTGACGACTATATTTGTAAGCCTTTTAGCCCACGGGAAGTGGTTGCGCGTGTTAAAACTATTTTACGCCGTTGCCAAGTTGCCATGGATCCAGCCCAATCCCATCATTCAACACAACTGATTATTGACGAAAATGCATTCCAAGTGCGCTATGGATCAAAATTGCTTGAACTGACCCCTGCTGAGTTTCGGTTGCTCAAATTTCTTTCCGATAATGCAGGTACCGTGTTCTCTCGCGATCAACTTCTCGACATTCTCTATGATGACCACCGCGTCGTCACAGACCGTACAATTGATAGCCACGTAAAAAACTTACGTCGCAAATTAGAGTCATTAGATAACGAAAAAACGTTTATTCGTTCAATTTATGGACTGGGCTATCGTTGGGATGACATTTAAACATTAAATAGACGTACTTTTATTAAGGGATATTTGGTTTTTAACGCAATTAGCGTTAAAATCACCGCCCTTAATACGCCATTTCCACTGAAATGGTGCTGACTTGATATCAGATAGAGACAAACCATGTTTACACCAGAGCTTTTATCCCCTGCCGGTTCATTAAAAAATATGCGCTATGCTTTCGCCTATGGCGCTGACGCTGTCTATGCAGGGCAACCCCGTTATAGCCTACGCGTTCGTAATAACGAGTTTAACCACGAAAATCTCGCCAAAGGCATTCAAGAAGCCCATGAACTGGGTAAGAAATTTTATGTGGTAGTAAATATCGCACCGCATAATGCCAAATTAAAAACCTTTATTCGTGACTTAACACCCGTTATCGAAATGTGCCCTGATGCACTGATTATGTCTGACCCCGGTCTGATTATGATGGTGCGTGAAGCCTTCCCTGATATGGATATTCATTTATCCGTTCAAGCAAACGCAGTTAACTGGGCATCGGTAAAGTTCTGGAAACAGATGGGACTGACGCGTGTGATCTTATCCCGCGAATTGTCTTTAGAAGAAATTGCAGAAATCCGCCAGCAAGTGCCAGATATGGAATTGGAAGTCTTCGTCCACGGTGCATTGTGCATGGCGTATTCAGGCCGTTGCCTGTTATCTGGCTACATTAATAAGCGTGACCCGAACCAAGGTACCTGCACCAACGCCTGCCGCTGGGAATACAAAGTGGAAGAAGGTAAAGAAGATGATGTGGGCAACATTGTTCATGTTCATGAGCCTATTCCCGTGCAAAACGTTGCGCCAACATTGGGTGCTGGCGCGCCAACTGATAAAGTGTTTATGATTGAGGAAGCCAAACGCCCGGGCGAATATATGACCGCGTTTGAAGATGAACACGGCACCTATATCATGAACTCTAAAGACCTTCGTGCCATTGAACATGTTGAAAACCTGACCAAAATGGGTGTTCATTCACTGAAAATCGAAGGCCGTACCAAATCTTTCTATTATTGTGCGCGCACTGCACAGGTTTATCGCCGTGCAATTGATGACGCCGTTGCGGGTAAACCGTTCGACCCAACGTTACTGTCTACCTTAGAAGGGTTAGCCCACCGTGGTTATACCGAAGGTTTCTTACGCCGCCATACCCATGATGCCTATCAAACTTACGAATACGGCTATTCTGTATCAGATACCCAGCAGTTTGTCGGCGAATTTACGGGTAAGCGCGTCAATGGCCTTGCAGAAGTTGACGTTAAAAATAAATTTAGCGTGGGCGATAGCTTAGAAATGATGACACCTGCGGGCAATATCGTATTTACCCTCGATGCCTTAACAAATCGCAAAGGTGAAGCTATCGATGTCGCCCCAGGTAATGGGCATGTAGTGTATCTGCCTATTCCTGACGATGTTGATATCAACTTTGGTTTGTTGATCCGTAACCTTGCAGGGACAACAACACGCGACCCGCACCAAACTCAGTCAGAAAACCACATTGCAAGCTAATACTTATCAATAATTTTCGATAAAAAACACATAATTATCTAGCCAAGAATTCGCAATCTAATCATTTGAATTTTTGGCTTTTTTATGGGTAATCGATAAGCCAGTTTCACTTTAAATGCCATTTCGCATTTGCGAATCATTCTCGTTATTGACATTTTCTTTGAAAAGTGCACTTAATATCCAATTTTATGCAACAGATCACATCAATTGGTTATTCAATATCGTATAGTCACTATCGAAAACGAAGAACTAGAAAGTCATAAAATAAGACTAGGAACCACCTCCTTGGCTGGCTCAATCTCCCTTGAGCTAGCCATTTCTTTTATCTAAACCTTTTATCTCCCTGACTTCCCTTCTGTAAAAAAGATAAAATATTTCCTTTACCAACGGCAATCCCCTTATACTCATTTTAGATAATAAACCATATGGATGAGTATTTATGATTAAATATCAGTCAGCTATGATTATTCTCAATGGCAAGCAATCAAATAACCCTGATTTACGTAAAGCCATCGCCCATTTGCGCCAAGAAAATTATTTAATTACAGTGCGAATTCCATGGGAAATGCAAGACACCCACGATTTTATTGCCGATGCCATCGAAAATAACATTGCCACTGTGATTGCCGCTGGTGGTGATGGCACTATTAATGCAGTTGCAAGTACACTCATGCAGTTTCCAGCTGAAAAGCGCCCTACTTTAGGCATCCTTCCTATGGGCACCGCAAATGACTTTGCAACCAGTGCAAATATTCCGTTAGATATTGAGTCCGCCTTATCCCTAGCAGTGAAAGGTAAAGCGGTTCATATTGATATTGCTCAGGTTAATGAAAAATACTTTTTTATTAACATGGCGACGGGCGGTTTTGGTACACGGATCACCACAGAAACCCCTGAAGCACTGAAATCCGCGCTTGGTGGTGCCGCTTATGTGATAAATGGTCTTTTACGCCCTGACACACTGAAAACCGATATCTGCCGTATTGAATCAGAAAATTTCACGTGGGAAGGTGAAACGCTGGTTATCGCAATTGGTAATGGGAAACAAGCAGGTGGAGGGCAACAACTGACGCCGCATGCACTCATCAACGATGGTAAACTGGATTTATTAATTGTTCCTTCACGAGACGTGCTACCCGCCTTAATAAGCAATTTATTTTCAACAGATAAAAATGAGCATTTAATTGAAAAAAGTTTAACGTGGGTAAAAATTTCTTCCCCTCACAATATGGTGCTAAACCTTGATGGGGAGCCGTTATCCGGGGATTCCTTTACCTTTCAAGTTCAAACAAATGCCTTACGGTGCAGGCTACCACCACAATGCCACCTATTAACCTAAACGGTTTAATATCAGGAAGCCTTGTTTGGGTTTCCTGATATTCATCTTGGTTACCACCATGAATGAAAATGATGGACAGGACCAATACCTTGCCCCACTTCTAGACTGTCCGCTTGTTCTAATGCGGCTTGCAAATAAGCTTTTGCCTCACTTACCGTTGATTGCCAGTCAAGATGACGTGGGCGCAATGCCGCTAACGCCGCAGACAACGTGCACCCCGTACCGTGTGTATTTTTCGTGTTAATGCGCACAGAGGTAAAGCGCCATTCCCCTTGTGGGGTAATGAGCCAATCAGGGCTTTGTGCATCTGTTAAGTGCCCCCCTTTCATCAGAACCGCTTGGCAGCCCTTCTCTAGGAGTTTATAGCCTTGTGCTAACATTTCACCTTCTGTTTGCGCCATTTTCTCATCTAACAATGCCGCCGCTTCCGGTAAATTTGGGGTGATTAATGAAACTAACGGTAATAATTGCTGACGCAATGCATCAACCGCATCAGGTAACAATAAAGGATCGCCACTTTTTGCAACCATCACGGTATCTAATACAACAAACGGGATCGGGTATTGTTTCAATGCGTTCGCCACAACCTCGACATTGGCTTGGTTAAATAACATACCAATTTTCGCGGTATCGATGCGCACATCACTGAGAACCGAGTCCAATTGTGCTGCCACGAACTGCGCAGGTAAATCCTGAACAGATTGCACGCCACGGGTATTTTGCGCCACCAATGCTGTCATCACGCTGGTTCCATAAGCCCCAAGCGCCGAAAAAGTTTTTAAGTCCGCTTGGACACCCGCCCCACCTGATGGGTCTGTTCCGGCAATGGTTAACGCGTTGATTCGCATGAGTGGCCCCCCTTCTTGATTAAAAAACACGTCAATATCATTGGTTTAAAACCTATCTTAAACCAAACAATCAAATTGCTTTGATTGTCTCATAACATTTAACAAATGCCAGCGGTTAGTGAATGAATTTTAATGACTTAGTCATTTAAAGTCGTGATTTTCTATTGAAAGGGTTAGCATGCCTTATAAATAAACATTGGGTAAATGAATGTTATCAACGCCACGCTCACGCAACTGAGCCGCAAATGCCTCTACATCAGTTTGGGTTGCTGCCGGCCAATTTGCCGCTTCATTTTTAACACCATGCTGCTGAAATGCATTAATTTTTATTCGTGTTGTCGATGGCAATGAATTGAGTAATTCCGCCAGCGCATCAATGTGTTTTTGATAGTCGGTTTGCTGCGGAATATACAATAAGCGCAGTTCGTATAATTTCCCTGCATTTGCTAATAATTGAATTGTTTCAAAAACGCGCTGGTTATCTTTTCCCGTTAACCGCAGTGCGTATTCATCGCTCCAGGCTTTTAAATCGATCATCACCCCGTCGGTATAGTCTATTACTCGCTTCCACCCTGCTTTTGCAAGATGACCGTTGCTATCAATAAAGCAAGTTAAATGGTTAAGTGTTGGCGATGCCTTGATGGCTTTAAATAAATCAACAATAAAGGGAAGCTGAGTTGTTGCTTCCCCACCGCTTATCGTCACACCATTTAAAAACATCACGTTTTTATTCAAACTACTGATGGCCTCGCTCACACTGAGCGGCGTTGTCATTGGGCTTGAATTTTTTGTGCAGGTTTGCAGGCACGTATCACAAAGCTGGCAAGCCATATTGTCCCAAATGACTTTGCCATCCACCATTGATAAGCCCCCGTGGGGACAGGTAACCACACAGTCCCCACAGTCATCGCACAGCGCCATGGTATATGGATTATGGCAATTCAAACAACGCAAATTGCAGCCTTGCAAGAAAATCACTTGCCGGTTCCCCGGCCCATCCACACATGAGAACGGAATGATTTTATTCAGCGTAGCGCATCGATTGCTCATGGCTAATCACTCGTTGTTGCCGTGCTGTAATCTTGCAATTTTTTGTCGCTTCTTCCCCTAACCACGTGGTATTACTTCTCGACCCTTCCGCCTTGAATTTTTCAATATCGGACAAACGCACCATATACCCAGTGACACGTACTAAATCGTTGCTGGCCACATTTGCCGTAAACTCACGCATACCACAGCTAAATGCCCCTTTACACAACTGTAAGAGCGCTTGCGGGTTTTGCTTGATGGTTTCATCGATAGTTAAGATATCGCTGATCCCAGATAAGTAATATTTATGATGTGGCGCGACAGCTTGAATATGCGAAACGGGGTCAGGCTCTTCTCCATAAGGCAAACGTGCACCTGGCGTTGTGCCAATGTCTGAGCTGATCCCTGACTGTGCATGCAGCATCGCCCGTTGTTTATAACCATATTTAACAGGGGTTGCCTCAACGTAATCCGCCAGTTGTTCACTGATTTGGTAAGATAACGGCAAGGCTGGAGAATTAGGTTCATAGTGGCCTTTCATCCCATCTTTTTCCATTAACAGATTGACGGCTTCCGCTAAACCAAAAATACCAAACATCGGTGCAAAACGCTGCGGTTCAATCAACCCTTCATGCACAAGGAAACTGGTTTGAAAGAAGTTAGACTCTTCAAATAAAAACGCACTGCGCGTTTCGATGAGCTCCATTTGTAAATCACAATATTTTTTCAGTTGATTTTGTAGGAAGTCATCGGAATTTTGGCTGCGTAAAGCCACTTCTCTTAAGTTGATACGCACCAACGTGCTGCCACCACCTGCAACAGGCAAAGAATTATAGCAACTGACAATACCGTAGCCTTGCTCATCAAATGCAGCACTATGTACAAGGTCATTGGCAATATGTGGTTTACTGCATTCACATATATTTTCAATGGCTTGTAAGAAAAGTGACTCAGGGGTTCTTTGCGGGTGATAAACAAACGTGAGGTTTGGTGCAACTTGCTTTAACTCTGCATCAATACGCAAGATCAGACGGCAAATGAGATTATCATCAGGCCCAATGTTGGCATGCATAAACGCATCAGGTAAGGTACGGTCCAACATCACCCAGAAACGTTTTAGCTTCGGATAAAGCTGCTCTTCTGTATACTCCCCCACATAAGGCATTAATATTTTATCAAGATATCCAAGGAAAACGGGGAAACCAGTAACCGAAGGTACATGATTGTAAATAATCATCAAATGATTCAGTGCATCGTCAAAATCTTCCGCAGGTGCTAGCTCTAAGTAGCTAGAGCCCTGCTTAAGAAATTTAGCATAATCAGGTAAAACATAACGGGGCTTATACGGCGCACTCCCTTCATACATGTCGCAAATAACGCGTTCATTTAGTGCTTCTGCTAAAGGCTCACTCATTGCAAGATAGGGAATATGACTTTCTGCCTCAATGGCTAAAAAGTTGGCTTTTTGTCTGGGAGATAATAATTTATCCGTGGCGATGGCCAAACATTTGGCTTGATAATCGGTTAAAGGTTCTTGGCGCTTCATCATAGGAAATTCCTTATTTTTCGGGGTGCGGTCGCACACCTTTGGCAGTCAATACGCCGCCTATAACCTCATTTCATCCCATTGTGCGCTCTCTTTATTTGACTCCAGTCATACTTTTCTGCATTGTTTGCAGAGTTTTTCTCATAAATGTCTACTCGGTCAACATTATTGCTTATCGATTGCTGATGCAATTCACGCATAAAAAACCGCTCTTAACCTAGCAACAATAGCTTTAAATCACCTCATTAACGCTTTTTAGGAAAGTTATACGCCAAAATGACGTGAAACTAGGCTAAGATAATCTTCATCAATGATTGTTATTTGAACATTTTTTACCTGTATAAAATCTGTTACGACAGTCTTATTTAATTATTTTTCTTAACAATCGAATAAATACTGTCATCTTTGGCGTATCTTAATTAAAATAATTCAGCTCATAATTATTATAAAAATGCTAATCTGCTAATCATTAGCGAGCTAATTATCATTTATATCAGCGATAAAGAACTGGATCTTCAATGAGAGTTTATAAAAAAAGACAATGGGTCATCGGTGCCTCAATACTACTGGGCGCTTCCCTTGGCATGTCAACACCTGCACTTGCGCAAGACCAATCAACCAATCTTTGGGATACTTTCAAAGGGAATGTGAGTTCCACTTGGGATTCCGACCAGTATGAACTGTATGTTCCCGCTGTCACATGGCACAACCGTGCAATGTACGACAAAAAGAAAACTGATGAGTACAATGAGCGCCCTTGGGGGATCGGCTTTGGTAAATACCGTTATGATGAAGATAATGACTGGCACGCGATTTATGCCATGGCATTCAAAGATTCACATAATGACTGGGAACCTATTGGTGGCTACGCCTACCAAAAAATGTGGATCCCCGGAGACCTTGATGGTTTTCGTATGGGAGCGGGTTTCACATTAAGTGTCACTGCACGTAAGGATATGTATTACATTCCAATCCCCGCGCCGCTTCCTTTAGTTTCAGTCGAATATGACAGGCTTTCACTTCAAGCAACGTATATTCCTGGAACCTACAATAACGGAAACGTCCTGTTTGCCTGGTTGCGTTGGCAGTGGTAAAAACAGTGTGATACAAAAAAGGCCAGAGATTTTTATCTACTGGCCTTTTTTACGCGTTTAATTCTAGCTTTGTTGGCGTTTTGCTAGTTCTTGTTTCTTCGCACCAGAGAATTGATAACCAATCCACAGTACGCCGATCCACACAGGGATCATCAGAACAGAAACACGTAATCCATCCATGGTAAGAATAATACCTAAGATTAACAGCAGGAATGCTAAGCACAGGTAGTTACCAAACGGGTACCAAATACTCTTAAATTTGGTAGCTATACCTTGTTTATTCATTGCAGCTCTGAACTTCAAGTTTGAAACGCAAATCATAATCCAGTTCAATACCAACGTGGTGACGACTAAGGACATCAATAATTCGAATGCCTTTCCTTCCATCACAAAGCTAATCAGTATCCCACCTGACGTTGCAATACCAGAAACCAGTAATGCCATAACAGGGACACCACCTTTGTTCACTTTAGATAAAAATTTCGGTGCGTTATTTTGCTGAGCCAAACCAAATAACATACGGCTTGTTGCGTAAGCGCCACTGTTATAGACAGAAAGAGCCGCAACCAAAATCACAAAGTTTAAGGTATTCGCAACCAGCAAGTCGCCTAACTCATGGAAAATCAAGACAAATGGACTTGTTTTACCATCGAGATCAACCCACGGATAAAGCGCCAACAGGACAGCAAGTGAACCGATATAGAAAATCAAGATACGGTAAACAACTTGGTTGATAGCTTTTGGAATGCTTTTCTCAGGATCTTCCGCTTCAGCCGCCGTGATCCCCACTAGCTCTAAACCACCAAACGAGAACATGATAATAGCAAGCGCCATCAGAAGCCCGTGGAAGTCCTTCGCAAAAAAGCCACCATATTCCCACAAGTTACTGACTTTAGCCTGTGGCCCACCATGGCCACTTAGCAGAAGATAGCAACCAAAGATAATCATGGCGACAACGGCAACAACTTTAATTAATGCAAACCAAAATTCGGTTTCACCGTAAGAACGAACATTAATCAAGTTTACCGCATTAACGGCAATAAAAAATATGACCGCAGATACCCAAATTGGTAGCTCTGGCCACCAATGTTGCATGTATTTCCCAGCGGCAGTTAATTCTGTCATGCCGACGAGGATAAACATAAACCAGTAGTTCCAGCCGGATAAAAAGCCCGCAAAACCACCCCAGTATTTAAAAGCGAAATGACTAAAAGAACCCGCAACAGGCTCTTGTACAATCATCTCGCCCAATTGACGCATAATCAGAAAGGCGATAACGCCACACAATGCATAACCTAACAGAACAGATGGCCCTGCCATTTGTATGGTTGTTGCAATTCCAAGGAACAAGCCTGTACCAACAGCGCCCCCCAATGCAATCAACTGGATATGCCTATTTTTCAATCCCCGCTTTAGCATTTGCTGCTCTTGCGCCATAACTTTACCCTTTCGTCCTATTACTTGCTTTTTATCGTCCAAAATTATAATAATCGGACAAGTTTATTTGAATTTTCTTATTAAAACCACATTCTTATGATGCTGTTTTTGCATTTTAAATGCCCAAGAGCATTTTTCATTTATTGCTTTTATTTATTCGTATATTACGCATTGATACTGAATAATTATTATCGCGCTTCAATATCAAGTATTGCGCATTAAAAAGCAAATTCAAAATGGTAACAAGTCGGTTACACGGCAAATTCCAAAAATAAAATTATCGCCTCCCTGATCGCAAACGCTATCCATGGCAAGCAAGTACAGAAATAGGCAAACAAGCAAAACACTAACTGTGATAACAATGATACGACCTAACACCCGGCATTCCTTCACAATAACAAAGATGATTTTTATTTTTCAAATGATTACAATACTTATGCCCTGTCATTTTATGACCGTGCATTTTAATTGCATTGCAGGTAAATTTTCGATTAGCGAATAGTACGCCAATCCATTCCGTGAAATTTGAGGAAAATAAGCAATTGGCTCATCTTTACAATAATTGAGCTTATTTTAAGCGCTATCCTTCGTTAACTTATTCTGTTTGTGCTTTTTTTATTCAAAAAACAGTGAATATCGCACAACCAGCCTTTGTCATGGGGAAATGAAGTTGTGTATACTTCAGCTACCGTAAAACAAGAAATTATTTGAGATGCCACAAGATAATCACTTAGCACTTGTCTATGCGTTGAGTAAATGGATAGAAGAACATCTGGGTCGAGTCATACATCTGGAAGAGCTCGCAGCCTATTCAGGCTACTCACTTTGGCATATGCAAAAAATATTCAAAGAAGTCACTGGGATTTCCTTGGGAAAATACATTCGCCAACGCCGTTTAGCTGGCGCCGTTAATTTGCTACGCAATAGTAACCAAACTATCTTCGATATTGCCCTCGATTTTGGTTTTGGTTCTCAATCTCACTTTACCTATATGTTCCGTAAGGAGTATGGCATTACGCCATTTGATTTTAGGCAAAATGACCAAATCCAACTTGATATCAAAGAGCCGCTGCATTTAACTCGAGAGTATGAGTGAGCATGTGTTAATCACATTAATATTTTGAATTTACTCATTAATGTTCTAACACATTATCATTTCACCCCATCATCACGCACAATGCTTTTGAACAGTCGCTGGAAACATGCGCTGTTCAAGGCTGTTTTTTATCCTCCATTATCTGATTTATACCCACTTAGATAATTTACATTACGAATAATTAGAGTAAGGTACTGTGGTAATGTATTAATTTCAGGAGGCAGTGGATGTCTATCAAACTGGTTGCTATTGATTTAGATGGCACATTACTCAATCCCCAACATCAAATATCCCCCGCAGTTAAAGATGCCGTCATACAAGCCAGTCAAAAAGGGGTTTATGTCGTACTCGCATCAGGGCGCCCCTTTTCAGGGATCGCTCCTTACCTTAAAGAGTTAGGTCTAGATACCGCTAATAATTATTGTATTAGTAACAATGGCAGTGTTATCCACCAAGCGAGCGATGGTAGCCATTTAGTAGAAACGCCATTAGACTTTGATGACTTTGAATATTTTGAAGAATTAAGCCGAAATGTGGGTATTCACATGCATGCCCTTGCAGATAACACGATGTTTACCGCTAATCGTCATATTAGCCACTACACCGTAATGGATGCTTATCTCACCAATACACCACTGGTATATTGCCCTGCCAATGAGATGGACCGTTCCCTTGCCTTCACAAAATTTATGATGATTGACCACCCAGAAACATTGGAAATGGGTATCAGTTATATTCCTGAAAATGTCTTCGAAAATTATGCACTGACGAGAACCAGCCCTTACTTTCTTGAAATATCCAATAAAGCGGCTAATAAAGGTGCAGCACTTCAGATAATCTGTGAAAAATTGGGGCTAACCCCTGATAAAGTCATGAGCATTGGCGACCAAAATAATGATATCCAAATGCTGCAATATGCCAGTGTTTGTGTTGCGATGGGAAATGCTGTAGAGCCTATACGTAAAATGGCGAAATTTATCACCGGTACGAATGAAGAAGATGGTGTTGCTATCGCCATTAATAAATTTATTAATGTCTAACTCATAAACCAGCTGGAAAACAGCCCATTTACTTGAGCTGTTTTCGCGCTTTATTTAACCTGTTTTTGCCTTGTTGCAAGAAAACAGACAATTGAACCAATGGTGACCATTAAAACCCCTTGCCAGAAGCCCAATGTCAATGCTGTGCTTAATAATACGGAAGCAAATGCCGTTGAAATAACAGGGGTGAAATATGAGAGTGTGCCCAAAAAGGCGACATTTCCTTTGATGACAGCGAAAGTCCACAATGCATTCGCACCACCTGTCGCAATAGCAGCGATAAGTAATAAAGTCAGGCTATTTGGCGTAATGTTAAATTCACTAGGCGCACTAAATAAATAAAGAACCCACAACCCTATTGCTGTCATAATAAAAAAGAGCACCATTCCATTATGACCACCTGAAATACGTTTCGTCACATTACTATAAAATGACCAAAAAATCGCGCCGATAAAGGCGAGAAAATAACAAAGTGGATTACTTTGAATATTGGCTAAAATAGACTCAATAGAAAGTGGTTGATCGCCAGAAATAACCCAGACAAGCCCCATAAACGCAAGGACTAACCCTATAGCAAGTAATAGGGTAAAACGCTGACGATTAAAAAAAACGGCTAATGCGATGGTAAAACTTGGCCATAAATAATTCACCATTCCCAGCTCAATAGCTTGCTGTCGGTTATTGGCTAAACCGAGTGCGAGCACAAAACATATTTCATAACTGACGAATAACAATGTCCCCCAAAATAAATAACGTTTAGGGTATTGCTTTATCTTTGGGAAGCCCATTGCCAAAACTAAAACAATTGAACCAATGGTATACACTAATGCCGCACCGCCTACAGGGCCGAAGTTTTCACTAACACTGCGGATCAATCCAACCATAGTGCTCCACAGTAAGATAGAAATAACCCCATACAGTGTCGCTGCGTATTGACCTAGTTTCATTATTTTCTCTGCCAGTTAATTTTTAAAAAATACGCCTAATAAACAAACTATTATTCTTTTAAAAAACCTTATAGCTCAACACATTGGAATGCAAGTACTTTTCTCTACATAAAAAAATTCCTAGGCTTTAACCTAAGAATTTTATGATTTAATATCGTTTTAATTAATGGGAGCTTTCTTTTTCAACCCATTTTTCGACCTGCTCTTTTTCCCAAATCCCTTCTTCAAATTGTTTTTTCAATTCTGGATGTTGGTTAATATCGAATGTAGGAATTTTCCCCGCCGCTAATTGTTGGTTGTAATCTTTAGCTAATTTGAATGCGATCCCCGATAATAGAAGAATTGCAATAAGGTTCGTCACGGCCATTAACCCCATAGATAAATCAGCTAACTTCCAAATAAATGGCATTTCCGCTAATGCGCCAAACATCACCATACCAAGCGCCGCTAAACGAAAAATAAATAACCCAGCAGTGTGGTTATTTTCTAAAAAGATCATATTACTTTCAGCGTAAGCATAGTTCGCAATTATTGATGTAAAAGCAAAGAAAAAGATCGCAATTGCAATAAATGAGCTTCCCCAGCTCCCTACTGCTGATGACAATGCTAATTGCGTTAATTCGATACCATTGATTTTATCAACTCCACTATCTAATACCCCAGACGATAAAATAATAATGGCAGTCGCACTACAGATAACAATCGTATCCATAAAAACCCCAAGCATTTGAACATACCCTTGGGAAGCTGGATGAGGCGGATAAGGAGACGCAGAAGCCGCTGCATTCGGTGCGGATCCCATTCCCGCTTCATTAGAGAATAAACCTCGCTGAATGCCCTGAGTCATCGCCTGAGCAACCCCATAGCCTACAGCGCCCCCTGCGGCTTCTTGTAGCCCAAAAGCATTACGGATAATCATCATAAAAACGTCTGGTAAACGTTCGATGTGGTGACCAACAACCCAGAAAGCTAACAGCAAATAAGCAAGCGCCATAATAGGTACAACGAGCTCAGCCACTTTTGCTATTGATTTTAATCCACCAAAAATAATGACGCCACTAAGAATAACTAAGCCAATACCGACATAAAGTGGATTGAAGTCAAAAGCAGCTGCAGTCGCTTGGGCAATTGAGTTAGCTTGAACAGCGTTAAATACTAACCCAAATGCGATAATGAGGAAAATAGAAAAAAGAACACCCATCCAACGTTGATTTAAGCCTTTTTGCATATAATATGAAGGCCCACCACGGTAATTCCCTTGGTCATCTTTTGTTTTATACAGCTGTGCTAATGTGCATTCAACAAACGACGTCGCCATTCCAAGCAATGCCACAACCCACATCCAAAATATTGCGCCAGGCCCTCCCGCAGTTAATGCGATAGCGACCCCCGTTAAGTTTCCTGTACCAACACGCGCTGCTAAACTGGTACATAACGCTTGAAATGAAGAAATCCCTGCGCTATCAGATTGTTTGCTATTTTTCAGGATACCAAACATATGGCCAAAATGCCTGATTTGAATAAAACCCGAACGAATTGTAAAATATAGCCCTGCGCCAAGTAATAAATAAATAAGCAGCGAACCCCAAATAATATTCGTTAATGAATTTATAAATTCTATCAAATTACTCTCCTTTTTTATTAAATCAACTAACGTAAATAGTTAGTCATTAATCTTGCTCCATATCAGCCAAACATTTTAATATAACGACTAAAGGACAAAAAAACATACAACCAATTTACAAACATATCGATTTCTGAAATTATATTTTTTTATCTTTAATGTAAATTCATTTTTCTTATCACTAAAAACCAATCTCTAAAAATACAAACGAAAAACAATCCCATTAAACATAGACGATTTAAAATAAGCATAAAAATCAACACATTACATAAATACAAAATTAATTCGAAATTAAAAAATCAATCGTTTGATTTTTAGCTACTTTTTTAAACTAATAAACATATAAATTAATGATTAATCTTAATTCATTACTTAAAATCAAAATAAAAAACATCATTAAAAAATAATCCTTAAATTAAATTTAAACTATGAGCGACAATAAATTTTAATTTAAATTAAATATAGTAATAGTCCGTTATTTAAAATAAAAATCATCACATCAAAATATCACATTATGATAGTCATAAAATGAATGTTGATTATGCTTTATGATAACAATACACTGAGCGCAAATTTGCTTTATTAACAAGAGGCTTACACATGGAAATTAATATCAAAGTATCCGATGATTCAATTGAACAGCTCCCAGCTAAAATTTATGATACTTTCTGTGCTGAATTAAAAGCACGAGTTTTAGAAGTGTACCCAAGCAGCAACCTATTGATTACACATGATAGCGGACCAACAACTTTCACAACAAAAGGCTTCCATAATGACAATGAAGCTCATATCGTTTTACATGAGCTTGTTGAGGATGTTTTAAAACATGGTCACTGGCTTAA
This sequence comes from Providencia sp. R33, assembly GCF_019343475.1. Taxonomy (NCBI): domain Bacteria; kingdom Pseudomonadati; phylum Pseudomonadota; class Gammaproteobacteria; order Enterobacterales; family Morganellaceae; genus Providencia; species Providencia sp. R33. The sequence goes on along the minus strand of NZ_CP072453.1, from coordinate 1,155,512 downwards.
AAATCAGTAATCTTTACGTATCTCATGGCTGGCTGCATCATTAAAGTTGCAGTCAGTTATCAATATTGTTAAATCATCACCCTCTTTTACTTCTCTATCTCTAGCTTAAATCCTGATCAAGATCATACTTAGCATGATATTTTTACTCTCTTCACTAAAACTCCTTTACCCCTCATCGTTATATGATAAAGTATATAACGTAATTTTCATTTACATTGCTTTTGCTAATTTATAGCGGCCAGTATTTATACTGGCTCTTTTTTATGAAATGATGCGAAATACAGCACAACTTCCCCGTTTTAGTCCTAATCTGCTATAGTAGTTTCTAGATATTATTTAGAGTAACTATTCATTGAGTGCAAACAGAGGTATGACTATGAAGCGTTTATTACTGGTTCTTTGCCTGTCACCAGCTTTAGCCATGGCAGCCAATGCCCCATTAAATATTAGTGAAACTGCCAAAGATTATTGCGAAATAACGGGTCAAGCGCTAAGCGAAGCATACAGCACTAACAAGAGTAGTAATGACCTAACCCTTGAAGCAATTGCAAAATTGAAAAGTGAAAATGTTGATTTGAAAAAGTTAGAGACTGTTGAAGCCGACCTCCGTCAGAACCTCACTTCTGCTATTGATGCCATTCGCAGTAATAAATCTAAATTTAAAAACAACGCAGAATTCACTAAATCATTAAATGATTCAATCTCAGCGTGTAAAATTCAAACAGAATTACTCCTGAACAAGTCATAATCAAAGCAAATTTTGCCAACGTACTAAAAGAGCGCAACATGCAATTGCGCTCTTTTTCATATCAAGGTGCTTTAGTACATAAATTTTCTATTGAAAATTGCAACTCAGGAGTTTCACTAATAATCAGCTGGCTATGCTCTGAAAACTTCCCCTCTTGCACGCTCACATTAGCTATAAATGGCAGCATCTCATTGTGCGATGCATCTTGATATAAGCCACAAACTCGGTAGCTATTCCCTTCTTTATATTCACTCTTTAATGTAATTCTGACATCCTTGAATGTGACAGAGTCTGGTTGGTTTAATTTCTTCTCGACCAATTGCTTAGCAGCATCCTCAACATCTGAATCACCAATAGTGGTATAAAAATGATAGGCAAAAACGCCCAGCGCTAACAATAAAACGATCAAGAGCTTTGTTTTTAAACGTTTCAAGCGGTCATCCTTCGTACTATGTGTTTACTCAGTATATTATAAAGGCATAATAGCCATCACGGTGAACAAAATGAGCCTTTAAGAACACTACCTTAGTGTTTTTTTCATCCCAACTTTATTATTTAGTCGCGAAGAATATTTTATAATTATCATTATTTATTTTTATTAATATTAGTTGTTTTTATATCATTTTGTTAATCATTGATAAAAAAAACATTTTAAGTTTTACTTTCTAGCTTTATACTTAGCGCACCCCCGTATTTTACCGTCAATTAATTTATGAAAGAAAAAATTGTTAAAAATTTAGTTGAATTAACTTATGGCACAAATAATGATGTTAAAATTGCAGCCATTAATGCATTAGGTGATTATAAGTGTTCCATTGAACAACAACATGCTATCGACCGTTTATTAAACTTATGTGATGATTACAATAAAGATATTGCAGTCGCCTCAATTACCTCACTCAGCAAACTTGCGAAATTTTTCACAGAAAATCAGTAAACTAACGAAAAATTAATTACTTTAACAACTTATTTTCATTGTGAAGAAATAATGAGTTAATATTGCATGAATATTGATTTATTTATTTAGATAAGTAAATCCAGTTGAATTAATTAATTTTGCTGCCAATATAATAATTAATAAATATTCCAAAGGAGATGAAATATGAATATTCTTAAACCATTAATTATTGCGACAAGTTTACTGGCAGCAAGTTTCTCAACATTTGCCTATCACGGAGATGGCTACGGAAATGGTAACGGCTCTTGGCATCGCGGCGGGTACCAAAATCAGCAACAATATAATAATCGCCCTTGTGATAACTATCATAATAATAATAACTACAATAGGCGTCATCAAGGAATGATGCAATATTCAACGTCAATACAAACCAGTCAACCTGAAGAAGCACTTAAAAAAATAATGGCTGATGTTCCTAAAGGTGAAAACGGCAAACAGTATATGGTTAAAGTTGCTGTAGTCGAAATCATACCAAATACACCAGTACAAGCTCAGTAATTGAAAACCCAGGGTAGTGAATACTACCCTGTTGGTTACTTAGCCTATTATCCTTATAATCCAATAGGCTGATAACCTTGCCACTGCGGTATAAAGTGCTCCCCCAGCTTATTTTCTGTAAGGTGAATATAAAAATCACCAACTTGATGTAGTAACACACAGTTATCCACATCTTTCAAATTATCTTTGTGTTGTTGCTGACTATCAACGAGTAGCGTTTTAATCGCTTTTTGCTTCGCTTCTTCTGCTGTTTTTCCAACAAATAAGTCAAACTCATGCAGCTCAGCTAAATGGTTTGGGGCATATCCCCCCACATTCGCAAAATAAAGTTTTTTGTTATTTTTTGAAGGTTCTCTACTCAAAGTAACATCAAACCCATCCGCCCACTGGATAGATGCATAACCATCGATGTGTATTTTATCTTTGTCTCCAAACCATGCTTCTCTCAATGCAGGCCAAGCATCTGTAGGCTTTTCTGCAACAACAAACTGAACATCATGGACTTCAATGTTAGATTTACCGGCGTTACCACCAATATAAAACATAAATAATTTCATTCTGACTCCAATTTAACCACTATCGATATATAGTAAATTACACAGCGATTAAAATTCAACTAATCATTGTTCCTTTTTGTGAAAATAATGATCAAATTCCCACCTATGCTTTTAATTACATTAGGTTAATAGTTATATCGTTTTAGTTAAAAAAACATTAAAAACACAAACAACTGAATAAATAATCATTTTAAATATATAATTATTTACTTTGAGATTATTTTGAGTAATCTAATAAGCTCAAGAATAATAATTTCAGGGAATAATTATGGATCGTCGTTCATTTCTAAAATCCACTTCATTAGTAGCTGGTGGATTAGCGCTAAATACACTTATAAATCAAGCTTCTGCTAATACAGCATCGGTACAGCTACCAGATACTAAGCATCCGCTATTACTCAATTTTAATGAGAACTCATTAGGGATGTCCCCAAAAGCGAAAGACGCCATTATCGCTGCTTTACCAAATTCATTTCGCTACCCTGACGATGCTCGAGCTGAATTAATCACCAATATTGGCTCGCTTTATGATTTATCTGATAAGCATATCAGTATCGGTAATGGTTCATCAGAAACCATCCAAGCTGCTGTAGCCATGTTGGTAAATAAAGCTAAAAGCCAAGGGAGAAAAATTCAACTTGTCACCCCTGACCCTACGTTCAATTATGCTGAACTGTACTCACTTCCACTTGACGTACAAATTACAAAAATCCCTCTAAAAGCAGATTTATCTTTTGACTTAGAAAAAATGGAGAAAGCCGCAAATAATTTTGATGGCCTATCCATGATTTATATCTGTAATCCAAACAACCCAACAGCCATGATCACCCCTCATAGTCAGTTAGACGGATGGATGAGCAAAGCTTCTGATAACCAATTTTTTATTGTTGATGAGGCCTATGCTGAATTTGTCGAAGACCCTAGCTTTATCAGCGCAATAGAATTAGTTAAAAAAGGGCAAAAGAACCTTATTGTTACAAGAACATTTTCAAAAATATTTGCACTCGCGGGGTTACGCGTTGGCTATGGAGTAGCAGCACCAGAAGTTATCACTGCCGTAGACGAATTTTTATCCATTGATAACACAAATACAGCGGGTGCTGTCGCCGCCCTTGCTTCATTGAAAGACAAGGCCTTTATCGCGTACAGCCTTAAATCCAACAATTTGTCACGTAAAATTGTCGAAACAGCACTGAATGAATTGGGATTGGAATATGCACCTTCGCAAGCAAACTTTATTTTTCATAAAGTAAAAGGCGATGTAAAAACTTATAAGCAGCGCATGGCTGATGCCAACGTTATGGTAGGACGAGAGTTCCCTCCTGCTGTAGGCTGGAATCGTTTAACACTTGGAACCCCAGAGGAAATGGAACAATTTGTCACGGTTCTAAAAGAATTCCATAAAAAAGGTTGGGCATAATCCCCTGTTCCCACGCGACCAAAGTAAAAGGAACAGGCACTAACCTGCTCCTTTTATTTTAAAATGGTCCTTTAAAAATAAAAAATGCCCCCGCAAAAATGAGGGTAAAACCTATAATATGGTTAACAGTTATGCTCTCTCCCAGATATAAAACTGAAAAAAGCACAAACACACAGAGTGTAATAACTTCCTGCATTGTTTTTAATTCTGCTGCACTGTAAAACTGATGTCCCAATCGGTTAGCTGGCACAGCAAAGCAATATTCAACAAAAGCAATTAACCAACTAAAAAACACCACTACATATAACGGTTTTGTCGTAAACTTTAAATGTCCATACCAAGCAAACATCATAAAGACATTTGAAATCACAAGTAAAAATACAGGGTATAATTTTGCTAGCATTTTTTTTCATCGTAAGAAGATAATTAACATTATTATGAAATTAAACAATCACAATTTCAATGAGGTATATTATTCATTATAAAAATCATTTTTATTCAGTTAAATGGAGTGCTAAATGCTTATTCAATATCGTTTAATGGACCTTGCAGATAGTCCTAAAGTCGCTCATTTGTTACAAGCTAATGCGCCATCTAACCACGGTGAACTTCTCGGTGAGTTTCCACTTCCTAAGGTAGAAGCTATTTTTAAAGGAAGCTCAGGAACCATTATCGCCTACACACCTCAAGACGTTATCGGTGTTGTTTTCAGTTTTAATCCGTTATCTTCCACACTCCCTCCTATTGCCATCTTTATCCTTGAACGCTTTCCAGACCTTATCAAAGAGAACTGGCTTTATGGGCCCGTTTGTATTGATAATGCTTACAGAGGCAAAGATATCCTTAAAAATTTATATGCCAAAATCTGCGCCTTGAATACAGGTAAACCTGTTGCCTTTATTAATACTCAAAACCAACGGTCATTAGCCGCCCACCAAAAATTAGGCATGCATATTGCCACAAATTTTATTTTTGATAATACCGAGTACTATTTAGTGATAGGAAATTAATTTAGTACCATTTAGTACATTTTTTGGTAAACTAAATGAATTACTGTATTAAGGAGTACATTTAATGACGGACTTTCTTTCTGTAAACCAAAAGGCATGGGATAAACAAGCTGAATCACAACAAGCGTGGTCTACACCAGTGGATTCTCAAACCATTTTTGCAGCTAAACAAGGCAACTGGCAAGTTCATCTTACCCCTAGCCCTGTTTCAAAAGATTGGTTAGGTGACATTAATGGAAAAAAAATTCTTTGCCTTGCATCGGGTGGTGGCCAGCAAGCTCCTGTATTAGCCGCAGCGGGTGCACACGTTACCGTTTTTGATTTCTCAATAAAACAACTTGAGCAAGATAGAATGGTCGCAGAACGTGACCATTTAACATTAGAAACTGTACAAGGTGATATGCGCTCACTATCCATGTTTGCCAACGAAGAGTTTGATATTATTTTTCACCCTATATCTAACCTGTATGTTCCAGATGTCAATCCTGTTTGGCAAGAATGTCACCGTGTGTTAAAAACAAGTGGAAAATTATTATCTAGCTTTTTTAACCCCATCGTTTTTATTGGTGACCGAGATAAAAAATATTATGAACAAGGTATTATCAAACCAAGTTATACCATGCCATTTTCTGAATTAGATGCTTTATCCGAAGAACAAATTTCACTTAAGAATGAAAAACAAGAAGCCTTTGTATTTGGCCATTCTTTAACTGATTTAATTGGCGGGCAGATTAAAGTAGGATTTCATATTGCAGGTTTTGAGGAAGATTGGCAGCCACATCCACGTTTTGTTGTTGACCATTATTTGCCAACATTCCTATCAACATTAGCCATTAAAATTTGCTAAATATCTTACATTCGTTGGCCAACAATTGGCTAACGAATGTAAATCCTCAGAAATAAGCTACCCATCACGATGGCAATAACGTTCCCAAACAGACTCAAACTGTTCAGGGGGAATAATATCATCTGTCTTTTCCACAAATGGAATTGAAATCATTACTTTGCCTGTTTTATTTTTATGTAACCTAACAATAAATCGCTTATAGCCATGAGGCAATTCATTTTCAAAACCGAAGACTTCACCGCAATAGTACCCTGTTTCCTCACCTTCATCACTTTTTGTGAGCACATAATATTTCACATTCTTGTAGGTTGCAGCAGATGGATATGCCAAGAAGTCTTCAACTGAGCTTCTCACTCTGCTGTCTGTATCTAATTCTGGATCAAGAGTGATTTCTGTCATGATCCCTGCAATGAATGCACACCCAGCAACAAGTAATAAAACTAAAGATCTTAATAACATTTTATAGAGATAACCCGTGAGAAATCATTAAATATTATTATAGTCTATACCGATTGTTTTGCGACCTCAAAGCTAATCAGACAGTTTATTTTTATAGTCTAATAATCTATTCGAAAATATTTTTTTCACCAAAAATTCAACTTAAGTAAACGCCTTCTTTTTTATTGAACAAGCTGCCAAATATAAACCAAAATAGCAGCCGTAATTATCCATATTATTGTTGCTAAGCTCAAACTTCCCCAAGCAGTCATTTTGGTTGCAAATATATAGACCGTGAGTAAATACATCGCATACGGAATTAAGGACCATAATCCAAATAACGCCGTTTTTCTTAATGCTTCAGTACCTTGCTCTTGTACAACAATCACATGTGCAATAAGCGCAAAAGTTGGAAATAAGGGCACCAGTCCAGCAATATAATAGACTTTGCTCCGTGAAAATAAAGCAATGATAAGTACAGCTACAGCACCAATTAGACACTTTAAGAATAATGAAAACATAAGAGTTCAATTCCTTTTTAAATTTAGCCTATTATCATCTCTTACTGCTGAAAAGTTAACCATGTTATTAATTCAAACAACAGTTCAAAAATTTTCTTTCCATTTTGTTAACCATTCCAAGAAATTAAGTAAACATACCTATGTTTCATTCATTTTTATGAACTAAGTCATATTATTGCATATAAAGTATCCATCAAGAGTGCCGATACATTGAATTAGTCCCTACGCCTGATGCTTTCGCGTGACTATATATAACATTTTAGCCTATTGGACAGCTTTGATTTGTGCCTGGTTAACAACGTTATGTCTGAAAGTCGTTATTTGTATGTATTCAAAGCATACTGCTCGATGGTATGAAAGGAAATAATCAATGATGTCTGATACTTCAAAAAAAATTAAATTCAACTCGGCTAAATTTACCTTCACTGGCCTCAAAACGACGACGTTAGTCTGGTTTATTTCAGGATTGCTGATCGTTCTGCTACTGTCAACTTGCTGGTTTTTCTTTAGCTCGTTAAAACAGTATCAAGCAACACTCAATGATCTAGATATAATTTATAACGAGCAAACTGAATTGAACAATACGTGGCAGTCTTTACTTCAAGCACGAAATACCTTAAACCGTGCAAGCTCTCGCCATTTATTGATCATCAATAAAATGAAAACCTCGAATACTGACATCGACAGTCTTATTCAGTTTTATCATCAAAAAATGACACAAACCAACGCATATTGGAAAAGTTTTTCTGAAAGTTCCATGTATCAAAACAGTGAAGCTTTCACTGATTTAGAAAAATCTTACAACACATTATATGCAGCACTGAATGAGCTTTCTGTCTTCTTAATCGAAGGCAAAACCTACGATTTTTTAAATCAACCCACACAATCATTCCAAGACGCATTTGAAAAAAATTACATAAATTATCATCAACAACTTATTACACGTTACCACGACATTGCCGCCTCAAGCGAAAAACTTTATAACCAAAGCATCATTGGTCTTATTGTGATCATTACAATAATCACCATTGTCACACTGTTCATTCGTTTTATTTTGCAATTTTTCTTTATCCGCCCTCTCAACCAAGTTATTGATGGTATCGAAAAAGTTAGTCAAGGTATTCTTTATCATCAGTTTGATAATAAAGGCCTTTCTGAAATAAAACTACTTAAAATGCATGTCTCTAATATGCAAAGTAAGCTCATTGAAATTGTAAAAAATATCTATGATAATACTCACCATATTAAAGTTGAGTTGAATGATATCACTCAAATGAACCACGATTTATCCATCCGCGCAGACCAACAAGCAGCGGCAATTGTTGAAACGGCCGCCAGCGTTGAAGAATTAGACTCTTCATTCAAACTCAATACGGCACACACAAATCAATCTTGTCAGCTCATGTCTGCAACGAGTCTCACCATAGATAAGAGCAATGAGCTAATTTCTGATGTTGTTGAGAATATGGATGATATTGTCGACTTTTCTAAAGAAATCAGCAAAATTACCTCTACGATTGATAATATCGCCTTCCAAACGAATCTGTTGGCGTTAAATGCTGCTGTCGAAGCTGCTCGAGTCGGTGAACATGGGAAAGGTTTTGCCGTCGTGGCTAATGAGGTTCGTGAATTATCAATTAGTTGTACACAAGCATCCAAAGAAATTAAATTACTCATTAATAATTCAAATGATAAAATTAATCATTGTTTCCAATTGGCTGCGGATGCTAACGATAATATCGTCTCTATCGCTCAGGATACCTCTAATATTAACGAGATGATCCAAAGCGTTGCCCTTGCTTCTAATGAACAAACTCACGGTGTGAGCCAAATCCACCTTGCTATCAATGAATTAGATAACACAACTCAGGCGAATGCTTCAATGACACGTGAATTACAATCTTCATTAAAAGCACTCGAATCGCAATCCGATTTATTGGAAAAGATTATTTCTATTTTCCACGTTGAAGCCAAAGAGACACAAACATCTGACATCACTGAGCAGAAAAAAGATCTAAAAATTAAAAAGCTTCACTAAATTAAATTATTAAACCACTGGGCGCTATTCATAGTGCCCATATTCTTATTTCCTTTCGTATATTTTTCTTTCGCTCGTGTTTCCCTGCCATTGAATATTTCCAACAAATAATCTGATATAACATATATCGATTATTTCGAATAACAACGAGCCCACTATGACAATTAAAATTACCGTTCTGGTTGATAACAACACACTCATCGACAGCTATTTCTGCGGTGAGCCAGGTGTCTGCTATCACATTGAAGCTGATGGCAAAAAAATATTATTTGATACCGGTTACTCTGACATTTTTATTGATAATGCCCATACACTTAATATTGACTTAGCCGACATCACTGACCTTGTGCTTTCACATGGCCACAATGACCACACATGGGGATTAGGTCATTTAATCCAGCATTTTGACCGTCGTAATGTTGAACAAAAACAACCCAAGCACCTTATTTATCATCCTGATGCATTAAAACTAAAACAATTTCAATCGAAAGTGATTGGTGCGAATACGCCAAAAAATGTACTTGATGCTTATTTCACATGCGTTGAATCTATACAACCATATTATTTGTCTGACAATATTATATTTTTAGGCCAAATACCTCGAAATAATAACTTTGAAGGAAAGGCCCCTATCGGTATCACTCTGGATGAAAACCAACAGCACGTCGATGATTATGTCCTTGATGACACCGCTCTCGCAATAAAAACAACAGCCGGACTGATTGTGATAACAGGCTGTTCTCATTCAGGTATTTGCAACATTGTTGAATATGCAAAACACGTCACAGGTATCAATAAAATTGTCACAGTGATTGGCGGTTTTCACTTACAACAAGCCTCTGATGATATTTTAGAACAGACGAGTAACTACTTTAACCAGCAGGATTTATTACACATCCACCCATGCCACTGCACTGATCTTGCGGCCAAAATACATTTAGCTAAACATACCCCAGTTAAAGAAGTTGGCGCTGGCTTACAGCTCACTTATCCACGTTAACAAACTCGCCCAGCAAGAAGCTGGGCATTTACTTTGCAGTTAATCTGACAAACAAAAATTATTTTTCTACCCTTCAAATTACTTAGGTATAATTACGTTAAGTTCGTGAACCCAAGTCTCGGTCGGATTTGCCGCCTTGGATCATTCGCGTCAGCTCTTCACAACGTACGATTTTATTATCTAAGATAGTAAAACAGGCAAATACTTCATACTCACTGTAAGAACCGTCTTTTTTCAGTGCCTTTGCAAAATGTTGAGTATGAACGCAGTGATCACCCTCCGCGATAGATTTAATTGTTATCGTAATTGATTCAGTTGCTTCCTTTAATACCTTCATATGCGTAACAAACTCATCAAAGTCAATTTCTTTACCATCAACAACTTGAATGTAGTTTCTAGAAAAAAACTTTTCTATAACAGGTATTGAGCCGATTTGCTTTCCTAATACAGAATCTAAAGCCTGTCTAACCAACTGTCTATTTCCCACAAGTGGCCTCTTGATTTTTTATAAATGTCGCTACTTTGATATATGTTGTAAATCAGTTATTTCAAGGGAGTTTTTTATACATATACAACCGCCAATTTGTATAGCCAACCTCAATATGTTAAAAACCGAATAGGGATTTTACTTTTTAACATTTAAATACACTTATTAAGTGGCTTCTCCTTATCTTGGCCAAAAACATTCTACCTCATTGTTTCATATCAATTTAGTTCTATTTTTCTATCCAATATCCAATCGTTATCACTTTTTATTTTTACTCTAAACTGGATTAAAAGATAAACACTGATATGATCCATTTGCTGACTTAGATGATCGGCACTTTATAACTATAATTATACAGATACATTTCCATTAGATACCCCTGCTTGCAGGGGCTTTTTTTATGAAAGTAGTACCTCGTTAAAATACCATGCCTTCCAGTTATACTTGGGTAACAGACCTTTTTTATAAAATCAGTTGTATAAACAGATGAAAAATTTTCTCTTTTCACTCTACTACTCTGTAGATGTCTTCTTTCTATAGGTAGAATTTTATTGTCTCCTTCATACTACTCGTTACAATATTTAACCCTTTGTTAAGGTAATTCATGGCTGTTTAACGTAGAGTCGTATTAATTTTTGTAAAACCACCATTCAAAATTTTACAATAAGGCGGCACTATGCGATTCAACTTAACTCAAATAAATATTTTAGAAGAAAACACGAGAACAATTGGCTTAGATATCATTCTAACTGGAGATGATAAATCTGTTCACCATTTAAGAATTGATGTCAAAGGGCTCGATATGATGAACCTCACCTTGAGAGAAATTGAGAAGCAAGCGATTAAACTGGCTAAACATAATTTTGAACATTGCTCTAATGGATAAGCCTGCGTATTTCACCAACACGGCTCTGATACATCATGCGATAGATTAATTCAGCCTAATACTCATTTTTTCAGAGCCCCCTTCTATCCATTTAACTCATTTCATACTGTCTAAAAATATTAGTAGCTATCATTACATTACTACCATCAAGTTTTAAAATAACATGCCGATAAACTAAACTATTACGCCCAATTTTGATATATAGTAATGATACATTTCAATATACTGACTCTATTCCTAAGATAAAATAAAGCCATTCGCTCCTATTTTATAAAAATAGTTGTAACAAATCATTTCCAATGGTAAATATATATTTCACTATTGTTCTTTTAATGTGAAAAATAATAAATAATTTTGTATAAAATAAATAAAAATGAATGATTCAAATAATGAATAAATAAAACTCCATACAATAATTATAAAATACCAATTCATATTGGTATTTATTTATACATAAAAAAATGCTATCGCGAATACTCGCATTAAGAGTATTCGCGATAGTCAACACAAATATAGGAAAAAATGCATAAAAATAAGATATTAGTTGATAAACTTATTTTTCAATATGTTACTGTCAATACATTATAATTTCAATCAACTGTTTGAAATCCATCAATAGTTTAAATCGATTAAAAATAGAGTAACAAATGTTTAAAACGATTGTACTTGATGTAAATATTTGACTAGTTTTTTGTCTCAGAAAATTCTTAATAAAAATAGAGGTTAATATGGATCGCGCTATTTTAAATAGCAAAGTTAATACCTTAGTGGGAAATTATTTAAGACAAAAACGTATTGAAAATGACATGACAGGTGCTGAAGTTAGCGAACTACTTAATGTTAGCCAACAACAAGTTTCACGTTATGAAAATGGTATTAACACCATTTCATTTAGCTTAATACTACTATTTCTCATGAAGCTTAATATCAGTGTAGAATCATTTTTTGTTTCTTTACTTAAAGAACTGGAAAATGAAGGTGAAATTATGGATTTAGGGTTAAAACTATACTTAAATCCATCACCCCAAAAAAATCAATACCTTTATATATAAGAATATTGCATTCAACACTTAATAGCTAAATTAGAAAACATAAATGTTAAGAAACAATAAAAACCTTGGTTTACACCTAAAAAAGACAAGCACATTAAAGCATATTTCAGCGAATGAAATGGCAGAATTACTATACATACCAACAGAATATTATTTAAGTTATGAAAATGGCGAGAAAACCATTTATACAGACCATTTGTTTCATATATCTAAAATTTTAAATGTCGACATTCGCTAGTTAATCAACACATATTTAGAATAATTAATTTATCGTATTTAAAAGCCAGAGGTTTATTAAGACCTCTCGCCTTTAAAAATTAATCTGCTAATAAAACTTCTCCTTTAAAAGCTAATGAAATATCAATATGTAATAAAAAATATCGATTTTAATATTGGATAACAAGGTCACATCTTAATACTCTAAATCACCTACAATAAAAATGATGATGGTAGGAGAAAAAAATGAACCCGAAAAATAAAGTAAACGTGCTTAAACTCATTTCAACAGAAATGAACAAAGTCATTGATTTTTATTCAAAAAACACATCTAACCCACCTAAAAACACCGATTTATCATCATTACGTGATGCTTATAATGAAGATAGAAAATATTGGAATGCTGATGCACCAACCATGCAATCAATCTATGATACCAGCATCCAAACCCCTTATGGGACCGTTCTCACACGTATATTTCAGCCTGTAATCAATACGCCAGCTACATTATTTTATATCCATGGTGGCGGGTTTATTTTGGGTAACCTTGATACCCACGACAGGATAATGCGTTTATTAGCATTATATACGGGCTGTACTGTCATTGGTGTTGACTATTCTTTATCCCCTGAAGCTCGCTACCCACAGGCAATTGAGGAAATATCTACGGTATACCAGTTTTATTCTCTTAATGCCGAAAAGTATAATATTAATATGAGTCAGACGGGATTTGCAGGCGACTCTGCTGGGGCTATGCTGTCATTAGCAACAACTCTTTGGCTTCGTGATAATAATATCGTAAATCATGAAATTAAAGCTAATTTACTTTGGTACGGGCTCTATGGCTTACAGGACTCAGCGAGTCGTCGCCTTTATGGCGGGGAATGGGATGGCTTAACACAAAAAGACCTAGAAAGTTATGACAATGCATACCTTGGTGAGTTAGGAGGCCGAGATGCGCCATACTACTGTTTATTCAATAATGATTTAACTGATAATATTCCACCTTGCTTTATTGCCAGTGCGGAATTTGACCCACTTTTAGATGATAGCTCTGCATTATTTAATACATTAAATGCCAATAAAATACCGTGCAAATATAAAATGTACCCAGGTACATTACATGCATTTTTACATTATAGCCGCATAATGAATATTGCCGATGAAGCAATTCGAGATGGTGCAGAATATTTTAAAGAACAACTTATGCAATAAGCACTAAACAATAGCCTCCGAATTAAAACGTTATAATTCAATTTGCTATACTCCATTCTTTACTTAATGGTTGCAAGTAAAATGACTTTATAAAATAAAACAGAGGCGATTATGTTAATCACACTAAGAGCTGTTACAAAAAACGATGACCCCATTTGTCTTTTAGACGTATCTGATAGGGCAAGGAAATTATATTACTTCAAACCCTTGGTCGCTAATTGAAGGCGCTTATAATAATATTTTTTGCAGAAGAATATTTCTAGACAATAAAAAAACGGGAGTTTTTAGGCTCCCGTTATTAATCACACCACGTAATAAATTACATGTGTTTAATCATTGCATCGCCGAATTCGCTACATTTCAGTAATTTAGCGCCTTCTAACTGACGTTCGAAATCGTAAGTTACAGTTTTAGCCGCGATTGCGCCTTCCATACCTTTAACGATTAAGTCAGCGGCTTCAGTCCAACCCATATGGCGCAGCATCATTTCAGCAGAAAGGATAATAGAACCTGGATTTACTTTGTCCTGACCTGCATATTTAGGTGCAGTACCGTGAGTTGCTTCGAACAATGCACACTCAGAACCGATGTTAGCGCCAGGTGCAATACCGATACCGCCAACTTGTGCTGCTAATGCATCAGAAATGTAGTCACCGTTTAGGTTCATACATGCGATAACATCATATTCCGCAGGGCGCAGCAGGATTTGTTGTAAAAATGCATCTGCAATCACATCTTTAACGATGATGTCTTTGCCAGTTTTAGGGTTTTTAATTTTAACCCATGGGCCACCATCTAGTAATTCGCCACCGAATTCTTCTTGTGCTAATTGGTAACCCCAATCTTTAAACGCACCTTCAGTGAATTTCATAATGTTGCCTTTATGAACTAAAGTCACTGAATCACGACCGTTATCAATTGCGTATTCAATTGCAGCACGAACTAAACGTTTTGTTCCTTCTTCTGAACATGGTTTGATACCGATACCACAATCTTGTGGGAAACGGATTTTTGTCACGCCCATTTCATCTTTCAGGAATTTAATCACTTTGTCAGCTTCTGCGCTGCCAGCTTTCCACTCAATACCTGCGTAAATATCTTCTGAGTTTTCACGGAAGATAACCATATCAGTCAGTTCAGGTTGTTTAACTGGGCTTGGTGTGCCTTTGTAGTAACGTACTGGACGTAAGCAGATGTACAAGTCAAGTTGTTGACGCAGTGCAACGTTCAAAGAACGAATACCACCACCAACTGGAGTTGTTAAAGGACCTTTAATTGAAACGCGGTAATCACGGATTAAATCGAGAGTTTCTTCTGGTAACCAAACATCTTTACCATAAATTTGTGTAGATTTTTCGCCAGTGTAAATTTCCATCCAAGAAATTTTGCGCTCACCGTTGTAAGCTTTCTTAACTGCCGCATCAACCACTTTTAACATTGCTGGAGTGACATCAACACCAATGCCGTCACCTTCGATATAAGGGATAATTGGGTTGTTCGGAACGTTTAGTTTGCCTTTTGCATCAATGGTAATTTTAGCGCCTTCTGCCGGAACTACTACTTTGCTTTCCATTAACCTCTCCTTTCACTTGCGTATTTTGCTTGTTAATTTTTTGTAAGAGACGTGTCAATACTACTGCAATCTGCGTCGAACGCCAATGATTACTCACCTAAGCTTTAGTATGGATCGCATTAAACGCACTAACACGTGAATAAAAACAGAATAATTCCCTATAAAATCATATCATTACTGAAAAAGATAACTCACTCATACCCTACAAATCATCGAAACCCAATAACACTACCTTGACGACTTTGAAACTCAATTCACATTAATTTTATCTGGAATAACATTAATAAACATTCGAATTGCTCACATAAATTAAGTTGCTTGTTATTTTTTCCTTTAATAAACAATAACTTTAATTAACAAATCATCAATTTATTACTTTTATGATTTTAATGTTTTTAATCTCTGGTGAAGGTGAACAATAAGTACACCAAATAAGCTAAGAAATAACTCCCACTAATAAACATCGTAATATAGCCAAATATAAAATGAATATAAAATCATTAATAACCAACTCATAAAAAGGTGATTATATGAAAAAACTTTCTATTTTTATTCAAAAAAAGAAAAATGAATATGCTCAACACCCTTTTTTCTTAAACCCCATCGACCCGCAGCTCCCTATAGCAGAATCTCTAGAGTTTCTGCCTAAGATAGCCTTTTTTATTATGAGCTTTGGTGATTTAAATAAATTTATTTTGCCTTTTACTTTTCCACAAAATGCGTTAGAGGTCGCCGTTAATACACACGCACTTGAAGATGAAAATCATTGGCCATGGTATCTCAGTGATTTATGCACATTAAAAATGAATAAGTCACAACCTATAACAGACACTCTAGCGTGGCTGTGGTCACCACAAATGGAAGCGAATCGTAAACTCACTTACCAACTCATTGAAATGTTATCAAACCAGCCTGCAAAAATTCGATTAGTCATCATTGAATCAATAGAAGCCACAGGTCGTGTATTTTTTACTTATTTAAATAAAATTGCACAACATTCCCCTAATGCGTTAGTTTATTGTGGTGATCTTCATTTAAGTCGTGAAAGCGGTCATACCATGGGTAGTGAAGTTGAACTTATTGATACTATTCCTTTTAGTCATCAAGAATATACAATCTGCTTAGGTCTCATTGAACGAATATTCGATATATTTAATGAGTTCATTGATGAGATCAGCGAATAATTAATTAAAATATGAGTCATAACGCTTTGTGACTCATATTTCCCTACCTCCTAAGAATATTTTTTTTCGTTGATTTCCATTATACTTTCAGGCGTACCTTTTTACTGGCACTACTATCTGGCTAACGATAAATGAATATACCCCCTAAGAAACGGGCTAAATTTGGCTCATCCCCTATAAAACAAAAACACGCCAAATCCACTAAGCATTTAGCAACTTCAGCTAGTCACCAACCCGCTAAAGTACGCAAAGTTATTCTATTCAACAAGCCCTTTGATGTACTGCCACAATTTACCGATGAACAAGGCCGCGACACCTTAAAAAACTATATTCCCATTACTGATGTTTATGCCGCGGGTCGCCTTGATAGAGATAGCGAAGGCTTGTTAATTCTAACTAATGATGGAAAATTGCAAGCGCGTTTGACACAACCCCAGAAAAAAACAGGGAAAATATACTATGCTCAAGTAGAAGGTATCCCTGATGAAAGCGCATTGGCACAATTTCGCCAAGGGCTGATGTTAAATGATGGCCCTACACTTCCCGCAGGAGTAGAGTTAGTTGAAGAACCCAAATGGCTGTGGCCTCGCAATCCGCCAATAAGAGAACGCAAAAATATTCCAACAAGCTGGCTTAAAATTACCTTATATGAAGGCCGTAATCGGCAAGTGCGCCGCATGACGGCAAATATCGGATCCCCGACACTACGTTTAATTCGCTATCAAATGGGTGAATTTAACTTAGGGGATTTGTCAGTAGGTGAATGGATGGAGGTCAACGTTGTTTAAACCCAATGTCACTGTCGCAACAATTGTGCATGCTGAAGGCAAATTTTTGGTCGTTGAAGAGTGGATCAATAATAAGCCTACCTGGAACCAACCCGCAGGGCACCTAGAGGCCAACGAAACCCTCTTGCAAGCTGCTGAACGAGAATTACTTGAAGAAACGGGTATACAGGCTATGCCAACTCAATTAATTCAAATCCACCAATGGATAGCGCCAGATAGTACGCAATTTATTCGTTTTTTATTTGCCGTCGAACTTGATGCTATTTGTGAAACCCACCCGCAAGATAGCGATATCGCCTGTTGTCACTGGGTCGACGCGCAAGACATTTTAGAAAGTGACTGCCTGCGCTCCCCTTTAGTCGCTGAAAGCTTGCGTTGCTTTCAAACTGGCAATAATTATCCACTCGATATTCTTTCAGCTTATGGCACTCACTATCAATAACGCCCTTTTGCTTGGTGAAATAGTCATCAAGCAATAATATTCTCTCTAACTCTGGTGCAACAAGGGGTCAACATGCTAGAGTATGGGGCTTGATTTTTCCGCATTGAGACTATTTCCATGTCAAATAACAGTACCATGTCAGATAACAGCCAGAAAAAAGTCATCGTCGGTATGTCCGGTGGTGTTGACTCATCCGTATCCGCCTATTTGCTCCAACAGCAAGGATATCAGGTGGCTGGTCTGTTTATGAAGAACTGGGAAGAAGATGACGATACGGAATATTGCTCCGCAGCAACTGACCTTGCTGATGCACAAGCGGTATGTGACAAACTCGGTATCGAGTTACACACCATCAACTTTGCCGCTGAATATTGGGATAATGTATTCGAACATTTCTTAACCGAATACAAAGCAGGCCGCACGCCAAACCCTGACATTCTGTGCAACAAAGAAATCAAATTTAAAGCCTTTTTAGAATTTGCCGCTGAAGATTTAGGGGCTGATTATATTGCTACAGGTCACTATGTACGCCGCCGTGATGTTGACGGGAAAAGCCAGTTACTCCGTGGTTTAGATGGCAACAAAGACCAAAGCTATTTCCTGTATACACTCAGCCATGAGCAAGTGGCAAAAAGCCTGTTCCCTGTCGGTGAACTCGAAAAACCTGAAGTCCGCCGTATTGCAGAAGAAATCGGCTTAATCACCGCAAAGAAAAAAGACTCAACGGGAATTTGCTTTATTGGCGAACGTAAATTCCGCGATTTCCTCGGCCGCTACCTCCCTGCTCAACCAGGCCCAATTGTCACGGTTGATGGTGAAACAATTGGTCAACACGAAGGCTTGATGTATCACACATTAGGGCAACGTAAAGGCTTAGGCATTGGCGGAACGAAGGAAGGCTCGGAAGATCCTTGGTATGTTGTCGATAAAGATGTTGAAAACAATATCTTAATTGTTGCACAAGGCCATGAGCATCCGCGTTTGATGTCTATCGGCTTGATTGCACAGCAATTAGACTGGGTTGATAGAGAAACACTAACCCAACCGTTGCGTTGTGTGGTCAAAACGCGTTACCGCCAAGGGGATATCCCTTGTATAATTACGCCTATAGATGCAGAGCGAATCGAAGTCACATTTGATTACCCTGTTGCTGCTGTCACCCCGGGGCAATCTGCCGTGTTTTATATTGACGAAGTCTGCCTTGGTGGCGGCATTATTGAAACCCGTATTCAGGAGTAGTTGTGGCGAAAAATTATTACGACATTACACTGGCCTTGGCGGGGATCTGCCAAGCAGGTGCTATGGTTCAAAAGCTGGCCCATGAAGGCATTTGCCTTGATAGCGATGCCGAAACGATGGTCAATAGCCTAACCAATATGAACCCAAACTCCACGTTAGATGTGTATGGTAATGACCCTGCAAATCTCAAAACGGGTTTAGGTGCAATGTTAGGCATGTTAACGGGTGGTAATAGCGGTTTATCCGCCGAAATGACGCGTTATATGCTGAGCATGATGGTCCTTGAGCGCCGTCTGAATAAAGACGATGAAGCAATGAATAAGCTTGGGCAGCGTATTGAGCAATTTGAACGTCAAGCTAGCTATTTTGAACCACTCTCTGAGGGCGTATTCAATGCGTTAGCAGGTATTTATGTTGATGTCGTCAGCCCTGCAGGCCCTCGAATCCAAGTTACAGGTTCTCCTGACATTCTGAAAAACACTTTAGTTCAAGCTAAAGTTCGTGCAATTCTGCTTGCAGGAATTCGTTCCGCAGTACTTTGGCAGCAAGTAGGTGGAAGTCGCATCCAACTTATGTTTTCTCGTAATCGTCTGGCAAATCAGGCGAAAGAAATTTTGTCTCACCTTTAAATCTGGAGTTGCTACCAATGGAATTATCCTCACTGACCGCTGTATCCCCGATTGACGGCCGTTACGGTGATAAAGTCAGCGCTTTACGCACTATTTTTAGTGAGTTTGGCTTACTGAAATTTCGCGTGCAAGTTGAAGTTCGCTGGCTGCAAAAACTGGCTGCAACCGCTCAAATCAAAGAAGTTCCTTCATTTGATGCTGACGCAATCGCTTACTTAGATGAAATTGTCGCGAACTTCTGCGAAAAAGACGCGATGCGGATTAAAGAAATTGAACGCACAACCAACCATGATGTTAAAGCTGTTGAGTATTTTCTTAAAGAAAAGGTAGAACATATTCCTGCTCTGCATGCTGTTTCTGAATTCATTCACTTTGCATGTACATCTGAAGATATCAACAACTTATCCCATGCATTGATGCTCAAAACAGCACGTGAAGAGGTATTATTACCTCAATGGCGTCAAATTATTGATAAAGTTAAAGCAATGGCACATGAATACCGCAACCTGCCACTGCTCTCTCGAACTCACGGTCAACCAGCGACACCATCAACGATTGGTAAAGAATTTGCCAACGTTGCTTACCGTTTAGAGCGTCAATTCCGCCAACTGCAACAGGTTGAAATTTTAGGTAAAATCAACGGTGCAGTCGGTAACTACAATGCACATATGGTTGCATACCCAGAAGTAAACTGGCACGAATTTAGTGAAACTTTTGTTACCTCACTTGGCATTCAATGGAACCCATTCACCACGCAAATCGAACCGCATGATTACATTGCTGAACTATTTGACTGTGTCGCGCGTTTTAACACGATTGTGTTAGATTTCGACCGTGATATTTGGGGTTATGTCGCATTAAATCACTTTAAACAGAAAACTATCGCTGGTGAAATCGGCTCTTCCACCATGCCGCACAAAGTTAACCCTATCGACTTCGAAAACTCAGAAGGTAACTTAGGCTTAGCTAATGCAGTTTTAGGCCATTTGGCAAGCAAACTGCCTGTCTCCCGTTGGCAACGTGACTTAACCGACTCTACTGTACTGCGTAACTTAGGTGTTGGTTTAGGCTATGCCTTAATTGCCTATCAATCTACCATGAAAGGCTTAAACAAGCTGGAAGTTAACGAACAGCACTTACTAGACGAATTAGATCAAAACTGGGAAGTATTAGCTGAGCCTATTCAAACTGTTATGCGCCGTTATGGCATCGAAAAGCCTTATGAAAAGCTAAAAGAATTAACCCGTGGTAAGCGCGTTACCGCAGAAGGCATGAAACAGTTTATTGATGGTTTAGAGCTACCAGAACATGAAAAAGTGCGTTTAAAAGCAATGACACCTGCTAACTATATTGGTTACGCTGTCACTTTTATTGATGAACTAAAATAATCTTAGTTTATTTAATCAGGCGGTCAATGTACCGCCTTTTTTTATTATCACTGCTTCTATATTAGCCATATATACCCCAAAACCGCCTTATCACTCGAAAAAAACCGCTTTTTTTTTGATTTGTTTGACTTATATTTACTTAATCCCTTGTCGCGGCTGAGATCTCTTTTTACCATTGCAGTTCTAGTGCTACTATCATCTTGGCAGACACTATCTCTTTTTACTATGAGGGTTTCAGATGCGTATTCTTATCGTCGAAGACAATGCGTTACTTCGTCATCACTTAACAGTTCAACTTAAAGAACTGGGTCATCAGGTTGATTCCGCTGAAGACGCAAAAGAAGCAGATTATTTTTTGCATGAAAGCTGCCCTGACATCGCCGTTGTCGATCTAGGCTTACCCGATGAAGATGGTCTATCAATGATCAAACGTTGGCGCAGTAATCATGTGAATATCCCCCTCTTAGTACTGACTGCTCGTGAAAGTTGGCAAGAAAAAGTCCAAGCTTTGAATAGTGGTGCAGATGACTACGTCACCAAACCTTTTCAACTGGAAGAGCTTGTGGCGCGTATGCAGGCATTAATGCGCAGAAACAGCGGGTTAGCCTCACAAGTATTAGAGTTAGGTAATTTTGTTATTGACCTATCCCGTAAAGAATTCACCGTAAACGGCGAAGCCGTTAAACTCACTGCATTTGAATACACCATCATTGAAACCTTACTACGTAACAATGGCAAAGTTGTCAGTAAAGACTCATTAATGCGCCAACTTTATCCAGACGCAGAGCTCAGAGAAAGCCATACCATTGATGTTTTAATGGGTAGATTACGTAAGAAAATTCAGCAATTTCATGATGATGAAGTTATCGTAACGGTTCGTGGCCAAGGCTACCGTTTTGATGTGAATGGCTAATATGTGGCTAAGCAAATTTAAAGTTAAACCACTTTCGTTGCGTGCTCGGTTTTTGTGCGCAACTTCGGCTGTTATTCTTGCATTAACCCTGTCCTATGGCATCGTGGCCATACTTGGCTATTTAATTAGCTTTGATAAAACAACCTACACCCTACTACGAAGCCAAAGTAACCTTATTTACAGCCTAGCTCAGTGGCAAAACAACAAAATTGACATCCGTGTTCCTCCAAATTTTACGCTGAATAACCCTACACTTGTTATTATTTATGATGAACAAGGACAAGTATTATGGCGCCAACGCGATGTGCCCAGTGTCGAACGGCTGATCCGTAACGATTGGCTGAAAAAAGAAGGGTTATATGAGATTGACACTGATATCCGTGAAACTCGCCAACTCCTTGATGACAATCCAGAATATAATAATAAGCTGGATAAAATGGAAACTGACGATGAACCTCTCACTCATTCCGTTTCCGTAAATCAATATGCCGCAGGTGAGAACCTTCCTCCTTTAACTATTGTCGTCGTTGATACTTTACCGCAGGATTTACAAAACACAGGGTTAGTGTGGGAATGGTTTGGTTATGTATTACTGGCTAACCTTATTTTGGTTATTCCCTTACTATGGCTTGCTGCCTATTGGAGCTTACGTCCAATTAAATCCTTGGTTTCTCAGCTCAGTAGTCTTGAAAAAGGCGAACGAGATACCCTTGATGAAAACCCACCTTCTGAGCTTAGGGGCTTAGTGCGTAATTTAAATATCTTGTTAACTAACGAACGAAAACGTTACAGCAAATACCGCACGACGTTATCTGATTTAACCCATAGTCTGAAAACCCCACTCGCCGTTTTACAATCCACACTACGATTGCTACGTTCAGGTAAACAAATGAATATCGATCAAGCTGAACCAATCATGTTGGAACAAATTGGTCGAATTTCACAGCAAGTTGGTTATTATTTGCATCGGGCATCGACACAAGGCGATGAAAACTTAATGCTTAGAGAGATTTCATCTGTTCCATCAATCTTAGATAGCTTAGCAAGCGCACTACATAAAGTTTATCAACACAAAGGGGTTTCTATTACCGTCGATATTTCCCCAGAAATCACTTGGCTAGGACAACCGAATGATTTCATGGAAGTGATGGGCAATATTATGGAAAATGCTTGCAAATATTGTTTGGAGTTTGTAGAGGTTACTGCCATCGTTGAGCAAGATAGCCTCACATTAATTGTAGATGATGATGGCCCAGGTGTTCCTGAAAGCAAGCGTGACCTGATTTTTGTTCGTGGACAACGTGCAGATACACTTCGCCCCGGCCAAGGGTTAGGGTTATCCATCGCGGTAGATATCATTGATCAATATGATGGGGCTATCACCATTAGTGACAGCCCTCTCGGTGGGGCGCGTTTAACCGTCACATTTCGCCAGCAATCCATGATTGAAGATAGCTAATCTGTGATGTGAGTCCGTTTAGCCCCTACTTTGCAAACCATTTCAGGTATACTATTTAAGATGTTTTTTTACTAGGGACAATAAGATGGACTATACACTCAATCTTGACTGGCAGAGTTTTCTCGACAGTCATTGGCAGAAGCGCCCACTGCTTATCAAAAAAGGGTTCGCGCGTTTTATTGATCCTATCTCACCAGACGAGCTTGCTGGTTTGGCGATGGAAGATGAGGTTGATAGCCGTTTAGTTAGCCATAAAGAGGGGATTTGGCAAGTAGGTCACGGCCCATTTGAAAGCTATGATCACCTCGGTGAAGAGAATTGGTCTATTTTAGTGCAAGCAGTGGATCATTGGCATCACCCAAGCGCAGCATTAATGAAGCCGTTTCGTGTCCTGTCAGATTGGCGTATGGATGACTTAATGATTTCATATTCTGTTCCTGGTGGTGGTGTTGGCCCTCACCTTGATCAATACGATGTATTTATCATTCAAGGGGAAGGCCGTCGCCATTGGCGTGTTGGGGAAAAAATCCCAATGAAACAGCATAGCCCTCACCCTGACCTTCTACAAGTGCAGCCCTTTGACGCTATCATCGATGAAGAGATGGAACCCGGTGATATCCTGTATATTCCACCTGGATTCCCACACGAAGGCTACGCTATCGAGCCCTCGTTAAACTATTCTGTTGGTTTCCGTGCACCTAATACACGCGAACTGATGAGCAGCTTTGCTGACCATTTAATTTCGAATGATTTAGGCAGCTATCGCTACAGCGATCCTGATTTATCGTTCCGTGATAACCCTGCTGAGATATTACAGGGTGAACAAATCAAACTGCGTGAAATGATGGAGTCACTGATTAACGACCCTGATTTGTTCCGCAAATGGCTAGGTGAGTTTATTTCTCAATCACGCCATGAATTAGACATTGCACCACCAGAGCCACCTTATGAACACGATGAAATCTATGATTTGCTGAAAACTCAGGAAGAGACCTTATATAAACTCAACGGTCTTAGAGCATTACGTGTTGGCGACCAGTTTTTCATAAATGGTGAATGCTTAGAAACCACCTGCTATGAAGCCGCAGACAGCTTATGTCGATATGACGCTGTAAATAGCCAAACACTGGGTGACGCTATTGATGATGTCAACTTCATCGCGCTTATAACAGCCTTAGTGAATAACGGTTATTGGTATTTTGACGATTAAACCGTAAATTTAACGTTATTTATTACTCAAAGCTCATCATACTGATGAGCTTTTTTAATTTTAAGTCATAAAAAACGCCCAGAATATTATGTTCTGAGCGCTTTATTTAATTGATTTAACTATTATTGCTGTTTTGCATGAATAGCAGTCAGCTCCGCAATTCGCATAATAACGTCTACAGCCTGCTCCATACCTTCTTGGGTAATGAATTCATGTTTACTGTGGAAATTATACCCTCCAGTAAAAATATTTGGGCAAGGTAAACCGCGATGAGACAACTGAGCGCCGTCTGTTCCACCTCGAATAGGCTGAACAATAGGTTCAATACCACAATCAACCATGGCTTGTTTTGCTAATTCAACAACATGTGGGTATTTCATCACTTCTCGATGCATGTTGTAGTAGGTATCGTCTAATGTCAGCTCGATATAGCAGCTTGGGTGTAGATTTTCCCCTACCTTTTCAGCAATACGAATAATATTTTTCTTTCTTGCTTCAAAACTGGCGAGGTCAAAATCGCGAATAATGTAGTTTAACTCTGCCTTTTCTACCGTTCCCTTTATAGATGTGAGATGGTAAAAACCTTTATACCCTTCTGTATTTTCAGGGACTTCATCTGCTGGTAACATTGAATGAATGCGGTTGGCTAAATTAAGCGCATTTACCATTACCCCTTTTGCATTACCTGGGTGGGTATTGTTCCCTACAATTTTGATCCCTACGTTTGCCGCATTGAAATTTTCATACTCCAATTCCCCGACTCCACCACCATCAACGGTGTATGCCCACAATGCATCAAACTGTTTAAAATCAATATGACGAGCACCGCGGCCAATTTCTTCATCTGGGGTAAACGCTATACAAACCTTGCCATGAGGAACATTATTGCCTTTTAAACGCACGAGGGCCGTGATTATTTCAGCGATCCCCGCTTTATCATCCGCACCTAATAACGTTTTACCATCGGTCATGATTAGTGTTTTACCAATCATTTCATGCAACACGGGGAACATGACTGGTGATAACACTTCGTCACCAATACCCAGAGCAATATCACCACCACGATAGTTTTCTAAAACTTGTGGGCAAACATTTTTACCTGAAAAATCAGGCGCTGTGTCTAAATGAGAAATAAAGCCAATAGAAGGAACATCCCAATCAACGTTCGATGGCAAAAAGGCCATCAAGCAACCTTGGTCGGTTAACGTCACTTGGTCAAAGCCTAATTCATTCAGCTCTTTCGCTAGTGCTCGGGCAAATTTTAGCTGGCCTGTGCTACTAGGTACTGTTTTTGCATTCAGTTTTGATTGTGTATCAAAAGCAGTATATTCAAAAAACCGCTCCAAGAGTTTGTCCATACCCATCCCCCTAAAATATCAATAGTCATATTATGGGAAAGATCACAGATTCAATTATTGTTTCAAATCAGCTTTGCGGTTATTGCTGGTGCTTTTTTATGATAATTCGTAAATTATATTTAATTCACTCATTTTATTTTTTACGTCTGTTGCCATTTTATCCGCAAAAGTACCCATAAATAATAAGGATAATACTCTATGAGTATTTTTTAATCTAAAATAATTTATTTATTTCTTACCTAAAATGTCAAATTAAGTTAACTGTTAACCAACAACTGCATTATTAACCAATTATTTTTTAAACAACTGTGCTATATGAGATAAATAATTATTTGCTTGCAATTTAGCAAATAAATCACATCAAGTTATTTTTAGGTAGTTAAGGATACTATGTCAAATACTTGTTTAATTTATGGTGTTAGCAAAGGATTAGGTAAGGCACTTGTTGAAGGTGTACCTAGCCCTAATGATGTTATTTATGGGGTTTCTCGCTCAAAACCACCATTTGAGCAGGCCAATTTTCATTGGATCCCAGCGGATTTAAGTGATAACCAGTCAGCCAATATAATTAAAGATGCTATTAAGCAGCAACCCATTAATACCTTAATTTATAATGTTGGTATCTGGGAAAAACTCGCATTTAGCGATGAATACCGGTTTGAAACAAGTGATGATATTGAAATACTGAATATGATCCAAACCAATATCAGTGCTTGCTTGCTCAATCTGAAAGCATTATTACCCAACTTACGTTTAACAAAAAATAGCAAAATTATCTTAATTGGTTCTACATGGGGGCTAGATAACCATAAAGGCAAAGAAGTGACCTTTTCAGCCACAAAATATGCGCTTAGAGGCATTGTTCAGTCATTAAGAGAAACGTTAAGAGAAGATAAAATTGCTATTTCAATACTTAATCTAGGTTATTTAGCAACTGAATACCCGTTATCTTTACCTGTAGATGATGTGATTGAACAAAGTGAAGGCCAATTGATTCCACTACAAGATGTGATTAATGCTGTACGTTTTATACTCAGCACTAGCAATGCAACTTGCGTAAAGGAAATCACTATGCCAGCCATGATGGATGAAAATGTTTAACTGTATTTAATAAACAAACGATTAAAAAGGGAAACACTCGTTTCCCTTTTTTTTATTGTGCGGTGTCTTTAACCTGCAATTGC
Organism: Providencia sp. R33; assembly: GCF_019343475.1. Lineage (NCBI taxonomy): Bacteria > Pseudomonadati > Pseudomonadota > Gammaproteobacteria > Enterobacterales > Morganellaceae > Providencia > Providencia sp. R33. The sequence continues at coordinate 1,128,254 of NZ_CP072453.1, read as the reverse complement.
ATTATCAGCTGATTGATATATTCCACCACGACTTGACTTGCCAACCCATAATGTTTTTCATCGAACTCACTTTCAACTTGGCTTGGTTCTAAGTTAAGTTCAACTGTATGCGCACCATGCAATTTCGCCTCATGGACAAAACCTGCTGCTGGATAGACATGCCCAGAGGTGCCGATAGAAATAAAAATTGCCGCATTTTCAAGGGATTGATAAATATAATCCATACCAATAGGCATTTCACCAAACCACACTATATGTGGCCGTAGCGGTTGAGGAAATTGGCAGCAATGGCAGCGGTCTTCCGTGGTCAAATCCCCTTTCCATTCCAAAACTTGGTTGGACCAATTACAACGCACTTTTAATAATTCGCCATGCATATGAACAATGCGTTTACTTCCCGCCCTCTCATGCAAATTATCAATATTTTGTGTGATCAATAAAAAGCGCTCACCCAGTAACTCTTCCAGTTGTGCTAACGCAAAATGTGCTGCGTTGGGTTTGATATTTTCCTGCTGAAGTTGTTTGCGTCTTTCATTATAAAAACGCTGTACTAATTGAGGGTTTCGCTCAAAACCTTCTGGAGTAGCAACATCCTCAACACGGTGCTCCTCCCACAACCCATCCGCAGAGCGGAATGTTTGAATGCCTGACTCAGCTGAAATACCTGCACCCGTTAATACGACAATATTCACTTTTTTCATATCGTTAAGTCTGTTATCTATATAAAAAGACCGGTTGCGGAGCCGCTGCCGACGTACACACTTGTTTTTACGCATTTTTTTTAGTCTATGACGATATCGCAACATCAAAAACTTCCCTTCATCCATGCAACCAATGCATAACAATCTAGACAGCAAACTGAAAACTGCCCCTGTTAATACACGACTTTTCTATATTATTTAAACATTAATACACTAGAGCGCATCACACAGATGAATGCAAATAAAAATATCGAGGGTATCGATTTTGTCACCTTTTTATCATAAATATTTCATCATTTTCTCATGATTGAGCCACAAAAATTACACAACTGTAAAACAATAAAAAAACCTTTCTTGATAACACCGCATACAGTTAAAATACCCACCGCAGATTTTACAGCGATATTTTTTATCATTTAAAGGAGTTTCATGGAAAAGTTTTTCGAAAGGGCAATGTACGCTTCACGTTGGATTTTAGCGCCTATCTATTTTGGGCTGTCACTGACATTATTAGCTTTAACGATTAAGTTCTTCCAAGAACTCTACCACATCCTACCTAATATTTTGTCCATCCCTGAGGCAGACTTAATTCTCACGCTGCTCTCATTGATTGATATGGCGTTAGTGGGTGGCTTATTAGTGATGGTGATGTTTTCAGGTTATGAAAATTTTGTATCCCAAATGGATATTCCTGACAGCAGCGAAAAACTAGGCTGGTTAGGCAAAATGGATGCCTCTTCCCTGAAAAACAAAGTTGCTGCTTCAATTGTGGCAATTTCATCTATTCATTTGCTGAAAATCTTTATGGATTTAAAAAGCGTCGAAAATGACAAACTCATGTGGTACGTCATTATCCACCTGACTTTTGTACTGTCAGCCTTTGTCATGGGCTACTTAGATAAAATGACAAAAAAATAATTCACACTTTGTTTTTGTGCCTATTTTTCATATGAATAGTAGGCACCCTACTCATTTTTATCACACCTTTAACGCTATGCCATTCCTCCCATTGTGTTACGATTATCCCTAAATAATTTGATGGCACAATAAGGACGTTAATATGAGCGATCATTTCGTGGGTAAATATGAAGCAGAAATTAAGTTTCGTTTAGCCGATCACGCTGTATTCCTACAAAAAATTAAAGCTAACCACGCAGAACCTTTTACCGAAAATAATTCAGAAACAGATTATTTCTATGAAAGTACTGACCTTCCTCTTTCAAACAATAATATCAGTATGTGTGTTCGTGAGATGGTGCCATCAGGGATCAAGCTTTGGATAGTCAAAGGCCCTTTATCTTCAGAATGCAAAGCCATTAATATCGATGACTGCCAACACGTAAAAAATATGTTAGTCACTTTGGGTTATCATTGTCATTTAACGACGACAAAAGTCCGTAGCATTTATTTCCTCGAGGATGTCCACATCACAGTAGACCACCTTGATGGCATCGGTTGGTTTGCTGAGTTTGCCATCATGACAGACGATGAAAGCCTGCTTGAACACTACTATCAAAAATTAATGTCGGTAGCAAAAGGGTATGGTTTTACGGAAGAAATGATTGAAAAGCGCAGCTATAAGCAAATGTTTTTAGAAAAAAGATAAGAAAAATGCCAACGTACCTTTCACCTCGGTGAAAACAATACGTTGGCATTGATACTCAAACTACTGACCGCTTAAAATTCGGGCGGGGTCTAACTTACTGGCTCGACGAGCAGGATACCAGCTTGCCAATAGGCTCAAAATAATGGTGGTGATTAATACATAAACCACATCCATAATGTGCAGTTCAGAGGGTAAGAAGTCGATAAAATACACATCCCCTGAAAGAATGGGATGGCCTAAAACGACCTCTAACCCTTTAATTAGAGTGGTTAAATTGACGGATACCAATACGCCAAGCACCACACCAATCAGCGAACCAACCAAACCACCCAGTAATCCATACCATAAGAAAATAGCACGAATTTGCCTGTCTTTCGCCCCCAGTGTTCGTAATACGGCAATATCACTACTTTTATCTTTAACGGCCATCACTAGCGTTGAGACAATATTAAAACACGCAACACCGATAACCAAAATCATAGCTAAGTACATGATACTACGAACCATTTGAATATCATTGTACATATAACCGTAATCGCCAATCCAGCTTTTTACAATAACATGGTGCATGGTTTTTAAACCTGCATCATAGACAACCTTATCCGCTTCAAAAGGGTCTTTTGCTTTTATTTCAAAGCCGCTAATGCCATCACCATAATCCAGATATTGCTGTGCATCGGCTAATGGCACTAATGCTAATTGGTGATCAAGTAAACCACTGAGTTTAAAGATCCCCTCTACTTGTACACGAATGCGTTTAGGCTGCTGAATTTTTAAGCTTTCGTCAGTATTGGGGATCATAATTGTCACCCAATCCCCTTGCTTTACATTCAAGGCATCAGCCACACCTTGGCCTAAAATAATCGATTGATTACCCGCAGCAAAATGTTTCCAAGCATCATTCAACACAAATTGCGGCAATGCACTAACCTGTGACTGTGTTTCAGGGGAAACGCCCATCACTTGAATGGCTTTCAAATTTGCGCCACGTTCAAGCAGCCCCGTGAAATTCACATACGGGCTAACGCCTTCTACTCCTGGTGTTTTGCGAATAACCTGCTCAGCAAAATCCCAATCTTTATAAGGCGGTTTGACCGCGTAAATCTGCCCGTGAGGTACCACGGATAAGACACGATTATTCAATTCGCGCTCAAAACCATTCATGGCGCTCAAACCAATAATCAGCACCGCAACACCTAGCACAATCCCTAATGTTGAGACAATCGAGACCAAAGACACCATGCCTGTGCGCCGACGCCCTCGACTAAACCGTATCGCCGCTAAAAGCGTAAGTGGCAATTTAGACATTACCGAGCCCCCAACGTGATTTCCTGCTGTAAGTGGCCATCGCGCATTTCCAACTGACGAGATAACCGACGTGCTAATGTCATATCATGAGTCACCACTAAAAATGCCGTACGCTGCGTACGATTTAATTCGCCTAGTAGCTCAAAAATCGCATCCGCATTGCGTAAGTCAAGGTTCCCTGTCGGTTCATCCGCCAGCACAAGTGCTGGCGCATTCACCAGTGCCCGTGCAATCGCAACACGTTGGCGCTCCCCACCCGATAACTCTGAAGGGCGGTGATCCGCACGGTGCCCTAGCCCTACGGCTTCCAACATTTCTTTAGCTTTGGTAAACGCTTTTTCTTTTGCTGTAGCCCCTATCAATAGCGGCATCGCGACATTTTCAAGCGCAGTAAAATCAGGTAAAAGGTGGTGAAACTGATAAATAAAGCCTAAATCTTTATTACGGATAGCGGCTCGTTCATCAGAAGATAATTGATTAATATGTTGCCCGCGAAAAATTACACTACCTTCTGAAGGTGTATCTAGTCCACCCAATAAGTGTAATAACGTACTTTTTCCTGAACCTGAACTGCCCACAATCGCCATCATTTCCCCTTGCCCCATGGAGAAACTGACATTTTTCAACACTTGCGTCGACAATGAACCTTCTTGATAGGTTTTGCTTAAATGTTCGCAGACAAGAAGTGGTTGTTTATTCATAACGTAAAGCCTCAGCAGGTTGAACTGCGGCTGCGCGCCAAGAGGGATAAAGCGTCGCAAGCAGTGAAATAAGCATCGCAGAAACTGCAATAATTAAAATACCTGAATAATCAAGTACAATGGGCAAAGAAACCCCTTTGGGCAATAGCCCAATTAGCGGCATAATCACATTAAGTTGGCTCGATAATAGTGTGCCTAAAACGGTACCAATCAATGTACCAATAATTCCAGCCCCAGCGCCTTGTATCATAAATATGGCTAAAATACGCCAGCGTTTTAAGCCTAGCGTTTTTAAAATCGCCACCTCACCTTGTTTTTCCATCACCAGCAAAGAAAGTGAGGTAATAATATTAAAAGCGGCGACTGCAATAATTAAGCTTAATAGCAAGCCCATCATGTTTTTTTCCATGCGAACGGCTTGGAAAAACTCACCTTTGCGCTCACGCCAGTCCGTCCACACAAGCCCATCAGGTAACACCTGCTTGCTAAGTGAATCAACTTTCAGTGGTTCATTTAAGTATAAGCGCCATCCTGTGATATTCCCTACGGGATAACGTAGCATTCTTGCTGCATCTGGAGCGGAAACAATCAGTTCGCTAGTATCAGCTTCACCATTCGTTTGAAAAATACCCGCAACCGTAAATAAACGCTGGCTTGGAATACGCCCCATTGGGGTCAATTGGCTCACACCTGGAATAATTAAACGCACATCATCGCCACGTTTTACACCCAATGTATCTGCTAATTTACTCCCCAGAAAAACAGTATAGCTTCCTTCTTTGAGGTCACGACGATCACCACTAATCAGTTTATCCAGTAGCAATGAGTCCGCATCGGGTTCTATACCTGCCATCACTCCCACACCGACATTCGTGCGGCTTTGTAATACCACGTCCGACTGAACAATAGGCGCAATTCGGCTCACGCCTTGCAAATGCTGCAAGTCTGCAATAGGGGATTTTGTAGGATCAATATTTCCAGATGGCGACGTTAAAATAGCCTGCGGCATATAGGCAAGTATGCTATCTTGTAGCGATCGCTCGAAACCGTTCATCACAGATGTCACCGTAATTAAAGCCGTGACACCAAGAGTGATACCAATAGCCGATAAACTGGAAACAAAGCGCCCAAATTTATCCGCTGCGCGCCCACGCAAATAGCGCAGACCTATAAATAATGAGACAGATTGGTGCATAAAATCTTTAATGCCCCTGTTGCCAAAGCGAAGTGTTCAGCGATAATAAAGGCTACGATTGACGAATGGAACCACTCTGCGGTTTTTTTTCTGCTTTCGCCTCTTTTTTGTCTGAAATTCAGACAAATTGTAGGCTAAAATAAGTTGTTTTGCTGTTAACTTTATAGTTTAACTATCAGTTAATTTATTTAAGTGTTAATCATCTAAAGGCTGTCTATTATTGTTCTGACGCTTGTTTAACTGCTAACTAATCGCTGTGAGATACCAAAGATTTCTATGTCCTCAAAATTTCGTTATGAACTCCCTAGTCGTAGTGGCGATGTTCGCCATTTAGGTTGCCTTATTGGGGCGGCTGGTGCACTTGAATGTGGAGAAATGATAGAACGTCATCAAGGGCCCGTTGTCATTGTGACGCGTGATATGCAAAATGCATTACGTTTACGTGATGAAATACAACAATTTACACATCACCCTATTGAGACGCTTTCTGATTGGGAAACATTACCTTACGATAACTTTTCCCCACATCAAGAAATCATTTCTCATCGTTTATCAACACTTTACCGTTTACCCTCTTTGCAAAAAGGCGCATTAATATTACCTGTTAATACTTTGATGCAAAAAGTGTGTCCCCCTGATTTTTTAACGAGTCACGCGCTCGTTATGGCAAAAGGTGATAAGCTCTCGCGCGATAATTTACGCGACGAGTTAGATAAAGCGGGTTATCGCCATGTGGAACAAGTATTAGAACACGGTGAGTATGCAACCCGAGGCGCTTTACTTGATTTGTTCCCTATGGGAAGTTCACTGCCCTTTCGTATTGATTTCTTTGATGATGAAATCGATAGCTTGCGCACGTTCGATGTCGATACCCAAAGAACATTAGAAGAGGTCGCCAGTATTAATTTACTGCCAGCCCACGAATTTCCAACAGACAAAGATGCGATTGAACGCTTTCGTAGCCAGTGGCGTGAACGCTTCGAAGTCCGCCGTGATCCTGAACATATTTATCAACAAGTTAGTAAAAACACTCTACCGACAGGCATTGAGTATTGGCAGTCATTATTTTTTGCCCAGCCATTGCCATCATTATTCGACTATTTACCGCCTTCAAGCCTGATTGTTTCACAAAATCTACAAGAAGCCGCTGAGCGTTTTCAAACTGATACTCAACAACGGTATGTAAGCCGTGGTGTTGACCCAATGCGCCCCCTGCTTCCTCCTGCAGATTTATGGCTTACCGTTGAACAACTCAACCAAAACTTAAAACAATGGCCACGCATTCAACTTTCATCTGAAACGCTACCTAAAAAAGCAGCAAATACCAATTTAGATTATTTACCACTTCCCGATATCAGCATTCAAGGGCAAAGCAAAACACCATTAGAAAAGCTTCGCCAATTTAGTGAGCAATTCGACGGTGCACTCATTTTTTCTGTGGAAAGCGAAGGTCGTCGTGAAACGGTCACTGAGCTATTAGCCCGGTTAAAAATACGCCCTGAAATTATTGAAAGCTATACAAGCCCAGCCACCCCACGCTTTGCGATTACCATTGGCGCAGCTGAACACGGTTTTATCCAATCAGATACGAATAAAGCATTGATTTGTGAAAGCGACTTATTAGGCGAACGTGTTGTTCGTCGTCGCACAGATAACCGCCGTACAATTAACACTGATACCTTAATTCGTAACCTCGCAGAATTACGCCCTGGGCAACCCGTTGTACATATTGAGCACGGTGTGGGTCGCTACCAAGGTTTGATTACGCTTGAAGCGGGTGGGATTAAAGCTGAGTATTTAATTCTTACCTACGCGGGAGAAGACAAGCTGTACGTCCCTGTTTCTTCACTGCACTTAATTAGCCGTTATGCTGGTGGTGCTGACGAAAATGCACCGCTACATAAACTGGGTAGTGACAGTTGGGGGCGAGCTCGACAAAAAGCGGCCGAAAAGGTACGTGATGTTGCAGCAGAACTGCTTGATATTTATGCACAACGTGCAGCCAAAGCGGGTTTTGCCTTCAAACATGATAAACAACAATACCAAGAATTCTGCCAAGGTTTCCCTTTTGAAACGACGCCAGACCAAGAAATGGCAATTAACGCAGTATTGAGCGATATGTGCCAACCATTGGCGATGGATAGGCTTGTCTGTGGGGACGTTGGCTTTGGTAAAACTGAAGTGGCGATGCGAGCGGCATTCCTTGCTATCAATAATAACAAGCAAGTCGCTGTGTTAGTTCCGACTACCCTACTTGCTCAGCAACACTATGATAATTTCAGAGATAGATTTGCAAATTGGCCCGTGCGTATCGAAATGCTTTCTCGCTTTAAAACGGCAAAAGAACAGCAACAAATTATCGCGGATGCCGCTGATGGCAAAGTCGATATCTTGATTGGCACACACAAATTACTGCAAAGTGATATTGTGTGGAAGGATTTAGGCCTGCTGGTTGTCGATGAAGAGCACCGCTTTGGCGTCCGCCATAAAGAACGTATTAAAGCAATGCGTGCTGATGTCGATATTTTAACGCTTACTGCAACCCCGATCCCTCGAACACTAAATATGGCGATGAGCGGAATGCGGGATTTATCGATTATTGCAACCCCGCCAGCACGTCGCTTAGCCGTTAAAACCTTTGTTCGCCAATATGATGAGTTAGTGGTTCGCGAAGCGATTTTGCGTGAAACCTTACGGGGTGGGCAAGTTTATTATTTGTATAATGATGTGGAAAATATCGAAAAAGCCAAGGCACGACTCGAAACGTTAGTCCCTGAAGCCCGCTTTGTTGTGGGGCATGGGCAAATGCGCGAACGTGAGTTAGAGCGAGTCATGACAGACTTCCACCATCAACGTTTTAACGTTTTAATTTGCACCACCATTATTGAAACGGGTATTGATATCCCAACAGCTAACACGATTATTATTGAACGCGCTGATCACTTTGGTTTAGCGCAATTGCACCAATTACGTGGCCGTGTTGGCCGTTCACATCACCAAGCCTATGCCTATTTACTAACACCACATCCAAAGGCAATGACTACTGATGCCCAAAAACGCCTTGAAGCCATTTCATCTTTAGAGGACTTAGGCGCAGGCTTCGCCCTTGCAACTCATGACCTCGAAATTCGCGGTGCGGGTGAATTACTGGGTGAAGATCAAAGCGGACAAATGACCACTATCGGTTTCACGCTGTATATGGAATTATTAGAAAGCGCTGTCGATGCTCTAAAAGAAGGTCGAGAGCCGTCATTAGAAGACTTAACGAATCAACAAACCGAAGTTGAATTACGAATGCCAGTCTTATTGCCTGATGATTACATCCATGATGTGAATATGCGCCTTTCATTTTATAAACGAATTGCCAGTGCAAAAGACAGCCAAGAATTAGACGAGCTACGTACAGAGCTGATTGATCGTTTTGGCAGCCTACCCGATGCGGGTAAATTCCTATTAACTTCAGCCGCAATCCGCCTACACGCGCAATTTTTAGGTGTGAAACGTATTGAAGCGCATGAAAAAGGTGGCTTTATTGAGTTTGGCGAGAAAAACAAAGTTGACCCAAGCTTCTTGATCAGCTTGTTGCAAAACCAATCAAAAACCTATCGATTAGATGGTCCTACCCGCTTGAAGTTCTTCCATGACTTAACTGACAGAGTAACACGACTTGAGTTTATTAAGCAGCTCTTAACTGATTTTGAAGAACACTTACTCGCTTAATCGATTTTAGGCTAAAACGAATAAAGGCTATCCGTAGATAGCCTTTATTTTAGGTAATTATAAAATCAAATTTACTCAAAATAACCTAATGTGTTTTTATTGGGCTGTAATTTCAGGACGCCAGTAGTGCCTGAAAGCGGTAATTCATTTTGATGTAAACAGTAAAATGGCAAAAGTTCTTTGACATCGCTACGTACCGTTTCACAAATGGAATTTGACGAAGGTAAATCTAAACGCCCATCTTCATTTAAGGGAATAAAAATAGAGGGAGCATAAGATGTTCTGACCTTGCCAATGGTTTTACCTATCTGATAGACCACATCATAACCGACAACGGCCAATTCCATTCTTTGTGTTTTTACACAGATTTTGTTTTGATTATCAAACAGAGACGGAAACCCTTTACCTTGAAGGGCTTCAATCATAAAAATCATTTTGCACTCATTTTGTGCAGGGTGAAAACGTGATAAGGATTGCTGATTAAATGAACCAAGCACCCCCGTTAACGTGCAATTTTCATATTCAACCAAGCGATTCGCCTTTATAGGCTCAACAGATAAGACAGTGGCAAGTTTGGCTTCTGGTTCTTGAATAAACAGTGAGACAGCAAACGAAACAAGGCAAATCGCTACTAGCGCTAATAACAACTTAAATTTTAGCTTCATCAATTTACCCTTATAAAATACCCATATATCTATTGTAACTATTAAGCGAGAGAATTCGATCTTTGCGCAGGTAATTCACATTTTTTTAGAATTATCCTAATCTAATTCAAATGAATCATAATAATTTTATTATTCTGTTATTTATCATTAATGTGACACTTAACAATGTAAATTAACTGTACTATGCCAAACAGGCATATATTAATAATTTTATCGTTATATAAAGTTAAAATAATGTTCGCTAATTAATAAATTACTTTCCATTATTATTATTTTTTCAAATAATTATTAACATTAATTATATTGATTATTTAAACATCATTTATGATGATTTCTGTTATATTAAACTATCTGCTATTACTGAAGATTGATCTAAATAGGTTTAAATGCAGATCCACCCTAACCTTATGAAAATAAAAATTAATTAAGCCTTTATATTACCGTTGAACTAACTCATAAAAGCAGTAAAAATCAATGCACCTGATTACCTTCGCAATCAAGTGCATCTATTATCACTTATATTTCTTTTTCTGCCAGTAGAAATTAGTGTAGTTTGAGTTTTGGTCGAATAATTCGGTTAATACTGCCAACCAGCATCATCAGCCCAGTCTTAATGTACCCATGCAGTGCAATTTGATGCATTCGATATAACGAAATATACACAAAGCGAGCAATTCGGCCTTCCACCATCATATCACCACGCATCAGATTGCCCATTAAACTACCAACAGTACTAAAGCGCGAAAGTGATACTAAAGAGCCATGATCTTTATAGATATAATCCTTAAGCGGTTTATCTTTCATCATCGCAAGGATATTGTCGTAACATAAGCTGGCCATTTGGTGTGCAGACTGTGCCCGTGGAGGAACAAAGCCCCCTTCAGGTTTGGCGCAAGATGCACAATCGCCAATGGCAAAAATCGAGTCATCCAATGTCGTTTGTAGCGTAGGCTTAACGACTAACTGATTAATTCTATTCGTTTCTAACCCTGCGATATCTTTCATAAAATCAGGCGCTTTTATACCAGCCGCCCACACCATAAGATCCGCATGAATTTTACCGTCTTCTTTAGTATTTAATCCATCAGCTTCAGCGCTAGTCACCATGGTTTTCGTCAACACATTGACACCAAGCTTGTTTAACTCTTGATGTGCAGCACCTGAAATTCGCGGGGGTAACGCAGGTAAAATACGTTCACCCGCCTCAACCAGCGTCACATTTAAGGCGTCTGTATCTAGCCCTTTAAACCCGTAACTGGTGAGTTGCTCCACGGCGTTGTACAGTTCCGCCGATAATTCAACCCCTGTCGCGCCGCCGCCAACAATAGCAATATTTACTTTTTCCTCTGCGCTATCACGCACAGAATAGCGTAGGAATAAATTTAACATTTCATCATGAAAACGGTGAGCTTGATGCGGGTTATCTAAGAAAATACAGTGGTCCTTCACGCCTGGGGTACCAAAGTCATTTGATGTGCTGCCCAGCGCCATCACTAAAATATCGTATTCTAATTCCCGTAAAGGCACTAATAACTCACCGTGCTTATCATGCAGTTCCCCTAACACGATTTTTTTATTCTCACGGTTAATATTTGTTAATGAACCCAACTGAAAATTGAATGCATTATGCCTTGCATGGGCTAAGTAACTAATCGCATCAACACCATCATCCAATGAGCCCGTTGCCACTTCGTGCAGCAATGGCTTCCAAAGGTGGCTTGGGTTACGGTCAACAAGCGTAATATGCGCCCGTTTTTTTCTACCTAATTTTCGGCCCAAACGTGTTGCTAGCTCTAAGCCACCCGCACCACCGCCGACAACGATGATTTTTGGTTGAGATAAGGTCATAAATTCCTCGAACAAATATATTAAAGTTATTTAAGGTTTCTAGTGATAAAAATCTTAGATAACAATAATTAACGCTCTCATTATTCTTGATAGAAAATTTAGAATATCACGCTTGGTCTATTGGTAATACCAAATATTGATTTACATCAATTTAATAGATTATTAAGACATCGGCAACCCTCTTCAAATCATTTTTTGTCAGGGCGTGAATCGAGTCAGCTTGAAACTGTTTAATATCAATCAGATGATTAAATCCATACATTGATTAGTGATAATGAGAATCATTATTCTATCATTTTTATTTTAAAACAGATAATTGATTATCTTTGAATGATGAGATAGCGGGATGAATAAAAAACAACAAAAAACCCGAAACGCTTAGCGCTTCGGGTTTCAATTATTCAAAAATCAATTTACGTTATTTGATTTTTTTGATACGCACGTCAGTTGGAACTGAAACAGGTGAGTTATCTTTGAAGTATTGCATTAATGCTTCGTTATCTGGCACGCTGTAAACACGGTCTTTACCTTCATTGAAGGCAGAGAAACGGCTACCACCTGTTGCTAAGAACTCATTTGCAGCAACACGGTAGGTTTTTTTCATGTCTAATGGTTTGCCATTCAACTTGATTGAGTTTTGGATAACTTTATCACCCACAGCACGGCTGTCATCCCACTCATAATAGAAGCCTTTAGAAACAGGCATCACTTGTGGACGCGCACGATCCCATTGTTGCTCAAGGGCTTGTTTAATTTGTGCACCAGTCAGTGACTGCGTTACCACTACGTTAGAGAATGGTTGAACGGTAAAGATATCGCCATAAGTCTGTTGACCCGCTTTCATGTCAGCACGAATACCACCACTGTTCATGAAGGCGATTTGTGCGCCACCCGCATCTTTTGCTGAAGCGACATACAATTGGCCATCTGCAATAATTTTACCTAGTGTTGAATCCCCACCAGACAATAATTTCTTGTCAGAATCCGCACTCAGAGAACCCATCACTTCTTGCGAAATTGGTAACGCAATTTTTTCGTATTTTTGTACGAAAGTCGTTAACTCAGGGTTTTTCTCATAACGTTTTGTTTCAACAGGAATATTTTTTGCTTTAATACTAACAATATCTTTTGTTTTTCTATCAATCTCAATGTTTAACTGAGATAACAACGTACCGTTAGACTGGGCAGAAATAACCGTTTTACCGTTAATTTCACAATTATACGCTTGGTGAGTATGGCCACTGACCACAAAATCAACAGCGCCATCTAATTGATTAACGATATCAACAATTGGGCCTTTGATATTATCACAGCGGTTAATATCTTTGACTTTAGTATCGACTTGTTGGGTCGCGCCTTCATGGATCAGCACACCGATGCTGTTGATGCCCTTCGCTTTTAACAATTTAACTTGGTTGTTAATGGTTTCGACTTCATTTTTGAATTCTAAACCTGCGGTACCACTTGGTGTCACGATAGCCGGAGTGCCTTCTAGCGTTAGTCCAATAAACGCCATCGGAATGCCATCAAACTCTTTGATAAAATAAGATGGGAACAGGGTTTCACCTGTTTCTTTCACGATTACGTTCGCCGCTAAGTAGTTAAAGTCAGCGCCAGCAAACGAATCTTTACCCACACAACCCGCAGTTGGATGGCAGCCACCATTTTGTTTTCTCAGCAGCTCTTCTTTGCCTTTATCAAACTCATGGTTGCCTACTGCGCTCGTTTCCATGCCAATTGCACTTAATGCTTCGATTGTCGGCTCATCGTAGAACATAGAAGACAATAATGGGCTCGCACCAACTAAGTCACCTGCACCTACCACGATAGTTTTATCGTTTTGCGCACGTAGTTGGTTAACTAAAGTCGCGATAGATTCGATGCCACCCAATTTACCATCGCCCGGTGCTTGTAGTGCGCCGTGGAAGTCATTGATACCAATAACTTGTACTTTTACTGTGTCAGCCGTTTTAGTTGCACAACCGGCAAGTAGTGCTCCCGAAATCAAAACGGTCAGTAATCCAATTTTATGTTTCATTTTTCAACCCTTTTATTATAAACAGCACTCAATTACCGACTACATTTTGAAGCGATAAGTGGTTGTCATAGAACCAGACAACGAGTGAGCACGACGTGAGTGACCGTCATACAGTTTTGGCGTTGTGTAGTCATTTTCTTGCTGGTGGTGCCAACCCAGACCGCCGCTCAATGAAACGGATAAGTTTTCTGTTGGTTTCCAGTAGCTGAATAGACCAAATTGACCTTGTTTTAATCTTTCGCCTTCATATTTGAATTCTGAATAGTTGGTACGCGCACCTACAGACAGTTCTTTGCTCACGCGGTATTCAGCAGCTAACGCGATCATCGCTTCACCGTCACGAACATAGTCGATATCTGAGTATGCAGGTGAGTTAAAACGACCACGGGTGTTGCCGATTGGGTTACGAGCAAATTGACCAACGCCGTTCGCTTTTTTCGCTTGGGTATAAGTTAAGCCAGTGCTAAGCGTCCATGGGGTTTCTGGTACACGCCATTCAGCGGTTCCCGCGTAGTGCCATGCACGTTTGTCAAAGTTACGTTTGCCTTTTGCATCGTTAGTTTCAGTACGTTTACCGTCACTACCGTATTCATGATTATAAATTTGTGTGCCGAGTGTTAAGTCAGAGGTCAGCTTATATTTTGCTTCAAGGCCTTGTTGGCGGAATAAATCATCAGCTTGACCGTAAAAATAATGTACTTTCAGTGGTTTAGTATTGTAATTAATACCACCAGTGATCACGTGGTTAACGTTGTGTCTTACACCATTACCATCAGTAAAATACATTGCATCAATGTTTGGGCTATCACGGCGCATGACTTTCTTGTCAAGATATAATAAATCTAAACTCCAATCATCAATGGCTGTATTAGTGTAGTAACCACTGTAGCTATTTAAAGAAAGGCGTTGTGAGTTAGTGAAAATACCTGTGTTTTTCAGTGTAAACCAACCTGCTTTCGCATTAAACTTAACAGGTTCTAAATCTAATTTCACTTTGGCATAACGCTGACCAATTTTGTTATAACCTTTCGCATGGCCATCATCGTTATATAAAATTGCACGAGAGGCGAAGTCTTTACTTGCGCCTAATTTAATACCGCCGTAGTAAGATGCATCAAACCCAATCACATCCGCAAAATAACCTGAAGTAAAATCAGCTTGGAAGTTTTGCCCCCAAGCATTCGCAACTTGCTTTCTATAACGACCTTCGTCTTTATCGAAACGGTTTTCAGTTTTCAGGTATTTCCACATATTACGAGTAGACAGCTCTAACTCTGAATCCGCAATAAATGAGTTTTCTTTGATTGAATTTTCCCAGTTGCTCGCATTTGCCATGGTAACTGCTAAGTAGCAAGGAGAAAGCATTAATAGCGCAAGATTTTTAACTTTCATTGGAATTAACCTAGTTAATGATTATTTGAATTAATTTTATGTTGTGTCATGTTCCCATGAACAACAAATCACCATTTTTTATTTTTAGCTTAATAAAACAATTTAACTTAACGATAAAAAAAACGTCCATTTCAAACACTAAAGTCATTTTTTAAATGAAAAAATTCATACGCAACCTAGCCGCATACGTGTTTACTTTTTGAGTTAATAAGGTGTTATCCTTACTGTTAAAACTTAATTAATTTTAATTATCCCGAGGCTTTCTCACTCATTTTTTATGTTTTATTTAGGTTAAGCAACAATAAGGTGTCAATATTTAAACAACATAGAAAGTATAATTAATGCTCAAAACCCTTTTAGCTTTTTCTATTTTATTTTGGACAAAGTTAGCCCATGAGAAATAAGCTTCTCTGAATTTACCGCTCTATTTGGCTTAATATCTTGTTTGTGAATGACTTTCTTTTTCAATGCACTGTACTTACTGGTGCATTGTCATAAAACTATCATAATAGGAATGCTAACGTAATTTTACGTCAATTAAAACGATCACTGTCACAACACGTTACATAAGTTGCATTCAATACCTTTATGAATGTGATACGTATCACATATATACCCTATTTTATTTTTATATAAATTAAGCGGGATATAAGAAGAAAATCATATTTACCTTTAGGTGATAAGAAAAAAACCTTTAAAATCTGAATTCAACTACAACATTATGTGCTTATTGACGCTTTTGCAGAACTTGATACCCCATTCTTTTTGTCAATACTCCATTGGCTTTTGGAATATCAAAAAACATGTATCTTTAGCTTTGCTTAAGAGTTCCTATAATATGTTTAGTTTTTATGCGAATCGTTTGCGTTAACTAATATGCAAAAATAACAGAGAGTTAATGCCCCTTTCTTTAGCAAATTAATTAATTTAATTATAAGACCAATTTATGAACTAAAACAAAATCTACCATGCAAATAATTGAAAGCCACCTTTAATTATTTTAATCTTAAATTAAATTATTGGGCTTATATTCCAAATTTTCATATTGAGTAAAATAGTGATATTTATAGTTTCATTCTCTTCTTTGGATGTTTTTGTTTCATTTCCGTGTCTTTCTGAACGATTAATTTTTATTAAAAAATAAGTTTTTGTTTTTTATTTATCCTATTTTCAAAATAATTAAATCCTATTAAATTTATTTAATCGCGTTACGGGTAACGTTATTAAAAATATCCAGTGAATTCCTTGGTTTCAAACGCTCCACATTAAGATTGGTTATTACGCAAAAAAAAACCAGTGAGATAAGGCTTCTCACTGGTTTGATCGGTACTTATTTTTGACTACTGCTTAGATTCTTGCCATCTATTATGTAATTCAACCAATTTTTGATTGCTATCCTGCCAACGCGCCGCACTTTGCAACTCTTTCAAACTGTATTGGCGGCCACTGTGATAAAGCTTTGACGCTTGGCTATTATGTTGTTTTGGAAGATTATCTAACACGCTCACCGCGCCTTCGCGGTTATTACAGACCAGGATCATGTCACAACCTGCATTCAAGGACGCTTTTGCTCTTTCTGGATAACTACCCATAATCGCAGCACCTTCCATCGATAAATCGTCAGAAAAAATAACGCCATTAAATCCAAGTTGCTCACGTAAAACAGATTTTAACCAGAAAGGCGAACCGCTTGCTGGTCTGTCATCAGCCTGTGTATAAATAACATGGGCAGGCATGATGGCATCTAACAATTCTCTTTGAATAAAATCTTTGAAAATCGACATGTCTTTGCCACGAATTACATCAAGGGCACGGTCATCCCGAGGTGTTTCTTTATGAGAGTCCGCTTTTACTGCGCCGTGACCAGGAAAATGCTTCCCTGTTGTTTTCATTCCAGCGCTATGCATACCTTTAATGAAACGCTCTGCCATCACCATCGCTATCTCAGGGTTTTCATGGAATGAACGCTCACCAATTGCAATACTTTGATGGCCTAAATCAAGCACAGGCGCAAAACTAATGTCGATGTCCATCGCTATCATTTCTGCGGCCATTAACCAGCCAGCTTCCTCTGCCAATTTTGCACCATCATGTTCATTATTCAGTGCGGCAAATGCTTGTGCTGATGGTAGTGCTGTGAAACCATCGCGAAAACGTTGTACCCGCCCACCTTCTTGGTCTACTGCAATTAAGAGTCGGTTTCGTGATGCATCTCGAATTTGACGAACCAGTTCACGCAGTTGCGCTGCATCATGAAAGTTACGGGTAAATAAAATTAAGCCGCCCACCAGTGGATGAGCTAATATTTCGCGTTCTTCATTGTCCAGTTCATACCCCTGAACATCTAGCATTATTGGGCCCATAACCTGCCTCACTTGTTTCATTCATTAACTGTATAAAGAGTTGTGCCAAGCATTTAGCCTAGCAAATTGAAATATTGTCGTAGTGGTTGAGAGTGTAACAAAAAGTCAGGGTCTCGACTTTCATGCCACTGTACTTCATACCACATTAATGTCATGTATTTTACCCAAGGTGACCATAAATTACAGTGATGCGTTAACTGAAATTTATCATGGTAAGCACCTTGAATATCACAATATTGCGTCAAAAATTGCTGGCGCTGGCGCACTGTAAGGTTATTGAATTGAAAATAGGTTTCTAGCGAAAACGCAATATCGGTATTTGCGGTATATTCCCAATCCAATAACATCATTTTCTCATCTTCTCGAATAACGATGTTTTTAGGATGAATATCCATATGAGCAGGTGCCAATTTCAACGTCTTTGGCATCTTTTTTTGTAAAAAGTCTCGATGAAGCCGCTTCCAGCGTGGAGAAAAACGCTGTTGATCCACACGTTCCCCATAATGGGCAATTTCTGCCCTCAATGGTAATGTGTAAGTCAATAATGATGAACAATGTAAAGTAGCAATGATACTGGCAAGTTCCTGCTGAAACTCTCGCGAATAAAACATATTCTCGCTGGGATGCTGCCCTTCACTCCATGCTAAAACTAACCACTCGGCATTATGTGCAACCACAGCCTGAGCAAAGGGTAAATGTTGAATTTGCCGCAAGATACGGGCTTCTTTGTGTCGAGAGACATACAATGCATTTTGCCGATAGGTATCTACGCGAGCCACCAGCTTTAATGGGCAATTGGGTTGATGACTTTCAACTAAAAAGCTGCCACCAGATAACCCTACTAACGGAGAAATTTCCCAGCATTTGGTTGAAATTGCTGGGAAACGTGTCGAGAGTAAAGCAAGCAATGACTGCATGTTACTCAATATTATTTTTTCCAGTCCAAATAATTTCGCCTGTTTGCACTTCCATTAATTGCATCTCAAGACGCCTTTCTTTGTTTGACCCAGACATCACGCTGTAAATCACATAATTTGCCTGTACATAGCGACCAAGGCCAATTGCTTTGCTGCGAGTCACAAGGCTATCTTCTTGGGATAACCCCAGCGTCTTACGCGCTGCATTAACCACATCTTGTGGGACAACATTAAAACGGTGAGTATTCTCCACCGCAGACATCATATTGGATGTAATCAGCTGTACAGGAAGAGAGCCATTTGTATTATTTTTGACTGAGTCAACTAACAAAACTTTGCCTGACTCCACACCCTCTGCTGCCGCCATTTGTGCGACTAACGGTGCAATTGCAGCGGACCAATCCGTTGTTTGCTGTTTAGGTGGGGTTGGTACCTTATCTGGCGGAGGCGGTGGAGGTGTCACCTCTGGCTGTTGCGGTTCAACAGGCACAATCGGTGGCGGCTCAACCGGTTGTTGTGGCGGGTATGACGGACAACCAGCTAAAATAAGCGTTGTCGCAGCTACCATTAAGATCCGTTTCATTATTATTCTCCGGCCTTAGGGGATAAAAAAACATGAATACGCAGATTATCTGCACGAGGTGAAGAGGTTATCGCACGAATTTGTTCTGTGGAATTTGGTAACAGTGACTTTTCTGCTACCGCCAATGTATCCACCTTCAACCCTTGCTTATCATACCAATATACGCGGTAAGCAATATTTACCGTGTTTGATTGCACATTGCTAATATTGATGGTGGCAACATGTTGATGATTTTCCATGCTCACAATTGGGTTTTCAACAATAATACCTTTAGCCAATACAGACGGTTCCATGATCACACGCTGCTGTTCATTAAAAACCAATCCTTGCGGTTTTTTATAAAGGCAACCGCTCAGAAGTATGGCGAGTGAACCTAGCAATATCACTCGGCTTATTGTTGTTCCCAATATTTTCATTATTTTGCCAATAATGGGCCTAATGGGCGACCACCCACTAAGTGCATATGTATATGGAAAACTTCTTGGCCTGAATGTTCATTACAATTCATAATTAAACGGTATCCGCTTTCTGCAATACCTTCTTCTTTCGCAATTTTTGCCGCAACCGTAAATAAACGGCCAAGAGCCAGTTCATCATCCGCAGTGACATCGTTCACAGTTGGGATCAATTTATTAGGAATGATTAAGATGTGTGATGGCGCTTGTGGTGAAATATCACGAAAAGCCGTGACTAGCTCATCTTGGTAAACCACATCCGCAGGGATTTCACGACGGATGATTTTGCTAAAAATGGTTTCTTCTGCCATGTTAATTTCCTTAATAATTCAGAATGATTTAATTATCGTGTGCTGATTATGCGTTATTCACGCCGACATTTAAATGAAACAAACGATTGAAATTCTGTGTGGTGATCTCGGCCATCTCCTCAACACTAACGCCCTTGAGCACAGCCATGTATTCCGCCACATCACGCACATAAGCAGGCTGGTTTTCTTTTCCACGGTGCGGAACGGGTGCTAAGTAAGGTGAGTCTGTTTCGACAAGAATTCTATCCAGTGGGACAATTCTCGCCGCTTCGCGAATTTGCTCCGCATTGCGGAATGTCACAATGCCTGAAAATGAAATGTACATGCCTAAATCAAGCAACTCGATAGCGGTGTCTTTATCTTCCGTAAAGCAATGCAACACACCGCCACAATCCATCACCTTTTCTTCGCGGAGGATTGTCAGCGTATCTTCCCGCGCTGAACGGGTATGTACAATAACAGGTTTATTCACCTCACGGCCAATGCGAATATGTTGGCGAAATGACTCTTGCTGTAACGCTGCATTTTCCTGCTGGTAATAATAATCTAAGCCCGTTTCCCCTAACGCGACAACCTCCTGCCCCGCAGCTAATTGCGCTAAACGTTCGAAATCGTGCCCTTCATCTAAATTCAGGGGGTGAATACCACAAGAAAATGCAATATTGTCGCGCTCACCAATCAACGTTTTCATTTTTTCAAAACCCGGCAGCGTCGTTGCCACCGCTAACATGAAACCAACATCACGGGCAGACGCTTTTGTTATCACATCATCGACATTCGTATGTAATTTTTCATAATCTAAACAGTCGAGATGGCAGTGTGAATCAACAACAAACATATTTAACTCTTTTTAAAATGAGGGGTTCGCCAGTAAGGCTTCCCATTGTAATAATTGATTAGCCAACAGGAGTTCCTGATTTAACGCAGGAACGGTCAGTAATTGATGGCGACAATACAGCCATTGCTCATACACATCATGAAGTTGTGTACGGTTCATCATGGATGCCAATTGCATCACTTGCGGGCTATAGTCTTGATTAATGCAAAACTGCGCTGCGCCTTGCTGTACCTTAATGGCATCAGCAAATAAGCTTAATAGCCAATTCAGGGACATCACCGCATCATCTATATTGAGCGAGGGCAGCAAACTTAGCATATCGCGGTTTTGTAATGCTAACGCCATGTTATGGCATAATGCAGTACGCTTTTGCCATAAATTGTCATCAAGTAGTGCTAACGCTGCAACTGGTGCACCTTGGCAAAGTTTTAAGGCAGTAACCGCATCAGCCATAACCAAATCAGGCTTTTGCTTTTGCAGCCAATATAATGCGATTTGTGAGTCTGGCGCTGGTAAAAAGTGGCTCAGACAACGGCTGCGGATCGTAGCTAATAAGTTTTCCTGTTTTTCGCTACCTAACAAAAAATAGGTATCTTTAGCCGGTTCCTCAAGGGTTTTTAGTAGTGCGTTCGCCGCGGCATCGGTAAGTGCATCTGTACTGGGAATATACACTACCTTACTGCCACCCTGTTGCGCATGACTACTTAAGGTTTCAATCAGTTTTCTAACAGCATCAACACTGACCGTCGATTTTCCTTTTTCAACCTCAATCACATGGTAATCAGGGTGCGTTCCTGCCAACATTAGACGGCAACTATGACACTCCCCACAACTTTTCATCCCATCGCGATTTTGGCAAATTAACCAACGACTAACCCCATAACATAATGCATCAGCACCATTACCTGGTATAGAATTAAGTAACAAGGCATGGTGACCTCGGCCACTTTGGTAAGCCGCGATGATTTGCCGATAAGGCTCATTTAACCAAGGATACCAATTCATGCCATCAACACCTTATTTTGCTAACCATGCCAGTAACGCGGCACGAATATCGTTTTGAACTTGCTCGATATTTTGACTTGCATCAATTGTCACGATGGATTTATCACCAGCTGCTAGTTCCAAATATCTTTCTCGGGTTCTTTCAAAAAAGGCTAGCGACTCTTTTTCTATTCTATCTAGTTCACCTCGTGAACGAGCACGTTGAAGGCCAAGTTCTGGTGATAAATCAAGGTATAACGTCAGATCGGGTTTAAAATCACCTAATACTAAATCACGCAAAGACTGCATTAAATGGCGATCAATCTGGCGTCCACCACCTTGATAAGCTTGTGATGACATATCATGGCGATCACCTACAACCCACTTTCCAGCAGCAAGCGCAGGTTTAATCACGGTATCAACTAACTGTACACGGGCAGCATACAGCATTAAAAGCTCGGCTTTATCCGTGACTTTGTCCCCTTCAATACCTTGTTTGATGAGCTCTCGCAGCTTTTCTGCCAGCGGTGTGCCCCCAGGCTCGCGGGAAAAAACGATATCGTTGATACCTGCATGGTTCAGAGTATCAACCACCGTGTTGATTGCAGTGGTTTTTCCTGCCCCTTCTAATCCTTCAATAACAATAAATTGGTTTTTCATGTTTTATCAGTTTTGCTGTTCAATTTGGCGGTAAACTTTGACGGCACGGTTGTGGTCATTCAAGTTACGGCTAAAGGTATGTCCCCCTTTACCGTCCGCGACAAAATATAAGTAATCTGTTTTCGCTGGATGTGCAGCTGCTTTTACAGATGCAAGGCTTGGCATTGCTATTGGTGTTGGTGGTAATCCGTCAATTTTGTAGGTGTTATATTCTGTATAATTATCTAAATCACTGCGGTAAATTTTACCACGGTATTTATCACCCAAGCCGTAAATTACCGTTGGATCGGTTTGTAAGCGCATTTTTTGCTTTAAGCGGTTAATAAACACCGAAGCAACCTGTGAACGTTCGTTATCAACACCAGTTTCTTTTTCAATGATTGACGCCATAATCAACATTTCATAGGCATTTTTATACGGCAGATCCCTATCACGCCCTTTCCATTCATCATCAAGGCTGGTTTGCATGCGCTTATAAGCACGTTTCAAAATTTCAGTATCTGGCGTTCCAGCCGTATATAAATAAGTGTCAGGATAGAGCCAGCCTTCCAAGGTTCCCTCCCCCTTAAAGCCTATCTCATTGTAAAGCTCGGTCGGTGTCATTTCCGTGGACTTATGCGCTAAATATGGCGCATCACGTAAAATATTGCTCCAATCGGCTAAACGATTCCCTTCAATAAACCGAATCGAAAATTGAGCTTCCTTACCACTAACAACCAATTTTAGTAACTGTTCAACATCCATATCAGGTTGTAAACGGTATGTGCCGGCTTTTAGCTGCGCCAATTCAGGACGCAATTTCAATAACCATTGAAATTCATTTCCCTGCTCAATCAATTTTTCATTAATTAGCAGTGTTTCAAATGCCACACGCCCTGTCCCCGCAGGCACAGTAAAAATCTTTTCTTGTGTGAGGTTAATCGGTGTTTTCGCGTAGTTCAATACTTGGCGATATTGCAAATAAAGTGCAATCGCCACGACGGTAATCAGAACAACAGCAATCAAAATGATTTTTTTAGCTAATTTCATTTATTGACCATACCAATGCGTATTAGGCTTTAATTTATGCAAGTTAGATTTTGCAGCGCAAAAATAAGTATTCGAACAGTTCCCGCGAAGCATACTGTAATGGGCTTTCTTGTGAGCCTATTTGGATACTTTGAACGGGTAGAACTGGCATCAAGGCATTGCACATAATGACTTCATCGCAATGCGCTAATATGGAAGCAAATCGTTCGACCTCTTCAAAATGGTACTGACTCCGCGCTAATAACGCTATGATCTTTTGTCTCATTAATCCATTAACCCCACTGTGCGATAACACGGGGGTATAAACAGTTTGCCCAATGCGCCAAAACACATTGGCACTACAACATTCAACAATGGTGCCGTCGGTATCGAGTACAATCGCTTCATCCGCTTGAGCTTCGTCAATTTCTTGGCGGATCAACACTTGTTCAAGACGGTTTAGGTGTTTCATCCCTGCCAATAATGGGTTTCGTGAAACCGGCGTTTGGCTCAATATTAGCTTAGCACCTTTACATTGTAATTGAGTATAGTGGGATGGAAAGGACGAAATACTGGCAATAATTGTTGGCTTCGTAAAACCAATAGAACTGTAACCTCGCCCGCCAACACCACGGCTAATAATGACTTTCAATACAAATTCGTCATCTGCTTGCTTTGCGCAAATTTCAACTAAGTGCCGCTCTAGTTCATCCCAATCAGGGGCAGTAATTTTTAACCGCTTACAATCACGTGTTAGACGCGCAATATGCTCTTTTAGCATCTGCGCTTGCTGATTCATTCCGTGGATAGTCGTAAAACAGCCATCCCCAAACGCAACGGCGCGATCAGAGACACTAATTTGCTGGCAAAGTTGACCATTAACCCAATATGACATTGATAATACTTATAATAAAAGCTGATAAATCAGACAGTAATCAGGTAGAACTATCATAAACTAAAGCATAGAGCTGTGCAAAGAGACAGGCAAAATAAAGCCTCAGCTGTATACACAACTGAGGCTGAATTAATAACGGAACGAATTGACTATTCTGCGTGGTAACGACGGAAAATCAATGAACCGTTTGTGCCACCAAAGCCGAAGGAGTTACACAGAGCGTACTCCATGTTCTCAACTTTACGAGCTTTATTCGCAACGAAATCTAGCGTACAACCTTCATCAGGATTATCTAGGTTAATCGTTGGCGGAACAATTTGATCACACAGAGACAAAATTGTGAAGATAGATTCAACTGCACCTGCGGCACCTAATAGGTGGCCTGTCATGGATTTTGTTGAACTTACTAACACGTTTGAGTCTTCACCAAATACAGACTTAACCGCTTGCGCTTCTGCTAAGTCACCTGCATTTGTTGATGTACCGTGTGCGTTGATATAGCCCACTTCGCTAGCCTCAATGCCTGCATCTTTTAGCGCATTTTCCATCGCTAATGCAGCACCTTCACCATTTTCTGGCGGAGATGTCATATGGTAAGCATCGCTGCTCATACCAAAGCCAGCCACTTCTGCGTAAATTTTGGCTCCACGCGCTTTCGCATGTTCATATTCTTCAAGAATAATGATACCTGCACCATCACCAAGAACAAAACCATCACGGTCTTTATCCCAAGGGCGACTTGCCGCTTGTGGGTCATCATTGCGAGTTGACAGTGCACGTGCCGCACCAAAACCAGCCACACCTAATGGTGTCGTCGCTTTTTCAGTACCTCCTGCCAACATAACGTCTGCATCGCCATAGGCAATCATACGTGCGGCGTGTCCAATATTGTGAACACCCGATGTACAAGCGGTGGCAATCGCAATACTTGGACCACGCAAACCATACATAATGCTTAAGTGGCCTGCTGCCAAGTTAATGATTGTCGATGGTACGAAGAATGGGCTAACTTTACGAGGGCCACCGGCCATCATAGCTTCACAGTTATCCTGAATTAACCCTAACCCGCCAATACCAGAACCAATCGCTAAACCGATACGAGTAGCATTGGCTTCTGTTACTTCCAATTCAGCATCTTTAAAGGCTTGGAAGCCTGCTGCAATACCATATTGAATAAATGGGTCCATCTTCTTCGCGTCTTTGCGAGAGATGCCAAAATCTTCGTAGTTGAAATCTTTTACTAAGCCAGCAAATTTAGTTGCGTGGTTAGTAGTATCAAAATGATCAATGAGGCTGATACCACTCTGTCCGTCACAAACAGCTTTCCATGATGACTCAACTGTGTTGCCGACAGGAGATAACATGCCCAGTCCGGTTACGACTACACGACGCTTAGACACGTATTTCCTCCAAGGAGGGAAAAGTTACAAAAGGAACATAGGCGATCGAGTGATCGCCTAGACATGTTTTTCGTACAATTATTTAGATGCGTTCTCGACGTAGTCAATCGCAGCCTGTACTGTTGTGATCTTTTCAGCTTCTTCGTCAGGGATTTCGCAATCGAACTCTTCTTCCAGAGCCATAACTAGCTCAACTGTGTCAAGAGAATCAGCGCCCAAGTCATCAACAAATGAAGCTGTATTTACAACTTCTTCCTCTTTAACACCCAGTTGTTCAACGATGATTTTCTTAACGCGTTCTTCGATAGTGCTCATACTATTAAAATTCCTATCAAAACTCGCTTTCGCGATGGTTTTCGTAGTTTATGAAATACAGGAAAAGATACAACCCAATCCCGACTGTTGGAACCATTATTTTGCATTATTTAGCGTTGGATAACACTAATAATGCAAATAGTTCCATCATTTCTTTAGATCATGTACATGCCACCATTGACATGCAATGTTTCACCTGTGATGTAAGCAGCTTCGTCAGAAGCTAAAAACGCTACAGCACTGGCAATTTCTTGTGCATCACCCAGTCTATCTGCAGGAACCTGAGATAAAATGCCTGCACGCTGTTCATCTGTCAATGCTTTCGTCATATCAGTTTCGATAAAACCAGGGGCAACGACATTAACAGTAATACCACGAGAAGCGACTTCACGAGCTAATGATTTACTAAAACCAATCAGCCCAGCTTTCGCTGCTGCATAGTTTGCTTGTCCCGCATTTCCCATTACGCCCACAACAGATGCGATGGAAATAATACGCCCACAACGTTTTTTCATCATGGCACGCAAAACGGCTTTAGACAAACGGTAAACGGATGAAAGATTGGTGTCAATAATATCTTGCCACTCTTCTTCTTTCATACGCATCAATAAGTTATCGCGAGTGATACCTGCATTATTAACCAAAATATCAATTTCGCCAAATTCTTCGCGAATTTTGGTCAACGTTTCTTCAATTGATGCTGCATCAGTCACGTTTAACGCTAAACCTTTCCCCTTACCATCAAGGTAAGCGGTGATAGCGTCTGCGCCTTTTTCGCTAGTTGCTGTACCAATAACGGTTGCGCCACGTGCAATTAACGTTAAAGCAATCGCTTTACCAATCCCGCGGCTCGCACCTGTTACTAGTGCAATTTTTCCTTCAAAGCTCATGTCGTCCTCAACTATTTTCTAAAGCAGTACTTAATGATACAGGATCATTGGCTGCTACGGCAGTTAAATTAGAGACAATTCGCTTGGTAAGACCAGTCAATACTTTACCTGGCCCCATTTCGATAAGGTGTTCAACACCTTGATCTGCCATCAATTCTACTGTTTCCGTCCAGCGTACTGGATTATACAGTTGACGGACTAAAGCATCACGAATATTTTGTGCCGATTGCTCAATTTTAACATCAACATTGTTGATAACTGGATAGACTGGCTCACAAAATTCAATTTTTTCTAACGCTTCGGCTAATTTTTCAGCAGCAGGCTTCATTAATGCGCAATGAGAAGGTACGCTAACAGATAATGGCAGCGCGCGTTTTGCACCCGCCTCTTTACACGCAGCACCCGCACGTTCAACTGCCGCTTTCTCCCCTGCAATAACCACTTGGCCTGGGGAGTTAAAGTTTACTGGCGAAACCACTTGGCCTTGTGCCGCTTCTAGACAAGCTTTTTCAATGGATTCATTATCTAAACCAATAATGGCATACATTGCGCCAGTACCTTCAGGAACCGCTTCTTGCATTAACTTGCCACGTAATTCGACAAGTTTGATCGCTTCTTTGAAGTCGATAACACCAGCACAAACTAACGCAGAATACTCACCAAGGCTGTGCCCTGCCATAATTGAAGGCATTGCACCGTTTTTAGCTTGCCAAACACGGAAAATTGCCACAGACGCCGCTAATAATGCAGGCTGTGTTTGCCATGTTTTATTTAATTCTTCTTCTGGTCCGTTTTGGACTAATGCCCAAAGATCGTAACCCAATGCTTCTGATGCTTCAGCAAATGTTTGTTCAACCAGCTGATTTTCTTCAGCTAATGCCGCTAACATTCCTAAAGACTGAGAACCCTGTCCGGGAAATACCATCGCAAATTGTGTCATGTCTGTTTTCTCAGTAAATTAAAAACGAACTAAGGCAGAGCCCCACGTGAAACCGCCACCAAAGGCTTCTAACAGCACGAGTTGGCCACGTTGGATACGTCCATCGCGCACTGCCTCATCAAATGCAGTTGGGACCGATGCCGCAGAAGTATTACCATGACGGTCTAGGGTGATAACCACTTTATCCATGGTCATATCGAGTTTTTTTGCCGTCGCAGCAATAATTCTTAAATTTGCTTGATGTGGCACTAACCAATCAAGTTCTTCTTTTGCAATACCGCTAGCGGCCAAAGTTTCATCAACAATGTGCGCCAATTCACGGACTGCAACTTTGAATACTTCGTTACCTGTCATAGTTAAATACGCAGGGTCGTCTGAACAACGGCTGCGATTAGGCAACGCGAGTAAATCCCCATAACGCCCATCAGCGTGTAAATGGGTTGAAATAATACCGGGTTCATTAGACTCACCCACAACAACAGCACCTGCGGCGTCACCAAATAAAATAATGGTACCGCGGTCTTCTGGGTCTAATGTTTTTGATAATGCATCTGCACCAATGACTAACGCTTTTTTCGTCATGCCAGTTTTAACAAATTGGTCGGCAATGCTGATTGCATAGGTAAAACCTGCACAAGCTGCGGCGACATCAAACGCTGCACAATCATTAATACCGAGCATTTGTTGTACTTGGCAAGCAGCGCTTGGGAAAGCGTGGGTTGCAGACGTTGTTGCAACAATGATTAAACCAATTTCACTGGCTTCAACTTGCGCCATTTCAAGGGCTTTTTGTGCCGCATAAAAGCTCATAACAGAGACATTTTCGTCTTCGTTAGCAATTCTTCTTTCATGTATCCCAGTGCGGGTGACAATCCATTCGTCAGAAGTATCAACCATTTTTTCCAGATCAGCATTGGTGCGTACTTGCGCTGGCAAGTAGCTGCCTGTTCCTAAGATTTTACTGTACATAGCCATAGGTTATTGATCGCTCCTGGGTAAAACAATATTTAATCGCGCTGTTATTCTTTCTGGTACTTGTTTTTCAACAGCTTGCACTGCACGGTCAATCGCAGCTTTAAATGCATTTTCGTTAGCCGCACCATGACTCTTGATCACAATACCTTTTAATCCTAACAGAGTCGCACCGTTATACTGGTCGGGGTTCATATCCCCAAAACGCTTCATTAAACGTTTTTTAAGCCATTTTTTCGCCAGTTGCATCAACCAACTGCGTTTTTTCTTTTCATCGTCCGCCGATTTTAACAAGGAAAGAATAACGCGGATCACTCCTTCCATTGTTTTTAATGAGACGTTACCTGCGAAGCCGTCACACACTAACACATCCGTTTTGCCTGTCAGTAATTCATTACCTTCAACATAACCAATATAGTTAATGGACGCCGTTTCTTTTAACACTGCGGCGGCTTCGCGGATATTATCCAGCCCTTTGCTCTCTTCTTCACCGATATTAAGCAAAGCAACTTTCGGTTTTGTGATGTTGACCACTTCTTCAGCCATCACCGAACCCATTACGGCAAATTGCACTAACATTTCACTACTACAGTTGACGTTTGCTCCTAAATCCAGCACCACCGTTTGGCTTTTTTGCTGATTTGGTAAGATGGTCATTAGCGCTGGGCGCTCAATACCGTCTATGGATTTTAACATCAACTTTGCTAACCCCATCAACGCGCCCGTATTACCGGCACTCACGCACGCTTGTGCCTGCCCTGTCTTAACTAACTCTAAGGCCACTCGCATCGAGGTTCCTTTGCTTTGTCTTATTGCATTTGATGGTTTGGCATCGTTAGCAATAATTCCGTCCGCAGGGATAATTTCGACGCGCGAAATTTGCTCAACACTTAGGTGTGCAAGCAAAGGTTGAATGGCTTCGGGTTGACCGACAAGCAGTAATTTGAGTGCTGAATTAGATGCCAGAGCCTGCAATGCAGCAGGCACTGTGACGCGGGGACCAACATCCCCGCCCATAGCATCTAACGCGATGGTTAGATTAGCCAAGGTACCAACAATTACTTGCTGATAACCTTACGGCCACGGTAGAAACCGTCTGCAGTCACATGGTGACGCAGGTGAGTTTCACCTGAAGTTTTATCTACAGAAACTAGGGTAGCAGTCAGTGCATCATGTGAACGACGCATACCGCGTTTTGAACGAGTTGGTTTATTCTGTTGTACGGCCATTGACCTTACTCCTTAAGTACTTTTCTTTAAACTGGCTAATACGGAAAATGGGTTTGGCTTTTCTGCCTCAGGAGGCAGTTCACCATACACCATGTCCGCTTCGGACACTTCACAGTGTTCAGAATCATGAACCGGAACAACTGGTAAGGAAAGAATTATTTCATCTTCTATCATTCCCAGCAAATCTATTTCACCAAATTCATCAATTTGAATTGGTTCGTAGAGCTCCGGTAATGCTTCGGCCTTTTCGTCATTGACGACAGGACTAAAACAATACGATACGTAGGCATGATGCTTGAAATTTTTTCCGCAGCGTTGGCATTGGAGGGTGAGATCCACATCGGATTTCCCTTCGATAACCGTGAGACGCTGTTTATCAATGTTAAATGATAATTCGGTTTCTACATCACTGTCTACACTGACTACTGATTCTGCAAGACGTGCAACTTGCTCAGGTGTATAACTCCCGACATAGTCGAGGTTTTTCTGAGCTGCACGCTGCGCATCGATAGTCAGGGGTAATTTTACCTTTTGCATAAGGCGCGCATATTAACTTTGTAATGAGCTATAGTCAAAGAAAAAGGCGGGGTAAACTCGCCTTTTCACCAAAAAATCGCAGGTTTTGCGGTTTA
This sequence comes from Providencia sp. R33, assembly GCF_019343475.1. NCBI lineage: Bacteria > Pseudomonadati > Pseudomonadota > Gammaproteobacteria > Enterobacterales > Morganellaceae > Providencia > Providencia sp. R33. Next base: position 1,097,688 of record NZ_CP072453.1, on the reverse strand, counting down.
TAGTTTAAAATGAGTTAACCCTTTTGGCTACGAGTTTCGAGAAAAATCATGAAATCGATTATTTTGGCGTCAACTTCACCCTATCGACAATCCTTATTAAAAAAACTAGGACTGCCGTTTTTAGCCTCGCCTCCGAACATTGATGAGTCCCCCGTTTTAAATGAATCGGCTCAAGCGTTAGTCATGCGATTATCACATGCCAAAGCGGCAGCACTCGCAAAACAGTATCCTCAACATTTAATTATTGGCTCTGACCAAGTGTGTGTCATTGATGGCAAAATTGTCGGTAAGCCGCACACCTTTGAAAATGCATTCAAACAATTGAAAGCAGCATCGGGCAATAAAATCACTTTTTATACTGGATTGTGCCTATTAGATTCCGCAACTGGCAAATTTAATTTGCAGTGTGAATTGTTCGATGTGTATTTCCGTCAGCTAACTGATCAGGAAATCACCAACTACTTGTATAAGGAAGAACCATTCCAATGTGCGGGGAGTTTCAAATCAGAAGGACTCGGCATCACGTTATTTGATAGGCTCGATGGACGCGACCCTAACACCTTAATTGGATTACCAATTATTTTGCTGCTCGACATGCTACGTCAGCATGATGTGAACCCACTGTTGGATTAATCAACCATTGGCGGGTAATCGCCCTTACCCGCCAATCAGTGAAACTTAAGATGAAGTTTTACGATTACGTAAGACTTTTAAGCAATGATTGAGTTCTGCGCCCATTGGCGCTTGCAGCCGCATTTCTTCCCCAGTTTTAGGGTGGGTAAATTTTAACGCGCTTGCATGCAGGAATAATCGATTAAGGCCTGTATCCGCTAACTGGCTATCAAATTGTTCATCACCATAACGGTTATCAAACGCAATTGGATGGCCTGCATATAAGGTATGCACACGAATTTGATGCGTTCGACCTGTCACAGGGCTCGCTTTTACTAATGTTGCATTCTCAAAACGCTCTTCTACTTTAAAACGCGTCTCCGATGGCTTGCCTTCACTGCTCACTTTGACGACCCGCTCACCACTTTGTAAAATATTTTTCAATAACGGTGCTTGAACCACTTTTACGTGAGATTGCCAATTGCCACGCACTAAGGCCAAATAGTCTTTTTGCATGGTTTTCAAGCGTAATTGTTCGTGTAAGGCTCTTAATGCAGAACGTTTTTTCGCGACCAATAAAATACCTGATGTATCCCTATCTAAGCGATGAACGAGCTCAAGAAAGCGCGCTTCAGGCCGTAAGGCGCGAAGCCCTTCAATAACGCCAAAGCTTAACCCACTCCCGCCGTGCACCGCTGTGCCAGAAGGTTTATTCAGTACAAGAATGGAGTCATCTTCAAATAAAATACAATTCGCTAATGCAGCCACTTTATCTAGTTTAGCGGAAACTGCGGGTGCCTCACGTTCAGCAACTCTCACTGGCGGAACACGAACCTGATCCCCTTCAACGAGCTTGTACTCAGGCTTAATCCGCCCTTTATTCACACGCACTTCCCCTTTACGGATAATGCGATAAATCATGCTTTTTGGTACGCCCTTAAGTTTAGCGAGCAAAAAGTTATCGATGCGTTGCCCAGCCTCGTCATCGCTGATGTCTATAAATTGAACTTGATTTTGTGTATTCATTCGGGAATGCGTTAACTCTAATTGATTAAAATATGCGCTTATTGACTCTCTCTATCATACCGACTCCACGAATTTTTTTATGTTTTTTTTTATTTTGGTTATTTTCTGCATGATTTATCCTATTTCTAAATAAAATTTCCATATAACTTCCTTATCGACTTGCTATAATGCACATGGCAATGGAATAATATGTAGTTGCCGAGATGTTTAAAAAACGAAAATTGGCGTTTATAGGATTTCTTATTTGATAGCGTAACAATGCAGCAATGGCGTAAGACATTTAGCAATATCAAATAAATTAGCGAGCAACGAATTTTGGCTTATTGGGTTAGGGACTTCCGTTTTTCATTTAATTTACGGCACCTTAATTAAGAACGCTGAATTTTTAATCTAAAAATCAGGTTCACCGAATACTGCGCGTCTCTATACGAACGACTGCCGCGAGGCAGACGGTTTTGTAAAAATCACGAGGCCATCGGTTTACAGTAGCTCTTTCTTTCGCTGCTCTTTATTTAAAAGAAAATAATGAGTAAGTAATAACATGAAAAGAATGCTAATAAACGCAACTCAACAGGAAGAGTTGCGTGTTGCCCTTGTTGACGGGCAACGTCTCTATGATTTGGACATCGAAAGCCCAGGTCATGAGCAAAAAAAGGCGAATATTTACAAAGGTAAAATCACCCGTATCGAACCTAGTCTTGAAGCTGCTTTTGTTGATTATGGCGCAGAAAGACACGGTTTCCTTCCTATCAAAGAAATCGCTCGCGAATACTTTCCTAGCAACTACCACTCTCAAGGCCGTCCTAACATCAAAGATGTGTTAAAAGAAGGCCAAGAAGTTATCGTCCAAGTTGATAAAGAAGAACGTGGTAATAAAGGTGCAGCGTTAACCACTTTTATTAGTCTGGCAGGTAGCTATTTAGTGTTAATGCCAAATAACCCACGCGCAGGCGGTATTTCTCGTCGTATCGAAGGTGAAGACCGTACGGAACTTAAAGAAGCACTGTCCTCTTTAGAAATTCCAGATGGTATGGGCCTGATTGTCCGCACCGCGGGTGTTGGTAAGTCAGCAGAATCCCTGCAACAAGATTTACTGTACCGTTTACGTCATTGGGAAGCGATTCAAAAAGCGGCTGAAAACCGCCCTGCACCTTTCCTAATTCATCAGGAAAGTAATGTAATCGTACGTGCGTTCCGCGATTACCTGCGCCCAGACATTGGCGAAATTCTGATTGATAATCCGAAAGTCGTCGAAATGGCTCGCAACCATATCGAAGCGATTGGTCGTGGTGATTTTGCAAGCAAAATCAAACATTACAGTGGCGATGTCCCATTATTCAGCCATTACCAAATCGAATCTCAAATTGAATCTGCGTTCCAACGTGAAGTGCGTTTACCTTCTGGTGGTGCATTAGTCATTGATACCACAGAAGCATTGACTGCAATTGACATCAACTCATCACGTTCTACTCGTGGTGGTGACATCGAAGAAACTGCATTCAATACTAACCTTGAAGCTGCCGATGAAATTGCTCGTCAATTACGTCTACGTGACCTCGGCGGCCTGATTGTTATCGACTTTATCGATATGACGCCGGTTAGGCATCAACGTGAAGTAGAAAACCGTTTACGTGAAGCTGTTCGCCAAGACCGCGCTCGTATTCAAATTGCCCGTATCTCTCGTTTCGGTTTATTAGAAATGTCCCGCCAGCGCTTGAGCCCATCATTAGGTGAGTCAAGCCACCATGTTTGCCCGCGTTGTATGGGAACTGGGACAATTCGTGATAACGAATCGCTGTCATTATCCGTTCTTCGTTTAATCGAAGAAGAAGCACTGAAAGAAAACACCCATGAAGTGCACGCTATCGTTCCAGTGCAAATCGCGTCTTATTTGTTGAACGAAAAACGTAAAGCGGTTAGTGAAATCGAGCAACGTCAAACTCACGTTCGTGTTGTTATCGTACCAAATGATCAGATGCAAACGCCTCACTTCCACGTGATCCGTATCCGTAAAGGTGAAGAAGTGAATACGCTGAGCTATAACTTAGCTCAATATCACGAAACTGAAACCTTAACTCATACTGATGAAACAACAGCTGAGCGTAAAGCACCTGAGCAACCTGCGATTTCTGCATTTGCCCTGCAAGAACCTGTTGAGCTTTCTTCTGCTAAACCGCAAGAAGCAACACCCGCTAAAGCGCCAGTAAAAGCGGTATCAAATGAACCTGCGCAACCAGGTTTATTCAGCAAAATTGCAGCATTCTTTAAAGGTCTCTTCGGTGGTGAAGAAGAGAAAGTGGTTGAAGCGCCGGCACCAAAACCACGCAATAATAATGACCGTCGCCGCAATAACGATCGTCGTCGTAATAATGATCGTCGCAATAATAATCGCCGTGACCGTGATGATAGCGAAAACCGCGATAGTCGTGATAATCGCGACAACCGTGACAATCGCAATAACCGCAATGATCGCAATGCTTCATCGGAAGAAACGAATAATCGTAACAAGGGTCGCAATAATAAAAATGCGGCACCACAAGATGAGCAAACCGCTGAAAACGGCAATCGTGACAACCAGCAGCGTCGTGAACAACGTGCTGATCGCCGTCGCCGCCAAGATGAAAAACGTCAGCAACAAACCGCAAAAACTCAGCAAGATGCACAACAAGATAATGCTGAAGCAACAAATACAAGGGACGAAGAAGAGCAGCGTCCAGCTGCGCCTCGCCGCCAACGTCGTCAGCTAACACAGAAAATTCGTGTAACTGATAACGAACAAGTGGTTAAAACCGATGTTGCCGAACCTGTTGTATCAGCACCAATTGCTGCGTTACCTGCACCAGTTGTGGTGGTTAATCAAGTTGAAGGCCAAGTGCAAGCTGATGATCTGCAAGATTTAACCAATCAAGCAGATGGCGAAGAAAAACAAGACACGATCATTCCTCGCCGTTCGCGCCGTTCGCCTCGCCACCTACGTGTGAGCGGTCAACGTCGTCGTCGTTACCGTGATGAGCGTCATCTCAATGCTTCGCCAATGCCATTAGCGGCAGCGGTGGCATCACCAGAACTTGCTTCAGGTAAAGTTTTCATTCATTACCCAATTGTTCAGCCTCAACAAGAGAGCATGGCAATCATTACGAATGAAGAAATGCTTGAACAGCAAAATGGTATTGAGTCTATCAATGCAAACGCGGCAATAGTTGCTGCACCTGCTGTTGTAGCAACGCCTGTAGTTGAGGAAGTAGCTGTTGTTGAAGAAATTCAACCTGCTGAAATTGTTACACCAACCGCTGAATTTAGCGCAGTTGTTGAAGAGCAAGCAATCGAAACGACTATCGACGATGTAAAACCTAATGTTGAAGAAGTCATTGTTGTTGCGGATACCGAAGTTGAAACGGCTGTTGAAGCTATCGTTGAAGAAAACATTCAACCTGCCGTTGAAGAGATTACTGAAACTATTATCGAACCAGTCGTTGAACAGCCAATTGCCCCAGTGGTAATTGAACCAACTAAGGTTGAGTCACCAGCAATTTCTAATACGACTGCAACTAGCTTGCATAAACGCCATGCGTACTCGCCAATGACTAAAGCACCAGCACCAACTGCTGCAGCGGCACCATTTGAAATTACTGAATACCAACGCGAAACCTCTACGTTTGAAGGTAAAGGTGGCGCAGGTGGCCATGTGGCATCGAATGTTGCAACTTCAGAAATGGCAAAACCTGCTAGCTTCTAAACTGAGTTAGAACTGATTAAAAAAGCCTTGCTGGGAAACCACCAAGGCTTTTTTGTTGTTCATCTGCATTCAAATTATTAATTTACCAATTAAAAAATTTCATTGATGATCGATATTCTACTCTTGCGTTAGTGCTACCCTTGTGATTATATAACTGTATTTTTATACAGTAATCATCCCACAGGAAGGAATCTATTATGTTGAAAGTGATAGCAGAAGACTTTATCAAAACAGACGCGATTGAAACGGTAATGCCGTTATACCGTGAACTGGTTGAAGCGACAAAACAAGAGCCTCTTTGCATTAGTTATGATTTGTATGTTGACCAAAAAAATCCTGGGCATTTTGTTTTTATTGAGGAATGGCCTGACCAACACGCGCTTGATATTCACTGTGCTAGCGAACATTTCAAACGCCTCGTCCCGCTTATCAATAGTTATAAAAAATCCGACCCTATTATTAAACTGATGAACCGCGCATTTGGCCCTGATGAATAGCAACTAATGCATCTTGAGCCTTGAGCCTTGAGCCTTGAGCCTTGAGCCTTGAGCCTTGAGCCTTGAGCCTTGAGCCTTGAGCCTTGAGCCTTGAGCCTTGAGCCTTGAGCCTTGAGCCTTGAGCCTTGAGCCTAAAAATATGTTGCTAAAAATATCCTCGTCAACAAACAAGAAGACAGGATCTTATTGGCTATTTAATGCCAATCCTCTAAATAGTTCGCGCTATGGCTAGGCGGCAAAGCGAAGGCAGCACAGGAAGCATACTCAAGTATGTGACCTGTGTGACTGGGCGAAGCCAACAACGCCACAGCCCGAAATATGACTGTATACCAATGACCAATCCTCTAAATAGTTCGCGTTGTGGCTAGGCGGCAAAGCGAAGGCAGCACAGGAAGCATACTCAAGTATATGACCTGTGTGACTGAGCGAAGCCAACAACGCCACAGTCCAAAATATGTCTGTGTACCAATGACTAATCCTCTAAATAGTTCGCGTTGTGGCTAGGCGGCAAAGCGAAGGCAGCACAGGAAGCATACTCAAGTATATGACCTGTGTGACTGAGCGAAGCCAACAACGCCACAGTCCAAAATATGTCTGTGTACCAATGACTAATCCTCTAAATAGTTCACGTTGTGGCTAGGCGGCAAAGCGAAGGCGGCACAGGAAGCATACTCAAGTATGTGACCTGTGTGACTGGGCGAAGCCAACAACGCCACAGTCCAAAATATGTCTGTGTACCAATGACTAATCCTCTAAATAGTTCGCGTTGTGGCTAGGCGGCAAAGCGAAGGCAGCACAGGAAGCATACTCAAGTATGTGACCTGTGTGACTGAGCGAAGCCAACAACGCCACAGTCCAAAATATGTCTGTGTACCAATGACTAATCCTCTAAATAGTTCGCGTTGTGGCTAGGCGGCCAAGCGAAGGCAGCACAGGAAGCATACTCAAGTATATGACCTGTGTGACTGAGCGAAGCCAACAACGCCACAGCCCGAAATATGACTGTATACCAATGACCAATCCTCTAAATAGTTCGCGTTGTGGCTAGGCGGCCAAGCGAAGGCAGCACAGGAAGCATACTCAAGTATATGACCTGTGTGACTGAGCGAAACCAACAACGCCACAGTCCAAAATATGTCTGTGTACCAATGACTAATCCTCTAAATAGTTCGCGTTGTGGCTAGGCGGCCAAGCGAAGGCAGCACAGGAAGCATACTCAAGTATATGACCTGTGTGACTGAGCGAAACCAACAACGCCACAGTCCAAAATATGTCTGTGTACCAATGACTAATCCTCTAAATAGTTCGCGTTGTGGCTAGGCGGCAAAGCGAAGGCAGCACAGGAAGCATACTCAAGTATGTGACCTGTGTGACTGAGCGAAGCCAACAACGCCACAGCGCGAAATATGACGAGGATTTTTAGAACCAAGGCGCCTGAATCATTACCGCTCCATAAAACAACGCTCGGCCCGCTAACTCGCCACTAAACATAGCCATCATCAATACAGCAAGTAGTGGTATTGATGGTTCTTTACCTTTACACCCTCTTAGCGCTATTACACACGGCAATATCATGCTCATGACCACTTGCCACCATAAGAGATAACTTCCCCCTTGGCTTGCGGGTATTTGCGCTCGAATAATTTGAGATATTAATACAAGCACAACCCCCAGTATTACCCCGATTTTAATAATGTTTGGCACGGGTTTGTCCAAAGCATGAACAAGTAGAGTGATAAAACTAAAACCTAATACTATTGCACTGCCAATAAAGGCTATTTGCGTAGCAGGACTGTGCCAGAGTGGATGTGCTACCATTTGGTAATACACTTGGGCCGTGACCAGAATTGCCGCTAGCCCACCGATACCACTCAAACAACCCAATGCGATATTACGCATATTTGCCGTTGGTTGTAACCAGCAAGAAAGTGCCCAGAGAGTGACTAAGCCGTTAAGCAAAACAAATGTCACAGCTTCTCGACTTAACCATGAATGGCTTAATCCTAATACTGAACGATAGGCTTCTAGCGGGACACCTAAGTGCCCCATAGACATAGACGAGCCTATCACTTCAATTAACCAAATGATTAACACCGCAGTACGCAGGGGTTTACCAACAAGTTTATTTTCCGTACTGGCTTTCATTTGGTATAGCGTCAAGGCTAGTACTGCGCCAATCCCCCACTGGCTCATCACAGTGAAAAAGACCAAAGGGAGTTCCATATGATGAATATTCATGATCAGTCCTCCATTCCAATAATCACAATATTTGGCTGGCTAATTGTATGATCAGGCATATTGTAGAGCTTCTCCAGTACAGCCCAGTTTGTCGTGTGTTTTTTGCGAAGTTCAGAAATTTCGCCGAACTCAATTGCACCTGTCGGGCAAGACTCCACGCAGCGGGGCAGTAACCCCTCATCTAATCTTTCAGCACACATATTACATTTACTGGTTTTACCTTCCGCAGGATCAAAAACTGGGGCATGGTACGGGCACGCCATGATACACATTTGGCAACCAATACATTTTTCATGGTCTTGTACCACAATTCCATCAGGCCGCTTAGTGTAGGTATCCGCAGGGCAAACTTTTAAACATTGAGGGTCATCGCAGTGGTTACACGACAGCGTGATAAATGCCTGCGTATTCGGTGAATCAGCATTGAACTCACGAACACGGCGCCATAAAACCCCAGGAGGAGTCACATTCTCTGATTTACACGCCATCGAACAAGTGCGGCAACCATAGCAATCTTTTGTATTAATTAAAAAGCCATATTGCTTAACCATGATTATGCCTCCCTTCTAACGTCAACGAGCGTACTATTACAGCAATGACCTGTACCTAAATGCTCCACTTGGTCATTGGTCACATGGCTACTGCTTCCCCCTTGTTGCTCCCACCAGCCATTATCAAGGGAAATAACACCCTTTTTAATGTGCGTGGTGACTACCGCAATCGCTCTATGCTCCCCCCTGTCATTGAATGTGACTGCCCATTCACCATTTTTAATACCACGGGTTTGAGCATCTTCTGGGTGAATTAACACATTAGGTTGATTACGTTGTACTTCGAGGATCCATTCATTCATCCCATGGCTAGAGTGAACACTGCGCGCTAACTTGCGCTGCACTGCCATTAATGGATATTTTTTAGCCAGTTCTGGTGAGCCCTTCACCGACTCTTTTACTTGGTAATAAGCCACTACAGGTGAAAAGTTTTTCTTTTGCCAATCTTCAATAAAAAAATGGGCTTTTTTGGTTGATGTTCTAAATACACCATCTTTGAACGGGATCCAATCCCCTTCGACTGGCCTTACTGGGCCTTTTTCGAGCATTTCACGTGTAATGCCCGAGCCGACAAGACAAGCGTCAATATAATGTTCAATCGGCTGATTAAACACCTCGCCAAATCCGAAACGTTCAGCCAAACGAGCAAAGATCCAATAATCAGGCTTAGCTTCACCAACTGGCTCCACCGCTTTTTCCATTAATTGTACATATTGGCTACGTACCCCAGCCATCAAGCTGGTATCTTCGAAAATAGTTGTGACAGGCAAGACTAAGTCCGCATATAGCGCTGTTGAGCTCATTAAATTATCTGCAACCACCACAAAAGGCACTTTCTTCAGAGCTTCTCGTACTTTATTGGTATTAGGCAATTGCGTCATAACACCCATCGTCATGATCCACCAAAAATTAATCGGATGGGGCTTCTCATTGACGATATAGTCGCCGACTTTTGCCACAGGTATTGGCGGAATATTTTTTGCATTCGGTGCAGGTGGAACAATTGGGCTAAATTTAGCCATTTGTCTTGCACCACCTGCATCGCAAACACCCGCACCGCGCTTGCCAATATTGCCCGTTAATAAAGCGAGGTAAAACTGGCTTGCAGCCACGTATGCACCATGTTCAGTACGCTGAGCACCAGACATATTTTGCACAATCATTGAGGGGGTAATGGAAGAGTAATCACGGGCAAGACGCACGATAGTTTCGGCAGGCACATCAGTTTCTGCGCTTACTCGAGGGACATCCCACTCTTTCGCTTGTTGGTAAATCTGCTCAAACACCGTGGTATAGTTGAGCTGACTAGGTAATTCATGTTGGAATAATGCAGGTTTAATCCCTGTGGAATCATGGCGAACAAGTTGCTGACTTAGAATATCAAACACCAAATAGCTATCAGGGTCAGTGGCATCTTGCCTAAGCTGCTGTTGGTTCTCGTCAACTAAATAGACAGCCCCTGTATGTGTACGAAGAAAACCTTCATCAATACGGTTTTCCTCAATGATAATTTTAATTATTCCAAGTGCTAATGCCGTATCTGTCCCGGGAATGATAGGGATCCATTCATCTGCTTTTGCTGCGGTTTCATTAAACCTCGGGTCAATTACTACTAACCGAGCGCCATTTTTCCGTGCTTGGTTGTAGTTTTTAAAATAGGCCTGCATGGTCACCGCAGGGTTATTTCCCCAGCACAAAATATAACGGCTATCCGCCACCGTATCCCGCGTATCAGCGTAACGTAATCCCACCATTGGGATCATTGCTGCAGTCACTGCTGAACAGCACAAAGAGCCCGCTTGTTTTGTTGAACCGCCTAAATAGTCAAAAAATGCCTTGCCCATATCATTTTTGATGGAGTCCATATTTCCTGCATGGGTAGAAATAAATAACCCTTCGTTACCATACTTTGCAATAGTGTCACGAATATTTTTTTCTATTAGATCAAGTGCTTCATCCCAGCTAATGGGTTTAAATTCCGCTTTTCCTTTCTCACCCACACGTAATAATGGTGTCGTAATGCGCTGGTCATGATACACCCACTTCGTTCTACTCATTCCCCGTAAACAACATTTGACGTTAAAGCCCTCTGTTGCCTGTATTTTCATCAACTTACCTTGGTAAGTGTAAGCCGTTAAGTTGCAGTGCAAACACTCCATTGCACAGGTTGAACGAAACGTTTTGTAGTCAGACAATTTTAATCGTACCTTTGGCAGAGGCTGATTATTGTTTCCCTGCGCAAAAGAACACGGTGTGATAGTCGCCAACCCAACAACACCAAGCCCTTTTAGGAGCGTTCGGCGTTTTAGGCGTAATTCATTTATTGTTTTCATTATAGTAAACCTCGACATTGCTTTTAAAAGTACACTATATATATACTCTATTCACAAATAGTGAACTTGAGGCGAATCAAGCTTTGCTATTATTTATAGGTACAAAATAACTACCACTTAATGATTAGCGTTAGACTTCTTAGCTTGTTAGCGGGGACAGGTGACTCATGGTAAAATAGAAGGAATTGTTAAAATGAGGTTTATGTATGTCTACCCTGCAAGGTGTTAATTCTGTTGATATCGCTGTCAGCATTCTGAATTTTATTGCTCAAAATGGTGGGATAGCGCGAGCCGCAGATATTTCCAAAGGTTGTGAAATATCCAAAAGCCGATTGCATAAATATTTAGTCTCGCTGTGTCGAACACAAATGCTATACCAAGATGCCCAAACGAGCCGTTATGGCTTAGGCCGAAACCTCACCTTTTTAGCGAATTTTGTCGAGCCTGAAGGGTCTTTTGTCGAGGTTATTAATAACAGTTTGGTTCAATTTCGTGATGAACAAAACGTTTCCACTGGCGTCGCATTGCGTTCTGGGAAATTGTTGTCTCTGGTTAAATACAACCGTAGTTTTAAAAATATTGAAATTGATTTCTTACCAAACACCCCATTACCCACTGCCAAAAGTGCAGCAGGTTTAATTTATGCGGCTTTTGATAAGCAATTTTTGTGTGAAGATTATTCGCAAGATGAACTCAATAAAGTGGTTAGCCAAGGTTATGCGATTCGATATGAACCCACAAAGGGGATCCCCGGCGCACAGTCTATTGCCTGCCCAGTATTTAATCAAAATGGTGAATTCGTCGCAGCAGCCATTACGATGGGGTTTATTGAAAAAACAGAAATGGAGTCATTAGCTAACGCGCTTATTAAGCAGGTGAAGACTCTCACATTATAATGGTTAGTGTTGCTTAAATATGAGTGAAAAAAAGCCGAGATTAACTCGGCTATTTTATTCTATTTTACGTCAATGCGTGGTAATTCACCCATCTCTTTCAATTTTTTAGAGATTTCACGACGTTCTTTTGACAGTTCTGCATTTTTGATAATGTAATCATCAACACGGTCATCATAGTCGCTGCGCATATTAGCAATAATCGCCTGAATATCTTCAATTGACATCCCTGGCTTAATATATTCGCTTAAGTTATCCAGTAATAAAACACGCTTCTGGTTATCACGAATTTTTTTCTCATTGTCGGTAATTTCACGACGAATTTTATTTTTGCGACGAAACATACGCACAAATTCCAGAACATTTTGGAAAGACGGCTTGTTAGCGTTGTCCATGTTTAAAACCCTCTAGTCAATATTCAAAACGCATAATCTCATTACACAATACAATCTAATCGCCTTACGTTACAAGTCAGTTTCACATATTTATTGATTTAATCTATTGAAAAAGCTCATTGGCTTATGCTTTTACCACCTGACTCTCTGGATTATTTTGGTTTAACTCTGCTGATTTTTCATCAAGATTAGGCTTTGCATTATCCGTTTTATCATTTCTAAGACAAAAGGCAGACAATATCGTTGTTATGACCACAAACAACCCCATAATCAAATAGGTCTGTGCAAAACCAATTTTGTCATACCCCCAGCCAGCCAATGGCGATAACACACTGGCAACCACAGAGCTTACGCAACTAAACCCAACTAAATAAAGGGTTGAAGACAAACGTTTATCAAAATGGCGACTGTTATATTTGAAAATTGCCACCAGCAAAATAGGTAACTCCACAGCATGCAGCAATTTCATGACAGATATAAGAATAGGCCCTTCAACTAAACCTGAGCCAATAATCCGCAATGCCATAACCGAACTGGCAAATAATAAACCATTTTTTGCCCCAATTCGGTTGACGATGAATGGCGCTAAAAACATTCCCCCTGCTTCTAGGAATACTTGCAATGAGTTTAGATAACCGTACATCTCATTCCCCAGCTTTTCATCTGGGAATTGATGCGAAAAATACACCATAAATTGTTGGTCATACACACTATAAATACACGTGCCTAATACAAATAATATTAACGCCCAAAAACGCGGCAAAGCAAAAAGCTGTAAGGCATCACGCAATGTAATTGAAGAAGGATTACCATGCTCTAAATTATTATAAGCATCCGCATTTGCCGTTTTAAGGTTTAATAGAATGATTAAGAAAAGCACACCAGACACCGTCGCCATAATAAAATTATAGTCAGGGTCGATATTAATATTACGCCCAGCGAAAAATGTTGCAGCCGCCCACCCCAAAGACCCCCACATTCTCGCCTTACCATATTCAAAATTACGTAATCGACTGACACGCTCGGTATAAGATTCAAGGACACCGATTCCCGCATGGAACGTCATCCCAATAAATAACCCACCAACGATACTGCCAATCACTACGTTCCATTTTAATAACGACCCAAACACCATAAAAAATGGCCCAGAGGCAATCAATAAAACAGCTATAAATAATAATAAGTTTTTGCGTAACCCTAATTTGTCCTGCAAGAAGCCGTACAATGGCTGAGCGCATAGCGCCACAATTGAAATACAAGCAAAAATAAACCCAGTGTCAGCCCCTTCTAAGCCAACATACTTACGTAACCAAATAGCGACAACTGAAAATGTAGATGACCATGTAAAAAAGAAAAAAAACAACAATGCGCTCAATAACGCATAGTATTTCCTTGCACTACTATTCATGTTAATCACCTATTATTAATTTACCTTTGGCAAATGTTAAGGTTAACATTTGTTAATTCCCACTTAAATACTATTATTCTGTGATGTTAATCACCAATGTTAACGTTAACAATTAATTTATGTGATAGACATAACATTTCATGCCCTACAGACTAACAATAGTATTAGGCTCCTACCTCTAGCACTCAAAAATACCTCATTGATATTCAATTTGATTTTCCTGCAATTTAAGATGACCTTGGTTTAGCTTTGATTATAGATAAGGTATCATTGATTTATATGGAATAGTGAATCTAACAATATCCCACTATCAGATTCAAACGCACAGAATTCAAACGGTGATAACGTTGCAAGACAATAAAAAACAACCTTCTTTCTTTATTCACGATTACGAAACTTTTGGCAAGCGCCCTGCACTTGATAGGCCCGCTCAATTTGCGGGTGTGCGCACTGATTTAGACTTTAACATCATTGAAGAGCCTGAGGTTTTTTACTGTGCACCAGCGGATGATTACCTGCCGCAACCTGAAGCCGTTATGATCACAGGGATCACCCCGCAAATTGCCTTAGCACAAGGCGTTAATGAAGCCGAGTTTACTAAACGCATCCACCAAGCGTTTAGTGTGCCCAATACGTGTATTATGGGTTACAACAACATTCGTTTTGATGATGAAGTCACTCGTAATATTCTCTACCGTAATTTTTACGACCCTTATGCATACAGCTGGCAACAGAATAACTCACGTTGGGATTTACTCGACCCGCTGCGTGCCTGTTTTGCACTACGCCCCGAAGGCATTGAATGGCCTGAAAATGAAGACGGCTTGCCAAGTATGCGCTTAGAGCACTTAACAAAAGCCAATGGCATTATTCACGAAAACGCCCATGATGCGATGTCAGATGTGATAGCAACAATTAGCATGGCGAAATTACTCAAAGAGGCACAACCGCGTATGTTTGATTATTTTTATCAACTACGCAATAAAAATAAAGTCAGTCAACTTATTGATATTGTAGAAATAACACCTTTAGTACACGTCTCTGGTATGTTTGGTGCATTGCGTTCTTATGTCAGCTTAGTCGCCCCACTTGCTTGGCACCCTGAAAACCGCAATGCGGTCATTATGTGCGACTTATCCGCAGATATTTCGCCATTGTTAACCTTAAATACCCAAGAATTACGCGAGCGTTTATATACACCTAAATCTGAGCTAAATGGTGAACTTCCTGTTCCTGTAAAATTAGTGCATATCAATAAATGCCCTATTTTAGCACCTGAAAAAACATTACGTGATGAAGATGCAGTACGTACAGGGTTAGATAGGGATCTGTGCCACCGCAATTTAGATATTTTGCGTAAGAACCCCGATATTCGTAATAAGCTGATCGAATTATTTAGCGAGCCGCAAAAATTTGAAGTTTCAGATGATGTGGATACACAAATATATAATGGCTTTTTTAGCCCATCAGACCGTTCTACCATGGATATTATACGTGAAACACCTCCACAAAACTTACCTGCTTTAGATTTAAGTTTTGAAGATAAGCGAATGAAAGAGCTCTTTTTCCGTTATAAGGCACGTAATTACCCAGCGACCCTTTCTTATGAAGAACAGCAGCGCTGGTTACAGCATCGCCGGGATTATTTCAGTGAAGCTCGCTTAACGGAATATATGCAACAAATACAATTTTTATTAGAAGAACATCAACATGATGAAAAACGCTGTCAGCAATTAAAAGCGTTGGTCAATTATGCGATGGAATTAGCAAGCTAATAAAAAAACGGGCAGAATAGAAACGCTCTGCCCGTTTTTAGGTTTAAATTAATTTAAATTAATGATCACCTGATTGCCCGCAACCACAATCCCCTTCCCAATGTTTACGTTTAGTCGTTTTACCTAAACCAGGGTTCATCGTATTGGTCGGGTCTGCATTTTTATAAAATGACTTTAATTGTGGTGGCGCTTTATATAAGTGCCCAACATTATGCTCTGCGGGATACTGCGCACCACGTTCATCCAATAAAGCCAACATTTTTTCTTTTAATTCTTTCGGGTTAACCCCTTTTTTCAAAACATAGTCTTGGTGCATAACGTGGCACATAAAATGCCCACAATACAATTTATGCACTAAGAGATCTTCAATTTCAGGTGGCAGCTTTTCAAACCAATCCCTGTCATTACGGCGCAGTGCAATATCCAGCGGTAATACATCCTCAACATCTTTGTTATGAACCGCATGGTAACGTACCGCAGAACCTGCCGCAGCAAAACGGTGTAAAAAGGCTTTTGCCCCTTCTTCTGGGGTACATTCAAAATAGCCGCCATCTGCATGAGCAAAATAGGATTTTAGCCAAACTTTTGCTTCATCGATTCCATCCCCGGCCATTTTTAACATTAAATGATGTTCATAACGGTCGCGGAACTCTTTCATTCGATGCGGTAAATGTGATGGCCATAATTTACTGAGTACTTGCATTGTACGGTCAATTAAATTAGACGGTAAGAATGGCACTTTATTTAATACTGCATCCATACGCCCTTTAATGGTAAAGAACATTGGCATTTTATCGGTGCCAAATTTATCAATCATTAAGAAAGTGTCTTTACCGTATATTTCAGCAATATCAAAACAACCACGGTGCATATATTCCCCAGCAACAGGCAGGTTTTTAAATTCGCTCAGAATATAACGGCGAATATCTTCCAGTACATCTGGGTTATTTGAGCCGATATAAAAAACCTGTGTTTTTTTATCCGCTGGGAAGGTATCTAAACGCACCGCAAATACAGCTAATTTACCCGCACACCCTGACGCTTCAAATAAACGACGTTCATCCGCATTAAAACGTGATGGTGAATCTGCATCAACGTCCCTAACACGTTCAGCATATTCATGGTCAGAAGCTAATTTATCACTAACTTGCACATCTTCACTGCTATAACCACGGTTTTGCAGGTTAGTCAGAATTTCTTCTGGCGTATTCCCTAAATCAATTCCTAAATGGTTTACTAGCTCAACTTTTCCATCGTCATTAACGCGACCATACAACGCAAGCTCGGTATATGCAGGGCCACGGCGTACTAATGAACCGCCAGAACTATTGCAAATTCCGCCAACAACGGATGCACCAATACAAGATGAACCAATCAGTGAATGTGGTTCACGTCCAAGAGGTTTTAGAATTTTTTCTAAGTCATATAAGGTGCTGCCCGGCATGGCAACCACTTGGTTAAACTCGGGAAGCACTTGAATTTGGTTTAATCGTAATGTACTGATAATCACAATATCGCGGTCATAATCATAACCGCTAGGTGTTGAGCCTTCGGTCAAACCAGTGTTTGCCGCTTGCATTAAGACAATTTTATCGGCTTCCACACACGCTTTGAATACGTGCCATTGCTCCAGCAAGGTCGTCGGGAATACAACCGCGATTGCATCTCCAGTTCCTGAACGGAACCCTTTACGGTAACGTTCTGTTTTGTGCGGCTCAGTGAGGATATTTTTCTTACCAACAATATTCCTGAGTGTGAGTAATAATCGTTGATTCTCAGGTTTTTGTGCATCTTTCATGTGTGCGCCTTCTTACTCGAATTCATATTGATTATGAGTTGTGCGATATTAGTTCCAACAACAATATCACATAATATTAAGATGTTAATAGGCTACACGGTTTATCTTAAAGAATTCTTAACAGGCAAAAAAATAGCGCCCAAGGCGCTATTTTTAATTTCGTACTGATTAGAACGACCTCTTGCCGTTATTTATCTTTCTTACAATCGGTATATTCAAATAGTTCGCGTTGTAGCAAGGCGCGGAGCTAAACGATCATGGGGAGCATACATAAGTATGTGACCCATGTCGTTTTGAGAACGCAACACCGCTACAACGTGAAATATGAAGAATATTTTTGTAACTTGTATATTCAAAATAGTTCGCGTTGTAGTAAGGCGCGGAGCTAAACGATCATGGGGAGCATACTAATGTATGTGACCCATTTCGTTTTGAGAACGCAACACCGCTACAACGTGAAAAATGAAGAATATTTTTGTAACTTGTATATTCAAAATAATTCGCGTTGTAGTAAGGCGCGGAGCCAAACGATCATGGGGAGCATACATAAGTATGTGACCCATTTCGTTTTGAGAACGCAACACCGCTACAGCGTGAAATGTGATAAATATGTTTTTCTTTCTTGCAAACGGTATATTCAAAATAGTTCGCGTTGTAGCAAGGCGCGGAGCCAAACGATCATGGGGAGCATACATAAGTATGTGACCCATGTCGTTTTGAGAACGCAACACCGCTACAACGTGAAATATGAAGAATAATGAAGAATATAGTTAGATGTCGCTCATCTGCGGCATAGGCCGCTTAAACATCCGCGTCAATGCAGCCATATAGACTAAACCAACCGCTGTCCAGATCAGGCCATAAACCATTGAATCTTCTTCGATATTCAACCATAACACACACACGGTTAATGTGCCGATAATAGGTAAAATTAAATAGTTAACAATGTTTTTGAAACCTGTCATACGGCGTTCACGAATAAAGAACTGGCTGATCACCGAAATATTGACGAAGGTAAAAGCGATTAATGCACCGAAGTTAATGAGTGCGGTCGCAAAGTCCATTTCGAACCAGATTGCCCCTAATGCCAAGAAACCGACCATTAAAACGTTGTACGCTGGTGTACGCCATTTCGGGCTAACATAACCAAATACTTTTTCTGGGAATACGCCATCACGGCCCATTACGTACATTAAACGGGCACTCCCTGCGTGAGCCGCCATTCCTGAAGCCAATACTGTTACGCATGAGAAAACAAGAATGATTGACTGGAAGAATGCTCCAGCAACAAAACGCATGATATCTGGTTGTGTCTCATTGATATTCTTAAAGCGCGATACGTCTGGGAAGTATTGCTGTAAGAAGAATGAAACAGTGATAAAGATAATTCCACCAATGAGTGCCGTTAAGAAAATAGCACGAGGAATGACTTTACCAGCGTTTGGCGTTTCTTCTGACAGGGAACTTAAACCATCGAAGCCTAAGAATGAGAAACAGAGTATCGTTGCCCCAGCAATTAATGGGATCATTTCTGTTTTTTCATTGGCGAATGGGTTGAATGTCCAGATTTCGCCAGAGCCTTCACCGCTAGAAACACCGTGGATCACTAACCCTGTAAATACCGCCATCACACCGATTTGAATAATCGCAATGACTGTACTTAGGTTCGCAATCACGTTGATACCACGTAAGTTTGCCGCTGTCATCACGATGACAAGACCGACAACAAAAATCGCAGGTTCTACGTTAGGGAAAATATCTTGTAAATAGATTTTAGCCAATAAGATATTGATCATTGGCATAAAAATGTAGGACAGCAAAGATGTCCAACCCACAAGGAAACCAATGTGTGGGCTCATTGATTTTTGAGCATAAGTATACGCTGAGCCAGCAGATGGGAAGCGTTTCACCAGCTTGCCGTAGCTCAGAGCAGTAAACAGTATCGCAACCAGTGCAATAATGTATGAAGTCGGGACGTGTCCACCTGTTTTGTCCGACACCATGCCGAATGTATCAAAGATAGTCATTGGCTGGATGTATGCCAGACCGATCATCACGACTTGCACCAAGGTTAAGGTTTTCGCAAGTTGTACGCGGTTATTGGCGCCAGTTTGGTTTGGACCGATGGATAAAGGTATTGAATTATTTGGCATGTCTAAGCCCTCCCATAACTTTCGATTGTGAGCTACTTCGGCTCAATCGACAGTTACTGGGAAGACTTTGCATCTGCCTATAGGCAGAAAAAAACGTGGAGGAGGTCAGAAGAGTGTGTGCGAAGCTGCGCAGAGCTCCGTAGTCATCGATGCGGCAACGACGGCCGCTTGGCCCTGCTGCGATAGCGAAAAAGTAAGCCATAAAAGCATTCCTCAAATCGGTAGCGTAAAATGTTTGCTACACGTAAATATTAAAATTATCTCTCCGGCTCTATGTCCGGCCCCGCTAGAATGAACGTTCCTAAAAACAAAAAAACCGATGCTTAAGTTTATTGAGCATCAGTTATTTTTTAGTTCGCGCATTTTGCACGCCATAACCTTAAATAGCAAGTTAAATTGTTAACAAACCACCCTATTTCCGATGAGAAATTTTGATGGTTTGGCCTATTTTGGCGAGGTAACTAATAACTGTATTTTTCCCGTCATTTTCTCACCCAAAAAACCACTTTTTATTTATTTTAACGGCTGTATTTGGCGAGAGATAAAAAAACCCTTTGGCATAAACCAAAGGGTTTTGATTAACAACAGTAAATAGTTGTATTAGAAATTATAGTTGATGCCGATATTATAACGGCGGCCTTCAAGCTCTGCGCCATAACCCTCAGAATCAATACGACGATCTAATACGTTATAAACACCACCAACTAAATTCGCATTTTTGTTTAATTTGTAGCTCGCCCCTAAATCAAACAATGCATATGATGGCGTACCATTATTCATTTTTTCACCACGACCTTGATAGTCTGAGGTTTTACCACGGAAGTTCATGCGCGACCAAGTTTGCAAGTCTTCAGTTGTTTCCCAAGTCAAGGTAGTATTCGCCATATGTTTAGGCTGTTTATTTAATGGCTTGCCTTTATTTACACCACTTTTTTGTTCCGTATCTGTGTAAGTATAGTTCGCTGCAAAATCTAAGTTATCTAAAATACCCCAATTAAATGTTAACTCAACACCACGCATTCTGGCTTTATCCACATTTTTTCTGTCGCTAATAAATCTGTATGGATCTTTACCGTTATCACCTGGACCATCAAGATCAACACTACATTCTCTTAAATTTGGGTTGTCTTTTTCACAACGTCTAACTTCAGTAATTTTATCTTTAAAGTCCGTATTATAGATAGTAATACCCGCAGTAATATTGTCTTGGTTATTCCAAATTACCCCAATCTCTTCTGTGATACTTTTTTCTGGCTTCAAATCAGGGTTACCATAGATAACTGCATTTCCTGCATTTCCACCTGTTGCCTGCCCCCAATTTGCTGAAGATTGGCGTAAATCAGGTGCTTTATACCCCGTAGAAACACCACCTTTAATTGTCCATTGCTCATCTGCATGCCATACACCATAAACACGTGGTGTCCAATGCGTACCGTAGTTTTCGTCCTTATCCATACGAAGACCGCCTGTTAACGCAAAGTCATTGGTCATTAACCACTCATCTTCAGCAAATAAAGCCCAACTGTATCTATCACGTTCATTTGATGCACCGTGAGTTGCAGCCAGTTTATTATCACTACCTTCTAATTTTTCTTTACGATACTGGCCACCTATACTTAAACTATGGTCACCTAATAGAAAGACGCTTTGATTACGGATAGTCGTATCTTGCGCTTTCATCTTACGACCAATATTCTTAGATTCGTCATGCTGAATATAAGTATCAGTAGAGATGCCATCATAGACACCGTAATGGGTTAAGGCTGCATGGGTGTTTTCAAATTTTTCAAGGTTCGCCTCCTTGGATGTACTTGGTCTTGAATAACCAAATCGAGAGTCACGGTGCTGGTTATCTTTTTTAAAGTCTAAATCAAAGGTATTTTTATCATCTGGTGTCAGTGATAGTGTACCGCCGCCACTCGTCATAATTTGGCGATTAAATCCACCTTCATTTTTATCTTCGCCACGATGGGAATATTGACCTTGGAATTTAGCACCTAATAAACCATCAACTAGTGGTCCCGATGTATAGAAACTGCCTTGCCCTGTATTACCTGAATTTTTACGTTCTGTAATTGTGGTATCTGCACGTAAACTGGTCGTCCATTCTTGTTGTACACGACGGGTGATAATATTGATAACACCGCCGATCGCATCTGAACCATAAAGTGATGACATTGGTCCTCGTACCACTTCAATACGTTCAATCGCTGGCAATGGCGGTAACCAGCCTTGCTCTACGCCAGAATTATCACTATTTGGACGCGTACTACGGGTATCAACACGTTTACCGTCGATCAGGATCATTGTGTATTTTGCATCCATACCACGAATACTAATATCTGAGCTGCTTCCGCCACCTGTCACTAAAACACCCGGTACATCTTTTAGCGCATCGGTCACATCACGGTAAGCTTTCGTTTCAAGTTGTTCGCGCGTCACAACAGAAATAGATGCTGGTGCATCTTCAATTTTTTGTTGATAACCTGACGCTGTTGTCACATAGATTTTATCTTTACTATCATCAGCAAATGCAGGCGACGCAGCGATGGCGGCAATAATGCTAATCGCCACTTTTCTTTTATTAAAAACAACCATTCCCAACTCTCCAAGAGATATTCTGTTTTATATATGAATTGATATGCTCAACATTGGTTTCTTTGAACCTAATAATTATGATTATTTTTATTATTTGGATAATAAATACCCATAGGAAATTTATGGTAAAAAACATTCCCTAATACAAGTAAATTTCCTGTGGGTAATTAATTTTTATTAATTAATATATGCGAGTAAATATTCAATAACCTATTTTATTTCTTCTCCTTGAGGTTTATTAAATGTGCTTGCAGGATAACAAGCACATTTATTATTAATTACACATTAACTCGCGAGTTTGTCCACCAGCCCGTCAATCAATACTTGCGGTACACCTTGGGAGCAACGTTCAATGCGCCCTCTTACACCATAGACCTCGGCAAGGCTTTCTGGCGTAATTACTTCGGCAGGTTCACCTTGGGCAATTAACTTGCCTTGTTTTAACATTAATACATGTTCCGCGTGTTTCAATGCGATATTAATATCGTGAACCACGACGACCGTAATAATATTTCGGCGTTTAGTTTCTTTCGCCACTAAATCCATAACATGATATTGATAATTTAAATCTAGCGCGCTCAGTGGCTCATCCAATAATAATAAGTTGGGTTGGCGAATTAATGATTGAGCCAAACCCACTAGTTGTTTCTGTCCACCTGAAAGCTGATCTAAATAACTTAACGCCAGATGTTCAATACCTAATTGGCGCAATAAGTGCATCACTTCGTCTTTATTGTTTTCATTGCTTAAACCGCCAGAAGCACGTTGTGCAACAATCACTGACTCTAAAACATACAGATGTACTCCCGCAGGCAAAGTTTGGGGTAAATACACCACATTCTGAGCACGCTGGGCAAAATTTTGCTGCGTTAAGTCCAAACCATCCAACAATAATTGACCAGTGGCTTTATTCAGCCCCGCTAACGAACGTAATAACGTCGATTTACCACTGCCATTTGGGCCAAGCAATACAGTGATTTTTCCCCTTGGCAGTACATCCGTTGTCAAGTTCTCAATCACTGCGCGTTTTGGGTAGCCCGCATTAAATTGGTTAATAATCAGGCCACTCATGATACGTTACCTCGATGACGCAAAATAATACTTAAGAAGAACGGGACGCCCACTAATGAGGTCACAATACCCACAGGAATAATCACGCCTGGGATAATGTTCTTCGAGGCAATTGAAGCCATCGATAATATCAACGCACCAATTAATGCACTTGCAGGTAAATAAAAGCGGTGATCTTCACCAAAAATTAAGCGAGCAATGTGCGGTGCGACTAAACCAATAAACGCTATCGGCCCAACAAATGCCACCGCTAACGCAGATAAGATACTGATCCGTAATAATGTGGTCAGTCTTAAACGGCGAACATCAATACCAAAACTAATCGCCCTGTCTTCGCCCAGCCTTAATGCCGTCAATTTCCAAGAGCTCATCATGGCAATCGGGAAAATCAATGCAAAAACCAGTGCCATTACACCTAATTTCACCCACGTTGCTTTTGATAGGCTTCCCATCGTCCAGAATACAAGGCCTTGTAACGTGTCTTCTGTCGCGATGAATTGCATCATCGAAACCAATGCATTAAAGGTAAACACTAACGCGATACCAAATAAAACCACGCCCGATGTTGCAACACGAGTCCAACGGGTGACGGCATCCAACATTAATGCCGCTAATAAGGCAAAAATAAATGCGTTCGCAGAAATCACCCACTGGTCAGGAACGCCCGGAATTGCAATCCCCGACACAATAGCGAGTGCAGCACCAAATGCCGCCGCATTAGAAACCCCAAGTGTAAATGGGCTTGCTAGTGGGTTATTCAATATGGTCTGCATTTCTGCGCCAGCTAACCCCAGAGACATTCCGATAACCACCGCCATCAAGGCGTAAGGCAAACGAATGTCCCATACAATCACACGGGTTCCTGCATCAACCGCTTCAGGCGTCATCAAGGTTTGCCATAACCGTTCTAGTGATAAACCCGATGGCCCTAATGTAAAATCAATAACTAGCGACAATAAAATTGCCGCAATAATTACCACAATCCATGTAAAACGACGGCGCAACATACTTTGGTAATGTTGTTTTACACCATCATCAGCCTGTTTAGCGGTTTGTTCCACCGCTGTTAGTGGCTCGCTTGTAATACTCATTAATTCTTACCTACTCTCATTACTTTTCGCTGACCCAATATACACCAGTTGGCTCGACAGCAAGAAATTCTCTGTGCAGTTCTTCCAGTGTTTTTTGTGGATCAAGGCCTGAAAACTGTTCAGGATAGAACCACTTGGCGAAAACTTGTGTCGCAATGACGTTGTAAGGCGAATTATAGTAATTGTGCCAGATAGCATAATCTTGCTTATCTTTAATTGCCGATAATGAGCTAATACCTTTGCGTTCTGTTATCTTTTTCAGGCTATCTTTGGCGTCATTCACTGTGCTTTGCGCACCTAATTGTACGCCAGCATCTTTACTGCCCGGCGCTTTTGCGCCAGTTGCAATGTAAATATTCGGGTCAGCCGCAATGATTTTTTCTAAATTCATGGTGCCCAATGCGCCCGGTAAAACTCCTTTCGCGATATTTTTGCCACCCGCTAAATCAATAAAATTCCCCATATTGCCATCACCTGCGGTGCCACAACAATCTTCAAAGGCGCCTGCACGTAATTCAATAAAGACACTTGGCTTTTTGTCTTCAGGGATTTTTGACGTGATATTCGTAACAAGCTTTTGATTTCTTTCATAGAAATCTACATATTTATTTGCAACTTGCTCACGATTTAATGCTTTACCTAACAAACGCATACTTGGCAGCGTATTTTTTAATGGATTATCCCTAAAATCGACAAATACAACGGGTACTCCCGCTTTTTCCAATTGATTAACTAGTTCGCTGTTTTTACCCGGCCCGTGACCTGATAAACCAAAGATAGCAATGTCAGGGTTCAACGTGAGGACTTTCTCAGAGCTGACGCTGTCTGCACTGGTGTTTCCAATCAATGGGATATTATCAATCGCGGGGAATTTAGCTTTGTAAGCCGCATAAGTTTGTGGGTCTAATTTGCGTAAATCACCTTGCCACCCCACAATGCGCTCAATGGGTTTATCACCTTCGAGTAGAGCAACCGCGCTGAATAAGCGGCCTTCACCAAGTAAAATACGGTTAACATTATCCGGTACTTCAACGGTTCGACCTGCAATGTCAGTCACCGTTGCTGACCAAGCGCTCAAACTGGCACTCGCTAATAACGCTAAACCTATTCCCTTTACTACCGACCTAGCTACAGACTTCTTGGCTACCGACGACATAGTATTAAGCTCCACCATTAACCTCATTGACTTACATTTTAATGTGGTAACAATAAAGCAAATAAGAATACTTATCAATACGATTATTGATTTAATAATGGGTTATGTGAATAGAATTGTGTGAGCTGCCTCGAAAAGCAAAACATTTAAAAGAAGTAACGAGCAAACCGTGAGTTTATTGCGCTATATACAAAAAAACAGCACCCTATAAAGGGTGCTGTTTTTCAGTACATAAATAATGATGGATTATTTATTTAAATTCTCGCGGTAGCTTGGAAAACTCATATCTTTATAGCGAATAAAGGTTGTTTTCTTGGCAATTTTATAACCAAACCAAATGGCTAAAAAGAGCGGGAGACCAATATACGTTGCTGTAACGCCAATCCAATCAATATTATCTTCTAAGAAGGCTTGGTAGTTCTGGCCCAGTGTTATAGTCAAACACAAAATAAAGGCAAAAATTGGCCCAATTGGGAAGAAACCAGAACGGTAAGGCAAGTCATTGAGGTCTTTACCTTGAGCGATATACCCTCTACGGAAGCGGTAATGGCTGATGGCAATGCCTAGCCATGCAATAAACCCTGTCATCCCTGAAGTATTCAATAGCCATAGATAGACCGTTTGGTTACCAAACATAGAACTTAAGAAGCACAGACCCGCAACAACTGTCGTGGCTAATAATGCATAACGTGGTACGCCGCCTTTCGATAAACGCGCAAATATGCGTGGCGCTTTGCCTTCACGTGCTAAGGTGTACAGCATACGAGTTGATGCATACATCCCAGAGTTACCTGCAGACAATACCGCCGTCAAGATAACCGCATTCATCACCGCCGCTGCTGATAATAACCCTGCGTTTTCAAATACTAAGGTAAATGGACTCACGCTGATATCTTTAACATCGTTACGCAGCAAGTTAGGATCAGTATAAGGAATGATCAAACTAATAATTAAGATGGCAAAGATATAGAACAATAGGATACGCCAGAATACTTTACGCACTGCTTTAGGAATATTTTTAGCAGGGTCTTTTGACTCACCCGCTGCAATACCAATTAACTCAGTACCTTGGAAGGAGAACCCAACAATCATTGCCACACCAATCATGGCAGAGAAACCACCTGCAAATGGCGCATCACCAATTTCCCAGTTATGCCAGCCTGCATTTTCCGCACCATTCATGATGCCAAAAATCATCAGGACACCCACGATGATAAAAACAATCACCGTGGTGACTTTGATAAGCGAGAACCAATATTCTGCTTCACCAAAACCTTTAACAGAAATGAAGTTCAGTAAGAAAATGATAGCAAGGAAGATGGCACTCCAAATCCAACCTGGAGTATCAGGGAACCAATAGGTCATCACTAATTGTGCCGCAACTAAGTCAACCGCAATAGTGACCGCCCAGTTGTACCAGTAGTTCCAACCTAATGCGAAACCAAAACCTTCATCAACGTATTTCGCGCCATAAGTGGCGAATGAGCCTGAAACTGGCATATAGGCAGCTAACTCGCCCAAGCTCGTCATTAAGAAATAGACCATTAAGCCGATTATGGCATAAGAGAGTAGTGCCCCTCCGGGGCCTGCTTGTGCAACGGTTGCACCCGATGCCACAAATAAACCGGTACCGATAGAGCCACCGATAGCAATCATCGCAAGGTGACGCGCTTTTAATTCACGGCGCAACTTTTGTGGTCGGTCTTGCGTGATAGTATTGGTATGTTGTTCTGACATTTGTTCCCTGTATTTTATTATTCAGCCAATATCGCGTGAATTCTAGCAAAATAGGCTGTGAGAACTAAGCAACTCTTCACTGTTATAAGATACCTTCATAATTCACGCAGAATTATAAGTAAAACGCGTTATCGCAATCACAACACATTCATTGCAATCCTCAAAATATTTTGGCTTGTCGCTAGGCGGCAAATAAGACTACCCAGTATGTGGCTTGGATAGTCGATTGCAGCCAACAACGCGACAAGTTAAAAGATGACGAGGATTTTTAATTACAGTAGGCTAACAAGTTAGTAATCGCATTCGAAAGGTGCTTTTGACGGTGGTAAATCAAATACAACGTTCTTTCCAACTGCAGCTCATCAACCTCAAGCTCAACTAGGGTACCATTGTCCAGTTGCTCTGCGATTACTCGTCTTGATAAACAGCTTATCCCCATACCAAAACGCACGGCATGTTTAATCGCCTCTGAATTACCTAGCTCCATTAAAATATGAAAGCCTGGGAGATGAGCAAAAAGCAGTTGGTCAAGGACATCTCGAGTACCTGAGCCTCGCTCACGTAAAATCCACGGTGCGTCTCTAAGTTCTTTTAATGTCACTTTTTTATTCGCTAACGGATTTTTCGGTGAAGCAAATACTACCAGCTCATCTTTCAACCAAGGCTTCGAAATCAGTTCAGGGCTATGACAAACCCCTTCGATGAGTCCCACATCTACCCGAAATTCCATCACTGCTTTAATGACTTCTTCTGTATTGCTAATAAAAAGCTCTAAAGGGATATCTGGGTGGTCATGCCGGTACCCCGCTAAAATCTCAGGCAACATGTAGTTACCGATCGTGGTACTCGCTGCCAGACGCACAGCACCCATCTCTTTTTTGAATAGTTGCTCGACTTCTGCCCCTTGCTCTAATAAAGCTAATGCTTTGGGATAAAGAAGCCTTCCATGCTCGTTTGTAACAAGTCGTTTACCCACACGGTCAAAAAGCTGAACGCCAAGTTGACCTTCTAAATCCGTTAGCGACGCACTGACCGCAGATTGGGACAGCGCTAATAATTGAGATGCTTGCGTCGTGGAGCCACTTTTTAATACTTCTGTAAAAACCTCAAGTTGCCTAAGTGTTATTCGCATAAAGGTCGCCCCAACGTGTTTTTAGTACTTGTAATAATATTGTTAATATTAATGATTTATTAGCAATATTCCAGAAGAAACTTATAATCACTTTTTTTGATAGATTATATACAAACAATCAATTTAAATTATTATGCTTTTTATTATATGCTTATTACCAAATCTTATAAGCAGCAATAAAGAGCATTATCATGGATAAAAGCGACGTTCATACCCTAAATCAAAATAGCTTTCACCCTATTTTGAAATTATTACCAGGGCTTATTTTAGCTGGTATTTTAACCGCCATCGCCATCTACCTTGGTGACCAATCATGGTTTATGGATATAGGTTTAGGTGCGTTAACACTCGCCATCTTATTGGGGATTGTTGTGGGGAACACCTTTTACCCAGCCGCAAGTCAATCTTGTGATGCAGGCGTCAAATTCGCCAAACACTATTTTTTACGTGCGGGGATCATACTTTACGGCTTTCGTTTAACGTTCCAACAAATTACTGATGTGGGCGCTACAGGGGTTATTATCGATGCATTGACCCTAACTTCGACCTTCTTATTAGCCTACTGGTTAGGAAAAAAAGTCTTTGGCTTAGATGATGAAACGACCATTTTGATCGGCGCAGGTAGCAGTATTTGTGGTGCAGCAGCAGTCATGGCAACAGAGCCTGTAGTAAAAGCTTCAGCGAGTAAAGTCGCCGTCGCCGTTTCTACTGTCGTCATTTTCGGTACAATTTGTATCTTTGTTTACCCTTGGATTTACCAATTAAATGCACATTTTGGCTGGTTCCCAGCGACCCAAGAAACATTCGGCATTTATATTGGATCAACCGTGCATGAAGTTGCACAAGTGGTTGCCGCAGGCCATACCATTGGTACCGATGCAGAAAATGCGTCTGTTATTGCAAAAATGATCAGAGTTATGATGCTTGCGCCATTTTTAATTATTTTATCCGCATTTTTAAGCCGTAAAGCGGCGGCAAAAAACGGCAGTTCAGCGGAAAAAAGCAAAATTACCATCCCTTGGTTTGCTGTATTCTTTATCTTAGTGGCTGGGTTTAACTCATTACATTTATTGCCAGAAGCGTTAGTCCAGCAAATCATCGTGTTAGATACGGTTTTACTTGCGATGGCAATGGTTGCGTTAGGTTTAACCACTCATGTCAGCGCAATCCGCCAAGCAGGCATTAAACCATTATTAATGGCATTGATTTTATTTGCTTGGTTAATCGTTGGTGGTTTATTAATTA
Source organism: Providencia sp. R33 (assembly GCF_019343475.1). NCBI lineage: Bacteria > Pseudomonadati > Pseudomonadota > Gammaproteobacteria > Enterobacterales > Morganellaceae > Providencia > Providencia sp. R33. The sequence continues at coordinate 1,068,243 of NZ_CP072453.1, read as the reverse complement.
ATCTCTTGATACAAAATATCTTTTAATGTGTGTGCTTCCGACTTTAGCCGCTTAATTAAGCGGCTTTTTTTGTTGATTTCATTTATGCGCCTATTAATGGCATACTTCAATAAAAAGGAGTCAAAAATGAAATTTGTTGGAGCACACGTCAGCGCCTCTGGTGGCGTTGATCAAGCCGTTATTCGCGCCCATGAGATTAATGCCACTGCCTTTGCATTATTCACCAAAAACCAACGTCAATGGAAAGCCGCGCCATTGAGTGAAGAAGTTATTCAAAAGTTTAAAACTAACTGTGCAAAATACGGTTATGGGAAACACCAAATCCTGCCCCATGACAGCTATTTAATTAATTTAGGCCACCCTGAGTTTGAAGCCCTAGAAAAATCACGAGTTGCCTTTATTGATGAAATGCAGCGCTGTGAACAGCTTGGCATTGATTTATTAAATTTCCACCCTGGTAGCCATTTAAAACAAATAGAGGTGGATGATTGCTTAGCACGTATTGCTGAGTCCATTAATATTGCGTTAGCCGAAACCGAAGGTGTCACCGCTGTCATCGAAAATACCGCAGGGCAAGGCACTAACTTAGGTTTTGATTTTATTCATCTCGCGAAAATCATCGAGGGTGTAAAAGATAAAAGCCGTGTGGGTGTTTGTATTGATACCTGCCATGCCTTCGCCGCAGGTTATGATTTACGCACAATTGAAGATTGCGATAAAACATTCACCCAGTTTTCAGAGATTGTGGGTTTTGAATTTCTAAAAGGCATGCATCTGAATGATGCAAAGAGCGAATTTGCCAGCCGCGTTGACCGCCACCACAGCTTAGGCGAAGGTAATATTGGTTTTGTGCCGTTTACGTATATTATGCAAGACAGCCGTTTTGATGGGATCCCACTGATTTTAGAAACGATCAACCCAGATATCTGGCCACAAGAAATTGCATGGTTGAAATCTCAACAAAATATCTAACATTGGTAGAGCTCTATTAAAATTTAGGATTCATTTCTATTTGCTCATGCCATCTTTTTGTTGCACGACTTGTAACACCCTGATAAGGTGTTACAAGTCACGTAACGGAAGGTGATATGATTAAATCATTTAAACACAAAGGATTAAAGCAACTATTTGAAAAAGGAACACTTTCAGGTGTTTCCCCTAAAGATACTTCACGTATAAATGATAGGCTTCAGGCTATTGATTCCGCCAACTTTATTGATGATTTAGATATTTTCACATTTAACCTTCATCAATTAAAAGGTGATCGAGTAAATATTTGGTCAATTACTGTTCGTGCAAATTGGCGTATTACATTTGAATTCATTAATGGCGATGCTTACATTTTAAATCTAGAGGACTACCACTAATGAAACAGGCCACTGTTACCCATCCCGGTATTATGGTTGCAAATATCTTAGATGACTTAGGCGTTGGTGTTCGGCAATTTGCCAGAAATATTGGTGTCACACCCGCAACCGTTTCCCGCTTTCTTTCGGGAAAAACAGCCTTAACCCCTGCTCTCGCGATCCGTATTTCAGCGGCTTTAGGTAGCAACCCCGAGTTTTGGCTACGCCTACAAACTCATTACGATTTACGCTTACTCGAAGATAAAATCGATATTTCTGGGATAGTTTTATACGAAAATTTGCAGCAACCACAACAACCAACGTCTGAATACTAACAAAAAACCCCACGTGATGAATAACGCGGGGTTTCTTTTCAAACTATTACCCGTTACAGCGACTTCATTTCAATCTTGGCCATCATGTCAGCTAACTTGCTGCGGTTCTTTAAACCGACATCTGCTTGTGAAACTGATAACGCGGAAATTGCGGTGGCCATGCGCAATGTGTGTTCACTTGACTCACCATTGAGTAGCCCATAAGCAAGGCCAGCCACCATCGAATCGCCCGCGCCTACCGTGCTGATGACTTCACAATGTGGTGGCTTAGCTAACCAAGAGCCCGAAGCATTAACCCACAATGCCCCTTCCTCACCCAATGAAATTACAACGTGAGAAATGCCTTTATCTCTTAGCTCATGTGCCGCAGCAATTACATCTTTTAAATCAGGCAGTTTGCGACCAACCCAACTTTCTAATTCATGACGATTTGGTTTCACCAACCAAGGCGAGGACTTTAAGCCCGCTTTTAATGCTTCACGGCTACTGTCGAAAATGATACATGGGCACAATTGACGTAAACGAGTCATCCAACGGGTAAATTCTTCAGGGTCGATACCATTGGGTAAGCTTCCACTCACCACCACCATATCAAAGTGACCTAACCAATTTAATGATTCCGTTGAAAAGCGGTTCCAGTCTTCTTTGCTTACATCAAAACCAGAAAAATTAAAATCGGTTGATTTACCGTTATTTTCAGTGAGCTTTACATTAATACGTGTGCGCCCAGGCACCATGCTAAAACGGTTTGCCATACCATTTTCACTGAAGAAATGTTGAAATTCTTCTTGATTGTCTTTTCCCATAAAACCACTAACGGTAATATCAATGCCTAGATCACGTAGCACTTTGGCCACGTTGACTCCTTTCCCTCCGGCATTCAGGCTAGCAGTTTTGACTAAGTTAACTTCACCCACTTCAATAGACGAGCACAACCCTACAAGGTCGTAAGCAGGATTTAATGTAATTGTAGCAACCCGGCGAGTCATAACCACTAATCTCCCTTATCATGATTATCATATCATTAGATGTATGCCATAGTTATAACATTAAAACGTGTTGTTTTCAGTGCTATTTATACTTTTTCCTGCTTGTTTTTCTCTTATCCCATGGCAAAATCTTCGCGCTGAAAATAAAAAAAAGAAGGATAAAGTATGTCTCAATCAATTAACGTTGTTGTTGGTGTTGGAGTCATCATTACCAATAAACAAGGACAGGTTCTATTGGGCAAACGCAGTAGTAAACATGCTCCCTACTGGTCTATTTTTGGTGGGCATGTCGACCCAGGGGAAACATTCGAGGCTTGCGCAATCCGAGAAATAAAAGAAGAAATTGGCATTGATATCACAACACCTTGTGTATTTGGTATCAGCAATAACTTGCAAACTTATCAGCAAGAAGGCAAGCATACGGTTTCCATTTGTATGCATGTCGAATATAACGGCGATAAACAACCGCAAATTATGGAAGCAGATAAATGTGAAAGCCTGATGTGGGTTTCCCCTGATTCTCTGCCAGAACCCCATTTTGAGGCAAGCCGTAATGCCATCAATCTTTGGCTAAACCAACACTTTTATAGCCAGCCTATTTAATTTCCCTCAAAACATACAGATTAAATTAATTTGTATGTTTCTTCACCATCCCTTTCAAATTGTTCATTTTATTTTATTTTCGTTATTTACAATGCGTTGTCACTACCGTATCATTTAGCTAGTACAGTGAAACAATTTATTAGGAGCCACCATGGCCGTTAATGGGACAACACAAGCAAAAAGCCCTTCTATATTAGGAGGCGCAATGATCATTGCAGGTACCGCTGTTGGTGCAGGCATGTTTTCAATTCCAATGGTGACTTCTGGCGTATGGTTTTCAGGTTCAGTAATCCTGCTAATTTATACCTTTATTTGTATGTTACTTTCAGGGTTAATGATTTTAGAAGCGAATATGAATTACCCAGCAGGTGCTAGTTTTCACACCATGGTAAAAGATTTACTCGGTAGCGGCTGGAACACCATTAACAGTTTATCCGTGACTTTCGTCCTGTATATTTTGACTTATGCTTATATTTCTGCAGGCAGTTCTATTATTACCGCAAACTTAGCAAAACATATTCAAATTCCACAAGCTGGGGCAGGTTTGGTTTTTGCATTTATTGTTGCATTCTTTGTTTGGCTATCTACACGTGCAGTGGATAGATTAAGCACAATTTTAATTGGCGGGATGGTTATTACTTTTATCATGTCAATTGGTGGGATGATCTCAACCGCTTCACCAGCCATTTTATTTAATCAAGTAGAGCAAAACAACACGCAATATTTACCTTATGCTTTAGCCGCACTGCCTTACCTGTTAACTTCATTTGGTTACCACGGTAACGTACCTGGTTTGGTCAAATATTATAATAAAGACAGTCGTAGTGTGGTTAAAAGCTTAACTTACGGCGCCATTATTACGGTTGTTATTTATATTTTATGGCAGTATGCGATCCAAGGAAATATTCCTCGTTCATCGTTTATTGAAATCAGAGAAAATGGTAACAATATCGATGCACTACTGACTCAGATGAATATTTCTACACAGAGTAGCTTTATTTCCCAATTTTTGAATCTGTTTTCATATATGGCATTGGCAAGTTCTTTCTTAGGTGTGTCATTAGGTTTATTTGATTTTATTGCCGACTTCTTTAAATTCGCGGATGATAAGCAAGGGCGTTTGAAATCTATTTTAGTCACCTTTGTTCCACCAACAGTTTTGGCATTAATTTTCCCTAATGGCTTTATTTACGCCATTGGTTTTGCAGGGTTAGCAGCAACTATCTGGGCGGTGATTGTCCCTGCATTAATGGCAAAAGCAAGCCGTAAACGCTACCCAAACAATAGCTACAGAGCACCAGGCGGCATGTTTATTATCGGTTTTGTCATTTTATTTGGTTTGATCAACGCCGTTGCACACATCATGTCCTTAGCAGGTCTACTCCCTATTTACTAATTTGTTGCTCTTAATATAGCCCTACGGGGCTATATTATTTCCCATCTGCACTTTTTCAAAAATTTTTCACTGAAAATTGACCTCAACATCTTGCCTAATCGCGTTTGTGCGAGTAATTTTGTCGCACTCTTTTTGACAATACCGAAGAAGGTTATTTATGGCCAAGGCCAACGAAATCAAACGTGGATTAGCGATCAACTACAATGGCAAATTACTGCTGGTTAAAGATATTGATATTCAAGCTCCGAGTGCTCGTGGAGCCAGTACATTATACAAAATGCGCTTTACTGATATCAAAACAGGCCAAAAAGTTGAAGAGCGGTTTAAAGGCGATGACATTTTAGAAACGATTTCGTTAACTCGCCGTGGTGTTAGCTTTTCTTATATTGATGGCGATGAGTATGTTTTCATGGATAACGAAGACTACACGCCGTATATTTTCAAAAAAGCAGATATTGAAGATGAACTGCTGTTTATCCCTGAAGAAGGGTTACCAGGCATGCAAGTTCTGACAATGGATGGTCAAGTTTTAGCGCTAGAATTACCACAAACAGTTGATATGGTTATTGTTGAAACAACACCTGGGATTAAAGGCGCCTCTGCCAGTGCACGTACTAAACCTGCAACGATGGCAACGGGCTTGACCGTTCAGGTTCCTGAATACCTCACCAGTGGTGAAAAAATTCGTATTCATATTCCTGAACGCCGCTATATGGGCCGTTGTGACTAACCATATTTCAGCGAAATAACATCTATATTCTTATGCCTATGAATAACATACTCATAGGCATACATTTTTATTTAACATTATACTCTCCTAGCCTACTACTTCCTCATTCCATTTAATTATTGGAATTAATCGTACTTAATAGTGTAAATACCCATCGTTTTTTCTTTATTAATCCAATTAAATTGTTGTGTACCTTTCGAATTTGGTAATAACTGTTCAGTTTTTTTCAGCTTGGAAATATCAACAGACTTCGTTTTCTCTTTTCCTGAGTCGCTCCAGCATGTAGTTTCTACAAAATTTTGGTTGGTACCAATGATACATGGAGCAGCAACAATTGCCCCTGTGAAGCGGATAACACCAGAATTAGAACTTCTTTGATCACTGTTCTGTGAAGCAAATGTCGAAATACTGGTCATTAATGCAGTTGTAGCCAAAAATGTCACTATTGTTTTTTTTACTAAGCTATTCATAAGAATTTTCCTCTTAAAATTAAGTTATCGTCATTTTTAGTAATTTATTTACTCTTAAAATGAATAATTCAGTTCAACTGAATGAGGACGACATCTTATTCCTAATGAATAGCTAGAGATTTCACTTATGGTCGTAGTTTTTTATTTTTTATAATGAATAATATTCGATATAAAATTACCAACCTAGATCACACTTTTAATTACCACACGTTTTGCAACACATATAAAATCTGGTCTATTAAAATAAGACGGAAATATATCAATATTCGCCGAAATTAACGTTATTTCTATTTATTTGTATTCAATGTGTCAAAAATAGTGTTATTAGATATGAACAAGAAGCTCAACTATAAAATTAATTTATTACCTACAGATTTAATTGCATCTGGACGACAACGAGCCTGCTACCAGCACCCTGATTATGATGAGCTTTGCATCAAAATTCATCTAAAAGGCCGTGATGACAAAGAAACACTGAGAGAAGTGCGTTACTATAAACGCCTTTATCGAAAGGAATACCTAGCCACAACCGTTTCCCACTATTTTGGTACCCAAGAAACCAATCTTGGACTAGGTTACGTGTTTCAATTAATGAAGGATAAAACAGGGAATGTATCGCATACATTAGATTATTATCTCAAAAACAAAAATGCGTACCTAAAGCATCAAAAAAATATGAAAATTGCTTATGACCAATTTAAAAAATCCATTTATAAAGAAGCAATCGCTACCATGGCACTAAAAACTTACAATATCGTTTATCAATTAGGCTATAAGCCACATGGCCAATTTATAATTATCGATAACCTTGGTTCATCTAATTTAATTCCACTCGATTATTTTTCATCCAAAATTGCACGTTCCACATTAAACCGCCGCTTTGCAGATTTTGAAAAACGACTATACAAAGAGTTTCATATCAAATTATAGAGATCAATTTTCTATATTTTTTCATTATCATTTTTATTTAATAATTATTCGGTATATTGAAGAGTTTCGACAATAAAGAGAATAATCATTATTATCCTCTTTATTGTTTCAGTCATCCCGTCAACAAATACTGTATATTTATCAGTATTTATTAATCACCATATCTATATTTGCTGATTAAATCACCAAGAGAGCAATAAACCATCACTTTTTAACTTTCTAAATTTGTCAAAATTCGAGCTCACTTTATATAAATTTAAACTTCTTTACATTCGGGGTTCAAAAAAAGCTTATTACGTATATAAATTAAAACAAGATATGAATAAATGTGAGAAAGATCATATTTTATTATCAATAATCGGCGCAACTATACGCAAAAATACGCGATACATGACAGCAATCACATAACTCAATGGCAAATATGCACTTTTATCTAATGTTTTGTAAATTACCCCCCTATTAACTCGCCATTTCGGCTTTGTTTATGTATGCTCTTAAAGGTTTGGTATTCGGGTTGTTACGGTACTAACCTCAAGCAATAACTGAATTAGCAAATATTGAGGTTTTGTCTATACTCAGTAAGGTCATAAGAAACCTCTAGTTTAGTAAAGATTTAGATGGCGCTATAAACACTTTCTGCGAAAAGCACACTTTATTTATCAATGCGTTTTTCACAGGGAAAAGTTTAGTTTTGTTGTGTCTCTTTACACAATAATGCGATAAAGAAAATGGTAAGGGATATATATAAGAATGTTAACCTCTGAAAAACTTAAGCGCTATGCTTGGCGCATTGTTCCAGCAATTGCTATTGCCGTAACACTCACAGCATGTACTAACCCTAAGTCGACAAAAAATACACAGTACACAGCTAAATCAGATGTTCGCATGTTAAATGGTGCCGCAGGCGACTCTTTAACAATGGCATCTCAAGACGAATTTGAAGAGTTAGTGCAGAGTGTTGACACTAAATCTAAAATCATGAATCAATACGCTAGCTGGAAAGGTGTTGCTTACCGTCTAGGCGGAACAACTAAAAGCGGCATTGATTGCTCAAGCTTTGTTCAACGTACCTTCTTTGAACAATTCGGTGTTGAATTACCGCGTACAACATCAGAACAAGAGTCTTCAGGCAAAAGCGTGAAACGTAATAATTTAAAAGTGGGCGACATTGTCCTGTTTAAAACAGGCCGTACAATGAAACACGTGGGCATTTATATTGGTGATGAAAAATTTGTTCATGCATCCACCAGCAGTGGTGTTATTGTCTCTGAAATGTCTAACAATTACTGGAGCAAAAGATATTACGCAAGCCGCCGTATTATTAATGGCTCGTAATCATCAGTAACCCCCCTCCCCTTACCAATAAAAAAAGCTTCCAAAATTGGAAGCTTTTTTTATTGGTAACCTTGTTGTTAAGTAAAAAGCCAACACAGCATTTTTGCCAAGCAAATCTTTTGAAACTTGATATAAATATCAACTTTCACTAACCACCGCAAAATGAGTAAATATCATATCCACCCACTAAAGATACCAACGCTTTCGCTAACTAAGCGCAATAAAAACCTGAAGAAAGCTCTGCGATTGCTACACCTGTTGCTTTTAAACGGCACATTGCAGCCAATTCATCATTAGCATGAATAAAAAGGCAAACCTCTTTTTGCCACTCTAAGATAGCACTTGAAATTTGCATATCAGATAACGATTCAGATAACTGCTGCATCGCAATACAATCTGTTGCACAGTTATGACTAAGTAATTTTAGCCCCACAAGATTATCGCTATCGGCATCATTCATAGGGACAACTTCGACATCGGTCCCTATTTTACCTGATAACCAGCGGTAGCTTTGCGGTAGCCTGTGCACCACCGAAAGACCTAATTTTTCCACAAAAATATCCTATTAAAACAATTGGTATTTTGCCTAATTACAGGAAATAACCCTGCAAACAAACTTAACACTGGGTAATGACCCTATCGCTTGTGCGTTATTTGAGAACCAACTCACGAATTACAAATATTACTCGTTCAAACCGAATCTTTAGCACAATAAAAAGTAACGACAATGTTAAATATTAGAACCTAAATATAACATTAAAATTATGATGTGTCGTTAAATTTTTGTGACACAAATCATTGCACACGTGTTTTTTCGCTAAAAATATTAAAAATTAAATTATTTTTAATATTAGTTTTCAACATTCACGATAAATCATTCAACTGTTTTTTACACTTTCCAAATGAAACCAGCAATATTGATTTAAATTTTTGATGGTACGTTATTTTTCAACCAGAAAAATCACTCTCATTTTGAGTGATATCTAAAACATAAATTTAACAAAAAGTACGATAATGATAATTGATTTAGATCATTTTTCATCATGTAATTTAATACCGCAAATCAACTAGTCGAAATTACCGAGTAATAATACGGAGAAAACTCAACATAATGTGAACAATAACAAGCAACTTAAGGAAAAATAAGAATATTCGGGGAGATGAAAAGGTAAGAAAGAAATTATCAGTTTCATCCATGAAGCTGATAACTCAGAGATTATTTTGCTTTTTTGGCCAACAAAACAAAAAGCATAGATAAAGCGACACAAGCCACCATCGAACCCACCATTGGCCACGCATTCTTAGCTGGGATCAGTGACAGAAGCGTTCCTACTAGTGCACCAATCGAGAAACGAATTGTGCCAGCTAAAGAAGAGACCGTCCCCGCAATATGAGGGTAATTATCCAGGATCACGGCCATTGCATTAGATGTAATCATAGCAATACCACTGACATAGATAGCGACGCCAATCACTAATGTCCAAAAATCAAGGCTAAATGCGGTTGTCGCTAATAACCAGATGCCCATAATAAACTGGATAATAATGCCAAAATATAGCATTTTTTCCGCGCCAAAATGCCTAACATAACGGCTGTTAATGGTTGTCATAACGAATAGAAAGACAATATTAATACCAAAATAGTAGCCAAAATGTTGTGGAGAAACACCATTTAGGTCGATATAAACAAATGCACCCGCATTTAAGAATGAAAACATACCTGCAAATGAAAATGAACTTGCAAGGATATAGAACAGAACTTGTTTCGCTCTAAATAAAGTCGCAAATTGGCGTAACGTTGTACCCACATGGAATTTTTGTCTTTTCGCTGCAGGCAATGTTTCACGCACAAAAAAGCTAACTAAAATCACCGCAATCACGGCCGCAATTGCAATGCTCCAGAAAATCGCGTGCCATGAGAACCAACGCATCAATTCACCACCTAAAATAGGTGCTAATAAAGGTGCAATGGTCATCACCAAGACCACGAATGACATACTTCTAGAAAATTCATCACGTGTGAACATATCGCGCATCAATGCATTAATCACCACACTGGCAGCAGCGGCGGCAAAGCCATGCAAAAAGCGTAACCAGATAAGTGAATCAATTGATTCGGTGACTGCACAAGCGGCTGATGCTAAAGCAAATACAACCACGCCCCCTAAAATCACTGGTTTACGGCCAATACTATCGGCCATCGGTCCATAGAAAAGTTGCCCAATCGCAAAACCAAAAATGTAGCTGTTGAGCGTCATCTGAATACGCCCCTCATCTACATTAAAATAATGCATCATCGTCGGAAAGCTAGGTAGGTACATGTCGATGGCTAATGGCATGAGCATAGACAATAAACCTAGTATTAAAATCAGCCCCAAATAGGATGAACGCTGCTGTTGCACTCTATAAACTCCTGCTTTTATTTACGTGGTACAGTTATGCTATTAATTTCTTCATCTGTCAGTGGGCGATACTCGCCCTGCTCTAAAGTTTCATCCAAGTGAATATCCCCCACTCGCTCACGGTGCAATCCACAAACATGGTTTCCTACCGCGGCAAACATCCGTTTAACTTGATGATAACGACCTTCACTAATGGTTAAGCGAACATCACGAGGAGTGATAATTTCCAGTTGAGCGGGTTTTGTTGAGTACTTTTCACCATTTAGCATAACACCTTGCTCAAATTGCTTCGCAACATCAGTGCCAATATCTTCACTTAATTGAACACGGTAGGTTTTTTCACAGTGGTGTTTTGGCGATGTAATGCGATGCGACCACTGCCCATCATCCGTAAGTAGGACTAACCCTGTTGTATCAATATCTAAGCGCCCCGCAGAATGTAATTTCTGTGCCAGTGGCTCATCAATAAAATAGAGAATTGTTGGGTGCGTTGGGTCGTCGGTAGAACAGATGTAGCCCTGAGGCTTATGTAACATAAAATAACGAGGCCCTGTAACTTGCACTAGCACATTGCCATCATAAGCAACTTCATGGTCAAGCGTGACTTGAAATGACCCCGATTTGACGACTTCATCATCAATCGTCACAAGACCTGCACGCAGCTCACGTGCTACCAAACTCCGGCTTATCCCTAACTGTTGGGACAAAAATTTATCCAGTCGCATAGATTCTCTTAACTTGATGGAATGCCAGTGAGGCGTACAATAGCACTCGACTGTCAGAATAAAGATTGAAAGGTTGCTGTGATTACTATCACAAAATTCATTATAACAATAACCCTAGTTAAGGGATAGTTTCCATGAAACAACCTGTATCTTTAGACAGAGTCATTGTTTTAAATTAAATTTAACCTCATTCACCTGTTTTTTTAACCAATACTGAGCAATATGTCTTTTTCCTTACGCCCATACCAACAAGAAGCCGTCGACGCGACAGTCCACTACTTTCGCAAACACACTCAGCCCGCCGTTATTGTGCTACCAACTGGCGCAGGGAAAAGTTTAGTCATTGCTGAATTGGCACGTCTTGCCCGAGGACGGGTATTGGTATTGGCCCATGTTAAAGAATTAGTTGAACAAAACCATAATAAATACCTCGCATATGGCCTTGAGGCAGATATTTTTGCCGCTGGACTGAACCGAAAAGAGTCACAAAGCAAGGTGGTTTTTGGCAGCGTTCAATCTGTTGCACGTAATCTTGCGGCTTTCGATGGGCAGTTTTCGTTAGTGATTATCGATGAGTGCCATCGCATCAGTTTGAATGATAAAAGCCAATACCAACAAATTATTCAACATCTACAAAAAAGTAATGCCGCCTTACGGATCTTAGGGTTAACTGCCACCCCTTACCGTTTAGGCAGCGGATGGATTTATCAATATCACTATCATGGCATTGTTCGAGGTGATGAAAACTGTTTTTTCCGTGATTGTATTTATGAATTGCCACTGCACTATATGATCAAAAATAAGTTTCTTGTTCCTCCTGAACGCTTAGACATGCCTGTTTTACAGTATGATTTTAGCCAAGTTTCGTTAACGTCAGCGGGAATTTTTAGTGAGCAAGAACTTAATCTTTCACTAAAAAAACAGCAGCGTATTACCCCTAAAATTGTGGATCAGATAATTCAATATGCCGCACCGTTGCAAGGCTGTATGATTTTTGCTGCTACTGTTGAGCACGCAAAAGAAGTTTTGGGTTATTTACCTGCAAAATCGGCAGCATTAGTGACCGCCGAAACGCCTGCGGCGGATAGGCAATCCATTATTAATCAATTTAAAAACCGAAAATTACATTACCTCGTCAATGTATCTGTTCTAACAACTGGCTTTGATGCCCCCCATGTTGATGTGATTGCAATTTTGCGCCCGACTGAATCAGTCAGCTTATATCAGCAAATTGTGGGCCGTGGTTTACGACTTTGCGAAGGGAAAACCCAATGCCTAATTTTAGATTATGCAGGCAATCCCCATGATTTATATCGCCCTGAAGTCGGTAGCAGTAAACCAAACTCATCCAGTGTCCCTGTTCAAGTTTTTTGCCCTCTGTGCCAATTTGCCAATGTGTTTTGGGGTAAATGTACCTCTGATGGGCAAATTATTGAGCACTATGGCCGACGATGCCAAGGCTGGGAAGAAAATGACAATGGCCAAAAGCAACAGTGTGAGTTCCGCTTTCGTTTTAAGCAATGCCCCCACTGTGGCGCTGAAAACGATATCGCTGCTCGCCGCTGCCAAAAGTGCCAAGAAGTCCTCAGTGACCCTGATGATATGCTTAAAGCCGCATTAAAATTAAAAGATGCGCTAATCATTCGATGTGGTGGGATGCAATTCATCAGCGGCAGTGATGCAAAAGGAGAATGGATAAAAATCAACTATTTCGATGAAGATGGAACAAGTGTTTCAGAGCGTTATCGCTTAACAACGCCTGCTCAGCGTCGTGTATTTGAATACCGTTTTTTACGTGAACACCAACGTGCACCTGGTGTACTATTTAAATGGAATGATGCGAACGATATTATTTTGCAACAATCATTATTACGTTACCCTCAATTTATTGTCGCTCGTAAAAAAGACCGCTTCTGGGAAATAAGAGAGAAAATTTTTGATTATCAAGGACGATTTCGCATCTCAGACGCCCTTTCCTAACGCAATAAATGATCTTAATGATTGCTGGATGGCGGTTTTTTCGATAAAATGCCGCCGCCTTCAAATATCTCTTTCTTGAAAGAGTTATTACTAGGCCAAATCTCGAACCTGCTGCTGGGTCGCCTGTAGCAGGAATTTATATTTTCTTTTTATAGAGAAATAGTAATGTTAACTATCAATGCAATTGAACGTAAAGAGCAGGGTAAGGGTGCGAGCCGCCGCCTGCGCAGAGATAACCAGCTTCCAGCTATCGTTTACGGTGGCAACCAAGAGCCTATCTCTATCACTCTGAACCACGATGAAGTGATTAACCAAGAAAGCAAAGCAGAATTTTACGAAGTTCTGTCTCTGGTTATCGATGGTAAAGAAACAAAAGTAAAAGTTCAGGCTGTTCAACGTCACCCATTTAAGCCAAAAGTGACGCACATTGACTTCCTGCGCGCTTAATTAAAGCCCACAGCCGAGCTTTAGAAATTTTCGGGACGCCGAGTAAATAACGCCGCAATTGCGGCGTTATTTATTTCTAAGATATTATTTTGTGCACCAATCTCAAACCATCAATGCACTAAACCAATTATTCTAAGAATCTTATTTGTTACCACGACGTTGCAACTGGTCGCGTAAATTTGGTGGTGTACCACGAATGGTTAGCGTATCCGTCACTGGATCCCAAAAAATACGTTCTCCCATCAACATAGCATCAAAGCTAATCGTTATACCGCCACCACTGCCCGAGAATTTAGTCAATTGTTTAAGCGTTCCCCTATCTGCTGGGAAACTCTCTTCCAATTGATAGTCATTTTGACGAGCAAAGTCATCAAAACTCTGTTCTTCTACCATTGGCAACTCTTTTGCCAATTCCTGTAGTTCAATTTCTTCGCCAGATTGCAGCTGTTCAGTACAGTAGCTATGCACTTGTTGGCGATACGCTTGGCGAGTGTTTTTATCCATCTGCGCATTATCACAAAAGTCGTCCAACGCTTGGACTAAACCTTTGTTCTGTACTTTTGCATTCAAGCCTTCAGATGCAGCCAAGAAATCCATAAAGAAATCAGAAACTTTTCGCCCTACTCGACCTTTTAAGAATGTTAAGTAGCGTTTTGACTCTGGATTGGTTTCCCACTCAGTTAAATCAATTCGTGCAACAATATCTGCGTGTGGAATATCTAAATAGTGTGTCGTCCCTAAATCTAAAGTATCCGTGACAAACATGCTGTCACAGCTATTTAGAACGGAAATCAATAAATATTCAACGGCAAGGTAACGATATTGGCAGAAAAGGACAATCCCACCTTCCGCAAACGGGTATTTCGCTAACTCATCCTTTAAACGAACCGTCATGGCACGGCTAAAACCTAAAAATTCTTCTTCACCCTTACGCAAGAGTCTTAATGCATCAGCTAATTCACTTTCTTCATTGAATTCACCAAAGGCTTTACTTTTTGCGCTATAAACACGGTGCAATTCTGCCATCATGTCTTGCACGACATCATCTGCCGTCAATAAAGAATCCCGTAACATCACCTCTAAGGTTTGTTCATCTCGCTTAATCAACTGATGTAAGGCTATCTGGGTAATTTCCAGACTCATTGTTGGCTCCTTCTTCTAGCAGAAATATTATCGCGCGTATTCAAACATTGATATCTGTGCGCTGCAATAGAAACTATCATTTGCCACATTTTTCATCACCAAATGCTGAACTAATACGCATTTTTTGAATCTGAATAAGCATTATTATCACTTAAACGAAAATTTGTTGCGAAGAAAGAAGAAAAACATGCGGCTATACGCTATGATATGTAGCTTTCATTAATTTAGGATGTCTCAATTTATGCCACAATCATCTCGCTATAGTGATGACAAAGTTGAAGGTTTACTCTCTGACCTCGTAAGTGTGTTAGAAAAAAACCATACCCCTGTTGACCTTTCCCTAATGGTGTTAGGTAATATGGTAACGAACCTGCTCAATACGTCAGTTGCCCCCGCACAACGTAAAATGATTGCAGAATCCTTTGCCAATGCGTTACTTTCTTCTGTAAAAGAAGATAAATCACACTAACAGATTAATGAAATAAACAGTATGGTCACCCATCAGCGCTACCGTGACAAAGTCTCTAACATGATTGGTTGGGGGCACTGGTTTGCACTATTCAATATACTGCTTAGCCTCGTGTTAAGTAGCAGCTACCTGTTTATTTTTGATTGGCCAGACACATTAGCTGGCCGCATTTATGCCTTCGTCAGTTGGTTAGGTCATTTTAGTTTTGTGGTCTTTGCCGCTTACCTACTCATTATTTTTCCACTGACCTTTATTGTGATGTCTCAGCGGCTGCTGAGACTAATTTTCGTTGCACTTGCCACCGCTGGCATTACGCTCCTCATCTTTGATATCCGTGTTTTTAGCCAATTTGGCCTTCATTTAACACCGCAAGTTTGGGATTTAGTTATCAACCCAGCCAAAGGTGAAATGGCTCGTGAATGGCAGCTGATGTTTATCAGCATCCCCATTATTTTCTTGGTTGAAATGCTATTTGCAACATGGAGTTGGCAAAAGTTACGCAGCTTAAACCGCCAAACGTTTGGTAAGCCTCTAGCAGGCATTTTCATTGTGACTTTTATTATGACGCATTTAATGTACGCATGGGCTGATGCGAATTTTTATCGTCCGATCACCATGCAGCGTTATAATTACCCACTTTCACAACCAATGACAGCTCGCAAACTATTAGATAGATATGGTTTGCTTGACCTCGCTGAGCACCAAAATCGTGTGTTCCAACAAGGTAGCCCAACCGCACTGAAGCTCAACTACCCTCTTAAACCTCTGAGTTACTATGACCAAGGTGCTGGGTATAACCTACTCTTATTAGTTGTTGACGATCTGGGTGATGATGCTCAGCAAACCCAAATGAGTGCTCTTAATAGCTTTAAAAAAATGAGTACGCAGTTTACAAATCACTATACTGCTGGCTTACATGATGACACTGCCTTATTTGGCCTTTTCTATGGTATTTCATCTACTTACATTGATAATATACTTAATGGCCGTCATCCTTCAGCCTTGGTTGAAGCGCTGCAACACCAAGGTTATCAGTTTGGTTTATTCTCAACGGATGGATTTAACTCACCGTTGTTCCGCCAGGCTATTTTATCCGATTACTCATTACCAGCTAAAACAGCAGATAATGATAACTTGACTATTAATCAATGGGTTAACTGGTTAGACAGTCTTAAACATGACTCACCTTGGTTCTCTTTCTTAAATATTAAAGGAGTGCCTGGTAGCCCTAAAACCAATGAGCAAATTGACCAGGTTATTACAACTTTAAAACGTGAAAACCGACTTCAAAATACCATTGTGGTTATTACCGCCAGCTATAATAACCAAGGAAAACAAGTTGATGGTTGGATAAATGATAAAAAATTCAACCGCAGTCAAATGCGCGTTCCCCTGTTTATTTATTGGCCAAATACACCTGCCCAACAAATTGGTAAGTTAACGAGTCATCAAGACATTATGACCACGTTGATGCAACGGTTATTACATGTTACTAATCAAACAGATGATTACAGTCAAGGTGAAGACTTATTCAGTAACCAACGTATATACCCATGGGTAATTACTGGTGATAATGATGATGTGGTTATTACAACTGACAATGCCACTTTATATATGGATCATAATGGCCAGTTTAATATTTATGATAAACAAGGTGTTATTGAAAAAGAGGCAAAACCTGATTTAGCTGAGCTTCTAAAAATTTTCACAGAGTTAAAACGATTTAATGAAAATTAGTGCTTAAAAATCAATCAGACTCGATATAGGGCTCTTGATTTTAAGGGCAAATTGAGTAGTATAAATCACAGTTCGGCATGTAGCGCAGCTTGGTAGCGCACTGTCATGGGGTGTCAGGGGTCGGAGGTTCAAATCCTCTCATGCCGACCAAAATTCCTTAGAGAAACCAACCTGTTAGGGTTGGTTTTTTTATGTCTAAAATTTGAAATGGGTAAATTCGGGTAAAAGACAGGTAAAATTCCAACAAAAAATACTTCCTTTTTATTTCCAAATTTAAAAAACTCATTTATTCTTAAATTGAGCGAACACGCTTATGCGCAGTATCGTTAACGCCAAGCATTACGGGAGGTTTGTATGTTTCTCGTATATACCATCATTGTCATTGCTTTTTTCATCTCTTTGGCAACTATTGATATGCCTGATAGTGACAAAATTAGTATTGAGATTGAAGATAAGCAGATAGGACTTATGTATGCTATGTGATATTAGGTAACCCGCCCTTTCAGGTTCTCCCTGCAAAGGGCATTTTTATTATTTATATTCAATTAATCAACAAGTTGAATATCTAAACCATACAGTAACTCTAATGCTTCGAAACGTGAAAATTTAGCCTGTTTTAGCGTATTTTGGCGAATATCAATCGTAAAGGAATGCGTTCCCGTAAAATCTACCGACGTTAAATTGGTTTGCATAAATAAGCTATTTGATAAATCGCAATCTGTTATCACCGATTTATTAAGTTCCGCATTTCTAAAATCAATATCATGTAAACGGCAATCATCAAATTGTGTTTCATGGAGCTTAAGTGCAAAAAAATTGCCACCGCTTAAAATGCAGCTTTTAAAACTCAACTGTGAATAAAAATCAAAGCGAGGCCAATACGCTTTTGTCCAATCAATCCCCACTAATTTGCTACCATTAAATTCACAAGCAGAAAAACGTGAGTTAGGAATGATGACTAAGCTTAAATTACATTTTGAAAATGTACATTCTACAAATCTACAATCTGTAAAACGACTTCCCGTAAAGTTGCAATTGATAAATTCACACCGCTCAAACAGGGAATGTTCAAATTTTTCATCTTCAAATTCTAAATCACAAAATTTTTGATCTAAATATTCGCTTTGACTTCCTATTTCCATTATGACCTCGTTGCTACTAATACCTAGAAACCTTTCAATACTGTATATAATACCATGCATTTTTTATGAAAACTCGATGCCTAGCACAAAAAGCGCGATTGGATGTTTTACCGATATTTAGATAGCATTGATAAGTAAAATAATTTTGCTCTATACTGCATAACCACAATAAATTGGTAAGAGAGTTATATGAATTGCCGTTTAGCGACAGTAGATGATATAAACAATATCTACAGAATAGACACTGTAGCGACAGATACTCGATTAAGCGAAATCACACATTGGGTCAAACAGGATCATTGTTTTGTATTGGAAGAAAATGAACAAATATTCGCGTACGGTGTTATAACGCCACAGTTTTTTGCACATGGGTTTATTGAACTCTTGATGGTTAATAACCTATATCGCCGACAAGGCTTAGGACTACTATTAATAAAACAATTAATCAAAAGAAGCCCTACAACAAAAGTTTTCACCTCAACAAATCAATCAAATACAGCCACCCAACAGCTTTTTGTGAAAGCTGGCTTTATTCCGAGTGGCAGTATTGAAAACTTGGATGATCATGACCCAGAACTTATCTATTGCTACATCCCAAGCTAAAACTGTCTTATTAACAGATTTACAATAACGTTTTTTCCATCACAACTGTTTGTAGCATCTGGTTAAAACGTTGATAAGTTTCTTTATCTATAGCTTGTGGATAGCTTAATACTTCTAGTTCATGAGGCTTATTTTCAGGGTAATAGCTTGGGTGCGCATGTGCATATTCATTTTGTTGAAAACCACAGTGCTGATAAAACGAAAGTCGCTTCCTGCTTACTTCATCAATAACAGGGTCAATTTCAAGAATAACTTGCCCAACATCGAGGCAAAATTGTTTTAACACTTTCTGTCCATAGCCTTGCCCTCTTAACGAGTCTGCAATAGCGAGGTGTTCAACATAAAAATAATCTTTAATTTTCCAGCAACCTATAAAACCCACAAATTCACTATTATCTGTAAAGTAATAAAGATGATAATCATTGAGCCCTAAAATCGACTCTCTACCTTGGTAGCTTCTTTGCTCATAAAGTGGAAAGGATTTATCATATAACTGATTAACAAGCTCTTTCTCGTTTATATCATTCCTAGATAATCTGATTGAATGTAACATTTATTCCTATACTCATCATTACGTGAACACAATACACTTTTAGAATACATATTTTTTTTATACTAACAATCAATTTATCCTCTACAACCTTATTTTTAGTTATTCTTAACTATCTGTTTTAATTGTTTATTATTTCTCCCCTAAAATCCATTGCCCTTTATCTCATCTAATTTGAAAAATTTTTTATAATCTTATTGACTTTTTTCCCTTATACATCTAAAAATACTGTATATTAATACAGTCTTTAGCCGAGGCTATTATGTTACGGATTGAAGTTTTATTTGATAAAAACGCACCACAAAAACCAAGCACAAACGTTTTACATGCACTTGAATCTGAGATTCTACGTAAACTACAGAATCAGTACCCTGATATGGTAACTCGTGTTGGTTTTAGCTCACAGCAACGTGTAAATATCTCAGGTACCAAGATGTCAGAAGATAAGATTCGTATTGAAGAAATATTAGAAGAAATTTGGTTGGATGACGGGTGGATCCCCGAAGAAAATACTACTGAATAAACTTCATTAATTAAAGGAATGTTAGCAATAAATAAGCATTCCTTTATTTTGTTATACTTAGAACGCGTAGCGGAAGCCGGTTAACCCTACAAAACCTAATTTTTGCTCTGTTAATGAACTCTTACCTGCATCACCAATTAAATAATATGCAGCAACACCTGTGTATAACGTAAGATTTTCATCCATATTATAATTTAATATAGCTGAGCCATGCACATCTTTAAAACCACTACTTGCATCATATTCTGTAAACTTCGATTTACTTGCTTGCTGTTTGGAAACACCAAAATAGGCTTGGTTATA
Source organism: Providencia sp. R33 (assembly GCF_019343475.1). Lineage (NCBI taxonomy): Bacteria > Pseudomonadati > Pseudomonadota > Gammaproteobacteria > Enterobacterales > Morganellaceae > Providencia > Providencia sp. R33. Next base: position 1,048,086 of record NZ_CP072453.1, on the reverse strand, counting down.
GGCTTTATTTCCCCAAACCGTCGCTAAGTTATATTCCATTTCCCATGAATCATTAATTTCATAGTTTGTATTCATACCTAATTCTACAGTAACAGTGCGACCTATGTGGCGCCCACCGTAATGTCTATCTTTTGTTGCAACATCACCCATAATATAAAATGCATAATTGTTCAATGTGTAATAAAGATCAGCGCCGACTAACAGAGAGCCATCTAAGTCCCCCATTCCTTTAAGATCTTTATTTTTATTACCTAAAAAACCATTTTTTTCATCACGGCCATAATCGTAGCCCAACGAACTAACAAAAGTGAGATTATCTGTTAAGCCTATCCCCCATGCTGCACCGTCAATGCCTAAGCTAAATACACCATAATCCTCAGAGAGGTAAGCATATGTTGCCTCTAAATTTGGTCCAAACTGGTATTTTTTTGAACCTTCATAAACTGGCGCTATATTGACGCCTGCCCCTACAATAAATGTACTTTCTCCTGCGACAACATAACTACATGGCAAAATACCAACCATTAATGCTACAATTTTTTTCATATTTAAATGTCACTCATCGTGATTAATAAATCTTTTGCCTTATAAATGTTTTAATTTCTTTTAATGGGCTTAATTTTCTTTTTCTTTCATCAGAAAGCTGCGCCTGAGAAATACATTTATTAATATCCGTACACGTAGCTATTTCATTGATTGCTATGTTTGAAAAATGAACACTCGATGTTTTATTAAAATCTTTTCCCATAATTATCAATGCAATAAGAATTACTGCGATAAATATTGGTACTTCATAGATAGCTTGTTTCATCATCAATGCTCTTATTCTTAGGAAGGTGTAAGAATAATAATCCGTCTATATTTTTGTACCTTAAAAATGGGTTAAACCAAGCTTAAGATAAACTTAAATCTAAGCTGAAGTTGGGACGACTAGATGTTGTCTGGTTTCCATTGGCTGCTTATACTGACGCCCAGAGGTGATAATATGAATATCCTATTAGTAGAAGATGATCTCCAACTGGGGAAAGCACTTTGTCGTGGGCTTGAATTGGCAGGTTTTAATCCCTGTTGGGTGCGATTGCTTACCGATGCAAAATCACAGCTCGCTTCTCGTAATTTTGATTTAATGCTATTAGATTTAGGGCTACCTGATGGTGATGGTCATGATGAGTTAATTGCATGGCGTAACTCTGGGGAATCAATCCCAATCATTATATTAACTGCCCGAAATCAAATGGATAATTTAGTTTCTAGCTTAGACTCAGGTGCGGATGACTTTTTGACCAAGCCATTTGCCATGCCCGAACTTATATCTCGCGTCAAAGCTGTAAGCCGTCGAATAGCTGGATTTTCATCCGAAATTTGGCAATTAGATAATCTGCAATTGAACCCAGTAAATCATCAAGTCACGCTTAATGAACAGCTACTCTTGCTCTCTGGAAAAGAGTATTTATTGTTGTATGAATTAATTAAGAATGCAGATAATGTTGTTCGAAAGACAGATTTAGAGCAGCGACTCTTTGGTATCGATGATGTGGAAAGTAACTCTTTAGAAGTTCATATTCATAATTTGCGCCGCAAGATAGGTAAAGACCGTATTATTACTATCCGTGGTATCGGTTATTTATTAAAAAAAGAAGCTCAGCCAAGTGAAAGTTAAATCCTTTTTTATTTATACCTTCGGCTTACAAATTAGTTCTGTGATTTTTCTATGGCTAATATTAGTCGGTTGGCTGCAATTTTTCTATTGGCCATCAATTCATGAAGAATTAAACAAGCAACAAGTAATCATTACGACTGGGTTTGCCAAAACACTAGGCGTCGTTTCTGATAATCCTGAATATTTTAATGAAATCGCCAACATATTACAAAATCTCTATACAGAGGCTATTGAGAATGGTGAAGGGATTAATTATCGACCATTTATGGTTGTTAGAGACAACTTAGGTAATGTTCTTTACCGCAATAGTGAAAAATTAGCAGTACCTTCGCTAAAAACAATTGACGAGTTAACAAGGCAATACCCAGATTGGCATTTTACATCCGCATGGAATCACTCTAAGCAATTTGAAGTGATTATTGCAGAATCCTACGCAGACCGTACCTCATTGTTAGGTACGCCAGCGGAAGGGACTGCAATACCCTTAGCTTTTATATTAGCAATCATGTTTCTTGCTATTGTCATTACAGCCTATTTTAGCTTAAGGCCATTAAGACAAGCTGCAAAAATTATATCCAGTCGCCAACCAGGCAACTTATCGCCTATCGAAGTTAAAGAACAATATAAAGAAATTCGTCCTATTATTGCGGCAATCAATAACCTGATGACCCGCGTTGATGCAGCAAATCAGCGCGAAAAACGCTTTATGGCAGATGCAGCACATGAACTACGTACCCCTATTGCCGCAGTTATCGCTCAGTTACATTTATTAATGCAAATCGATAATCCAAAAGAAAAAGAAGAAATTATTAATGATATGCAGGAAACATTGAACCGCGCAGCTTCTTTATCTCATCAACTTATTGATTTAGCCCGTTTAGAAGCCGAGGATTTTGTCTTAAATAAAGAGAAAATTGATTTACCCACTTTAATCAGCACCATTATTTCATCCCATGTTCCTTATGCGATTAATAAAAATATCGATGTTGAACTGCAAAGCCCAGATTCTTTCTATATATTCACAGATAAGCTAGCGCTCACCAATATCTTTACCAATTTAATCGAAAATGCGATTAAATATTGCCCTGAGAAAGGCAAAATTAAAGTTTCTATTAAAGACTTAACCCCTTTTGGGGCCACCATTTCATTACAAGATAATGGACGAGGTATTCCAGAACAAAGCCGCCAACTCATTTTTTCTCGTTTTTACCGTGTCCCAGGCACAATGGAAACAGGAAGTGGCTTAGGTTTATCCATTGCCCATAATTTAGCGCTGAAAATTAATGCGTCAATTAAAGTTACTGATGGATTAGATAATAAAGGGATTGGTTTCATTATTGATTTACCTTAAATTGAATTCTGTAATTGAGTTAACAGCATAGGAACTATTTTGCAGTTAACATAACGCCTTTAAGTTAATTTACTTACAGAAAAAAGAGGCAATAATGTCCAAGGCATTAGTAATTATTGATCTCATTGAAGAGATAATTGGTAAAAATGGCTTATCAAATTCGAGCTATCAACAAGCATATGAGCGAAAGATTATTGAAAAAGCGAATCAGGCAGCCACTCATGCAAGAAACCTTCGAATTCCTGTTATTTGGGTAAAAGTGGGGTTCTCAGATAATTACCACGATGTTCCCGCTGGCTCTCCTATGTTTCAACACGCCAAAGAAATTGGTGCATTAAAACTAAGTGACAACGGCTGTAATTGGGTACATGACCTTGATGTGGGTTTTCGCGATCCTGTAATGATTAAAAAAGGTGTCTCCGCATTTGCTGGAAACCATTTTAATAAGTGGCTCACGAATAATGGAATTACACAGTTGTTTATTGGTGGTGTTAGCACCGTAAAAGCCATTCAGAGCACAGCGCGTGAAGCGCATGATTTAGGCTACTTTGTCACTATTTTAGATGATTTATGCGCCGCTCCAACACTTGAACTTCATCAGCAAAGTCTCCAAGCATTAGAGGGCATGGTCACGGTTTCTTCCGTTAAGGAATTTCTGCAATCAAAATAACAAAGTCTATTTGTTATTTTGTATTCTCTAGGTAAATCTCGCGTAGCCGGATGGCAATACTCCCCGGCTTACCGTCCCCAATCACCTGATGATTAATTTTGATGACAGGGCAAACTAATGTTGTAGCCGATGTCATAAAAACTTCTTTCGCGGTTAGCATTTCTTCAAGGCTAAATGCTTTTTCAATAATCTCTATACCCTGCTCTTGAGCCAGCGAAATGACCGCTTTTCGTGTAATACCGGGTAAGATCTCATGAGTCAACCCTCGAGTCTGTAATTGATTATACTGATTCACAATAAAGCAATTACTGGAACTTCCTTCTGTTACAATCCCATCCTTGACGAAAATTGCATCATCAGCACCTTGTTGTTTAGCATGCTCTTTTGCTAAGGACGCAGCTAATAAAGCCACCGTCTTAATATCACACCGCCCCCAGCGAATATCTTCTACTGTGACAGCCGTAATGCCATTTTTTACTTTTAGGCTATCAACAATGTTCGTCTTTTGTGCAAACAATACTAACGTTGGTTTAGTCTCTTTATCAGGAAATAAAAAATTACGCTGTTTTGCATTTCCTCGAGTGAATTGAAGGTAAATAAGTCCTTCATTGATATTGTTACGCTCAATTAATTGCGTATGAATTTGTTTAATCTCATCCACGCTATACGGTAAATCAAGTTGCAATTCATGACATGAACGCTGTAAGCGTGCAATATGGTTTTCAAAATCGACAAGTTTTCCATTGATAATGGCGGTCACTTCATATACTGCATCGGCAAATAGAAAACCTCGGTCGAAAACAGATACTGTAGCCTGTTCTTCAGGTAGATATTGACCATTCACGTAAGTTATCATTGATATACATCCCTTTAATTAGCCAATTTATTCTCTTTCGTATAATTAACCATACACCATATTTACCCATCTGCGTTTCAATTCATCTTTTTTCTTATAAAGCCTATAGAAGAAACAACTATAGTCACGACAAATACCCACATTAAAATTATGTTTAATTTTTAAAATATATTTTAGGATTAACTTGACATTAACAACCCAAAGATTAAAATGCCTTCACGTGATCGAGATCACACTTTAATAATCGGAGTTAACCATGAGCAGCATTAAAGAATTTATCAGTAGTGTTCAAGAAGTCATTGAATTACTGTCAAAACGTTTTATGTAAGTTAGTTGTTTTCTAGTCAATCAAACCTTTCATTTACCTTATCATTAGCGTTAATTTGCAAATATTCTGCACAGCGGCTTTGAATTCAAAGCCGCTTTTTTATTGCTATTTTGCAGTGTGTTAAATTTATGTTGGCATGTCTGGCACGTTACGCTAAAAGCTATCCATTCATCTACGTTATTATTACCAAAGTAATTTTATTATCATCCTAATATTTATCGCTTCCATACATTATTAAGACAGAGTTTTATTTCTCTTATAATGAAATTTAAATCTGCCCATGATAGTCTTTCTTAGTAACCAAAACTTTTTATAGAGATAAACTGCAATTAAAACATCGTCATAGAAGGAGAACACATGCAGCAGCAACTGCTCGACTGGGTACACCAGTTTAATCAAGACTATGCCAACCTCGCCTCTTTGCTCATGGTGCTTGGGCTCATACTGATTGTCGCCCTTGTATTGCACCTTTTTTTACACAAAATATTACTGCCTACGTTAGAAAAACGGGGGCAAAAATCTGCGGGTAGCTGGCCTCATTTGCTCACCCAACATTATCTTTTCAACCGAATTGCATTTGTGATCCAAGGGGTGGTAGTTAATATCCAAGCAACGCTTTGGCTATCTGCTGGCTCAACCGCACAAACCGTTCTTAAGGTTGGCTCACAAGCATGGTGCCTACTATTTGGTTTATTAACGATTTATTCTATTCTCGATATCGTATTAGGTATCCTACAACGTGCTGCCAAAACCGCACACCTTCCTCTGCGAGGCATATTCCAAAGTATTAAGCTCATAGCATCAATACTGATTGCCATCATGATCATTGCACTACTGATTGGTAAATCTCCACTGATTATTTTAAGTGGGTTAGGTGCCATGACGGCAGTGATGATGTTGGTATTTAAAGACCCTATAATGGGCTTAGTTGCTGGAATACAGCTATCAGCCAATAATATGGTGAATATTGGTGATTGGTTAGAAATGCCAAAATACGGTGCTGACGGTGCCGTTGTTGATATTGGTTTAACCACAGTGAAAGTCCGTAACTGGGATAATACCGTTACGACCATTCCAACTTATGCATTAATTTCAGATTCTTTTAAGAACTGGAAAGGCATGACAGAATCTGGTGGGCGACGGATAAAACGCAGTTTTCGTATTGATGCCACCAGCGTACATTTTTTAACGCCTGAAGAAATTACGCTCTGCGAAAAAGCCAATTTACTTGAACCATATATTGGCCAAAAAGTATCTGAAATCCAAGTATTTAATTCTGCAATTCCTGATGAGAAAGCGATCCCATTAAACCAACGCCGTTTGACAAATATCGGGACATTTCGTGCTTATATTGATGCCTATTTAAAAGCACACCCTAACATTCATAAAAAAATGACCATCATGGTAAGGCAATTGGAATCGGACTCGAATGGTATTCCTATCGAGATTTACGCATTTACAAATACAACGGTTTGGGTTGAATATGAAAGGATCCAATCAGATATCTTTGACCACATTTTTTCTATCTTACCGCAATTTAATTTAATGCCACATCAATCACCTACCGGAAATGATGTTAGATTAATTAACTCGTCGGCAGTAAAACCGTTAACACCAAGTGATTAGTAAAACTTTCTTATTTATCTACATCTAAAGTAGTATTTTAAAAGAGGGTTTAGCCCCTCTTTTTCCTCATTTCCCACCCAATCATTATATAAAAATAAATATAACGATAGTTAATAAAAATAGAACTAAAAACCTCTTCAGCTAAAAAAACCTTATAAATTATATAAATACATAAAATTTATCCGTATCAACATTGATGTAAATCATGTCACTTAACACAGACATTTTTTAACATATAAAACAAGTTAGTCGTGTTGTTATTTACATATAGGCAATGTCAATGCATAAAATTAAAAATAATACTCAATTTGGAGAACTGAGCAGAAGGGAGTTTATACAGACCTCTGCAACCGTTGCGGGTGTCGCCGCAGTGGCTGGCTCAATCACTCTCCCCTTTTCTGCTCAAGCAAAAGCACCAGCAATCATGCCTGACGAAGTCAGCGAAAAAATCAGTTACAGCGCATGCTTAGTTAACTGTGGAAGTCGTTGCCCTCTGAAGGTTCACGTTAAAGACGGTGTTATCAGCCGTATTTCTAACGAAACAATGTACGATGACTCCACGTTAGGCGAACACCAAATTCGCCCATGCTTACGTGGACGCTCAGTGCGTTGGAAAACCTATAATCCTGACCGTTTAAAATACCCAATGGTTCGTGTAGGTAAACGTGGTGAAGGAAAATTCAAGAAAATCACTTGGGATGAAGCCACTACTATCATTGCTGAAAAACTGAAATATACCATTGATAAATATGGCAGTGATGCTATTTATTATCAGTATGGTTCTGGTTCAACAGGCGCAAACTTGCATGGCCGTGCCGCGTGTAAACGTCTACTCAGCTTAACGGGTGGTTTCTTAGGTGATTACGGTACCTATTCATACGCTCAGTTAATGGAAATTACACCATACGTATATGGTAGCGTTGAAGAGTCTTATTTATCCGAAATTCAAAATTCTGATTTAGTTGTCATGTTTGGTCATAACCTCGCCGAAACACGAATGTCTGGTGGAGGCCAATTTTATGAAACACTCAATGCATTAGATAAGAGTAAAGCAAAGGTCATTATTATTGACCCACGCCGCACTGATAGCGTCACAACGTTAGGCGCTGAATGGATCCCTATCTACCCAGGTACTGACGCAGCATTAGTTGCAGCACTGGGCTATGTAATGATCCAAGAAGGGTTAACTGACGAAGAATTCCTAAAAAATTACTGTGTTGGCTGGGATGAGTCCACACTTCCCGCATCTGCGCCGCGTAATGGTTCATATAAAGACTATATCTTAGGTAATGGCCCAGATGGCATTGTTAAAACACCTGAATGGGCAAGTAAGCTAACTGGCATTTCTGTTGCACGTATCACCCAATTAGCACGTGAAATTGGCAATGCAAATCGCGCTTGGATTTCACAAGGTTGGGGCTTACAACGTACGGAAAATGGTGAGCAGGCTTGCCGTTCTATCATGATGCTGCCATTGATGTCAGGCAATATTGGTCGAGCTGGTACTAACACCGGTTTATGGGGTAATAGCTACGCTTACCCAGTTGCAGGTTTTGCATTACCTAACCCTGTGAAAGCGCTGATCCCAACCTACATGTGGTCTGAAGCCATTGTACGCGGTAAAGAACTGACGGCAGAAAATGGCGGTATCAAAGGTGTTGATAAACTGGAAAACGACATCAAATTTATGTGGTGTTACTCCAGTAATGTTATAGGTAACCAACACGGTGACTTGAATAAAACCCATGAAATTCTCTCTGATGAGTCTAAGTGTGAGTTTATTTTAGTGTGGGATAACCACGACACCCCATCGGCTAAATATGCAGATTTACTGCTACCTGACGTCACCACCGTTGAAACTAACGACCTGATTAATAACTCCTATGCAAGTGGTGCGTATCATTACCTTGTGCGCCTACAGAATGCGATTGAGCCACTATGGGAAAACCGTCCTAACTATGACGTATTAGCCGAAATAGCGGAAAAAATGGGTGTTAAAGATCAATTCACAGAAGGCCGTACTTACGCAGAGTGGATTGAGTTCTGTTACAACAAAACTCGTGAAAAAATGCCACACCTACCTGAGTTTAGTGAAACAGACGGTGCGGGTATCATTGACCGTAAGTTCCTAAATAGCAGCGAAAATATTGCACTGAAAAAATTCCGTGATGACCCGATTAACAACCCGTTAAAAACGCCATCAGGGAAAATTGAAATTTATTCAGAAAAACTGGCTGAAAGAGTTAAAAATTGGGAGTTGCCAGAAGGCCAACGCATCCCTGCTCTTCCAGAATATTGTGTAAATAAAGAAGGGGTTGAGGCACAAGCTAAAGACCAAAAACACACTTTATTGATGACAGGCTTCCATGATAAAGGTCATGTGCATTCATCCTATTATAATGTGGCGATGCTACGTGAGGCCATTCCTCACCAATTCTGGCTCAACCCAATTGATGCGCAACAGCGTGGTTTAAATAATGGTGATCTGGCTGAGATATTCAATGACCGTGGCCGTATCCAAATTAAAGTTAAAGTGACTGAGCGTGTATTACCCGGTGTTATTGCTGTTCCGCAAGGTGCATGGCGTACCCTCAATAGTGAAGGTTTAGATGTTGGCGGTTGTATCAATACCTTAACTTCACATGTGCCTTCCCCACTCGCGAAAGGTACACCACAGCATACCAACCTTGTTGAAGTTAAACGCGCTTAAGGAGTTAAATGATGAAACAGTATGGCTTTTATTTTGACTCCACAAAATGCACTGGCTGTAAAACCTGTCAAGTCAGTTGTAAGGACGAAAAAGATTTAGATTTAGGCCCTAAATTCCGTCGTGTGTACGAATTTGGCGGTGGTAGTTGGCAAAAACAAGATGGCATTTGGCAGCAAAATGTCTTTAATTATTACCTGTCAATTTCGTGTAACCACTGCTCAAACCCAACTTGTGTTGCGGGCTGCCCAACAGGCGCTATGCACAAACGTGAAGAAGATGGTTTAGTGGTTGTCGACCAGTCTATTTGTGTCGGTTGCCGTTATTGCGAATTGCGTTGCCCATATGGTGCTCCACAATTTGATGAGAAGAAAAAGCTGATGAGCAAGTGCGATGGTTGTTATGAACGTGTCGCAAAAGGCATGAAACCTGTGTGTGTTGAGTCTTGCCCACAACGCGCTTTAGATTTTGATGATATTAATGTTCTGCGTGAATTACACGGCACTGAATGCGGGATCGCGCCAATGCCAGATCCTAGCTTCACCAACCCGAACATTGTCATCAAACCCCATAAAGACGCGAAGCCATTTGGCGATAAAAGCGGCGAACTAAAAAACCCAGCGGAGGTGTAAAATGCATGAGCTACCATTAGTTTTTTTCACCGTCTTAGGGCAAACTGCCGCAGGGCTATTTTTGCTGGCTTATTTGAGCCGAAAAATGGGTTCCATTGATGACAAACAGTTAAAAACCGCCAATATCGTCGCGTTTATTGTTATGCTCATTGGCTTAGTGATTGGTGGATTGCACGTGGGTCAACCACTGCGCTTCTTTAATATGTTGCTGGGTGTTGGTCGTTCTCCAATGAGTAACGAAGCCTTCCTAAGTGGTGTATTTGTTGGATGTGCAGCAGCAACCTTGTTTTTCACGTTATTCTTTAAAAATGCGGTGTTACGCGAATTATCCAATATTGCGGCTGTTGTGTCTGGATTAGCCTTTGTTTGGTCAATTCCACAGGTATATAACATTGCAACAATTGCTAACTGGAATACTGGTTACACTACGTTGCAAATGTGGATGACCATGCTTGTTGGTGGTGGTGCACTTGCTATTGCCATTGGCGCTCGAGGGCTAGGTCTTGCCTCTTTCCTTATTGGTACGTTCGCTATTTTTGCCAGCCGTGCAGGATACCAAGCGTTCCTAACAGAAACAGGCCCTGTTCTCAGCGGCGAACAAACCGGTTTTTGGGGCTTCCAAGTGGTTGTCTTAGCCATCGCCCTAGCCGCATTTGTTGGAATAGCACTGAAACAACGTGCACCAAAAGCAACATTGGCCACCTGTGCAGCTGCTGTTTTATTGGCTGAGCTTGCGGGTCGTATTGCTTTCTATAACTTATGGCAGATCACCATGTAACCCCTTGTTGTTACTGTGTTAAGATAGCTTATCAAAGAACTCCTTTTGGGGTTCTTTGTTTAAGGACTAAAAATTATTCTGTAACGATGCCAGATTAAAATGTCATGCTGTAGCGCAAACAAGATGGATAAAATACGATGCTAGACACCACTATACTGCGCATTTTAGGTGCGTTTTTTTATTACTCTCCGCAATCAGATACGTTAAAGAACGTCTACCCAGTCTTAGGTGAAATACCGCAATTGCATACATGGGAGGACTCAGAACAAATTCAGACTATTTGTACTTCGTTATCCCAAACGTCCCCTGATGATATCACTTATGACTATTCTGTCTTATTTGAAGGCCAAGGCACTATGCCAGCGCCACCTTGGGGCTCAGTGTACCTTGAACACGACAATACTGTGATGGGCGAGTCGACCGCGGCTTATCGCAACTTACTACAATCAAAAGGGCTAGTCACCGATACTGGTATTCGTGAACCCGAAGACCAATTTGGCTTGATGTTGATGGCGATTTCAGCACTTGCTGAACAAGACGAGGATGAGGCTATTATTGAATTGCTGGAGCAGCATTTATTACCTTGGGCTTACCGCTACTTAGCTTTAGTTCAACAAACGCAAACAGAAAACCCTTTCTACCCAAACCTTGCAAAAGTCACTGAAATTTACTTGGCTGACTTACAACAACAACTAGAACTAATTCCAATTCAAGCTGAGTTATTCCGCTAGCTGTTGTCATACCAAAGAGCAACCTGCTCTTTGGTTATTCTATACGCTAAAATGAGGAGTTTGGCTCTTGTAAAAAAGTCAATTCTTCTTTGGTTGACTGGCGCCCCAAAATCTCATTACGATGCGGATAACGACCAAATTTATCAATAATCGCTTTATGGCGCATTTCATAATCTAGTGTGTTGTCATCCCCTAACATACGGAACAATTCCACTGCTTGTAAGTGAATAAAACTGGATTCTGAATGCATATAAGGCATTAAAGCAAATTTACGCTGTGATAGCGTCAGTAAATTATAATCATGCTGTTTAATGGCTTCTTGAGCTAGCGCCAATGCCATCGCATCTTGTGCAAAGGCGCGTGGGGTATCACGCCATAAATTACGAGAGAACTGATCAAGCACAATAATTTCCGCTAAACGACCTCGAATTGACGCACGCCAATAAGCCAATTCCCCTTTTGCTGCGCGCTCGCAGATAGCTGAAAAACGAAGAGCAATCGTCGAATCAAACTTTGTACTTTTTTCAAACCACTGTTTTGGCGTTGATTCTTCAAACCAAAATGAAAGCACTTCTTCCATGGAATTCATCATATAATCCTATCGATTTTCTTATTAGACGTTATCGTAATCCTAGTTAATGATCGCATTAATGGACAGGGTTAAGCTCTGAAAACGGGATTTAATAGCGAATTATTTTGTTTTTTTGCGAGCCAGCGCTAAAAAATCGCAAATTTTTTTTATCACAATTTAACAAATTAACTTGTTTATACCTAAGGTAAATTATTGTATCTATCACTATAATAGGTTTAAACTTTTTCAACTTTCATATTTTGTTATTTAATGTGAACTTATCTGTTTACCAAGGAGAAATAGATACATTTGGTTAAGCTAATGTTAGAATTTCACTGATAACATAACTGTATGACTAACGCGTTCAATCATACACATCACATTAATACTTCTTCAGCGTTTAATATTGGCTCTCATTAAGGATGGCAATGTAAATGGCAGGACATATGGTACTTATTGGTTGGGCATTATGGGTTAGCCCTTGCGGTACAGATTCATGTGATGCACTTCCTGTAACTGACACCATTTTCACGCAAGAACAATGTGTTAGTCGAAAAAGCTACCTTGAGTCTAAACGCCCAAACCTGTATTTTTTGTGCGGGGAAGTCTATCGTGATAGCGAAGAAATGACTGAAGAAGAAAAACATGCTGTACCAGCGCCCCATCCTCCTTTACGTTCATTGCCAGAGCGCCATTCACGCTAACTTGAGTTCAGCTTTGAACCCAAGTTAGCTCAAGGCTTACCTAATTTATTTCTGCGATTTGGCAATCAGCTTCAATAAAGTCACCTTTGTTAGCACTGTATTTTAATGTTCCTGTTCGATGAGCTAGCACTTGAACCTCCATTTTCATCGCTTCCATAACCCCAATGATATCCCCTTCAAGCACTTTTTCACCTTGTGGGATCAACCAATTAAAGAGCACACCTGAAATCGGGGCATTGACTGCATCTGGGTTACTCACCTTTTGTGACACATTTTTTGACTCTTGCGCACGGTTAACAGATAGCCCCGAAAGAAGTTGAGCAGGCAAACCCAATTCGCAACGTTTACCATCAATTTCAATAAACGTACGAGTTAATTCATTGCCCTCTTGTGGAATTTGGCGCGGCGCTGATGGAATATCCACATTAAATTCTGTTTCAATCCATCGAGTGTGCACTTTAAAATCTTCACAAAAATCAGATTGTTTCATCACTGCACAGTGAAAAGGTAAAACAGAAGCCACCCCTCCAATATTGAACTCTGACAAAGCACGACGAGCTCGGGAAATTGCTTGCTCACGGGTACTTCCAACGACAATAAGTTTTGCCATTAATGAATCAAAGGTCCGTGGGACTGTCGTTCCTGCCTCTACCCCACTGTCCACGCGTACCCCAGGCCCTGATGGGGCATCAAAAATAGTGATTGTTCCAGGCGTGGGTAGAAAACCATTTCCTGCATCTTCGGCATTGATGCGAAACTCAAAAGCATGGCCCCGTGGTTTAGGCATCTCACGGATGCTTAATGGTAAACCTTCCGCAATGCGCAGTTGTTCAATAACAAGGTCAATGCCCGCAGTTTCTTCTGTAACAGGGTGCTCAACTTGTAGTCGTGTATTCACTTCAAGGAAAGATAAGGTACCATCTTGGCTCAATAAAAACTCAACTGTCCCCGCCCCCACATAACCAGCTTTACGGCAAATATCGGTCGATGAGGTGATAATTTGCTGTAATTGCGCTTCTGATAAATAGGGTGCAGGGGACTCTTCGACCAATTTTTGGTTACGGCGTTGCAATGAACAATCGCGCGTTCCCACTACCAGTACATTACCATGGGTATCTGCAATAACCTGCGCTTCGATATGCCGAGGGTTATGTAAAAATTGCTCCAAAAAGCATTCACCTCGACCAAATGCCGCAGTCGCTTCACGCACAGCAGAATGATAAAGCTCTTCGACTTCATGCATTTGCCACGCGACTTTTAGACCCCGTCCACCACCACCAAAAGCGGCTTTGATGGCGATAGGTAAACCGTGTTGATGGGCAAATTCCACCACTTCTCGCGCATCTTTAACTGGGTCTTTGGTACCGACCACTAACGGAGCCCCAACTTGCAGTGCAATATGACGGGCTTGAACTTTATCACCTAAGGTCTCAATACTTTCCGCACTCGGCCCAATCCAGATTAGCCCTGCTTCACTGACTGATCGAGCAAACTCTGCACGCTCTGATAAAAAGCCATAACCTGGGTGAACCATCGTCGCCCCTGATTTTTTTGCAACATCAATTAATTTTTCAATGTTCAAGTAGCTTTCTGCTGGAGAATTCCCGCCTAACCCATAAGCTTCATCCGCCATTTTAACGTGCAATGCTGCAATATCGCTATCTGCATACACGGCGATAGATTGAAAACCATAATCACGGCAGGCACGGATGATGCGCACGGCAATTTCGCCACGGTTGGCAATCAATACTTTATGGGTTTTATTATTGTTGTTCGTATTCATAAGTACAATCACTCCCTTGTAATTCTTTAAATTCACCTAATGGATTAAAACGGATTTGAGCATTCACAGGAATTTGCCCAGCAAGGCTCAAATGGTACTCACACACCGTACCGATAACGGGGTAGCCCCCTGTTAATGGATGGTCATTTAAAAACAAAACGGGCTGCCCATTGGCAGGTACTTGGATAGCACCAATGCACGTTCCTTCACTCGGTAATTCCTGTTGGATTTCGCGCTCAAAAGGGTGTTCACCCAATAAACGTAAACCAATACGGTTCGATGCAGCGGTAACTTGCCATAATTGGTTGGTGAGCCGTTCTATGGCTTGTTGCGTAAACCAATCTGTTCTCGGCCCCAAAATAACATCTAATACCACGACATCGTCCGCTGATGGGTAATCAAAAATAGGGGTTTCACTAACCGAGATCGCTTGTGAAGTTGCTTTATTATTTATTGCCAGCACCTGCCCTACCATTAATGGCAACGGCCCTACTTGAGCAAGGGTGTCAAAAGAACGGCTAGATAAAACAGGTTCGACATTAAAGCCCCCCCGTACCGCTAAATAACTGCGCACACCTTTATTCGGTCGACCCAATTTGATCACATCCCCTTTAGCAAGGTGGATAGTTTGGTACACATCTGCTTCGTAGTGTTCTTCGTTTTCTGTCGTGATTTCAATTGCACAAGGTGCACCTGTAATAGCAACCACTAAATCTTTGTTCGCCTGTGCTTTGAAGCCACCTTGTGTAATTTCTAACACAGTTTCATCTGAAGCATTGCCCACTAAACGATTGGCACTTCGTAAGGCGCTTTTATCCATCGCACCTGATTCAGAGATACCCAGCGCTGATTGGCCAATACGTCCTAAATCTTGGAATAACGTTTGTAGCCCTGTAGCTAACACAGCAAAATCATTTGCTTGGCCTTGTGAACTTACCGTTTCTTTGGCCTTTTCAGGCAAGCTATAGCTCACCGTGCTTTTTGCTGCATCGATAAAGTTTACCCGCGAACCTGCTTGCACCAATGCAGGCTCTGCGCGGTTGATATCCCACATCGCAATGTCTGTCACACCAATCAGTTGCCATCCACCGGGGCTTGCTTGTGGATAAACGCTGCTAAATTCTCCCGCAAGTGCGACCGAACCAGCAGGGATACGAACGCGTGGTGATTGACGTCTAGGTACATGCAGATTCGCACCCCTCGACACCATGTAACCAAAGCCTGGCGCAAAACCACTAAAAGCGACTTGGTATTCATTTTCTGTATGACGGCGGATCACTTCATCGGTAGAAATACCCAATATTTCAGCGACTTCAGCTAGATCTTCCCCTGTATAATGCACGGGAATGACCACGAGTTTGCTCAATTTAGACGTGATTTTCGAAATATCTCTGGCAGATATTTGACGAACTAAATTTTTCGCATCAACAATAACTGGGTTGTATCGCACTAAAATCGTTCTTGCCGCAGGCGTGATTTCTTCCACTCCCTTGATAGGCGTTTCATGCAATGAATCTGTGAGCGCCATTGTCTGTTCAAGGCTTTGCAGCTCTACCATCAGCGCACTTAGGTTGACTGGTAAAAATCTCAATGGGCACCTCTATATATGATAAGCTGCGTCAGGGACATCAGTGATAAACATATATCCAGGGGCATGGCTTAACGCAAATGGCACACCCGATTTCATCACTGCCGCTTGTGGCGTTACACCACAGGCCCAAAATACAGGGATTTCCCCTTCTTCTATACGCACCGCATCGCCAAAATCTGGCTTCATGATGTCAACAATACCGAGCTGTTCAGGAGCACCGATGTGCACAGGTGTACCATGAACAGCGGGGAATCTTCCTGTGATACTCACGGCATCAGCAACTCGATTAGCGGGAATTGGTCGCATTGAGACTACAAGCTCCCCTTGCAAACGCCCTGCCGGACGGCACAAACGATTAGTTTTATACATCGGAACATTCGATTTATCGGTGATATGTCGCACACCAATTCCCGCTTCAATCATGGGTGTTTCGAATGTAAAACTACAACCAATCAGGAAAGTGACTAAATCAGGATATTGTTGATAAATCGCTGTCGCATCCGTGATTTCATCCGCTAATTGCCCATGTTCCCATACACGATAACGAGGGATGTCCGTTCGTAAATCCGCTCCCTCCGCTAAAATGGTTTGCCAGCTCCCGGCTTCACATACATCTAAAACGGGGCAACTTTTGGGATTACGCTGTGCATATAATAAAAAATCAAACGCCCAATCACGAGGAAGCGCAATCATATTGGCCTGCGTCATGCCCGGTGCAAGGCCTGCTGTCGGTTTATCATAACCATTGCGTATCGCTTCGCGGGCTGTTCGTGCGGCGTCAATCGCTTGCTTGGAAGCTTTCATTAATTGTGTCATTCCCGTTCCCCTTTGTGTGCAAAGCCATAAATCTCAATCCCTTGTTTTTCAAGAATTAATCGAACTTGTTGCGCCATTTCCAGTGCTCCTGGGCTATCCCCGTGAACACAAATTGACCCAGCATCAATCGGGGTAAATTGGCCATCAATGGAGACAACGCCCCCTTCTTGTACCAATTGCAGCATGCGCTCAGCCACGATTTTCGGGTCATGCAATACAGAGCCAGCCTGTTTGCGAGACACCAATGTACCATCGCTGTTATAAGCCCTATCAGCAAAAGCTTCGGCGACCACATTCAAACCACTTTCTTGCGCCCAACCAATTAATGGTGAACCCGCTAATGCAACAAGAATTAATTTACTATCAATGGCTTTGATTGCATCAATAACCGCAGTAGCTTGGCGTTTATCATGGGCAATGGTGTTATAAAGCGCTCCGTGAGGCTTCACGTATAACACGTCAGTGCCCGCTGCGGCAGCTAGCCCTTTCAATGCACCGATTTGGTAAATGACATCAGCGGTCAACTCGCTAGACGAGATATCCATATTACGACGCCCAAAGCCGACTAAATCGGGATACCCTACATGCGCCCCTACAGCCACGCCATTTTCTTTCGCCGCTTTTAAAGTTTTTAAAATCCCTTCTGGCGATCCTGCATGAAAACCACAAGCCACATTAGCACTACTGACAACAGGTAAGATTGCCTCATCATTTCCCATTTGCCATTGACCAAAACTTTCCCCAAGGTCGCTGTTTAAATCGATTTGTTTTTTCATCATCACTCCAAGGGTTATTTCAGGTAATTAAAGATGGCAGTAACAGACATAGCCGCCATATACCACGTTAGCGCACAGGTCACGATCCCCGACCAAATTAACCAACGCGGATAATGATAACCTGGCATTAAATCTGCGCGTCGCCATGCGATATACACAAAAATGGTTAAACCAAGCGGTAGCACTAAACCGTTAAACCCACCCGCAAATACTAACAATGCAGCGGGAGCTGTACCCATTGATAAATAGATAACCAACGAAATCGTGATAAAAACAATGGTAGCAACGTTGCGCTGTCTTTCAGTTATAGATGTTTTGAATACTTTCAAGAAGCTCATTGAGGTATATGCCGCACCAATGATACTGGTCAATGCAGCAGCCCATAAAATCAAACCAAAAATACGCAGCCCAAAATTACCCGCCGCCGCTTGGAACGCTTGGGATGCAGGGTTCGCTGCTTGCCCAGAAAGATCGATTGTTACGCCACTTGCGACGACACCCAAAATCGCTAAAAATAGGACATAACGCATCAGACCAACAACTAAAATTCCTTTTGTTGCTGCGCTCGATACCACATGAATGTTTTCAATCCCTACCGTCCCTTTATCTAATAAACGGTGTGCGCCTGCATAACAAATATAGCCCCCGACAGTACCGCCAACAATCGTCGTGATCATGGCAAAATCAATAGTATCAGGCATTACACTTTGTTTTAACGCCTCACCGACGGGTGGGTTAGAAACAAACATCACATACAGAGTTAATGCTATCATCGCCAAGCCTAAACCTATCATTAGGCGATCGATAAAGGTACTGGCTTTGCGAGATGAGAAAATATAAATCCCCAATAACCCACTAATGAGCCCACCCCATTTTGGGTCAAGCCCCACCAACGCATTGAGCCCCAATCCTGCCCCTGCAATATTTCCGATGTTAAATACCAAACCACCAAAAATCACGAGCACAGCCAAAACATAACCACTTCCAGGGATCGTTGCGTTGGCGATTTCAGAAGAGTGCATTTTTGTTAATGTCACCACTCGCCAGATATTTTGCTGCACAATAAAATCAATCACGATTGACGCTAAAATCCCAAAAGCAAAAGCTGCGCCTAATGCGACAGTAAATGTTGCTGTTTGGGTAATAAAACCAGGCCCGATTGCAGACGTCGCCATCAAAAAGATGGCACTGATCAACGAAGAACGGCGACTTTTCACATACTCAGCAGTGCTTGGTGCGCTTTCTTGAGCTGCCATATACGTACTCCTCTATGCGTTATTGTTTTAATTATTTATGTCGTTGTAGATGTTGTTATTGCGATTATCACTCAGGCAATTATCGTGCCATTGTTCTACTTGTTATAAAGATTGTTAATTCATTTTTAATAGATTGTTGAACAATTAGTATGAGATGCTGAATAAACAATCAATAAAAATCGTTATCCGTGATTTAAAAATCAAGGCGCGATCACTTTTTTAACAATTAAAGTAAAAATGAGGTTATGACTTTCACTGGCATGCACTAATTCAGTGCAACTTAGCCTATTTTCACCATATAAGTGCAAGTTTAGGTGTGCACCATGATGTTTTTGAAAGGAAACTTGCTGCCTAAACGCGAATATGTGAATATAGCCGCTTCATCACCCACCAAATTCAAGTGTGCTTTTTAATGAAAAAAACGCCTGTTGCTCAAACTTTGTCAGTCACGATTGCAGAAGTTATCCGCTCTAAAATCACCATTGGGGAAATAACCCCAGGGCAACGCTTGTCTGAGGCAACATTGAGTGATGAACTCGATATTTCACGTAATACCCTTCGTGAAGTCTTTCGTGTATTAACGCAAGAAGGGTTGCTGACCTATGCACCAAATAAGGGCGTTTTTGTCTCAGTCCCCGATATGGCGGCAATTATTGATATTTACCATGTAAGGCGACTCATTGAATGTAGTGCGCTGGAACACGCCTATGCACTGCACCCTGCTGTACAAAAAATGAAAGATGCAGTTTGTGATGCACGTCGACATGAGAAAATCGAGGATTGGATTGGTGTGGGTACTGCCAATATGAAATTCCATACTGCAATTGTCGAATTAACCGATAGCGAACGGCTTATCAGACTTTATCGTAATGTGTCTGCTGAATTACGTCTCGCTTTTGGGCACCTAAACGACCCCAAAATCTTATATGCCCCTTATATTGATAAAAACCAATTTATTCTTGAGCTACTCGATGAAGGCCACAACCTTGAAGCCGCCAATACCTTACGTAGCTATCTTGATTTATCTGAACGAACACTATTAGCGGCATATAAACGCAGCCAAACCTCGTTTTAATTCCTTCTTTTCTTCCAATTCACTTCTCTCTTCCCTTCTCCTAATGACTGTAAATTAAATTTTTCACTCATTTTTACATTACAAAAATTTGAGTGAATCATTTTATTCTTACAATAAATTTTTTTACTGGTATTACAGCAAGGTAAGTTTAAATTTATAAAGTAGAAAACTCTGTATTGTTAATTAATCACATTCTTATCTTTAATTTTAATATTCTATTTATATCGTCATGTAATAAAAAAAGTGCTTTTGTTTGCTTTTTTTATCTAATCTAGTTTTATTTTTACCCAAGAAACCAATTTTTAACAAAAAAGACACCAGAATAAAACACTTTCATTTTTTTAATATACTTCAAAAATTAACTTTCTCACGTCACAAGAATTCACATCACCCAATGAATTGTTACAATTAATTGACTTTTCACTCATCTTTTTAACAAAAGTAACGGTTTGATATAAATTACTTGCTGAAATTACTCAAATAAATCGAGTTAATAGTTGTAGTTTTCTCGAATATTCGCTATAAAATTTACGATAATAAAAAAGCATACATAAAAATTATTAATATAAATGAGATTCCATTATGACATTAAACCAAGTGACTAATAAGAAGCCCTTTAAATTTGGCCTAGGATGGCAAATACTGGTCGCGCTTATTTTAGGTGTTATTGCTGGTGCGCTTTTGCATGATAATACAGAGTACAAAGATTGGCTTATTTTAAATATTCTTTCTCCCGCAGGTAAAATATTTATCCAGCTAATTAAAATGATCGTTGTCCCCATTGTTATCTCAACGCTCATCGTGGGTATCGCTGGTGTCGGAAATACAAAACAATTAGGTTCTCTCGGTTTCAAAACCATTCTCTATTTTGAAGTGATCACCACAATTGCCATTATTGTTGGTATTTCCTTCGCAAACATTTTCCAACCGGGTGTTGGCATTGACATGTCTCAGCTCACCCAAGTCGATATTTCTCAATACGAAAAAACAACGCAAGAAGTTGAAAGCCACCCATCCGGGATTATCAATACCATTCTCACGTTAGTCCCTAGCAATATTTTTGCGGCGATGGCGAGCGGCGATATGCTCCCTGTCATCTTCTTTGCGGTTATTTTCGGTTTAGGATTGTCATCATTACCTACTGAGAAGAAAAAACCACTGCTTGATGTCTTACAGACCTTCTCTGAAACTATGTTCCGTGTCACAAACATGATCATGATGTATGCACCAATCGGGGTATTTGCACTGATCTCAGTCACCGTTGCAAACTTTGGGTTCTCATCATTAGTGCCATTGCTTAAACTGGTTATTCTTGTGCACTGTGCAATTATTTTCTTTGCGGTGGTGGTATTAGGAATTGTTGCGCGCTATTGCAAAATTAATATCTTCACGTTAATGAAAATATTAAAAGATGAACTTCTGTTAGCCTATTCCACCGCAAGTTCTGAAACTGTTCTTCCACGCATCATGGACAAAATGGAAAAATATGGTGCTCCAAAATCCGTAACCAGTTTTGTTATTCCAATTGGTTATTCATTTAATCTTGATGGCTCCACTTTATACCAAAGTATTGCAGCTATATTTATCGCACAACTCTACGGCATTGAATTATCCATAGGCCAAGAGCTAATACTTGTATTTACCTTGATGATCACCTCAAAAGGTATTGCAGGCGTTCCAGGCGTTTCATTTGTTGTACTGCTTGCCACTTTAGGCAGCGTGGGGATCCCACTAGAGGGCCTTGCATTCATTGCAGGTGTTGACCGTATTTTAGATATGGCGCGTACTGCCCTTAACGTTGTCGGTAATGCATTAGCCGCGCTTGTTGTTGCTAAATGGGAACATAATTACGACATCAAAAAAGCACGTGAATATGAAAATACTTTTTAATTTAAAATAAAAAAAATCTGATGACTATCATGCCCTTTCTAATAATTAGATAGGGCATTTTTTTACTGAAATAAAACGTAGCTCTAGTATATTTTTCTTTTTGTATTTATTAAAACAATATTTGTTGTTATATATTCACGACATCTTTATCATTAGTTAGAATTACTTACTTTATGTTTTATTTTACATTTTCCATAAAATTCACATTTAGTCATTGGAATTTTCTTGATATCTTAACTACAGCTATAAGCTGTATTAAGTTTCTTATATTTTGTTAGTCTGAGCAGGAAAAAATGCATCAAATAAGAAGATTTCTTTTATTTTTAAAGGTGCTTCAACACCTGATGGTAATTTTTGTATTTTCATTATCCTATTTTATGCTACACAGCTGGTTCTAACAAAAAACCTCGTGATCTCACGAGGCTTTTTTTATTTAAGTGAAACAAGTAAAATTACTTAAAATAAAAATTTAGTTTTTCATTAATAATATCTACTTTTTATTTTTCACACTCAACGAAATTTATATCCAAACCACTATCTATATTTTTATACGCCCAGCTCTATCAATCATAACTATAAATAAAATTATCGCTAATATTCTTCGGAATCAGCCATAGTTTTCTTTTATCTTTCATTACTTTACAAATCTTAATTTAATTTTAACAATCACTTTCATAAAATGACGCTCATTCGCGTATAACTAACTCTATGAGTTAATCCTAGTAGTACCATCCCTTTTAAGCCCCAACACCAGGGGCTATTTTTTTAAAACTGTAGTGATGTGATGGACGTCCCTCTATGTAAGTTTTGCCATACTTATGTTGAGCGATTTTATTCACAGAGGTACTACATCATGAACGAGATAAAAGTTATCGGTATCGATCTGGCAAAATCTGTCTTTCAGGTTTGCGTCTGGATGAGTGATGGGAATATTGCATCTAACCGCAAGGTTTCTCGGGCTAAATTGCTGGATACTATTCGTCAATTCCCTCCTGGGTCGATGATTGCAATGGAGGCTTGTGCTACTTCCCACTACTGGGGGCGTACTTTTCAGTCAATCGGTTTTCAAGTCAGACTGATACCCACGCAACACGTAAAAGCATTAACACATCACCAGAAAAATGATGCCAACGATGCTCTCGCTATTTGTGAGACAGCTTTTCGCCCAGGTATTCATTTTGTCGCTATAAAAACTGTTGAACAACAAGATATTAAAGCCCTCAGAGCTGCCCGCCAGTTGATGGTGGAACAGCGCACTGCGCTGGCAAATCAGGCCCGGTCACTGGCGGCAGAACAAGGCGTTGAGATCCCTGTCGGGATTCATATTTTACAGCAACGACTGCCTGATATTATTGAAGATGCAGAACAGTTAATTTCCCCCGTGCTGCGCCAGTTGCTGTTATCGTTGTTAGAAAATATACATTCACTTAATGAACGTATTCTTTCTGTAGAGCACAGTCTTGCGGCTCTTTGTCAGCAACAACCCAAATACAAAGTACTGATGACAATACCAGGTATTGGTCCACTTATTGCCGCTGCATTTCTGAGTGAAGTTAACGCAGCGCAATTTACTAACGGACGACAATTGTCTGCTTGGTGTGGTCTGGTTCCCCGCCAACACAGCTCTGGAGGAAAAAATAGTCTTTCTGCGATGACCAAAAACGGCAATCGTGATCTCCGGACATTGATCATTCATGGTGCGCGGTCTGTTATGCACTGGGCTCATAAACGCGATGACGCACTGGGAATGTGGCTGAAACGGCTTATTGAACGAAGAGGAAAAATGAAAGCCACTGTTGCGCTGGCTAATAAGATGACACGCATTGTCTGGCGGTTACTGACAGAATCCACAAGTTTTAATATCGACAGGGCTTTTGCGATGAACTGACCGTAGTTGTATCCAGAGAAGAAGATTTATCCTGAGTTTGCAGGTACTGATGAGAAAACGGTAAACCGACCCTGTAATAGCCTGAACTATGCCATGGTAGTGACATACCGATGTAGTGATAAGGAAACAGGGTGCGGATGACATCATGGCGCGGGTCATTAGATCCACTAACGACGCCGAATATATGGCAGCAAACCGTATCAACTCAGAGCTTGCACAACACGGGACGTCCATATATGGCATAGTTAATTTGGTCACCAGGTCAAAGGTATATTATCACTTCACAAACAGATAAGTGACTACTACATGTCCATATCAACGAAAATAATGTACACGCAAGATGTAGTCGCACATCTTTGATAGAGTATAAACCTCGCCATTCTCTGGGCAGCTCTCACAAATAACAAGTTTTTTTACTAGCAATGACTCAGGAACACTCACGCCAGAGTTCACATTAAGCCGCTCATTCACAGAATCATAGATTAAAATCAACACCCTCTTCTCTTCTGCACTGAGTTTTTTTAATATCTTAAATGCTTTTTTTCGAGAGACCTTCACTGAAGAAAATAACGATTCTATATATTTTAGTAATTTCATCTTGTATGCCCAATCAAAAACCAATGTGTTTTTATGTGATATTTTTGCATCATTAATACCGCACATTATTAACAATAACACAACATTAATCACATTAGTTTTAAAAAAAATTTAATTATATAGGCCGATTCAAAATAGATAGGAGATAGCTACTTAGTTTTAAACGAGTTAACACAATTAAGCGACGTGGGTTGTTAGCCCATCTATGGACTGGCAAAAATGCGTGGATGGGAATCAATAGAAATGGTGAGAAGATACGCACATTTAGCACTGAAATCTCACTGAACATGCAATAAAGATCGACGAGCTAATATCACACGATGACACAAATATGGCACAACCACTACTTAGAGCATTGTAATTATGCACACAAATAAAAAGAAAAAACCCGTTAACTCTTTCAAGTTAACGGGTTCTTATTTGGTGCCGGCTACCGGAGTCGAACTGGTGACCTACTGATTACAAGTCAGTTGCTCTACCAACTGAGCTAAGCCGGCTAATTTGGCGGAGAGATAGAGATTCGAACTCTAGGATGGTTACCCATCGGCGGTTTTCAAGACCGCTGCCTTCGACCGCTCGGCCATCTCTCCATGGGGCGCGATTATGGAGGAATCCAGCCTCCTTGTCTACCCCTGAAAGTAAAAAAATTGCTTTTTTTAATTCGTTTGGCTAATCTTCACTCAATTGTTCTCATTTTACCAAGAAAAATGGTAATATCTGTGCAAAATCGGAGTCTACTAGTACTCTAGGCGTATGATTTTTAATCTAATAATAAATTTGCCGATGGGATCGCGTGCTCGAGTATGTACAGACAAACATTATTAAAACCAAATGCCCTTTCACGCATTTTTGCGACATTTGTTTTCCTGTTGATAGTGATGCTTTCATTATCACTTTTTAACTACTATCAAGAATGGGTCAAAAGCCGCCAAGCTGCACTTCATAGCATGGCCGCTAGATTAGCCTATCAAATTGAAGATTATCGTTATCAAGCAAGTCACATTTATAAACTTGCCAATGACAAATCCTCCGTACCGACCAGTAACCCACTTTTCCCGATGGAAATGCGCCACGACATTTATTGGTTAACTAGTGCCAACCAAACCCTAGATGCCATCGTGTTCGGCCCCCAAAAAGCCTCTAGTAATGAACTCGCGACTAAGTTAGCTAACTATATGGAGATTGTTTGGGGGGCAAGAAATGAATACAACTCCATGTATTACCTAAATGGGTTAGATAACACCTTAGTTCTTGTTACTACTCACTCCGTTCTAAAACCTGAGTTACGTTTCAAAGAAAGTTATTTAACACTCACCGCTGAAGAAAAACGTGCCGACATGTTAGCTCAGTCCACATTACTGGATAGACGGGAAATCATCTCTAACGTACAAAAATATTCCCCTGAAAATGTGTATTACTATACTTACCGCCTCATGTTTAATTCCCCTGGGCAGTTAACAAGTGTTATATCCTTTGATATATCAATGAATTCATTGATCCCCACCTCGCTAGATGGTGATTTATTCACAATAAATTCGCGATCTTCTGGTACAGCAAGCCCTGAAGCATACAATACATTAATGGGGATGAATCTTATATTCTCCCAACCAATAGATGGCACGCCCTATCAGCTTTATTATCACATTTCGCTAAAAACGATTATTTTTAATATTATTAGCTATAATTTTTGGCTAATTACTTGCACGATAGCAATGATTTTTTTAGCTGTATCCACGTTAATTTTTCTACGTAAGCGTTTGATTTCACCGAACACATCCATGTTACAAGAACTCCAATTTAAAGAGTCCTTGAATAACGATATCATCAATCGTATCTCCTATGGCATCTTGGTTTACGATTTTAATACCAACACGAAAATTCTCAGTAATAACCTTGCAAACCAACTATTACCTTCAATGGATCTAGTTCATATAAAAGAAATGGCTATGGATAACCATGATTTTATTCAAGTTTCTATTGAAAATAACATCTTCGAAGTCGTGCTCGTCGAAAATGAAGCAATGCCAAATGCAGCACTCTTTATTATTATGGATAAAGATAAAGAAGTTCTAACCCAAAAACGCCAAGAGCTTGCGATGCGCGAGTACCAAAAGAATATTCAAATGCGCAAAGTTGGATTTGAGAACATGTGCAACGAAATTTTACCTGCTCTATCCACAATCGAAGCGCAATTTTCACAGTTAACCCCACCAACTGATACCACTGAACGTGCCATCTTCCGAGAGATTGAAAATCAATTAGTGACAATTTACTCTTGGTTCAATAACATTGAACTTCTTAACCAGTTAGAATCACAAAAAGCCTCACTGAAACCAGAAGCGATTTCTATCGGCCAATTGACCAGCCAGTTTCTCAAGAACAATCTATCTAAAATCAATAATAAAGGTCTATCGCTCTATTTTCATAACAATGTCAATCCAGAGCTGCTGATTGAAGTAAATCCTATTTACCTACAAAACCTTTTACAGCTAATTTGGGACTATTCTCTTGTTACGACCTCTTTTGGAAAGATCGCTTTCACGTTATCTTATGATATAGATAAAAACATCATATCACTCAATATTAGAGACAGCGGTACTGGCTTGAGCAACCAAGAACTGAGTAATCTGCAAAATCCATTTAGTTCGCAAACGGTTAAACCTGCACAGTTTACTCGCTCTGGAGTAACACTCTATTTATGCAAATTATTGGCAAAGAAAATGAACAGCACGCTTTCTATTCGCTCAAGTAGTGCAATTGGAACACATTATGAACTTTCAATTCCTGCCATTGATGAATCTATCGTGTCTGAATACCCTGCACTATTAGAAGACGTATACATTCGTTTAAATATCCACAATGCAGATATCTCACGAATAGTAAGAAGTACACTGTCAAACTATGGTGCTGAATATCTTGATTTAAGTGAAAACTCAGCCCAACCAGATTGGGATTTACTTATCACTGATAACAATGAAGAAGCCTTTGAATATACCGTTAAGGTTGATGGAAGTCTCTCCTCAGTAAATATAATTAACCATAATTATATTGAAGCTAACTACAACTTTGCTGATGAACTGATTGATGCTATTTCTTTATTAATAGAAAATGCGAATACCGATAGCAGTAATATGAGTGAAATAGTTCTCCTTGATGAACCTTTAGCGATCACAGAAAAAGCAATTGAAACCTACCAATTGGCTTTAGCACAAAGTGGTTATCGAGATTTGTTCGTCACAACAGTACCGATAGATATTAATAAACTGTATAATAGTGAAAGTGTTGAGGATTTAACCGAATTGAAAAACACTACACATCGTTTAAAAGGAGTTTTTGCTATGCTCGAGTTTACAGTTCTTCATAAGCTTTGTGAGGATTTAGAACATTACATAGCAGATAAAAACGGAATTGAAATAAGAAATTGCATTAGAGACCTGGATAATTCAGTCAAAAAACTAATGCCAGAAGGTAACCAATAATATGAATAACCTAAATGTCATTGTTGCCGATGATCATCCTATTGTTCTTTTCGGTATTCGAAAATCACTTGAGCAGATCGAATGGGTGAATATCGTCGGTGAGTTTGAAGATTCGACCTCTTTGATTAATAATTTGGCGCGCTTAAATGCTGACGTTCTAGTTACTGACTTATCTATGCCTGGTGATAAGTATGGCGATGGTATTACATTAATAAAATACATTAAACGCCACTATCCAGACCTTTCAGTTATTGTTCTGACCATGAACAATAACCCTGCAATCTTAAGTGCTATCCTTGAGCTGGATATTGAAGGTATTGTTTTAAAACAAGGTGCACCAGCAGATTTACCAAAAGCGCTTGCGGCTTTACAAAAAGGTAAAAAATTCACACCAGAAAGCGTTAGCAAATTACTCGAAAAAGTTAATGCAAGTGGCTATGGTGACAAACGTTTGTCACCGAAAGAAAGTGAAGTTTTACGCTTATTTGCAGAAGGTTTTTTGGTAACCGAAATTGCTAAAAAATTGAATCGTAGTATTAAAACAATCAGTAGCCAGAAAAAATCGGCAATGCTGAAATTGGGCGTAGAAAATGATATCGCACTACTCAATTATCTTTCATCGGTGAGTATTGATAATTCACCTTCTGAGTAATGATTATCATCCTATCTAAACGATAAAAACCCGACTGCGGGTTTTTATTTTTTATTTCGTGCAAAATTGTGTCAGTGTTTCACGTAAAATTGCAATGGTTGTTGGCTTAGATAAGCAGTCATTCATCCCTGCATCAATACAACGTTGTTTTTCTTCTGCCATTGCGTTTGCGGTCAATGCAATAATTGGTAATGTTTCCCCTAAACGTCGCAACTCCTGAGCCAACAGGTATCCATCCATATTTGGCATATTCACATCCGATAAAACAATATCTGCACGGTTATTTTTTAAATACTTAAGTGCATCAATACCATCAATTGCAGTACCTGTACTAAAGCCAATACTGGCAAGTTGCTCACTCAATAACATACGGTTAATTGGATGGTCATCAACAATCAAAACATGATATTCACCTAAACGACTATCAGCCTCAATAATCCCATGATTATTTTGATTCTTCACATTTTCTTCTGCAACTTTAACTAACCATTTATCGATAAGCACCGGTAACTGATCCAACTGATATGTATTATAAATCCATTCATGTGGTCCAGAAGAATAAAACTCCCCTGCATAAAAGCTTGAAAGCCTTATTTGGTCGCTACTTTGCACTTCAACTTTATCTGTAAAATCAGTGATGAGCAGGTCATAAACCCTATCCATATCAATATCATTTCCCGCTACGACGGTAAATTCAGCATGCTTGAGTAAGCGTGATAAAAAGCTCATCAAAAATGCATTTTTGCACGATATGGCAATTTGATAATTTGCGCGATACTCAGGGACATTTTTTTGAATATATTCTTGCCCATACAATGGAATACGTATGGTAAAGGAACTTCCAAGACCATGCTGAGAACTTACTTCAATATCCCCATCCATCAGGTTTATCAGTTTCTCACAGATAGCCAAGCCTAACCCTGTTCCTTTATGCCCTGTATTATTCTGGTCATAAACTTGGAAAAATGGGTCAAACAATTGCATAACAACCGCATGTGTCATGCCAATTCCCGAATCGCGAATTTCAATTTTTAAATAATTATTATCTTTCCAAACATGGAGTAAAACAAAACCAGAATGGGTAAATTTAATACTGTTGTTCACAATATTAGAGACAACTTGCTGTAAGCGCACAGAGTCATTTGATATCAAGTCAGGAATGTCAGGCTCAATATATGAATACAGTGAAATCCTTTTTTTCGACACTAGCGGCAGGTAATTAGCTAAAACAAAAGCAAAAACTTCACGGCAATTGAAAAGCTTGTTTTCAATTTTCAGTTGTTTTGACTCAATTTTTGAAAAATCTAAAATATCACTGATAATTTGCAGCAGTAAGGCGGATGAGTTATCCATCGTAGAGACTAAGCGCATGGCTTTTTCTGATAATTCATAGCGCTGCAATAACTCAATATTCCCAATGATCCCATATAGCGGCGTTCTTAATTCATGGCTCACTGTTGCTAAGAACATCGATTTTGCATGGTTGGCCTGCTCTGCCGCATCCGCGACATCTTGTAATGATTTCTCCATTTGCACACGAATACTGATGTCTATTAATACACAAATTGCAACGTCTTCATTTTGATAACGAGAGTTTACGAAGCTGATTTGTAAATGGGTTCCGTTCTTCGTGACGACATCGATATAATTACTGGTTTTTTGGCGAATAATCGTCAGAACTCGCTGTTTGTCATCATCGTTAAGCAGCCTAAAGTAATCGTGAGCAAGTTCGTTACTCAGTATGTTCCCACCGTCAATTAACCTTAAAATGATAATTCCAACAGGTGCAGATGCGACAATTTTATGATTAAACTGTTCGTGTTCTTCTAAACGGATAGCCGTATTTGCGGCGGGTTCTAACATTTTTCTTTCAAGTAGCCAAATCAAGAAAAACAATAAAACCGCAGTAAAAATATTCAGCATTGTGCCGTAGAATATGGTGCTTTCTAGGTTAGATAAAATCTCTGACGTTGAAATTGAAAAGAAAACTGTTATTTGTGCAGGTAACAACCGTTTTTTAAAAATAAGTTTTGAATAATCAGAGTTAAAGCCAAAGAACGAAGGCTCCGTAATCGTCAATAATGCAGAGCTTTTCGGGTTTCCCTCTGCTAACGAGTATAAAACAGGCTGATTATTAGAGTTTGCCACCATGATTTCGATAGATTTATCTTTGCTGATATTAAATTGATTTAAATTGATGGTACGCTCAATACCGATAAACCCTGTCACAGCCCCTGTATTTTGTATCGGTTGAATCAAATAAATCTGGCCATTATCAGGTTGTGCACCATGTACAATTGTATAGATATTCCGTTCTTTACCTTGAAGTTTTAGGCTTTGATAAGCACGCGCACTTTCATAGCCAACCTTCTTAAGCACTTCAATATCAGAAACCATCGACCGAATTGGATAATCAACTAAGCAATAACTTTGGGAACCAATTAAAAAAACGTGGTTCAACCCTTGAGGGGCGGCAATACTATCTTTCCAAAAATAGTTTAGCTGTTCAAAAGCAAGCAAATACCGCTGGGAGCGGTATTGAAAATAATCACAATCAGAGTTTAGCGTTAGTTTATAGAAAGAGTAATTTGCTGAACCAGGTAATGACATAAACTCGGGTTCATCTTCACGTGATTTTTTATACTCATCCAGTCTAACCCTATGCTGCTCAGTCATAGATTGAATGGCTTGTAGCGTTTCACCCGTTTGTTGAATATAGGATTGTAAGCTTTCAAACCCTGAATGGAATTGCTGGCGAATATCAGATTTGTATTCGTTAAATTGAGAATAGAGAAAAAATAGTGTAATAAAGGCACCCATACCCCATAACATCAAGCCGAGGATACGAAAAAGATCCCGGGACAATCTCAATGATGTTTTAAACGAGGGTAAATATCTCAAGTGCCTTCCTAATTATGCGTTATCACAACAGCTAATTATACTCGATTACAATATTAAAAAACGATAAACATGAAAAGGGTTAAAATGAATAACCAAAGAGAGAAATAAAACGGGCAGCCATCTCTGAGCTGCCCGTTATGTCAGTTAAACGCGTTGTTTATTCTTGATCATTGATATTTGCATCATCAGCACCATTTTCGTCGGTGCTTTCATCTGCATTTTCATCATCTTCAGTTTCAGCAACACGCTGCAATCCAACCACTTTTTCGTCTTCAGCCGTTCTAATCAAGGTAACACCTTGTGTATTACGGCCTACAACGCTCACTTCAGAAACACGTGTGCGAACTAACGTTCCCGCATCGGTGATCATCATGATTTGGTCAGTGTCATCAACTTGAATTGCGCCCACAACGCTCCCGTTACGCTCACTCACTTTAATGGAGATAACCCCTTGAGTTGCACGAGATTTTGTTGGGTATTCTGCTTCTTCAGTACGCTTACCATAACCATTTTCAGTCACGGTTAAGATGTGCCCTTCACCGCGTGGGATAATTAAAGAAACAACTTTATCGTCGTCCATTAATTTAATACCCCGAACGCCCGTTGCAGTACGGCCCATTGCACGCACAGCATCTTCAGCAAAGCGAACCACTTTACCTTGAGCAGAGAACAGCATGACTTCGTTAGAACCATTGGTTAAATCAACACCAATCAATTCATCGCCTTCGTTGAGGTTCACGGCAATAATACCGGCACTTCTTGGACGGCTGAAATCTTGTAGAGGCGTTTTCTTCACCGTACCGCTCGCAGTAGCCATAAAGACGGTGTAGCCCTCTTCGTACTCACGTACTGGTAAAATAGCGGTAATACGCTCATTTGGTTCCAGTGGCAGTAAGTTAACGATAGGGCGACCACGTGCACCACGGCTCGCTTCCGGTAATTGATACACTTTCATCCAATACAAACGACCGCGGCTTGAGAAACACAAAATGGTATCGTGAGTATTGGCGACTAATAAACGCTCAATAAAGTCTTCGTCTTTCGTCCGTGCCGCTGACTTACCTTTACCACCTCGACGTTGTGCTTCGTAATCCGTCAGAGGCTGATACTTCACATAACCTTGGTGAGATAAAGTCACAACAACATCTTCTTGATTGATAAGATCTTCAATATTGATGTCAGCGGTGTTTTCAGTGATTTCAGTGCGACGTGGATCATTGTAAGTGCTACGAATAATTTCTAACTCTTCGCGGATCACTTCCATTAAGCGCTCTGGGCTTCTTAAGATAAACAGCAGTGCTTCAATTTGCACTAACAGCTCACGATACTCTTCCAGTAATTTCTCGTGCTCAAGACCAGTTAATTTTTGCAGACGTAAATCAAGGATAGCTTGTGCTTGTTGTTCAGTCAGGAAGTATTGACCGTCATGGACACCAAATTGGTCTTCAAGCCACTCCGGACGCGCCGCATCATCACCTGCACGTTCAAGCATTGCGGCCACATTGCCTAAATCCCAAGAGCGTGCAATCAGCCCTGCTTTTGCTTCAGCTGGCGTAGGTGCTTTACGGATTAATTCAATAATTGGATCAATGTTAGCCAGTGCAATGGCTAATGCTTCAAGGATGTGCGCACGGTCACGAGCTTTACGCAGTTCGAAAATCGTACGGCGAGTCACCACTTCACGACGGTGACGAACGAAGGCAGCGATAATATCTTTCAGGTTTAAGATTTTTGGTTGGCCTTGGTGTAAAGCAACCATATTGATACCGAAAGACACTTGCAGTTGAGTCAATGAATATAGGTTATTCAGAACAACCTCACCCACCGCATCGCGTTTGATTTCAATCACAATACGCATACCGTCTTTATCGGACTCGTCACGTAATGCACTGATACCTTCAACACGTTTTTCTTTAACTAATTCAGCAATTTTTTCAATCAGGCGCGCTTTATTCACCTGATAAGGAATTTCGCTGACAATAATGGTTTCGCGACCATTTTTTTCATCGACTTCCACTTCGGCACTGGCACGGATATATACCTTACCACGACCGGTTTTATACGCGTCGATAATACCACGGCGGCCATTAATAATAGCTGCAGTTGGGAAATCTGGCCCAGGAATGTGCTCCATTAAGCCTTCAATGCTAATATCTTCGTCATCTATATAGGCAAGACAACCATTAATGACTTCGCCTAAGTTGTGAGGCGGAATATTGGTTGCCATCCCGACAGCGATACCTGATGACCCATTAACCAATAGGTTAGGGATTCTCGTTGGCATGACTTCAGGAATTTGCTCTGTACCATCATAGTTTGGAACGAAATCTACGGTTTCTTTTTCAAGATCCGCCAGTAACTCATGGGCAATTTTCGCCATACGGATTTCCGTATAACGCATTGCGGCTGCGGAGTCCCCGTCAACCGAACCAAAGTTCCCCTGACCATCTACCAGCATGTAACGCATAGAGAAAGGCTGAGCAAGACGAACAATTGTCTCGTAAACAGCGATATCACCATGTGGATGGTATTTACCGATAACGTCCCCGACTATACGGGCAGATTTTTTATAGGGTTTATTCCAATCATTTCCCAATACATTCATCGCAAAGAGTACTCTACGGTGTACTGGCTTCAGTCCATCTCGAACATCTGGAAGCGCACGGCCGACGATAACGGACATTGCGTAATCCAAATACGAGCTTTTCAGCTCTTCTTCGATATTGACTGGGGTGATTTCTCTGGCAATCTCGCTCATGGAACCACTGTCCCTCATAACTTCGGATTCAAAGAGTAGAACTATACCACAATTCGCCAATTTAATAAAAATAAGAGACGGGTATTTGTCTTTCAAGCTATGTATAATAGCGGAAAATTAAGTTTATGTGTCCGAAACTTGTGGGATTATTCATTAATAACTGCCTTAAGTGCATTATTGTCTAGATTATGACCATCAATGATTGACGGGCACCTATCACCGCGCCTAATTCGTATCATCATAATAGGCAATAACGGTTATAGGGTTAAAATAGGAGTTTTATCAATGAGTGATACCCAAACACCAACATACTTGAATGTCGATAAACAAGAAATCGAGAAATTTGAATCCATTGCATCACGTTGGTGGGATTTAGAAGGGGAATTTGCCCCCTTGCACCGTATTAACCCATTACGCCTTGGTTATATCATGCAACGTGTCGAGGGTATTTTTGGTAAAAAAATTCTTGATGTCGGTTGTGGCGGCGGTATTTTGTCTGAAAGCATGGCGCGTGAAGGTGCAGAAGTTACGGGTCTTGATATGGGCGCAGACCCGCTGATGGTCGCTCGCTTACACTCCCTCGAATCTGGTATCCCTGTTGAATATGTTCAAGAAACCGTTGAACAGCACGCCGATAAACACCCTCATGCTTATGACATCGTCACTTGTATGGAAATGTTAGAGCACGTTCCTGATCCACAGTCTGTTGTGAGAGCATGTGCAAAATTAGTTAAACCGGGTGGTCATGTGATTTTCTCTACCATCAATCGCAACAAAAAAGCATGGCTGATGGCCGTCGTTGCCGCTGAGTATGTCATGAAGATGGTGCCGAAAGGTACACATGATGTGAATAAGTTTATTCGCCCTTCTGAATTAATCGGTTGGGTTGACGGAACACCACTAAAAGATAAGCATATCACGGGGTTACATTACAACCCAATCACAGATAAGTTCTGGCTGGGGCCAAATGTCGATGTGAATTATATGCTCCATACAATTAGTGAGTAGTTAAGTAATCACGAAAAGAATAAATCGCAAGCAGTACGTTTAAGAAACCAGCAAACGATCGCAATTTACAAAATTTATTTTAGTCATCATGTCGGAAGCCTTTTTTTTATTAGTCCCTTTTACCATGCAGCTTACCGACATGATCACTTTTCTTATCCAACCAGTTATCCACAAGAATCTTCTAATTTGTTCACTTGATAAAATCGCATATTAACATTATCTTGTTATAAGACCTTTAGCTAACTACTATATATAGTAGTTAGCTAAAAGTAACCATACTAGTCTCATGATGTACTTCATGAGACTTTTTTATGTTGAAATATATTACTATCGCAATATTTAGAGGTGTATACATTCATGAATCAAAGTCTACTCGTCACGAAACGTGATGGACATCAGGAGCCTATTGAGCTTGATAAAATCCATAAAGTTATTACTTGGGCGGCAGAAGGTCTTCGTAATGTCTCTGTTTCGCAAGTAGAGTTACGTTCTCAGATTCAGTTCTATAACGGCATCAAGACCTCTGATATCCATGAAACCATGATCAAAGCTGCGGCGGATTTGATCACTGGTGATACCCCTGATTACCAATACCTTGCTGCACGCCTTGCTATTTTTAACCTGCGCAAAAAAGCCTATGGTCAATTTGAACCACCAGCACTCTACAAGCACGTAAAACGCCTTGTTGAAATGGGCAAGTATGACAAGCATCTTCTGGAAGATTATAGCGAAGCTGAGCTGAATGAAATGGATTCATTCATTGATCATAGCCGTGATATGACATTCTCCTATGCCGCAGTTAAACAACTTGAAGGGAAATATTTAGTTCAAAACCGTGTAACAGGCGAAATCTACGAAAGCGCGCAATTCCTCTACATTTTAGTCGCGGCTTGCCTATTCTCCCATTATCCGAAAGAAACTCGTTTAGACTATATTCGCCGTTTCTACGATGCGGTTTCAACATTCAAAATTTCTTTACCTACGCCTATTATGGCGGGGGTACGTACACCGACTCGTCAGTTCAGCTCTTGTGTCCTGATTGAGTGTGGTGACAGCCTTGATTCCATCAATGCGACATCAAGTGCGATTGTTAAATACGTTTCTCAGCGTGCTGGAATTGGCGTGAATGCGGGCCGTATCCGTGCATTAGGTAGCCCTATTCGTGGTGGTGAAGCTTTCCACACTGGCTGTATTCCGTTCTACAAACACTTCCAGACTGCGGTTAAATCTTGCTCTCAAGGTGGTGTCCGTGGTGGTGCTGCAACCTTATTTTACCCAATTTGGCACCTTGAAGTTGAAAGCCTGTTAGTCCTGAAAAACAACCGTGGGGTTGAAGGTAACCGTGTTCGCCATATGGATTACGGCGTGCAATTGAATAAATTGATGTACGAACGTTTGATTAAGAACCAAGACATCACCCTATTCAGCCCTTCAGATGTCCCAGGTCTGTATGATGCATTCTTTGCAGACCAAGATGAATTCGAACGTTTATATGTGCAATATGAGCAAGATGAGACCATCCGTAAATCCAGCGTTAAAGCGGTTGAGTTGTTCTCATTAATGATGCAAGAGCGTGCGTCAACAGGCCGAATTTACATTCAAAACGTTGACCACTGTAATACACACAGCCCATTTGACCCGCAGGTTGCCCCTGTCCGTCAATCTAATCTGTGTTTAGAAATCGCGCTGCCAACTAAACCATTGAATAATATCAATGATGAAGAAGGCGAAATTGCATTATGTACACTGTCTGCATTTAACTTAGGTGCGATTGATAGCCTTGATGAATTAGAAGAGTTAGCCATCCTAGCAGTTCGCGCATTGGATGCCCTACTCGACTACCAAGACTACCCAATTATTGCAGCTAAACAAGGCTCTATGGGTCGCCGTACATTAGGTATTGGTGTGATTAACTATGCCTATTACTTAGCAAAACACGGTGTTCGCTATTCAGACGGTAGCGCAAATAATTTAACGCACAAGACCTTTGAAGCTATTCAGTATTACCTGTTAAAAGCATCAAACGATTTAGCGAAAGAGCAAGGTGCTTGCCCGTGGTTCAATGAAACGACCTATTCACAAGGCGTATTACCTATCGATACCTATAAAAAAGAACTCGATAAGTTAACCAATGAACCACTGCATTACGATTGGGAAGCGCTGCGTAAAGATATTCAGACTTATGGTCTGCGTAACTCAACACTGTCTGCTTTGATGCCTTCTGAGACATCATCACAGATTTCTAACGCAACCAATGGCATTGAGCCACCGCGTGGCTACATCAGTATTAAAGCATCAAAAGACGGCATCTTACGCCAAGTAGTACCAGATTACGAAAACCTGAAAGGGGCTTATGAACTGTTATGGCAAATGCCATCTATCAACGGCTACCTGCAACTCGTTGGTATTATGCAGAAATTTATCGACCAGTCGATTTCTGCAAACACAAACTATGACCCAACTCGTTTCGAGAGCGGCAAAGTACCAATGAACCAATTGCTAAAAGATTTATTGCTCGCCTATAAGTTTGGTGTGAAAACACTTTACTACCATAACACCCGCGATGGCGCGGAAGATGTTCAGGGCGATCTGGAAGAAGTTGTTGAGTCAGCAGATTCCGATTGTGAAGGCGGCGCGTGTAAAATTTAATAGGAATTGTTATGTCACATACATATACAACATTTTCACAGAAAAAAAATGACCAAATGCAGGAGCCGATGTTTTTCGGCCAACCTGTTAACGTGGCACGCTATGATCAGCAAAAGTACCCGATTTTCGAAAAGCTGATTGAAAAACAATTGTCGTTTTTCTGGCGTCCTGAAGAAGTTGACGTCTCTCGTGACCGTATTGACTACAATGCGCTGCCAGATCACGAAAAACACATTTTTATCAGTAATCTGAAATACCAAACGCTGCTTGACTCTATTCAGGGTCGCAGCCCTAACGTGGCATTACTGCCACTGATTTCGATTCCTGAGCTGGAAACCTGGGTGGAAACGTGGGCGTTCTCTGAAACCATTCACTCACGTTCATATACGCATATTATCCGTAATATCGTGAATGACCCGGCAATTATTTTTGACGATATTGTTGAAAATGAAGAAATTTTAAAACGCGCGAAAGATATCTCTGGTTATTATGATGACCTCATCGAAATGACCAACTATTATCACATGTTCGGCGAAGGCACACACAACTGCAACGGAAAACAAATCACCGTTTCATTGCGTGCGCTGAAAAAACAATTATACCTGTGCTTAATGAGTGTTAACGCACTGGAAGCAATCCGATTTTATGTCAGCTTTGCCTGTTCATTCGCATTCGCAGAACGTGAGCTAATGGAAGGTAACGCTAAAATTATCAAGCTGATTGCACGTGATGAAGCTTTACACTTAACAGGCACTCAACATATGTTGAACCTGTTACGCTCAGGCCAAGATGACCCTGAAATGGCAGAAATTGCAGCAGAGTGCGAGCAAGAATGCTATGACTTGTTTGTGCAGGCAGCAGAGCAAGAAAAAGAGTGGGCAGATTACCTGTTCAGTGAAGGTTCTATGATTGGCCTGAATAAAGATATTCTGTGCCAATATGTCGAATACATCACCAACATTCGTATGCAAGCTGTTGGCCTAAAACTGCCATTTGAAGGTCGTTCTAACCCAATTCCATGGATCAATGCATGGCTGGTATCAGATAACGTTCAAGTGGCGCCACAAGAAGTTGAAGTCAGTTCTTATTTAGTCGGGCAAATTGACTCTGAAGTCAATACCGATGATTTGAGCGACTTTGAACTGTAAGTATGGCCAGTCATAAAATCACCCTGCGTACCACGCAGGGTGTGCATGTCCCTTACCACACTGACGTTCATTCGTGTTTACTTGAAGCGCTTGAAGATAGCCGTATACCTGTGGAATATCAATGCCGTGAAGGTTATTGTGGCTCTTGCCGAGTAACATTATTGCGCGGGAAAGTGGGTTACAAACGTAAACCGCTGGCATTTGTGCAGGATGGGGAAATTTTACCCTGTTGCTGCCACCCTCTGACTGATATCGAAATTGGCTAATATAATAAGCGATTGCACCATTTTTTAATGCAATCGCTTTTCTATTTATTTATCCTAATTGATGGTTCTACCTATTATAGATAGCCATAAAGCGCTGCAAATACCCAGCCAAATACGCAGGATACACCTACCCCAATCAACCCAGGTAAGATAAAACTATGGTTGATAACGAACTTACCGATACGTGTTGTCCCTGAACGGTCAAATTGAATCGCTGCGAGGTCACTTGGGTAAGTCGGTAAAATATAGTAACCATAACACGCCGGCGCTGACGCAATAATATAAGCAGGGTCAACACCAATACCTAACGCGATAGGCACAACCGCTGCCAGAGCCGCCGCTTGCGAGTTAACAAATTTAGAGACCAGTAATAAGATAACCGCATATGCCCACGGGAAGTCTTTCACTAACGACCCCAATGTGCTTTTAATTTCATCCATATGGGCACCGAACATGGTTTCTGCCATCCACGCGATACCATACACTGCCACAATCGCAATCATCCCCGAACGGAACACTTCATTTTTTGAAATTTGCCCTGGATTAGTTTTACAAATAATGATGATGAGCGCACCTGCCAGCAGCATAAACATCTGAATAACTAACACCATCGATAACGGCTTACCATTCACTAATGGTCTTAGCTCTGAGAATGCACCTAGTAACGCAACAACCACGATGGATGCTAAGAAAATCCACATCGCGACCCAGTTAATTTTTGGCAGTTTTTTGTCAAGCAGTGTCACACTACCGCCATACACGTAGTCGTGGTTTTCAGGAACAGATATAAACTCTTGGAATACTGGGTCTTTATCGAGATCTTTCCCTCTAAACCAGCTAAAAATACCAATCGCTAAGATACCGATTAAGGTTGAAGGGATAGTAATCGCCAATAAATCTAGGAATTCTAAAGACTTACCATTGATAGTCACACCGTTAAGCATGGCAACTAAGGACACTACCGCAACAGACACAGGGCTGGCAATAATCCCCATTTGCGCACCTATACTACTTGCCGCCATTGGTCTTTCAGGACGAATATTATTTTTAATCGCCGCATCATAGATGATAGGTAAAATGGTATACACCACATGACCTGTACCACACAAAATGGTTAAGATGCAGGTAACGAATGGTGCCACAATAGAAATGTATTTTGGGTTTTTTCGTAGTAATCGTTCTGCAATTTGCAGCATGACATCCAAACCACCTGATGCTTGTAACGTTGCTGATGCGGCAACAACAGCAATAATCACAAGCATAACATCAACAGGTGGTTTTCCTGGTGGCAAGCCGAATCCAAAAACCAAGATGACAAGACCGACACCACCAAGCAGCCCTAATGCCATACCACCTTTTTTTGCCCCATAGAACAAGCAAACAAGGATAATGGCGAGTTGAATCATAAAGTCCATAGTTCCATCCTTTTATATGTATTTGCCTCCTATTATCGAGATGATTTTCAAGCATTAATTTGATTTATGATAATTTAAAATCCAATATAGTTTTATTTTTATTGTATTTATTGTGACCTCATCACACTCTTTACCTTAAGTAACTGCCATACTACTCAGTCCACCAGATAATTCATTATAATCAATTGATTACACTACTTCTTTTAACAAAAAATCAAATTTAAATTTACCTTTAGTTACCTTTATTAATCATTTTTTCTTTAGTTAATTAACTTTGCTTTTTAATAGGCCATTTATTGTTGTATCGCCCTCAAATGCTGTACACATTTTCTTACACTCACTGTAATTCACATTTGACACAATACGCACAATCGCATAATCTGCATCACTTATTAATTATTCAGATTCAATTAGAGGAACTTGTGAAGAATCGTACCCTTGGCAGTGTGTTAATCGTTGCAGGAACAACAATAGGTGCAGGGATGCTGGCAATGCCACTTGCCGCTGCAGGCGTCGGTTTTACAGGCATCGTTTGTTTGCTTGTTGGGTTATGGATGTTGATGAGCTATACCTCATTATTGTTAGTCGAGGTCTACCAGCATAACCCTGCAAATATGGGCTTAGGTACCGTCGCAAAAAAATACCTTGGCCCCGTTGGCCAAGTTGTCACTGGCTTAAGCATGTTATTATTAATGTATGCCTTAACAACGGCATACATTGGCGGCGCAGGTGTGTTGATATCTGACAGCCTTTCTTCTTGGTGGGGTATTTCCATTAGCACCGAGGCTGCCATTATTGCATTTACCGTCGTTGGTGGTGCTGTTGTTTGTATTGGTACTCATTCCGTTGATTTTATTAACAGAATTTTATTTACCGCAAAAACGATTTTCCTAATCATCATGTTAGTTGTCATGATGCCCCATGCTGAAGCAGTTAATTTAAGCACGATGCCGATCGAAAAAGGCTTAATACTTGCCGCTGTTCCCGTTATATTCACCTCATTTGGCTTCCACGGTAGTGTTCCTAGCTTAGTTAACTATATGAATGGTGATGTCCGTAAACTGCGTATGATTTTCATTACAGGTAGCGCAATACCATTGGTTGCCTATATCCTCTGGCAAATAGCAACACTAGGATCAATTCCATCCAGTACATTCCTCGGTATTTTGGCACAAGAATCCGGCTTAAATGGCTTATTAACCGCAATTCGTGATGTGGTTGCAACTCCACGAGTCAATATTGCCGTTAGCCTATTTATGGACTTAGCACTTGCGACCTCTTTTCTTGGGGTTGCTTTAGGCTTATTTGATTACCTTGCTGACTTGTTTAAACGAAGTAATAGCTTATTCGGCCGTACTCAAACAGGCTTATTAACCTTCGCTCCACCGTTACTTGCTGCGCTATTTTTCAGTAGTTTTGTTCAAGCCTTAACATACGCCGCGGTAGCATTGTCTGTTCTTGCTTTGATTATCCCTGCACTACTCACCATGCAAGTTCGTAAGGTAGAGTCTAAAGGTGGATATCAAGTAAAAGGAGGCACTCCTGTTCTTGCGTTAGTGTTACTCTGTGGTGTTGCTGTTATTGCTATCCAATTCTCCATCGTCGCAGGCTTCCTACCAAACGTCGGTTAATGAACTGCCCGATTAGGCCCCGAGTTGAATAACATCAATTTGGGGCTTTTTTTATTTGTACCCCCCATAAATCAAATGCATCCTGCCCTATCTATTTAATCTTTTAATATTCATTATTAGCAAATAAAGCAAAGTTTTTTTCTTTTATTACGCCATATCACAGTTAATAATACCGAAAAGACAATCAGACCTTCTTACTTTATTGTAGTTAATAGATAAATAAGGGAGCGAGTTGGATGCAAAGGAAAAGTGTTTCTGCTGCGCATGATGCAG
Organism: Providencia sp. R33; assembly: GCF_019343475.1. NCBI lineage: Bacteria > Pseudomonadati > Pseudomonadota > Gammaproteobacteria > Enterobacterales > Morganellaceae > Providencia > Providencia sp. R33. The sequence continues at coordinate 1,005,620 of NZ_CP072453.1, read as the reverse complement.
CATTTAAGGGGTTCATGACAAACATTGATAGTGCACGTGATTTCTTTGAAATTCACTTACCTGAACATATAAAATCACTATGTAATTTCAATACATTAGCACTCACAAACTCATCTTTTATTGATAAACAATTACGCTCTCGCTTATCTGATGTTTTATATTCTGTTCAAACTACATACGGGTAAGGGTATCTTTATTTGCTCGTTGAACACCAATCTACCCCTGATAAATTAATGGCATGGCGCTTAATACATTATGCTTTTTTAGCAATGAACCAGCATATGCAACAAGGAAATACTGCGTTACCGCTTGTCGTACCTGTTCTTTTTTACCACGGGGGCCGTTCCCCCTATCCACATTCTTTATTATGGACTGATTGCTTTCCCCTCTCTAAGATAGCAAATCAGCTATATACGGAGCCTTTTCCTTTAGTCGATGTCACGGTTATAGACGATAACGAGTTAGTAAACCACCGTAAAGTCGCAGTGATGGAACTGGCCATGAAACATAAATATTTACGTGATGAGTTTCAGCGGGTTCTTCCACTTTTGGCACAAGCACTCAATAAGCACTATAATAGCGACAACGACGTGGTTACCATCCTTAATTACCTATTTATTGCGTTAGATGCCACAAACTTTGAAGAAGTCGTTCAAACCTTAGAAGAGCAAACAGACCAACATAGGGAGACTATTATGAGTATTGCACAGCGCCTACAAAATAAAGGCCGCCAAGAAGGTATTCAACAAGGTAGAGAAGAAGGCAGAGAAGAGGCCAAGCTCACTATGGCTGCACAGCTGCTTAAAAATGGCGTTAGTCCCGAAATCATCATGAAAAGCACGGGGTTAAATCGTGATGTTTTAACTTCATTACAGTAATACCCTAAAAACACATGAGCATCTGAGGATAAATAACCAAAAAATAATCATTTGCTTTAAAAATATGTAAATACAGCCAAATAAAAAATATGCCCCTAGGTGCAAATTTGCATTAACAGCTAAGGGCAATAAACATTAGGTGACAATATTAGAATGAAAGACCAGCGCCTAAGTAAAGGCCGTCAGCAATTTTTTCATTCGACTTATTGTGTGAGCCTTTCATTTCAATTACACGATACCCCGCATCAATTGATAATGGCTTAAACACCGTATAACGTGCACCTGCTTTTGCTTCAACGTAAGACTTGCTACCTGAAGTCAGTGACTCTGGTGCACCATAGGCTTCACCATAAATATTCAGTGAAGGCAGAGCCTGCCAATTTAAACCACCACCTACCGCTAATGCGGTGCCGCTGCTGTTATTGTCTGGCGATAGATACAAGCCTTTACCCCCAACATACGCAGCAAAAGGCCCAACGGGGAGGCCAAATGTAGCCCCTAAACTTCCCATCTGACCATCATGATCACTACGTGCCCAAGAACCGTTAAACGCAAGACCTGCATTTTGATTACCTAAGCCCGCCGATAATTCAGTATAGTGCTTACCCGCTTGCGCACTCACAGATACTGCTTGAGCCGAACTCATAAAAAATGGTGACATCGCTGCCACTAACAAAACTACTTTGCGCATTATTTTATCCTCTTTAAATTATTACCTACGGATATTACGCGATTTACACACGTTTCTCAGCCTTAATTACTCAGATTTACGCAACCTATTCATATAAAAAATGGTTTTATATGAATTAAGTAGCTTTAATATATTTAATCTACTTTTTAAGAAATCCCACTTATCTCACATTCAATCACAGTGATTGGTTATATTAATTAGATAATCATATCCATAATTACTATACTGAATTACAAGCTTATTGTAGTGATATTTTTGTTTTATTACAAAATTATTACTTTTTAGTTAGGTTTATGTAGTCATTAAATTCAAAATCAGGAGCATTGTGATGAAGAAAAAAGGCCTTACGACTGCCTCTGGCGCTCCCGTCGCCAATAATAATAATGTCATGACCGCAGGTAAACGCGGCCCAATGTTGTTACAAGATGTCTGGTTCTTAGAAAAATTAGCCCATTTTGACCGTGAAGTGATCCCTGAAAGACGTATGCATGCAAAAGGTTCTGGTGCATTTGGAACATTTACTGTTACCCACGATATTACCCCTTATACCCGCGCAAAAATTTTCTCTGAAGTCGGTAAAAAAACAGAGATGTTTGCCCGCTTTTCGACTGTAGCAGGTGAGCGTGGTGCTGCAGATGCTGAGCGTGATATTCGTGGTTTCGCACTCAAGTTTTACACTGATGAAGGCAACTGGGACATGGTAGGTAACAATACCCCCGTGTTTTATTTCCGTGATCCATTAAAATTCCCTGATTTAAACCACGTTGTCAAACGGGACCCTCGCTCTAATCTGCGTACAATGGAACACAAATGGGCATTTTTCTCCCAATTACCTGAGTCTTTGCACCAATTAACCATCGATGCCAGTGACCGTGGTATCCCACAAAGCTATCGTCACATGCACGGTTTTGGCAGCCATACTTATAGCTTTATTAACGCCAATAATGAACGTTTCTGGGTAAAATTCCACTTCCGTTGCCAACAAGGTATTGAAAACCTTTCTGATGAACAAGCAGAGCAATTAGTCGGTAAGGACAGAGAAAGTTCTCAGCGTGATCTATTTGAATCAATTGAAAAAGGGGACTTCCCTCGCTGGAATTTACAAGTTCAGATCATGCCTGAAAAAGAAGCGTCAAGCGTACCTTATAACCCATTCGACCTAACTAAGGTTTGGCCACACAAAGATTATCCATTAATCGATGTGGGATATTTTGAACTAAACCGTAACCCAGATAATTATTTTGCTGATGTTGAGCAAGCGGCATTTAGCCCTGCTAATGTTGTCCCAGGTATTGGTTTTTCACCAGACAGAATGCTGCAAGGGCGTCTGTTCTCTTACGGTGATGCACACCGCTATCGCCTTGGTGTCAACCATCACCAAATTCCAGTAAACGCGCCTCGTTGCCCATTCCACAATTACCACCGTGATGGTGCAATGCGTGTTGATGGCAATAGCGGTAATCATGTGACTTATGAGCCAAATGAAGCAGGTTTGTTCCAAGAACAACCTGATTTTAGTGAACCACCATTATCTATTGAAGGTGCTGCTGACCATTGGGATCACCGTGAAGACCAAGACTATTTCAGCCAACCACGCGCATTATATGAATTGTTAGATGATGCCGAACACCAACGTATGTTTAAACGTATTGCTGGTGAACTAATTGATGCAACGGAAGCCACACAAGTACGCCAAATTGCCCTATTCAAACAAGTTCACCCAGAATACGGCGCAGGTGTTGAAAAAGCGTTAAATGAATTAAAGAAATAAGAAAATATACCGCGACGGGTAATCTACCCGTCGTATCTTGTTCCCTAAACCCTTCTATATTTACATTCACTAATTCAATCGATATACTCCCCCACTTTAAATTTAGGTTAAGGAAAATCAAAGTGAACTGGTATTTGGATGTTTTAAAAAATAATTATGCGAATTTTGAAGGGCGAGCTAGGCGTAAAGAGTATTGGATGTTTACGTTATTCAACGCGATTGTCTTTTTCGCATTGATTATATTAATCAGTATTTCAATGGATAACTATACAGGTGAAATTGGTAGTATCGGCTCTATTGCGTCTGTTATATTAGTAATCTATAGCTTAGGAATTATTGTTCCGAGTATAGCCGTTACCGTACGACGTTTACACGACACGGATAAATCGGGTTGGTGGTATTTGATTTCCTTTATCCCTTTCGGTGGAGTTGTCTTATTTGTCTTTACGCTTCTTGATAGCACTCAAGGCAATAATCGATTTGGACCAAACCCAAAAGCCTAATTCGATAGGCTCGCTTATCAAGCCGCTTAAGCGGCTTGATACAATGCAATGTCTATTTTTATTCCATCAATTGGTTTGTTAAAACCCAATTTTTCACTTGCTGGCGAGACACTTTAATTCCCCCGTTCTTCAAGCTAGGATCTAACTGATAAAAGTTTTTCGGATATTGATAAGGAGCGAGTTTGCCTTTTAACCAAACGGATAAGTCACTGAGAAGCAGATCTGAGTCGCACTCCACCACGGCCACAGGGCGCTGACCAAACTCGATATCATCAATAGGGATAATAAAACTTTGCGATACATTAGGGTGAGAATTAATGACTGCTTCAATATCTTCGGGTTGAACGCACTCCCCACCACTAATAAAGAGATTATCGAGGCGGCCTAATATTTGATATTCACCATCAATAAATACGCCTTTATCATTCGTTTTAAACCAGCCATCAATACAATTTAAAGGCTTAATTTTACCCTCAAACCAATAGCCTAGAGCCTGACTTGTCGACTGAACTTGAATTTCATCAGCGACAATGCGAACTTGTTTTCCCTTTAACGGCAGGCCTACACCGCGTTTACCGTCTGCTCGTTTAGCACACACCGTCGAAGCCATTTCAGTCATTCCATAACCACTCCAGCATGTTACCCCCCTGCTCTGCGCTAAATCCGTTAATGAAACAGGGATTGAGGCACCACCTAATAACACTTCTTTAAGTGAAAGTTGAGCATCCGTTTCGCTATTAAGCAAACGCCATAATTGCGTTGGCACCAATGAAGCGTGCGTTACCCCTTGCAAAGCTTCAGCTAATGGCTGATTTTTGAGTGCAAGCGCCCCGCCTTTAAATAACCAACGCCAAACGATGCCTTGCCCAGAAACATGAAAAAGAGGTAAAGAAAGTAACCAGCAATCGCCCTGTTGATAATTCATCACATTCACGACGCCATCAGCACTATTTAGATGAGCCTCAACACTGTGAACTGCGGCTTTCGGTAAACCTGTTGACCCCGACGTTAATATCAGCGTAGCAGGTTGTGTCACTTGTGCCTGAAAATTAGCAGGTTGAAAGTCATCCTCACCAATAAAGTGATAGTACAATTGATAATCGAGGTTTCGGTAATTAGCAAGCAGCTCAGTATCATCCGTAAAATCAATCACTGAGCTAATATCAAGATGGAGTAGTAATTCGCTGAGCGTTCGTTCAGGGATGCTAGGGTTCAGAGGTAAAACCCTTGCACCGCAAGCAATAAGGGCAAGTTGACTAAGTAATAACTCAACCGAGTTTTTCCCTCGAAGTACAACACACTGCCCCCCCGTCACTCCTTGCATTGAAAAATAAGTGACAAGGTCCTTAACCTGTTGGTTAAGCGAGGCCCACGTTAGGTTTTCACCATTCGAATATAAGGCGATTGAATCAGGTTGATGATTGGCCCAGTGCTGCCAAGGCCAATCATCAAACGGCGTTAACTCTGCCATACAACGGTTAAATCCTCTAACTGTTGTAATGAAATCTCGCACTGTGGCCAAGGACGGATTAACTGTGATTGAATTAAAGAAACTGTATCAAGACCTGGAATTGTATTAGGTGTTAACCAATGCGCAACGCGAGCTAGCTGAGTTAAGCCAAAACTGCTTTCAATAGAAGAGCTAATCACCGCTTGTAAGCCAAGGCGATGAGCTTCTTCAACTAAAGAGCGGCAATAAGCTAAACTCCCCGTAAGTGTTGGTTTAATCACTATCGCGGCAACCCCAGCTTGAGCTTCAACTTTGAAGCCCTCTTCACGCACACTTTCATCCCATGCAATATTGATACCCGTATCAGCAGCAAATTGCAGGGACTCTTCGCGGGTTTTGCACGGTTCTTCTAAGAATGCGATACGATCACGGTAGTCAGGGTTAACATATTTAGCAAAACCGTCCGCTTTTGCACGTGTCCAACTGCGATTCGCATCAAGGCGAAGCTTGAGTTCAGGAACGGCTTCTAGCAATAGATTTGCCACCATCCCATCACGTACGGCTTCATACAGCCCCACTTTGACTTTCGCCACTTTCTCACCTTCCATCGTATCGAGACTTAAGATTAAATCATCAGGATCACCACTACACAGTGGTGCTTTGCGATAATCGGCTTCTTTGGGTAACTCGCCAGTTAACTCAGCCAGTGCACAGCTACACCCGAATGCCACGGAAGGAAGTTGACTATCAGAAATTTTGCCTTCTTTCACCCATTCATTCAGACAAACAATGGTTTCAGCGGTTGCTTCTTCCAATGTCTCACGACTGAATTCAGGTAGAGGTGAAATTTCCCCCCAACCTTCGTTATCTCCATCTTGCAAGCACACCAAAAGCCCATCACGTGTTTTGAGGCGTTGATAACGAAGAATAACGCCTGCCTCCATCGGCAGGCTGAACGAATAAATCTTGGCTTTACGCATTACGGATTACGCTTATATTTAGAGAAGTCTGGTGCACGTTTCTCATTGAAAGCGTTACGACCTTCCTGACCTTCATCGGTCATGTAAAACAGCATCGTCGCATTACCCGCCAATTCTTGTAGGCCCGCTTGACCATCGCAGTCCGCATTCAATGCTGCTTTCAAGCAACGTAACGCCATTGGGCTGTTTTCTAACATTTCGCGACACCAACGAACTGTTTCTTTTTCCAATTCAGCGTAAGGAACAACAGTATTAACCAGTCCCATATCTAGCGCTTCTTTTGCATCATATTGACGGCATAGGAACCAGATTTCACGCGCTTTTTTCTGACCCACGATACGTGCCATGTATGATGCGCCCCAGCCGCCGTCAAAAGAACCCACTTTTGGCCCTGTTTGACCAAAAATCGCGTTATCTGCCGCAATGGTTAAATCACACATCATATGTAAAACATGGCCGCCACCAATGGCAAAACCCGCAACCATTGCAACAACAGGTTTTGGACAGGTACGAATTTGACGTTGAAAATCCAAAACGTTTAAGTGGTGAGTGCCGCTTTCATCACGGTACCCGCCGTAGTCACCACGAATTTTTTGGTCACCACCTGCGCAGAAGGCTTTTTCACCTTCACCTGTTAATATGATGGTACCAATGTGGTCATCATAACGTGCGTCTGATAAGGCTTGGATCATCTCTTTAACCGTTTGAGGACGAAACGCATTACGCACTTGCGGGCGGTTAATGGTAATTTTCGCGATCCCTTCAGGGGATTTGTGATACAGGATATCATCAAACCCTTCAGAGTAATCTTGCCATTCAATCGGTGCGTACAGTTTTTCTTCGCTTGGATAAATCATTCTCAAATTCCTTTAACCACAGTGTGATAAAAAATGGTGAAGTGCAGCAGCATAACCTACCGGATTTTCCCGATGTGCATTATGCCCTGCATTTTCAATCAGCGTTAATGGCAATGTATATTGTTGCGAAACGCTTCGAAACTTTTGATCTCGCTCCCCACAAAAATAGTGGTATGGGCAAATCAGTTGGTGCAAATTGGGTACTAAAAACGGTTGCTGAGATAACGAGGTGCTCTCTAACATATCCGCAATACCTTGCGGATTATTTTCTTGGCGCAATTCAATCAATTTATTTCGCTGATCCGATGATAAATCTGCAAAAACAGTTTGTTGGTACCAGTCATTTAATACCTTGCTCATGGGCTCTGCACGAAAACGCTGTGCCCATGCATTGTCATTCTTTTCACGTTCGCGTCTTGCCTGCGAGTCATCCAACCCAACATTTCCGCCTTCAATGACCAACCCTAACAGCCCTTTTGGCTGGTAAAAGCAGGCAAAGTGCATGGCAAGACGAGCACCTAATGAATAACCTATTAAGTAATATTCATCAATTTGATGATATTGCAAAAGAGCATTCAATTGTTCATTAAAGTGTTCAAAACCTTGGCACGTTTCTTCCTGCGAACCACCGTGTCCAGGTAAATTAACGGCTAATGATCGGTAATCATTAAACTGCTCAATCACAGAAAGCCAATCATCCGCACTGCCCAGCAACCCATGAAGCCAAACGAGACAAGGGCCTGATTTTTCTGGGTTGTGTAGTGTTGCAGCTAACATCAGAGCTCCGCTGCAACGCTAAGTAACTGTTTTAATGTACGTGCACCTTCATCACCCTCAACAAACAGTTCAACAACAAGTGTGCCATTTTGATTATGCCAAAATTGTTGAACAGTATTTTTTAAGCCATCCCAATCTGTCGGGGCGCTGTATTGCAGTCCAAACATTTTTGCAGCAGGTTCAAAGCTGACATTCTGCGGCATACAATAATAGTTTTGTCTCGCATCATCAGGCGTTGGCAGCATGGAGAATATTTGCCCACCATTATTGTTTACGATAACCAAAATGGTCGGAGCAGAGGGTTCGCGTAATAGAGCAAGGCTGTTTAAATCGTACAACGCAGAAATATCCCCCACGATCCCCAACGTGGGTCTCGCTGTTGCACGTTGTACACCAGCCAATGTAGAAATGAGCCCATCAATACCACTGGCTCCACGATTACTATAAACTGGGTAACTCACTGGTAACTGTGCGAATGAATCAATCAAACGTACGATTAAGCTATTACCAACAAATAATTGCCCACGAGGGGGAAGTAACTCAGGGAGCTGATGTGCAACTGCGGCTTCAGAAAATTGGCCTATTAATTGTTTTTCAACATATTTTTGGGTTTTTTCAGCAAGTTCTAATAATGATCCACACCACAAGCTACGAGGTTGTGCTGGGTGATTTTCAAGCCAGCCTTTGATTGAGCATGTCAGCTTACGCCCCATATGATTCGCAGGGTCTAAGCGTTGTGGTATCGGGTCCACAATCCAGTATTCTTTTGGTTGGCAATTAGCTTGCCATTGCAGTAACCGTTTACCTGTGATACTTGAGCCAAATTGCACGACTAATTCAACATCCTGCAATATGGCTTGAGCACTTGGATTTTGTAGCCATAAATCACTACATGGATACGGTTGCCCCGTTTGAGATAACACATCACCCAATACTGGCCAACCCAGCTCTTGAGCCCACGCTGCAACAAGTTCACCCTCTGACGCACTCATGCGTCCCGCGATAACAACACCTTTTTTTTGCCGCCAAAAATACCAATCCGCCACAAGAGCAACAGTGTGTGTTAATGGTTCACTTAACCATGGATGATTCGAATTCCACCAATCACCTAATGTTTGCTGCCATTCATACTCCCCTTCGCTCTCACCGTAAAGAGGCTCTGCAAACGGGCAATTAATATGAAAAGCGCCATGATGAAGTTGATTCATGCCGTTATCCACCGCTGTCGCCAGCCATTTGGCTGAAATATCTCCCGTTGGGCGTGGTAACATTAATGACTGGGCAGGATGTGATGCAAAAATATGCGTTTGGCGAATTGCTTGGTTTGCTCCACAATCAATCAACTCAGGGGGTCTATCGGCGGTAAGAAAAACAACTTTTTCCCCCGTTAATCCTGCTTCAATTAATGATGGATACAAATTAGCCACAGCAGTGCCTGAGGTAACAATTACACCAACTGGTTCGCCACTTGCCTTAGCGAGGCCTAAAGCAAGGTGTCCTAGACCGCGTTCATCAAAATGAGTATGGCTGTGTAATTTTGCGTTGCTAATTGCGGCCAGCGTTAGTGGCGTAGAACGAGAGCCCGGCGCTATACAGATGTGTTTCATTCCGTGACGGCTCAATGCTTCAATGATCACTTCAGCCCAACGGATATTAAATGCAGAATTCGACATAATATGCTCAGCAAATTATTAATTATCAATCAGTTTAGACTGATAGAAAAAATTTTCTTGATCTCAGAACAATTTTTAGTGAACTAATTGAAAATAAAAAGAAAATAACCATTTTTATTTTAAGGTTTTTAGCCATTACCAAACAACGATTTTAAACCCGCTGCTTTATTTTCAATTTCTTCCCACTCTTGTTGCGGGTCTGAATCTCTCACGATGCCAGCGCCTGAGTATAGTGAAACTTGCGAACCATTAATTTGAGCACAGCGCAAAGAAACGGCAAACTCGCTTTTATTCAAGCTAATAAACCCGCCAGTACCCGCATACCATCCCCGAGAAAAAGGCTCATTTTTTGCAAGAAATTGCCGTGCTATTTTTCTTGGTAAACCACAAACTGCCGCAGTTGGCTGAAGACGTTGCAAGCAATCGCTGTCAGAAGGGGTAATCAGAGTTGCTACAATTGAACGATATAAATGTTGTATCTTTCTTAAGCGAATAACTTTTGCTGAGGAAACATCAATCCCCGTAACAGCGCCCTGCAATTGCTGGCAAATATCATCCACCACCACTAAATTTTCATGCTGATTTTTTTTATCTTCCATCAGCCATTTGGCGTATTCAGCAGCAATAATATCATCAGGATCATTGGCCACTGTACCTGCGAGAGCCTCAGAATTAAGTTGCTCGCCTTGTCGCAAGTATAAGCGCTCAGGTGTTGATGAAATGAACCCTGTGTGTTTATCAAATGCCATCATAAAGTGATAGCAATGATGATTGACTTGTTGGCTTGCAGATAAAAACTCAGCAACTGATATCGCTTGTGAAAGGGATAATTGCGTTTCCCGCGCCATCACCACTTTCTCCATTTTGCCCATCTTCATATCACGAATAGCGCCATTTAATAAACGGCACCATTCATCATGGCAAGGAATATGTTTTTGCTCAGTGATCGAAGCAGAAAGCGTTAGCGGTACATCAGATGCCGTTGTCAGCTGCGAGAGAAATTCAATTGCAGCTTGAATATCCGCTTGCCCATCAATATTTAGACTCACATTGATGGTTGAGCGCAATCGGTGAATTTCTAAACGTGGAAGAAAACAATATGTTGCTTGTTGTTTTTCTTCATTTGTCAGCCCATCCCCAGCCGCATTCCAACCATTCAACCCCCATAAACGCACATCGGGTATCTGTGGATATTGGGATAAGAAATATTCAGCATCTTCGATAGAATAAAAGGACTTAACGCGCCCCAGCGCACTACATTCTTCTGCACCGGTACGTTGATACCAATAAAATTGCGGGTAGCAAGTCTGTGAAGATAGCCAAGCTAAGCCAGGAAAAGCCGTTTGTTCATCAAATTGCCAAACAAGTCGTGTATATTCTTTGTTTTCCAGTGCCAATGTAGACAAATGATCCAGAATTTCAGCTATTACTTTATCAATTTTTTTATTTATCACTTTAGATCCCTACTGCCACAGCACATCGATTGACATCAAAGATTATATAGCGCAATGAAACGCATTAATACATTGATGAATCATTGTCTCTATAGCTATTCTCCCGCAAGTACTGTTTTTGCTGATTCATAACAACCGGCTAAGGCTGGAATGTGATGTTCTTCTTGCGCCTAGTATAGTTTATTCTATCAATTATATAATGACATATTCATTTAATTAATTGATATTTTGTGGCTTTATCACTGTTCTTGGCATTACGTGACCAATTTATTAGCCAATCAACTGCTTTGCATCATAGATATCAGCGATTAAACGGTTGGGGCGCATTAATGAGTACGAAATACACTCACCTTCCACCCCCCATATTTCTTTTCATTATGAAACTTATTTTAATATAAACTGAGCACGAGTAGTGTGATGCGCTATCTTAGAACTAAGATATTTTTAGGCCATTTGCCTTCAATTCATAAAACTTAGCTTTATAAAGTTTGTCTTTCTATTAATTAAGCCAATTTTATAAATGTGAATTTTTACTATTGTGATACACACATTGAGTTATTTTTTAGCGATGATTTTCATTTTTTAGTATCAACCCCTTTCATCAGTTTCGAGTAGGTTACTCAATATAAAGCACTCACTTTATCGTTTACCGACAGTTAATTTCCAGTGAACAGAAGTAATCTCGATACCTGCTATACATACGCATCCAAATAATGAATCAAGTTAAGACTTCATTACTCATTAACTTAATAAAGTTGGAATTCATAATGCATACTCAAGAAAGTTACGACCGAATTATTGAAAAAGAAAATATAGGAAATGCAACATTAGCATTGTTAACTAATCAAGATACCCTGTCTGCACGTTCAGCAGGTATTTTCACCTTAGATGATTTGCTCAACATTCATAAACATGTTCGTTTCGCGCTTTCACTACCCTTACGAGAAATGGACATTTTAAAATGGTTTGGTATTAATGAGTCAACAGAACTTCCTATTAGTCTCAATGATTTAACTAGTGCGATCATGGATATTCGAACCCATGCACACAGTTGGGACAATGTAGAACAACAAGTGAAAGAACAATCGGTTAATCTATCTCTGACCAGCCGAAATATTATGCAAACAGGTAACCAGATCATTGAATACATTAACCATATGCCGATTTTACAAAAAATATCCGATAGCTTAGATGATTTAACCGAAAGTGATTTAGATAAAATTATCTATCAAAATGATGATCAACAAATTGCTACTGAGCTTGTTAGCATTTTAAATTTAATTAAGAACGATATAAAACAGCAATCGATAAAAACAATAAAAATCAAAAATACAGTATCAGATTTTAGGGCTTATATTACAGGTGGATATCTTTCAAACTTTGAACACGTTGAATCCTTACTGTTTAATATCAAAGGTCTTTATCAGCAACTCGAACCCGTCAATCGTGACAGCTCCGAATCCTTTTTGAAAGAAATGATTGAGTTTAAAAAACAAGATATTGTGCAGTTAGAGCAAGAGTACTCCCATTTTATCAAACTATGTTTCACTGGATTAACAGGGGGAATCATTGGCCTAGTCATCACCAGTAGTATTTTTGGGCCTAAAGCTGATGCAATAAGAACCAAAAAAAATGAGTTATTAAAAGAAATTGCCGAACTAAACATCAAGATTAACAATGAAAAATTAATTCAAAAAACCATTTTCGATATTCAACTTAACTTACATAAAATTGAAAGTTTGTTTAAAGATGCTCGATTAGCGATTGACCACCTTGACTATATGTGGCTAGTTATTTTGACTGAAATAAAACAATCCATAGATATTTTTCAACGAATAAATAATGCAGAAAAACTAATACAATTTATTGCCCAGTTCAAACGAATTATTCTGTCTTGGAGTTCAATTCAAGACTACTCAGTTCATTTAATTAAATTATTTGATGAGCTACAAATAAATAACACATCATCTCAATAAAAGGCATTAATATGCATGACAACCTTGACCTACCCATGTTACCCCCTATTGATATTTATCAATTAAGATGTATTTCAAACAATATTGTCTCATTCAATAAAAACATCATGAATTATGATTATATTATTTATGGTCGCATTCAAAAAATTGCAATAAAAACGGAACGGCTAAATGAGCTAATTAGAAATTCAATTCCAATATTACGCATAAAACTGAATTACATAATGAACAATGAATTAAAGGATATAAATCCGAGTAATGATGATTATTCAGATATAAAAAATCAATTCCTGACATCAAGTTTTATTGATGATTTAAGGGATACAAAATTAGAGCTCGAGAAATTAATTTCAAAAATTCGCTACACAAATGAGTCATTACTGGTATTTCATCTCAATGAACCCAATAAGTTAAAACTATCTCAATACACAAATCAAAAAGAAATTCTTTTGACCGCCAAGCATAGTATGCAAGCAAAAATAAATGATTTACATCAAAATTACTCTATTATTACTGCTGCTGAAGATATTGTATTACGTTCAAAACTGACTGATTTTTTTGATAAATATTTTCAAGGGAAGGAGATAATTGATTCTTTAGACATTCCGCCTAATAAAAAAGAAATTTTAAAATCAGCGATTAGTTATATTAGAAACCTGATGACGATGGTAGATGATGGTCTTGAATTTACAAAATTAGTCGATGTTCGATTGTATTTAAGTGATCAAATTATTGAACACAAAGAAGAGCTGAATACCCTTGATACAAATATTTTTAGGCTCACACAACTGATGTCTCTCTCCAATGAAATCACTGCTATCGATTTCCATAAGCAGACCATTATTCATCAAGTTGGGTTACTCAAAAATTACTGGGAATCATGGTGCCAATATATTAGTGAAAAGATGTCCGAGCAAACTCTTAACTTTGTGCAAATCAACACCGCAAGCAAAATGCTGATGACCTATTTGAATGATGTGGAATACCAATGTCAACGCCAATTACCCGATTAAAAAAAAACCGGTTACTTTACAGTAACCGGCTTCATATTACTTATACGATATTCATTAACCAACGATTGCCACGGCTAATGCCGACATATCAATAAGCGGTTGTGGCCAAACACCGAAGACTATGGCTGCAATTGCACAGATAGCCGCAAAAACCGTACCCAACGTTGCTTTTTCAGGGCCAGTATAACGCTCAGCATGTTCTGCATCACGGCTGTATAGGCTTGCCATAAAGCGCAGGTAATAGTACAAACCAATCGCACTACCTACCACCACAGCACCTGTTAACCACCACAGTTCTGCATTTACTGCGGAAACAATCACATAGAATTTACCAATAAACCCTAATGTAATTGGGATACCCGCTAAGGATAACAACGCAACCGTCATCACTGTAGCGAGAACGGGTTTATGCCAGAACAACCCACGGAATGCGCTGAAATCGTCTTGGTCATCACCACGGTAAGGGCTCGAAACGATACTGATCACACCAAATGCACCCAAACTTGCGAACAAGTAACCGACTAAATAAATTGCAATCGTCACTTGTGAAGCAACAGGGTCAACACGCAGGGCAACAAGTGCCACTAACAGATAACCCATATGGGAGATAGAAGAGTAACCCAGTAAACGTTTTGCACTTTTCTGCGTAATAGCCAGTAAGTTACCAAACAAAATAGACGCTATCGCAATCACTGAAATGACAATTGCTAGTGTGTCGCTGCTGGTAATTGGCGCTTCCATAAAGATACGCACTAATACGGCGAAAATAGCAATTTTACTGCCCGTTGCTAAGAACGCAGAAACGGGTGCTGGCGCGCCTTGGTATACGTCCGGTGTCCACAGTTGGAATGGGAACAGAGACAGTTTGAAACCAAAACCGACAATTAACATACCAAAGCCAATCATTACTAATGGTGCATGGATTTGGTTGTCAGACAGGCTTTGGCCCACTGAAGCGAAGCTTAAGCTACCTGATTCTGCATACAA
Source organism: Providencia sp. R33 (assembly GCF_019343475.1). Classification (NCBI taxonomy): domain Bacteria; kingdom Pseudomonadati; phylum Pseudomonadota; class Gammaproteobacteria; order Enterobacterales; family Morganellaceae; genus Providencia; species Providencia sp. R33. The sequence continues at coordinate 990,610 of NZ_CP072453.1, read as the reverse complement.
CAATGCAATACCAAATAACAGGAACGAAGACGCTGCTGCGGATAACAGCATGTATTTGATCCCAGCTTCTAAGGTACGGCTGCGTTCGAAGGTATAGGCCACTAAACCAAACAGAGGTAATGAAATCAGTTCGATACCGATAAACATTGACGCCATGTGGTTTGACATGGATAACAGCACACCACCTGCTACGGCAATCGCCACTAACAGATGAAATTCGTCTCTGTTGTCACCAAAGCCTTCCAGCCAATGGTAAGCAAAGATGCTGGTACCAATACCTGCGATCAGGACAAGTGCACTGTAGAACAGTGCAAAGCCATCAACACGGATAAGCGAAGTCACATCCATCAGGTAGCCATCGGCTACCCAAATGAGAGAAAGCAACGCAATGATAAAACCCGATACTGTCAGTGCGGCACTAGTCAGGTGATCGCGTCGCCACGCAATGGACAGCATCACAACCACCGCCGTCAATCCGACGATCATCAGTGGTAGTATTGCGATCAGTTCTTGAGGAGTTATTGTCATGGCGAATTACAGCCCTAATGTTGTTAGTGAAGCAGAATACAGGTTATGCAATGTTTCCATTGAACCAACTGATGTATCTAGAATTGGTTGTGGATAGAAACCGATAATAACCAGTAAAGCAGCCAGAGCCAGTAGCACACCGAATTCACGCGCCGTTAACCCTTTCATTTCTTTTTCTGATTTTGGTGTACCGTAATAAGTCTGTTGCATCATCCACAGTGAGTAGATAGACGCAAACACTACACCAAATACCATAATGCAGGTCACTAATGTGAATTGGCTGAAGCTACCGAATAGGATCATGAATTCACCAATGAAGTTACCTGTCCCCGGCATACCTAACGTTGCCGCAGCAAAGAACAGGGACATTCCTGGTAACCATTTAATGCGTTTCCACAATCCACCCATCATGCGCATATCACGCGTTTGTGTACGTTCGTACAGCTGGCCACTGATGATAATCAGCGCCGCACCTGACAAGCCGTTAGTGATCATTTGGATCACAGCACCTTGGTACGCTAACACTGAACTTGCATAAATCGCCACGGTCACAAACCCCATATGGGATAAGCTACTGTAAGCCGCCAGACGTTTAATGTCTGTTTGTTTGAATGCCAACCATGCGCCGTAGAAGATACTGATCACACCCAGTGTCATCGCCACTGGCGTGAACTGAATAGAGGCTTCTGGGAACAACGGCAATGTAAAACGTAGTAGGCCATAAGCCGCGGTTTTTAGCATAATACCGGAGATATCCACCGAACCTGCGGTTGGCGATTGCTCTTGGGTATCTGCCATCCAACCATGGAATGGCACCAATGGCATTTTAACAGCGAAGGCAATGAAGAACCCTAACATCAACATGAATGCGACGCTGCTAGACATTTGCGTGCCTAATAACTGGTCGTAATCAAATGTTAAGATACCGGTTGAGTTGAAATGTGCCAGTGCCAATCCGATGATGGACACTAACATAATCAAACCACTTGCCTGCGTATAGATAAAGAACTTGGTCGCGGCATTAACGTGTTGTCTGTTTTCTGAACCTTTGTGTCCCCAATTTGCAATCAGGAAGTACATCGGGATCAGCATCATCTCCCAGAAGAAGAAGAATAAGAACAGGTCAACCGCGGTGAAAATCCCCATCACCCCTGTGATAATCCACAGAAGGTTAAAGTGATATGCACCTTGGTTCTTTTGGTTTTCACTCCATGAGCTCAGAATCGAGAACGCACCCATGATAGAGGTCAGAACGACCATCAACAGTGATAAACCATCAATCGCTAAGTGAATGTTAATTCCCAGTGCAGGGATCCACGGCATTAAAAACTCAGATTGCCACAGTGGAATGCCTTGTGGATTAGCCAGAGAGTAGCTCCCTTGTAACCACAGTTGCACGGAAAGAATAAGTGTTAATCCCATCGTCGCCAGCGCAATCCAGCGTGGAGCGCGGTGACTGAACCGGTCAGCCTGCCAGCTCAGCAGGCCACCGATGAAGGGAATAAGTATTAGCCAGGGTAGTAGCATGGCGCAATGTGTCCCTTAATTAAACCAAAAGCAGCAGAGCAAGAATCAGCACTGCACCCAGCCCCAATGAGGCAACATACCAACGGATCTGGCCGTTTTGACTCACAGAAAGTCCTTTGTTCGCTAAGCTTGATAAGCGCGCAGGAATATTCATTAGTGAGTTAATCGGATCGCTTTCCAGTAGCCATGCAATCCCTTTAAACGGTTTCACAAAGACGACGTCATACAGCCAGTCAAATCCCCATGCTTGGTACCACCACGCACTGAAGAAGCGACCAACCGCCGTTTTCGCGATAGCATCAACAATGGAACGTCTAAATAGATAGAGGAATGCAGCAATCAACAGACCTGCGATTGCAAACCCGCCTGAAATCGCTTCAAGTAAGACTTTACCGTCTTCACTTCCTGCGGCTTCCGCTGGGAATACCCCTTCTAATGGTTGGTGAATTAAAGCACCAACAAACGTTGCAAGGATAGCCAGAATGCCAAGTGGCAATGTGTGAGTGATGCCTTTAACCTTATGCGCTTTGATTTTTGCTTCACCGTGGAACACGATGAAAATCATACGGAAGGTATAAATTGCGGTCATTAATGCACCGAGGATACCTGCCCATAACAACACAGTTTGTCCATCAAGCTGCGCGCCCCACAAAATTGCATCTTTACTGTAGAAACCTGCGGTAAACAGTGGCAATGCTGCCAGTGCGCTTCCGCCGATTAACATCACAGCGTAAATGAATGGGATTTGCTTACGCAGCCCGCCCATTTTGAAGATGTTTTGTTCGTGGTGGCAAGCGAGGATCACCGAACCTGCTGACAGGAACAACAACGCTTTAAAGAAGGCGTGTGTCATTAGGTGGAAAATCGCCGCGTCCCAAGCCTGAACACCTAGCGCCAAGAACATATAACCAATTTGGCTCATGGTGGAGTAAGCGAGGACACGTTTGATATCCGTTTGTACAACAGCGGCAAAACCTGCCAGTACTAATGTTACTGCACCCACAACGCCAACTAAGTGTAATACTTCAGGCGCTAACAGGAACAGAACATGGGTACGTGCGATTAAGTAAACGCCTGCGGTAACCATGGTTGCGGCGTGGATCAGTGCAGAAACTGGTGTTGGACCCGCCATCGCGTCGGCTAACCATGTTTGTAATGGTAGCTGTGCAGATTTACCGACTGCACCACCTAATAACATCAAGGTCGCCCAGTTGATTGCGCTTGAACCTTCAGCAAATTTTTGAGGTGCTAACACCGCCATTTCGCTGAAATTCAGAGTGCCCAGTTCATTCCAAAGAATAAACATACCGATAGCAAGGAATACGTCACCGATGCGCGTTACAAAGAACGCTTTCATCGCGGCTTTACCGTTGTCTGGATTGGTATAATAGAAACCAATCAGCAAGTAACTGCACAGCCCTACCCCTTCCCAACCGAGATACATCAGCATCATGTTATCGGCGAGGACTAAAACCACCATGCTCGCGATAAACAGGTTGGTGTAAGCGAAGAAACGTGAGTAACCTTCCTCGCCACGCATGTACCAAGAAGCATATACGTGAATAAGGAAGCCCACACCCGTTACCACACCTAACATGGTCAGTGACAGACCATCTAACATCAAGGTGAATGGGATATTAAAGGTGCCGACAGACATCCAAGTCCAAAGTGGCTGAACAAACACGCCAGCGTCGGGTTGAGCTAAAAATTCGTTACCAGCATAGAATGCGACGAGGGCAGCTAAGCCGACCGACCCCGCACCAATAATGGCCGAAACGTTTTCTGACCAGCGTCCACGGGAGAAGGCTAATAACACCGACCCCAGTAAAGGCAACAGAATAGTTAAATAGAGTAGGTTCATCCGCGCATCTCACTGACTTTATCAATATTCAGGTTCTGACGATGACGATGGAGTTGCAGTAACAACGCCAATCCAATACTCGCCTCCGCTGCAGCCAGAGCGATTGCCAAGATATACATAATCTGGCCGTCTGGTTGCCCCCAAAAACTCCCTGCGACGACAAATGCCAGTGCAGTTGAGTTAATCATGATTTCCAGTCCGATCAACATGAAAAGCAAGTTGCGGCGGATAACAAGGCAGCTAAGCCCCATCACAAATAAAATTGCCGCTAAAATCAGACCATGTTCTAGAGGTATCATTTTTGCTCCTCCGCAATGCTAACAAGGTCAGCACCGTTTTCTTTACGGTCACGTCCAACGTGGAATGCGACGACGATACCTGCCAATAACAGCAATGAAGCAAGTTCAACAGCCAGAACATATGGCCCGAACAAGCTGATACCGACTTCTTTCGCCCCAATCACTGTGCCATCAATGCCTTTCTCGAAAGATAAAGACGTGATGCCGTAAACTAAGATAGCCAATAACACGGCAGATAATGCCGCAGGACCAATCCAGTTTTTCGGTGTTAACCAAGCGCGCTCTTGTTCTTGCACAGAGCGGCCTAGGTTCAGCATCATGACGACAAACACGAACAAGACCATGATGGCGCCTGCGTAAACGATGATTTCTAACGCACCCGCGAAATACGCGCCGAGTGAGAAGAACACCATTGACAGTGCCAGCAGAGAAACAACCAGATACAACAGTGCATGCACCGGGTTGGTATTAGTTATCACCCTCAAAGTTGCAAGTATTGCAACCAGACCGGCGATATAAAATGTAAATTCCATGAATATCGCTCCTTATGGCAACAGGTCTTTGACGTTAATCGGTTTCGCTTCGTTATCCGCTTCACCTTTGTCTTTACCTGCAATCGCCATACCCGATTTACGGTAAAAGTTATAATCAGGATATTTACCTGGACCTGAAATCAACAGGTCATTTTTCTCGTAAACCAGATCCTGACGTCGCCAGTCGGCCATTTCAAAGTCAGGTGTTAATTGGATTGCCGTGGTTGGGCAAGCCTCTTCACACAGACCACAGAAAATGCAGCGCGAGAAGTTAACGCGGAAAAATTCCGGATACCAGCGTCCATCTTCGTGCTCGGCTTTTTGCAGTGAGATACAACCCACTGGGCAAGCAACCGCACATAAGTTACACGCAACACAACGCTCTTCACCGTCTGGATCGCGCGTTAGCACGATACGACCACGGTAACGGGGTGGCAGATAAACCGGCTCTTCTGGATACATTTGCGTTTCGCGTTTATCGAACGCATGTAGGCCGACCATCCAAATACTACGTACTTGGGTGGCGAAACCGACCAATAACTCTTTCAATGTCATGGTTCAATCACCCCTTACTGAGCGTTGTATAAAATCACTGCTGCAGTACCCAGCAGATTAAGCAGTGTCAATGGCAGGCAAATTTTCCAACCGAAAGACATCACTTGGTCATAACGTGGACGCGGTAAAGAGGCACGGATCAAGATGAACATCATCATGAAGAAGCCAGTTTTGATAGCAAACCACAAGAATGACGGCAGGAACGGGCCATGCCAGCCACCAAAGAACAGCGTCACAATCAGGGCAGAAACCGTTACGATACCGATGTACTCACCGACGAAGAACAGACCGAACTTCATCCCTGAGTATTCAACGTGGTAACCATCCGCAATCTCTTGTTCTGCTTCTGGTTGGTCAAACGGGTGACGGTGACATACCGCAACGCCCGCAATCGCAAAGGTCAAAAAGCCAAAGAATTGAGGAATAATGTTCCACATGCCTTCTTGGGAGTTCACAATATCAATCAGGTTGAATGAACCCGCTTGTGCGACCACGCCCATTAAAGACAAGCCTAAGAACACTTCGTAACTGACGGTTTGTGCCGAAGCACGCATCGCCCCTAATAATGAATATTTGTTGTTACTTGACCAACCTGCGAACAGCACCGCATACACCGCCAGACCTGCCATCATCAGGAAGAATAAAATCCCGATGTTTAAGTCTGCTACGTGCCAAGTCGGGCTGACAGGCACGATGGCGAATGCAAGGAACAATGAACAAAATGCGATAACTGGCGCAAGCGTAAAGATTTTCTTGTCCGCAAACTGTGGGATCCAGTCTTCTTTAAACAGCATTTTGAACATGTCGGCGATTAACTGGCCCATCCCAAATGGACCAACGCGGTTTGGACCATAACGATTCTGGAATAGACCGAGAATACGGCGCTCTCCCAGACTCATGTATGCCCCACAAGTCACAACAACCAATAAAATGACGACAGATTTGAGGATGGAAATTAATACTTCCATCACTTCAGGAGAAATCCAATCCATCATGCTCCCCTCCGCAGATTATTGACTGACACGCCAGCCATTGAAGGTGCAATACCCGGCATCCCTAATGGTAAGCCAATTTGACCTGCCGACAGGTTATTGCTGAGACGTACAGTCAAGTTGAACCCTTGGCCTGCATGGCTAAATTCAGCTTTTGTCCCTGCTGCCAAGCCAAGTGCTGCAGCATCTTGCGTGTTCAGCATGATATAGGGTTCAGGCATGCGCTGTTGAATCACCTCTGAACGCTGTGACATTTCATCACTGCCGAACAGATGGTAATACGGCGCCACCACCCACTGAGCGTCCGCTGCTTGGTAAGCTGCTGGAATATCAGTGAAGTAACCCAGTTTACTTTCTGTTGAATTGAACAAACGCACACCCGGGTCACCAAATAATAAATGGCCACCGACTTCCGCTTGGAATTTATTCCACGCTTGAGGTGAGTTCCAACCCGGTGCCCATGCAAATGGAATTTGCTGGCGTGGTGCGGTTGGGCTGTTGTTCCCTTCCATTGAGAAAGCAAATGGAGAGTCAATATCTTGCGGTTGACGTGGCTCATGCACAGATTGGTTCGCCAGCATTGCTGTACGACCACTGTAACGATGTGGTTCACGCGCTAATTTTTGTCCGCGGATACGGAATGACGCTTTCGGTGCTGAATCCACAATACCGGCAAATTGCGGTAATGCAGCCACACAGTCAGCAATCACATGGTCAAGTTGCGACCAGTCTGCATCACGTTCTTGCGCTTCTGTTTGCAGCGAGTGCATCCAGCGCCAGCTTTCGTTCATCACGATAGCCTTGTCGTAATACGTTGGGTCGAAGACTTGGAAGAAACGTTGTGCGCGACCTTCTTGGTTAATCAACGTACCGTCTGCTTCAGCGAAACTCGCCGCTGGCAGAACAAGTGTTGCTTTATCCATGATGTCAGTCTGCTGGTGATCAGCAACAATCAGGTGGCTCAATTTCGCTAATGCGCTATTGACTGCATCCACACTGCTGTGACGGTAAAGGTCATTTTCGATAACAATAGCCACATCCGCTTCGTTCGCTTCAATGCGAGCTAATGCGCTGTCTAATGGCTGTGCGTTCATCATCGCTAAACCGAAGCTGTTCGCGTGAGAGGCTAAGTAAGATAAGCCCACTTGCGCACCTTTCGCTTTCAGTGCAAATGCCACGTTCGCTGCAGCTTGGATCATCGCATCGCTCGCACTGTGACTACCGCTGATAATCAGTGGTTTTTTCGCGCTTGAAAGAGCTTGTGCAATGGTTTCCACTTTCGCTTTCAAATCCGCAGGTAAGTCGTTAACCGCAGGCGCTTCACCGTTAATCATGTTGGCGATAGCAAAACCGAAACGCGCTTGGTCAGCAACTGGTGCACGGTAATTGAAGGCAGCAACATCGTCTAAGCGAGTATCATCAACGTTGGTAATAAACAGCGGGTATTTCGCATGTTGACCAATGTTCATGATTGCCGCGATTTGCCAGTCAGCAACTTTCTGTGCTGCGGCCATTTCACGTGCTTTACCTTTCACTGCTTGACGAACAGACAGCGCCATACGCGCACCTGTCTGAGTTAAATCTTCACCCAGAACCAGTACCGCATCGTAGCCTTCAACTTCACGCAGTGTTGGCGTGTAGATACCGCCATTTTGCAGGATATTTTGCATCAGCGCTAAGCGACTTTGCTCACCTGTAGAGATACCTGAGTAGAAGTTTTCTGCGCCCACTAATGCACGTAATGCGTAGTTGCTTTCAATGCTTGCACGTGGAGAACCAATACCAATCACTTTTTTCGCTTGATTGATAATTTGCGCACAGCTTTGCATTGCTTCAATTGCAGAGATAACCTGTTTAACACCATCTTTATTCAAGACAGCCTGACGTGGACGGTCTTTACGGTTAACGTAGCCGTAACCAAAGCGACCGCGGTCACACAGGAAATAGTGGTTTACCGAGCCGTTATAACGGTTTTCGATACGGCGAATTTCACCATAACGTTCACCCGGGCTGGTATTACAACCGATACTGCACTGTTGGCAGATACCCGGCGCAAATTGCATATCCCATTTACGGTTATAGCGTTCAGAGTGGGTTTTATCGGTAAATACCCCTGTCGGGCAGACTTCGACTAAGTTACCGGAAAATTCACTTTCCAGCGTGCCGTCTTCTGTACGACCGAAGTACACATAGTTATGTGCGCCATATACACCCAAGTCCGTACCATCTGCGTAATCTTTATAGTAACGAACACAGCGATAACACGCGATACAACGGTTCATTTCATGACTGATGAAAGGCCCCAGATCTTGGTTAATGTGTGTGCGTTTCGTAAAACGATATTTACGCATATTATGGCCGGTCATCACCGTCATATCTTGCAGGTGGCAGTTACCGCCCTCTTCACAGACTGGACAGTCATGTGGGTGGTTGGTCATCAGCCATTCCACAACACTTTCACGGAATTGCTTGGCTTCTTCATCATCGATAGAGATGAATGTGCCTTCCGTTGCCGGTGTCATACAAGACATTACTAGGCGACCGCGGGTGTCATCCGCGTTCTGATACTGCTTAACCGCACACTGGCGGCAAGCGCCAACGCTTCCCAGCGCCGGATGCCAGCAAAAATAAGGAATATCTAGCCCGAGAGAAAGACAGGCTTGTAACAGGTTTTCAGACCCGTTAACGTCATATTCTTTGCCGTCTACATATATTGTAGCCATAGTCAGCATGCTTCCCAAAGGCCCGCATAAAGCAGGCGTTAATCAAAAATACGTTCTTCGTGAAAAATCTCGTTTGCGGTTGCTCAATCGCAAAACGATTACCAGCGCTGCTTCAGCAGGTTTGGCTGGATACCTGCAATCTGCACTAAATTGCGCAGATCTTTTTGCGAGATACCCGCTTCAAATTCATCACGGAAATATTTGATGGCACTTTGCAGCGGTTCGACTGCACCTGGTGCGTGAGCACAGAAGGTTTTACCCGGACCTAAGAAACGGCAAAGTTGCTCTAATGTTTCGATGTCGCCCGGTTGGCCTTCGCCTTTTTCCAGTGCTTGTAAAATTTTCACGCTCCACGGCAATCCATCACGACATGGCGTACACCAACCGCAAGATTCACGCGCAAAGAAGGTTTCTAAGTTACGCACTAACGAAACCATGTTGATTTCATGATCAACCGCCATCGCCAACGCAGTACCTAAACGGCTGCCTGCTTTAGCAATATTTTCGAAATCCATCGGTAAGTCGAGGTGATCGTTGGTCAGGAAGTCTGTCCCTGCCCCGCCCGGCTGCCATGCTTTTAATTTCAAGCCATCGCGCATCCCACCTGCGTAGTCCTCAAGGACTTCACGCGCCGTGGTACCAAACGGTAACTCCCACAGACCCGGGTTTTTCACGCGTCCTGAGAAGCCCATCAGTTTCGTGCCGGCATCTTTACTCTTACCTGCGCTTAAATCGATATACCACTGGTCACCATGCTCTAAAATCGCAGGCACGTTACAGATAGTTTCGACGTTATTTACGCAAGTTGGTTTGCCCCAAGCACCTGATGTTGCAGGGAATGGTGGTTTAGATCGTGGGTTTGCACGACGACCTTCTAAGGAGTTAATCAACGCAGTTTCTTCACCGCAGATATAACGCCCAGCACCGGTATGCACAAACAGTTCGAAATCGAATCCAGAACCAAGAATATTTTTACCTAACAGACCCGCAGCTTTGGCTTCTTCGATGGCGCGGCGCAGATTTTGCGCTGCTTCAACGTATTCACCACGCAGGAAGATATAACCGCGGTATGCTTTTAATGCATAAGCTCCCGTAATCATCCCCTCAACTAACAGGTGAGGCAGTTGTTCCATCAATAGACGGTCTTTATAAGTACCCGGTTCCATTTCATCCGCATTACATAAGAAGTAACGCAGTTTCATGTTTTCGTCTTTTGGCATCAGGCTCCATTTCAGACCTGTTGAGAAGCCCGCGCCACCACGCCCTTTCAGGCCAGCGTCTTTCACGAGATTCACAACTTCATCTGGTGCCATGCCTTTGAGCGCACGCTCAAGACCTTTGTATCCGTTTTTACTGCGATACTCATCTAACCAAACAGGCTGATTGTCATCACGCAAACGCCATGTTAGAGGATGAGTTTCGGCAGTACGGATCACTGGATTAACAGAATTTGTCATGGATACTGCTCCAGTAATTTTTGAATATTTTCAGGCTGTACGTAGCTGTGAGTGTCTTCATCGATCATCATCGTTGGACCCTTGTCACAGTTACCTAAGCAACAGGTCGGCAGCAAGGTAAAGCGGCCATCAGCTGTTGTTTGACCCGGGCGAATATTCAGCTGTTTAATGATTTCAGCTTCTAAGCCCTGATAACCTGTAATATGGCAAACAACACTGTCGCAATAGCGAATAATGTGGCGACCTACTGGCTGACGGAAGATTTGGCTATAGAATGTGGCCACACCTTCAACGTCACTGGCTGGGATACCTAAGACGTCAGCAATCGCATGGATAGCCCCATCTTCAACCCAACCGCGGTTTTTTTGCACAATTTTCAGTGCTTCAATTGAGGCAGCACGTGCGTCTTCGTAATGGTGTTTCTCACCTTCAATCTCTTCACGTTCTTTCTCAGTTAAGACAAAGCCATGATTGACTTGCGGTTCAAACACATTCACGACATTGAGCTCGTTGTGCTTCTCATTTTCGTTATGTTCATTATGCATGGTTAGCGATCCACATCCGACATTACAAAATCGATACTACCCAGATAGACGATTAAGTCTGAAACTAAACTACCTCTGATCACCGAAGGAATTTGCTGTAAGTGCTCATAACTCGGAGTACGAATACGTGTGCGGTAACTCATGGTGCTGCCGTCACTTGTTAGGTAGTAGCTGTTAATACCCTTCGTGGCTTCAACCATCTGGAATGATTCATTCGCAGGCATCACTGGGCCCCAAGACACTTGTAAGAAGTGGTTGATTAGGGTTTCAATGTGCTGCAACGTACGCTCTTTTGGTGGCGGCGTCGTCAGTGGATGGTCAGCTTTGAATGGGCCTTCTGGCATATTCTTGTAGCATTGCTCAAGAATACGGATACTCTGGCGCATCTCTTCCACTTTGATCATCACACGGTCATAACAGTCACCGTTGTGCGCGATAGGAATATCGAACTCAAAGTTTTCGTAGCCTGAATATGGACGCCATTTACGTACGTCGAAATCAACCCCTGTTGCACGTAGACCCGCACCTGTTACACCCCATGCCAGTGCCTCTTCTTTGTTGTACATTGCTGTACCAATTGAACGGCCTTTTAAAATGGAGTTTTTCAGTGCTGACGTCACATAGGATTCTAAACGTTTTGGCAGCCAGTCAAGTAACTCACGCAGCAGCTTTTCCCAACCGCGTGGTAAGTCGTGTGCAACACCACCGATACGGAACCAAGCTGGGTGCATACGGAAGCCTGTAATAGCTTCAATCACGTTGTACACTTTTTGACGGTCAGTAAACGCAAAGAATACCGGTGTCATTGCACCGACGTCTTGGATATAGGTACTGATGTACAGCAAGTGGCTGTTAATACGGAATAATTCAGACAGCATGACACGAATGGTTTTCACACGGTCAGGCACTTCGATGCCAGCCAGTTTTTCAACGGCTAACACGTAAGGCATTTCATTCACACAACCACCGAGATACTCGATACGGTCAGTGTATGGAATGTAGCTGTGCCATGACTGACGTTCACCCATTTTCTCAGCACCACGGTGGTGGTAACCGATATCAGGCACACAGTCGATAATTTCTTCACCATCAAGTTGCAGTACAATACGGAACGCACCGTGTGATGATGGGTGGTTTGGCCCTAAGTTCAGGAACATGAAATCTTCGTTTTCATTTCCACGCGCCATGCCCCACTCTTCTGGTTTGAAAGTTAATGCTTCCATTTCCAGATCTTGTTTCTGTTTTGTCAGAACAAAGGGGTCGAACTCAGTTGCACGCGCAGGGTAATCCTTACGCAGTGGGTGACCTTCCCAGTTTGGCGACATCAGCAAGCGGCGTAGATTTGGGTGACCTTGGAAGGTGATCCCAAACATATCCCACACTTCACGCTCATGCCAGCTGGCATTTGGGAACAGTGAAACCACGGAAGGCACGTTCAAGTCTTTCTCATTAAGAGCGACTTTTAACATGATATCGCGGTTACGGTCGATGGAGATGATGTGGTAGAAAACACTAAAGTCTGCTTCTGGCAGACCTTGACGGTGAATTCGTTGACGTTCATCTACCCCGTGTAAGTCAAATAACATGACATACGGTTTCGGTAATTTCTTAAGAAAATCGACTACTTCCAGTAATTGTTCACGACGAACCCATATCACTGGCATGCCAGTGCGGGTTGCTTGAACAGAAAAGGCATCCGGCCCAAATTGATTGCGCAGTTCCAGAAGCACAGGGTCATTTAAATGATCCTGTGTCTGCCATCCTGGCTGGTTACTACTCGCTTGCGCTATCTGATCTGTCATCATTCTTCACCATAACGCTTGATCAGGTTTATTATTTCGCAACAACATTGCTCTGTTACGCTGTATGGCTTTAAGCCTTAAATTTCGTCTGGTGTACGCAGATTTGTCACTGCGATACGTTCACCGTGCTTTCTTTCTCTTTCTGATTGCATATTGGCACGGTAAACCCCTTGGTCTCCAACAACCCAAGAGAGCGGACGACGCTCTTTACCGATAGATTCTTGCAACAGAAGCAGAGCCTGCATATAGGCTTCTGGGCGCGGTGGGCAACCCGGGATATACACATCCACAGGGATAAATTTATCGACGCCTTGTACAACAGAATAAATGTCATACATGCCACCAGAGTTGGCACATGAACCCATGGAGATAACCCATTTTGGTTCGAGCATTTGGTCATACAGACGTTGAATAACAGGCGCCATTTTTGTAAAACAGGTTCCTGCTACAACCATGAAGTCGGCTTGACGAGGTGAAGCACGAAGTACTTCCGCACCAAAGCGGGCTACGTCATGAACAGCCGTGAACGAAGTCACCATTTCTACATAGCAACATGAAAGACCAAAGTTATATGGCCATAGAGAGTTTTTGCGCCCCCAGTTAACCACATCGTGAAGTGCATGAGAAAGTTTCCCCATGTACACACTGTTTTCAACTTGCTGCTCCAAAGGATCGGTAACAATTTCCTGAGTTTGCAGTGGGTAACGGTCGTTCTCACCGTTCGGATCTATGCGGGTGAGCGTATAATCCATTGTATAATGCCTCGCTTTTTACTGCGGATGACGATTGCTGATTTTAATAACTTCACTAGGATGCTTCACTTTTCCGCGGGAACGGACTGGAGTCCAATCCAATGCTCCTACGCGAACCAGATAAAACAATCCCGCCAACAATACCAGAATAAAGATCGCGGCTTCGATGAAACCTACCCAACCGGCTTCGCGGATGGCAACTGACCATGCAAATAAGAACATGGCTTCAACATCGAAGATAACGAAGAACATGGCGACTAAGTAGAACTTAGCTGACATACGAAGACGTGCACTACCGACCGAGTCAAGACCTGACTCGTAAGGAACATGTTTTGTTCTGGCTTTGGCGCGGCTACCCAAGAAGTGACCTGCGACCAACATGAAAGCACAAAGACCGATAGTGCCGATAAGGAATATCGCAAACGCCCAGTTATGGGCTAACGCTAGGATTGATGTAGACATACTCGTTGCTTACTCATTACTTATGGTGCGTAAACTGCTCTTTTTTACAACACGGCAGTATTGCACCACAATTGCCCAGTTAATCGAGAAGAAAGACCAAAAATCATCACCAAACATAAATCAGCCTGATGACTGCGTTTGGTTTGTCCTCTCTCATTACAATTTACTTTACCCAAATTAGGTAAAATAACCCGTATTTATTACAAAAACTTCACACTCAAAAAACATTCGAACAACAAAAAGTACTCATGATCTGCTAAAACGTGTCAGTGTAATGAAACATAAGTAAACACTCAAACTAGTTTAACTGATTATTCGTTTTTACTACACCATTATCGCAGGAAAAACCTGTCTTAACAGATGAAAAATTGCGCTTTTTATTTGATCTAACGCACAGATTTATTGAAAAAGTACTCAATTTGTTTACATGGCATTCAATTTTACTTTAAGAACATGTAACGCTTTTTTATTCAACACTTGAACTAACTTGCTGACAATCCAGTGCTATTTTATCAATTCAGCAAAAAAAGATTGTTAATAACGTAACAAATCGTTAACTAAAAAATGAAATTCAGGTTCTGCCAGCTACATCACAATTATTTCATGGTCTTCAACATTTAACCATACTTATTAAGTGGTTAATTGCAGCTTTTGTGTACTGAAATCGATAAAAAAATGATAAATTTGAACTTGATAACGATTTCTAAAAATAGTTGCTCAATATTTATACCTCGTTTTAAAATGATTTCTTATACGTCTTCTCCAATATTGAAAATTTAACACATCAATATGAAATAATCGTTTCAGTTACTAAGCATCTTACTCTGTAGATACACGCATCTAAAAAAGAATGGCATTTCCCTTGGTTTAGTATGGTTACACTTTCACTCAGTTAATATCACTTTGGTCAATATATTCCTTTGAATTGAGTGCCCCATTCCCTTTGCGTAAAATAATTAGATTGCAAAATATTTTACCCACACTTTTCTTATGTAGATTTCTGACATAAAAAAACGGCATTCCTTAAAACATCGGAATTGCCGTTTTATTTATTGTATGACTCACTTATCAGCCTTGATACAAAATCACTTGAAACGATTAGTTATTACTTTCGTTCCCTTCAGCGAGTTCGCTTGTTGAAGCTGTAACATAAGGGATCTTTTTGTTCTCAATAGCACTAAAGACAGTCAAAACGAAGTCTTTCTGTTCATCTGCATTCTTATATAACCAATATTGAATATCAGGCAAACGAGGTAAACCATCCGTTTCGTTTAAAATCCGTAAATCGGCGTTTTGCATTTCCATCGGGCGTGCAGTCACGCCGACTTCAGCGGTTACAGCCGCGCGTACTGCGGGTAAAGAGGCGGCTTCATAGGCGACATGCCAAGGTAACCCTGCATCATCCAATGCTTGCGTGCAAAGTTTACGGTATGGGTTGGTTTCATCCATTACGACTAACGGGATTGGCTCGTTATGGCGTAATTGGAAATCCGGCGAACTATGCCATAACACTGGCACTGTTCTCAGTGCTGTTTTTGGGTGATGGCTAATACGCGCTGTTGTTAATGCTAAATCGATTTCATGGTTATCCAGCATCGATTCAATAAATTGAGCACGTTTAATACGAACTTCAACCGCAATGCGTGGATACACGGAAGCGATACGATTTAGCAAGAATGGTAGTAAGATATCAACGGTGTCATCGGATGCACCGATACGTAACTCACCTTCTGCATCGTTATAGGTCAATGATGCGGTTGCATCATCATTCGCACGCAAGATTTGTCGTGCATAACCCAGTAATTGCAAACCATGTGCCGTGAGGAGTTTATTACGTCCATGACGCGCGAAAAGCTCACGACCAACAAGTTGCTCTAAACGCTGCATCTGCTGGCTTACTGCAGACTGCGTTCTACACACTGCTGCCGCAGCAGCTGCAAATGTATTTAGATCAGCGACTGCAACAAATGTACGCAGCAAGTCTAGATCTAGGTTCATGATGGGACGATTGGAATTTATCATCGTTCATTCTCTTATATAATATTTATGTTACCTGGTGTTCTGCTCTCCTCCATGAGAATCAGCGATATAATTTAAAACTATTCATCTAATGCATCTCTAATCCCTAGATTTGCAATGACTTCCCTTTATTTTATCTGGTTACAACCAGCCCGTTATTAACGAATAACATCAATGCTGGTATAAACAGGGTACTGCCAACAAATCAAAAATGGTGTTAATAAAAAGCGTATTCTCTTCCAGAACCTGATTAAAGAAACGCTTTATAAACTACTGCCAAATAGTAACATATTTAATGTAATCGCAATTATTTTAATGTAAGCACATTATAAAATCTATTTCACCATTTTTACATTTCGTTAATTTTCAATGCATTATACTATTGCAACACAGATTAAGTGAAAAAATAGGGAGTGAAACAATCAATATTACTAACAAAAAAGGTCAAAAAAATATAAAAAATGGGCAATAAGTGACGAAATTTATGTCTAAATTAACGAATTTAGGTTCAATATTACATTTTGATACAATTTTCTAGTTCAACAGTTATTTTCCCCTTCTTCCCATATTTACACACCAAAACACACGACATTATTGAATTAAAACTCCAGACTAAGTGTGTTATTTGAAATATTGAGCCAACTTAATGAATATAATAAGATGTCAAACATCACATTTATACTTTAACCAACCTTTTACACCAAAAATAACCTTGCATCTTCAAAAGCTTCTGAGGGAGGAGTACAGTAAGACAATAAAGCCGGCCCCCCTACCAATGTAATCCCGTTAGGGTAATGAGAAAATAATGAATAATCTAACTAAATCCAGCAAGCTCGATAATGTCTGTTATGACATCCGTGGGCCCGTATTAAAAGAAGCAAAGCGCTTAGAAGAGGAAGGTAATAAAGTCCTCAAATTGAACATTGGTAACCCGGCACCGTTTGGTTTTGAAGCACCTGATGAAATCCTTGTGGATGTACTGCGCAACTTACCGAGTTCTCAAGGTTATTGTGACTCCAAGGGACTCTATTCTGCACGTAAAGCCATCGTTCAGCACTACCAAGCTCGTGGTATTCACGAAATGACAGTGGAAGATGTCTACATCGGTAACGGTGTATCTGAACTTATTGTCCAAGCAATGCAAGCGCTGCTTAATAATGGCGATGAAATGTTAGTGCCTGCACCTGATTATCCACTTTGGACAGCGGCCGTTTCCCTTTCAGGTGGGAAAGCGGTTCACTATATGTGTGATGAGCAACAAGGCTGGATGCCAGATATCGAAGATATTCGTAGCAAAATCACCCCAAGAACCCGTGGTATTGTCGTCATTAACCCCAATAACCCAACGGGTGCGGTATATAGCAAAGATTTGCTGTTAGAGATTGTTGAGCTAGCACGTCAACACAACCTCATAATTTATGCAGACGAAATTTACGACAAAATTCTTTATGACGATGCTGTTCATCACTCTATTGCAGCATTAGCGCCAGACTTATTGACAATTACATTCAATGGGTTATCAAAAACCTACCGTGTTGCAGGTTTCCGACAAGGTTGGATGGTGCTAAATGGCCCGAAAAAACATGCAAAAAGCTATATTGAAGGCTTAGAAATGCTGGCGTCTATGCGTTTGTGTGCCAATGTGCCAATGCAACATGCTATTCAAACAGCGCTAGGTGGCTATCAAAGTATCAGTGAGTTTATTCAGCCTGGTGGCCGTTTGTACGAACAACGTAATCGTGCATGGGAACTTATAAACCAAATTCCTGGAGTATCTTGTGTTAAACCACAAGGTGCGCTGTATATGTTCCCGAAAATTGATATTAAGCGTTTTAATATTCATGATGACCAAAAAATGATCCTTGACTTGCTGTTGCAAGAAAAAGTGTTATTGGTGCAAGGTACTGCATTTAACTGGCCAGAACCTGACCACTTTAGGATCGTGACGTTACCTTATGCAGACGATCTTGAAATGGCAATTAATAAATTTGGCCGCTTTCTTGAAGGGTATCGCCAATAATATCTTATTTAGATTAGTATTAATAAAAATAAAGCCTCCTATTAAGGAGGCTTTTTATATTCAACATGTAATCATCGAAAAATGAATATATTTTTTTGATTATCAAATAATGGAAATTATATATACCGCAACCAGAAAAAAACCCAGAAGTATAAAAGGAAAGTATTTCATAATATCCCTTAAAAATTCACTTAATGATTTTCCATTATATGTATTAACACAACCAAATCAAATTATAATAAATATAATTTTGCAGGCTATTTCAAGTCATTCTCTAATTGACTATCTAATAAAGAATGGTGTTTTATAAATTTTAATTTTTCAGAGCAACTCCCTGATTCAGAAAATGAAACATAGGCTGTTTTAGCCTCACCATTAATACCGATAACAGCAACACCTTTATCCGAATCAGTGATAGAACATGAAAAAAAACCGTCAGTTTCATAAACGTCGTCGTTAATGGTCAACACTTTCACTTTCCACGTATTTTTAGGTGAAAACAAACCCGTTTGATAATAAAAATGAAAAACACTTTCTTCTTTTCCACCTTGCTTTATATTTTTAACAAACCCTTCTGTTCCCTCCATATTACCTGAGTGATGTACAACTATAATTGACTGTACTTCCTCTCCCCAATAATTCTCTATCGAAACAAAACCCTTTCGTCTATGATCGTTATTAGTCATAATATCCCCTTTATTAGTTAATAAACATTTCATCAACGTTAGATAATACGTTAACGCTTTTTTAATTAAATATTATTTATTAACAGTGTAAATTACCTTTATGTAGACTCTATTAATATAATAACTTGCCATAAATGCATATCCCTTCGCGCTTATACACGTTATAATTTGCCTATTGTTTAGCGCTATTTATGAGGTCTTATGAGCTACTTTTTTGCACACTTAGCTAGAATGAAACTTATCCACCGCTGGCCACTCATGCGCAATGTCCGAACGGAAAACGTCTCCGAGCATAGCTTGCAAGTTGCTATGGTTGCACACGCACTTGCCATTATTAAAAATAAAAAATTTGGGGGGAATGTTGATGCATCACACATTGCTCTACTCGCCATGTATCACGATGCCAGTGAAGTGATTACAGGGGATTTACCGACACCAATTAAGTACCATAACCAACAAATTGCGCATGAATACAAGAAAATAGAGAAATTTGCTCAGCAAAAGCTATTAGACATGTTACCTGAAGAACTTCAAGATGATTTCAGGGAATTAATTATTGAAGATTTGCAGTCAGAAGAAGAACATTTCATTGTTAAACAAGCCGATTCTTTATGTGCTTATTTAAAATGTTTAGAGGAATTATCTGCTGGAAATAGCGAGTTTACATTGGCTAAAAAGCGTCTTGAAAAAATGTTAGCCGAAAGACAAAGCCCAGAAATGGATTATTTTATGGAAAAATTTGTTCCAGGTTTTACGCTTTCATTAGATGAAATCAGTAATTAACCGATATGTAGGAATGATCTTCATTCCTACTTTAAACATCCTACAACCAAATTGATATTTATATTTCATCATGAAAATATGATGTGTCATTCATCTGTTATTTTCAATTCATAATAATTAATTTAAATACTTATAAATCTCTTTTCATTTTAGTTGAACAACCACTTGAAGCAGGATAATGAACATAAAGATTTTCAGATTCACCATTGACACCAAGGATCACTTTTCCTTCATCGGCTTCTGTAATCGAGCAATAAAAACCTTTCTTAGTTAAATAACTCTTTCCACTTTCTGTTGTTATATGTATATACCAATAATTATAAGATGCCGGGGCACCAATTTCATAAACGAACCACATGATATCATCAACCTTTGATTTATCGGGTATATCATAGTATAAAATATTCTGAAAATGTCGTTTAGACGTTATTGAATTATAGATATCAGCCATATGATATTGTAAAAACAATGAAGTTATTTTCTCTCCCCAATAATTTTCAAAACTAATTTCCCCAACATACTTCGTCGCCATATTTTTCACCTTTAATTCGAATATTATTGGTTATAAAACTTCAATCAATTCTGTACTGCATCCCAACGATGAAGAAAATGCGATATATAACGTTCTTGCAGTGCCATTTACACCAAGAACCGCATCAAATGAATCATGGAAGGTATAAGAACAACGAAACCGGTCTTTCGTTCTGAATAGGCGTCCACTTTTAGTGTGCAATGTCACAGCCCAATAGTCATAGCGATCCAATTCCCCTATCGACGTACGTATGGCAAAAACTTTTTTTAACTCCGTTCGGTCAGCAATATTTTCTAACTCCATTGTTGACATAAAATATTTTGTTTTATTCAGCATTCCGGAAGTATAATGTTCTAAGCGGACCGAAATTAACTCCTCTCACCAATAATTTTCAAAGGTACAAAGACCATCATAGCCAGAAACAATATTTTTAACTTCTGTTTTATCATTATTCATTATTACCTCATCATTGATGTACGTTAACTGTAATCGTTGTTTCGGTAATAAAAATAGCAATATTTAGCGAGTTGGAATAATGGATAAAATATTACGCATTAATATTTATCATCACGGGCAGTAAATCTTATTGAAATTAATAGCACCTTAATAAAAAGGCGCTATTAATGTAATTAGAAAGGAAATAATATTGGAATAACCGCAATGCTAATAAACATCACAATAATCGTAAACGGCACACCAATTTTTAAGAAATCTGAGAATTTATAACCACCAGGGCCCAACACCAAAGTATTCACGGGTGAAGAGACTGGCGTCATAAAAGCCGCCGATGCCGCAATACCAACTACCATCGCAAATGGCAAAGGAGAAACTTCCATTTGCCGTGCCGCAGCAATAGCAATTGGAGCCATCAATACCGCAGTGGCTGTATTTGAGATAAACAAGCCAATCGTGGCACACAGAATAAATAAACACAGTAGCATCACATGAGGGCCTAAACCGCCCGCAATTTTCATTAATGCATCAACTGCAAGGGCTATCCCGCCAGTTTCTTGCAATGCAAGCGCAAAAGGCATCATCCCAACAATCAAGATAATACTTGGCCAGTGAATCGATTTATACGCGCTTTCCATATCGATACAGCGAAATTTCCCCATCAACAAACATGCAATTAATGCTGCGATAAAGTTAGGAATTTCATTAGTCACCATCATGGCAACCATCAATGCTAAGCAAAATAGAGCATGAGGGGCTTGTGAAGCCGCAGGGGCGACAGCTTCAACTTCTGCCGCTAAGTTCAACACAATAAAGTTACGTGGTTTCGTGGACAAAATACGGATCAACTTCCAATCACCGATCACCAGCAAAATATCGCCGAGGCGCAGCGGTTCATCCACCAGCTTGCCATCCAATGCCTTACCATCGCGGCGAATACCGACAACGTTTAAACCATATCGTGTACGAAACTTGATATCCCGTAAACTTTTCCCCAGTAACTCAGAGTCTGGGTTCATGGACACTTCTGCCATCCCCACATCGCGAGACTGATCCGAGAAATAATCCCCACGTAAAATCATTGGCTCAAGTAATTGTTCACTACAAAATAGACGTAAATCATCATCACTTACCGATATATCAATCAGTAAAACATCACGTTCACGCAGCTCCGTTACCCCTGTCGCACTGACCATCACGCGACGAAACTTTCGCCAGCGCTCAATCCCCACTACGTTAGCTTCATAACGTGAACGCAAATGCAGTTCATCAAGGGTATGACCAATTAATGGAGAGCCGTTACGAATAGCAAGACGGCGCGCACGTCCAGTGAGCTTATAGTCGCGGATTAAATCACGAAAAGTACGGCGATAACGTTCGGGGAGTTTATCCGGCTCATTACTACCTAACCAGCGGCGTGTCAGCCACATGTATGCAATACCAGCCAGTAAAATGAGGATCCCAATAGGGGTAATTGAGAAAAACTGGAAACCTTTGATGCCTTCACGTACTAATTCGCTATTTACCACCATGTTTGGTGGCGTAGCAACTAAGGTCATCATGCCACTGATAAGCCCCGCGAAGCCCAGTGGCATCATCAACCGGCTTGGGGATGTTTTCATTCGTGCTGCAACACTGAGTACCACAGGAATAAAAATAGCCACAACGCCTGTTGAGCTCATGAAAGCACCGAGCCCTGCCACCGTTAGCATCAAAAATACCAGCATCTTGCTCTCGCTACTTCCTGCAACGCGAACAAGCCAATCCCCCATTTGATATGCGATCCCTGTGCGGACAAGACCATCACCAATAACAAACAATGCGGCTATTAATAACACGTTCGGATCAGCAAAGCCTGAAGTCGCTTGCTCTAACGTTAACGTGTCGCTGAGTACAAACGCAACAATCACCAATAACGCCACCACATCCATGCGGACTTTATTCGTGGTAAAAAGAACAATCGCTATCAACAGGAGGGTTAATACCCACAGCAATTCTCCGTTCAAAATATCCCCTTTCGACGAAAAAAAACATTGCTAAAGATTTTCTTTAGTTAACCATGTTTTACGGAGAATTTCTTTGATTAGATCACGATTAAAGCGATTTTGACACTAAAAGTTCATAATCACCATTAATGTCAGGTCCCATAACGGAAATTTGCTCCAGTGAACTAACAATTACGTCGATTTCATCACGGCGGGGTAAGCTCTCTGGCGCATGGACTGCAACCACTTGGCAACCTGCGCTAAGTGCAGAATGAATGCCAGCTTGAGCATCTTCAAAGGCAATGCAGGATTTTTCAGGTAGAGAAAGCGCTTTTGCCCCTAACATAAAAGGTTCTGGATCAGGCTTACCTTTAGACACTTTTTCAAATGTCACCCAGTGTTTCGGCTCTGGTAATCCCGCAGCTTGCTGGCGTCCATGTGCGATGGGTACAGTCCCTGAGGTCACGATCGCCCAAGGAGCACCAATCTCATTCAGGCGTGTTAGCAAGGCAACGGCTCCCGGTAAGGCGACAACCCCTTCAACATCTTCACTTTCCATTTTTTCGAGCCAGCGAAAATAATTCATAATTTCTTCATCACTTGCCTCTGGCAAAAAATGGCGCAGGCTGGTCAGTGCAGGCTTCCCATGGATAAAGCTAATAATTTCTTCTGGGCTTTTCCCTATACGCTCACCAAATTTACACCAGCAACGCTCAACTACCGCCAGCGAATCCGCCAGTGTTCCATCCAAATCAAATAGAAAACCCTTTGCCTTTAATTTCACGTCTACCCCTTTCATTTACTTGAATCGATTCTATCTCTTAGTTAACGCTAAACAGACGCCAATGCGCAACCTCAATAACAAAAATAATCAAGATTTGCGTTAATCACTTAGATTTGAATGCACTGGAGAGTTAAAATAGGAAAGAAATATTGATTTGAATTTGAATTTGAATTTGAATTTGAATTTGAATTTGAATTTGAAATTTTATACCTATTCATTCCATTTGCTCTAAATAATTCACCTTGTCGCTAGGCGGCAAGAGAGGATATCTCGGGGAACATACACAAGTATGTGACCCGAGTAGCCGAACGTAGCCAACAACGCGACAAGGTGAAGTATGAAGAGCAAAACTAAGCGTTAAAGATTTGAGAAATCTCCACCGCGGAAAGGTGATACTGCCTCGGACACGCATGCCAAATCGACAACATCCGAACATATTTCTCCCACATTGGCGTTTGCGAATTAAAGCCGTGAGTTCCGCTATCAAAATGGGTATAACGCCCTTCTGTGTTCACCATGAAACGCACGTAGCTTAAATAACGAGCTTCCGTTGCTGCATCAAAACCTAAAAATTGCACACGGCGACCATCAATATCTTGTTTTTCAGGCAAATTACTGTAGGAGACCTGTAGCGCGTGGTACATCTCCATAATTTCAATCACTGTACGACAAGTTTCTTCACTTAAATGACCGAAATCTCTGTCCAGCTCGCGCATTTGTAACCCAAAACCACGTTCAATAATCGTTTGCAGGCGGCGATAACGTTCTGCATTATCTGGGTCTAACATTGTCATCATTTTATATTGATTCGATAAAATCAGGCGTTGGGCGTTAGTCATTTCCATCATGGCTCTCCTACAGAAAAGTATGGCTTATCTTCGCACTCAACCTACATCTAAGACAGTGAAAACATCGCTTTTATTGATCTAAACACGCTTTTTGTATTACTTATTGTTAAGTCTAGCTTTTAATAAAAATTGCACAGTGATTTTTTGCTAAACATCTTCCATAAAGGAGCGATCGAGTTGGTTAAATGCACGTTTAAGAAGGTCAGCCAGCGCCATGTAATCAGGCTGTTGTTCAACAGGTGCCATCGCAATTCCCGCCTCCGTAAATTTGTCGCGGATCTCGTAAAACCAGCTCAGCAAGCTAGATGGAAGAGGTGTTGACGCACGTTTCCCTAACCACCATAACCCTTGCATTGGTAAACTACAGGCAAATAATGCCGTTGCAATTGCAGGGCCAAGCTGCCCACCTAAGGCGATTTGCCATGCTAATGTGAAGATGGCAATCGGCGGCATAAAGCGAATACCAAAACGCACGGCTTTATTAATCCGAATTTCAGGGAAAATAGGTGACAGTTTTTTTTCCATAGGAAAAGTTTTCAGATAGCGATTGCCTAATCTGAAGCGTTTAAAAAAACCGGGGGGTGTGTTTTGCAATGTACTCATGAATCGTTTCCTATGCACTTCTAAAACTGACTAGCTGTCATTAAGCTTACGCCATTGTGGGCAGGAACGCACACTTAAGTTAAACAAATTATTTTATTGAATTTACCTTAAGTTTAGCGCCCCTAATTAAAATCAGCTATTCTGATAAATATCTAACTTCGTGCTATAACTACACTTTATACGACACTTATGATTTTAATCAATCAAACGACCTATTTTTAAAAAAAACGTATAAAATATAAAATATTTTTAGTAGAATCTGCCACATTTAGAATTGCTGTTGAATTTGTTATTTTATCGCTTTATCTATCCTTTTAATAAAAAGATAGACAACAGTTATATATTGGGTTTTTGGTCGTTATTTCAACACCAGATGCGAAGTTTTCTTTTATATAGCACTTTGCACAAGAGAATAACGATAGCGTTATAAAGCCCTTGAAGATTACCAAGATCTTTAACTTTTTCGCCTTTAATATGATATTAATCATGATGTTTCAGGTCATAAATACGCTAGGCTCTAGCGAGCCATATTTTTATATCTGAGTCTTTTTCATGTTTTTTAAAGGCTTCACAACAACAATTAACGATAGGTATTTCCATGTCAAGTAAGCTGGTACTGGTTCTAAACTGCGGTAGCTCCTCACTGAAATTCGCCATCATCGATCCAACTAATGGTGACGAATTTTTATCCGGTTTAGCTGAGTGTTTCAACCTCCCTGAAGCCCGTATTAAATGGAAAATGGATGGTGCTAAAAAGGAAGCTCCTTTAGGTGCTGGTGCGGCGCATAGCGAAGCATTGAATTTCATTGTCAACACCATTCTTGCTGAAAAACCTGAGTTGTCAGCGCAAATTACATCAATCGGTCACCGTATTGTTCACGGCGGCGAGAAATTCACCTCTTCTGTTTTAATCACTGATGAAGTGATTGAAGGCATTGAAGCGGCAATCCCATTTGCTCCACTGCATAACCCTGCTCACCTGATTGGTATTGAAGAGGCAAGAAAATCGTTCCCTCATCTGATCAACAAAAACGTCGCTGTATTTGACACTGCGTTCCATCAGACAATGCCACAAGAAGCCTATCTGTATGCCCTGCCATACGAACTCTATTCAGAACATAGTATCCGTCGTTATGGCGCACATGGCACAAGTCATTACTATGTTTCTCGTGAAGCGGCGAAAAAACTCAACAAACCAGTTGAAGAATTAAACGTCATCACTTGCCATTTAGGCAATGGCGGTTCTGTCACTGCAATTGTTAATGGTAAATGCGTTGACACTTCTATGGGCTTAACGCCATTAGAAGGTTTAGTCATGGGAACACGTAGTGGCGATATCGACCCTGCGATTATTTTCCATTTACATGACTCTTTAGGTATGAGTGTTGACCAAATCAACAAAATGCTGACCAAAGAATCTGGATTATTAGGCTTAACAGGCGTAACAAGTGATTGTCGCTATGTTGAAGACAACTATGGCACAAAAGAAGATGCAACGCGTGCAATGGATGTTTTCTGCCACCGTTTAGCTAAATACGTTGGTGCATACAGCGCACTGATGGAAGGCCGTCTTGATGCTATCATCTTCACCGGCGGTATTGGTGAAAACTCAGCGCAAGTTCGTGAAATTACCCTGAAGAAATTGGCTATTCTTGGTTTCGAATATGACCACGAACGTAACTTAGCGGCACGCTTCGGTAAAGAAGGTTTAATCACTACCGATAACAGCCGCCCGGCAATGGTTATCGCAACCAATGAAGAGTTGGTTATCGCTCAAGATACTGCGCGTTTAACCGCATAAAAAACGTCTACCGCCAGCACAATGCTGGCGGTATCGTTTTGTCATTAGAGTAACCGAAATAAAGAGGTTCCCGTGTCCCGTACAATTATGTTAATACCTACCGGCACCAGCGTTGGCTTAACTAGCGTTAGCCTAGGTGTCGTTCGCTCAATGGAACAAAAAGGTGTTCAATTAAGCGTTTTCAAACCTATCGCACAGCCCCGTATCTCTGGCAATAAAGACCAAACCACTGAAGTCCTGCGTTCCCATTCAAGTATTACCACCATTGTTGAACCGTTGACGATGGAATATGTTGAATCACTGCTGACCTCGTCTAAAAAAGATGTGTTAATGGAAGAGATAGTGGCTCGCTACCATGACCACACCAAAAATGCAGAAGTGATTTTGATTGAAGGTTTGGTGCCAACGCGTAAACACTCTTTTGCTCAGTCATTAAACTATGAAATTGCCAAAACATTAGGCGCTGAAATTGTTTTTGTCACTGCGACGGGCAATAGCTCAATTACACAAATGCAAGAGCGTTTAGAGCTAGTTCGTAACGAATTTGGTGGCCAACGTAATAAGAATATTATCGGTGTTATCATTAATAAGGTGAATGCTCCTGTTGATGAACAAGGCCGTACTCGCCCTGATCTGTCTGAAATCTTTGACGATTCAACCAAAGCGACAGTGGCTAACCTCGATCCGAAACAACTTTCTGCACTGAACCTGCCAGTGCTGGCATCCATTCCATGGAACTTCGATTTAATCGCTACGCGTGCAATCGACATGGCAAAACACTTGGGTGCAGAGATTGTTAACGAAGGTGAGATCAAAACACGTCGTGTTAAATCTGTCACTTTCTGTGCACGTAGCATCCCACATATGCTTGAGCACTTCCGCCCAGGTTCACTGTTAGTAACTTCAGCAGACCGCCCTGATGTGCTGGTTTCAGCATCATTAGCCGCGATGAACGGCGTTGAAATTGGTGCGGTTCTGTTAACAGGTGGCTACAACATCGATGCGCCAATTCGTCAATTATGCGAACAAGCGTTCGAAACTGGTTTGCCAGTCTTCATGGTGAAAAGCAACACATGGCAGACCTCCCTGAACCTGCAAAGTTTCAGCTTAGAAGTGCCAGCGGATGACCATGAGCGTATCGAGAAAATTCAAAACTATGTGGCTCGCCACATTAGCAGCGACTGGATTGAATCTTTAGTTGCTGACTCTGAGCGTCCAAATCGTTTATCGCCACCAGCGTTCCGTTATCAATTAACTGAATTAGCACGTAAAGCGGGCAAACGTATCGTTCTGCCTGAAGGTGATGAGCCTCGTACCGTTAAAGCCGCCTCTATCTGTGCTGAGCGTGGGATCGCAACATGCGTTCTGTTAGGTAACCCTGAAGATATCCGCCGTGTTGCCGCTGCACAAGGTATTGAATTAGGCACAGGTATTGAAATCGTTGACCCAATCAAAGTCCGCGAAGAATACGTTGCACGCCTTGTTGAACTACGTAAAAGCAAAGGCATGACCGAAGTTGTTGCTCGTGAACAACTAGAAGACAACGTAGTTCTGGGCACATTAATGCTCGAAAAAGGCGAAGTTGATGGCTTAGTTTCAGGTGCAGTACACACTACTGCAAACACTATCCGTCCACCGCTTCAGTTGATCAAAACGGCGCCGGGTAGCTCACTGGTTTCTTCAGTATTCTTTATGCTGTTACCTGAACAAGTCTTTGTTTATGGCGACTGTGCAATCAATCCAGACCCAACAGCAGAGCAATTATCTGAAATCGCTATTCAATCTGCGGATTCTGCAAAAGCCTTTGGTATCGACCCACGCGTTGCAATGATCTCCTACTCAACCGGTGATTCAGGCGCAGGTAGTGATGTTGAAAAAGTGCGTGAAGCAACCCGTTTAGCGCAAGAAAAACGCCCAGACCTGATGATTGATGGTCCATTGCAGTATGATGCGGCGGTAATGGCTGACGTGGCGAAATCAAAAGCGCCTAACTCCCCAGTTGCTGGTAAAGCAACCGTGTTTATCTTCCCAGACCTGAACACGGGTAACACCACCTATAAAGCAGTACAACGTTCCGCTGACCTCGTGTCAATCGGCCCAATGCTGCAAGGTATGCGCAAACCTGTCAATGACTTGTCTCGTGGAGCATTAGTTGACGATATCGTTTATACCGTTGCGTTAACTGCAATCCAAGCGGTACAGAACGAAAACGCATAATTCATTTATTATTGCGATAAATGCCAGCCAGCTTCATTGGCTGGCATTTTTTATTGTGCGAATAAATTAATGATAGTTGCTCTTAACCAATTCAGTGCGTTATCCGTATCACTGCGTTCATGCCAAATCATTTGAAAATCCAATGGTGCAACCTTTACGGGTGGCTCAAATATCACACAATGTTGATTCATCTCTGGCGGAAAACCTTTTTGTGCCGCTGTTAAGATAAGGTCAGTACCTGCAATAAGTTGTGGTGCAACTTGCCAATAAGGTACTGTCACTGCCACACGTCTTTGCTGATTTAACCGTTTTAGCTGCGCATCAACTTCATTGGTGTCAAACGGTTTCATACTCACAGCAATATGAGGGTGTGACAACCATTCGTCCAACGTCATTGTTCCCGCTGGGCAAATTGACTTATCGGCCAGACTCACCATTTTATCTTGGAAAATCGATTGGGCACGAAGCGTGTTATCAAGTGAATTAAAGACCCCAAACGCCAGATCTAAACTTCCTTCTAATAACTTATTTTGCATTTCTTCTCGGCTACAATGCCAAATGTTTAAATCGACATCAGGTGCTTGCTCGCGCAGAAAACGCGTCAATGGTTGAGCAATAATGGCTGCACCATAATCAGACAATGCAAGATTAAACCGTTGATGGCACAAAGCAGGTTGAAAATTTTGTTGAGCAATCAAGTAATCCAACTGCTCCAGTGCTTTCAATAACGGTGTATATAGTGCTTCCGCTTTACTGGTTAATTGGTATTGCCCTTTCTGCCGTACCAACAGAGGGTCTTGAAATAGCTCACGCAGCTGATTCAGTGCATGGCTAACCGCAGGCTGACTTTTATGAAGGGCTTGTGCCGCACGGCTGACATGGCGTTCCCGCAATAAAATTAGCAAGGTAACCAATTGATTTAAATCTAATCTTCTTAAGTTATTCATTTGGCGAATAGTACCTTATAAAATTGTTCATTTCCCAATTAATCCCCTGCTCGTTAATCTTATCTTAAATCAATAATGATCCCCTGTTAACACTGAGGTTGATATGTCTACACTTTCATTATCTGGGATATTTTTAGCATTAGTGGCGCTGTTTGCTGGGGTTGTTGTCCCTATCCAAGCAGCAAGCAATGCAGTATTAGCCCGCCACTTAGGCCATCCACTATGGGCCAGTGCCGTTTCACTGGTGATTAGCATAATTGTCCTGATCCCATTACTCTTTGTTTTTAAGGTCCCAAAACCTAATTTTAGCGCTGAATTGTTTCATCAACCCCTTTGGATTTGGTTTGGGGGAATTGCGGGCATGCTTTACCTCACTTCTGCTCTTATTTTGGTGCCAAAAATTGGTAGCACGACTTTCTTTGTGATGGTGATTGCAGGTCAATTAATGATTTCAGCTTTGATAGAGCACTTTGGGTGGTTTGGTATGCCACAAAACCCAATTCCACTCGGAAAGATACTGGGCATCGGTTTAGTGGTGACAGGCGTGTTCTGTGTTCAAATGGCACGTAAATAATGCACACAAAAATACCCGCAAAAATTGCGGGTATTTTATTTAATGAAATATCCTAATATTATTTTCTTCTGGTCAATAACGAAACAACCACGGCAACAATAATATTCAGAATAAATGCAGCAATACCAATATTCATAAAGCTTAAGCCTTCCCCTAACCATGGGAAGAGCTGCGCTAAGGATATTTTTTCAATATAAGTAACTGCAAGGAATAATACCCCTGCTGCAATACCACAAATTGCGCCCGCCGATGTCATCGGGTTATGTTGTTTAAAACTCATCAATAACGCAGGGAAAAATTGCGCCACAATATTCACACCGAGCAACATTATTGCCACTAACGTGTCATTACTGTGGAAAATAAAGTACAAGCTCACCAGTGCAACTAACGGCACCATATAGCGTGCATACACGCCGGACTGGCGTTTTTCTTCACTCGCACCTACCGCTTTTTGTACCACACCCGCTAACATATTTGAGGTCGTTAACAGTAACATAGAACCCGGTACTAACGCCGTTAGCATCCCTGCCGCACCGATAAAACCAACGACAACAGGTGAAAAGGTTTCTTTCGAAATTTCAAACAGTGATAAATCCACAGCAGAGCCTTCAAGGTGTGGAATTTGTAATATCGCCGCATAACCGACAAAAAAGGCAAATAGCATAATCAAGCTGTACGCAGGAATTAAAATACTATTTCGCTTGAGGGATTTTTCATCTTTTGCCGTAAATACCGCCGCCATATAGTGAGGCCAACAGAAATACGCTACAACAGATAGGAATATTGTGGAAATATACCAAGGAATATTCAGCCCTGTTTTTGGGAAGGTTAAAAAGCTTGGCATGGCGGTATCAATCGCTTTAAACATATCGCCAAAGCTACCGTAATAATGTAGCGGAATATAAATCCCAATAAATACCACGACAATTAAGATCATTAAATCTTTCAGAGCAGATGTCCAAGCTGACCCATGAATACCCGAAATCATCACAAACAACGTGACTGCGATAATCCCAATCCAAATGGCCATATCCGCAGGAATAGCCCCATAAGACGCTTGTGAAACAATAATGCCAAGGCCTTTCAATTGGAGCACAAATAAAGGCACCATCGCCGCAATGGAAATTAAGCTAATTAATAACCCAAGCCCTTGACTGTTATATTTCTTAGTAAATAATTCAGAAATAGTTCTGACATCATTATCTTTTGCAAACCGCCAAACACGCGGATGCACCCAATACAAAAAGATCCCCATAAAGGCATTAACCGCTAAGGTATAGAGGATGGCAGGCCCTTTACCGTATGCCCAACCGCTCCCGCCGAGGAAGGTAAAGGTAGTGTAGATTTCCCCTGCACTAAGTAGGAAAACGAGTAGCGCCCCGTAACTTCGCCCGCCCACTGACCACCCTTCGTGGTCCATAGTTTTTCCTTTTTTGGCTCTAATCGCCAAATAAACACTGAAAAGGAAAAAAACGGCAATAATAATTAATGCGGAGCTCATGAAGTTTCCTTAAGATTTTTACTGTCTAACACATTAATTAATAACATGACGAGTGCTGTCACAATCACCCATGCCACAATCCAAAACATCAAAAAAGGCAGCCCCATGACAAAGGGTTCAACTTCATTGGCATAATAGATCCCGACGGTTAACGCCAAGATCGGGAAAATAACGAGGTAGTGATACCATCTCATAAAAAGTCCTTATTTTTATTATTTAAGAGACACCAATTCACGAGGCAAATGACTTAACATTTCAACGCCATCTTCTGTAATCAGTAACATATCTTCAATCATAATACCGCCCACGCCAATACCGTAATAAGGCGTTTCCAAGCTCATGACCATTCCTGCACGAAACACTTCAGTGGTTGCTGCACTGACAAAAGGCGCTTCTTCTAAACCAACAAATACACCGTCACCATGTCCCAGATGTCCACGGTTATAGTGTGGTAAACCTGATGAACGAATTAATGCCATCGTTTCATTGAATACATCACTTAACGCCACCCCTGATGCAATGCGGCTTAACATATATTGATGGCCTTTTAATATGGTTTGGTAAATCGCATTGACTTTATCATTCGGTTTACCCACCACAAAAGTACGTGCAATATCTGCACCGTATCCCGCCACATCCACACCGCAGTCAAACTTAATTAAGTCCCCTTCTTTTGCTGGTACATTGTCTGGCAACATTTTTGGGGAAAAATCACTTCCCACTGAAATTAAGTGAAAACGACTGTAATTGGTTTCAGGAAAAGACATGACTTTGGCTTTAAAAGCGGCGGTTAATTCTGCTGATGTACAACCAACACGAATAAGTTGACTTGCAGCTTTAATGCCTGCCTCAGTAATTTGAGCTGATTTTCTCAAATGATTGATTTCCCATTCACTTTTTATCATGCGTAATTCATTAAAAAGTGGTGAAGAATCAACTAAGTTTAGTTCTGGAATGACTTTGTCTAACCAATTTTTACCTGTGTAGGTAATTTGGTTAAGCTCAATCGCAACTGGCTTGCCATACACACCCGCCTCAGATAAAGCGTCCTTTAATAAGTTAAAAATGGTTTCAATTGGGCTATTTATCGGCCTTGCTTTTACCACTTTGCCGTTATCTGGGTTATAAGGATCGTCAACATCCACCCAGATTGGGAAAGTTTTAATTTGAGCGTTTGGCATTTCCAAGCTTAAATTTGCCGCTTCAAACTCATTCATGATCACCAGTGATTTCACGGCGGGGTCACGGAAAATCACGGCAATCGCTGAGCCTGTTTGCCTAAAGGTATACATAAAGAAGCTCGCAAAGCCTGTTAAGTGATAAAAATTATCCCCAACTGTAGCAATTAGCGCTTCAATCCCCTCACGCGCCATAATTTCACGTGCTTTATTTGTTACGTTTTCAAGGTGCTGTTGTTTTAAAAGTGACTCTGTTTTTTGAATTGTCATTGTTATTTTCTCAATCCGTCGTTCTGTATCGCTAAATAATTTCACAATATGACAAGCGAAATAATAAGTTCGCTTATTATATCGAGAGTTGAAATGAATACATCGTGTAAGGTGCAAGTAGGATATAACTAATAGTTATATATTAGTCAAAAATTAACCTTGCTAGAGATTTGAATTTTGATGAAAAAATTAAAAGGACTACAGAAAATAGTCCTTTTACGATTTAAATCTGAGTGGTTATGGGTTTTCAGCACAAGTGATGGCTTTTTCGGACTCATTATTGCGCGTCAGCCATAACGAGAGCGCTTTTAGTGAGTCTGGGGTGAATTCATCACAACGAGCGCTGATTTCTTTTGGTGTTAACCAGCTCACCTCTGCTACTTCAGACTCTTGCAGCGCAAATGGACCATGACTAACACAGCTAAATAACCCACCCCACACGCGGCAATGCTCATCTTCGAAATAAAAATGACCATGCTCTGCGAATGGTACGCCAGCGATCCCCAACTCTTCTTCCGCTTCACGTTTTGCGGAGTCCAGAATATTTTCACCTTGGGTAACAACACCACCTGCGGTGGCATCGAGAAAACCAGGGTGGAAATCTTTAATGTCAGTACGTCGTTGGACTAAGATTTTCCCCATCCCATCATGCACAACAATATACGTCGCACGATGCCGTAAATTTTCAGCGCGCATTTGGCTGCGGGTTGCCTGAGCAATAACGCTATTATCCTCATCGACAATATCGACCCATTCAACGACTTCGGTTTGTTGTTCCATCCTGTAAACCTTTTATAATTAAGCTAAAAATAGCTTATGCCATAGATTGATTGCCACGACATGTCAGACAATACAACGGGCTTTTACTCGCACTTAGTCGTCGATCCTAGCCCAATTTTCACTTGGTTGCTATCACAAATAAACACTTCTTATCACATAGCTCATAGAGCTTTTGTCTTTTTTGCGATAACGTAGGCAAATCACACAATTTGTGCTCACAGATGCTATAGTTAAATCATAAAACCTATGGAAACATTGTATTAGCGTGATGACTTGATCTTAATGAGATAGTAGCTAGGCAACTAGGGCAGACAACAACGCTGCGGCTTGAATAACAATCCCCTAAATAGTTCAAATTGCAGCTAGGCGTCAAACGAAGGCATCCTTAGGAGCATACACAAGTATGTGACTAAGGTAACTGAGTGCAGACAACAACGCTGCGGCTTGAAATATGACGGGGATGAGGAGCATACACAAGTATGTGACTTAAGGTATTGAGTGCAGACAACAACGCTGCGGTTTGAAATATGACGGGGATGGCAATGAAAATACTCATAACAGGCGGAACAGGGTTAATCGGCACCCCTCTGGTTCAAAAATTAATCGCCCTTGATCATCAGGTCACTGTATTAAGCCGTTCGCCACAAAAAGTGTATAGCCACTTTTGTAAAGCTGTCGAGTGTTGGACAACGTTAAATGATGTCAATGATCTTAACGGCTTTAATGCCGTTATTAATTTAGCTGGCGAACCTATTGCTGAAAAACGCTGGACGGATGAGCAAAAAAAACACCTTTGTGATAGCCGTTGGAAAATTACCCAGCGACTCGCTGAACTTATTACTGCGAGTGATACTCCCCCTTCTGTATTTTTATCTGGCTCTGCGGTTGGTTACTATGGTGACCAAGGGCAAGTTGTTGTCACTGAAGACGAACAACCCCACGACGAATTTACCCATCAACTTGCTCAACATTGGGAAGCCCTTGCTGAAAATGCCGCGTCCGACAAAACTCGCGTGTGTTTATTACGTACAGGCCTTGTCTTATCCCCCAATGGCGGTGTATTAGGTAAAATCCTACCTATTTTCAAAATGGGTGCTGGTGGCCCAATCGGTCACGGCAAACAGTACATGCCATGGATACATATCAACGATATGGTCAATGCGATTTACTTTTTACTGACTACCCCAACGCTTTCAGGCCCGTTCAATATAACTGCGCCTTATCCTGTGCATAATGATCAATTCACCGCTATTTTAGGGGATGTACTCAACCGCCCTTCTTTTATCCGCACGCCTGCGTTTGTGATAAAAACTATTTTAGGTGAATCCGCGGCTTTAGTATTAGGTGGTCAGCAAGCCATACCTAAGCGTTTAGAAGAAGCTGGGTTTGAATTCGAATTTATCGAGTTAAAAATTGCGTTAGAAGACTTATTGGTTGCCAAGGAAAGCTAGCCCTTTTAATGCTCCTAATATACTCATATCTCTAGGCGAGATGGTTTTTACAGAATCCTATACAAATATTTTGTGAAATCATGCATATATATTGCATATAGTAAATACAAAATCATTGAGATTTGAAAGATACAAATTGAAAACATAAGTATGGTATCTATTCGTTAGATAAATTAAGGATGCCATAATGCCTGTCGAAATAAATTCATTAAATAGAACACCCTTTTATCAATCAAAATTTTTAAATTTTTTAGAAACCGATGATTCTCAGTTTTTCAAAGAGAACATCCTAAAGATTTCAAACTCAAAAGAACCTTTCACCGGTTTTTGTTATGGCGCATCTGTCAAATTCTTACACTATAGTGATAAAGATTTAGAGCAAGAATATATTAATATTTACAATAGATACTTAGATAATGTCAAAACTAACAACACGGTAATACAAAAAAAATACAGTAATTCAGCGATGACCTCTGTTTCAGACTATAAGAATTACACAGAAAAAAACATATCATTAAACAGGGAAACAAACTTCTCAAGGAAATATTTGATATACAAAAATTACAATGTGAATCCGTAAACAATTGTAATTTAGCCCTACCTATTCCATTATCCTCACCTATCCTTGAAGAAAAAAATTTTTTTAAATTAATAGACTTAGCTTTGAATGAAAACCTTAAAGGGTGTGAACACGAAAACGATAGAATGCTAAAAATAACTATGGTGCCCATAATTTCAGAAAACAGAAAATGTGCAAAAAAAACACATACATTAAATGAAAATTCAAGCCTAGAAAATGATACAATAAAAGAAACGTATCGTTTTGTTGAATCGGCCACTGATACCAAATCGAATCAAAAGAAAATTAATAGCTTATTAGATTTAATGCAAACATCCACTCAGGGAAAAATAGAAAAACAATGGACAGACCTAAATAAGCAACAAAATCTAACAACTAATATAAAAATACAAGATAAGAGTACAAGGATAACAAAATTAGATGATTTTATAAATTTCATTAAAACAGATAAAAACCAAAATCACATTATTTTAAGCCCAAACCATGCTTGTGCAATAAATATTAAGAAAAATACAAAAAGTGAAACCTATCAATTTTTTGACCCCAATGAAGGCATTTACAAATCTAATAACTTCGATGAATTCGCTTGCTTCCTAAAAAATTTTATGGATAAACATCAGGAATATGAATTTATAAAAGACAGCGACTCTAATTATCAACTTTCATTTGTTAAACTTAATAGAACAGCCCAAAATTCAGATAAATATAATACAAAAAAGGTTTTTGATAGTAATTTAAAAACAAACAAATTACTTGCATTAGATAACTTTGAGGTACTATTCAAAAGAAAATCATTCAAAAATTTGATGTTAAAAAACAAAAACTATCGCATTGTACACCGCCATTTTGACAAGAAAAATCACCTTGTGACATTGGCATTTCATTACACTAAATCAAAGAATGATATGAAAAAGACCATCTATTCATCGAACATTGTTACCCCGATCCTTCATCAGGTTATTCAAAATAACCTCGCACTATTGAAAAAAATGGATGGGGACATTTTCATTGATAAAAAAGGCAATATTTACCCTGTCGCACCCAATATTTCTATGGATGATTTTGATCTTAACACTGACCCTAGTGTTATGTTTGGCTCAAAAACACTTAATAACCAAGTATAAATACTGTCTTAATTTATTTGGTACCTTGCCAACGATTAAATAAATCCTGCTCAAGTTCAATATCAAATTGGTCAAGAACACGGTTCACCGTTTGATTAACAATATCTTGGATAGTTTGTGGTTGATGATAAAACGCTGGCATGGGCGGCATAATCACGGCGCCCATTTCGGCAGCTTGCACCATTAATTTCAAATGCCCAACATGTAATGGCGTTTCACGTACTCCAAGGACTAATTTCTTGCCTTCTTTGAGTACAACATCCGCCGCTCTTGTCACTAAGGTGTCGGTATAGCTGTGAACAATGCCAGAAAGGGTTTTCATGGTACACGGCATAATCACCATGCCTGCGGTGCGAAATGAACCTGATGAAATGGCCGCCGCAATATCGCGGCTATCGTAGTTATGGTCAGCAAGTTGCTGCACATCTTTAACGCTATACTGGGTTTCTAGCGCTAGCGTTTGGCGGGCAGCGGCGCTCATCACTAAATGGGTTTCAACCTGTTCAACAGGTTTCAGTACCTCAAGCAACCTGACGCCATAAACCGCCCCACTCGCTCCAGTTAACCCAATAATCAGCTTTTTCATTTCTCTGCCCAATCCACGGTAATTTCTGAAGATTATATACTAAATTACGTGCGGTTGTTGGCGTCTATCCGAATAATCAATATTCCTAGGGCGTTACTTAACGAATACCTTAAATTATTCATTTTGTAGCCTCTACAGAATGAATTTTCTAGATAGTTTAAGTTACAGCTAGGCGGCAAAGAAGCTATCCCAAGGAGCATACAAAAGTATGTGACTTGGGTAGCTGAATGAAGCCAACAACGCTGTAACTCAAACTATGACGAAAATTTTAGCCTTCGTTGTAGATTTCCAAATCCTCAACTTCACTCTTATCTTTCAACTTCAGTTCGTCGTCTTTGCGCAAGTTTTCCAGATAATCTAAATAACTTTGGTCAATGTCTTTGGTGACGTAAATACCGTCGAATACTGAGCATTCAAATTCGGTGATCTCTGGATTCTCTTCTTGAACGGCTGCCACTAAATCCGTTAAATCTTGGAAAATTAACCCATCTGCACCAATTAATTTGCGAATTTCATCCACTTCACGGCCATGAGCAATCAACTCGTTCGCATTTGGCATATCAATACCATACACGTTCGGGAAGCGAACTTCCGGCGCTGCTGAAGCAAAATAGACATTCTTCGCACCCGCTTCACGCGCTAATTCAACAATTTGCTCAGAGGTTGTGCCGCGCACAATAGAGTCATCGATTAATAACACATTCTTATCGCGAAACTCTGCGCGGTTTGCATTCAGTTTACGGCGCACCGATTTACGACGCTCTTGTTGACCTGGCATGATAAACGTACGCCCGACATAACGGTTTTTAACAAAACCTTGGCGGTATGGTTTATTCAGGATATGGGCGATTTCTAAAGCAATATCGCAAGAGGTTTCAGGGATTGGGATCACCACATCGATGTTAAGATCTTCCCACTCACGCGCAATTTTCGCACCGAGTTTTTGCCCCATACGCAACCTTGCGTTATACACCGATACTTTGTCGATAAAGGAATCTTGGCGAGCAAAATAGACGTATTCAAAAATACATGGCGTCAATTGTGGGTTGTCAGAGCATTGGCGTGTGAATAATTGGCCTTTTTCTGTGACATATACCGCTTCGCCTGGAGCAACATCACGTAAAAATTCAAAGCCGAGTGTATCAAGCGCAACACTTTCAGAAGCCACCATGTACTCATGTTCACCATTTTCGGTGATACGGCGGCCTAATACTAATGGTCGAATACCATGTGGGTCGCGAAATGCTAACATGCCATGGCCGATAATCAGTGCCACACATGCGTAAGCGCCACGCAATTTTTTGTGCATCGCAGCGACTGCGCTAAAGACGTTGTCTGGCTCAAGAGGGAAATGATCGAATCTGTCCAGCTCATATGCCAACACATTGAGTAAAATTTCAGAATCCGAGGTCGTATTAACATGACGACGCGCGGTTTCAAATAAACTCCGTGTGAGTTCATGTGCGTTTGTCAGATTACCATTATGAGCAAGTGTGATACCAAACGGTGAGTTCACGTAAAAAGGCTGCGCTTCTGAAGCACTGGAACTGCCTGCGGTTGGGTAACGAACATGCCCTAACCCCATGCAGCCTTGTAATCGAAGCATATGGCGAGTTTCAAACACATCCTTCACAAGGCCATTAGCTTTACGTAAACGAATATTATTTTTGCCATCAATGGTGGCAATACCTGCTGCATCTTGCCCACGGTGCTGAAGCACTGTTAAAGCATCATAAATTGATTGGTTAACTGGTGTAACACCAGCGATCCCGACAATACCGCACATTTGGTCTTTCCTCATCAGCCAGACGGAGAAATGTTCTCCGGTAGGAAACTTGACGCATTTTGCAGGTAGTCAAAAAACCACCTGATAATATGACTGAACTGTGGAATAAACTCTGAACGCTGCCAATCCTCACTTTGAGGAAGCGGTGTAAAGGTATCGAGAAAGAACAACAAGGCCGATACAATCAACACACCACGCAGTGCACCGAAGCAAATCCCCAGAACACGATCTGTGCCTGATAACCCGGTTTTTTGCACTAAAGAGCTAATCACATAATTTACCACCGCGCCCACAATTAATGTGGCAATAAATAATGCGGCGATTGCGATGCCATTTCGCACTAGTACGTCCTCAAAGCGGGTAAAATAGTCCGCTAAATAAGGGTAAAATGTACTTGCGACAAAAAAAGCACAGCCCCATGTCACCAGTGATAGTGCCTCACGAACAAAACCACGGATCAAGCTAACCAGTGCCGAGAAGCCAATAATGGCGATAATTGCGTAATCTATCCAGACCATATTTCATCCAAAATTTGCACTCACGACATCAGCGAAGTGCATTCTAACAGAAAACGAAAACGTTTGCGTAACCATTTTTCTATCAATTTACAAAAAATAACGGCGAAAAGAAAAAATCATAATCGCCGCAGTAAGTTACTAAATCCCCTTACCTTTTAGGGATTATTGTGTCTATTTATTAGGGTTTAAATGTTTGAATTATCCCTTTTGTTCCTGTAATCGCGTTAAGTTCAGGAAGAGCGGCTTCTAGCTTCTGCCTTGATGCTTCTGGTCCAACATAAATACGCGTGAGTTTATTGTTCACGGGCTTCGCTGGAACGGTATACACTTGGTAACCCGATAACCGCAACTTCGCCACAATCTCCTCAACCTTGCTGGCATTGTTCAATGCAATAACTTGAACAACAAACGCTTTGCCTTGCGGCTCAGGTTTAACCTCTGGCTTCGGTTCAGGCTTGAGTTCAGGTTTCGGCTGTGGTTTTGGTTCCGGCTTAGGTTCTGGTTTGGGTTCTGGCTTCGGCTCAGGTTTGATTGGCTCAACTGTTGCAGGGACGTTTGCCGCCACTTGTTCATTTTGCTGCTGGGTAATTGCCTCTGATAACATAGCCTCAGAGGCCCCTTCCGAAGGAGCACTTGCAGCATTAGGCGCTATCGGTGCAATCGCTTCGATATCTTCTTCGTCACCCGGCTTCGGGATAATAGGAATGGCCGCAAATTCATTTTCATTATATTTCTTATCGCCATCAAGAAGCGCAGGAAGTACGATAACCCCTGCGGCAACCAGAACAATGACACCAGCAAGACGATTTTGAAATTTACTAGCCACCAGCACTATCCTTTTTGGTTTTCTAATAACATCATGACATGAGCGACGGTGTGGAATGACCCACAAACCACAATCACGTCTTGTTCTTGCGCATCAACACAGGCTTGCTGCCACGCTTTTTCCACACAATCAAATACATTGGCCTTAGCGACATGTTGGCTCAATTGTGCCACATCTGCCCCCCTAAATTCAGTCAATGGGGCAAGATACCAATCCGTCACCGCCTGCGATAAACACTCAAGGGTGCCTTTAATGTCTTTATCGCCAAGCATTCCGACTACAGCACGAATATGACGACCTTCAACCGCAGGTAAGCCAGCTAATTTACTCACTAAATACCCGGCTGCGTGAGGGTTATGCGCCACATCCAAAATCATTAACGGCTTCTCACCAATAATTTGGAAGCGCCCTGGTAATTGGGCTGATTTCAAACCTTGATGAATAGCAGCATCCGTGACTTTTTTTGCAATATCCGCATCTATTTGCAGTAAGCAGCTAATCACACCTAGCGCTGTTGCTGCATTTGCTAATGGCACATTCGGTAATGGCAGATTATGCCACTCACGTTGTGAACTTTGCCAAGACCAACTCGCTGATTGCTCGCTGTATTGCCAATCGACGCCACGGCGAAACAGTATCGTGCCAATTTTATCGGCATATTGCCCAATCGAGTCCAGCATGTCAGGCTCACCCACCACGCCATAATGACCTTGGCGAAAAATACCCGCTTTTTCATGCCCAATATGTTCACGGTCAGACCCCAGCCAATCAGTGTGGTCGAGCGCAATACTGGTAATGGCAGCAATATCGGCATCCACCACGTTGGTGGCATCTAAACGTCCACCTAAGCCCACTTCTAAGATAACGATATCCAGTTTAGCTTGCTTAAATAATTGTAGTGCAGCCAACGTGCCATATTCAAAGTAAGTGAGCGAAATATTTTCACGCTGCGCTTCAATGGTGGCAAACGCTTCACAGAAATCAGACTCAGTAAGTTCTTGCCCTTGAATACGCACACGTTCGGTGTAACGCACTAAATGCGGAGAACTGTAAACACCCACTTTTAGCCCCGCCGCCATCAAAATTGATTCCAGCGTATGGCAAGTGGTGCCTTTTCCATTGGTGCCTGTAACGGTGATAACTCTAGGAGCAGGTTGCGTCAGGTTCATATGCCGAGCAACTTGGCCGACTCGTTCCAACCCCATATCGATATTTTGGCTATGCAGGTCGGTGAGATAAGAAAGCCAAGCCTCCAAAGGAGACTTGGCTGTAGGAATGATTAGATTACTCATCATCTTTTTTATGCTTTGCAGAATCCTTTTCTGGTTCTTCGGCATTGATCTCATCAATGGCATTCAGGTCGATTTCTACCGTTTCTGCCACAATGATTGGCGTTTCAGTGAAACTTGGTTTGTTGGTTAACATCGCCAAAATTTCAGCCAGACGATCACGCATTTCAGGGCGACGAACGATCATGTCGATGGCGCCTTTTTCCAGTAAGAATTCACTGCGCTGGAAGCCTTGTGGCAGCTTTTCACGCACAGTTTGTTCGATAACACGTGGGCCTGCGAAGCCGATCAGCGCTTTCGGTTCTGCCACGTTGATATCACCTAACATGGCTAAACTTGCTGAAACACCGCCCATGGTTGGGTCAGTTAACACAGAAATGTATGGTAAACCACGCTCTTGCATTTTTGCTAAAGCAGCACTGGTTTTCGCCATTTGCATCAATGATAACAACGCTTCTTGCATACGTGCGCCGCCACTTGATGAAAAACATACCAGTGGGCAGTTATCTTCCAGTGCTTGCTCTACCGCACGGACAAAACGCGCACCCACGACGGAGGCCATTGAACCACCCATAAAAGCAAATTCAAACGCAGCAGCGACGACAGGCATCCCTTTTAAGGTTCCTTTCATCACGATCATTGCATCTTTTTCGCCTGTTTCTTTCTGTGCTGCCGTAATGCGGTCTTTGTATTTTTTTGAGTCTTTGAACTTGAGAATATCTTTTGGCTCAAGTTCACTACCGAGTTCTGTCGTAGAATTTTCATCAAGGAAAGTTTCTAAGCGCTGACGGGCATGGATACGCATATGGTGGTCACATTTTGGACACACAGATAAATTGCGTTCTAATTCAGCACCGTATAAAACTTGTCCGCAACTATCGCATTTAGTCCAAACCCCTTCTGGGATGTTGGCTTTGTGAGATTGGGTCAAGTTACCTTTCTTTAAAATTTTTTCAATCCAGCTCATTAATGGACCTTTTTGTCTGATTCACTCTGGTTATCACCAGTATGTAATTTTTTGCCATTAAACCACAATGATATCTCACTGTAGATAAAAACTTTTTAAACCACTTAGTGGTTATCGATTTTTTGCGCTGCCGCACGCTTTTCTTTTGCTGCAATTCGGCGATGGCGAATAATTTCAACCACACCCGGCAGAATTGAAACAAAGATAATCGCGACTATCAGTAATTTCAAATTCTTTTGTACGAACGGTAATTCACCGAAGAAATACCCTGCATAAGTGAATAATAATACCCAAATAAATGCGCCCGTCACATTATAAAATGCAAAGTGACGATAAGACATTTTGCCCATTCCTGCAACGAAAGGTGCAAAAGTTCTGACTATCGGCACGAAACGCGCCAGTATAATCGCTTTACCGCCGTGTTTTTCATAAAATGCATGGGTTTTGTCTAAATAGACTCGACGAAAAATCTTTGAATCTGGATTTTTAAATAATCTTTCCCCAAAAATACGCCCAATCGTATAGTTTACCGCATCACCAATAATTGCCGCTGTAATCATTAACGCTACCATTAAATGCACGTTGAGTTCATTACTGTCTAAGGACGAAATGGCGCCCGCGACAAATAATAACGAATCCCCCGGCAAAAATGGTGTGACCACTAACCCTGTTTCACAAAATAGGATCAGGAACAGAATACCATATACCCACGTGCCATAATCTCTGACCAGTTCAGCGAGGTGCACATCGATATGTAAAATAAAGTCGATAATAAAACTGATAAATTCCATATAATCCTCATTAATAATAGCATCCGTGCTATTTGCAGTAATTATGAGATAAAGTTAACGTCGATTTACATCAGTTCATCGTCAAGAAAAAGTGGCCCCATGACATTACTTGGGAGCGCAAATTTCTCTGGATAATCCACACTGACCAAATAAAGCCCTTCCGCTTTTGCCGTGGCGGCAGCCTTAGTTCGGTCTTTTAATTCAAGAAGATGAGCCATCCAATCAATCTCTTGATTGCCACAGCCAATCTCCAGCAAACTACCAACAATGTTTCTCACCATATGGTGTACAAACGCATTTGCTTTAATATCCACCACCACATAGTTCCCGTGGCGGCTCACATTGACGTGCATTACATTACGCCAAGGTGTTCTAGACTGACACTGGACTGCTCTGAATGAGGTGAAATCACGCTCTCCAATCAGTGCCTGTGCCGCGTCGTGCATTCGTTTTTCATCCAGTGGATAATGAAAATGGGTCACACCACTGGATAAAATAGCGGGCCGATAACGATGATTAAAAATCACATAGCGATAGCGGCGCGCCGTTGCACTAAAGCGTGCATGAAACT
The DNA here is from genome assembly GCF_019343475.1 of Providencia sp. R33. Taxonomy (NCBI): domain Bacteria; kingdom Pseudomonadati; phylum Pseudomonadota; class Gammaproteobacteria; order Enterobacterales; family Morganellaceae; genus Providencia; species Providencia sp. R33. Next base: position 946,104 of record NZ_CP072453.1, on the reverse strand, counting down.
CATCATTTACAGGTTGGCACCAACGTACCGCAATATCTGGCGGTAAATGGGTGTTCGCCCCCATCGTCCAAGCCGCTTCTTTGCGTTCAGCCGAAGTTTCAAAATGCACCACTTGCCCCGTTGCGTGAACGCCTGCGTCTGTTCGACCCGCGCAAAACACGCCAATCGGCTCAGCGGCAATTTTCGACAAGGCTTCCTCAAGGCAGCCTTGTATACTTTTTACTTCTTGTTGGCGTTGCCAACCAAAATACCGGCTGCCGTTGTATTCAATACCTAACGCGATACGATGCAACTTTGTTGACTCGGACATCAGTAAAACAGCTCCTGAGCCAGTTTTTCTGCCGTTTCAACCGCCATTAATGCACCACCGAAACGTACGTTATCCGCAACTGACCAGAACTGTAAAATTTCAGGAATACCATAGTCATTACGCACACAGCCAATACTAAGCTGGTCATTACCCGATGCTTCAGTCACTTGCGTTGGATAATCACCCTCTTCTGAGACCTGAATATCGTCAAAACGTTCAAATTCATCGTTCGCTTCTTCTGCACTGATTGGGCGTAGCGTTTCTAAATGGACAACTTGCGCATTACCATAGAAAACAGGGGATTGAATAAAACTAACGGCGACAGGTAAACCGTCGTCCTGCAATACTTTACGCACCTGTTCAACTAAGCGACGTTCATGCGACACACTGCCATCCATGTCCGCCAATAATGGCAACATGTTGAAGGCTAATTGTTTACTAAAACGCCCTTCTTCTGCGGGAATACCGTTTAATAAACGAGCACTTTGCCCCGCCAATTCGTCAACTGCGGCTTTACCATAGCTAGAAACAGACAACATATTGGTTAATGTGATACGGCCTAAACCTGCAGCATCCACTAACGGCTTAATTGCTGTTAATAACTGGCTAACTGCGCTATCTGCTAATGAAATAATATTACGGTTACGGTAATCAGCTAATACTTGTGGGTTCACACTCGGCACAATTAATGGCACATCAGGTTCTTGGGCAAATACGCCGCTAGTATCAATCACGATGCAGCCATCTTGTGCTGCGGACTCTGCATATTGTAGCGAAGCCGCTTCACCTGCCGCGAAAAAGGCCATTTGAGCTTGTGACCAATCGAAGTCTTTGGCATCAATAACTTGAATACTTTTGCCATTAACACGCACGCTCTCTCCCGCACTGCGTTCGCTGGCCAGTAAATACAGCTCACCGACTGGGAATTCTCTTTCTTGTAACAGTGAAATTATCGCTTCACCCACAGCACCGGTTGCACCCAATACTGCAACATTCCAACCTTCAGTCATGGCTATTCCTCTAAAAAATAAAAAATTAAATGACCTCAATAATTGAAGTCATTTAATTGGATGTTCATATTACTAAAATCTATGATGCGTGAATTAAGCGCGCCTTAAAACCAAGCTCTGTGAGCAAAGTAGCCGTTTGTGCGTCATCACAAATCACATTCAAGGATGACCACTCACGGCGCTCTTGGTAATTTTTACGCAGTTTATCAAATTCACCTTTGATTCCTGCAACAGCTCTTAATGTGGCATCATCATGGCGCACATCATACACTAGATGCACTAACCTTTTGAGCTGGTTTTGCGTTAATTTACCATTGAAAGTCAATTCACTGATATCGGGTTTTGGCAATAGCGATGAGAGGGAAACGTGCGCCGATTTGCCGAGAAACTGACAGTAAGCTTCATAAACTTGCGTCGTTCCTCGTGCTTTGCCCTCTAAGGTATATCCTGCAATGTGTGGCGTACCGATATCGACCAAACGGAGCAAGTCGGTATTTAAGTCAGGTTCTGGTTCCCAAACATCCAACACGACACTTATTTTCTTTTCTTTCTGAAGCACTGACAATAATGCTTGATTATCAATAACCTCACCACGGCTAGCATTGATTAAAATAGTGCCATCACGCAAGTTTTCTAAGCGTGTTTTGTCCATCAAATGGAAAGTTTGGTTTTCCCCTGCCATATTCAGTGGGGTATGGAAAGTCAACACATCCGCCTGAGCAAGCAGCTCATCAAAAGCCACAAATGGCCCTTTTTCACCTTTTGCAGCACGTGGCGGATCGCATAAAACCGTTTTCACACCCCATGCATTTAAGCGTGTAGCTAAACGGCCACCCACATTGCCAACACCAATGATCCCAACCGTTTTATCTCGTAAATCAAAGTTATCGCGCTGCGCAAGCAGTAATAAAGCGGAAAACACGTATTCCACCACCGCAATCGCATTGCAGCCTGGCGCAGAAGAAAAACCAATATTGGCGCTGGATAACCACGCCGTATCCACGTGATCAAACCCCGCAGTCGCAGTGCCGACAAATTTAACAGGCGTATTATTCAGAAGTGATTCATTGACTTTGGTGATGGAACGAACCATTAATGCATCTGCATCAATGAGTTCTTGTTCAGGGATCGGGCGTCCCGGTACGGCTTTAACATCGCCTAGCTCACTAAACAGTGCCTGAGCATAAGGCATATTTTCATCAACTAAAATTTTCACGCTGTGTATCCCAATGATTGGCAATTTTGCTCTGTATCATAATATTTTGCCACGGTTTAACCCAGATGCCTACGAGAGTTAGCGCTCTAGACTCAAGTTATCGTCCATCGCAAATTCTTTCACACGAAACCGGTCAGGTGTCACCCCAGAAATTTGTTGGAACATGGCAATAAATGCCGATGCCGAGCTATATCCTACATCTAACGCCACTTCGTGCACGCTTTTTCCGCGCTCTAAGCCTGCAACGGCATGTAAGTAGCGTAAACGTTGCCGCCACTCACTAAATGACATACCGAGTTCTTGTTGGCAACGCCTTGATAACGTTCGCTCTGAGGTATAATAACGTTTTGCCCATTCCGCCAGCGTGGTGTTATCGGCAGGGTCGTTTTGCAGTTCTTGTAAAATCGGTGCTAAAAATTTGTCCTTAGTGGCGGGCAAATAGGTGTCTTGGCATGGGGAAAGTGAAAATTGGTCAATCAGAACATGGGCAAGGCGTAAATCTTGCTCCGTTTCGGGTTGAACAACCCCCCGCTGGTACATATCCGTCATAATGGATTGAAATATCGGGCTTAAACGAACCACACACGGGCGCTGAGCTAACACCTCATTATATTCATGTGAGAAATCTACAATGCGAAATTTGACACTTTCTTTATTAAAGCTAGCATGGGAGATATTCGCGGGGATCCAGATACAAAATTCAGGCGGCGCCAAGTAGTGCTTTCCAGCCACTTCCATTTCCATAATACCGCACACCACATACAACATCTGCCCAAAGGGGTGTGAATGTGATTTATATTCGGTGAGAGCAGCGGTTTGTTCGTGGCGAAATGCAATAAGTTCAGGCTCAATAATATTGCATTCACTGATTTGCCAAATATCTAATTTTGAATTTCCCATGATACCTGTCTGAAAAGCGTTATCGATTGTCTGGTTATCAGTATATATAAAAAATCGGTCAGATGTATACTGGATCACATTCGATATGGGAGAATGTTTTAATGAAGAATTTGCTTTTTCCGCTGATTGCGGTTTTGTTATGGTCAGTCAACGCCATCGTCAACAAAGCGGCGTCCACTGCCATTGATCCTGCGGCAATTTCCTTTTACCGCTGGGCACTTGCGTTAATTGTTATGACACCTTTTGTGCTGCGCTCTGTGCTACGAAACCATAAAGTAGTGATGAAACATTGGTGGCAATTAGCTATTTTAGGGGCGCTAGGGATGATGTTATACCAAAGCTTAGCCTACTATGCCGCACACAGTGTCAGCGCCACGTTTATGGGGATTATGAACTCACTGATCCCATTATTGACGGTTATCATCAGTATTTTTGTTCTGCGCGTGATCCCAACAGTCGGTATCGTTCTGGGCTCTGCTTTGTCGCTGTTTGGCTTATTATGGTTAGTCAGCCAAGGCAACCCAAGCGCATTACTCTCCCACGGGTTAGGCCAAGGCGAGTTAATGATGATTATTGCCTCCGCGGCATATGCCCTCTATGGCGTACTGACAAAGCGTTGGTCAATTCAGCTCTCTAGCTGGGATTCACTCTATGTGCAAATTTTCTTTGGCGTGATTTTGTTGTTACCAAACTTCTTAATGGCCGAGGATGTGGCTCTGAATAGTCACAATATTGGGTTAGTGATATTTGCAGGGATTGCCGCCTCCATTGTCGCGCCTGCTATGTGGATCCAAGGAGTGATGCGCTTAGGGGCAAACACCACGTCCATATTTATGAATCTTGCACCAGTATTCACTGCAATTATCGCTATTTTCGCCTTGGGTGAAGAGCTAAAAAGCTATCATTTGATCGGCGGAGGCGTGGTATTACTGGGTGTGATGTTAGCGCAGCAGTTACGTACCCCGCTCACACAAATGTTCCGCCGTGAAAAAAAGGTGGTTCAAAAGGATAGTTGCCAGTAAAATAGAATTACAAAAGCAATAAAGCAATGTCGTCACTCATATGCCCCACATTGTGGGGCTATGTTTGAACCCCCCCTGCAAGATAATTTATCGATTTTTCTCACATCCTCATTTTTTTCGACTCTTATTTATCAACGTTAATGCTTTGTGACATTTTAAAATCACTCAGTTATTCATTATTTTTCTGCCATTGGTAAGCTCAAAGCCGCCTTATTGCCCATTGTAGACAAAATCCGATTGAATCTTCTCCATAAGCAATTAGACTTAAGCCAAACAAATACCCCTTTAGTAGTATTAACCTAGGGTATGCGCTAAACACAGGATCGTGGCAAACAATCTGATCTGCCATAACAAGGAAAAACCATGACTAAACAGCTTAAGATGGGTTTGTTTGCATTGATAATAATTGCTATCGCTGTTGGCATTTACTTTATCAATGCATCAAGCCAATCCAACTCAGCACAAGCTGGGTATGACTTATATCAACAAGGTGATGCTAAAGCCGCTGTTGAGCAGTTCCAAAAAAACGCCGATAACGATTCTCAGTCTGCGTATGCCTTAGCCATGATGTATAAAGATGGAATTGGTATTGAGCCTAATGATGAAGCTGCGCAGCGTTATTTAATCAAAGCCGCTGAAGCCAATAATAAGAATGCACTCTATAACCTAGGTTATTACCGCTATAACCGTGAGATAGATGATACGCCAGAAGATAGAAGCGGCCTCACGTCACTCACCAAAGCCGCGGATTTAGGCGTTATCGAAGCGCAAGAGTTAGTCGGCAGCGTGTACATGGAGGACAGATACGATGAAATCCCCCAAGACATCAAACTGGCACGTCAATACTTTACCTTAGCCGCTGATCAAGGCTCCAACTTATCAAAATTTGCGCTGGGTTATATTGCCCATCAATTTGATAAAGACAATAAAAAGGCCGTTGAAATCTTAACGCCGCTGGTTAGCAGAGATTTCCCATTACCTGCCATGCTACTTGCCACTATTTATGAAAACGGTGGCGATGGGATTGCACCAAACCCTGCATTGGCGAAAAAATACGAGCGCATGTCTTATTCCTCTACGTTAGATTTTATTTCCCAAAGCAATGATATAGAGCCAGCGCCTTTATCGCTGTATGGTTCACAGACAGCTGAAGAGAAACAACAAGTCCTTGCCAATCTTGAAGAAAGAGCCAGTAAAGGTGAAGAATACGCCATTTACACGCTCTATCATAAATACAGTGAGGGTGAAGGCGTCAAACGCAGTGAGTTGCGCGCCATAGCCTATTTGCGCCCTCTGATACAACAAAAGAAACCCAAAGCGCTGTACCTAAGTTACCTTGCTGATAATAAAAAAATTAAAGCGCTCACCGAGGCTGCTGACCAGCAATACCCAGACGCAATGTATGAAGCTTATCGCGCTTATTCAGGCACTACTTTTAGTTCTGTTGACCGCGATGATGCCTTAGCCAACAAGTATTTAACCGCTGCCGCCGATATTGGCCATCAAGAAGCGCTGATTACCATTACCCAGCGCGCTATCTCTGACTATGATTTTCCGACGAAAAAACTCAATGAGACAGTGGCGAAATATCTGCCTGAGTTAATGAAGAAGTACCCAAACTCAGCAAAGGCACAAATTCTTGCCAGCCAAGTTTATGGCACTGAAGGCAGTGTATTATATTCACCAGAAAAATCTTTTGAGGCGACAGTAAAAGCAAACAACATTCAGCCAAGTTATGAAACACAAATGCAGCTTGCTCGTGGTTATATTAATGGCTTCGGCACTGAAAAAAACCTCGAAAAAGCCACACAAATACTTAAAGATAACTTAGATTCACGAGGCTACCCATCCACCGCAGATCGCATGCTAGTTCATTTATACTATCGTTATGATATTAAAGCGTTTGTAGATGAAAAAACCATTATTGATATCTTAAAGAAAGACGTTGTTGAACGCGATAATGACGCATTAGCGCATTACTATGCGGATTACTTACTGCGCCAAGACCCAGAAAATAATAAAAAATTAGCCTTTGAACTGTATGAAAAAGCAAGCAAATACGATTATAACGGACGTGTTTACTATGCGGCTGCCCTGCTTAAATACCAGCCCAATGAAACCAATACCATCGCCAATATACTCGTAGATTTACTGGACTCACCTCGTGCGAGATCCGAGTTAACCCCCGAAGAACTGGCCATTGCCTACGATGTTTTATTTAAAACAGGCTTAAATCGCAGTGATACCAAAACATTACTCGTTCACTTAGCGGCTAATGAGAAAAACGCCGAAGCGCAAAAATTGATTGAGCCACTGATTGGTACAGACGCGGATATCACTTATCAATATGGCATAACCCAACTCACAAACTTAAAGAATGTTAGCGCGCTAACCAATGACGAACTCAAACCTTACTACGAGACCATTTTAAACGCGGCAGATTTAGGCAGTACATCCGCAATGTTATACATTGTGCAAAACCTTGACCGCGTGAATTACATCAATGACAAGGCCTATTATAAAGACCGCTTCCAAGCCATCTCAGGGTTAACACCCGATGACATCATCCCTCAATATAAACGTTGTGCAGCATTAGGCAGTAATCGCTGCTTATATGAACTGGGTGAAATCTACCAAAAAGGGGATTATGGCGAAGATGCGAATTATGATCTCGCGATGGAGTATTTCAACAAAATCTCTGACCCTGATTTCAGCTTTTTAAAATCACGTAAAAGAGAAATTGAAAAAGCGAGAGCCTCGTTCATTACCATTCAGGCCAATGCAAAAAACAATGACTCAGATGCGATTCGCACCCTCGCCAATGCGTATAAATTCGGAAATTACGGGCAAAAAGTCGATCAGCAAAAATGGCTGGAATACTTAGCGAAAAGCGCCAAACTGGATAATGAAACGGCACTTGAAGAGCTGATTGACTATTATAATGAAAATACCGAACTTCTGAGCGCGAACAAAAGCAAAATCATTGGTTATTATGACCAACTCGCCGCCCTTGGTAGTAAAAACTATACCCGCGAACTGGCTCACCAATATTTAAATGGTAGTCCGTTAGTCGAAGCTAATCGCCAAAAAGCCCGTGAATACTATCTAAAATCAGGTAGTTGGGGAAATGAATATATCAAATACATGGATGACTTTGATATTGGCATGAAAACGCTAAATGAAAATGCAACCGCAAAATACAAGGTTGGCCGTGCCTATTTGTATGGTAACGGTGTAAAAGAAGACCGCCAGCAAGCCAAGAAATACTTGAAAATGGCCAGTGATGAAGGAAACGATAACGCCATTATTCTGTATAGCGAAATGCTGTATATAGGGGAGCTCTCAGCGGATAAAAAAACGCTTGTTGTCGAGCCAAACTGGGATGAAGCCATTGTTTACTTAAGAAAATATTCTAACCCGAACCGCGTTGATGAATATACTAAACTGTATGATACCGCCGTCGTTCCTGCACAAAATGGCGATGCATCGGCCGCAGAAAAATTAGGGGATTGGTATAAGTCCCGTGGTCGCGCCTCCGCCGCGCAGCTTTGGTACAAAAAAGCCATTGCAGGCGGTAACCTCGCTGTTTACCCATCTCTAGACAACGTGACCGAAGGTAGCCAAGCCAAGCGCCAAAATTACCTTGATGGTACGGCAAGGGGTGACCTGTTCTCTAAAGTGCAGCTCGCAGGTGATTACCTGTATGATAGTAGTGTTCTCTTTGAATCTGACGAGTACAACACGGCTATCCAATACCTGCAAGAGGGGATGAAATCCGCTGATAGCGAACTTTCAAAACAAGCATTTAATTCCTTAGCGAACTTGTATCAAAACGGTATTCGCAGCGAGAAGAATGACCTTAATCGTAGCAAAGATGATAAGAAATACTTTGCGTTACTCGAAAGTGAAGCCCAAAACCGCCCTGACGCCCTCAAACGTTTATATCACTATTACGCCAGTAGTGATCCACAAAAAGCGTTAGAGTATCTGGAACAGGCCTATAAGCAAGGGGATATGGGCGCAATCAAAATGCTCTATGAAATTAATTCCCCAGGGCGTTACTGTTCCAATAGCCGCAATACGGATATGGATAAAGCAGGCACCTACCTGAAAGAGTGGTTGGAAAAAGGCAAATTCGAAAAAAATACCGATCGCACCTTTATCCAAGAACCTGAAGATTTATCTCGTGCCATGGGCGACCTCTATCTCGAAGGTGAATGTAGTGTTGAGCAAGACCTCGATAAAGCCATCGAATGGTTTGAAATTTCCTTGAAATATCACGATAAATACGCTCTTGGTAGCCTCTATAATGCCTACTCTCGTAAAAATGATGCAAAACACGCTTATTACATCGCGTTAAAGTTGGAAAAAGACACTGACAAGATTGAGTTGATGAATAAGCTGTCAGAGGAAGATAAGCAAGAAATTGATAAACGCTTTAAAGAAGAGCAAAACTTCCAAAAATATGGCCGATTTGCTGAAGAAATTGAAGCAAAACGCGTGAAAGCTGAAGCGGGCGATAAAATGGCCGCATTCTCGTTAGGGATCAACTACGCTCGAGGCGAAATGGTCCCTGAAGACACGCAAAAAATGATTTACTACTATGAACTTGCTGGGAAAAATGGCTACCCAAGAGCCTACAACATTTTGGGCAACCTATACCGTAAAGACAACGAGCGTGGACTTGAAAAGGATTTTGCAAAAGCGCTGTATTACTTTGATTTAGGCGCTCAGCAAAATGACAGTAATACCGCACACTTAGCAGGAGATATGCTCTACTTCGGCCAAGGTATGCCAAAAGATTACGTCCGAGCAGCCAAATACTATGATATGACCGATTTAGAACAAGGCGCTCACCATGCCATGGCAAAATACAAACTTGCCTATATGTACTACAACGGTTGGATTGGTACCAAGAGCAAAGAAGATCTGCAAAAAGCCCATGATTACCTTGAGTTAGGGGCTAAATACCAAGACAAAGATTCCATCAATGCCTTACAAAAATGGGATTTTAGTGCACTGAAAAAATAAAGAGTAGAAACAAAGGGCGCTCAATTAATAGCGCCCTATTTTTTAACGATTTGGCGCATGACTTGCGGTAAAAGCAATGCGTACAAGCAACCCACCCAATGATTCACTTTTCAATAATTGTGGCTCTGAGTCATGGTAACTGGCAATATCTTTTACCAGCGCTAAGCCAAGCCCTGCTCCCTCTTTCCCTAATGCATTATTTAACCGTGTAAATGCCTCCATGGAGCGGCTAATTTTCGCATCAGGAATACCAGGCCCAGAATCTTCAACCTCTAAAACAAGTTGCTGAGTGCTTTCATTATTCACCACTCGCACAGTCACCACCCCGCCTTCAGGGGTATATTTAATCGCGTTATCAATTAAATTGGCGCACATCTCAGCCAACAAAATAGGTTCCCCTTTAATCCAAGCTGTATCAAGCCCTTCATAGCCCAAATCAATTCGCTGGCTTTCCGCCTGCCCGAGTCGAGTAAAACAGGCTTGATGCACAATCTCCACTAAGTTAATTGCCCTATATTGGCTAACTGCCGATTTTTCATGAGCTTTTAAGCGGGATAATTGCAAAAGCCTATCCGTCAGCACAATGGTGTTATCCAGCGTTTGATTGATCGCTTGTAAGCTTTGTTGGCGCTGGCTTTCATCTTTAGTATTAATGGCAACGGACACTTGGGTTTTTAACACAGTTAATGGTGTTTTTAATTGATGAGAGGCATCCGCACTAAAGCGTTCTTGGCGCCTTACCATGCGTTTTAATCGCGATATATAACGGTTAAGCGCATCAATTAACGGTGATAAATCCGACCACGGTAATAAGTTAGGCAATGGCGTCAAATCATTCGCTGAGCGCCCTAGCATCAAGTTTGATAGTTTTTTCAATGGGGTCAGAAGCTTGCTCAATAAAATATAGGCAAGTAACAAGGTTAAAAACACCACCGTTCCTTGGCTCATTAATGCCGATATTAATAATTGATTGGCTAGGTCTTGTCGTGAATAGACAGTTTCCGCCACACGAATTTCCACCATTCCCGCAATCCCACCTTCATTAATGGGCTGAAAAAATGTCGCAATACGAATAGGCAAACCTTTATATTCCGCATCATAGAAATAAACGAGAGCGGTATAGTGTTGAGAGCGCATCCAATAAGGGGGGATAGGAGGTAGGTCATCATAACCCGAAATAGTTTCACCATCAGGGGAGATAACTTGGTAAAAAATTCTGTCGTTATTATTTAATTCAAAACTATCAAGCACCACGTAGGGTACATTGACAGATAAGTGGCCATCGGTAACTTGCAGCCTTTCCGCGACCGTGCGAGCAGAAGCAAGAAGCGTGCGGTCATACGCCAAATTAGATGCATATTTTGCACTGTAATAGTGGGTATACACGGAAACACTGCCCAATAAAATGAGCGGGATACCGAAAAAGAGCAGCAACTGATGAAAGAGAGAGCGTGGATGAGAGACTAATTTCATACACTACACTGCTCTAATCGGTATCCCAATCCGCGTAACGTATTGATATTAACGTCTGAGCCCGCTAGTTTTTTTCTCACGCGGTGCACATATAATTCAATACTTTGTAAATTGGCTTCATCTGACAACGAAAAAACCTGCTCAAATAATTGCGCTTTTGAAACAGGTCGCCCTCGTCGATGGAATAAGGTGTTTAATACTGAATATTCCCTTGGCGTAAGCCCTAATGGCTCTTGGCACAATAAAAAGTAGCCTTCTTCGTGGTAACACAGCGAACCAAAGCGTTGAGGTTCATTCACCTGCCCTTGGCTGCGCCTTAAAAGTGCACGAATTCGTGCCTCTAACTCCGCGATATCAAACGGTTTGGTGAGGTAATCATCCGCTCCTGCATTCAACCCTTGTACACGGTCTGCTACATCGGAATTCGCTGTTAGCAATAAAACGGGCGTTTCTTGATGACGTTTTCGCATTTGCGCCAATACTTCAAGCCCGCTCATTCGCGGAAGTGATACATCCAAAACGACTACGGTGTAATTTTCGGTCTGTAACAACTGGTCCGCAATCGCTCCATCAGGTGCAACATCCACAGCAAATCCTGACGATGTTAACGCTTTTTGTAGCCACAAAGATAATTCATCATGATCTTCAACCAATAAAATTCGCATACGCACACTCGTTATTATTACTTATTGGTATACGTTGGCATTACCCATCATGAATGAAAAGCAATTGTCGCCATTTTTACTATATTCATCACAACTATGACGTTACAAGTGCGTTAACAGTGTTAATTTAACATTAAATTAACATAACTCAGAAGTAAAAATATAAAACAATCTGATATATATCACATAAAAATAATATTATTTGTTAATGAAAGGTAAATGAAAGCTTCCTCGGCCAATCATGAGCTCGCAAATACAACAAGAAATCCACAATTTGTTCCTCTAATTATTGGCTTAGTAAGGAAATAAAGAATGAAAAAGTTCACATTAAACACCTTAGCAACAGCAATATTTTTAGTTGGTATAAACTCCGCAGTTGCGCTCCCTGAGCGGACTGAATGTATCGCCCCTGCCAAACCGGGGGGTGGATTTGATTTAACCTGTAAGCTGGTTCAAGTTTCCATGCTGGAAACCAAAGAAATTGAAAAACCGATGCGAGTGACCTACATGCCTGGTGGAATTGGTGCAGTTGCCTACAATGCCATCGTGGCACAGCGCCCTGCGGAACCAGGGACGATTGTCGCTTTTTCTGGCGGTTCTTTACTCAACCTCGCCCAAGGGAAATTTGGCCGCTATAACGAAAATGATGTGCGTTGGCTTGCCAGTGTGGGCAGCGATTACGGCATGATAGCGGTACGTGCTGACTCCCCGTATAAATCCCTCAAAGACTTGATGGATACCTTTAAAAAAGACCCCAATAGCATTGTCTTCGGTGCGGGTGGTTCTATTGGTAGCCAAGACTGGATGAAGACTGCATTACTCGCTAAAGCTATTGATATTGACCCGCGCAAAATGCGTTATGTTGCCTTTGAAGGCGGCGGGGAAACCTTAACGGCATTGTTAGGTAACCATATTCAAGTGTTATCAGGGGATATCAGCGAAATGACCCCGTATATCAATGAAGGGAAAATTCGCATTCTTGCCGTGTATGCAGACAAACGCCTAGGTGATGGTTTAGCGGATATTCCAACGGCAAAAGAACAAGGCTATGACATTGTTTGGCCGATTATTCGCGGGTTTTATATGGGGCCAAAAGTCTCTGATGCAGATTACAACCAATGGGTTGAAGCCTTCCAAAAACTGCAACAAACCGACGAATTCAAGAAGCAACGCGAGCTGCGTGGGCTATTTGAATACAACTTAACAGGGCAAGAGCTCGATAGCTATGTGAAAAAAGAAATCGAGCAATATCGTGAGCAAGCCCGTGCATTTGGTTTAGCCAAATAACGGAGTCGACGATGAGCCAACGCATATTTGCCCTAGTCTGGCTGATATTGTGTGTCATCGGAATTTATATCGGCTGGGGGATCCAAAGTGAGTTCTCTTATGAACCACTTGGCCCCCGCCCTTTTCCGGTTGCCATACTCTCCTTAATGGCGATTTGTGCGCTTGCCCTGCTGTTTGGTAAGCAAGAAGCCGTTGAGTGGCCGAAACCTTATGTACTACGCCGCCTTGCACTATTGATTTTATCCTTAGTGATTTATGCATGGGCGTTTGAGTGGTTGGGCTTTCCCATCGCCACCAGTTTATTGACCATCAGTGTCGCGCTGTTATTCGGCGCAACCCCTATCGCCGCGGTGATTTCGGGGCCTATCCTTGGCATCTTTCTCTTCTATGCCTTTGATAAGCTGTTGGATGTGACTCTGCCCATTGGCAGCCTGCTGAGTTAAGGAGCGACAACATGGAAACTTGGATGTATCTATCGCAAGGTTTTGAGGTCGCCCTTGTTCCTCAAAATATCTTGATTGCCTTAATCGGTTGCTTTATTGGCACCGTAGTAGGCATGTTACCGGGGTTAGGCCCCATTAATGGCGTAGCGATTTTACTGCCACTCGCCTTTGCCTTAAAACTGCCCGCCGAGTCCGCACTAATTTTACTCGCCACTGTTTATTTAGGCTGTGAATATGGCGGCCGGATATCCTCTATTTTACTGAATGTACCCGGTGATGCCGCCGCGATAATGACGACGTTAGATGGTTACCCGATGGCAAAACAAGGCCGAGGTGGCGTAGCGCTGTCAATTTCAGCGGTAAGTTCCTTCATTGGTTCAACCATCGCTATCGTTGGTATTATCTTGTTCGCTCCGTTACTTGCCCAGTGGTCTCTCGCCTTTGGGCCCGCTGAATACTTTGCACTGATGGTATTTGCTATCGCCTGCCTTGGTAGCATGATGAGCCAAAACCCCATTAAATCCCTGCTTGCAGCGTTAATTGGGTTGTCTCTTGCTACTGTTGGGGTAGATGCCAACTCTGGTGAATACCGTTTTACGTTCGATAGCGTGCACTTATCGGATGGTGTGCAATTTATCGTTGTCGTGATTGGTCTGTTCTCCGTCAGCGAAATTCTGCTGATGTTAGAAAGTACGGCGACAGGGCAAGGCTTAATTCGTAAAACAGGCCGCATGCTATTTAATCGCAAAGAAGCCAAAGCCTGTGCAGGCCCAGCTCTGCGCTCGTCATTTATTGGCTTCTTCGTTGGGGTATTACCGGGGGCAGGCGCGACAATTGCCAGCGCCATCACCTACATGACGGAGAAAAAAATCAGTGGTGAAAAAGGTGATTTTGGTAACGGTGATGTGCGCGGTGTTGCAGCACCAGAAGCGGCTAATAACGCCTCCGCGTGTGGTTCATTCATTCCCATGTTGACCCTTGGCGTTCCGGGTTCGGGAACAACCGCAGTCATGATGGGGGCATTGACCCTGTATAACATCACACCAGGGCCTGGAATGTTCACTGAGCAGCCGGACATCGTGTGGGGATTGATCGCCGCCCTGCTGATTGCCAACGTAGTGTTGCTTATCATGAATATTCCATTAATTGGCTTATTCACCCGCATGTTAACGGTACCACTGTGGTTTTTAGTCCCTGCTATCGCATGTGTTTCAGCCGTAGGCGTCTATGCGGTTCACAGTACGACATTTGACTTACTATTGATGATGGGGCTTGGGGTGTTTGGCTTTATTTTACGAAAAATGAACTTCCCTCTTTCCCCACTCATTTTAGGTTTTGTATTAGGCGAAATGTTGGAGCAAAACCTGCGCCGTTCGCTATCTATCAGTAACGGTAATTTCGATATCTTGTGGAGCAGTACCATTTCGCAAAGCTTATTAGTCCTTGCGGTGTTGGTACTGGTACTTCCACCAATTATTAAACGCATTCGCAAACGTAAACAGCAACACGCTCTCTCTTAGCTCGCCCTGCGAGTACCTTCTCTGTAAAACTTTGCCCCAGGTTGCTTTCGGGGCATTTTTTTACTTATCAATTAACAGGAAGCTTTGTATAGCTTAGCAATATCACATTTTTATTGTGTGCGCTTTCACCGTAATAGACATATTTTGATTCTGGCATTGGCAGTGGTGTTTTTGGGTGTTTAACAGACAGCGGAAATAGCTTGTTATTATTAGATAAACATTTAATTTTGCCTACGAATAGGCTTTTAATATTGTTAATTAAAGCGCTACCTAAAATCTTTAAGTCATTTTTCCATATTTTGCATCGCGTGAAGTTCATATTAGTGCCTCTGGTTAGCGTTATTTACGCTAATATCATCGCACTAACTTGATAGCAATAATTTCATTAAATGATGTTTTATTATTCGAATTGACTACTATAAATGTTTAATCAGATAAAGACGATTGGCGCAATAGCACCAATCAATTAACTTATAAAATTCATTCATTAAAATAATAAATGCTATGTTTGATAGACTATTTTTTGTTCTTTTTAATCTTCACCCTAAACCGTTAGCCCATATCCGCACGGTTGATGTTCACGGTGACAACTACGTGATCCACAGCCAAAACCCCGTTATCATCACAGAGAAAGACAGCGGTTATATTCAGATAAAATCCTTCGGTAAAATGCATATTTTCTGTGAAAAAATGCTGCATGTTAGCGTGAAAAAAAACACCAGCTTAGTGACTATTGGCTGGGCAAAGGGAAAAAGCCAAATTTTTGAAGTTCGCAAAAATGTGAAAGATACAACTCAGAAAGCACACGCCAGCCATTCCAACTCAAACTATGCTCCCTCCTATTATGACCATTCATCCAATAATGATAACCACCGTACAAGTAGCAGTTTTTGTTCGAATGATAATTCAAGCTCAGACTGTTCTTCATCAGATTCAGGTGGGGGTGATGGGGGTGGTGATGGGGGTGGTGGTGATTAAGTCAAAATGGCAGAAAATCATACTGCCATTTATTTTATCATTATTAAAAATCAAACCTTAATTTGATTCTATTGTTTGGCTTATCTGCCTTCGCAGATAATCCATCCCTATTTATTTTGTCCTTTATTTTTTCATTAATGTCAGGGCTCACCCCCTCATTAAAATGAATTTTTAATGTATAGCTTTCTGGAGATATAGAAAATATAACGGGGGAATTGATATTTTGAGTCTCAGGAAAGGAATTCTTCAGATAAGACGAATAAATATCTGACAACCTTTTTTCATATTTCTCAATACGTTTATCATTCACATCCAATTGATGGATTTTATTAATTTGTGAAACAAATGCCTTTAAGACATGCTCTTCTGTAGGTTGCTCAATCGCTTTAATCACTTTTGCTGAGGTTGCACACCTATTTTTCGTTTCTAATAAAGGAAAACCGTTGCCGCAACCTGATAATGACGTATTCACCCCCATTAAGGCCGCTGCAATTCCCACGGTAATTATGCCCGCATACACAGGAAGCAGGACCAAACCTGAGCCAATTTCAGCCCTATTATTGCGTATTCCATTGTGTATTTGATGGCCAGTTAAAGAAAAACTCATCTACATTCCTTGTCTTGATGATAAAAGTGAGCGGTATTTATAGCCCACGAGACAAAGAGATGCCTTCAAAAAAAGAAACTACAATATATTGATTTATAAAATAAAAAAGCGAGGTTAAAAGACCTCGCTTATCAATGATTCACTTGTATGAGCGATATAAATTACGCTTTATATTTGCTCATCACTAATGTGGCGTTAGTACCACCAAAGCCAAAGCTGTTTGACATCACCGTGTTCAACGATTGTTCTGTTGGTTTAGTGACGATATTCAAGCCCGCTGCTTTTTCATCTAAGTTTTCAACGTTAATGCTTGGCGCAATAAAGCCATGCTCTAACATTAATAAGCTGTAGATAGCTTCATGTACACCCGCAGCACCCAGTGAGTGGCCGCTCATCGCTTTCGTTGCAGAAATAGCCGGAGAGTTATCACCAAACACTTCTTGGATAGCTTCTAACTCTTTCGTATCACCAACAGGTGTTGATGTACCGTGGGTGTTGATATAATCAATTTTATCAATACCTTGCATTGCCATTTGCATACAACGGACTGCGCCTTCACCAGATGGAGCAACCATGTCAGCACCGTCAGATGTTGCACCGTAGCCCACGATTTCAGCGTAGATGTGCGCACCACGCGCTAATGCGTGTTCTAACTCTTCAACGACAACAATACCACCGCCGCCTGCAATAACAAAGCCATCACGGTCTTTGTCGTAAGTTCTCGATGCTTTATCTGGCGTTTCATTATACTTGGTAGACAACGCGCCCATTGCGTCGAACTCACAAGTCATTTCCCAGCTCAGTTCTTCACCACCACCCGCGAAAACCACATCTTGTTTGCCCAGTTGAATTAATTCAACCGCATGACCGATACAGTGCGCAGATGTAGAGCAAGCAGAACTGATTGAGTAGTTAACACCTTTAATTTTAAACGGTGTTGCTAAGCAAGCAGAAATACCGGATGCCATTGCACGGGTTACCATGTATGGACCGACACCGCGTAAGCCTTTAGCTCGCATACCGTCTGAACCCGCAACTTGGTTACGTGGGGAACCACCGCCAGAACCAACAACAATACCAGTACGTAAATTCGAAACTTGTTCTTCAGCTAAACCTGAATCCGCAATCGCCTGTTCCATAGACAAGTAAGCATACGCGGAACAATCACTCATAAAACGGTACATTTTACGGTCGATCAGGTCTTTGGGATCTAAATTTTTGACATTACCCCAGACATGGCTACGAAGCCCTGCCTCTTTGAATTCTTCTGAGAAAGTGATCCCGGAACGACCTTCCTTCAGAGAAGCCAGTACTTCTTCCTGGTTATTACCAAGGCTGGAAACAATACCTAGACCAGTGATGACTGCACGCTTCATTCGTTACCTCATGTCTATAATTATATGATTGCGGGATTACAGGGTGTCACTTTAGCTTACACTTGTACGCTGAACAAGTCCGATCAGGGTAAATTTTTGTATTTTTTTCTCTACGCCAGTAATAACACATTTTTATGACAGTAGCCTTACACGACTATCAGCGGTAAAATTTAGCGATTATTTGGTGATCATAGGCTTTATCGTGAAAAAGAGCGCAGTACAAACCGCACGCCTTAGCTGGAATGATGAAGGCACTCCCATGTCTGAGCAATTTGCAGATATCTATTTCTCTAACCAAAGTGGGTTAGAAGAGTCTCGCCATGTTTTTTTGCACGGAAATCATTTCCCTGAGCGTTTTAAGACGCATTCTGATGAAACCTGTGTAATCGCTGAAACAGGGTTTGGTACCGGTTTGAATTTCCTCGTTTTATGGCAATCATTTATGCAGTTCAAAGCTCAGAATCCACAATCTCCTCTTAAGCGGTTACATTTCATTAGTTTTGAGCAATTCCCCCTGACAAAATCGGACTTAATTGCTGCACATCACTGCTGGCCTGAACTTTCGGCGCTATCAACCGAATTATGTGAAAACTGGCCACCTGCATTAGCGGGTAATCAAAGAATTATTTTAGAAAATGGTGATATTACATTAGATTTATGGTTTGGGGATATTAATGAGCAAATATCGCTTCTTAAAGATAATTTAAACAATAAGATAGATGCTTGGTTTTTGGATGGTTTCGCACCTTCTAAAAATCCACAAATGTGGAGCGAACAAGTGTTCGCTGCAATGGCAATTTTTGCACGAAAAGGGGCAACGTTTTCCACATTCACCGTGGCAGGTTTTGTCAAACGCGGGTTGCAACAAGCCGGGTTTACGCTGCAAAAAGTCAAAGGGTTTGGGCAAAAACGCGAAATGCTAACAGGCACATTAACTGAAAATTCTTATCAACATTCAATGCCATGGAGCAAAAGACAACCTGCTGATAACCCAACTGATATCGCCATTATTGGTGGCGGGCTTGCCAGTTTAACAACCGCCTACTCCCTCATGAAACGCGGTGCCAACGTCGCACTGTATTGTAAAGACACTCACCTTGCCCAAAATGCATCGGGTAACCGCCAAGGCGCTATTTACCCTTTATTAACGGGTACGAATGACCCACTGGAGCGTTTTTTTGTCAGTGCTTTTCCGTTTGCTAAACGCTTTTACCACCAGCTTGCCACCTTGGAAATTCCCTTTGATGGCCAGTGGTGTGGCGTTACTCAATTAGCCTATAACGAAAAAATCGCCCGTAAAATTGCAGGGATGCTAGATACGAATTGGCCTGAAGATTTTGCCGTGGGTAAAACCCACCAGCAACTTAATGATATTTGTGGCGTTGATGTCAACTATGATGGTATTCATTACCCATCGGGTGGCTGGCTGTGCCCTGCTGATCTATGCGAGGGCTTATATCATTATCTGCAACACCAAGGTGTTAAGTTTTATTTTAATCATGATGTCACCGCATTAGAACAAAACGAACGTCACTGGCAATTGAAGATAACAACACCTGAGCAAAAAGAGCTAACACGTGTACACTCAACTGTAGTTATTGCGAATGGCCATAAACTGCGCCAATATTCACAAACCGTCAATTTGCCCATAAACGCAGTACGGGGACAAGTCAGCCATATTCCGACCAATCCAACGCTGCAACAGCTTAAAAATGTGTTGTGTTTTGAGGGCTATTTAACCCCTGCGGACAATACAGGCAAGCACCATTGTTTGGGTGCCAGCTATCAACGTGACTACCTCGATTTAAACTACAATGAAGCTGAGCAGCAAGCTAACCGCCAAAAGCTCATTGATAATTTGCCCGATGTTTCATGGCCTCATGAAATTGATATTTCACATAAACAATCGCGCCAAGGCATTCGCTGCGTCATACGTGATCACTTCCCACTTTTAGGAAACGTGCCAAATTATGAGCAACATTTAGCTGCCTATCATGATTTGCAGACAAAAATCGCAAAGAGCCACCCCGTTGAAAATGCGCCCGTTTACCCTAACTTATTTATCTTTGGCGCACTGGGCTCAAGAGGGCTATCCACCGCCCCACTGTGTGCGGAAATTCTTGCCTCTCAGATTTTTGGGCAGCCTCTACCATTAGATGATGAAACGTTGACTGAATTGAACCCAAATCGCTTTTGGGTTAAAAAATTGCGGGTAGGCCGCCCCGTAAAAATACCGTACTAACAACCAACTGGCAGGCTTAGGGATTTAAGCCTGCTTTAAGCTAATTGAATTGCCATCGCACAGCGGTCTGTTGCTTGGAACCCTGCGTCGATTTCATACTGCAAAATATCGCGCAGTGTGTCAGTCAATTGGCTTTTATTTAATATTTCAAAGCCTAAGCGTTGGTAATAAGGTGCATTCCAAGGGACATCACGGCAAGTGGTCAAGGTTACAGTCGTAATATTACGCGCCAAAGCTGCATCTAAAACCTGCTTAATCAGTTGTTTACCCAGCCCCTGCCCTTGCCATTGCTGGCAGACTGAAACCTCGCAAATAAACAGGCTATCATGATGGCTTTCAGCATTAATAAAACCAATCGGTTCACCGCTATCATTCACCGCCACCCATTCTAATTGCTCGGCAATACAATCAAGGTGGTCTTGCTCAGTTTGTCCATCGCCTTCAGCAAGCCATTTATATTTTTCAATACTCGTAAATGCCTGCCCAGCGGAAGCTTCAACAGCAGGGAGGTATTTAGCATCTGCCGATTTTGCTAAGCGAATATGCGCCATAATGTCTACTCATCACAAAATTTAGCTAACAAAAAAGCGGGTTTCCCCGCTTCCAATTCATAACACAGAAAATTAAATTGCGTTATTTAATAAATTTTTCCACATACCTAAAACCAAAATTTGGTCAGGGGGTGTTAACTCACCCGCTTTAATGGCAGTTTGAATGCTTTCTTCAACGCGTTGATACAACGCTTCTGAGCTAGTTTCGTTTTCTTCTTCAAGCTCAGCCACAGCAAGGGTTAAGTGACCACGCAGATAACCGCCCGCGAATAATTCATCGTCGCTAGCGTGTTCAACCATATCATCAATTTTTGTCAGTATGCGTGTTTCTAAATCCGCAAGCATGCTTAATCCTTACTTTAAATGTGTCAATTAGGCAAAAATGTCTTCCGGATAGGGAAAGTCTTCTGCACAAAGTGGAGGCGTATTGTAAAACGATTGTAACGCATTAATAAAGCACAATGGGCGCTCAGGAATGCCATTTTGCAAATAAGTCATCACTTGTGCATGAACTTTGCGCATAAATGCGATGCGATCGGGTTCAAAATTCCCTTCCAAGTTATCGCAACTGACATTAAAAGGAATGCCTACCGCAACACAAAACAGCCAATCAAGAGCTTGAGGTTTTATTTCAACGACTTCAAACTCACATTGCGTTTTTTCATCACGCCCATCAGGGCAGTACCAATAACCGTAATCTACCTGCTGGCGTCGGGCTTCACCCGCAATACACCAGTGAGAAATTTCATGTAACCCGCTGGTAAAAAAGCCATGGGCAAACACAATGCGGTGATAAGGAACGGCCTCATCGGCAGGTAAATAAATGGGTTCATCGTCCCCTTTTACCAGCTTGGTGTTATAGGTTTCACCAAAACATCCATCAAAAATCTCAATCAAGTCCTGATAATTATGTTTACTCATGAATAATTTAAATCATCTTAAAATAATGAGAGGAACCAAGCTTTAATCATATCACCATGGCTATCGTGGAGTAACTTAATACTCATCAACAACGAAATCACCACAATCATCGGCCTGATCAGTTTTTGTCCTTTAGTTAACACCAAACGAGCGCCTAACCGCGCGCCTATCATTTGGCCCGCCAGCATAACAAAACCGAGCATCCAAAGAACATGACCTCCGATAATAAAAAACACTAAAGAGCCGAAATTGGAGGCGAAGTTGAGTAATTTTGCATGAGCTGTAGCTTTTGCCAGATTATAACCGAGCAGCAATACATAGCCTAATGCCAAAAATGAGCCTGTACCTGGCCCAAATGCGCCATCATAGAAGCCCAGAGTCATTCCGATAGCCACGCCAAAAAATGGCATGCTCACACGTTGTTGCCTATCTTGCACACCGATTGACGGCGTTAATAAAAAATAGAGACCGACACAGATAACCAATACAGGAAGCAACTGTTTAAGGAAAGCAGTATCGATCATTTGAATAACAATCGCCCCGAGCATCGCACCAAACATTGTCATAATGAAGGGGAAAATTTGCTCGCGTAGGTCAATCGCTTTGCGCCTAACAAAATATAAAGTGGAAGAAAATGACCCGCCAACTGCTTGGAGCTTATTGGTCGCTAACGCTTCAACTGGTGTGATACCAACAGACAACAGCGCAGGTATCGTTAATAACCCGCCACCGCCCGCAATAGAATCAATAAAACCAGCAAAAAGTGCAACAAAGAAAAGTAAGGCATAAACTTCAGGTGCAACGGCGGTTAGCCAATCCATTTTTCAATCCAAAAATGAGATATATCATGATGTTAGTGCGTAATTTATCGCAACTTTGCATTGCAATATCACAACCCAGATGAAATATTTTTAAGGAGGCATCATCCAAACCTTCATATCAAAAGAGCGACTAACCGCTTCGCTCCTTTTATAACATTAGCTATTCTCCAATGTTATTCAAATGGTTGCATCGCCGGAGTCACATCAGCACACTGGCCACGGTGACGCAAGAAATGATCCATTAACACAATCGCCAACATCGCTTCTGCGATAGGTACAGCGCGGATCCCCACACAAGGGTCATGGCGACCTTTGGTGATCATATCTACTTCTTCACCATCTCGATTTAATGTTTTACCTGAAACCGTAATACTCGATGTCGGTTTTAAAGCAATATGGGCAATAATAGGTTGGCTACTGCTAATTCCCCCTAAAATTCCCCCTGCATGGTTTGACGTAAAACCTGCGCGGGTAATTTCATCGCGGTTTTCACTGCCTTTCAGGCCAATAACGCCAAAGCCATCGCCAATTTCCACCCCTTTAACCGCATTAATGCTCATTAGTGCATGGGCGATATCCGCATCTAATCGGTCAAATACAGGTTCGCCTAATCCAGCAGGAACATGCTCCGCAACAACGGTAATTTTAGCACCAATGGAATCACCTTCTTTTTTCAAGCCACGCAGCAATTCATCAAGGGCGTCTAATTTGCTAGGATCAGGGCAAAAGAATGGATTCTCTTCAACGATTGACCAGTCTTTAATTTCACACTCAACAGGACCCATTTGGGTTAAGCAACCACGAATTTGAATACCTAATTTCTCTTGTAGGTATTTTTTTGCAATAGCTCCAGCTGCAACTCGCATTGCGGTTTCACGTGCTGATGAACGCCCACCACCACGGTAATCGCGTTGGCCATATTTCTGCTCATAAGTGTAATCTGCATGCCCCGGTCTAAAGACATCTTTGATTGCACCATAGTCTTGTGAACGTTGGTCGGTATTTTCAATCAATAGACCAATGCTTGTCCCTGTGGTGATACCATTAAATACACCCGAAAGAATTTTAACCTGATCAGGTTCACGGCGCGCTGTTGTATAACGTGATGTGCCCGGTCGGCGACGGTCTAAATCGATTTGTAAATCTGCTTCTGTCAGTGCTAACCCCGGAGGTACGCCATCGACGATGCAACCTAATGCCACGCCGTGTGACTCACCAAATGTTGTCACACGAAACAGTTGCCCAATTGAATTTCCAGCCATCGGAGTTTCCTATTTTAAGCCGTTCTTGAATACCAAGAATGTGGTTGTTAATGATGATGTTATTATATTGTTCTTATTGATTACCCGATCCTAACTCTTCGTGCAACTATTGATTAATCAATATATAAATCAAAATGCGCATGATGCTCAACCAGCTGTTCACGCGTTAACATAAATACACCATCACCACCGTATTCGAAATCTAACCAAATAAATGGGATCTCAGGATATTGTTCGATAAGGTGAACCATACTGTTACCGACTTCACACACCAGAATTCCCTCTTCAGTCAGGAAACGCGGCGCATTTGCCAGAATTCGACGTACCAGTTTTAAACCATCACTACCCGCAGCAAGTGCTAATTCAGGTTCAACACGGAATTCCTCTGGTAAGTCCCCCATGTCCTCGGCATCTACATACGGAGGGTTCGTGACGATGAGGTCATATTTTACCTCTGGCATATCACGGAATAAGTCTGAACGGATAGGTACCACACGGTGATCTAAACCGTGGTTAGCGATATTTTCTTCGGCAACAGCAAGAACATCACTAGAAATATCAACCGCATCCACTTCTGCATCTGGGAATTCATAAGCACACGCAATGGCAATACAACCGCTACCGGTGCATAAATCCAAAATAGTCTGTGGCTCATCTGCTAACAATCCAACAAAGTGATTATTAATCAGCTCACCAATAGGTGAACGTGGGATTAGCACGCGCTCATCCACATAAAATTCATGACCGCAGAACCATGAACGGTTGGTTAAGTACGCCACTGGAATACGGTCATTAACTCTGCGCAAAACACGCTCAATAATACGGTGACGCTCAGTTGGCGTTAAGCGCGATGAGAGAAGTTCATCCGGCAGATCTAAAGGTAAATAAAGCGTTGGCAACACTAATTGCAGCGCCTCATCCCACGGGTTATCGGTTCCGTGGCCATAATATACATTGGCAGCATTAAAGCGACTCATCGTCCAACGTAAAATATCCTGAATGGTATGAAGTTCTGCGACAGCTTCATCAACGAAGATCTTTTCCAAGAAGGGTTTCTCCAGCGTGATTTTTGAAAGGGAAAATGCGAATAACTAAAGTTTGCCACGAAGTGAAAGACAAATCAGCAGATTAATGCAATAAAATAATTAACAAAGTGGCCAAATCGCACCTTTGAATAGCAATTTGATGCAAAAATGCCCTTTATGACGCTAAAGGGCATGAATGAAGATACCAAAACAATCAGAGAAAAATGGTGAGATTAACTTTCACTCTGGACGAGTGTCTCAGTTTCTTTTGTAGGCTTTTTAACCCATAACGCATAAGCGATAGTTAATAACACTAACCAAGCGATGCCAACATACAAGGCAATTCGAGTACTTTCAAAATAGCCAAGCACGCCAAAGATAAACACCATGAAAGCAATCGCAAGAATTGGTGCGACAGGCCACATCGGCACAGGGAATTTCAATTGACTGATTTCTTCTGGTGACATTTTCTTGCGCATCGCAAATTGTGAGAGCAGAATCATCAACCAGACCCAAATAGTGGCGAATGTCGCAATGGATGCAATCACAACAAACACGTCATCAGGAATAACATAGTTCAAGACAACGCCCACTAGCAGCACAGCCACCATAACGAGCACCGTCATCCACGGTACGCCATTTTTTGTCAATTTGGTAAAGGCTTTCGGAGCTTGCCCTTCATGCGCCATCCCGTACATCATGCGCCCTGCACCAAAAATATCACTATTAATTGCTGATATCGCCGCGGTGATCACCACCACATTCAAAATATTTGCTGCGGATTGTATCCCTAAACTATCGAAAATTTGAACGAATGGGCTACCTTGTTGACCAATTTGGTTCCATGGGTAAATACACATCAACACAAACAACGTCAGGACATAAAAGAGTAAGATGCGAATTGGTACGGCGTTAATGGCCCTTGGGATTGTCGTTTCAGGGTTTTTCGCTTCACTTGCCGTAATCCCAATGACCTCAATACCACCAAACGCAAACATCACCACAGCAAATGATGCTATCACCCCACCTATTCCATTTGGCATAAATCCATCATGAATGAATAAGTTAGACACACCCACTGCATGGTCTGCTGCCTGACCAAAGCCAAACAACATGATTGCTGCACCGCCCACTATCATCGCGATAATCGCTACCACTTTGATGATGGAAAGCCAAAACTCCATTTCACCAAAGGTTTTTACGTGGCATAAGTTAATCGCACCGATAAAAAATATAATGCTGAGTACCCAAATCCATTGTTCAACTTCTGGGAACCAGAGTTTCATATACACACCGAATGCCGTGACATCCGCGAGACAAACAATTAGCATTTCAAATACATAGGTCCAGCCAGCAAAAAAGCCTGCTCTGGCACCTAAATAGTGGCTTGCATACTGAGAAAAAGACCCCGCAAGCGGGCGGTGAACGGCCATTTCCCCGAGTGCACGCATCACCATAAACACCGCGGCACCACCAATGATATATGCCAGCAGGACCGCCGGGCCTGCAGTTTCTATCGCTTTTGCTGAACCGTAAAATAGCCCTGTACCAATCGCAGAACCGAGAGCCATAAATCGGATGTGGCGCGCAGAAAGCCCTCGCGCAAGTTGTGATGTGCTTTGCATGATTTATCCTTCGTATTATTTTATTAGTCGTGCAGATAAATACTTCAGGTGGCCGATACATTGCCGGCCACCTTTTATTTGCTTGATGTGCTATTTAGGGAAGACGGTCCCTACCGTAAAGAGTGTTGAGAGTTTGTGTTGATTAATGAGGTTAATTGCCGCTTCAATATCAGGGGCAAAATAGCGGTCTTTATCATAATAAGACACTTGATCACGCAGTGTTTTGCGTGCTTTTTCGAGTGCTTCACTGGATTTTAACCCTTCACGGAAATCCATACCCTGACAAGCGGATAACCACTCTATTGCCAAGATACCCGTGACGTTTTTTGCCATCTCCCATAAGCGACGACCCGCTGCAGGTGCCATTGACACATGGTCTTCCTGATTTGCAGAAGTTGGCAAGCTATCAACGCTAGATGGGTGTGCTAATGCTTTGTTTTCGCTTGCTAATGCAGCGGCAGTCACCTGCGCAATCATAAAGCCCGAATTCACACCGCCATTATTGACAAGGAATGGCGGTAATTGGGACATATGTGTGTCCATTAATAATGCAATACGGCGTTCTGACAATGCACCTATTTCAGCCAGAGCAAGAGCAATATTATCTGATGCCATTGCCACAGGCTCTGCGTGGAAGTTCCCGCCTGAAATAATGTCGCCATTGTCAGTAAAGACCAGCGGGTTATCTGACACTGCATTCGATTCAATTAAAATCACTTCAGCTGCTTGGCGAATTTGCGTTAAACAAGCACCCATCACCTGCGGTTGGCAACGTAGTGAATATGGATCTTGCACTTTTACGCAATTTTCGTGGGATTTAGCTAATTCACTCGTTGGCGATAAAATTTCACGGAACATTGCTGCCACATCGATTTGCCCCTTTTGCCCACGAACTTCTTGTACACGTGGGTCAAATGGTTTACGTGAACCTAGCGTGGCTTCAACACTTAATGCACCGCAAACAATACCTGAAAGCAGGAGTTTTTCCGCTTCGAATAACCCTTTAAGCGCAAATGCAGTTGAGGTTTGCGTTCCATTTAATAATGCCAAACCTTCTTTGGCTTCTAACTTCAGTGGCGACAGGCCTGCTTTTTCCAGTGCTTTCTTCGCTGAAATCCATTTACCTTCAAAACGTGCTTTACCTTCGCCTAATAAAATCAAACTCATATGTGCTAAAGGCGCTAAATCTCCTGATGCCCCAACAGAACCCTTAGCTGGAATGAACGGATAAACTTGCGCATTCACTAATGCGATCAGCGCATTAATGACTTCAAGGCGGATACCTGAAAACCCTCTCGCTAAGCTATTGATCTTTAGAACCATAATCAAGCGAACCAGTTCATCATCAAGTGGTTCGCCAACACCTGCCGCATGGGACATCACAATAGAACGTTGTAATGACTGCAAATCTTTCGTGGCAATACGGGTGTTTGCAAGCAAGCCAAAACCTGTATTGATACCATATGCAGTTTTATCTTCCGCGATGATCTTATTGACGGTTGCAACGCTTTTCTCAATCGCAGCTTGTGCGCGTTTATCAAGGGAAACGGTCACTGTTTGTTGGAAAACAATACGTAGCTCATCGAGTGTCATTTTTCCTGGATGGATAGTTAACTTAGTCATTAATGGCACTCCTTAGCGAGTTTTAATCATAGGTAAATTAAGGTTTTTTTCTTTCGCACAATCAATTGCAATCTCATACCCTGCATCCGCATGGCGCATAACCCCTGTTGCAGGGTCATTGTGAAGCACACGCGCAATGCGTTCAGCCGCTTCATCGGTTCCGTCACACACAATGACGACACCTGAATGTTGTGAAAAGCCCATACCAACGCCACCACCATGGTGTAGTGAAACCCACGTAGCGCCACTAGCTGTATTCAATAATGCATTGAGTAATGGCCAATCTGATACGGCATCAGAGCCATCTTTCATGGATTCTGTTTCACGGTTTGGACTTGCGACAGAGCCTGAGTCTAAATGGTCGCGCCCAATGACTATGGGTGCGGAAACCTCACCACTTCTGACCATCTCATTGAATGCTAAGCCGAGTTTTGCTCTATCACCTAGCCCTACCCAGCAAATACGTGCAGGTAATCCTTGGAAGCTAATACGCTCACGCGCCATATCAAGCCAGCGGTGTAAATGTTTGTCATCTGGTAATAATTCTTTAACTTTGGCATCCGTTTTATAAATATCCTCAGGGTCACCTGATAAAGCTACCCAACGGAATGGGCCAATTCCACGGCAAAATAACGGGCGGATATACGCAGGAACAAAACCTGGGAAATCAAATGCATTTTCGACGCCCATCTCCAATGCCATTTGGCGAATATTATTGCCATAATCAAACGTTGGAATGCCTTGTTTTTTAAACGCTAACATCGCTTTGACGTGTTCAGCCATGGATTTTTTCGCAGCTAACGCAGTACCTTGTGGGTCTTTTACGCTTTGCTCTCTGTATTCATCCCACGTCATTCCAATCGGTAAATAGCCATTTAGTGGGTCATGAGCACTGGTTTGATCGGTCACCATATCAGGTTTCACACCTCGTTTAACCAGCTCAGGCAGAACTTCCGCGGCATTTGCACACAAAGCAATAGAAATGGCTTTACCTTGCGCGGTGTATTCTTTGATACGAGCAAGTGCGTCATCAAGATCAGTTGCTTGCTCGTCAACGTAGTGAGTTCTTAAACGAAAATCGATACGACTTTGTTGGCATTCAATATTGAGTGAACAGGCCCCTGCTAATGTGGCTGCTAATGGTTGAGCACCGCCCATTCCACCTAACCCAGCCGTTAACACCCAACGACCCGTTAAATCACCATTAAAATGTTGGCGTGCAGCTTCGACAAATGTTTCATAGGTCCCTTGCACAATTCCTTGACTGCCAATGTAAATCCAACTTCCCGCCGTCATTTGCCCATACATTGCTAAACCTTTCGCATCGAGCTCATTGAAATGCTCCCAATTTGCCCAGTGTGGTACTAAGTTTGAGTTAGCAATTAATACACGTGGTGCATTCGAATGCGTTTTAAATACGCCGACCGGCTTGCCTGATTGGACAAGCAGCGTTTCGTCATGTTCAAGTTGTTTTAATGATTCAATGATTTGGTCATAACATTGCCAATTACGTGCAGCGCGGCCAATTCCCCCATACACCACCAGTTCATGGGGGTTTTCAGCAACATCAGGGTCAAGGTTATTCATTAACATTCGCAGTGGCGCTTCCGTCAACCAACTTTTTGCCGTTAATGTATTTCCGTGCGGCGCTCTAATTTCTATATTTCTGTATTTATTATTCAGTGCAGTCACTTATATACCCTCTTTCATCGAATCATTGGATACCATTCATGTTTATATAGATATAGTTGTATATACATGTACGATCAATCCATTTTTTAACATAAAAATTAAAAAAATTTGATATAAAAAGGTTTTTTTATTTTATAAAACATTGAGATAAGTGTTTTGCGCTTTTTGTTAACGCTGTTTTTTTCTTCTAAATTTGCCTGCGCGATCACATTTATTTCACAACAAATTTACACTTTGTGGGTAGGGGATAAAAATGAAGAATTACGTTTAATGGATGGTAAACGGAAATTTGCGTTATACAAAATTCCGTTTATAAATTAACAAATTAAGAGGAAAAACTACCTTTAAGTTTATAGCGATTCCCAGGAAACAATAATTTAGTGCTAGTGACAATAAATGCTTGTGACCACGTACGTCGAGTAATCAATAAGCAGGATGCTCCAGTGTTGATTTGTAATAGCCTCGCTGAGCGTTCATCAGCCTCAACAGCTTCAACAATATGCTCACCTTGAGTCAATGGTGCCACTTGTGATAAATAATCATGGGGGGTAATCGATAAAAAATTCTGCTTAAGGTAATCAGGGGCGGCTAATGCATTCACATAACGGTCTTCGATTTGGACTGGCACATCATTTTCCATGTGAACAATAACCGAATGAAACACCAGAGTTTCAGGGGAAATATTAAGTTCACTGGCTAATGCTGTGGAAGCCTGTATTTCTTCTAATTTAATGATCCGACAGCTGTACTTATGGTTTCTCTCAATAATTTCAGCTTCAATACTGTGAATTTCAAATAATGCAGATTGCCCTTTCGGTTCAGCAACAAACGTCCCGACACCTTGTAAACGAACAAGCAACCCTTCTGCTGTTAATTCTCTTAAAGCACGATTAGCCGTCATTCGGCTACATTGAAATTGAGAAACAAGTTCAGATTCAGAAGGAATACGGTCATTTGTACGCCACTGTGCAGTGTGTATTTTTTCAATGATTGATTGTTTAACTTGCAAATAGAGTGGAACTGGCGTTCCTTGTTTATTTTTTTGTTCGGCTGTCACAGTTCATTCCAAATTAGTCATTAAAATCTTGAATGTGCGTATGCTATTTCAATCATCATTACGCAACACGGCCTGAGTGCTATCGGATATCGTCATCCTGACAGTCGCGAATAAAATTCATCATATTTAAAACACGTTAGTTGTGTAATTAAACAATAATGCTTGATAAAAAATAGAAAATAAAATACTGCCTGTATATAGTGACCACTTACACTATATACAGCAATAAGAACTTTATTAATTAATTATGGCGATTATCACGCCAATTTAAATGTCTTTTTTTATGCTAACGGTTATCAATATTATTGGTTATCATGTGTAATACGCCCTTGATAGACCCGCATGAGCATCGGATTACTCCCCTGCTCATATATCATTTCTACAGGCTCTTTAGCATTCCAAACAATAAAATCTGCGGCAAAACCAGCTTTTAACTGACCATGGGTATGTTCTTTGCCTAAGGCTTTTGCTGCATGGCGGGTCACTCCAGCCCAGATTTCCTCTGGCGTTAATTTAAATAATACCGCCGCCATGTTCATGATCAGACGTAATGATGCAAATGGGCTGGTTCCTGGGTTAAAATCTGTCGATATCGCTATTGGTACTTGGTGTTCACGTAATAAATCAATTGGTGGCAACTTCGTTTCTCGCAAAAAATAAAATGCACCAGGTAACAACACAGCGACTGTCCCACTTTCTTTGAGAGCTTTAATTCCAGCTAAATCTAAGTGCTCAATATGGTCAACCGATAGACCATGATAACGTGCAACCAACTCACTCCCGCCGAGATTAGATAATTGCTCAACATGCCCTTTCACCGGTATGCCTAATTGCTGGGCAGCGGCAAATAATTTCTCACTTTGCTTAAGAGAAAAACCAACGCTTTCACAAAACACATCAACAGCATCAAATAACCCCTTATTCCATAATTCGGGCATAATTTTTTGGCAAATAAGGTCAATATATTCGTCTGGCTTACCTTTAAATTCTGGCGGCACCGTATGAGCAGATAATAGCGTTGAAGAAATGGAAATAGGATATTCTGCAAGTAATTTTTTTGCGACCCTCAATTGTTTTTCTTCGTTTTGATAATCAAGCCCATAACCAGATTTCATTTCAATGCACGTCACACCTTCACGAATTAATGCTTCTAACCTTGGCTGTGCTTTTTCAAATAACGCTGTTTCGCTCATCTGCCTTGTAGCACGAACAGTTGAGTTAATTCCACCACCCTGTGCGCTTATAGTTTCATAAGAAACACCATTCATACGCTGCTCCCATTCAGAAGCGCGATCACCGCCAAAGACTAAATGAGTATGGCAATCAATCAAACCAGGAGTGATTAAATTCCCTTTTATATCAATAACCTGACATTGGTTTTGCTCAATTTCTTCTGGCGGTAAAATCGCAATAATTTGGTTATCACGAACGACAATGTCATGGTTTTCGATGAACCCATAAGGCTCAATCCGATCTGAATCCATTGTCGCGATACGACCATGACGCCAGATCACATCTTGTGGTAGCGTTTTAAATAACATCAGTTTTCCTATTGTCGTGGCAGGTTTATTTATTAGTTTGAAAAATAATGGTATAGATATGTATATACAATTAGACTAGTTACACACCATTTGTCAATCTCTGTGACTTAAAAGGTGGCAATTTTGTTATGTCACGCTAAAAAATGCTTTTGTCTCCATCCCACTTTAAAATAGGTTACACTAGAGACCAGAAAAATGACTCTATACATATTATTAAAATGACGAAAAATAAATTTGGACTAAAAGATGATGAAATTCATCTATTTAAAGAAGCAATACGCGGCGCAAAAAAAATTAATCAGGATCAAGTCCTGCATGCTCCTATGCGTATGAAAGTCACGCAACCTTCTGATAGAAAAGTGAAACAAGAACAAGTCGATGCATCTTTCTACTTTTCGGACGAATTTCAGCCGCAACTAGACAATGAAGGTCCAACTCGTTATTTAAAACCTGACTCTAACCCTTATGAACTAAAAAAATTACGTCGAGGGGACTATACGCCTGAGCTGTTCCTTGATTTGCACGGCTTGACCCAAATGGAAGCAAAGCAAGAAATCGGCGCATTGATAGCCGCTTGCAGGCGTGAAAATGTGTATTGTGCCTGCATCATGCATGGACATGGTAAACATATACTGAAGCAACAGACACCACTATGGCTTGCACAACATCCTGATATTATTGCATTTCACCAAGCACCTAAAGAATGGGGCGGCAATGCAGCTTTATTACTTTTGATTGAAACTGAAGAGAGCACTCGCCGTTAAGTGCTCTATTTACTGAGTGGTTTATTTAGCGAATAGCAACTGAGATGGGCTCAGCATCCATTCAACATCGCTTTTTTGATGAACCAAATCCAATTCAATACATGCAATCGTTGATGTTGTAAACATCGGCGGTTCTTTCTGCGGGCAAAGTTCTGACACCAAGTAGCCAACTAACGGTAAATGGGATACAACCAAAATCGCCTTTGCACCTGTCACTGCTAAGTCGCGTATATGGTCGGCAACAAATGCCGCATTTCCACCTGGCGTTAACTGGGCCAAAACTTCATTTTGCAATGGCAGTTTAAGGTGCTTACTCACTGTTTGTTCTGTTTGTAATGCTCTTAGATAGGGACTAACTAACACAGTGTCAATCACAATACCGCGGTTTTTCAACCATTCGGCCATTAATATTGACTCGTCTATTCCCTTTTGTGTTAAAGGCCTCTCAGCATCGCTTGCTGCATGTAACGCCGCATCGCCGTGACGCATAATATAAACTTGCATAATCCACCATCTGAGTAGCCAACTTACTCAAAGTGGCTATTCTTTTTGTTAAGATAATTGTTGTAAAAGTAACCATCAGTTGGGGCGAAAAATGATTCTGCATTAAATGGTCGACAATTAAAATGATTTAAATAACTTTTTATTGATTTTTTTAACGTGTTTTATCAAAACATAACTCCAATTAATTAAATCGTCCGATTAAAAAAGCCTGATAACTGAATAGACTCGTATTCAGCTCAGGCTTAATTTTTCTTTAAATTCAACTGTATCGCTAGCTTATCGCGTAATACCCTTTGACCTAGCCCTCTATCACTATTCTTACTGGCCAGCTGAATAAAACGTTTGTTTGTTCTCCGCCATTTGACACAATAAGTCACACGGCTGGAATTTATCACCATGGTGTACTGCAAGTGATTTTAGCGTCTCAACGGTTTTTGTAATACCAAAATTATCCATATACCTGAACGGACCGCCAAAAAATGGTGGGAAACCAATACCAAACACGGCACCAACATCGCCATCCCTTGCACTTCGAATAATTTTCTCATCGAGGCAACGAGCTGCTTCATTTAGCATCATCATCACACAACGCTGAGCGATATCCGTTTTACTTAATTTGTTGTCTGGTGTGATACCTATAAGGGAATAAATCGCTTTATCCACCTGTCGTTTCTTAGATTTTTTCCAAAACAGTAATTTAGGAGAGGAATGACCGTACTCATAAAAACCTTTACCGTTTTTCTTGCCTTTACGGTCATCTTTAACCACTTTATCTAGGATATCTGGTGCTTTGAATCTTTCTCCAAACCGTTCAACCAATATAGGTAAAATTTTGGTACCAACATCAATACCAACTTCATCAAGTAAATTAAACGGCCCTACAGGGAAGCCAAACTCAACCAATGCGCTATCAATATGATCAATAGACTCGCCTTCAATCAGGCACTGCGCTGCTTCGCATAAAAAAGGGGCAAGAATTCGATTAACATAAAAGCCCGCATCATCACCAACCACAATTGCCGTTTTACCCTGCCGCTTAGCGAATGCCACCACTGTAGCAATCGTTGTTTCATCCGTTTGTTTATGCGGAATAACTTCAACCAATGGCATTTTATCGACGGGACTGAAATAATGTAAACCAATGACACTCTCTGGATGTTGCGCATTGGCGGCTATCTGGTGAATAGGCAATGACGATGTATTTGATGCAAAAATAACATCCTTTCTTGTCATTTTTTCGACATCAGAAACCATCTTTCTTTTCAGGGCTAAATCTTCAAAAACAGCCTCAATAATGAGATCAGCGGTTTCTAACCCTTGATAATTCAATGTTCCTGATATTTTAGCCATTGTTGCAGCACGTTCGCGCGCCAATAATCGGCGTTTGCTAACTCGCTGGGTCAATAAGTCCCAACTATATTTCAAAGCCTGAGCAATGCCTTTTTCTGAAATATCTTTAATTCGAACAGACACTTTTCCTTGCGTTGCACTCACATATGCAATCCCACCACCCATTAACCCTCCACCTAGCACTCCTACTTGGTTAACGTTAAGTGGCTCAGCTTGTGCACCTGTTTCATTTTTCAACGTAGTAACAGCAAAGAATAAATTGCGTAATGCTGCTGACTCAGGAGACATCGCTAATTCACCAAATGCTTTGGCTTCTTCTGCAAACCCTGCAGATAGCCCTTTATTCATCCCCGTTTTTACCGCATAAATAATTTTTTCAGGTGCGGGGTAATGGCCTTTGGTTTTACTCAATACTTTTTGCTTTGCACCATTAAATACTTGGTTGCGAAGTAATTTACTGCTCAATAAACGTTGCTGCCAATGAATAGCTGGCCGTTGAATACCGCCTTTTTTAACCATTTTAACGGCGACATCTAATAAAATTGACTCAGGGACAACATCATCAACAAGGCCCAATTTAAGCGCTTGTTTGGCTTTTAACTGGCGTCCTGTTAGCATCAAATCCAATGCGTAAGGAATACCAATTAAACGTGGTAAGCGTTGTGTACCACCAGAGCCAGGTAATAAGCCTAATTGAACTTCAGGCAAGCCGAGGCGCGTTTTATCATTATTTGAGCAAACCCTTGCATGACATGCTAATGCCAATTCTAAACCGCCACCTAAACATGCCCCATGGATAGCGGCAATAATCGGTAATGGGTAATTATCGATTTTATCAAATAGTGTATGCCCTGATTTTGATAGCTCACTAGCTTGCGCCTTCGATTCACAATGCGCAATCATGCTAATATCGGCACCTGCAATAAAGTTATCTTTTTTGCCTGAAGCAATCACTAACCCTTTTAAGCCCGAAGTAGATTGTGCTTTTTGTAAGATGGCAAGAAATTGCTCTGCAAATTCAGCTTTCAGTGTATTGACCTTTTCATTTGGAACATCAATGAAAATTACCCCTACATTTTCATCATAAATTTCTAATGAGAAAGCTTGCGGTGCCTTATCCATCACCAATTCTGTAGTAGAATTTTGTGTCATTATTCCACCTCTAAAATCATAGCTGCACCCAAACCACCCGCTGCACAAGCGGTTGTTAAACCAAAGCCACCACCGCGACGGCGCAGTTCATTCAATGTTTGTGTCACCATTCTTGCGCCTGTGGCCGCAAAAGGGTGCCCATAAGCGATAGAACCGCCGAGAACATTAAATTTGTCCATATCTATTTCACCAATTGCGTGTTTTAAACCTAATTTTTCTTGTGCAAATTGGTGACTACCAAACATTTTAACGTTCGCCAATGTTTGAGCCGCGAAGGCTTCATGCATATCAATTAATGTGAGATCTTGTAAGGATAGCCCTGCACGTTTCAATGCGATAGGCGTTGCATAAGATGGCCCCAATAGCATATCTTCCCATACATCAATCGCGCTAAAAGCATAGCTACGAATATAACCTAGTGGGGTATAACCCAATGCTTTTGCCCTTGATTCTGTCATCATCAATACAGCGGCTGCACCGTCTGTTAGAGGCGTGCTATTCGCCGCGGTAACACTGCCGTGTTTGCGGTCAAATGCAGGTTTTAATTTAGCGTAAGAAGATAATACGGAGTTACCTCGTACATTGTTATCTTGCGAAAAGGCTTGCTTAAAAGGTGGCATATACGCCGTCATCACTTCATCGTTCAATAAACCACCTTCCCACGCTTTCGCCGCAAGAACGTGGGAACGATGCGCTAACTCATCTTGTTGTTCTCTCGTGATGTGATAGCTTTTCGCCATTTGCTCCGCGGTGTCCCCCATGCGAAGCCCTGTCGAGTATTCAGCCACTCCAGGCGCAACGGGCATTAAGTCTTTTAACCGTAATTTTGTGATAAGCGATAATTTTTGCCCAACCGACTTTGCCTTACTCAGTGCAAGTAATGTCGCCGCTAATTTTTTTGAAACGCCTATTGGTAAAACTGAAGAAGAGTCTGCCCCACCTGCAACCCCAACGGAAATATCCCCAACCATCATACTTTGAGCCACATTCACAATGGCTTGAAAGCTTGTCGCACACGCCCTTGAAACACTGTATGCATCCGTTGAAACGCTCATCCCTGTGCCAAGCACTATTTCCCGCGCAATATTAGGTGCTTCAGGCATTTGAACCACTTGGCCAAAGACAAGTTGTTCAATCAACTGATTATCTAAATCGCTACGAACTAATAATTCAGCGACAACCGCTTTGCCTAAATCCACAGCAGCAATGCCTTGATAGGCTGTTGACTGCTTTGCAAACGGCAAACGTAAGCCACTAACAATGGCAATGCGCTCTTTTGTTGAATATGTACTGTCACCATGGTGGGAATGTTGATTCATGGTCGCTCCTGCAAAAGCATAAATAAAAATTATTGTTTATTTTTTCACGATGGGCCGAAAGAGGTCTGACCTGTAATGATTGTTAACATAACTTTCACAATTATCAATTGCATTGACTAAAAAATGGGAGCGCGCACGCAAGTTGGTATAAAAATAGTGCTGAAAAGAAAAGGAATGGATTTAACAAATATAAAAAACCCTTCTATTACTTAGCGTCTAATAAAAGGTGCTATGACAATAGAAGGGTTCAATTAATGAATTCAAACGTTTGATTAACGAAGGCCTAACTGAAAAATCAGACTTTCTGCTTCACAGCTAAAACTAAATTCTGCGCTCAGTTCAACACCATCATTAACTTGTTTTAAAGTGTGGTTAATCGCACAGGGATCTGACTCAACAGACTTCGCTTTTTCTGTGAGCATCTTCAACATGGATTCCGCTTCACCTTGGGTGGCAAAAACATGCTGATACGACGCAGTACAGTCTTTATTATCCAGCACTGTGCCTACATCCACACAACAGCAAGCTGCTGTTTCATCCGCACTACAACGGTTAATCGCATCAGTCATTTTACTCTCCAAATAAACAAACTGTTAAGTGGCTATCATAACGCTGAAAAAGTGATAAAAACCAGTATGTATCAAAACTTATTGCTAATAATTAAACATAAGTTTGATCTTACCCCGTATTTGATTATTTATTGCTCCAAAATAGTCACCTAATGTTGCGATTTTGTTAAATACATCGCATTTTTGAAAACGAAGTCACAATAAATACAAAACAAGCTTGCAACATATCAGGTGGTCAGACCTATACTCTAGTAACTGGTCTGATTTGTCATGACGGCAATGGACCCTACAATTCTGCGCTTCTTGCGATAGAAGTCGCTTTATTTAAAATAAAACATAAGAGGGTTTTGGTCATGAGCCAGAAAAACCTGTTTTCGAAATCAGCTTTAGCAATAGCAGTGGCAATTGTATCTTCTAACACCGGCGCGGCGGGTTTCTTACTAAATGAATATTCTACATCCGCACTGGGACGCGCATTTTCGGGTGCTGGTGCGATGGGCGACAACGCAAGTGAAGGTAGCCGTAACCCTGCTGCGATGATGCTATTTGACCGACCATCTCTGTCTGTGGGTGCGGTGTATATTGACCCGACGGTTGATATTAAAGGTAAAGGTGGTTCTCCGCTTCATAGTAATACAACTGCAAATGATATTGCACCAAGTGCGGTTGTACCTAATGCCCACTTTATTTTCCCAATTAATGATAAATGGGCCGTTGGTACGTCAATGACAACAAACTTCGGCTTAGCGACAGATTTTAATAAAAATTACGCAGCGGGCCCTATTGGCGGAAAAACCGATTTAAAAACTGTTAACTTAAATTTAAGCGGCGCATACCGAGTTAATAACAACTTTAGTTTTGGCTTAGGCGTTAATGCTGTTTATGCCGATGCAGAAATTACTCGCCATGCTGGCGATCTAGGTGCATTAGCACCAATAATTAGCGGAGGAAAGCTTCCCGCTTTCCCGGCAAATACCACGATGGCTAAATTAACAGGTGATGACTGGGGTTATGGCTGGAATGCAGGTATTTTATATGAAATTAATGACGATAACCGTTTAAGCTTAAGCTACCGTTCAAAAGTTAAAGTCAAATTTGAAGATGGTAAGTATTCCAACGACATACCAAAATCAATTGCAGCATTAAATGGAACTGGCGGTGAAAAAATTGATGGTAAGCTCGACCTCAATTTACCTGATATCTGGGAATTTTCAGGTTATCACAAAGTCGCACCAAAATGGGCAATGCACTATAGCGTCTCTTATACGGGATGGAGCGAGTTTAAAGAGTTAACCGCTTACCGTAAACATGGAAGCAGTGACCCTCTATTCCACAAGCCAGAACATTTTAAAGATGCATGGCGTTTAGCCCTCGGTACGACCTATTTCTATGATGATAACTGGACGTTCCGCACTGGTATTGCCTATGATGAAAGTCCAGTTCGTTCTGAATACCGCTCAATTTCGATTCCTGACCAAGACCGTTACTGGTTAAGTGCGGGTACGACCTATGCATTTAATGAAAACGCGTCTGTTGATGTTGGTATTTCTTATATGCACGGTAAAAAAGTGAATATCAGTGAAAAATTAATTGAAGGCCAAGCAAATTCACCGGTTTATAATTTCAAATCTGAAGGCTCCGCTTGGTTATATGGTGTGAACTTTAACTACGCATTCTAATCAATCGAATGCTTAACTATCGGGGAGGCAACTCCCTGATAGCCCTACTATCCCACTATTCAAAAAAACATTCCTATCATAAATTTATCTTGACACCTTACCACTCATATATGTAAATTAATTGTTAACTAAATAATTTGCATGGCAACAACTCTCTTTACATTATAAATTTAGCCTTATACGCTTTTTTAAGATAATTCCTTTTATATTTCATTAGATTACATTTCTTTCTCTGAATGTTCTTATTTGCAAGCACAATCTATACATGTATTTTAGAATACAGATACACAAAAAATACGTATCCATTCATCAAACTGTATTATTAATGCGATACATTCGCAGTAAAAGTACAAAAGAGGCCACAATGACAAAAACGTAGGGGGTTTTATGGGAACATTATTTACAGTCGGATTTATTGGGGTGTTAGGGGTAATAGCCTTGATTGACACCATTACCCAACGAGGAAAGCGAGACAATGACTAGCTGTGAATTTATCACTCTCACGTTTTAATACAGACAAGAGAGTGATAAACCTTCCTGATTCAATTCACTAAATTAATCAATCGAATCAAGATCCCCTTCAATCGCCGCCGCATTTGGGTTTTCAGTTGCTTTCAATACGCCGCCATTTGATAAGAAATCATTCCGTTGGAAGTAAGCTTCACGCATCATCAGGTATGGGTCTGACGAGTTTTTAAGTAAACCATCGGAATCCAGCAGACGAGCCCTTGTTTCTATCCCTTCAAGTGCCCATTTACCGGCAGACATCCAGAATGTCAGGTAACTCAACATTGGGTATAAACCATCCGCTAAATCCCCACCTTCCTCACGTGGTGTCGCACTCCCATATCCGGGTAAAACAACATATGGGCCATAACCGACATCATAATAACCAAGCGTATTACCAAAACGTTTAGGATCATCTTTCGCTAGCTGTGGGTTAGCCATTGTTGCCACATCAATCAAGCCCCCCATGCCAAAGACTGTATTGAGGAAGAAACGATTAAAATGCTTAAATCCTTGAGTCACTTCGCCACGCAAGAAACTGTTCAGCATACTTGCAGGTTCTTCAAGGTTAACAAAGAAGTTGGATAAGCCATTACGCGCAGGCATAGGAACATAATCATTCCAAGCAACAGCAACCGGTCTTAGGACATAAGGGTCTAAAACATTGTAGTTGAAATTAAACATTGCCCGGTTAAAACCCTCTAATGGGTCTGAACGTTCATGCGTATCTGGGTCGATATTACTTGCACAACCTGCAATTAACACGCCCGCTAGAAACACGCTAGTCATGCGAAACTTCATAACACCCTCTCCATTCCTTGCACCGTTCTGCTATGGTACTTTCCAAGATATTCACGAATTTGATAATAATAAGGTGAAAAAATTATTTTTTTTAACCGTTTTGAGTGATTATACAGATGAATTTTTAATTATACCCTAGCTAATCATGTCATTATTATAAGAATTATGATCAATTAGCGCAAAAACCATTACTTTCTATTTCCGTAGAAATAAGAAAGCAATGACTAGACCTAAAAAATCATCAAATGAAAGAGCAAGCCACAAAACCTTGCTCTTTCCCACAATTATTTTTTAGATTCAACCAGTATCTTGATGGCTAGCCCTGCCAAAACGGTCCCCATTAGCCACCGTTGAATTAACTGCCATGTTGGACGGCGTGTCAGTAATAATGAAATAGTCCCCGCCGCAATCACGATTAGCCCATTAATTGTTAGGCTAATCAATATTTGGGTTGTTCCTAATATCATTGATTGCACTAACACACTGCCGTGACCTGGTGCAATAAATTGCGGCAGTAGAGATAAATACATAATCGCGATTTTAGGGTTAGCAATATTCGTTAAAAAACCCATCATAAAAAGTTTTCTAGGACTATCGATATCCAATGTTTGAAGTTGAAAAGCTGAACGGCCATTTGGTTTAACAGCCTGCCACGCCAAATAGAGTAAGTACATTGCCCCTGCAACCCTCAACACATCATACGCATAAGGAATTGCAAAAATAAAAGCTGTAATACCAAAAGCAGCACATAACATATAAAAAACAAATCCGAGCGCAACACCCGCAAGTGAAATAAACCCAGCTTGTCGACCCTGGCAAATAGACCGAGAAATTAAATAAATCATATTCGGTCCAGGTGTTAATACCATACCAAGGGCAATTAAACCGAAAGCAAATAACGTACTGATTTCTGGCATTTTTACTCCAAAATTCAATATTGACTGATAATTAAGCTAGCTTTGCACTTAACATCTTTTTATGAAAATGTTGGGATTGTGTTAATATTTATAGGGGTTTCGATTATACACACAGCAAAATAAAACCAGCAACTGGAATAATTGTTAGATAAAACCAAGGCGAAAAAACAGACAAAAAAGTGTTCTTTTCAATAAATTGAATTAATTCCGCGTAACAACTTGATTCCATTGGATGTGAACAGTAAAATGCAAACCCTGCTTAGCAATAAGCTCAAAGTCCCCTTAGTTAAATGGATATAACGAGCCCCTCCTAAGGGCTAGTTGCAGGTTCGATTCCTGCAGGGGACACCAGTATAAACTAAACCAAGCTATTCCTACCTAAACAAAAATCTCACAAAAAAATCATAGCAACTATCCATACTATCCCGAACTAAACAAAGCTAAACAGGCATGAATACATGGGTAATAGGACGTTAGCCTTTAATTGATAGCTATTGATATTTGACTTATGTATATTGTTAATCACTTAATTATATGGATGTATGCATCGTCATGGCTGAACTGATTATTTATGAAATTATATTGGGAATTGCAGTATTTTTTTGTTTTTGGAATATAGGCAGAACCAATACTTTCTGGTCTTTTATTCGAGTTATCGCTGGTATATGCCTTATAGTCATCATGTGCATGCTTGGTATGATCATAGCGTACGTTGCATCATAGTAATCATCTGCCTAACTTAAACATTGGGATATATGTAGTGACATTCACCGTTATTTATCTTTTATTTGCTGCCTTTTTACTCCTGTGGCTTGCTTATTGGAGCTTTTCAGCACTATTTCCAAAATCACCACCGAGTAGTGTTTTCTGCCTTTTTGCTAGAACAATCATTGGTGTGGTCTTGGTCTTATCAGCTATCTATGTAACTCTTGTCGCTTTCACAATCACTATCTAGCCTAATGTTGCTGTCAGGGATCAATGTGAAAAATATAGCGTGAAAATTAACTCATTGAATAACAGAGAGTAGAAAAATCCTATTTTTTATCTAACCATTTTTATCATGAATAGAACCTTCTATTATCAATTCTACTGCACGTATTTACTGGATAAACCATCAATGAGAAAATTTGTCATTCTTCTTTTTTTGCCTCTTTTGCTTTTAGCTTGCACAAAAGAAAAGCCATCTTTAGTCATTATATCTGGAATAAGTAAAGCTGAAGTCATTCATATTGAAGGAACCCCCATGAGTTCAGCCAAGCAAGACCAGTATGATTTATTGTTTTATGCCGACCAGTTATTACCTGATCAACCAGATCAGAAAGCTGACCGAATATTTATCTTTGTGGATAATAGATTGATGGAATACTCAACAATGAACATTCGGTCAGTTCATGATAAAAGTTCAGAGGTAAGATTAAATGCAAAACAAAGTCTAGCCTGCTGGATAAATCAATTAAATCTACCCGTTAACCCATCCGCAACCGCAAATCAAAATACAAAAACACATAGCACTGATTGTTTTTCTGAACATTACAATCAATAGCGCTATTCATTTTTCTTTAAATTTAACTTAGTTAGGTAGTGACGTTGCATACCTGTTTGCGGAAAATCGGGTAGTGACATTTGCTGGATATAACCTAATTTTTGGTAAAATGGTAAAGCTTGAAAGCTAAAAGTGTCGACCAAAGCATGAATACAGCCTAATTTTATCGCTTCTTGCTCAGCGGTCTCCATTAATTTACGCCCTAGCCCAGCTTCTCTCACTGTTTCGTTTACCCATAAATAATCAATACACAGCCAATTCGCTTTTACTTC
Source organism: Providencia sp. R33 (assembly GCF_019343475.1). NCBI lineage: Bacteria > Pseudomonadati > Pseudomonadota > Gammaproteobacteria > Enterobacterales > Morganellaceae > Providencia > Providencia sp. R33. The sequence goes on along the minus strand of NZ_CP072453.1, from coordinate 902,529 downwards.
CGCAATTAACCCACCCTGCATCACACCTGCGCCATCTTTGAAATAAATGCCTAACTGACCAAAACGAGAAGCATCTAAATACTGGACATTAAAACTACGGAGCCCAGCCAGTAGTTCAGCCTTATCCTCTTGAGTGATGTTATGAGCAATAATAATATTCATATTTAAGCCATATAAGGTTCGATTATACATATTTGTATTTCAAACATATTTATTTAATGAAGTAAATAGGCGGGCAAGATCTTTAGTGAAAAAGAAATAAAGAATGCAAAGGCTCATTAAAAAACATCGGTTTCTAATATTTGTGCAATTAAATCAGCAACAGATAGTACTAAAGACGATTTGACCATTTGCTGATAGCGCTGTTTTTGCAAATCAATTAGCTGTTTGTCAACCATATCTTCGGGCTGATCAAAGCGCATCATTTCAGGTAATGGCCCCATGCAGTGCAACATTTTAATACTGCCGATTATTTCATCATCAATATAATCTAATTTTAATTCTTGGTATGCTAGAGAATCATTTAATGCTAGAAATAATTCAATATCTTCATAGGTTTCACGCGTTATGGCCCCCAAAGCAAATAACAGTTTCAAACGCACAGATAAATCACCTAATGGACCATTACCTGTCAAAAGAGGTTCAACGGCATATTTTACAGCATAATCATCCTTTCTAAATACTTTTAACATCAATTTATCAATTGCTTGTGAAATCAGCAAAATAACCTCTTGAACAAATAAATGTACTTCAGGCCGTTGATTTAGCCGCTCAAGGATTTGATTTTCAATGTCTTGTTTATTTTCCATAATAATTTCTTTTGTCACTTTATGGCCACCCGCTTAATATTTATTCGCTAATAACCATAAAGTGATTGAACCTCACTAATTAACTCATTATCCGTAATATTACTCGTTGCTCTACTTTATCAGTTCATACTGCGCACAAATTTTATCAATAATGACAGGATGTTGTTCTAGTCCACTCAATTCAACTACAGTTTGATAAATGCCTTTATTTTCAATCAAAGCAGCCATCTCAACAGATTGAGAGTCGCTAGAACATCTAAAATGAAGCGCAGCTGCAATACCAATTATCAGATTATTATTAGGTAATTGGTACTCAAACGTCCCTAGTAACGGTTTAATCAACCTATCTTCTGGACTGAGTTTACGGATAGGCTGACGCCCTACTCGATTGACATCATCTTTTAAATAAGGGTTAGCAAACCGACTTAATATTTTTTCAATATATTGCTGGTGCTTGTCTGCATTAAATCCATACCGTTGAATTAAAACTTGCCCACTTTCTTCCATCGCAGCTTTTACAATAGCGTAAACTTTAGGATCATTAATGGCATCACTGATTGTTTGGTGACCATATATTTGACCTAGATATGCAGTAATCGCATGACCTGTATTTAACGTAAATAGTTTACGTTCTACAAATGCCATTAAATTATCCGTTAGCTCCATTCCATCAATGGACGGAATATTGCCAATAAATTGCGTTTTGTCGACAATCCATTCACTGAATGATTCTACTGTTACCGAAAGCGGGTCATCATTTGCTGCATCCATGGGAGGAACAATACGGTCAACAGCAGAGTCAACAAAACCAACATGCTGTTCAACCCATCCATGTATTTCAATAGGCAATTGCGCGAGAACATGCCGCTTTAATTGGCTTGTTCCTCTTACCATATTTTCACACGCAATTATATTGAGTGGGTTTTGGTTATTTAATTTATTTCTTAACGTGATTCCTTGCGCTAAAGTCCCTGCTATTTTTTCGAGAATTTGCGGGCCTACTGCGGTCGTCACCATATCCGCAGTAGCAATATATTCAATTGTCTTTGGATCATTAGAATTAATTGCATGCACATGTTGCACTTTTTCAATACGGCTTTCTTGACCAACAACATGAACCTGATATGACTGTTGATGCTCTAATTGATCGATTAAAGGTTGGTTAACATCGGTGAATGTGAGCTGTGAATTCGCATCTGCGAGTAATTTACCAATAAAACCACGACCAATATTACCTGCACCAAAATGAATGACTTTCATTGTTATTCTCCTCACGCTGCACTTTGTGATGCTAAAATTTCGAGCACTTCTTGAATACTTTGGGTATTACACAGTTTCTCTATCACCCCATCGTCATCTAGTGCAGAGGTAATTTGTGTAATCACTGCAATATGCTCATTATTTTGTGCTGCTATACCAATAACAAGACGAGCGATTTCATCAGGTTCATCTCCGAATTGAACACCGTCTGGATATTGGCAAATAACAATGCCCGTTTTTAAAACACGGTCTTTCGCTTCAATAGTTCCATGGGGAACAGCTATTGATTCGCCAAGGTAAGTTGAGGTTAATTTTTCTCTCGCTAACATTGCATTAATATAGTCAGGCTCAACATATCCGCCCTCGACAAGTTTTTGCCCCGCAAATTGAATTGCTTCAACTTTATTCTTCGCCGATAAGTTTAAATGGATATGTTTAGCACTCAGTGTAAACAATGCCTCATCTTTATCTTCAAGATTAAAAGATTCATCATTTGCGGCAACGATTTTTTGCTTAATTAAATGACCATCGTTTGCAGCTTTAGGATGTTTTTTTGCGATCAGATTCGTCACTAAATCATTATATGTTTGGCCATCTAAGAAATTTGCTAAAGAAATATGCATTGCATTAGGTGCAAATGTTTTAGCTCTTTCAGTGAGGTCTTTATGTGTGATAACAATATCGACATCCGCGGGAAGGTCATTGATAGCCATATTCCTGACATTAATATCAACCAACCCGGCATCACGAACTTTTTTCACTAACACACCGGCCCCCATTGCACTTGAGCCCATACCAGCATCGCAAGCAACAATAATATTGCGCACATTTGCAAGATTAACCGTTGAATTGTTATTCGTTGCTTCTTTGTTTGATGATTTAGATTGCGTTTTCATATCACGCATTTTTTTCGTCGCATTATCTAATTCATCATCATCACCCACGCGAGTTCTTTTCAATAAAATGGCAGAGACTAAGAAAGAAACCAAGGTTGCGCTTGTGACTGATAAAATAACGCCAACTAAAGATGACTTTGGTGTCATCAGCAAAACTGCAAAAATAGAACCAGGGGATGCAGGTGAAACTAAACCAGCATGAAATAGGTTCATCACAAACACACCTGTCATGCCACCAAGAATAACTGCAAGAATTAAACGCGGATTCATTAAAACATATGGAAAATAAATTTCGTGGATCCCACCAAAAAAGTGAATTATTGCCGCACCAGATGCTGACTGTTTAGCGTTCCCTTTTCCAAAAAACATATATGCCAGCAACACACCTAAACCTGGGCCTGGATTCGCTTCAATTAAGAAGAAAATAGAAGCGCCGGTTTCAGTGGCTTGCTGAATACCTAGTGGGGAGAAAATACCGTGGTTAATGGCATTATTCAGAAAGAGTATTTTTGCAGGCTCAACAAAAATTGAAGTAAGGGGCAGTAGATTATTTTCCACCATCACATTTACGCCAGCCGCCAACACTTTTGATAAGCCAGCAACGAGTGGACCAATAGCAAGGTAAGCGAGTATCGCCAAAAGCATACCAATAATGCCAGATGAAAAGTTATTCACGAGCATTTCAAAGCCTGTTTTAACTTTACCATCAATCCAGCGGTCAAAACGTTTAATCACAAAGCCACCTAATGGCCCTGCTATCATTGCGCCCATAAACATTGGCATGTCAGCACCAACAATCACCCCCATCGTTGTGATTGCCCCAACAATGCCCCCCCGCTCACCGCCAACAAGACGTCCGCCCGTATAACCAATAAGTAGTGGTAATAAGTAGGTGATCATTGGGCCAACAAGCTGTGCCAATGTTTCGTTTGGCCACCAGCCCGTAGGTATAAAGAGCGCGGTAATTAAGCCCCACGCAATGAAAGCACCGATATTAGGCATAACCATATTACTGAGGAAACGCCCAAAATTCTGTACCTTTAATTTGATATTTGATGTTACCATGATAGAACCCCGTGGTACGAGAACGATAAGGTTGTAACGTTATCGCCAAATAACGTTAGTGAATTTTTCGACACTTTCACTCTAACATGACCTTTGTCAGATGCGTACCACGCGGGCTTTATGTGATGAACATCACCCAAACACCCTATCCACCCCCTCATAAATATTGATCAGCTTCACAAATGTGCAGTGTAGCTTTACTACAAAGACGATTTTTTAAGCAAAACAAACAAAAAACATGACTTGAGTCACACTATAATTCTTGGCTTAATTTTCAAAATAGAGATATTGATCACGAATTATTTTCATATTCACGATTTTTTAGCTCTCTTAAAAGCTCAATCAGCCTTTTTACTATTGTTAGATTTAGTTTTGTAATTAATTTTCACTCACGGCTTATTTCAAAAAAGCGCAAATGAAATGGATATTGAGCTGTATATGTGAACTTAGAATTCATCTCATTTCGCATTTTTTGTCTTTTTGCGATGATTACGAATAGGGCTTACTGCAACTTATTATTATTAAACGAATATTTAACCTTGATTCAAAAGATTTTCACCGATAAATTATCCTTAAATTTATTGATTAAAATGTGAATACAATGACTTTAACCATTATTGTTTTTCTTTTGGTTTACGTTGCCATGGGCTTTGGTAAGTTACCCGGTTTTAAAGTAGACAGAACGGGAGCTGCTGTTATTGGCGCCTTAGCCATGATGGCTATCGGTAGTATTACCCCACCGCACGCTTGGAATGCCATTGATTATCGGACAATTGGCATGTTATTCGGTTTAATGGTGGTATCTGCATCGTTTGTTGTATCTGGCTTTTATAGCTGGACAGCGAACCGTGTTGCGATGTTAAAGGTTTCTCCTCCGGCACTTTTAGCGGTATTAATCGGTGTTGGCGGGATCCTTTCTGCTCTATTAACTAATGATGTCGTGGTTGTTGCCATGACACCACTGTTAGTTTCAATTAGTTTATCCCGTGGTTTAAACCCTATCCCATTTTTATTAGGCTTTTGTTTCGCAGCAAATAACGGTGCAGCTGGCTCATTAATTGGTAGCCCGCAGAATATGATTGCAGCTCAAGGACTCGACATCTCATTTGTGGGTTTATTAGAAGCCTCTGCAATCCCTGCTTTAATTTCGTTACCCATTACATGGCTAGTCCTAGTTTGGTTGTACCGCAACCGTTGGTACATTGCTAAGGACGAAATGCAAACTAAAGCACCAACAACTCAAGAAACATTAAATGTGTGGGAAACAACCAAGGCTGGGATTATTACATTTGCCGTTATTATCGCATTTATCATTAGCGATATTCCTAGAGAATTAATTGCCCTTACTGCCGCAGGGTTCTTATTAATGAATCGTTCAATTGCATCAAGCGATATGCTTAAATTAGTCGATGGGAATTTATTACTCTTAATTATGGGGTTGTTTGTCGTTAATGCCGCCTTTGCGTCAACAGGAATTCCCCAGCAGCTCCTCAATGATTTACGCGCTCATGGTGTCGATTTAAATAACCCACTGGCATTGTTTTTAGTCACTGGTGTGCTCAGCACAATCGTAGGGAATAACCCCTCAGTCATGCTACTCGTGCCATTTTTAACACCTGATGGAAATGCAGATTCCCTTGGTGCTGCATTAGTACTTGGCTCTGGTTTTTCAAGTAATTTATTAGTTTTTGGTAGCCTTGCAGGTATTATCGTCGTTGAACAAGCTGCGGCTTATGGTGTGAAAATATCGTTTAGTGAGTTTGCAAAATCGGGAGGCATTGTTGCTGCGTTATGCATGATGTTAGCGGCAATATGGGTAGTATTAGTCTTGTAGGAATAATTGCAGCTTATTACCAGCCATACTCGGTGGATGGCTGGTAATAAAATTTCAATCTTTAAGGCAGAATGGCAAATGAGCGCACAGGAAATCCACTCGCATTATTAGGTTTAGCCACAATATTAAAAATAACAGCTCCGCGAGTCGGTACTTTATCCAAGTTTGCCAGTAACTCCACTTGGTAAGTATCTTGTTCTAAAACGTAATACTCACCCAGTAAGGCATTATTTTTGCGAAAATCTTTCGCAGCATCAGTATCAAACGTTTCATGTCCAATCGCTTTAATACCACGCTCTTCAAATAAGAATTTTAATGCATCCATTCCCCAGCCAGGTATTTGGTTATTACCTTCTGCATCTTTATTGTCCATCAACTCTTGTGATGGCCAACGTTTGCTCCAATCTGTTCTTAACGCAACAAAACTGTCAGCTTCAATTTTGCCGTGCTTCCCTTCAAAAGCCAGTACATCATTAAGAGAAAATGCAAAGTTTGGATCTTGTTTCGCTCTTTCGGACTGATCAATAACGATTAAAGGCAAAACAAGCTCTTTTAGCTCTAACTCATGTAAAAAACGTTTGCCTTCAACAAAATGGCATGGTGCATCAATATGCGTACCATACTGCCCTGGGAAGGTAAATTGCTGAGCAAAGAAACCTTCAGGGTAACCAAATAAGGTTTTAAATTCCGCAGCATCAAACATAAAAAAATGTGGCGAGTCACCATCAAAACTATGTGTTAAATCAACCCATTTCTTATTCTTTATAACATTAAATGCTTCAATCAGTTCGTGGTTCATATTTTTCCCCTGTCAGGTTGATTTTGTTCTATCTTTTTATGAAGTTGTATTTTTTGTTGTATTACTTAACTATTTAATAGCAGCAAAAACATTATGTTGTCTAGGAATTTAATAAGAATAAATTTCATATTAATTTATAAGAAAGCCACTTATTAATTCAATAATAAGTGGCTAGGTAAGAACAAAAATATAAAAAATTAGACTAGGATTTTATTTAGGGTATTTATTCCAGCTTTCTGGCTCAATAAAACCATCATAAATGCGCTGGGAGCGAATATAATCTGCATATTCTTTGGACTCAAAGGCATCTTTTAAGTCTTTAGCCCATTGAGAATCAAGGTCTTTTTGCATAACAGTGACAATAACACGATGTTCTAACGGTGAGTTTTCAACAACCAACCCATCGGCAATACGTTGGCCTGCACTTGCGACATAATTCCCATTTACTACAACAAAATCAACATCATCAAGTAATCTTAACCCTTGAGCTGCGTCCGTTTCACGCACATCTAAATGATATTTACCTGATGAAATATCATTAACGCTAAAACTCAATGTACTAACATTTGGTTTAATTTTAATCCAACCTAATTGTTCTAGAATTCGAGCCCCTCGTTCTGCATTAACGGGGTCGTTAGATAAAGCGACAATCATGCCATCTTTAACATCATCAATTGATTTGTGTTTATTTGAACGTAAACTTTGCGGCGCACTTGGTGAATCAGTTAATGCGACCATATTAATATTATTCTTTTTATTATAAGCATCCATATATGCACGACTTTGATTCACCGATGCATCAATAGAGCCTTCTTCAAATGCAGGGTTAATTTGCCTATTTTGTGAAAATTGGCGCAATGTTACCTTATAGCCTTTTTTCTCTAAAATAGGAACAATGCCTTTATCAACTTGGTCGATATAATTCCCAACCCCAAAACCTATCGTTATCTGTTTTTTATTTGGATTATCTTTTTCATTGTTATCACCACATGCTGAAAGCGTAATAACAGCTGCCGCGATTAAAGATAGTTTTATTAATTTTTGTTTTAACATATGTAACAACCCTGTGAAAATATTTTAGTCAGTATAATCATATTAATTTGATTGTTCTTAGATCAGATAGTTATAACTTAGTCTAATAGTAATATAAAAACAAATTTTAATTCCTTTTGGTTATATTGATATAACAAATAGATCGTTCGATAAATGATGTGATTGATATGTAATGAAGGAGATAAAAAACGTTTAAAAAAAGTGAGTTACTCTATGACTATTTTCAATAATGATTTAATTAACACCCTTACACATTTGCCACCAGATTCCGATTTAGCGCTAATCCGCCAAGACCGTTCAGACGCAACCTTAAATACTCAAGCTGCATACAGGGAAATATTCTCTGTGCCATCAGCAGGTTTCCCAGTTGATGTTCGTTATGATTTTGCACATCAGGTTGCAAAATTGACTGGTAGCCAAGCATTAGCAAATTTTTATTCACAACAGTCGTCATCACAAAAAACTGAAAATCTTTCACCTGCTTTACAAGCTGCTGCAGAATATCTGCAAATATTAACCCTATCCCCTAAAGAGACTCATTTTGCACTCATCGAAAAGTTAATTACACACGGCTGGAAGAATAGCGACATAATCCTGCTTGCTCAGCTTATTACTTTTGTCACCTACCAAGCCCGCTTAGTCGAAGGAATTAATCTCTTAATTACATCAGAGAGTAAATCATTCGACGTTGCAAAAATAGTCGCAGGCAAATGGAATCATCAGCCTTTAACTCGCCAAGGCAATCCATCCCCTACTGCCTTTACACAAGATAGTTTAGGTTGGGAAGCTTGGATAGCCGCTAGAGAAGTTGGAACGCTAAGCGATGAAGAAGCTCAAGTGATGAAAAAGTTTGGCCAATTAAATTCTGAATACTTCCTTTTGCTTGCTCACCAAAGCAAAATTTTAGAAATTCGAACCTTAATCGACCGTGGAGTTTTTTACACCGCAGGTGGTCTGCCACGATGGGAACGTGAATTTGCAGCTGCAGTTGTCAGCAAAGTGAATGGTTGCATTTATTGTGCATCCGTTCATGCACGCAAAGCCAGCCAGTATGCTAAAGAGCGTCGAGGTGATGTTGATAAGCTCTTAGCTACACCGACGGGAGAAGTTCTTGCCGATGGTTTTGATGATAGATTGTTAGCAATAACTGACCTCGTGGCGTCTTTATCAGCAACGCCAATTCAGGCTGCTGGATCTCAAGTCGCAACACTGCGCCAGTTAGGGCTATCCGAACTCGAATTACTTGATCTAATTCAGTCTACTGCGTTTTTCTCATGGGCAAATCGCTTGATGCTTTCCCTCGGTGAACCGTTTGAAATTACGGAGAATAAGGAATAACCTCATGGATAGGATCACAGGTTTAGCGGCTTTAGAAGCGCAAATTGCACAAGATTTGCAATATCTTAATATCCCAATCGCATCATGGACGTTATCTGATAATGATATCAATGAGCAACGTATTGACGTTGCCATTATTGGTGCGGGTATGTCAGGTGTCACCGCTGCATTTGCACTCAAGTTACGCGGTATTAATGCCATTATTTTTGATAAGTCTATTGCTGGAAATGAGGGGCCTTGGCAAAAACCTGCCCTTATGGAAACACTGCGTTCACCTAAACAGGTTGTAGGTCCTGCCTTAGCTTCCCCTTCATTAACATTTCAAGCTTGGTTTAAAGCACAGTTTGGCAATGAAAAATGGGAAGAGTTAGACAAAATTCCTCGCCTTCAATGGGGAGAATACTTGCAGTGGTATAAAGCTATTACCGAACCGAAAGTATTTAATCAATATGAACTTATTGACCTACATTTAACCGATCATGGCAGCAAGTTAGTCTTTAATACCCCTGAAGGCACAAAAGTTTACATTGCGCAGCATGTTATTTTAGCCACGGGTATGGAGTCATTTAGTGAACCGAGTATCCCCAGTTTTATGGATAATATTCCACAATATTATTGGGAGCATTCATATGCGGGTACAGATTACAGCCGTTTCAAAGGGTTAGATATTGGCGTTGTAGGCTATAGCGCAGGTGCAATGGACAGTTCAGCCACCGCCTTAGAAAATGGCGCTAAGCGTGTTGAGATTTTAATTCGTGCCGCTGATATGCCGCGTGTAAACCGAGGGAAAGTCGCAGGAAGTGCCGGTTTTTCGAATGCTTACGCCTATTTCACCGATGCACAGAAATGGCATTATGCCGAGTATGTGGCTAAAGCAAAAACTCCAGCGCCCCATGGCAGCACTCTACGCGTTTCTCGTCATTCAAATGCTTTTTTTAACTTTAATACTCAGATTGAGCATATTGAATTAAAAGATAAAAAACTCCATATTTCGACGACAACCGAAAAATTCACCTTAGATTATTTGATCCTTGCAACTGGGTATCGAATCAATTGGTTCAAACATCCTGCATTTAACCAAATTACCCCATTAATAAAAACGTGGGCTGATGTTTATACCCCACCAATCAATGAGCTGAATAATGAACTCGGCGCTCACCCCTATTTAGGAACACATTTTGAATTACAAGGCAAAAATAGTGCTGACAATGAACAGCTAAAACAATTTTATTGTTTTAATTTGAGTGCCTCCCTCAGTATGGGGCCTGTGATTGGCTTGATCCCGGGCACTAATACAGGCGCAGAGCGTTTGGCTGACCATATTGCAGCACAATTATACCTTGCTCATAGAGAAGAACATCTCGAATTAGTGAAAACAAGCCAAGAATTTGAATTATTAGGTGATGAATGGCAGCCAGCCCCTTTACCTTCAAAACGTATGCAACTAACTGATAATGTAGAGTAAAATATGATTACATTTCAAAATGTCCAAAAAGTATATGAAAAAGATGGGCAATCTTTAGTTGCATTGCAAGATATTAACTTGCATATCAATAAAGGTGATATCTTTGGATTTATTGGTTATAGCGGAGCAGGAAAAAGCTCACTTATTCGCTTAGTCAATCAATTAGAAAAGCCATCTAATGGTGCTGTTATTATTGATGGGCAAAATATTGCTCACCATAACCCTGCTGAAATTCGTGCTCACAAAAGAAGTATTGGCATGATTTTTCAACATTTTAATTTACTTGAAACCAAAACTGTCGCCCAAAACATAGCCATGCCTTTAGTCTTGTTAGGGCTAGATAAAAGTGAAATAAATCGCCGTGTTGATAGCATTCTTGAATATGTTGAACTGAGCGATAAAAAGCACCAATATCCAGGCCAATTATCTGGTGGGCAAAAACAACGCGTGGGTATTGCCCGTGCGCTTATCAATAATCCACAAATTCTATTGTGTGATGAAGCAACATCCGCTCTAGATCCCCAAACAACGCGGTCTATCTTGCTGTTATTAAAAAAGATTAGTCGAGAACAGAATATTACTATCCTGCTTGTGACACATGAAATGGAGGTCATAGAGCAGGTCTGTAATCGTGTTGCAGTGATGGAAGCAGGTAAAATTGTGGAAGAAGGTACGGTATTAGAGATTTTTGCGGATCCTAAACAACCAACGACCCAGAAATTTGTTGGTACTGTTCTAAATGAAGAAATACCTGAGCGTGTTCTTCACAATTTAGAGCATCAACAAGATATTTATCGCCTTGAATTTCTGGGGGCATCAGCCCAAGAGCCCGTTGTTAATGAGCTAATTTTAAAAGAAATAGTCAAAATTAATATTCTCTTTGCCAATATGAAAGAAATCAGTGGCGTTGTACTCGGCAGTATGTTTGTGCAAATTGTGGGTGGTAAAACGCAGATTGAAGAAGCGATACAGTTTCTACGCTTACGTGGCGTAGCAGTGAGCCAGGGGGCAATATGACAGAATTATTCGAAACAGCCTTAACAAGTAAACAATTTTTACTTGCTATGTCTGAAACATTCACCATGGTGAGTGTTGCCTTAGTACTCGGCTCCTTATTTGGGATTTTACTGGGTATATTACTCGTAATAACGAGGCCTGAAGGAATTTGGGAAAATAAATGCATATACCGAATTGTAAACCCAATAATTAACATCATTCGCTCTTTGCCCTTTATTATCTTACTCGTGGCAATGATCCCACTAACCCGTTTTATGGTAGGAACGTCTATCGGAACAACTGCAGCAATAGTGCCATTAGTGATTTTTATTGCGCCCTACACTGCCCGATTAGTTGAAAACTCGCTTTTAAGCGTTCACTCAGGAATTATCGAAGCAGCCGATTCAATGGGTGCCACAAATTGGCAAATTGTTTGGCATTTCATTTTACCAGAAGCAAAGTCTTCTCTTATTTTAAGTTTGACAGCAGCAAGCATTACTTTGGTCGGTGCGACGGCAATGGCAGGTGCTGTAGGCGGAGGTGGCGTTGGCGATCTTGCCTTGAACTATGGCTACCAACGATTTGATAATGTGGCAATGGCCATTACAGTGGTGACTCTAATCATTATTGTCCAAGGAATGCAATTTGTTGGTGATTACCTTGCCAGAAAAGCACGTTTTCATTAATGATAATAAAGCTGATAGCCTAAGCTATCAGCTTTACTTTACCGATTCGAGTGCTTAGATTTAGTTTGCTTGATTACCTAAAGATGAATATATCCAAAACTTAACGGGTTCCCCACTAATTAGTCTTTGTTTAAATTAATATTAATTCTAGATATATTTATATAATAAAAAAATAAAAGCCCATAACAGGCTTTTATTTTAACAAGTCACACAGAATAAGAGAAAAATAATATATTTATCCTTTATAATGAAAGATATAATTTAAGTTCTTAATTGAAACAATTAGAAGTTTAAATCAATTTAAGTTTCATTATGGGACAAATCATTATTTATATTATTATACTACAGAGTAAATCGAATCATCGAATCCTTTAGTATCTCTTCTTTCATCTGGTTGGGTATCATCTTGTAGCACTTCACTAAAAAACTCACCCATATTAACGCCTAAGACTTTTAATACACGAACTAAACAATCAATATCAATGCGGTTCACACCACGCTCATAGCGAAATAATTGTTGCTCACTAATATCTATCTCTTTAGCTAACTGAAACACAGTATAGCCTTGAGCTTTTCTTAGCGTTTTAATTTTTTGTCCAACTGCACAAGCGACAGGATATTTTGTATTCATAAACATTCTCGCTTCAATTTATATTAATGAAATAAAAATTAGCAGATAAGTAACTGCAATTTTTTTATTTTTATCTTTTATATAATAAGTAGAGCTTTGATAATATTGCTGACAAGCCAGCACATATCGATGGGAATGATATACTAGCAATCTAATTAGTTTCAACTAGTCTTAAAATGACGTTACAGTTATGTAACAGAATATTACAACGCATTTTAACCATAACGAATTGAACAATATTCTATATATATCATATTGTTATGCTCAGTAAAACCACCCCAACATTACCCATATTACTTGTATTTAAATGAGTGAAACAGAATATTACACTAAAAAAATAGCAGATAACCGATTCATAACCTAAAAATAAAGGAAATAAACAGAATAATTTAACACTGTAACAATATTAATGATTTTGAGAGTACATCGCCGTTTAACGATTGAAAAAACAACTAGATATCATCTATATCTGTAAATAACAGTAAAAATAATAAATTTTACTTCTAAAAATTTATAGTAACATCAGATATCAATAACTTATAAAAATAAAAGCTTTGTTACAATTAAAGAAAACGCTAAATTTTTAAAGTAACACGGTAAATTTTTACCAACTAACAGTGTTCAACATAACAAAACCATAACGTTAAGAAAGTTTATTATTCATTTTACTTGATGAACATCACAAAATTATGACAAATAAATACAATTAGATTATCTCGTTTTAATTTTGATGTTTTTATCTTCGAAAGAAGATGATTGATATTTTACATTGAAAATTTATAAATTATTAGTTTTAAACCCCAATGAATACCCCCCTCTATAATGCCCTTATTAATTATATGTCATTATGAATCATTTTCTATTCCACTGAGGGATATTTAACCTACGGTATTAAATTAACATCACCATTGGATGATCTTTTAACGATAGATAAAACTTAAATTAAATACATAAGCGTTAAGATGGTCTTTTCACTTAACGTAGTAATAACACAATTTAAGCTACGTAATGTTCAGATCAACTCAATATGTATTTACAGGAGGCCTATGGACTTATTTGATGGCCATTAAGCCTAATTAGCAAATCAAAAAAATTAAATAACCAGCTTACCTGAGCACAACTTGGCGACTGAGTTTTTACTTGATTAGGGGTAACTTGCGAGCATTTCGATTTGATGGTGGGTCATGCAGGATTTAAATCCTTTGGATTTAGCCTTCGGCCTGAATCTGCAACCAGCTTGCCTGAGCACAACTTGCCGACTGAGTTTTTACTTGATTAGGGGTAACTTGCGAGTATTTCGATTTGATGGTGGGTCGTGCAGGATTTAAATCCTTCGGATTTAGCTTTCGGCCTGAACCTGCAACCAGCTTGCCTGAGCACAACTTGCCGACTGAGTTTTTACTTGATTAGGGGTAACTTGCGAGTATTTCGATTTGATGGTGGGTCGTGCAGGATTCGAACCTGCGACCAATTGATTAAAAGTCAACTGCTCTACCGACTGAGCTAACGACCCATCGTATGGAAATTTGTTTTTTTACTGCTTGAGATGGTGGGTCGTGCAGGATTCGAACCTGCGACCAATTGATTAAAAGTCAACTGCTCTACCGACTGAGCTAACGACCCATCTATATTTGTGTTTTAATGCGAGTAACGAATGAAGTGGTGGGCGATAGCGGGCTCGAACCACTGACCCCCTCCTTGTAAGGGAGGTGCTCTACCAACTGAGCTAATCGCCCACTTCATGACTTGTACCACATTATAAATGATTGGTGGGCGATAGCGGGCTCGAACCACTGACCCCCTCCTTGTAAGGGAGGTGCTCTACCAACTGAGCTAATCGCCCAATCATTTATTTTTCATCGTCAACGGTGGTGGGCGATAGCGGGCTCGAACCACTGACCCCCTCCTTGTAAGGGAGGTGCTCTACCAACTGAGCTAATCGCCCCGTCGTCGATGGAGGTGCATTATAGGGATACGGAGTTCAGAGTCAACGCTTTTTCGATAGATTTTTTTCGTTCGTTGCAAAATTAATCAAGATGTTTCAATATTCGCCAGAAAAGCTGCCTTTTTAATCAATTACCTATATAATTTAGCGTTTTTATTCTTTCATAAACTGAAAATATATTTGCACATCTGCATCAATTTCATTTTTTCGCCTCATTTTTCCATTTTCTTTTCTTGTATCTTCATAACTTGATTGAGGAATCACCACAGGATGATAGAATAGAGGCACATTTTAGCAATGCTGACAGACTTCACGTGTTTAAAGCTTCATACAACATCACGACTAATCGTTCCATGTTGCATACATTAGCCTTCTATTTAGTCAACCGTGAACTCCTAAGCGCTTCAAAAACAATGTTTTGCAATTAAGGCAATCTCGATGAGTAAAATCAAAACCCGTTTTGCACCAAGCCCAACTGGCTATTTACACGTTGGTGGTGCACGTACCGCTCTGTATTCCTGGTTATTTAGTCGCCACAATCAGGGCGAATTTGTCCTGCGTATTGAAGACACCGACTTAGAACGCTCAACTCAGGAAGCTATCGATGCCATTATGGACGGTATGAACTGGTTGAATTTAAATTGGGATGAAGGTCCTTATTATCAAACTAAGCGTTTTGACCGTTATAACGCGGTGATTGATCAAATGTTAGAAGCGGGCACCGCTTATCGTTGTTTCTGCTCAAAAGAACGCTTAGAAGCACTGCGTGAAGAGCAAATGGCGAATAATGAAAAGCCTCGCTATGACGGTTGCTGCCGCGACCATGCGCATAACCACACTGCTGATGAGCCGCATGTTGTTCGTTTCCGGAACCCACAAGACGGTTCTGTGATTTTTGACGATAAAATCCGTGGCCCAATTGAATTTAGTAACCAAGAGTTAGACGATTTAATTATTCGTCGTACTGATGGCTCACCAACGTATAACTTCTGTGTTGTTATTGATGACTGGGACATGGAAATTACGCACGTTATTCGTGGTGAAGATCATATCAACAACACGCCTCGCCAAATCAATATCCTAAAAGCATTAGGCGCACCAGTACCTGTATATGCTCACGTTTCTATGATTTTAGGCGATGACGGTAAAAAACTGTCTAAACGCCATGGTGCGGTTAGCGTCATGCAATACCGTGACGATGGTTACCTTCCACAAGCGCTACTGAACTATTTAGTGCGTCTGGGTTGGTCTCACGGTGACCAAGAAATTTTTACCATTGACGAAATGAAGGAGTTTTTCAGCCTTGATGCTATTAGCAAATCAGCAAGTGCATTTAATACTGAAAAGCTGCAATGGTTAAACCACCATTACATCAATACATTACCTGCTGAAGAAGTGGCAGTGTACCTTGCATGGCATATTGAGCAGCAAAATATTGATACCAGCAATGGCCCACAATTAGTTGAGCTAATCAAATTACTGGGTGAACGTTGTAAGACGCTGAAAGAAATGGCTGAATCTTGCCATTACTTCTACCAAGACTTTGAAGAATTCGATGCTGATGCAGCGAAAAAACACCTACGCCCTGTTGCTCGCCAGCCATTAGAAGTGGTTAAAGATAAATTAGCCGCAATCACCGATTGGACTGCAGAAAATGTCCACCAAGCAATTGAAGCCACTGCAACTGAATTAGAAGTGGGTATGGGTAAAGTGGGTATGCCTTTACGTGTTGCTGTCACAGGCGCGGGCCAATCTCCGGGCCTCGATGTAACTGTCCACGCTATTGGCCAAGCGCGTTCTATTGCCCGCATTGATAAAGCCTTAGCGTTTATTGCTGAACGCGAAGCGTCTGCACAATAATTTATACCGTCCCTGCCCTCATTTCTTGAGGGCAGTTTTTCCGTCCTTATGTTTATTCTTTCGTTGATTGCAAAATGCTCTATATTTCAGCAATTAAACGGAAAAACCGATTATTTTATTGACACTCCTATCTAGCTTGAATATGATGCCTCCCGTCCAAAAGATTTTGTTTGGGGCTATAGCTCAGCTGGGAGAGCGCTTGCATGGCATGCAAGAGGTCAGCGGTTCGATCCCGCTTAGCTCCACCATCTAATTCCCTGTTAGATGGCATATCAAAACAACAAAGTCTATCGATTGGGGCTATAGCTCAGCTGGGAGAGCGCTTGCATGGCATGCAAGAGGTCAGCGGTTCGATCCCGCTTAGCTCCACCATATTTCCCCGCCCTTTATTAATTTCCTTCTGCTTCCGTTTTTATCCAATTTATAAATTTAATGATTTCTGGCCTTTCAATTGTTTCAGGTAACATCACCAGATAATAAGCAAATTTAGCGGGCCATGGCTTATCAAGCACTTGTACCAAACGTTTCTCTGCAATTTCTTGCATGGCATACTCTTTAGGTACCAACGCCAATCCTTGCCCTGCTATTGCAGCGCGGATCAACAAATAATCATCATCAAATGCACTTCCGCGTTTTGCCTTTTCATTGTATTCCACCCCATGAGCCGCCAGCCAAAGTGACCAATCCATACGGTCGTTATCTTGCAATAATGGGTAATTAAGGCAATCTTGAGGGGTTTCTATCACGCTGTTAAGGGGAAAATTTGGACTCATTACTGGCAATAAAACAGGGCTGATTAGCTGCTCACTGACTAAATTCGGGTAATTCCCTAACCCATGGCGAATAGCAATATCCACTCGCTGTTGGTGCAAATTAACCAATGTTGAAGAGGCTTCAATATGCACTTCGATTTCAGGGTGTAACTGGGTAAATTTACCCAAACGAGGCACTAACCAAGAGGCCGCAAATGACGGAACTGTGCTGATGGTAATCGTTTGTTCTTGCAGTATGTTTTCAAGCACATGCATAGCGCCCTCGATTTGTTCAAAAGCCTGCAGCAATGCAGGGTAAACTCGCTGCCCCGCATGTGTTAATTCCATACTGTGATGACTACGCACGAACAGTGGCACCCCCACCCGCTCTTCTAATAAGCGAATTTGCTGGCTAACTGCACCTGAGGTCACACCAAGAAAGTTTGCAGCCTGCTTGATACTTTTATGTTTTGCCACTTCTGTGAAAGCGCGTAAGGCAAGTAAGGGGAGTACTGGGTTCATGGTTTAGTTTTTCTAAATTCAAGTTGAGTTTATATGGTTTTATTTTCTTCATTAAAAAACCAATAATCAAAAGGTGATCTCAATACTATCCAGATAATAATCAGAAGGCAATTATGCTTGAACTTTATACCGATAGCTCCCCAAATGGATTTAAGGTGACTATAGCATTAGAAGAGCTAAACCTAGCTTATCACCTTAACCATATACAGATTTCCCGAGGGGATCATCAACAGCCTGCTTTTTTGCAGCTTAATCCTCATGGCCGTATCCCTGTCCTTCACGACCCAAAAGAGGACATTACCTTATTTGAGTCTGCGGCTATCTTACTGTACCTCGCAGAGAAAACAGGCAAACTTTTACCTAACTCCCCTAAACAAAAATGGGAAGCCATCAAATGGCTGCAATTTCATTCCGCTAGCCTTGGCCCGATTATTGGCCAGTGGGTCAATTTCGCAATTTTCGATAAATCAGCCAAACCCGAGGTGGTTGAACGCTATTTCACGATGACACACAAAGCACTCACGGTATTAGACCTACAGCTACAAAATAATCCCTTTATTGCAGGAAATAGCTACACAATTGCTGATATTGCTAACTTTGCTTGGCTACATATTGCGGAGGTGATTGACTTCGATTTTAGCCAACATATCTATTTATCTGAGTGGTACCACCGTATTGCTGCCAGACCTGAAGTTAGAAAAGGCATTACGCTCCCAGCCCCTGCAACTGAAGCTTAAAATAGGAAACTCCTGTGAATACAACGGCTTTTTTACCGAAAAACAAAGCACTACCTTCTACTTCATTTGCTAACCATGTGGGTTACCGCCGAATGTTCGCCCCTGATAAGCTGACATTGGGCGTCTTTCTTCCCTTACGCTTTTACCAAGGGGATGAACAAGTATTAAAAGGGCAAATAGAATTAATTGAATACATTGACCAAAAGAATTTTGCTGCGGTCTGGGTACGAGACATTCCCCTATTCGACCCCATGTTTGGTGATGCAGGGCAACTTTTTGACCCACTCACTTATTTATCGTTTATTGCCGCCAGAACAAAGCAGGTTGCACTCGTCACAGGTAGCTCTATTTTTTCACTGCGTCATCCAATTGATTTGGCCAAAGCTGCCACCACTATCGACCAACTTTCTGGTAACCGGTTGGTAATGGGAATAGCATCTGGAGATAGAGCCATTGAATACCCAGCTTATGGGATAGACTACGATCAACGTGCGGCACGTTTTGCTCAGTCGATTGATTATTTTCGCCAACTGATGCAACACGGCTCTCTGGAAATTCAGTCACCTTTAGGAACAATAAGCCGTGCAGAATTATTACCTAAACCAGTTGCAGGGCAAATTCCCTTAATTGTGACAGGCGCATCTGGCCAATCCAAACAATGGATAGCGGATTACGCTGATGGCTGGCTATCTTATCCTGAAGCAACAAGTCACTCTGAAGGGGCAATCCGATTAGGGCAGAAAATTGCGACATGGCGCTCTCTCATTCCAAACAACGATTTCCGCCCACACATGACGAACGATTGGATTGACCTCGTGGATGACCCGAACTACCCAAGAACGCCGTTATGTGGAGGATTTACCCTGCGTACTGGTCGCCACGGTTTAATCCAATTGCTTGAAGAATGGCAGGCCGCAGGGGTAAACCATGCCGCTTTGGGTATTCAATATTCAAAGCGCCCAGTGGCGGAGGTTCTACAAGAACTGGCCGAAGATATTTTACCGCACTTCCCAAGCCACACAACGGTGGAAGGAAAATCGGTAGATTGGTAGCTATTTTTGATGGATAAGACCTTGATGGTTTACTTGTTAAGGCGTTTTAATGGCTTTACTAGCCCTTCTAACCCTTCTATTTTTAGTCCAAGGGCCATTTCCATTAATTGTCCAAGACGCCCCGGCGGGAATTCTCCTTTTTTATAAAACCAAAGAAGATATTCCTCAGGTAAATCAATCAAAATGCAGCCTTTGTATTTCCCGAATGGCATATAGGTATTTGCCATATCGATAAGATCTTGCTTTTCCATTCTTGCTCCCATAAAAAAACGGCGTCCTAATGAACGCCGTTCTTAATTTAACACTTTTTTGCGAATTACAATACTAACCCGACAACCGCAGCGGATAAGAAGCTGACTAAGGTTGAACCGTACAGTAATTTCAGGCCAAAACGCGCCACTGTGTTACCTTGTTTTTCATCTAACCCTTTGATAGCACCAGCGATGATACCAATTGAAGAGAAGTTAGCGAAAGAAACTAAGAACACAGACAAGATACCAACAGAACGCTCAGATAAGCCACCAGCGATAGCTTGCAGGCCATCCATTGCAACGAATTCATTCGTTACCATTTTAACAGCCATGATCCCACCCACTTGCAGCGCTTCATCCGCTGGGATACCTAAGATCCAAGCAAATGGATAAAACACATAGCCCAGCATAGTTTGGAAATCGATACCAAAAATAGCCGAGAAAATACCGTTAATCATTGCAATCAAGGCAATGAAACCAATCAGCATTGCAGAAACGATAATCGCAACTTTAAAACCAGCAAGAATGTATTCACCTAACATTTCAAAGAAGCTTTGGCCTTCATGCAGGTTGCTCATTTGAATGTCTTCTTCACCTTCTGGTGGGTACGGGTTGATTAAAGACAGCACCACGAACGTACCAAACATGTTCAGCACTAATGCGGCAACCACAAAACGAGGCTCCAGCATTGTCATGTAGGCACCCACGATTGACATGGATACCGTTGACATAGCGGTAGCCGCCATGGTGTACATTCTACGCTCAGACATGCGGTTAAGCTGGTCTTTATAAGCGATAAAGTTTTCAGACTGACCCAGTAACAATGAGCTAACTGCGTTGAAAGATTCCAGTTTACCCATTCCGTTAACTTTAGATAACACGGTACCGATGATACGAATAACAATCGGTAGGATTTTAATGTGCTGTAAAATCCCGATTAACGCAGAAATAAAGATGATTGGGCACAGAACTTGTAAGAAGAAGAACGCTAAATTCCCTTCAATCATGCCGCCGAAGATAAATTTGGTCCCTTCTGCTGCGTAACCCAACAAGTGCGTAAATACCCCAGCAACACCCAGAACAAAGGATTCACCAATATTTGATTTTAAGAACAGGTACGCTAATGCAATTTGGATAACAAGCAGTTGAACAACATAGCGAGGACGGATCCCCCTACGGTTACTACTTGCTAAAATGGCAAGAGCAGCGATTACTACTAAAGATAAAACGAAATGCAGGATCGAGGTCATGTGCGACTCCAACAAATTTAAGAATCAGTCTATGTGCATATTCTATGTAATAGGTAACATTTAAATGAGACTAACGTCACATTAATATGAAAACTAACTAGGTGTATTTTGCAAAAAGCAGAAGGGGATCACGTTTCAAGCAGAGGAAAAGGGACAGATGACCTTTTTTGCACAGAAATTTAATTAAAAATTTAGTTTAGGTCTTACAACAAACTATCAGTGACTTAGTCACCTCACCTCAGTGAGATAACTAAGCCAAATAGAATATAGTTCACTATTTAATATTCAGCAAACGAATCAACTCATCTTCATCAATAACCTGAATACCTAACTCATTCGCTTTTGCTAATTTCGAACCGGCCGCTTCACCCGCAATCACCATATCCGTTTTCTTCGAAACACTCCCTGCGACTTTTGCACCTAAAGCTACTAGCTTATCTTTCGCTTCATCACGGGTTAAAATACTCATCGAGCCCGTTAATACCACCGTTTTACCGGCGAATGGGCTATCGATTTCTGCACGATTAACCACTTTCACTTCAGGCCAATGGATATTCGCTTTGGTGATTAAATCGTTAATAACCACTTGGTTATGCGCTTCGTGAAAGAAATTTACCACATGTTTAGCAACCACATGGCCGATATCTTGTACCGTTTTTAAAGACTCTTCATCTGCTGCCATGACTGCATCTAATGTTGCGTAGTGCGCCGCCAAGTTAGCGGCTGTCGCTTCACCAACTTCACGGATCCCTAATGCATAAATAAAGCGGGCTAACGTGGTTTGTTTAGACTTTTCGAGTGCATCAATCAGCTTTTGTGCAGATTTTGGCCCCATTCTATCCAACCCGGTTAACTTGCCTGCACTTAATTGGTAAAGGTCGGCTGGTGTTTGCACATATTCTTTTTCGACCAGCTGGTCGATAATTTTATCGCCCATGCCATCCACATCCATGGCACGACGAGACACAAAGTGTTTGAGTGCCTCTTTACGCTGCGCGCCACAAATTAACCCACCAGTACAACGGGCAACGGCTTCACCTTCAATGCGCTCAATGTCTGAGCCACAAACAGGGCAATGCGTTGGGAAGACAATTTCACGGCTATCTGCGGGGCGTTTATCCGCAACCACACTGACAATTTGTGGGATAACATCCCCCGCACGACGAATAATCACCGTATCACCAATATGCACACCAAGACGGTCTATTTCATCTGCGTTATGCAATGTCGCATTACTGACAATAACGCCCGCCACTTGAACAGGCTCCAGACGTGCAACGGGGGTAATCGCCCCTGTACGCCCAACTTGGAACTCCACATCTTTCAATAACGTAATTTGCTCTTGTGCGGGGAATTTGAAAGCCGTAGCCCAACGCGGTGCGCGGGAAACAAAACCCAATTCTTCTTGGATTGCAATTGAATTAACTTTAATCACCACACCATCGATATCAAACCCTAATTCAGGGCGAACTTGTTCAATTTGGTGATAAAAATCGAGTACGGCTTGGTGGCCTTGACGCAGCTGTACATAGTCACTAACAGGTAGACCCCACGCTTTAAACTGCTGCAAGCGATCATAATGTGTGTCTGGTAACGTACCGCCTTCAATCAACCCAACCCCATAGCAATAGAATGTCAGTGGCCTTTTCGCTGTGATGCGAGGGTCAAGCTGGCGCAAAGAGCCCGCAGCGGCATTGCGTGGGTTAGCAAAAACTTTACCATCAGTACGACGCGCTTCTTCATTTAGCGCTTCAAACCCTTTTTGTGGCATAAAAACTTCACCACGAATTTCCACACGTGCAGGGATATTATCCCCCGTTAAACGCAGCGGGATCGCACGGATAGTACGCACATTCGCAGTAATATTTTCGCCAACGGTGCCGTCTCCACGAGTTGCGGCTTGTACAAGTTCGCCATTTTCATATAACAAACTTACCGCCAAACCATCAAGTTTCAATTCACAACAAAATGTGAGTTCATCGTGGTTTTTTAAGCGATCTCTAACACGTTTATCAAAAGCTAAGTAACTCTCTTCATCAAAAACGTTATCCAAAGACAGCATCGGAATTTCATGGCGCACCGTTTCAAATGCGGACAAAGGTGCGGCACCGACACGCTGAGTTGGTGAATCGCTGGTGATAAGCTCTGGATTCGCTTCTTCTAGCGCCTTCAAACGCTGCATCAGTTTATCATATTCCGCATCAGGAATTTCAGGAGCATCAAGTACGTGATATTGGTATTCGTGATGGCGTAACTGTTTTTTTAGTTCTTCGATTTCGTTTTTGGTAGTCATGATCCACTCGTAAAGATAAAAACCCCCAATCAAGGGCTAGCGCCACAAGAAAGCAGGCATATTGAAAGTCAGGTTATTGATTTTCTGGCTCGGTGATAAAATTAGTTAATGTGGGTTTTTACCGTAAGTTCAACACCCAGCGCTTTCATCACGGCTAACGTGGATTTTAACGTAGGGTTGCCATCTTCACTAAATGAACGATATAACTGCTCACGGGAAAGCCCCGTTTCTGCCGCGATTAGGCTCATACCCTTGGCTCTGGCCACAATGCCTAACGCTTTTGCAATGTACGCTGAATCCCCTGTTTCGATTGCGTCAGCCATAAAAAATGCAATCTCGTCATCATCAACCAACGCAAGTGCGGGATCATAGGTTGTTAAATTACTCATCATTGTTTTCCTCCAAAATCCACTTCTTAGCGAGTGTTTTGGCTAATGTAATGTCCCGTGATTGTGAGCTTTTGTCACCACCACAAAGGAGCAAAATTATCGTATTACCACGCTGTTGAAAATAAACGCGATAACCAGGGCCATGGTGAATTCGTAATTCACTGATCCCCTCACCAACTGGCGTTGCATCCCCTGCTAACCCATTTGCTAAACGAAAGAGACGCATCGCGATAATGGTCTTAGCTCTTTTATCTTTTAGCTTAGATTCCCATAAACGGAATGCTTCTGTTTGTTTAAGTTCTTTCATATCCTCGATTGTAGTTTAAAAACTACACTCTGTAAAGATAACCAATTTCACGTCATTCAACTTGTGCCAACCATGGCACAAAGCCATACACATGCGCCTCGATCTTCATCCGTGGCAATCTATGTTTTATGAATAATGCAGATATTTTACGTTTGATTCGAAACCTGATCCGTATTGGCATCGTGACCGCCGTTGATGCCCAAAAAGGCCGTCGTGTGCAAATTGGAAGCCTAGAAACGGACTGGCTAAATTGGATCACCTTACGCGCTACGGTAAGTAGAGCCCCTTATAACAAGGGGCTCATGCTTAGGTGGATTACATCGTGGAGGTGATGTCGATACTGCTATACATATCCTTATGTAAAACAGTTAGTTAAAACCAATAAAAACCCCCAATCAAGGGGGCTTTGTAAACGCTTATTTAATTTAGTGTATTTCTAATCCGCGCATGATACACCTCTATTTTTTGCGGTGTCATCATCTTACGCTCATCATCTAGCACCACTCCGCCTGCATCAGATGCAATGCGCTGTGCTGCTTGTAACATCAGTTTAAAGTTTTGGCTCGCATCACCGTAGGATGGCACCATCATAAACATGGAAATACCCGGTGTAGAGAAATCCGCCATGGTTTCAGGGTCAAAAGAACCCGGTTTTACCATATTCGCTAAACTAAACAAAACAGGCCCAGTACCTGACGGGTTTACGTGACGGTGGAAAATTTTCATTTCACCGTATTGGAAGCCCGCTTGAAGAATACTTTGCAGTAATACTTCGCCCTGCAATTCTTGCCCCTGAAGCGCTGCTACATGAAGTACCAGGACTGTCTCCTTGCTATTTGTTGCAGCAGAATTTTCCTGTGGCTCAGTTTTCGTCTCAGTGTGCGGCGGCGTCTGTTCATGATGTATCGGTTGTGTCTCTTCTTGTAAATTGTGCGTGTCAATATGGGGTTCCGACGCATTATGGTGCACCGGTTGAGTACGTATTTCAGGCTCAGTAACAACTTCATCATTCATATTGATGGTGAGTTGTTCTGGTACATGCGGCGCTTTAACATGTTGAACAACAGGCTCATCATGAACAGGCTGTTCTGGCGTAGCACTCATTTTGATTTCAGGTTCAATAGACTGCGATGGCTGTATATTGGGTTCAACTTGAGACTCATTTTTTACCGGATATACAGGCTCAGTCGCAGCGGGTTGAACAGGCACCTGCTGTGTTGATTGATTTTCAGTAAATAATGTAGAATCATCATAATCCGATGAGTTCTCCTGCGTATCATTTTTTCTACGTTTTACAGGTCTGTCGCGAAATAACTTTGATCGCTCTTTACGGCTGGTCCATAAACCATGCAGTAATAAAGCGACAATCGCTATCGCACCTACGACCACTAATATTAGACGCAAATCCTGCATCGCTGCTATCTCTAGTTGATGAATGAAAGTGCCATCACGGCGGAAACTACCTTAAGATTATTTCTCAATTGCTCTAAGTGCAACCCTCAGAACGATTTTCTTACAAGAAAGAGAATATTCCGCTTTCGTTTGCTGCTTTTTTAAGCGAATAATGGCTAGTCAGCCTAAATTCATATCTATATGATACAAGGTCAACCGAAAAGGAGAGAACGAGAAGTATGACCCAATCGACATTTTCGCCACAAAAAGACCACTCCGGATTTTATTATTTTACACAAGGATGGCGACTAGTTACACGTCCTGGTATTAAACGTTTTGTGATTTTGCCCCTATTAGCAAACATTCTTTTCTTAGGAGGCGCATTTTGGTGGTTATACACTAAGCTTGGTGGCTGGATTGACCAAGTGATGAGCTATGTTCCTGATTGGTTACAATGGCTTAATTATCTTATTTGGCCTGTTGCTTTGATTTCTATTTTATTGGTGTTCACGTATTTTTTTAGCACCATTGCCAATATTATCGCTGCGCCATTTAATGGTTGGTTATCTGAAAAGCTCGAAGCAGAACTCACGGGTAAACCAGCTCCAGACGGTGGCATAGCTGATTTATTAAAAGATGTTCCGCGGATGATCAAGCGTGAATTTGTCCGTATAGGTTACTATTTACCGAGGGCTATTGGCTTATTAATCTTATTTTTGATACCCGGTATTGGCCAAACCGTTGCACCCATCTTATGGTTCCTATTTGGTGCATGGATGATGTCAATCCAGTATTGCGATTACCCTTTTGATAACCACCGTGTCGGTTTTAGTGAAATGAAACAAGCCCTTGCTAAAGATCGCACGAAAAATATTCAATTTGGTGGTGTGGTCAGCTTGCTGATGATGGTGCCGTTTATCAACTTAGTTATCATGCCTGTTGCAGTGTGTGGCGCAACATTAATGTGGGTTGACCGCTACCGTAGCCGTTACGCACGTTATTAACCCCTTTCCTTGCGCAGGTTTAACCACCTGCGCAGTTACCTATTTTCTTACACTATTCTGCCTTATTATCCATTCTTTAGAACTATTGGATCTAAAATAGCCTTTTGTTATAAGCTTAGACCTAAATCATATTTGCATTAATTTCTTCTTCACGTATGTTGAATCCATACCCTATTTTATAGTGAACGCCGAAGACTATTTATTGGCTAACCGATTTTTTAAGGATATCCCATGAGCAAAATTTATGAAGATAATTCGTTGACTATTGGCCACACCCCACTTGTTCGTTTAAAGCATTTTGGTAATGGCAATATTTTGGCAAAAGTGGAGTCTCGTAACCCAAGTTTCAGTGTTAAGTGCCGTATTGGTGCAAACATGATTTGGGATGCTGAGAAAAAAGGTATCCTGAATAAAGACAAAGAATTAGTCGAGCCAACTAGTGGTAACACAGGGATTGCGCTTGCTTATGTGGCAGCGGCAAGAGGTTATAAACTCACACTCACCATGCCTGAAACGATGAGTATCGAGCGCCGTAAGCTATTAAAAGCATTAGGAGCTAACCTCGTGCTGACCGAAGGCGCTAAAGGGATGAAAGGCGCGATTGCGAAAGCAGAAGAAATCGTTAATAGCAACCCGAAAAAATACCTCCTGCTGCAACAGTTTAATAACCCAGCTAACCCTGAGATCCATGAAAAAACCACAGGCCCAGAAATCTGGGAAGATACTGACGGTAATGTCGATGTCATCGTTGCAGGTGTCGGCACAGGCGGTACGATTACAGGGATTGCACGTTACCTGAAAAAGACCAAAGGTAAAGATGTGGCCATCATTGCCGTTGAACCTGAAACCTCCCCTGTGATTACTCAAGCATTAGCAGGTGAAGAAATCAAACCAGGCCCACACAAGATTCAAGGTATTGGAGCAGGTTTTATCCCAGGTAACTTAGACCTCGCCCTGCTAGATAAAGTCATTCAAATCAGTGATGACGAAGCGATTAAAACAGCACGTGAGTTAATGGAAAAAGAAGGTATTTTAGCCGGGATTTCTTCGGGAGCAGCGATTGCTGCGGCCACAAAAATTGCCGCTGACCCTGCTTACAAAGGCAAAAATATTGTGGTGATTTTACCGTCTTCTGGTGAGCGTTATCTCTCTACCGCGTTGTTCGCGGATATTTCCGCTGAGTAGCATACTTTCGTTACATAATCGTTAAAAAAGCACCTCAACGGTGCTTTTTTTGTGGCACGGATCAAAGTTTAGCATGGATAGAGGTGATTTCTAATCTGGGGTTTAGTATTAAACATAGTAATTATTTTGCACCTCGAAATTAATCAAATTTTAGTCAAATGAACATACCTATTAAAATGTTTTTCGGCTAACCTATATAATCACGATTTTGAGGGTAAAACGTAAAAAGGGTTGATACCGCACAAAGTAGGAAACCTTTTTACGCGTTAATAATCTAACTTATACGCAAACCTAGCCGATTTCATCTACAATAGGCTGGGTAATTAAAAAAACTAAAGTTATTGAGGAAATACTATGTTCCAGCAAGAAGTCACTATTACAGCACCAAACGGTTTACATACTCGTCCTGCAGCGCAATTTGTGAAAGAAGCAAAAGCATTCACTTCTGATATTTCTTTGATTTCTGGCGGCAAATCCGCTAGCGCGAAAAGCCTGTTCAAGTTACAAACTTTAGGTTTAACGCAAGGTACTGTTGTGACCATCTCCGCAGAAGGCGAAGATGAAAAAGAAGCCGTTGAATATTTAGTTAAACTGATGGGCGAATTGGAATAATTTCGCACGCAAGAGAACGCGTTTAATCGATTTCATTCTCCGTCCCTGAATGATTTCATTCGGGGATATTTGCATAATCAATAAAACGCACTGCAGTCTCTGCAACATCAGAACTCCCAGCACTAACCGCAGTAAGGTAATATTATGATTTCAGGAATTTTAGTATCCCCAGGTTTTGCTTTTGGTCAGGCTTTGATCCTCAAAGAAGATCCTATCGTTGTTAGCACAAAAAAAATCTCAGACGATCAGGTCGAAAAAGAAATTCAACGCTTCATTGAGGGGCGAAATAAATCTGCC
The DNA here is from genome assembly GCF_019343475.1 of Providencia sp. R33. Taxonomy (NCBI): domain Bacteria; kingdom Pseudomonadati; phylum Pseudomonadota; class Gammaproteobacteria; order Enterobacterales; family Morganellaceae; genus Providencia; species Providencia sp. R33. The sequence goes on along the minus strand of NZ_CP072453.1, from coordinate 873,849 downwards.
GAACAACTCAGCCTAATTAAAGAAAAAGCTGAAAAAAATCTTGGTGCCGAAAAAGCTGAGATTTTTGAAGGTCATATCATGCTGCTGGAAGACGAAGAACTTGAGCAAGAAATTGTCTCTTTAATCAAAGGCGATAAAAAAACAGCTGATGCTGCGGCCTATTCTGTGATTGAAGACCAAGCCCAAGCACTTGAAGCGCTTGATGATGAGTACCTCAAAGAACGTGCTGCTGACGTACGTGACATCGGTAAACGCTTATTAAAGAATATCTTAAATATTCCTATTGTAGATTTAAGCGCTATCAACCAAGAAGTTATTTTAGTTGCCGCTGACTTAACCCCATCAGAAACCGCGCAATTAAACTTAGATAAAGTCTTAGGTTTTATCACTGATTTAGGTGGCCGTACCTCCCATACGTCCATCATGGCTCGCTCATTAGAATTACCAGCAATTGTTGGGACTAGCGATGCCACCAGCAAAATTAAAAATGGCGATTTCATTGTCCTAGATGGTGTAAATAACACCATTCACTTGAACCCATCAGATGCGGAAATTGATAAACTCAAAGCATTCCGCGATGACTATCTGCAAGAAAAAGAAGAACTGGCTAAATTAAAAGATTTACCCGCCATTACTTTAGATGGTCATCAGGTTGAAGTTTGTGCCAATATTGGGACTGTGCGCGATGTCGCAGGTGCCGAACGTAATGGCGCTGAAGGCGTGGGCCTCTATCGCACCGAGTTCTTATTTATGGATAGAGACGCCTTCCCTACCGAAGAAGAACAATTCCAAGCATACAAAGCGGTTGCCGAAGCAATGGGTAGCCAAGCCGTTATCGTCCGTACCATGGACATTGGTGGCGATAAAGACCTGCCTTATATGAATTTACCGAAAGAAGAGAACCCATTCCTCGGCTGGCGTGCAATTCGTATTTGTCTTGATCGCAAAGAAATCTTACACTCACAATTAAGAGCTATTTTACGGGCGTCAAATTTTGGTAAACTGCGTATTATGTTCCCAATGGTTATTTCCGTTGAAGAAGTTCGTGAACTAAAAGCAGAGCTAGAAATGCTAAAAGCTCAGTTACGTGAAGAAGGTAAAGCCTTTGACGAAACAATTGAAGTCGGTGTGATGGTAGAAACCCCAGCCGCCGCTGTAATTGCTCGCCATTTGGCTAAAGAAGTTGATTTCTTTAGTATTGGGACGAACGATCTCACTCAATACACTTTAGCGGTTGACCGTGGTAATGAACTGATTTCTCACCTTTATAACCCGATGTCACCAGCTGTTCTCAACCTAATTAAACAAGTGATCGATGCATCACATGCGGAAGGTAAATGGACAGGTATGTGTGGCGAGTTAGCAGGTGATGAACGTGCAACCTTATTGCTACTTGGCATGGGGCTGGATGAATTTAGTATGAGCGCAATTTCAATTCCGCGTATCAAAAAATTAATTCGCAATGCGAACTTTGCTGATACCCAAGCTTTGGCTGAACAAGCACTTGCTCAACCAACAGCGGATGAATTGATGAAACTTGTAGATACCTTTATCCAAGAAAAAACGTTATGCTAAGAACAGCACATTAGTTCGGTCCCATATAAAACGATTAGGAGAAGGTCCATGGGTCTGTTTGACAAACTGAAATCACTAGTTTCGGAAGACAAAAGTAGCAGTGGTAGTATTGAAATTATCGCCCCACTATCAGGCGAAATCGTCAATATTGAAGATGTTCCAGACGTTGTGTTCGCAGAGAAAATTGTCGGTGATGGTATCGCCATCAAACCTGCTGGCAATAAAATTGTTGCTCCAGTAGACGGTACAATCGGTAAAATCTTTGAAACCAATCATGCGTTTTCTATTGAGTCAGACGATGGTATTGAACTGTTTGTTCACTTCGGTATTGATACCGTTGAGCTCAAAGGTGAAGGCTTCAAACGTATCGCTGAAGAAGGCCAAGCGGTCAAGAAAGGCGATTTAGTCATTGAATTTGATTTAGCTCTGTTAGAAGAAAAAGCGAAATCCGTTCTGACGCCAGTTGTGATTTCGAACATGGACGAAATCAAAGAATTGAATAAACTGACGGGTTCAGTGACAGTAGGTGAAACTGTCATTATGCGTATCAAGAAATAATTATCGCGCATAATAATTGAAAAACCATCAGGTGGATAACCTGATGGTTTAACTCGTTCTAGCGTTTCCTAATGAAAGTCTTATTTTCATCAAAAAACAACATATTAAGAATCAAAAACACCTGTCGATAAGTAGCGGTCACCCCTATCACAAATAATTGCGACGATCACCGCACCCGGATTTTCTTTCGCCACGCGTAAAGCCCCTGACACCGCACCGCCTGAGCTTACACCACAGAAAATACCTTCAAGCCTCGCGAGGGCTTTCATGGTCTCTTCAGCGTCTTGCTGGTTAACATCCAGTACGCTATCCACAAGCTCGCCATCAAAAATCCCGGGAAGATAACCTGGTGACCAGCGACGAATACCCGGTATTTGGCTTTTTTCAGCAGGCTGCAAACCGACAATATGTACGTCTTTTGATTGCGATTTCAAATAACGACTAACCCCAGTGATAGTGCCGGTTGTTCCCATACTTGAGACAAAATGGGTGACCTTACCGTTCGTTTGCTGCCAAATTTCAGGGCCTGTCGTTTTAAAATGAGCAAGTGGGTTATCTGGGTTATTAAATTGATCTAAGACCTTCCCTTCCCCATTCTTTTCCATCTCTTTCGCGAGATCTCGCGCCCCTTCCATACCGACGGTGGTACTGACCAAAATTAGCTCTGCGCCATAAGCTTGCATTGATGCTTGACGCTCTTTGCTCATGTTTTCAGGCATTAAAAGCTTTAATTTATACCCTTTTACCGCGGCAATCATTGCCAGTGCAATGCCAGTATTGCCACTCGTTGCTTCAATTAATGTATCACCCGGCTTAATTTCACCACGCTTTTCAGCTTCACTGATCATGGAAAAGGCTGCTCTGTCTTTTACAGAGCCAGCAGGATTGTTACCTTCAAGCTTTACCCAAATTTCAGCATCAATCCCTTGCGTCAAACGCTGAAGTTTTACTAATGGGGTGTGACCAATAAATTGTTCCAGAGTTGACACTTTCGCATCCTTATAATTTTTATTTATCGCTTAGAATTAATAGAAATAAGATATTACCCCAATAAACCTATGAGTGAACATGAATTCTCTTCATATTATTATTAGAAAAATAGATTATCTTTATTACCCATAATGATATAGCTAATTGATATATTATATTACAATAAGTTTATAGAATTACCAGCTATATCTCTTATTTTTATGATAAATAAAATGCTTATATATCAGCACATTAAAATAAAAATCAACAAATAACGCCCGTTGCCAATAATCAATTTATGGCGAAATGAAATGATATATAAATGATAAGAATAATAGAAAATAACACCAATAAGGCTTAACTTATCAGTGTTATAAATAGTGAAAAGTTATATTCACGCACTTTGCGCTAATTGGGGAAAAACTAATTCAGTATCACCTTGATATATTTTTACTTCTTGGCTGCCAAGAAAATAATGTTCACCACGATTAGGGATTGCTGTATTTGATTGCCAAATCACAGACAATGGGCCATTCCCCCACCCTATCGGTTGCACTGTCAGTTGCCAAAAATGCCCTCTTGGGCCTGATTCTGTCACTCTAACAGGTAAGCGGTGTCGTGCATCCACTTCAGGCTTCAATGAAATGTCCCATGGGCGTAAGAAAACATCTACCTCACCTTGATGAGCACTGGTATGGTTCAACGAAAATTCATAGCCATCAATCGCTAAAACCGAACCTTTGATCTGTGCGGAAATTTGGTTAACTTCACCCATAAACTCCAATACAAAGCGGGTTTCTGGTCGCTGCCAAATATCATTTGGTGTACCGACCTGCTCAATACGCCCTTGACTCATGACCACAATTCTATCCGCAACTTCCATCGCTTCTTCTTGGTCGTGTGTCACAAACACGCTAGTAAATTTAAGCTCATCATGCAATTGGCGTAACCAACGACGTAGTTCGATACGCACCTGTGCATCTAACGCACCAAAGGGCTCATCTAACAGTAAAATTTGCGGGTCAACGGCAAGTGCTCGCGCTAACGCAACACGCTGTTTTTGTCCCCCTGAAAGTTGCGCAGGAAAACGCGAAGCTAAGTGGGCTAATTGCACCATCTCCAGCAACTGCATCACCTTTTGCTTAATCGCTTGGGATGATGGCCTCTGCTTACGTGGTAACACCGTTAAGCCGAACGCCACATTATCGAATACCGTCATATGGCGAAATAATGCGTAGTGCTGGAAAACAAAACCAACATGCCTGTCTTTCGCGTGAACTTGGCTCACATCTTGCCCGTGAAAACGCAATATGCCTCCACTTTGCTGCTCAAGCCCTGCAATAATTCGTAATAAGGTGGTTTTTCCTGAACCTGAAGGGCCTAATAAGGCCACCATTTCACCCGATGCAATATCCAGTGAAATATCGTTGAGTACTTGGGTTTTCCCAAAGAACTTACCGATTTTTTCAATTTCAATACTCATGTTTAATGGACTCCTGATTCAGACTGCTGACGACTTAAATGCCACTGTAATGCGCTTTTAAGAATTAACGTAATAATGGCCATTAACGCAAGAATAGCCGCAGCGGTAAATGCACCGACCGTGTTGTAATCTTGATGCAATAATTCAACTTGTAACGGCAATGTGTAGGTTTCACCACGGATAGCGCCTGAAACGACCGATACCGCACCAAACTCGCCAATTGCCCGCGCATTGGTCAATACAACGCCGTATAACAGCGCCCAGCGAATATTCGGTAATGTAACGCGCCAAAACATTTTCCAACCTGATGCGCCAAGTAATACTGCGGCTTCATCTTCTTGGCTACCTTGGCTTAACATCAATGGTACCAACTCACGCACCACAAATGGGCAAGTCACAAATATGGTGACTAATGCCATTCCTGGCCATGAAAACATTAATTGGATATCAAAACCTTCAAGCCACCCACCAAGCCAACTGTTTGAGCCATAAAACAGCAGGTATAACAACCCTGCCACCACCGGTGAAACTGCAAAAGGAATGTCAACTAATGTGAGTAATAACTGCCGCCCTGGGAACTGGAAGCGCGTCACTAACCACGCCATCATCGTGCCAAATATCAAATTAACAGGAACCGTAATCAACGCAATTAATACTGTTAATCCAATCGCATGCAGCATATCTGGGTTAGATAAATTAAGCAGAACTTCCCCTAACCCTTTTTGAAAAGCCGTAATAAAAATCCAAATAATTGGGATCACTAACAACAAGATGGCAAAGAAAATACCTGCCGCAATGAGAAGCCATTTCCCCCAATTAATCGGTGACCGCTGGGCAGTTTGTAACGGAGTGATTTGAGCCATTATTTGCCCCCCAATCGCTTACCAAAGCGGCTTTGTACTAAATTGACACTGAATAACAACAGTAGCGAGACAGCTAAAATAACCGATGCAACCGCACTTGCCGCAGGGTAATCAAATTGCTGTAACTGACTGAAAATCATTAAAGAAACCACTTCAGTTTGCCAAGCAATATTTCCTGCGATAAAGATTATTGCACCAAACTCACCGAGACTGCGTGTGAATGACAAAACAGTTCCCGCTAGCAATGCAGGGGAAAGCTCAGGCATGATCACACGGCGAAAAGTTTGCCAGCGACTTGCGCCCAACGTTTGTGCTGCTTCTTCGTATTCTGGCCCCAGTTCTTCCAAGACAGGCTGAACAGTGCGTACCACAAAAGGGATACTGGTAAATGCCATTGCAACGGCAATGCCTAGCCAAGTATTCACCACTTTGATATCAAACTGATGAAGGTATTGACCATACCAACCTGATGTCGCAAATAAGGTCGCCAGTGTTAACCCAGCAACTGCCGTTGGCAATGCAAAGGGCAAATCCACTAAACCGTCTAGTAATGTTCTGCCTGGAAAGCGATAGCGCGTTAAGATCCATGCCAATAACATACCAAATACCGCATTAAATAAGCTTGCCACTAAAGCAGACAACAATGTCACTTTATAAGCCGCAACCACTTGCGGGTAGCTAATCACTGCCCAATATTGTTGCCATGTCATTTCCGACAATTGGATCACTAACGCACTCATAGGTAGCAACAAAATCAAACAGGTATAAAACAAGCTGCTACCTAGCGTCAGGCCAAAGCCCGGCAAAAAACGCTTTCCAGACCGATTCATTAACGGCGCCCTTGTGCCATTAGTTCATCAAACTCCCCTCCCGTTGAGAAATGCACATCCATCACTTTTGGCCAGCTCTCAAATTGGGATTCAACAGTAAATAATTTCGTTTCTGGGAATTTACTTTTGTTCGCTTCCATCACCGCTTTGTCATTCACACGGTAATTAAAGTTAGTAATAATTTCCTGTGCTTGCGGGCTATATAAATAATTTAAATAAGCTTTCGCAACGTCTTCAGTACCATTTTTCTGTACATTCTTGTCCACCCAAGCCACAGGGAACTCGGCCAAAATATCCACTGGCGGGACAATGACTTCGTAATCGGATTCACCGTATTGTGAACGAATATTGTTCACTTCTGACTCAAAACTTATCAGTACATCCCCAAGGCCGCGCTCGATAAATGAGGTTGTCGCACCACGACCGCCTGTATCAAACACTTCCACATTTTTAAGAAACTGCTTCATTTGCTCGCGTGTTTTCGCGGTATCGCCTTTGTTTTCTTGGTTAAATGCACCCCAAGCGGCAAGATAGGTATAACGGCCATTACCAGATGTCTTTGGATTTGGAAAAATCAATTTCACATCGCTACGAACAAGGTCATCCCACGTTTTGATCCCTTTCGGGTTATCTTTTCGCACTAAAAAAGCCATCGTGGAATAATAAGGTGAACTATTATTCGGTAAGCGTGCCTGCCAATCTGCGGGGATCAAATTACCTTTATCATGCAAAATTTGCACATCAGTCACTTGGTTATAGGTCACCACATCTGCTCTTAACCCCTGCAAAATCGCCAAGGCTTGCTTTGATGACCCTGCATGAGATTGCTTGATGGTTAATTTGTCATCGGGATGTGCCTCATTCCACTGTTTTTCAAACGTTGGATTCAGCGCCACAAATAATTCACGAGCAATATCATATGAACTGTTAAGCAGTTCAGCAGCGAATAAATGCGGGCTACCTAATAAAGACACAGTCGCTAAGCTGGCTAAAGCCGTTTTCTTAAAAAAAGTTGTTTTCATGTCATTCCCATTCGTCACTAAACCAAAATATCTGTATGGCTCCACTGTAGCGGTTTTGGTTATAACTGGGTAGTTATCAATCAAGTTTTTATATATCAAATTGGAATAACAAAGAAATAGAGGAAATAAGCACTAGAATTTCATTAACTATCAAATAGCTAAATACATGAACACTGTTCAATTGGAAGTAAAACTAAAGAAAAGGAAATCGCCGCATCCGTGCGGCAAGGAGTCATCTATAGCGCAAGCAAAGTTTCAATAGAAGGCGCGTAGTAATAGCTACCAGAAACCGCTTTAGTCATGCGTAGCAGGTCATCATGTTTACCGTCTTTTTCACCGAACATGCTTAACAGTTGCTGTTCAATATTGTGTAATCTTGCACAATAGGCGATGAAAAATAACCCGTGTTTACCGCTTGCTGTGCCATATGGCAAGCTGTGGCGCATCACAGCAAGCTCTTCACCGTCTTCTTCAATTACTACCCGTGAAACGTGGGAAGTCGCGTTTCGCGCATCTTCATCCAGTTCGACACTGTCTTTCTTCGTGCGGCCAATCATTTTTTCTTGTTCATGTTCAGAAAAACGATCCCACTTTCTTAAATCATGCTCATAACGTTGTACTAAAACGTAGCTTCCGCCTTTATCGTTCCCTTCTTCAATCAAGGTAACTTCGGCAATCTCTTCCCCTTGCGGGTTTTCAGTACCATCGATAAAGCCACTTAAATCGCGGTCTTCAACCCAGCGGAAACCATGAATTTCTTCAACGACATTGATGGACTTACCGAATGCTTTTAGTGCCGCTTGCGCTAATGAAAAGTTAATATCATGGCGTAAGGACTGAATATGAATGAACATATCGCGCTGAGTTGCAGGTGCTAACCCTTTACCTAGTGCTCGAAACGGCTTTAATTCAGGTGCACTGTCTGCACGCCCCATTTGCTTCCATGTATCAGAACCAAACGCAATTACTGCACCGAGACGATCATCAGGGTATTGTGCCTGTAATTTTGTTAAAGCATCGACAAAGTTTTTGCAACCTGCTTTCACTTCATCCAGCGAACCTTCTTGCACCAATGCTTCAATAAAAATACCGAAACGACTGTGTTCTTTCAAAATACCACTTTGAGAATGAGACATACGGTAAACCTCGTAAAATGAATATGTTATCTAACCTATCTGTTATCTAGGACGATATCACTATCGTACCTTATCGTCATCTTCTTCACCTTGTTTTAACGCAAGGCTTTATAGGTTTCGCTCTCTATTATAAGAAAGAAAATTTAACAAAGGGGAAATTTCTTTAAGAAACTTAAGAGAAAAAACATCGGAGAGATAAAAAAATACCGTAAATGATTTAGTCACTTACGATATTTTTTGAAGAAAACTTATTTATGCCAAAGAATTTGAGAGATTTCCCACTCTTTTAGGTCGTTATCTGACGGCATTAAATCTTCAGGGCCTTGCCACTTACCTGTAAAGCGATACACCACTTGGCTAGATTGTGGTGAATTACATTCCACTGTAGGGGTATTATCGACGCGCTCACCTAATCCACACACTCCAAAGGCTTTTTCATAAATATCGCTAAATGGCGTACCGATTTTTGGCCCCCACTCCGTCACAACATTCGGGTCACTCACTACAATTCGTGAGACATAACCATGCTCAGGGCCAATAATTTCAACTTTAACTTTATCGTCATCCATACCTTGGAAAATCGTGACGACCTCGCCATTTTCCATTTGCATCCCATTACGGATGGCATAACGGTTATTCAGTTGTTCTTTAACAGTATCCGCCTGCATGGGGGTAAAATTAGTCACTTGGCCAAGACCAGAGCTGGACACCATTAATGGGCTACTAAACCATGTTGATGGCGAAAAAGCTTTGAACCCCGCACAACCAGATAACATTAATATCGAGCCTAAAAGGGAAACTTTTAATGCCGGGGCTAGCCATGTTTGGCCATTGAGATTTGCATGTTGGGACATATCATCCTCTTTAATTCGTCGCATAATGCATATTGTGACAATCTATTTGCTAAAACATTCAAATCAATGAAGCAACAAATAGCAATTAACTTAGAAATCCGTTTCGTGGGTTAATTTTTTCGAGTAAATCAAGCGCTCAGGCTGTTCTTCTTCATACTGCATTTTTTCAAACATATAGATAGCGGCATCAGATTCTTCGCTAACTAATAATTCAATTCTTCCACACCCACGAGCAATCAATTTCTTTTCAAGGCGGCTCACTAATGCATTTGCGATGCCACGCCCACGATAATCAGGGTGTACAGCAAGATAAACGGCAGTGCCACGGATACCATCATAACCACCCATAATAGTGCCAACAACTTCCCCAGTTACTTCAGCAACTAAAAACAAGTCTGCACCACATTGTAATTTACGTTCGATGTCTAACTCAGGGTCACCTGAGAATTCATTAAGGGAACAGCGCTCCCATAATGTCAGCACCTCTTCATAATCACCTTGGCGGAAGATCCGTATTTCCATAACATTTGCCCGTTTAAACTAATCTTCCTGCCATTATCACTGGTTTTACAACACAATCAATATTCAATATGCCTTTTTTACCTTAAAGGGGTATACTTTAACCATTATTTTTTCCCTTTGGTTTTATTAGAAAACAATGAATTACCCTGATATTGATCGTGTAAAAACCTATTTGCAAAGCTTGCAAGAGTCAATTTGCAAAAAAATCACTGAGCTAGACGGTAAAGAAACTTTTCTAGAACAAACGTGGGAGCGCGCTGAAGGCGGCGGTGGGCGTAGCCGTGTTTTAACAAACGGAGCCCTCTTCGAGCAGGCTGGTGTAAACTTTTCGCACATAAAAGGCGCACAACTACCCGCCTCTGCATCCGCACACCGTCCTGAACTAGCAGGCCGTAGCTACCAAGCGATGGGCGTTTCACTCGTTATTCATCCCTTAAATCCCTATATCCCAACGACTCACGCTAATGTGCGCTTTTTCATTGCCGAAAAAGAGGGAGAGGCCCCCGTTTGGTGGTTTGGTGGTGGATTTGATTTAACGCCATATTATGGTTTCACTGAGGATGTTGTTCATTGGCATACGGTTGCACGCGACTTATGTCTCCCTTTTGGTGAGGATGTTTATCCAAAATATAAGAATTGGTGTGATGAATACTTCTTTTTAAAACATAGAAATGAGCCTCGTGGTGTTGGCGGCTTGTTCTATGACGACCTCAATCAAGGCGGGTTCGATCACTGTTTTAATTTTACCCAAGCTGTCGGTAATGGTTTTTTACATGCTTATGTCCCAATTGTTGAAAAACGCAATGACTATTCATGGGGTGAACGAGAAAGACAATTCCAGTTATATCGTCGTGGCCGCTATGTAGAATTTAATCTTGTTTGGGATAGAGGTACATTATTTGGTTTACAAAGTGGTGGTCGAACTGAGTCGATTTTAATGTCAATGCCCCCTCTTGTTCGCTGGGAGTATGACTATCACCCTGAGCCAAATAGTCCCGAAGAAAAACTCTATACCGATTTTTTAATTTCAGGTAAAGAGTGGTTATCACCTTAATTAATAATATGTACTTATAGAGAAAGGTAGAAAAATGGGCTTTTTACCTTTCTAATAAAATGCAACAGGCATTAATTTAAATCCTTAGATATCATGTAGTTACAATTAAAACATAACCGATTATGATTCCATCTCACCCACTTGAAATGGAGTTATATCATGAGTCATATCCTTGCACGTTCACTATTATCCCCATGTTTAGTTTCTAATATCATTGCTGAAAATGATTCAACTGAGCTTAAATCTACACTATTACATATCAATGATATGATGAGCCGTACCTATACCGATGAAGAAGTCCAGCGCCAACGTAGTTTGCTCTCTCGCTGTGGGATAAGTACTGATAATAGCTATAATCGCGTTATTCGCGATGCACAACAACCTGTTGCACACACCAGCCATAAGCACTCTGAACTTCCTATCTGTCAACTTGATGAACTGTCTGATGAGGAACACATGCTCTATGATGACTATAAAGTTGTGATGAGTGAAGGAGATGCAAAAGCCCCATCCAAACCCGCGGGTCATGTTTTTGATTCAATAGGGACTATTCGCACATTTTTTAAGGAGAAATTAAATATTGGTCAAATGTTTGGCTGTGCTGCTAATATCAATGCGATTATTCATTTTGGAACAAACTACGCCAATGCTTTCTGGGATTCTCAAGCTATTTTCTTTGGGGATGGAGATGGAAAAACTTTTGGTCCATTCTACAATGACATTGACATAATTGCGCACGAACTCGCCCATGGCTACATTAGTTCGGAAGCTAATTTTAACTATATTTTTCAATCTGGCGCACTGAATGAATCTGTTGCTGACGTTATCGGCATCATGGTCAAGCAATTCGTCAACAATGAAAGTGCTAGCACGTCCAATTGGTTGCTCGGGGAAAACCTTTTCATTGATAAAGTGAAAGCCCCTGCCCTTCGGTCTATGTCTAACCCAGGTAGCGCATATTACTTTTCAAAATACAATAAAGACCCACAAGTTGCTCATATGAATGAATACAAAGAGTTATCTCAGACTATTGATAACGGTGGTGTTCATATCAATTCAGGTATTCCAAATCGCGCATTCTACTTATTGGCGACTGAATTAGGCGGTAATACTTGGGATGTTGCTGGAAAAATATGGATTGCAGCGGTTTCCGATCCTAAAATTACATCAAAATCTAACTTCAAACAGTTTGCAACTGCAACAGTGAATAATGCACGTAAACTGTTTGGGGAAAAAGTGGCCTTACAAACACAAAAAAGCTGGGAAGATGTTGGGCTGGTACTCGATAAACTTTAATTGTTCATGGCAAATCAACACATTGAAATGTAATTGATTATCCACTCGTTATTTATATAAAAAAGGCCGATGTTTAAGCGCAGTAAATGCCCAATCATTCAGCCTTATATTGCAGTAAATTTTTAACTAAACCCACACGTTAACGTTTTTTCTTTTTACGACCCGGTTGTGTAAATTTTTTACGTGTAGGGTTTTCAGGTTTAGCTTTCGGCTTACTCCCTGTATTTTGCTTCGTACCATTACCGCTCTTACTGCTTGCCTGTGCCTTTTGTGGTTTTTTCGGCTTAATATCAGACTCTGATTTTTCCATCATATCAAATAGTTCGATAAGCTCATCGTCAGTTAAATCTCGCCATTCACCAACGGGTATCCCTGCCAATCCCACATTCATAATACGAATACGTTCAAGTTTAGTGACTTCAAAACCAAAGTGTTCGCACATGCGGCGGATTTGGCGGTTAAGCCCTTGCACAAGGGTAATACGAAAAACAAATGGCGCTTCTTTTTTGACCTTACATTTTTTGGTCATTGTGCCAAGTATAGGAACACCGGCTCCCATACCGCGGATAAACTCATCAGTAACGGGTTTATTGACCGTCACAAGGTACTCTTTCTCATGTGAGTTGCCTGCACGCAAAATTTTATTGACCAGATCGCCATGATTGGTTAAAAAAATCAGCCCTTGTGAGTCCTTATCTAACCGCCCAATCGGGAATATACGCGTACTGTGGTTCACATAATCAACAATATTATCTTTCTCACCACTTTCTGTCGTACTGACGATCCCCACCGGTTTATTGAGAGCAATAAGAATTAAGTCATCTTCATTACGCGCTTCAATCAGTTGACCATTTACTTTAACAACATCACCCGCAAAAACTTGGTCACCGATGCCTGCACGTTTCCCGTTGATAAATACATTACCTTGCTCAATATAACGGTCGGCTTCGCGCCTTGAGCAAATACCACTTTCGCTAATATATTTGTTAAGACGTGTAGAAGAACGAGTATCCATAAATTCCCTCAATCAGTTATGCCCCGCCGACACCATTATTATGAGTTATTGGCCACACGGATTTGCACTTGAATCACTAAAATTGTCAAAAGATCATATAACAAAAAGCCGTAACAGGTTGATGTGTTACGGCTTTAACGTCTATTAAGGCTAAAAATGCCTTAATGACAAACTAACGTTTTTTCAAATGCTGCATCAAACGCTTACGTTTACGTAATTGTGTTGCTGTCAGCTTGTTTTTCTTATCCGCATAAGGGTTTTCACCCTCTTTAAACAGAATACGAATTGGTGTTCCCATCACTTGTAATGAACGACGGAAATAGTTCATCAAATAACGTTTATAGCTATCTGGCAAGTCAGACACTTGGTTACCGTGGATCACTACAATCGGTGGATTATGCCCCCCTGCGTGAGCATATTTCATTTTCACGCGACGGCCACGGATCAACGGTGGTTGGTGCTCATCTTCTGCCATTTTCATAATACGGGTCAGCAATGCCGTACCAACGCGACGGGTAGCTGATTCATAGGCTTCTTGAACAGATTCAAATAAGTTGCCCACCCCGCTGCCATGTAGTGCAGAAATAAAGTGAATACGTGCAAAATCAACAAAACCAAGACGTAGCTCAAGCATATCTTTTACGTGTTCGCGATCTTCCGGCTTCATGCCATCCCATTTATTGACCGCAATGACCAATGAACGCCCCGCATTCAGGATAAAGCCCAGTAACGATAAGTCTTGGTCAGAAATACCTTCACGCGCATCGATAACTAATAAAACTACGTTGGCATCTTCAATGGCTTGCAACGTTTTGATGACAGAGAACTTTTCAACCGTTTCAGTGACTTTACCGCGTTTACGTACCCCTGCTGTATCAATGAGGATATATTCGCGCTCATCACGTTCCATTGGAATATAGATACTGTCACGGGTAGTACCAGGCATGTCGAATACAACCACACGCTCTTCACCCAAAATACGGTTTGTTAACGTTGATTTACCCACATTAGGGCGGCCAACAATCGCTAATTTAATCGGTAGTGTTGTTGGGTCGAAATCATCTTCTTCGTCTTCAGCAAGCTCACCTTCGGCTTCTAGTTCAGCCCAGTATGCCGCATTCTCTTCTTCTTCCGTTAACTCAACTTCTTCTTCATCTTCGCCAATAAATGGTTTCAATGATTGTTCGATTAATTGAGTGACACCACGGCCGTGGGAGGCAGCGATAGGATGAATTTCACCTAAGCCAAGGGAATAGAAATCACCAATTGCTGTGGTAACATCAATACCATCGGTTTTATTGGCAACTAAATAGGTTTTTTTCTTACGGCTGCGTAAGTGTTTAGCGATGCCTTCATCCGCAGGCATTAAGCCTGAGCGCGCATCAACCATAAAGAGTACGATGTCTGCTTCTTCAATAGCTTGCAAGGACTGCGCTGCCATGTGTGTTTCCACACCTTCTTCAGTCCCATCGATACCACCCGTGTCGATAATAATGAATTCATGCCCTTCAACTTCGGCACGCCCATATTTACGGTCACGAGTCAGACCAGGAAAGTCCGCTACTAATGCGTCACGGGTACGGGTTAAACGGTTAAATAACGTGGATTTTCCTACGTTTGGACGCCCTACCAGCGCTACGACGGGTATCATTCTTAGATGCCTCACAACTTTAATTAACTAAGGAATTCTGAGGCTTAAACTCAGAAAACAAAAAAACGAAACGGTCCCTGTTATCAGGAACCGTTTATTTTATCGGTAAAATGGCGGTTTGTCAGGAAATTAACGCGTTAACAGATAAACTGTTCCGTTTTTCGCCTGAACCATGAGTTTATCACTCGCCACTACTGGGCGTGCATGAATACCTGAGCTATTCAATTTGTTTTGTGCAACAAAGCCCCCAGTGTTCATATCCAACCAGTGTAAATAACCTTCTTTATCACCGACAACAAGGTAACCATTATACATTTCTGGTGCAGATAACCCACGGTTTAGCAGTTCTTCTTGCGTCCATAAGGTAACACCATCACTTTTACGTACAGATAACACGCGATCATTTTGGTCTACCAGATATAAGTTTTCACCGGATAAAACCATGTTGTTTACAGAGCCTAATTCGCGTTTCCACAGAATTTGCCCTGAGCGCATATCTAACGCAGCTAATGTACCATTGTATGCAATCGCATACACTTTGCCATCATCAATGATTGGTGACATATCCACATCATTCAAGCGACCGATTTCAGTTGAGCTGGTCACTTGAGAAATACGTTGCTGCCAAATCAGTTGGCCTTGGGATAATAACACCGCGCTGACACGACCGTTATCACCACCCACAATTGCGGCACCAAAGGCCACCGCAGGGGCTGACTCACCGCGTAAAGACAGCGATGGCGTATCCATGTTTACGGTCCATTTGATTTCGCCGCTGTTCGCATCTAACGCCTGTAATTGGCCATTACTGGTGTGAACCATTACTAAGTCGTTGCTAACAGTTGGTTTAGACAGAGCCTCACCTGCGACTTCGACATCCCAAACGACTTGTCCATCGTCTTTGTTCAACGCAATCACTGTACCGCGTTCGGTACCAATAAAGATTTTGTCACCATCAATGGTTAAACCACCAGACAGCAGCGCAGACAAATTAGCAGAAAGGAAGCCAGTACGCTTAGAGAGATCAACAGACCAAATTTCTTTACCGCTATCGAGCTCTAATGCTTTCACTAAACCTTTACGATCAGCCGCATAGACCGCTGAACCATCCCAAACAGGGGCTAATTCAGAGTAAAATTGTTCAACACCGTTACCAACAGATTTATCCCAAACAATTGATGGGGTAAATTGATTCTCAACCTGTGGAAGTGGCGCCATAATGATAGAATCAGTTTCGCTGGAACAACCGGCAAGTAAAGCTGAAGCGACGAGGCCTATCAAAAGAGTTTTGCGCAACTGCATGTTTGTCGTTTCCTTTCTTCTTATGAATTAGATACGTTGTTCAATTTCAGAGTCAAAATACCTCTAAGAGATTGAGAACCTTCACTTTCTAACCCCTGTGCGTAAGCTGCTTTCGCACCAGCTTTATCGCCCTTATGGAGTAAGGCATCACCACGGACATCCTGTGCCGTTGCTTGCCATGACTTACCTTTAATGTTCGCTACAGACGCGATTGCCGCATCAGCGTTACCTTGTGCAAGTTGCACTCGCGCTAAACGTAGATTGATAAGGTCTTGCATATCAACCGTTTTTGCTTTTGCTAGTGCGTTGCTTAATGCTGTTTGTGCATTCGCCAAATCACCTTTATCGACCGCGATTTGTGCGAGTTCCAGCCCCATCATGGCACTGTAAACATCATCTGTTTCAGCCGCAAATTTTTGTGCAGCAATAACACCCTGCTCTGAACCTGAGCGTAATTGGGTATTGATGGTTTCATATTTTTGCGCGCTTTCTTGTAGGACATTGACTTTATGGGACTGCCAATAGTTCCAACCGAATACCCCACCCACACCAATGACGAGACCAATGACTAATGGCGCGCCATAATTCGCGAAAAAGCGTTTAATCGCGTCAACTTGATCATTTTCGTTTGTATAGACTTCCACTTGTCTCTCCTTAACCTAATAGCTCAGTGATACGTGATGCCATTAGTTGCTGTGAAATGGTTTCTTGCTCGCCAGTACGCAAATCTTTTAGGGTAACTTGGCTATTATTAATTTCATCTTCCCCCAAGATCAACGCAATTTTAGCGCCTTGCTTATCGGCTCTTGCTAACTGTTTCTTGAAGTTTCCGCCACCGTGGTTAGTCATTAACCGCAGCGTAGGTAATTCGTCACGCACTTTTTCTGCAACCAACAGCGCAGCTTGCTGGCTGTTGTCACCAAATGAGGCCAAGTAGACATCAGCAACTGAGGTGTCTGCTGTAAATTCAGGGTTTACTTCCTGAACTAATAACACCATGCGTTCCATGCCCATCGCAAAACCAACCGCTGGTGTTCCACGACCGCCCAACTGTTCAACGAGGCCATCATAACGGCCACCAGCACACACCGTACCTTGTGAGCCTAAGGCTGTCGTTACCCACTCGAAAACAGTGCGATTATAGTAGTCAAGACCACGGACCAAACGCTGATTAACACGGTATTTAACCCCCGCATTATCCAATAATTTGCATAAGCCATCAAAGTGCTCACGTGATTCGACATCTAGGTAGTCAAACAGTTCCGGCGCATCGTTCAATAAAGTTTGAACATCTTGATTTTTGGAATCCAAAACGCGTAATGGATTAGTGTACATACGGCGTTTGCAGTCTTCATCCAACTTGTCTTTGTGTTGCTCTAAGAATGCCACTAATGCTTCGCGGTAATTGGCACGCGCCTCTAAAGAACCAATAGAGTTCAGCTCTAATGTCACATGTTCGCTAATCCCTAACGCTTTCCACCAGCGCGCAGTCATCAGAATAACTTCCGCATCGATATCTGGACCTGCTAAACCAAACACTTCAGCACCTAGTTGGTGGAATTGGCGATAGCGGCCTTTTTGTGGGCGCTCATAACGAAACATTGGCCCTAAATACCATAAACGCTGTTCCTGATTGTACAGCAGGCCATGCTCAATACCTGCACGGACGCAACCAGCGGTATTTTCAGGGCGTAATGTCAGACTTTCCTCGTTGCGGTCGTTGAAGGTATACATTTCTTTTTCAACAACGTCCGTCACTTCACCAATCGCTCTGCGAAATAGCGGGGTCTGCTCTACAATCGGGGTACGAATTTCACTAAAACCATAACCCTGTAAAATATTTTTTAATGTTGCTTCGATTTTCTGCCATACGCGTGTATCAGCTGGCAAGTAATCATTCATGCCGCGAATGGCTTGGATATTTTTTCCCACGTTCTTTCTCTATTTTCAGAATTACATTAGTTTGATTATAAGAGCGAAATATCATCAGGTTCAATCAACAAACAACAAATCCTGATACGAATCGAGATTTATCCGTTGATTTGCACAGTACTTAACCGATTTCGACTGCAAACACAGATAATAATTTGAATTGTGCACTAAAAATTTCAAGCTACAACAAATAACGGTGTAGCTTGAAGTTATATGAGCAAATTTAGTTCTTTAAATTAATCTCAATTCGATTGCTTTCGTCCATCATGGCAGCTTTAGCGCGAATTTTCGCTTCTAATTGGTCGATAATTTTATCATTATCAAAGCGTTCTTTTTGGCGCTTGCCATCTTCATAAAAACCGCTTTTGGTTTTAGCACCTGCAACGCCTAACGTTGAAACTTCGGCTTCACCAGGACCATTGACCACACAGCCTATAATCGAGACATCCATTGGCGTGATCAAGTCTTCTAAACGCTGCTCGAGTTCATTCACCGTGCCAATCACATCAAATTCTTGACGTGAACAGGTTGGGCACGCAATAAAGTTAATGCCGCGTGAACGAATACGCAGTGATTTGAGGATATCAAACCCAACTTTAATTTCTTCGACTGGATCTGCTGCTAAGGAGATACGTAAGGTATCGCCAATGCCTTCAGACAGTAACATGCCAAGGCCGATAGCGGATTTAACTGAACCCGCACGCGCGCCCCCCGCTTCGGTGATCCCTAAGTGCAAAGGTTGGTCAATTTTATTCGCCAGCAAACGGTACGAACCGACAGCTAAAAATACATCAGAGGCTTTAACGCTGACTTTAAATTGATCAAAGTTCAGTCTATCCAAGATATCAACATGGCGCATCGCCGATTCCACTAGCGCTTCAGGCGTTGGCTCGCGATACTTTTCTTGAATATCTTTTTCCAATGAACCGCCATTCACACCTATACGAATAGGAATGCCATAATGACGTGCACAATCAACAACCTGGCGGATACGTTCTTCACTACCAATATTGCCTGGGTTAATTCGTAAGCAGTCCACGCCGTATTCAGCGACTTTCAACGCAATACGGTAGTCAAAGTGAATATCTGCCACTAATGGCAAGTTAACTTGCTGTTTAATCAGTTTAAAGGCTTCCGCTGCATCCATCGTCGGAACAGAAACACGCACAATATCAGCCCCAACACGCTCGAGGGCTTTGATTTGGCGGACAGTGGCTTCGACATCTGTAGTGCGGGTGTTAGTCATTGACTGAACAGCGATAGGGGCACCGTCGCCTATTGGCACGCTACCTACATTGATACGGGTGGATTTGCGTCTTTTTATCGGTGATTCGTTATGCATTTTTCTTTAATTCTCCGAACGTCCATGTGCTCTTTGTTACCGTGGTATAGTGTTAACTATTGCTTCTATGCGTTCCACTATACACAAGAAAGCAAACTATAACCTATCAAAAAAGATGTTTTCAGATATAGTTTGCTTCTTCTTTACAATTTATTTTTAAGCTTCTGGCAGCTTAAGTTTCGCAGGACGTTTCGCTTTAATAAAGCGACTTAAATCAACTGGGTTACCTTGGAATTGTACAGTCACATTAGCTGGCGCACCGATATTTAAACGATAAGGTGCAGTGCCATCGAGTTCCAGTTTGTCGCCATTATTTTTCGCGCCACTAAACAAAATCTTATTGTTCGCATCACGCACTTCTAACCAGCACTGCCCTGTAAAATTCAGGACTAAAGCACTACTACTCACTGGCGCAGGTTCTTCCGTTTGTGTATTTTGCATTCTATCTTGTGAAACAGTTGATTGAGGTGCATTCGGTAATGGAATGGTTCTCACACTCGCTTGTTCAGAGGTGGTATTTGATGCAGCGCCTTCTGGAGCCAATGTTTCTGGCGTATCTTCCAGTGTCGCTGTTCCCACGGTGATGGAAGAGTCATCAATTGGGGTCGGTAATTCAACAGGCGTTGTGTTGTTGTCTTGTTGAGACAAAATCAAATCACTTTGATTTGCCATCGAAACTAATTCATTTTTTTGCGCGTTATGGTCTTGCCACCACCAAATACCCACCATGGCTATCAAAACTATTACAATTAACCACGTCAGTTTCATTAACCAACCTTCGCGTTTTTTGCGTTTTTTACCCAGAGAGTAACTTTGCATTGGCGACACTTTAGCCAGTGGAACAGGCTCTTCCACTTTCATGAATGCCTTGATGTCACTTTCTGGCACACCGACCATGCGTGCATATAAACGGATGTAGCCACGTAAAAAGGTGGGTTCAACACCAGCAGGAGCAATGTCTTGTTCTATCTCTTTTACCGTACTGATTTTAAGGCATAATCGTTCCGCAACAGCATCTTGCGTTAGCCCCATGCGCTCACGTGCCTGCGCCAATAATTGTCCTACAGTGACACTAGTTTGTTCGGTATTATTTTCGATAGTCATTTGCTGGCAACACTATTTCCAAGTTAAAAAAATATAAAGCAAACATTCATAAGCTTTATTCGTCAGTATTTATCATAGCTTTGAAACAACAATTAAATTTATCTTATTGCTTTAACTATTGTAGGTGAACAAAGGCGTTTTGCCTAACGTAAAAACGCCTTGAAACATTACCTAACTCACTGATTGGATAATATCTATAAATCAGACTGATTTTACTTGGATAGGTTCCCCAGCTAAGCGTTTTTTCAACGTTCGCTTGGTTCTATCGATCACATCGCCAGCTAATTGACCGCAAGCTGCGTCGATATCATCACCACGAGTCTTACGAACTATAGTCGTAAACCCGTATTCCATCAATACCTTAGAGAAGCGATCGATACGACTGTTCGAACTTCGACCATATGGCGCACCTGGGAACGGGTTCCATGGGATCAGGTTAATTTTACTTGGTGTGTTTTTCAAGCATTCAGCCAATTGGTGCGCTTGTTCTACGCTGTCATTCACGTGATCAAGCATCACGTACTCAACGGTGACGCGCCCTGCATTCGCGTTCGATTTTGTCAGGTAACGATTCACACTATTGAGGAATGTTTCGATATTGTATTTCTTATTGATTGGAACAATATCATCACGAATATCATCAGTTGGTGCATGAAGTGAAATCGCTAATGCCACATCAATCATATCACCGAGTTTATCCAACGCAGGAACAACACCTGAGGTTGAAATCGTGACACGGCGCTTTGATAGACCAAAACCGAAATCATCCAACATGATTTCCATCGCTGGTACTACATTGTTTAAATTGAGTAATGGCTCACCCATTCCCATCATAACAACGTTAGTAATTGGACGGCGACCGCTAGATTTTAGTGAACCTATAATTTTTGCAGCACGCCAAACTTGGCCGATAATTTCTGAAACACGCAGATTACGGTTGAAACCTTGTTGCGCTGTCGAACAGAATTTACACTCGAGCGCGCACCCCACTTGAGATGAAACGCACAATGTTGCACGGTCAGCCTCTGGAATGTATACCGTTTCAACCAGTTGGTCGCCAACTTTGATAGCCCATTTAATGGTGCCATCCGATGAACGTTGTTCATCAGCCACTTCAGGGGCACGGATTTCAGCCACTTCTTGCAACTTAGCACGAAGGACTTTATTGATATCCGTCATTTGCTCGAAATCATCGTAGCAGTAGTGATAAATCCATTTCATAACCTGATCGGCACGGAATGGTTTCTCGCCCATTTGCGCGAAAAATTCACGCATTTGCTTGCGATTTAAATCGAGTAAGTTAACTTTTTGATTCGTTTTTTCTGGGGTGACAGAAATAGCGGAAGATGTTGCACATTGTGCATCAGTCGTCATATCGGACATGTGTATTGCCTCGTTGTTACACTTTCGGCAGTGCTGAATTCAGCACGACGTAGATTTTGGTAGTCTTAAAAATATAAGCGCCCTGCTAATTATAGCAGGGCGTGGCATTGTACAAACTTTACAACAATAATGCTAATGCACTTTGATGTTTAGTTTATTAGCGTGGGCAGATTTCGTCAGCAGTGAAGAAATACGCGATTTCACGTGCAGCAGATTCTTCAGAATCTGAACCGTGAGTTGCGTTTTCTGTGAAGCTGTCTGCGTAGTCAGCACGTAAAGTACCTGCTAATGCGTTGTCTGGGTTAGTTGCGCCCATCAGGTCACGGTGACGTTGAATCGCGTTTTCGCCTTCTAATACTTGCAGCATGATTGGGCCAGAAGTCATGAATTCAACCAGACCATCAAAGAAAGGACGGCCTTTGTGTTCAGCGTAGAAGCCTTCAGCTTGTTCACGCGTTAAGTGCATCATTTTAGCTGCAATGATTGAGAAACCCGCGCTTTCGAAACGGTTGTAGATAGCACCAATCACGTTTTTCTTCACAGCGTTTGGTTTGATAATAGAAAATGTACGTTGAACAGTCATAAATAACCTCTTAGCGATTTATTAGGCCTTTATTCTTTGCTCTTCCCTGTAAGTTAGGATGCAAGAACGTAAAATAGGGGCATGTTGTAGTTTTTTATATTATTTCTAATTCGGATATTAGGGTTTTTGCCTCTAAAAATCAGCGCACCTAGGAAAAAGAAAAATAAGGCGATGATTATAGGGGCTCTGATTACAATTTCCTACAGTCACAACAACATTTTGTTAAAGTTTTTATAGCAAAAAACACTATTTTTTCGGGTAAGTCACGTTTTTCCTCTGTTACTTAACTCTAAAGTTTAGTGCGGTGACTTGTCCGCTTAAATCTAAAACAGATATTTGGTAGTTCCCGCTTTTTTCAAGCGTGAGCAAAATAGATCCATTTTGCTCAGTAGAGTTCACTTGTTCGCCATTTAAGAACCACCATTTCTGCCCTTGCCCCCCTTGCGTGACTAAGCGCAAATCCAAACTGGTTTTCCCCGGCAAACGCTGTAAAACTTCCCCATCACGCACACCCGAAATCAATAATGGCGGCATTTCTAATTTCAGTGGCGGGCAGCTTAAATCGGCTTTTGGTAGCCGATTTTCCCGTTTTTCACTTGATGGCAACCAAGACTCCACGGTAATTGGCCACAGATGCACCTCTTTTTCTTGAGCATTCGGGCAATCCGCGGCGACTTGCAAACCTTGGTCATTGACCCAAATTTTTTGTCTTAGCCCCAACAACGATTCTTGGTCACGCGCCATTAATGTTGGCGGGATGGTGTTATCCAAAACCCAACTTAAACGCCGCTGGCGGCAATTATTATCGTCTTTCAATAACGCTGTGCCACCCGGCCAACAAATCACCGCTTGGCTAACACTCGCAGGCTTGCTGTCTTTTGGCAGCGTTTCATGGGAAAGGTAAATTCGGCTCAACAACATGCCATTGACTTGGTTCATAATCGGGATAGCCGTAGCAACGCCTAATTGCCCTGCGACTGGAGTGGCATCAGGCCGCCCAACCCATACGCCAATGGTATACCGTGGGTTAACACCAATCGCCCATGCGTCTCGGTAACCATAGCTTGTGCCCGTTTTCCAAGCCAAGTTTAGTTGCCCTGATAAGTTAGCCTCTGGAACAGGCCGAGCCTCCCCGCCCATAATACGACGGACAATCCATGCCGCCCCCGGTGACATTAGCGCCCTATCGTGAATTTCATCCGTTGGCTTAAAACGCAGCGGCGACACATTACCTTTGCGAGCAAATGCACTGTAAGCCGACACCAAATCTTCCATGCGTGTTGCTGTACCGCCTAAAATCAACGATAAATTCGGCTCGCTACCCACAGGGAAGCGTAATTCCGTACCCACGTTACGCAGTTGTGCAGTAAAACGCTTGCTGCCATACACATCTAATAGTTGCACCACAGGTAAGTTTAACGAGCGCACAAGTGCATCACTCACACTCACAGGGCCATTAAAACCGCTATCGAAGTTACCTGGTCGATAATCATTGAAGCGCCGTGGCACATCTTGCAGCAATGATTCAGCGTGAATCAATCCATCGTCCATCGCTAACGCATATAAAAACGGCTTTAATGTCGAGCCTGGAGAGCGCCATGCGCTAATCATATCCACATGACCAAAACGGCTATCATCTTGAAAATCAATAGAACCGATATAGGCTTTCACCGCCATATCGGAATGATCGACCACTAAAATTCCCAAGGAAGTTTGCTTAGGAAGCTGGTTTTTCCAGTTCATCGCCATGTCTTCAAGCTGGCTTTGCAAACTGGCATCAATCGTGGTTTCAATAATCGACTCTTGAGCATCTTTGGTAACTCGTCGGGCCAATAACGGTGCCGAGTGTGGGTTTTTACGTGGTGCGAGCCAAATTTGCTCTTGCTTAATGTCAGCCACTTTTTCATGACTCCACACTTGGTACTCTTCAAGCCTATCCAGAACTTTATCCCGCGCGGCTTGTGCACGCTCTGGGTAACGGTCTGGTCTTAAGCGGCTTGGGGCTTGAGGGAGTACCGCAAACAAAGCGGCTTCACTAGCAGTGAGCTTGGTAGGGGATTTATTCAAATAGACCCAGCTTGCCGCACCAATACCTTCTATCGTGCCCCCGTAAGGCGCACGGTTTAAATACATTTCGAGAATATCATCTTTCGAATAATGGTATTCCAACTGAGCAGTACGCCACAGCTGCTTTAGTTTACCGCCCAATGTACGTTCATGAGGGTCGATAAGCCGCGCCACTTGCATGGAAATGGTGCTACCACCCGATACAATGCGCCCTGAGCTCACAAACTGCCCTGCCGCACGCACTAATGAAAACGGGTTTACACCGGGGTGTTGGTAAAAGTGGCGGTCTTCATAGGTTAATAACGCTTCGATAAAATCAGGGGAAACCTCATCAATTTTAACGGGAAAACGCCAAATTCCGTCTTTATCCGCAAAGCGCCACAGTGGTGTACCATCAGCGGCCACAACGGTTCGTGCCATTTCTATCTGTTTGATTGGCAAAGGCCAAATTTTGTCTGCCACTAAAAATAATAACGGCAGCAAAATGAGCAGAGACACGAACGTAATGCCTGTGCGACGTAACCATTTTTTCATTGATGGGTGTACCAAAAAAGAAGTAAAGAAAAGCCCTTATATTCTATATAAGGGCTCAGATGACTGAAAAACCGATTAGGTTTGCCAGCCATCTGATAGGTTTTGAAAATAAATATGGAAAATCAATTCATTGATTTTCGGCTAATAACACAAAGCGGGAAAAATCGCGCTTTTATCCCGCTTTGTCAACAAGCTTTGCCCTTATATTCTATATAAGGGCTTAAGGTGATAACTAGCGAACGATTTCCACTTGGCCTTCTGAGTAGCCCGTAGCACGCCAATCAGGGACGTACATCGACTCAACTTGTGGGACAGGGATGCTATACACACCCGGTGTCACGGCTCGCGCTAAGTAAACCAAGGTGGTTGGGCGATACTGCTGAACTTCAACGGCAGCCACAAAGCGGTCGTCACGGTATTCCATATGACGAATTTGCGATTGTTGCATGTCATCAATCAGTTCTTGCAAGTTCGGCGCAGATTCACTTAAATTCGCGCTGCTATTGGCTAAGTTCTGGTTTTCCAATTCTAAGCCCGCAGGCAGTAAATCCACCACCAGCGCATCTGGCACGCTTTGTGACGCTTGAACTTCCAGTTTCACCACCACCATTTCACCGCTTCTTAATCTATCCAGTGAAATACGGTTTCCTTTCATATCAAAGTAGCTGCGTTGAATTCCCAGCACATTCGACATTGGCTTCGGTGAACGTTGCGGGTAACCCACCACATTCAGGCGCGTATACAATGTGTTTGTACCACTGTTTTCAATGCTATAGCCGTTTTGAATTTGGCCTTTGCTTAAGAACTCGCTAACCGGCTTATCCGAAATCATCGGCGGTTCTTGCCCGTTAATTAACGCTTTCCAAGGTGCTTCAGAATCATTCAAGTAGAAGCGACCTGCTAAGAATAGTGCGTTGCTTTCTTGTGTTGAGAAATAACGTTGCGAAGTCAGGTTATTTGACAGCGTTTGCAGTTTTTGGTCACGGGATTTTGGCATCAAATTGTATTCGTTTAATAACGCAATAATCATTGCATCATCACGAATGGTTGAGCCGTAATCACCGATATAGTTATAACCAGTACGCTGTTTTTTCAAGCCCTCAATAATCGCACTTTCACCGCGGGATTTATCCCCCATCAGGTTTAATGCAACCCCTAACTGAACCAATGGTAACCCGCTGATTGCATTGTTACTTTGGCTGTACAGCTGGCGCAGTGCCCCTAATGGCGCTTTTTGCTGCGATGCTAACACTAAACCTGCATACGCCTGTGTCGCAAAGCGCGCTGCTGGCTGGTTGTCAGTGTATGGGTAATTGATTTGGTTACCATCTTGCAAGTAGCTTAATAAACGCGTATTAGCGTTGCTCAGTGCATCTTGCGGAACGGTGAAACCACGTTGATTCGCTTTATTTAAGAAGTCCGCAGCATAAGCCGTTAACCAGTATTCTTCACGGCCATTTCTATCCCATAAGGAGAAACCACCGTCACCACGCTGCATACTTAGCAGGTGTGGAATACCAATTTCAATCGCTTTATGGCGATCCGCATCTGTTTGCGTTTTAATGCCTAGCTTGTTCAGCTCCGCTTGTGTCGAGAATAAAGATGGATACAAGCCGCTGATGGTTTGCTCAAGGCAACCATACGGATACGCAAAGAGTTCACGAATATAACGAGAAATATCTAACGGCGGGCGGCTAGTCAACAGTACTTGCCCTTCCAGAGTTTCTGGGTTCAATGCTGCCAGCTGGTTGGCTGGCAATGACCACACGGTGCCTGGCTCAATTGCCGTTGCGAATGCGATTGTTTCCGCAGGCTGTGCAGGGCGAACACCCACTTTCCAGCTATTGCTGTAGTCTTTATTTGCTTCCCCGTCAATCTTCATGCCGTTAATGGTCATCGACACTTCACCTTGACCGAAGCCATAATCTGCTTTGACAGGTAAGTTGATTGTCGTGCGCTTACCTTTTGGCAGCTCTAATTCACGGCTCGTCACACCATCCAGCTTCACCATACCCGACGCTTTGAAATTCACTGTCAGGTTTTGCGTGTTGTCAGTCATGTTCGTTAGATCGAGGGCAAAATAGGACTTGTCCCCACCCGCCATAAAGCGAGGCATCGACATCTGCGTCACTAACGGCGCTGCAACAATCACTTTACTGTCTGCATGGCCGAAATCTTTTTCATTCCATGCTTGCGCCATCACACGTAATTCACCATTAAAATCAGGAATTGCGAGGGAAATTTCCCCTTCCCCATTTTTATCCAGCGTGACAGGTTTGGCTTGCTCAGCGATAATTTGTACTTCCGTCAGTGGCTTCATACCACCACGTTCCAGCGCTGCATCTTCGCTATCACCACCAAAGCGCAGGCTTGCAACTTTACCTTGCCCTTCAATCAGATGGCCATAAACGTCATATTGGTCGACACTGTAACGCTTACGACCAAAGAACGCGTCGTATGGATCTGGCGTTTTGAAATCAGTGATATTCAGTACACCCGTATCCACCGCAGATAACAGCACATTCACTTTTTCAGGCAGTGGCTTGCCATCTTGCGCTGTCGCTTTAATTTTCACCGTTAAGTCTTGGTTTGGACGCATTTTGTCTGGTGACGTTAGCGCTAAAGCAATTTTACGGTTTTCATCTGCGATTGGCAGATGCAACACACCTACGGCACGTTTTACCGTTGCTTCTTTCGAGTCATCTCCCGGACGAACGACAACGGCTGAGATATATAAGTCGTGACGTGCCCACTCTTTATTCACTGGCACTTCAACGTCTAAGCCTTTTTCAGGCACATCAATCTCTTCCCACCACAGCGGGCCATTGCTCGACTCAAGAAGCACATAACCTTTACCTGCTTTTGGTGATTCAATGCGAACTTTCGCTTTTTCACCCGGTAAATAAGCGGGTTTGTTCAGGCTTAATTTCACTTGGTCAGGGCGCACCGAACCGCTTCCGCCAGTGTTATCTTGCCATGAATACCCAGCCCAGAATTGCAGGCTAGAGACTAATTGATTTTCTGGGTTCAGCACTTCAATACGGAATGCGCCCCAATCCACAGGGAAGGAAACTTTGGCGGTGCCGTCTTTGGCAATCGCGATATTTTCATTCGCCATAACTAAATCTTTTTGGTCGTAATTGGATGACCAACCACCGCTTTCAGACCAGCTCCAGTAATAATCACGGCGCTCATACACTAAACGCACGGTTAAGTTGTCAGCAGCTAGTTTATTACCCGCCGCATCGGCCATGACTAACTCAAACTCAGCCAGTGAATTTTCATCCACATTGTGGCGTTTTACATAGCGGTCGGTGCGGTAATCATAGATTTCTTTTTTCGCGAATAATGGGCGAATACCCACCAGTTTTTCCGCTGGCCAAATTGCTTGTTCCGCACGGCGCGTCACTGGGCGACCACCCGCTTCTAATAAGCTAGCTTGTAACACCGCAGAAATTGGCGAACGAGTTGAACTCCAATTGCTATTTGGGATAGAAATAACGGTTTCGCCATTACTATCAAGTGTCAGGTCAAATTCATCCAGCTTACGCGGTAGGCCTTCTTCATTGACGGCACCAAATTCAAAGCCGGGTAATTTTGCGACCGCTTCACGGTTGGCTTTCAGGAGTATTTGCCCTTGCAGCTCATTGCTTGCTGCCGGTGCGCCATACAGATAACGGCCTTGAATATCAAAATCAACGGATTGATCCGTTAAACGTGGAACGTCACTGCCAACGATTTCTAATGCCATACGCTCTGGCATAAAATCTTCAACATTGAATTTGTAGTAACGCTGCGGGGAACCATCCCCTAAATCAAAGCGTAATGACCAGCCACCTGTTTCTGCATTTTTTGGAATTTCAAATTGGTATTGATATAACCCATTTTGGTTTTCCTCAGGTTGCCAAACAAAGCTGCGCACCACTTGCCCATCGGTTTTCAAAATATCGACTTTAACCGGCTGGGATTTAACAGGGTTACCGTCGCCATCACGCAGTAAACCGTTCACGAGTAATAATTCACCCGGACGATACAAATCACGAGGACCAAAGGTAAAGAATTGTTTTGCAAAGCCTTCTGGCCCTGAAATATCGAATTCAGACAGATCTAACGCAGGCTGCGTTAAATCAATCATACTGGTTTGCCCATCGTGGGTTGCCAGTAATAACTTACCACCTGCCAGTTTATCTAATTGCGCATGACCGTCACCGTCAGTGGTGCCTTTGGTCACTAATTGGCCTTTTTCATCCAAAATGCGCAGTTCCACACCTTTAATTGCGGAACCTTTGGCTAATGACTGAGTAAAAATATCCACACGGTCTTGGTAACTGTGCAGCGATACACCAATATCACTCAACGTAAACACTGTCGCTGGGAATTGATAGCTGTATGAACCCGCTTTTTGCATGATGGCGAGGTACACGCCATCTTGCTGAAGTTCTTTGATATCTTTTAGCGGCAGTAAAACAGTTTGGCGGGTATTTTTATCTGGGTTTAAATCAAAACGCCCGGTATAGGCCAATTCGACCTTATCGAGAAACTCTTCTGAGTACCAATACTCGTAATTGCTGCGGTATTGCCACTGGGCTAAAAATTGCGGCAACTGTTTTTCGTCCACACGGAAGAAATTCACATCCACTTTATCAACATTCAACGCAATAACAGGCAAGCCTTGCGCCACTTTACTTGGCAGTAAAGAACCTTTACTTGCAAAGCCAACGGTAGGGATGATTTGCGCCGTGGTGAATTTTTTATCGAACGTTTCAGAAATGGTACGCTCATTAACCGCTTTAATGCCTGGGTTAATGGTGAGGTTTAATTCTTTTGACGGAGGTAAATGGCGAAAACGCAGTTCCATTTGGTTATCAGACAGTTCCCAAGCACCATCTAATTTTCCTGATTTCACATCAATCAGGTTCACAAACTGCCCAAAATCTTGGTTTGCTTGCAGCGGAACCGAGAACGTAATCACCATCGCACTTGCGCCATCAAGTTGCAGTTCAGACGCATCCAACACCGTTAAATCTTTCCCTGCGTACTTTTTAATGAGCTCTTCAGTGGAAAGTTTTGGAGCCGCTTTTTTCTGCTCGGCAACTGGTGCAGTTTTAGTTTGGTTTTCTGCCGACGATGCGACATTGTTTTCTTTGGTCGTTGGCTCTTTCGCCGTATCATCACAGCCAGATAATGCCACGACCGATGCTAATGCGATTGCAATATAACGTTTTTTCGTTTTTAGACCCGCCAATGAAGCCCAACTTGATTGTTGTTTCATTACCGCCCGCCCTTTAATTAGTTAGAAATATGCTGTTTTTTTGAGGCCTTAACAGGAGGTTAAAACCCATTATGCATTTAGAATGGCTTTAAATTATGCATAAATGAAAACGATAGATATTTGTTTCATTCATCGACATAATTTAACAGAATGTAATAAAAAGACCTATCAGACAAAACGGAAAAAGCTATCAGAGGCAAAAACAGTGCTATTGCGGGATATTTTATAAATAGAAAGCGGAATATAAGTGTAATTAATTATCTATTATCCATTTATGAGTGAGAAAATACAATTCCCCCACTCAATACGGAATTTTATTAGGTATTTTTTACTGGGATGGTATCACGTAAAAAACTGCCTAAACGGCGCTGATAAAATGGCTGAACATGTTGGGTAATAAAATGGCTAATGCCTTTTTCATGTTCATTCACCACACAAAAATCAATTGATTCATCATCGTTTAAATACTCGCAAGCCAATGTGCCCGCTTCATGAATAATCGTATCGATATTCTCTGCGCCTGTCGTAAATTCTAATGCGATCATTAAGATAGGGTTTTCGTCACCCTCATCATCTTCAAGCGCTGACACCATAAAGGCCCGTCTGACAACTTTATGTTGCTTAAAGAACTCGGTCAGTGCATCAACAATCACTTGCGGCTCTTCGTCTAACACACTTAATTTTAGTGAAGAACCTTTTGGCACCGTTAACTCTGTGAATTGGATCTCAGTTTCTTGATTAGCATTGTTATTGTTCGGTTGCTGCGACATGCTCATCCCCTACCATAAGAAAATAATTGCTTATTATACGCGTACTTTCGTTGAGGTAAAAATTGTTGAGGTAAAAAAATAGGCACGAAAAGTTTCCCTTTCGTGCCTGATATCAATAACCGCGATTTATTTTGCTTTACTGATTAATAAATTCGCTAATGTTCGCACACCAATACCCGTTGCACCTTCAGCCCATAAGCTGACAGGTGATTTACGGTACGTTGCAGAGCAGTCAATATGCACCCAATTTTGACGATAATTTTCGACAAAGTGAGATAAAAACGCCGCTGCGGTGCTCGCACCTGCAGTGTGTGACGGTGCTGCAATATTATTTAAATCGGCAAAGCCTGATGGCAACTGTTGGCGGTGAAATTCCGCTAATGGCAAGCGCCAGAACAGTTCAAATTCCGCATCTGATGCGCTCATTAAGTCAGCAACCAGTTTATCATCAAAGCTTAATACGCTATGGTAGTCACCACCAACTGCGGTTTTGGCTGCACCTGTTAAGGTCGCTGCGTCGATGATAAGTGTCGGTTTTTCTTTGCTTGCATCAATCAGACCATCCGCGAGGACCAAGCGGCCTTCCGCATCCGTATTCATGATTTCAACCGATTTACCATTACGGTAGCGAATAATATCGCCTAATTTAAAGGCGTTGCCACTGACCATGTTATCTGCAAGGCACAGGAACATTTTGACGCGTTTTTTCAGACCGCGGGAAATCGCCAATGCTAATGAGCCCGCCAATGTTGCTGCACCGCCCATATCCGCTTTCATGGAGTTCATGGAAGAAGATGGCTTGATACTGTAACCACCTGAATCGAATGTAATTCCTTTACCCACTAATGCAGCGAATACTGGCGCATCTGGGTTTGCACCTGGGTTATAATCGAGCGCTAAGAATACCGGTGGGCGGCTAGAGCCACGGCCGACGGTATGAATACCGGTGTAGCCTTGTTCTAGTAAATCGTCACCTTTTACAATACGGTAGCTAATATCTTGCGCACCAACGGTACAGAGTAAATCGATAGCACGTTGAGCCAATTGCTCAGGACCTAGCTCCTCTGCTGGCGCGTTAATCACATCGCGCACCCAATCAACGGTGCGAATGCGGTTTTCTAATTCTTTACGGTCATCTTCTGGCAATACTGGCCATTCAATAGTTCTCGCCCCTTTTGGCGCACGAAAACCTTGCCAAAATGCCCAGCTTTTTTCTAAATCCCAGCCTTCGCCAGTCAATGCAACATTGCGAATACCTTGGCTATCTAATTTGCGCCCCGCGCTTTGCACTGCACAGAGTTTACCGGCATGTTTCAGGTGAATTGTCATCCCTTTATCGCCAGAGCTTAACAATGCGCCTTCACCCCAACACGGTGCTGCAGGCTCACAAGAAATCATTACTGGCATAATTTGTTTTGTCATCGTTTCTCTCACTTTGTCTATTTTTGCAGACAGCAAAAGCCCAATAATCTGTCGGCAGATGTCATTACCTTAACTGATTAATAGCGCTAGGGATATCATTATAGTGCTGATATAAAATAAAAAACCGAGCACTATTTCTAATAGCCACTCGGTTTTTAGTGTTTATTGCTAATTATTCGAACTCATCCAGCCAAACTAATAAGATAGCCTCAAGGATTTTTTCGTTTGACTTTTGCGGATCATCATCAAACTCTTCTAAATCGCAAATCCACTGATGCATATCGGTAAAACGCACTGTTTTTGGATCAGTATCTGGAAATGCATCATACAATGCTTCACCGATTTCACGGCTATTTGACCATTTTAAGCTCATGTTCTCTCACCAATTTGATTATCAAGCTTTCATCAGCACTTCAATACGCGAAATATGACGACCATTTCGATTTTTTAAATAATTCATGTTCTCGCTAGGCGGCAATTGAAAGTATCTCGGGGAGCATACATTAGTATGTGACCCGAGTACTTGAAAGAAGCCAACACCGCGAGAGCGCGAAATATGACGACCATTTCGATTTTTTAAATAATTCATGTTCTCGCTAGGCGGCAATTGAAAGTATCCCGGGGAGCATACATTAGTATGTGACCCGAGTACTTGAAAGAAGCCAACACCGCGAGAGCGTGAAGTATGACGACCATTTCGATTTTTTAAATAATTCATGTTCTCGCTAGGCGGCAATTGAAAGTATCTCGGGGAGCATACATTAGTATGTGACCCGAGTACTTGAAAGAAGCCAACACCGCGAGAGCGCGAAATATGACGACCATTTCGATTTTTTAAATAATTCATGTTCTCGCTAGGCGGCAATTGAAAGTATCTCGGGGAGCATACATTAGTATGTGACCCGAGTACTTGAAAGAAGCCAACACCGCGAGAGCGCGAAATATGACGACCATTTCGATTTTTTAAATAATTCATGTTCTCGCTAGGCGGCAATTGAAAGTATCTCGGGGAGCATACATTAGTATGTGACTCGAGTACTTGAAAGAAGCCAACACCGCGAGAGCGTGAAGTATGACAAAAATCAGTGTTCACGGGCGTGGTTAATCGTATATTTCGGTAATTCAACGACCAAATCCTCATCCGCTACCATTGCTTGGCAACTCAGTCGGCTTTCGGGTTCTAGGCCCCATGCTTTATCCAACATGTCGTCTTCTAATTCACTGCTTTCTTCTAGAGAATCAAAGCCTTCGCGAACTATGCAGTGGCAGGTTGTGCAAGCACAGGATTTCTCACATGCATGTTCCAGTTCGATACCGCTACGCAGTGCCACGTTTAAAATCGACTCGCCCTCTTGTGCTTCAACAACGGCACCGTCTGGACATAAATCACTATGAGGTAAAAAAACTATTTTAGGCATAATTATATCTCATCCACAGAAT
The DNA here is from genome assembly GCF_019343475.1 of Providencia sp. R33. Lineage (NCBI taxonomy): Bacteria > Pseudomonadati > Pseudomonadota > Gammaproteobacteria > Enterobacterales > Morganellaceae > Providencia > Providencia sp. R33. The sequence continues at coordinate 839,870 of NZ_CP072453.1, read as the reverse complement.
GGCCTGACAACGCTTGGCGAATAGAAGCATCCATTCGACGCGCAGCAAAATCCTGCGATTGCTTATCCAGTTGTTTAATGGCATTTTCAATTGCGATGGGGTCTGTGCCCTCAACCGCTTTAATTAACTCATTGACCGCATTATCAATTTCTGACTCTTCGGTTGGTGTCAGTAAATTGGCATCTTGCTCTAATGCGCTCGTTAAACTTTCAAGCACTCTTGCCGCTTCAACTTTTTGCTCCGCTAGGCGGCGCGCAGTTAAATCATCTTGCGCGTTAGTCATTGAATCTTTAATCATGTTTGAAATTTCATTGTCCGTTAAACCATAGGATGGTTTAACTTGAATTGAGGCTTCTACTCCTGTGGATTTTTCCATAGCGCTCACGCTGAGCAAACCATCGGCGTCCACTTGGAATGTGACACGAATATGTGCGCCACCCGCCGCCATTGCAGGGATATCTCGCAAAGTAAAACGCGCTAAAGAGCGGCAGTCTGCCACCATTTCGCGCTCGCCTTGCACCACATGAACACTCATGGCGGTTTGGCCATCTTTGAATGTGGTAAATTCTTGTGCACGTGCAACAGGAATAGTGGTGTTACGTGGAATGACTTTTTCTACTAAGCCACCCATAGTTTCTAAACCAAGGGAAAGTGGGATCACATCCAGTAACAGCATATCGCTGTCGGGCTTATTGCCCACTAAAATATCAGCTTGAATAGCTGCGCCAATGGCGACAACTTTATCAGGGTCGATGGAAGTTAGTGGTGTTTTACCAAAAAACTCCCCCACTTTTTGGCGCACAAGTGGCACTCGAGTCGAACCGCCAACCATCACGACATTCAGTACTTCATCCGCCTCTACACCCGCATCTTTTAATGCACGGCGGCACGCCATTAACGTACGTTTGATATGCGTTTCAATCAGCGCTTCAAATTGTTCACGGTGAATTTCACCCTGCCAATTGGCAAGCTGAATAGCTGCGGTATCTGCATCACTCAACGCAATTTTTATGTCAGTGGCAATATTCAATAATTGGCGATTTAAATGGTGGTCACCTTGCAGTGAAACACCGGCTTGGTCGGCAATCCACTGCGCAAGCACTTGGTCAAAATCATCACCACCGAGCGCGGTATCGCCCCCCGTGGCTAACACTTCAAACACACCACGGCTTAAACGTAAGATTGATACGTCAAATGTGCCACCACCGAGGTCATAAACGGCGATAACCCCTTCTTGGCCTGAGTCTAAACCATAAGCAATTGCGGCGGCAGTCGGCTCATTGAGCAAACGCAATACATGCAAACCAGCAAGGCGTGCGGCATCTTTAGTACCTTGACGCTGCGCATCATCAAAATAGGCTGGCACGGTGATCACCACGCCATCCATTTCACCACCAAGGGTGTTTTCAGCGCGCTGTGCCAGTGTTTTTAAGATATCTGATGACACTTGAATAGGGTCAACTTGCCCTGCTGCTGTATGGATGAACGGTAATCCGTTTTCACTGGCAGTCAGTTGATAAGGTAAATCAGGGTAGCGTTTTTGAATATCTGCCAATGAACGCCCCATCATTCTTTTTACGGAAATAATGGTATTTACAGGGTCTTGTTCTGCGAGCTGCTTTGCCTCCCAACCAACGCGCTTTGCATCAGTTTGGTAATTAACGATAGAAGGTAGCAAAACGCGCCCTAGGCTATCGGGTAGCGCGGCAGCTTCACCACTGCGTACCGTGGCAATCAACGAGTGTGTTGTTCCTAAGTCGATACCTGCCGCCAATTTACGTTGGTGCGGCGCAGCGGTCATACCCGGTTCACTGATTTGTAATAAGGCCATAATCGTTTTCTCTTAAAATTCGTCCAGTAACCGTTCTTCGAGCTGCTCAGCTTGTTGCTGCAACTTATCAAGAAAACGCAGTTTACGTACAGTATCAGCGGCTTTATCCCACTGCATCGCATCCAATTCGTTGACCATTAACAGGCTTCTATCTTGCTGCATTTTTTTGACGTTCTTCATAAACACGGCCAATAAATCAAGCGTATTGGCACTATTTTCAATATTGTCGAGCTCTTCACGCAGCTCAAGTTGCTCCATCAAAAATGCCGTATCATGCATAGTATGTTGTTCATTATTAATATCGAAACCATGCAATGAAAGCAGATATTCCGCCCGTTTTAGCGGATGGCGTAAAGATTGGTAAGCCGCGTTAATCGTGGCAGCTTTTTGAAGGGCTTGCATTTTTTCCTGCTCAGAAGAAGCAGCAAAACGATCAGGGTGGTATTGACGCTGTAAATCTTGAAAGCGCTGTGTAAGTTGTTCGCTATCAATTGCGTAATTTTGGGTTAACCCAAAGAGAGTAAAGTAATCCATAAGTGCTTAGTGTCTCGAACCGGTTACCAATGCAACAAACACGTTGTTTAACAGTATCAGCTACATTGGTCGAAAATCATGCGTTTATGAAGGCATTATACGTGAAAACTTTCACCGCATCCGCATTCGCTATTGACGTTAGGGTTATTGAATTTAAACCCTTCGTTTAAGCCTTCTTTGACGAAATCCAGCTCGGTACCATCCAGATAAACGATGCTTTTACCATCAACAATGACTTTTACACCTTTATCTTCGAAAACTGTGTCTTCTTCATTGATTATATCAGCGAACTCAAGAACATATGCCATTCCTGAACAACCTGAAGTTCTTACACCTAAACGCAAACCTTCACCTTTACCGCGATTTTGCAGGAAAGATTGAATACGCAGCGCTGCACTTTCTGTAAGAGAAATAGACATTGCAAACCTCACTTTAGAAACAAACAAGGCAGATGCTACACAATTGTCGCATCCGCCTTCAAATTATTTTTATATCTTTCATCCTGTTGATAAGTAATCACTTACTTAGCGATATTCAACATGTTGGATGACCGATATTTTGACCAGATATAGGGCAATAACTTTTTGTTATTTATTAATATGGGTTGCCCTATAAACTGATTTAAACCTTATTTGCTTTGGCGTTTGCTTTTGTAATCTGCAATAGCAGCTTTAATTGCATCTTCAGCCAAGATTGAGCAGTGAATTTTCACTGGCGGCAATTCTAACTCTTCTGCAATCGCTGTATTTTTGATTGACTCCGCTTCGTCTAAACTTTTGCCTTTCATCCACTCAGTAACCAGTGAACTTGATGCAATCGCTGAGCCGCAACCGTAAGTTTTAAAGCGTGCATCTTCAATAATGCCGTCATCACTAACTTTGATTTGTAGCTTCATGACGTCACCACAAGCAGGTGCACCTACCATACCGCTACCAACGCTTGGGTCGCTGTTGTCGAACGAGCCAACGTTGCGTGGGTTTTCATAATGATCGATAACTTTTTCACTGTAAGCCATTTTTAAACTCCTGAAACCGTCTGATTAATGGTGAGACCATTCGATGCTGTTAAGATCTACGCCGTCTTTAAACATATCCCATAAAGGAGACAGCTCGCGTAAGTGGCCAATTGCGCCATGAATCATTTTGATTGCATAGTCAATTTCTTCTTCTGTCGTGAAACGACCTAAAGAGAAACGGATTGAGCTGTGTGCTAGCTCATCATTCATCCCTAAAGCGCGCAGTACATAAGAAGGTTCTAGGCTTGCAGAAGTACATGCAGAACCTGAAGATACAGCCAAATCTTTTAATGACATCATCAGTGATTCACCTTCAACATAGTTGAAGCTGACGTTCAGAATGTGCGGCGCACCGTGTTCTAAATCACCATTGAGGTAAACTTCTTCGATATCTTTAATGCCATTCCATAAACGTAAACGCAGACCACGCAGGCGCTCAGATTCCGCCGCCATTTCTTCTTTAGCGATACGGTAAGCTTCACCCATACCCACGATTTGATGCACAGGTAATGTGCCTGAACGCATGCCGCGCTCATGACCACCACCGTGTTGCTGAGCTTCAAGGCGAATACGAGGTTTACGGCGAACGTATAACGCACCGATCCCCATAGGGCCATAGAGTTTATGTGCAGAGAATGACATTAAATCCACTTTTAATGCGCTTAAGTCGATAGGTAATTTACCGACACTTTGTGTTGCATCAACATGGAAAATAATCCCTTTGCTACGGCATAATTCACCGATAGCCTCGATATCCTGAACCACACCGATTTCGTTGTTCACATGCATGATAGAAATCAAGATAGTCTCTTCGCGGATAGCGTCAATCAGGTCTTGCATCGCAATTAAGCCATTGCTTTGCGGTGACAAATAGGTCACTTCGAAGCCTTCACGCTCTAATTGGCGGCAAGTGTCTAAAACGGCTTTATGTTCCGTTTTACACGTAATAATGTGGTTGCCTTTCTTCTTATAGAAGTTCGCTGCGCCTTTAATGGCTAAGTTATCAGACTCGGTTGCACCTGATGTAAAGACGATTTCACGTGGGTCAGCCCCCACTAATTCAGCGATTTGGTTACGTGCAATATCAACCGCTTCTTCGGCTTGCCAGCCAAAACGGTGAGAACGGGACGCTGGGTTACCGAAGTTCCCATCCATCGTTAAGCATTGCATCATTTTTTCAGCCACACGCGGGTCAACCGGTGTTGTTGCTGAATAATCAAGATAGATTGGTAATTTCATTGCTCACATACTCCAAAGGACAAGTTAACTTGCCTTTAATTTTCTAAAGATACCGATGGCGGAACTTAGCTCTTCGTCTAGGCACTCACTACTCGGTATCGACTGCAATTTTTAATATAATATTTTAAGCACGTACATTGATAATGGATTCAGGCGTAATGCCATTTGGCATGGTTTTGCGCTGTTCATTATCTTGTCTGTCAGCAACAACCATCACTTCTTGGTTTTTCACGAGCTCATCAAGACTGATGCTGCTGAGGAAACTGGTGATTCTGTCGCTTAAGTCACGCCATAATGCATGCGTTAAGCAGCGGTCACCGTTTTGGCAACCTTCTTTATTACCTTGGCAACGAGTCGCATCAACAGATTCATCAACCGCAGCGATTACTTCAGCAACAAAAATTTGGTCAGCGTCTCTACCAAGCAAATAACCACCGCCCGGACCGCGGACGCTAGAAACTAGCTCGTTTTTGCGTAAACGAGAGAAAAGTTGCTCAAGATAAGAGAGGGAAATTCCCTGACGTTCAGAAATATCAGCTAAAGGTACTGGACCTGACTGAGAGTGTAATGCGACATCGAGCATCGCAGTTACTGCGTAACGTCCTTTGGAAGTGAGTCTCATAACATATTACTCCGTGGTAAAATATGGCTGAATTGTGACATTCCTGAGTAATTTAGTCAACTATTTACCTGACTATTTTACTCAAGTATTATTCACTGACTTTCACCACGGATTTCGCCTCACTTTTTCGCCCATTTTTCCATCGACGTTAAGATACCGCGCAAAATGTGTAGCTCTTGTGTCTCTATGTGTGCACGGGTAAATAAACGGCGTAACTTATTCATAATTAAGCCCGGATGTGCTTTGCGAATAAAGCCCGACTCGTTTAATACGCTCTCAAGGTGCACATAAAAACGCTCAACATCTTCAGAGGGTGGATATTCTACCTCATCATCATTTGAGATCACCGCATTTTTTTCATCCATGGCTAAATACGCCATACGGATCTCATAACTCACCAATTGTACCGCCATCGCAAGGTTTAAAGAACCGTACTCTGGGTTAGTTGGGATATACAAATGATACTGGCATTTTTGCAGTTCTTCGTTGGTTAACCCAACTCGTTCACGGCCAAAAACGATTGCGACTGGTGATTCTTTTGATTGTTCGACAGATTTTACACCGCATTCCCGTGGCTCAACCATCGGCCAAGACAATGTCCGTGAACGTGCGCTGGTTCCAATCACCAATTTGCACCCTTCAAGGGCTTCATCTAAGGTTTTTACAATGGTCGCGTTACCAATGACATCACTCGCCCCAGCAGAAAGCGCAATTGAATGCGAATCGGGTTCGACAAGCGGATTAACGAGGTATAGGTTTGAAAGCCCCATGGTTTTCATTGCACGAGCCGTAGAGCCCATATTGCCAGTGTGTGAGGTTTCAACAAGAACGATACGAATATTTTCTAACATGTTTTATACGTTTAATGAAAAAATTATCGGCATAGCTTAACACAAAATTGCTTATTGTGACGAACATCTATATACTTCGGCTCTCAAGTTTTTTTGTTCTTTAACATCCCAGTGGAAAAAGCCCATGCATCCGATGCTTAACATCGCCATACGTGCCGCACGTAAGGCCGGTAATCACATAGCTAAAAACTATGAAATGCCTAGCAATATTAAAGTCACTCAGAAAGGGACGAACGATTTCGTTACCAATGTTGACCAAGAATCTGAGCAATTAATTATTGAAATCATTCGTAAATCTTACCCAGACCACACAATCATCACTGAAGAAAGTGGTGAATTATTAGGTAAAGATGATGATATTCAATGGGTAATCGATCCACTGGATGGCACTACCAACTTCACAAAACGTCTCCCTCACTTCTCTGTTTCTATCGCTGTACGCGTTAAAGGCCGTACTGAAGTTGCTGTGGTTTACGACCCAATGCGTAATGAGTTATTCAGCGCGGTTCGTGGACAAGGCGCACAGTTGAACGGCTATCGTGTCCGTATCGATGAGAAACGTGACCTTGACGGTGCTATCGTTGCAACGGGCTTCCCATTCAAACAAAAACAACATGCCCCTGTATTTATGAACATCATGACAGCGATGTTTGATAAATGCGCTGATTTCCGTCGTACAGGTTCTGCGGCATTAGACTTATGCTATGTGGCGGCTGGCCGTGTCGATGCTTACTTTGAAATCGGTTTAAAACCATGGGATTTCTTAGGTGGCGAACTCATTATGCGTGAAGCAGGCGGGATCATGACCGATTTTATCGGTGGTCATAACTACTTAGCTTCTGGCAACTTAGTTGCGGGCAGCCCGCGCGTCGTTCGTGATATATTGTCTGTCATGAAAGATGAATTATCTGAAGCGTTAAAACGTTAATCAGAATATTGATAGAAGCCCACAGATGTGGGCTTTTTTATGGTCATTTTAAAATAAAATAACGCCTTTGATTAAGTCACGATTATTGATGACATCTTGCTCATAACGCTCACCTATCGAATCAAAATCAAATTGGTGAGTAAGCATCAGTTCACTTGATATTTTACCTTCAGCCATCAACCTAGCAACTTTATTAAAATCTTCAGGGGTCGCATTACGGCTGCCCATCATTGTGGTTTCTTTTTTATGAAAATCAGGATCAGAGAATGAAAGGTTGCCTTTGAATAACCCTACAAAAATAATTTTTCCACCATGACGAATTAAATTAACGGTATTATTCATCGCATGCGGGTTACCCGTGGCATCAATCACTTTTTCGGCTAACATCCCGCCAAAATAGGCTTCAATGACGGACAGATAGTCCTCAGAAGCAGGATCACAAGTTTTTATACCCAGCACTTTTTCAACATGTTGTCGTCTTGCCAAGCTAGTATCAGCAACAAGAACATTTGCTCCATCAGCTTTTGCAATTGCTGCAACGCCAAGACCAATAGGCCCCGCACCGACGACAAGAATGGCATCATGCGGTTTAATTTGTGCTCGTCTCACCGCGTGGGCACTAATAGCGAAAGGTTCAATTAATGCTCCATCAATATCAGACACGCTGTCTTCAATGGCTAATATATTTTTTTCAGGAACATTCAGATATTCACAAAATCCACCATCTTCGTGCACACCAATCACTGAAATTTTTTCACAACAATTGGTTTTCCCGCTTTTACATGCACCACATTCATAGCATGCCACATAAGGCATTACAGCAACACGCTGCCCCACTTTCCATTGTTTTATATCATCAGCAACGGCACAAATAGTCCCCGAAATTTCATGCCCTAAGACACGAGGATACTGAAAAAAGGGCTGATTCCCCCCCCACGCATGAATATCTGTTCCACAAATGCCTACTGCATGTATCTTTATTTTGACTCGCCCTGCCTTAACAACAGGTTCTTCCACTTGCTGGTAAACTAATTTTTTTGGTTCCTGACAAATCAATTGCTTCATATCACCCTCCATCAATTAACCTGTCTTTTTTAATTTAAAAAACATCAATTAGGTATTAAACAACTAATTTTTGTGATTAAATGTTTTCAAATCGGTTTTAAATCGGTTTTTTAAACATAAAAATCACAAAAGGATTCTGGAGATGGTAAGAAGTAAAAACTTACGTTACAGTTCAATTAATGAATTCCTAGATGCTATTCATAAAAATCTACTATCTTCGCCATTTCCTTCTCAATCATCCCTAGCAGAGATGTTTAATATCAGTCGTACGACGGTAAGGCATACGATTGAATATTTATTAGAAAAGAAAATCATTGAAAAACAAGGAAGTGAATATCATGTTTCCCGATATCCTAACAAAAATGATTTCTTCCCCGTTGAGTCTAGCCTCCCCGATCAACAAATCGTTTTATTCGAAAAAGCCTTTTATCAAATGATAAAAGACAAAGAATTGATGCCAGGTGACACTTTTACTGAACTCCAATTAGCTAAAAAAAGCCATGTGAATTCTAGTGTTGTACGTGAGTTTTTAGTTGAGTTTTCACGTTATGGTCTGATTCAAAACACCCATCGCGGCAACTGGCACATGATGAAATTTTCCCGCGAGTATGCAGAGAAATTATTTGAATTTAGAGAGTTACTTGAAACCAATGCATTAACACATTTTTTAAACTTACCCGCGGATGACCATCGCTGGATTTTAGCGAAAGAGTTACTTTTAAAGCATCGCGCACTGAGGGAAACAGTCACAATAAACTACCGAGACTTCTCTCAACTCGACTACGAATTACACAGTTTAATTTTATCTGGTGCTAATAACCCTTTCTTTAATCAGTCACTTGAAATCATTACTGTTATTTTTCACTTCCAATATCAGTGGGATGAATCAGACCTAAAAGAACGGAATGTGCTTGCAATTGAAGAGCATATGACCATTCTCAGTGCGCTAATTAGCCGTAATGACCTTGTAGCAATGAATGAACTTCGCCACCATTTAGATACCGCTAAACGAACGATGATCAACTCTATTCAACAAACTTACGAGTAAATCGAGCCATCAACAATTTGTTATACACCATAAGGAACCAATTGATTTTTCTCATTTACGCTTATTTTCATTATTTTATTTTTTCTGGATTTTTCTTAAAAAAAACCAAATAAACAATAAATAATATTTTAAAAGAAAAGCAGAAAATCCACTATTTTAATAAATATCAACAATTTAAATATAAAAAATATATTCAACATTAAATTTCAATCTGTTTTTTACTCATAAAAAACAGATTAAAAGCATGAAAAAGCCATTTAATCCACAAAATTGATGCAATTAATAGTGCCTTCCCCTAAATACTTCTAGTCTGAGTCCACACCAGAACATAAATACACATAATAACTAGAGGAATGGCTATGGATTATTACCTGAACCGAAAGTCAATGGTGACAAAGCAATACCCTGAAAAAATTCTTCAATTTGGGGAAGGTAATTTTTTACGTGCATTTATTGATTGGATGGTTGACCAACTGAATGAAAAAACGGATTTCAATAGCGGCATTACACTTGTAAGGCCTATTGACTCTGCACACCCATCAATCAATAAGCAAGATGGCCTATACACAGCCATCACCAGGGGGCTTAATGAACAACAGCAACAAGTTGCTGATATTAGAATTATAAATTCAGTTAATAGAGAAATACTAATTTATTCTGAATATGATGAATTTATAAAGTGTGCAGAAAATCCTGAGCTGCAATGGATATTTTCTAACACCACTGAAGCTGGCATTGTATATCACCATGATGTCTGTTTTGATGAAAAACCAGCAAAGAGCTTCCCTGGTAAATTGACCCAATTTTTGTTCCATCGTTACCAATATTTTAAAGGGGATACAAATAAAGGCTTATTTATTATACCTTGCGAACTAATTGATTATAACGGTGAAAAACTTAAAGAATTTGTTCTTCAACATGCACAAGATTGGGAGCTACCAAGTCAATTTGTTACTTGGCTAAATGAGCACAATACCTTTTGCTCCACATTAGTGGATAGAATAGTCACAGGCTACCCAAAAAACGAAATTGAAAAACTAGAAAGCGAATTAGGCTATAAAGACGATTTCCTCGTTACTGCTGAATATTTTTATCTATTCGTCATACAAGGTCCAAAGATCTTAGAGGAAAAATTGAAGCTGAATTCTCTTCCACTAAATATCAAAATTGTTGATGACATTAAACCCTATAAAGAACGTAAGGTTGCTATTCTTAATGGTGCTCACACCTCAATGGTACCTGTTGCTTACTTAGCTGGCATAAAAACCGTCAGAGAGGTGACCTCCAACCCAATCTTTTTGGCCTATGTTAATGAGCTTGTCACTCATGAAGTGATCCCTGTTTTATCCCAACAACCCTCTGAGTTAAATCAGTTTGCCACAGATGTTATTGACCGTTTTAATAATCCCTACATTGAGCATGAGTTACTTTCTATTTCCCTTAATTCACTCACTAAATTTAAAACACGATTATTACCCCAGTTAATCTCATATTCTCAACAACGTAATGCTATCCCCTATTGCATTTCATTTTCACTTGCAGCTTTAATTGTTTTTTATCGTGGAAAATTCAACCATCTGTCTATTCCATTGAAGGATGATGAATATTTACTGGAACGATTTAAAGTTTGGGACAAACTCTACGATACCGACATCACACAGCTCACTTACAATGTGCTTGCCATGTCAGATTTATGGGAAATAGATCTCAATCAAATTGATTCATTAACTGAGAATATCGCCTTAAAGGTTACTCAAATTTTACGCAGTGGCACTCAAGCAATACTTGAAGAACGATACACCAAATAAACAATAACTATTTAAAACAATAAATCCCCCTACAGGAGATAAATTTATGAAACTGAGCACATTAAACGGGAAGAATATTCTAGGCTTAACACTCAGTGCCGTGTTTTTAATGGGCAGTATGGCAGGAACCGCTTTTGCGGAAGCGAAGTATAAGCTAAAAGTCGCTTACGAAAATAACCCTGGAGAACCTTTTGACCTCGCCATTCATGAATGGGCAAAAAAATTCAATGAAAAAACCAATGGTGAAGGAGAGCTTATTCCTTACCCAAGCTCACAACTAGGTTCGAAAAAAGATGTCATTGAACAGATGAAATTAGGTAGCCCACTCATCACTCTCGCCGATGGTGCTTTCTTTTCAGATTATGTTCCTGACTACGGCATCATGTTCGGCCCATATCTCGGTCTGTCATATAAAGATATTTTTAAATTAAATGCCTCTCCTTGGTATAACTCTCTGGAACAACAGCTAGACAAAAAAGGATTGCATGTTGTTTCTAAAGATTGGCTGTATGGGTCTCGCCATATTTTAGCGAATAAAATGGTGCAAACTCCAGATGATCTAAAAGGCCTAAAAATTCGCGTACCAAACAACAAAATCCAAATCAAAGGCTTAGAAGCAATGGGAGCTACACCGACGCCACTGCCATTAGCTGAAGTTTATACTGCACTTAACCTTAAAATTATTGATGGCGCAGAGAATCCAATTCCCGTGTTATACGGTCAAAAGCATCATGAAGCAGCGAAATATTTAATTTTAACTGGCCACGTTGAAAACGTCACCAACTTAGTTATGGGAAGCAAAACATATAATAAATTACCTGAAAATATCCAACTCGCCTTGGTTGAATCAGGGAATGAAGCAGGTGAATACCTCACCGAATTAGTCTTGAAAGAAGAAAAAGAAATTATTGAGAAAATGAAAAGTGAAGGAGTCACTGTTGTTGAAGTTGACCGTGCTCTTTTCAAAGAAAAATCAAAATCATTCTATAACGAATTCCCTGAATGGTCTGCGAATTTATATCAACAAACACAAGATATTATTAATAACTAACCATCTATATTGGCGGTTTTACCGCCAATATTTTTCTATTAATAAATGGTTATTTATGACTTTCGCAAGGATCTTTTATGTTTAAATTTCTAGGGAAATTAAGTGATATTGTTTCATCGTTAGCTGTTGCTGCGATTGTCATTATCACCATTCTTGCTGTATTCATGCGCTGGCTGCTTAATGACCCGCTAATGTGGAGTGAAGAGGTTCTCATCATTTGCTACATATGGTTAGTCATGATCGGTGCTGCTTCTGCCGCTGGAAAAAGGATGCATGTTAGCATTGATGCAATTACATCTCTTTTTCCTGAAAAAATACAATTATCTATCGCTGTAATAACGCATATTATGGCTATCGTTGCGTTATCTATTTTTGGCTATCTTGGCTATGAACTCTCTCTAATTGCCGAAGATAAGATCACCCCTATAATCGGCGTTTCTTATTATTACATCGACCTATCCGTTCCTATTGGTGCATCCATTATGGTGTTATTTTCCATTCAGCATTTATTGGAAGATATGAGCAAACTGATTAAAGGGGATAAACCATGTCAGTAGTTATCGCCTGTATTGTCTTAATTTTTTGTTTTCTAATTAATGTTCCAATTTTCTTAAGCGTATTAATCGCGTTGTTAACATACTTCTTTTCCGCTGGAGATATTTCGCCACTCATCGCTGTACAGCGTATTATTGGTGCCGGTGAAAACGTTACCTTACTCGCAATCCCATTTTTTATTTTGCTAGGTAACTTGCTAAATTACACTGGAATAACAAGCCGAATGTTGAAGTTTACTGGCACATTATCTGGTCACTATCCTGGCGGTTTGGCACAATCAAACGTTTTACTCAGTACAATGATGGGAGGGCTTTCTGCATCTAACCTTGCTGACTGCGCTATGCTGTCTAAAATGTTAGTACCAGAAATGACCAAATTAGGCTATGGAAAAAGCTTTTCAGCTGCCGTAACTGCAGCGGGTTCACTTATTACTCCAATTATTCCCCCAGGTATTGCCCTGATTATTTATGGTTTTGTTGCCGATGTTTCTATTGGCAAAATGTTTATGGCTGCCATTATTCCTGGCTTAATGTGTTGTGTCGCATTAATGGTTGCAATTTATCTTATTGCCAAAAAACGGGGTTATAAACCTGCTCGTGATAGAGCACCAACTTTTGCTGAAGTTTACCAAACAGGTAAAGGGGCAATCTCTGCCTTTTTACTAGTATTAGTCATTATCGGTGGTATTCGATTTGGTATTTTCACCCCAACTGAAGCAGGTGCTATCGCAGTATTATACGTCATCATTATTGGCACGTTCTTTTATCGTGAAATGAAATTAAAAGATATTGCTGCTTCATTCTTAGAAACTGCCCGCTCAACCGCAAGCATTATGTTAATTATCATGACTTGCTCTGCACTCGCGTGGGTGTTAACTAATGAGCAAGTAGCACAAGATGTTGCCAGAATGATGACAAGCTTCTCTGACAACCCTTACGTATTTTTAATGATAGTCAATGCCGTTTTATTAATTTTGGGGATGTTTATTGAAGGAAACGCCGCCATTATCGTACTTGTCCCATTATTAATGCCTACCGTTAAACTATTGGGAATTGACCCTATACACTTTGGTATCGTCATGATACTCAACCTAGCCATTGGTTGTTTAACGCCACCAATGGGGACAGTCATGTTTGTTGCGACTTCAATTACAGGCGTCCGCATTGCCGACTTTATTCGTGAAGTTATGCCACTCTTTTTTGCCTTAATTGTAGTTTTATTATTAGTTACATTCATGCCATTCTTCACCACATTTTTACCTAGTTTATAATTTACAACTCTTCTAAAGTGGTATCTAGATATAATTCTAGATACCACTTTTTACATTTATAATTTTCATAGCTTAATTAAAATAAAAACAATCAGAATTATTAATTTCAAAGTAATACAATTACAATTTGTAAAAATTTCGCAAATTCACTTTAAACTTAGCTCTTAACCCCCTAAAAAATAATCACGCCAATGACAAGAACATCAGAAATATTCACATTAATATCTTAATACTCAAAATACACTTATTATGTGTATTTTTTTATTTAAAAATAAAAATGCATTTTAATTATTTTCATCAACATACAAAAGACGACAATCTCATTTTATATTTTTTTGAATTTATATTTGAAAAATATAAGAACCATATCTAGCATGAAATAAGGTAGCTAATTATTAACAGGCTGCCATTCAAAGTTATATAACTTTATTCTACTTGACCTTAATGGGGTTAACTATGTCTAGATATATACTGCCTCTGTCTTTAGTTTCTTTATCTGTTATATCAGGTTCAGCACTCGCGGCGACAAATAGTCCTGGGGGTATTATTTCAATCTCCGGTGCTATCAGTGATACCACTTGTACCATTAATGGTGGTAATAGTGCTGATATGTCTATTGCCTTAGATCCAATTATTGCAACTGATGCAGGAACAACGGCAAATACAGTAATAACCAAAAACCAAAAAACATTTGCATTAACGTTTTCAAATTGTGCTCAAGTTGGCGTGGGTACACCTACTGGTACATTAAAACTGCACTTTTCATCCAGTAATATATCGCCTTCGGGCCTATATCTGGTGAATACCACAGTGAATGAAAATGACCCAACAGTTGCACGCAATGTGGGTTTTAGTTTGTCACAAACCACATCGCCAACCGTTGCTATCCCTTTAAATGCAACATTTGATACTACCCTTACCGCAGCAAACACTACCAGTGCGGCAGGTGCAACATTAAACCTGATTGCGAGTTATTATAAAACGAATGCAACCGCAGCCCAAGTTGGTGCATTGCAATCTAACGTCATTTATACAGTATCTTATTTATAAAAATAAATTGAAACCAGACTCAAATGGGTCTGGTTTTTTGGGGTGTTTATGCAAAATATATTAATGACAATTATCTTATTATTATTTCCACAATTGATATTTGCGAATGTTATCATCACAGGAACTCGAGTTATTTACCCCGAAAGTGCAGATAGCATTGCAGTGCAATTAACCAATAATAGTCAAACAGTTTCTCTTGTTCAGTCATGGATTGATAGTGGCGATGAAGACTCAACCCCCGAAAATTCAGATTCCCCTTTTTATCTATCGCCCCCTATTGTTAAAATTGAAGGTTTACAAGGGCAACAACTTAAAATTAAAAAAATAGATAAGGCGTTACCAAGCCATATTGAAAGTGCATTCTATTTAAATGTATTAGATATTCCTAAAACACCCAATACCGCTAAAGGTAAAAATACAATTCAGTTAGCCACACGGTCTCGAATAAAAGTTTTTTATCGTCCTATAGGATTAACCGAATCACCTGATGAGGTTATTAATAAAATTAATTACCAATTAAACAATAACACCCTATTAATAAAAAATAACTCGCAATATCACTTTACGGTTGCCGCACTGACAATAGCAAACGATAAAAAAAACTCACTGATTAATTCGGGAATGATACCGCCAATGTCCTCCCTTGAGTTTCCATTAAAACATACATTAAAAAACCGCGACCTTGTTTTAGTTTATGTCGATGATTATGGCGTTTTCAAATCTCACAATATTAAACTTTAAAAGAAGATATCATCGTGAAAAAAGAAAACTATCTCTATTTCCTAATTCTATTAGGCCTGCAAAGTTGTCTCAAAAACGCGATAGCGGATGAATTTGAGACATCCCTATTGGTCGGTAAATCCGCACAGGGCGATATTTCACGATTTTATACAGACAGTAAAATTCCTTCGGGTAAACAGTTAGCGGACCTTTATGTAAATAATAACTGGAAAGGCCAATTTGAAATTGAGGTTGATAATGACGGTAAGCTCATCAGCCTTTCTTCTGACGATGTTGAAAAATTAAATTTAAACTTATCACCGAGTGTGATTGAAAAAATTCAACAGCAAAACGTTATTCCTATTGATTCTTTAGTGCCAAATGTTCATTACAAATTCAATATCAATGAATTACGCCTCGACATGACTGTGCCCCAAGTGGCATTAAAACAATCCGAAGCCAACTATGTCGACCCGAGTTTATGGAATTACGGCGAACCCGCGATTATATTTTCTTATAATACAAACTATTACAGTTACAAAGAAAAGAAAAACACCAAAACCAGTAGTGATAATTTTTATGCAACACTCAATTCCGGTGTTAATTTAGGGGCATGGCAATTTAGGGACGAATCAAGTTATCGCAATAGTTCCCATGGTACGTCAAAATGGAAAAATAATACGCGTTATGCCTATCGGCCTATTAGCCAAATAAAATCGGGGGTTAAAGTCGGTGATTTTTACACCCCTGCGGCACTGTTTAACAGCCTACGTATTCGCGGAATTGCACTGGCGACCGAAATGGGAATGTACCCCAATTCGAGCCAAAATTTTGTTCCTATCATTCGCGGTGTTGCTCAGACCAACGCATTGGTTAGCGTGTATCAAAATAATAACTTGGTTTACCAAGAAAACGTCCCACCGGGTGAGTTCTCCTTTAACGACCTTCAACCCAGTGCAGGTGGGGGTGACTTATTTGTTGTCGTGCAAGAGGCTGATGGCCGCAAAGAAACCTTCACCGTCCCCTATTCTGCGGTTCCTGATATGCTTAAAGAAGGTATTTATACCTACAACCTTCTTGCTGGGAAAACAAAAATTGAAAGCACGCACTACCAGCCTAATTTTACACAAGGTGAGATACACTACGGCCTGAATAACCTCGTCACTCTCTATGCTGGCATGTTATTCAGTGAGAAATACTATTCCGGTGTTGTGGGAAGTGGTTGGAACTTTAGTTTTGGTGCCATTTCTGCCGATGTGACACACGCGAATGCAAAACTAGACGCTGGCTCTCAGAGTGGACAAAGTTACCGGCTGACTTACAGCAAATACATTAATTCAACCTCAACTAATTTAACGTTGGCGTCTTACCGTTACTCAACGAGCGGTTATTATAGCTTTATGGATTCTATCTACGCCCAAGATAACTATCGCGCGTGGAAATCTTATCAAGATGACCTCTCTCAACAACTGGGAAATGATGCACCTTCAGACCTATCATTAACCAATTTTGATGCCCTACGGGGGTCTCGCGCAAAAAATACCTTTACGTTGAATTTAAATCAACAACTCGCGGATGGCTATGGGTCTGTCTTTGTTTCTGGTACCCATCGCGATTATTGGAATACCCATGGCAGCAGCCGTGAATACCAAGCGGGCTATGCCAATAACTACAATGATGTGTCCTACAGCGTGTCGGTTTCGCGTATTCGTAATTATGATAATAAAGAAGAAACACGGGTGTATGCGAATGTCAGCGTGCCATTCTCTTTGTTTGAGAAACGCGCCAATATTAATCTAGGCAGTTACTTTACCGATTCACATTACCAACAAACAGCGTTGAGCGTTAGCGGCATTGCCGGTAAAAATGATCAAGTCAATTATACCGTGACGGCAACCAACCAAAGTGGTGGAAATAATTTAGTGGGTGCAAATGCCAGTTATCAACTGCCATCGACGACCCTGTCAGGTTCATATACCGAAGCCAATAACTACCGCCAAGCGGGTTTAGGGGCAAGGGGAACGGTGGTCGCCATTCCTGAACATATCGTATTTTCAGGAGAAACAGGCCAAACCTACACCATTATCGAAGCGCCGTTGGCCAATAACATGATGGTTAATTCAGATAAAACCACCCTCACCAATCAGCAAGGCGTTGTGTTGGTTGCGAATTCAACACCTTATCGAACAAATACCTATACCCTTTCTGATACCGACAAAACATCAGGTGCGGAAGTCCTCGGCAATATGGCCAATGTGAGCCCGTATCAAGGTGCCGTGAATTTTATCAAACTCGAAACAGACACGCGTCAAACTTACATATTCAGAGCGTCACTGGCTAATGGGGAGTCTCTACCATTTGGGACTGAAGTGAATAATGCACAACAACAAAATATTGGTTATGTAGGGCAATCTGGGGTGATTTACATCAAGAGCGATCAGTGGCCTTCAATCTTGTATATCAAGCTCAACCCTAAGGAAAAATCAGAGTGCGTGATTAAGGACCCCGTTAATACGATGGATAGAAACCGTAACTTTTGTCGATAAAGGACGCTATGATGAAAAAAACGCTATTGGCACTCCTCTTACCCGCATTATTACTCGCAAGCTATGATGTTGCTGCCAGTTGCAGTAATTTGGGAGAAAAAAATGTGCCGCCACTCAGTTTTGACATATCCACGGAACTCACAAGTACATCAACCACTGTCACCAAGTCAACTCGAACAGGATTCACAGGCCAATATACCTGCGAACCACCAGGGCTACTTTTGTCCAATTCAGTAGGCATTGATAGCCCATTTCGCCAATCTACAGTCGCGATTGGCTTTAATGGTGGGAAACAAGTGGTTTCCATCTCAGTCAGCGGTATTAGCCAATCAAGTGTGAATAATATTCCCCCGGGTACCTACCCCGCCTCTAATTTAGACACAAATTTTACGATTCAATTTAAATTACTCAGCAGCCCACCGGCAAATAATTATAAAGAAGTTGCAGGTAACAGTGTGTTAATCAGCCCAGTGATGATGGCAACGGATGTAACGGCATTAGGTCTTATCCCTTGGCTACTGCGCCTTGTCTCAGACTTGGTCACGTTTCTCTTAACCCTAAACTGGCCAACACATGCTGAGGATATGTTTTACCAACCGATGCAGTTAACCTATAACCCTATATTGACGACATGCAACTTTACTAACCAAGGCCTTGTCGTTTCACTTCCGCCTGTCAGTATCAATACTGTCAAAAATGCGACTCGAGCAGGCTACACCCCCTTTACGCTGAATTTCACCTGCAAAGATTTCCTCGCGGGTAGCACCGCTTCTCGCGATGTGTCTATGTTTTTATCCAGCGGTAGCTTACTGTCAAATGATAAAGCCACAATAAACAACACCCTCTCCCAAGGTGCTAAAGGTGTTGGTTTTCGGCTCGTCAAAACGGATAACCTCACCACCCCTTTGTTCCTTTCAGACAGTGTAACAGCACAAAATACCGCCACAAGTATTTTTACTGCCCTAAAAGGCAACCCCATTTCACCGTCCTTTTCCATCAATTTAGGGGCTTATTATTACCCTTATAACCCCAATATTGTTACTCAAGGAGCGGTATCTGGTACGGCAACCGTTGTAATGTCTTACAACTAAAAAAGGAAGCGAATGATGAAATACTTAGGGGGAATTATCTTATTGCTGATAAGTTTACAAACACCAGCGAGTCTCGTTTTGCAGGGAACTCGGGTTATCTTTCCCAGCGATAGAAAAATGGTTAGCATTCAGATCACTAATTACAGTGAACAACCGACGTTGACCCAAAGTTGGATAGATGAAGGGAATATTAATTCGACACCCGAAACAACCAATGCACCATTTATTGTCACGCCACCTATTAACAAAATAGCCGCAAATGATGGCGTTCAGCTGCGCATTCGTTTTCTTGGCAATAATTTACCCATGGATAGAGAGTCTGTTTATTATTTAAATGTGTTGGATATTGCGCCCAAACCTAAAAATACTCAGGGTATGAATACACTTCAGCTGGCGATTCAAACCCGGATCAAAGTGTTCTACCGCCCTATTTCGCTGTTACCCCTTCCAGATACATTATTGGATAGCGCTAAGTTTTATGCCAATGACGGGTTATTAACCGTGAATAACCCGACGCCTTATTTTCTTAGTATTGCCAATATTTACACTGCAAATAACGCCAATGATTCGATTGCTAAAAGTTTAATGATTGCACCATTTTCGACGCAGACAATCCCCTCGGGGAAAAAAGTGATTAATGGAGAGAATATTACAGTGGTTTATATTGATGATACTGGGCAACAAATTGCGTATCAAGCCAAGCTATAAATGCTGATGCTTCATCGCATTTATAGCCCAGCGATAGAAAGGCTATGATTGTGCGGTGACTTTAGGGCGAATAAATAACGCAGGTACAGCCAGTAAGGCCATCAAATAAAATACCACTCCATGATGAGCTGGCACTCGCTCATAAATATAACCGACAATAATCGTTAATACGGCTAAACCGCCACCCGTCGCCAATGCTGAATAGACGCCCTGCAATGGGATAATTTCATTTTCTTTACGTGCACTGATAAAACGCATTGCCGCAAGGTGACAAACAGTGAACGTTCCGCTGTGTAAAATCTGCACGATAATCAGCATAGGTAATGCGGTAAATGCCCCCATCATTCCCCAACGAATTATTCCGCAGAAAGCAGATAGCAATAACAAGTTACGCGCACTCCAGCGCCTAAATAAACGGTGGCTCAGCATAAAAACGATAACTTCTGCGACAACACCCAACGACCATAAGTTACCAATCACTAAATCTGAATAACCTGCTTCTTTCCAGAATAGAGAGGCAAAACCATAATAAGCTGCGTGAGCACCTTGCAATAAAGTCACACAAATCAGAAACCTGACCACATTTTTATCGGCAATCAGTTGTTTAAAGGTAACTTTATTACCATTGTCCGCTTTTGTGGCTCCCGATGGCAGAATTGCAGGCCTTAGCATTGCTCCCAATAATAAGGCTAAGCAACTGATAATCAAAGCAACCATGATTGATTTATGACCCCAGACACCTGCCAAATAGCCCATTAATGAAGAACCAATAATAAACGCTATCGAGCCCCAAACACGGATTTTGCCGTAATCAAACGTAAATTGCTTTTGCCATGTTCCTGCCAGTGAATCTCCTAAGGGAACCATAGGCGCGAAAAATAAGTTAAAGCCAATCATCACAAAAAGCAGCCATGCCCAATGTGAGCCGAAAGCAAAACCAATGGAGAATATTAAAGAAGATGCTGCCAGCAACCGCAATGCAGTAATTAATTTTGACGGTTCTTTAACTAATGGCGTGATAAACATCGCCCCAAGAAAACGAGCCGCAAGACCAACTCCCAGCAAAACACCAATCATTTCAGCATCAATTCCCTCACCTTGTAGCCAAACAGACCAAAATGGCAAGAAAATACTGTATGCAAAAAAGTAGGTAAAATAATCAATTGCTAGCCAGCGCGTTGATGGAATGACCATCATCCCTCCATTTTTTCAATGCAAAAAACCCGCTCATACTTAACAGTAGAAGCGGGTTTAGGTAACTAAAAGTTGTTATATTATGCGTAAACTGGGTATTTTTTGCAGATTGCTAATACTTTTTGTTTCACGCTCTCAATGGTCGCTTCGTCATTGAGGTTGTCTAGAATATCACACATCCAGCCAGCTAGCTCGCGCGCTTCTGCTTCTTTAAAGCCACGACGTGTAATTGCTGGGGAACCGATACGTACACCTGAAGTCACAAATGGGCTCTTCGGATCGTTTGGTACGCTGTTTTTGTTTACGGTAATATTTGCACGACCTAAAGCGGCATCAGCATCTTTACCCGTGATATCTTTGTCAACTAAATCAACTAAGAATAAGTGGTTCTCAGTTCCACCAGAGACAACTTTATAGCCGCGTTGTTGGAAAACTTCGACCATTGCTTTCGCATTTTTCGCAACTTGTTGTTGGTAAACTTTAAACTCGGGTTCCATAGCTTCTTTCAATGCAACTGCTTTACCTGCAATCACGTGCATTAAAGGACCGCCTTGGGAGCCTGGGAATACCGCTGAGTTGATTTTTTTGTACAGCTCTTCGTCACCGCCTTTCGCGAGGATCAAACCACCGCGTGGACCCGCTAACGTTTTGTGGGTTGTGGTTGTCACAACGTGAGCGTGTGGAACTGGGTTTGGATAAACACCTGCTGCAATCAGACCCGCAACGTGTGCCATATCAACGAATAAGTAAGCACCAATAGAGTCTGCGATTTCACGCATTTTAGCCCAATCAACCACGCCAGAGTACGCAGAGAAACCACCGATAATCATTTTAGGTTTATGTTTTTCAGCTTGCGCTTTGATATCGTCGTAGTCAATTTTACCGCTTTCATCGATACCGTAAGGGACGATGTTGTACAGTTTACCAGAGAAGTTAACTGGGGAACCGTGAGTTAAGTGGCCACCGTGCGCAAGGTTCATACCCAGCACAGTATCACCTGGTTGTAACAGTGCCATGTAAACTGCCGCATTCGCTTGTGAACCAGAGTGTGGTTGCACGTTTGCGTAGTCTGCACCAAATAATTCTTTTGCGCGGTCAATCGCTAATTGCTCAACCACATCAACGTACTCACAACCGCCGTAATAGCGTTTGCCCGGATACCCTTCTGCATATTTATTGGTTAGCTGAGAACCTTGAGCCTGCATGACTCGTGGACTTGTATAGTTTTCAGAAGCAATTAATTCAATGTGTTCTTCTTGACGTTGTACTTCTTGCTCCATTGCTTCCCATAATTTTGGATCATAGTCTGCAATATTCATTTCACGCTTTAACATTCGCTTCTCCTGCCTCAGCAATTCAATAGGTTGACAATCAATTCATCGCAATAGCACACAGTGTAAACTCTTTTTCGTTCTTGAGATAGCCCTAAAGAAAAAATATACGCAAACGATTGCATTAATTTTTTTCACGTCATTTAGCACTCTTTGCCTCATTATAAAATAGCCCAAATTTCAAATTTTGACGTATGAATATCTGGTATTGCGAGTCCCTTCTCATTATGTGTCTATTTTTGCCCTATTTTGTTTGTTTGCGTCTTTACAGATACCCTTAAATATTATAAGTTGTATTTAAAATACATGTTTATAAATAAACTTTATGTCTCTCAAAAAAAGTATAGGTTTTCGGGGCAAAATTCAGCTATATCGATGAAAACACAGTGTTATGTTTTTTGGTAGCTTAGAAAAAATGCCGGAACCCTTCCTGACTGAGAACATGAAAATAATTCAGGAGCACCTGTATGTTAGACAGCCAAACTATCGCCATTGTTAAATCAACCATTCCTGCTATCGCAGCCACTGGGCCTAAACTTACTGCGCATTTCTACGACAGAATGTTTAACCAACATCCTGAGTTAAAAGATATTTTCAACATGACCCACCAAGCTAATGGTGCACAACGTGAAGCGTTATTTAACGCGATTTGTGCCTATGCGGTTCATATTGAGACCCCAGAGGCTTTAATTTCCGCCGTTGAAAAAATAGCCCAAAAGCACGTCAGTCTAAATATCAAACCTGAACATTACCCGATCGTCGGTGAAAACTTACTGGCCGCCATTGATGAGCTACTCCATCCCGGCCAAGAAGTGCTTGATGCATGGGGGAAAGCCTACGGTGTATTAGCGGATATTTTTATTGGCCGTGAAGCCTCAATCTACCAAGAAAATGCAGACAAAAATGGCGGTTGGGAAGGTTTACGAGAATTTAAACTGAAGCAAAAACAGCCACAAAGCGATGTTATCACCAGCTTTGAGTTCGTTCCTGTTGATGGAAAACCTGTCGCAGGCTATCGCCCAGGTCAATACATCACGATTTATATTAACCATGATGGATTTGAAAACCAAGAGATCCGACAATACTCTCTGACAACTGCCCCTAATGGACAAAGTTACCGCATCGCAGTAAAACGCGAAGACCAAGGCGCGGTGTCTAATTTCTTACATCAACATATCAATGAGGGTGATAGCGTTCATTTAGCACCACCATGTGGCGATTTCTTTATTGATGTTGATAATCAAACCCCTGTCACACTAATTTCAGCAGGTGTTGGCCTAACGCCAATGTTGAGCATGTTAAATCACCTGACACAGCAAGGCCATGAAGCAACCATCAACTGGTTACATGCGGCGGAAAATGGTGCAGTTCATGCGTTTAACCACGAAATTGAGCAACTGATGGCAAAACAAAAAGCAGGCCATAGTGCAATTTGGTTTAATCAGCCCCGTGACAATGACCGCCTCGGCTTTGATTATCAATATGAAGGGTTAATGGATTTACAGAAAGTACGTGAATGGATTGACCAACCGAATATGCAATTCTATTTCTGTGGCCCAGTTGGCTTTATGCAGCACATTGGCCAGCAATTAATTTCAATGGGCGTTAATGCAGATGCGATTCATTATGAATGCTTTGGCCCTCATAAAGTGCTAACCCTAAATTAATAGATAAAAAAATGCTCTTCGAATAAGAAGAGCATTTCCTGAAACGTATCAGCCATAAAAAACTGTTCTAATGGCTAGGTGTTTGAAGTTTTTTCACAGCTTAGCGGTAACGGGCTCGCATAAAAACACACTGTTCTAATCCCATTCCTGTGTGTTTTACCGTTACCGCCTTTTAACCTTTTAGCAAAGGGTAAAAGGTTAAATCGCTTCCTCGTCCTGCTCTCCCGTACGAATACGGATCACACGAGCAACATCATAAACGAAGATTTTACCATCACCGATTTTACCGGTTTGCGCTGTTTGCATGATAGTTTCAACGCAGTTTTCCACGATATCGTCAGGGACAACAATTTCAATTTTAACTTTCGGTAAAAAGTCCACCATATACTCTGCACCACGATACAGCTCGGTGTGCCCTTTTTGACGACCAAACCCTTTCACTTCCGTGACCGTCATACCAGTGATCCCGACTTCTGCCAGTGCTTCACGAACATCATCAAGTTTAAATGGCTTTATAATTGCATCAATTTTTTTCATAAATAGTTCCTGTTATGACCAGTTCTTACGGCCAAAACCTGAGGTGATCGGATAACGGCGGTCTTTACCAAAATTCCGCATGGTAATACGCGGCCCAACAGGCGCTTGTCGGCGTTTATATTCGTTAAGATCGACCAAACGTACGACTTTGCGGACAATATCTTTATCGAAACCTAACTTGATAAGATCGTTAACGGATAAATCTTTTTCAACGTAACCTTCTAAGATAGCATCTAATACATCGTAAGGCGGTAAGCTATCTTGGTCTAACTGACCTGGCGCCAGTTCTGCTGATGGCGGTCTATCAATGACTCGCTGTGGAATTGCAGGTGAAAGCGTATTGCGATATTTAGCCAGTTCAAAAACCAGTGTTTTTGGCACATCTTTTAAGACATCAAAGCCGCCCGCCATATCACCATACAGCGTTGAATAACCGACCGCAGATTCGCTCTTGTTACTGGTTGTTAAGACTAAACGGCGGCGTTTATTAGACATCGCCATTAAGATAACAGCACGGCAACGTGCTTGTAAGTTTTCTTCAGTGGTATCAACCGCTGTCCCTTCAAACATTGGGCTTAACTGTGCCATGAAGGAATCAAACATCGGTTCGATAGAGACAATATCAAATTCCACGCCTAATAACTCGGCCTGTTCTTTAGCATCATGAATGCTCATTTCAGCAGTATAACGGAACGGCATCATCACCGCTTGTACACGTTCTTTACCAATAGCGTCTACCGCAATAGCAACGGTTAAACCAGAGTCTATCCCACCTGATAACCCAAGGATTGCACCATTGAAGCCATTTTTATTGATATAATCACGAGTCGACATCACTAAGGCTTGATATACCTGTGCGACGGGGTCATTTTCAATAAACACGCTGCCTTCGCTCACCAATTCCAACTCATCAAATTGTACCGTGACAACCTGTTCTTTGAATTCGGGCAGTTTAAAAGTTTGTTTGCCTTTATTTGCAATGACTTTCGAACCGCCATCAAATACTAATTCGTCTTGTCCACCTACTTGGTTAAGGTAAACGATAGGCATGTGAGTGCGTTGGCAATGATCAATCAGTAAATCACTACGGATATGTTCTTTGTGAATATCATATGGAGATGCATTGATAGTTAATAATAACTCAGCCCCTGCCCCTTTTACCGCATCAACAGGCTCGTCATACCAAATGTCTTCACAAATCAATAAGCCTAATTGATAGCCTTTAAATTCTACCACACAGGTTTTTTCAGCTGCACTGAAATAGCGTGGCTCATCAAAAACACCGTAGTTTGGTAGTTCTTGTTTAAAATAGCGAGCATGCAATTTCCCTTGGTAGAAGAAAGAAAGTGCATTGAAGATTTCATCCCCTTCATAACAAGGGTGACCGACAATAATCGCCGTTTCTGTACTCGCCTTTTGTAAACGTTCAAGCTGAGCTTCACATCTGTCTTCAAAATCTGCACGGAAAATTAAATCCTCTGGCGGGTAGCCCGTCAGAGACAGTTCTGAAAACATCACAATATCAGTTTGTGAGGCTTGTTCACTCACCACTTGCAACATACGATCGCAGTTACCTTCGATGTCACCGACTAACCAGTTAAGTTGTGCGAGTGAAATATTAAGCTTACGGCTCATAACGTGTTTCTTCTCCCGAAGCGTGAATACGGTTTACCTTGTCCACGTGGATTATATAGATAAATAATAGTTAATTATTCTTTAAAATCATTAGCTTCTAAATCGTGGCGACCAAGTAATTTATAAAACTCTGTACGATTTCGCCCTGCCATTCGTGCAGCTTGTGTGACATTGCCTTTTGTCATCTGCAATAACTTGCGTAAATAATTCAATTCAAATTGATTACGTGCTTCGACAAAGGTTGGCAATGCGGTATTTTCACCTTGTAGCGCTTGGCTGACAAGAGCTTCACTAATAACAGGGGATGTCGTTAACGCCACACATTGTTCAATCACGTTAACCAATTGACGTACGTTACCCGGCCAAGTTGCTGTCATTAGGCATTTCATCGCATCACTTGAAAAACTGCGCACAAAAGGCTTATGCCGAGACGCAGATTCCCTCAATAAATGATTTGCTAATAATGGAATATCTTCTGCACGTTCATTTAGCGCAGGAATACGTAAATTAACCACATTCAGACGATAGTAGAGATCTTCACGAAACTCGTTTTTTTCCATCGCTTTAGGTAAATTACGGTGCGTAGCAGATAGAATACGCACATCGATATCTAAATCGCGGTTGCTGCCTAATGGACGAACTTTGCGTTCTTGTAACACCCGCAATAATTTTACCTGTAAAGGCATTGGCATATCGCCAATTTCATCAAGAAACAGTGTGCCACCACTTGCCGCAAAAAATAGCCCTTCACGGTTACTCACTGCGCCCGTAAAGGCGCCTTTTGCATGGCCAAATAACTCAGATTCTAAAAGTTGTTCTGGTAATGCGCCACAGTTAATGGCGATAAATGGTTTACGTGCTCGAGGGCTTGCTTTATGAATGGCTTGCGCTAACACTTCTTTACCAGTCCCACTTTGGCCGTTAATCAGCACGCTAACATCCGACTGTGCCACCATATGGGCTTGTTCTAGAAGACGTATCATTAAGGGACTGCGGGTAACTATTCCTGAGCTCCACGCTTCATCACTCATGGGTGAGGAAGATAAAGCGAGAGCTTCATCGATGGCTTTATATAAAGCGTCTTTATCGACAGGTTTAGTTAAAAAACTAAACACGCCGCGCTGCGTAGCTGCTACAGCATCAGGGATTGAACCATGTGCCGTTAATATAATAACGGGCATATTAGGATGGGCTTTTTGCACTTCATCAAACAGTGCCATGCCATCCATTTCATCCATGCGCAAGTCACTTATCACTAAATCTAACTTTTCTTTCTGTAAGATTTTAAGTGCTTCAGGGCCACTTTCAGCGGTGGTGACTTTAAACCCTTCGCTACTTAGCCGCATTCCAAGTAACTTAAGTAAACTCGGGTCGTCATCAACGAGCAATAAACTTGCCGACTTACGGTTTGTCATTATTCGCGTTCTCCGATGAAGGTTTTTCTACAGGAGGCTCTGCGGGTTTTGCTGCTTCAGATGCGGTCTCTTTATCGCCTTCAACAACGCTTTCGACTTCTTTTTCCGTTTCATTGGTGCTTTTTTTCCGTGAGGAAAGTTGGCGCTCAATATCTGTTAAGTTTTCGAGTTTACGCGATGTTGTGTTCAGTTCAAAAGCCAGTTTAGCGTTGTCTTCTTTTAAGCGATCGAGCTTAGTGTCCATTTCTTGCTGTAGACGCTTATAACGCGCCCCAGCCTCAGAAAGGTTAATAATTTGCACTTGTTGCTCACGCCATAACTGTAATAACGGACGCACCGCAGTTGGAAAACTGAGGCTGTAAGTATTAATGCTATCAAGCATTTTGCGCCGTTCGGCAATTGTTGGGTCTGCTGAGTTCAACAATATATTTTGTTGGAATGCATCAGACCAATCTGTGACCGCTATTTTGCTTGCATTTTCACGCGCTTGTGACGTTTCTGTGCGATCTGCACAGTCCATCATACGCAACCAAAAGAGCGCATTTTCACGAGCGGCAGGTTGGTCATTATCCCAAATCGTATCGCATGATGCATAACGATAATCAGTGACTCTGACTTCTGGCACAACCACTTGTGTCAGTGTTTCCAGTGGTGATTGACCATTTTTTGCTACGCATCCGCTTAGGATAAGGGTAAAGAACACCGCTCCAAAGCTGAACCCTGTTCGTCTCATCACAAACGAGGTTTTTTGATTAAGTTTATTTGGCAGCGCCTTACGATAAAGCACCGTCAAAAAATCTGTAGACCGATTGACCATTATTCATTCTCTGCTGTTAGAGGCAGCTCAATTCTAAAACAGACATCTGCTGATTTATATGGGACTAATGAGAGTTCTCCGCCCATTTGTTTTATACAGTCTTGTGCAATACTTAAGCCCAATCCACTCCCTTTCACTGCACCTTTTCTTTGTAAGGTACCTTGGTAAAAAGGCTCAAAGATCATGCTTTGTTCAGACTCAGGAATTGGTGTACCTGTATTCGCAACTTCAATCAGCAATTTATTGCCTGTTTGACGACTCGTGATCCAAATATTACCTGATTCCCCGCCATAGTGCACCGCATTGGAGTAGATATTATCAATAACCCGCCCAAGTAAGGTGGGCTCAGCTAAACAGCTTTCGACTTTTAAACGGACTTCCGTTTTAATGTTTTTTGCCCTAGCAGGTAAATTGTGTGCATTAACAATATCTTCAATCAATTTCTGTAGGTCAACTAATTGCGCTTCTGGAGGGTCATCAACCAATTTACGATTATAATCGAGTAACTGCTCAATGAGTTGCTGAAGATGCTTACTGCTATGGTCGAGAATTTCAACGACTTCCCTTTGGGAATCAGTTAATGGCCCCGCAACTTCATCAGCAAGGAGTTCCGTTCCTTCTCGCATACTGGCGAGCGGCGTTTTTAACTCATGGGAAATGTGGCGTAAAAATTCATGGCGCTGAGACTCAAGCCAAGCTAGGCGCTCACTTAACCATATAATACGCTGCGCGATTGTTCGCAGTTCTCTCGGCCCTTTAAAGCGTTCAATATTACTGGCAAGCGTTCGCCCAGTACCAAGGCGGTTGATCATTCGTTCAATCACTTTGACGGGCCCGATAATCATTCGGGTAAATAAAGTCACAAGCAATGCGCTGAGCAGAAATAAAATCAAGCTTTGCCAGCCAAATAATTGGCCTTTGTTTGCGATGGCTTTTTGCAGTTGTTCCCCACGGCTAAAAATGACATCGCGAGTTTCTTGCACGAGAGCGGCGTTTTCTGTTGAGAATTGCTCTAAGGCTTGAGTGACTTTCGCAGTAGGCTCATTGTTTTCACATGTTACCGTTTTAAGCTGTACCAATGTTGCAGTGAGCTTTGAGGTGTCCGATGTTTGGGGCAAAATGGTTCTTTGCCTTTCAAACATTTGTTCATAATCGGCAAATTGTTTTTGATACTGGGTTTTCAACGTTGCGTCTTGCAATACGCAGTATTGCCGATAGCTTCGCTCCATTTCCAATGCGAGACTACTCATTACCTCACTGCGCCTTGCATCCAGTAAAGTAGTTTTATTGATATTTGCGGCTTGGTTACTCAGTTGTTCTAAGCTTTGATACGCCTGATATGCCAAAACCAATAATGGCAACAAGACGAGCCAAAATGCCATCACAACCAGTTGACGCAAGGATCGCGGGAAAAAACGCCATTTGCTCAATACATTCATCTCATACCCATTAAACGTCTTTCAATGGTAGCAGAACTCTCTCCCGCACGAAAAGGTGAATTCGGGTTCTGAGTTCCATAGCATAAAAATCAGGCTAACTATGACTTAATGTCTGCAATGAACGTGCCAACTTATTGTATAAAATGAGTATTTTCAGTGAGGTATACCCTAAAAGTGGATATTTTATTTTAGAATATTTATTAATATTCCCTAAATAATTCGGATTGCAGCTAGGCGCCAAGTGAAGATATCGCGGGGAACATACATAAGTATGTGACTCGCGTAGCTGAACGCAGGTAACAACGCTGCGGTTCGAAGTATGACAGGCATAGGGAGCATACATAAGTATGTGACTCACATAGCTGAACGCAGGTAACAACGCTGCGGTTCGAAGTATGACAGGCATAGGAAGGCGGAGTTAAGATATCGACCTTAACTCCGCCAGCGATGATTTACTACTTTTATAGGATTATGTCTTTACATTAAAGATAATCATATAGGTGGTGCCTCACTCCACGTGTCGCCCTGTGTTTGATAAGGCCCGAAGGCGAATATCTGTGCTGTTGGACGGTAGGCACCTTACTTTGGCGTCATTCTTGCTTTATGTGGTATGTACCCAACTATTTTTGGACCGACATAATAAATTGAATGAGCAACTGGATATTATTATGCACAACCCATGCCAACTTTTCAATTTATTTTTTATCTTACTGAATAATATAAGAATTTAATTTCTTACTTCTTTTGACTCTTTCTGAATAGGCTGAAACGGTTTATCCCATTCTTGGAATTGTCGCTAATTTAAGACACTCAAATACTTAATTTATAAATACCTTATTTATCATATAGATAAACGTCTCCTTTTGGAGACACTGCAAATAGGGCTTTGTCGCTAATTTTAGACACACCGTAAATTTTGTACTAAAAACAATCGTTCCAGATGACTTTACCGTTAAAATACATTAACAATTGTTATAATTTATATTAAAAAATAAAATAAATAAAAACCCAAAAAAAACCTAAATTTTCATTTAATAACAAATAAATATATCAAAATTACATTAAATATAAAAATGTTTGTTATTTTTAATAAATAAGCAATACTTAACATTGAGTGTATTTATTAGATTTTCTTTTAACTTATTCTAGGAGTTTTTATGTTAAACACGGCGACACCAATAGAGAATAAATTCGACGAACTCAGAGCAAGCCAACACGTATTACAACAAGCTATCGGTTATGCTTATCAAGCTGCATTACGAGCCGCTGTACAACTCAATCTTGCCGAGCACCTAGCAAACTCCCCCAAAACAGCACAACAATTAGCACAAGAAACGGGGGGCAGTGAAAGAACACTACACCAAATACTACGCCTACTTGCGAGTCGCCAAATATTTGAATCACTCAGTGACTCACGGTTTGGACTCAACTCACAGGCTCAATTTCTTCTGGCAGACCATCCATTTTCATTACGTCAAGCAGTGTTAATGCTGACAGACCAAACCTTTTGGATGCCTCTTTATCAGTTACGTGATACGGCATTAAAGCAACCTGTATTTGAAAATTTATTTGGTAATACTTTTTTTGAGTATTGGGAAAAAAATGCTGACTTGCCTGATAACTTCCATAATGGCATGTCATCAATGTCGGCAATAGAAAACCATTATATTGTGAAACACTATGATTTTCCTAAAAATGCAGTAGTTGCTGATATCGCAGGGGGGTTTGGAAGCTTATTACTTGAAGTTCTTAAACAAAATCCGTCAACAAAAGGCATTTTGTTCGATAGAGAACATGTTGTAAAAAATCATGTTTTACATGAATTAGGGGATGATCCTCGCTGGACACTTTGCCCAGGCTCATTTTTTGAAAAATGCCCAGAAGCAGACGTTTTTTTACTAAAATACATCAGCCATGATTGGCCTGATGAGAAAGTCGTCACTATCTTAAAAACTATTCGCAACGCCATGAAAGATACCTCACGGTTACTTTTAGTTGACTGTATTATTGATGAAGACGATATCCCCTACTTCGCAAAGGAACTCGATTTACTTTGTATTCAGTTCTCTCCTGATGCAGGTGGGCATACTAAGGCTGAATTTGAAGCGCTTTTTGCCCAAGCAGAATTAAAACTTAATCGTATTATTAGCACTGATTCACACACTAGCATTATCGAGTTATCCATTAATTAAGTAAAAAATAACCGCTATAGCTTCAAGCAATAAAATATTATCCTTCCATTTTATTGCTTTTTCACTTTCTATAAGTGCCAGTTATTCGTTCATATTTATGGTTTCATACTCTGCTTTCCTGATGAATATCAGAATTCTAAATGATGTTAGTAGCTTATCCCTGCTCATCTTGATATAAGATTTCTCAATACCCTACTCATCACAGAATATAACAACATGATAAAAATCGCCTTAGTTGATGACCACGTTGTTGTGCGCTCTGGTTTCGCACAATTACTGACCCTTGAGCCCGATATTTCCGTTGTTGGGCAGTATGCTAGTGCCCAAGAAGCATTGCCAAATCTTCTGAATTTAGAGATTGATGTCGCCATTATGGATATTTCAATGCCAGATGAAAATGGCTTGCAGCTGTTATCACGGCTTCGCCAAAAAAAACCTGACTTTAGAACGATTATTCTTAGCATTTATGATACTCCTGCGTTTGTACAAAGTGCATTAGACGCTGGGGCAAGTGCTTATTTAACCAAACGTTGTGGGCCAGAAGAATTAGTGCAAGCGGTACGTTCTGTTCACCAAGGGGGCTGCTATTTATGCGCAGACGCCATGCGAGCCCTGCGCCATTCTCCGCAACAGCACCAAGGCATGCAAGAATTAACGCCTCGGGAGCGGGAAATTTTTGATTTATTGGTTGCGGGCCTTAGCGTTAAAGTGATTGCAGAACAACTCGAACTTAGCCATAAAACAGTGCATGTCCATCGCGCTAATGTGCTTGGTAAATTGCAATGCGAAAACACTATTGATCTTGTGCACTACGCGTTAGAACATAACCTTATTTCAAGGTCTTAATGGCATGAGTAAAAGCCTGCGTTTGACACTCCAATCCATTTTTCTGCTCTTTACCTATTCATTGTTGTGGATTGGGCTGTGGATCATTGGCTTTTATTTAAGTGAAAATAGCTTTCAGGCAACCTTGTTTTTACCCCAAGGGTTGCGTCTTGCATTAATGATCATTCTGTGGCGACGTTATTGGCCTACTTTGCTACTTAGCGAAGGCATTTTGAATTTTTGGTTGTCTGGGGAGCAACTGCTTTTTCAACCAATTTTACTACTATCTCCACTATTAAGCCTTAGTGTAGCTTTTGTTATTCAAGATATTTGGTGGCGCTATACCCTATATTGGCAACGATTATTGTTATTGCTGGCGGGTGTTGCTGCAAACAGTGTCTTGCACGCATTACTGTTTGGTTGGCTATCATCCTATTCCATTAGCCAACTCTTTTTAACGACATTCACGGGGGGAATATTATTATCTCCATTTGTTTATCTTATCTATGAATATCTCCATGAGCAGCACTACCAAATGTTGCTTGATTATGGAACTCCAGATAAACAGTTACGCACCTCATTGATTGTTTGGTGTTTCTTATTTTGCGTGGTAGGGCTTAGCGCCCAAGTCTTTTTTGCCCCCGAAATTGAACGTTTGATTGTTTTACTGGTGTTTATCCCCAATGTGTTTATGGCTTACCGCTATGGCTGGCAAGGCGGTGTGCTTTCGGCATTATTAGGGAGTTTAATTATTACTTTTGCTCGGCAATTTCACGGCGCGTTTGCAGACTTAGAAGAACTGGAAATGTTCCTCAGTACTCAAGCGTTGATCGGGATTGGCTTAGGTATAGCCATTAGCCGACAAAAACAGCTCGCTAGTAACCTACAGCGCTATCGACAACGTTTAGAGCAAGAGTTAAAAGCACGGCGCGACCTGATGCGCCAGCTAGTTCATACTGAGGAAGACATCAAAAAAGCCATCGCTCGCGAATTGCATGATGAAATTGGGCAGAATATTACCGCCATTCAAATTCAGTCTATGTTAGTGAAAAAAACGGCGCCAGATTCATTAAGCCACCAAGCGGCAAGTCAAATTAATGAACTTGCCCAGCAAATTCACCAGTCGACTCGCCAGCTGTTACGTCAATTACGCCCACCCGTATTGGATGAAATGTCCCTTGAGGATGCACTTACCCATCTTATCGCCGAGTTTTCATTTCCCGAAAATAATATTCAATGCCACTTTCGTTATGCTCTGCAAGAAACACCTGTTAATGAAACCGTTCTGTTTACGTTATACCGTCTTGTTCAGGAATTACTAAACAATATCAGTAAGCACGCGAAAGCCACACAAATCCACATCTCTCTTGAGCAACTGGGTGACTCGATCCAGCTTATTGTTGATGATAATGGCGTGGGCATTCCTTTTAGCAAACGCACCAGTGGCTTCGGTTTGCGCGGTATTGAAGAGCGCGTTAGAGCCCTCGGTGGGGATTGGACACTCACCACGCAAAACGGCACGCAAATAATTGTTAACTTGCCCACATTTTGAGATAAAACATCGCAAAACTAGGAATTATTCTTAGTCCTCTAATACCTTCTCTCATCCCTTTTGTTAAAAACTTGATTACATTTTGCCAAACACGAGAAACACCATCATGACAGGTAAAAATACGTTGGATCTGGATAGCACTTATCGTTTTTGGCGTCGCCGACTGATGTTATTCATGATTGTTGGCTATGCCACTTTTTATCTAACACGAAAGAGCTTCAATTTCGTGATGCCTGTTATGCAAAGCGAATTGCTGCTCGACAAAAGTGATATTGGCTGGATTGCTACCGCGTTTTATCTGACGTATGGCATTTCGAAATTTTTATCTGGTATTTTCCACGATATCACAGGCTACCGCTGGTTTATGGGGGTGGGTCTTGTGATGACGGGGCTGCTGAATATCATTTTTGCCTATTGTTTATCGTTCCCTGCTCTCTTGTTGGTTTGGACGCTAAACGGGTTTTTCCAAGGTTGGGGATGGCCACCTTGTGCACGAATTCTGACTCACTGGTATTCACGCAATGAACGTGGTTTCTGGTGGGGCTTATGGAATATATCCATTAATCTCGGTGGCATGCTGCTGCCTTTGCTCACCGCGTTGTTAGCAACGCAATACAGTTGGCAAATGGCATTAATAGTGCCTGGTGTGATTGGTCTGGTCGTTGGGCTTTGGTTGTGCGGCCAATTACGGGGCACACCACAAGAAGAGCAACTCCCCAGTGTTGGGCAATGGCGTCAAGATCTGCTGGAACTACGCCAAGAGCGTTTATCTCCTCCCATGCCAATGTGGGTGATTTTAAAAGACGCGATTGTTTTCAACCGAATGATTTGGTTATTAGGTTTCTCCTATATTTTGGTTTATCTCATTCGTATGGCGATAAACGATTGGGGAAATCTCTGGTTAACAGAAACACACGGCACCAATTTACTCAGCGCCAACGCAACATTGTCGTTATTTGAATTAGGTGGGCTGCTTGGCGCACTGTGCTCAGGATGGGGCTCTGATATTTTGTTTCGCGGGCAGCGGGCGCCAATGATTTTGCTGTTTTCATTGGGGTTGTGTATCTCAGTCAGCGCTTTGTGGCTTACCCCTATTCATCATTACGCTTTATTAGCGGTGTGTTTTTTTGCTATCGGCTTTTTTGTTTTTGGACCACAAATGTTAATCGGTCTCGCTGCAACAGAATATTGTCATAAAAAAGCAGCGGGAGCGGTAACGGGTTACCTTGGGTTGTATGCCTATTTAGGGGCGGCAATTGCAGGGTGGCCGCTCTCTCAAGTCATCGCACATTACGGTTGGTCTGGGATGTTTACCTTACTAGCTAGTGCCGCTGCCTTGATGGGGCTACTGCTTATGCCGCTTTTAATTGCGAATGTTAGCAAGCGAGAGCACATGGCAGGATCTGTTTCACCCTCTGATAATTAAAATCTGATAAAGGATTGAAAATGAAACTGAAAACTCTCTCTACTCTAATCGCAGCAGGTTTATCCCTCGCCGCAATTTCAACCACTGCAAGTGCGGCGGGTCGCCTTGTGGTTTACTGTAGCGCAACCAACGCAATGTGCGAAACAGAAACCCAAGCATTCGCTAAAAAATATGATGTAAAAACTACGTTTGTACGTAACGGTTCAGGGAGTACTTTAGCTAAAATCGAAGCTGAAAAACGTAACCCACAAGCAGACGTGTGGTATGGCGGTACGTTAGACCCACATTCACAAGCGGGAGAAATGGATTTACTTGAGCCATACAAATCACCGAAACTCGCTGAGATCATGCCACAATTCCAAGACCCTGCTAAACGCAAAGGTAACTACTCATCTGCGGTTTACATCGGAATTTTAGGTTTTGGTGTGAATAAAGATCGCTTAAAAGAAAAAGGCTTACCAATTCCAACTTGCTGGAAAGATTTAATCAAACCTGAATACAAAGGCGAAATTCAAATCGCTGACCCACAAAGTTCAGGGACTGCGTATACCGCATTAGCCACGTTTGACCAACTTTGGGGTAACGAGCAAGCCTTTGATTACTTGAAAAAACTAAACTCAAATATCTCTCAATACACCAAATCAGGTATTGCCCCAGCACGTAACGCAGCGCGTGGCGAATCCGCGATTGGTATCGGCTTCTTACATGATTATTCATTAGAAGTGGAAAATGGTGCGCCATTAGAATTAATCGCACCTTGTGAAGGTACGGGTTATGAAATCGGCGGGATCAGTATCCTGAAAAATGCCCGTAACATGGACAACGCTAAACTGTTCGTGGATTTCGTGCTGTCTAAAGAAGCTCAAGAACTGAGCTGGAAAGAAGGTAAATCTTACCAAATCCTCACCAATACCACGGCTGAATCATCACCAATTTCGTTAAAACTGAATGACCTGAACCTGATTAATTACGATATGGATAAATACGGCGACGCCGATGTCCGTAAGAATTTAATCAACAAGTGGGTTACTGAAGTCAAAATGAGTAAATAACCACCCTGTGCGGCGTGAATGCGCCGCACTGAGCACTTACTTAACTAAAATAAAAATTCATTTAATTAAGCTCTAAATTATTCGTGTTGTTAAGGTTTGGCTGAGCGAAGCCAACACCGTGACAGCGCAAAATATAACTAGATAAAAATTCTAACTATTATCATTAAGCTCTAAATAGTTTGGGTTGTCACAAGGTGGTAAGTGACGTTATTCCTAGGAGCATACACAAGTATGTTTCTAGGATAACAAAGCGCAGCCAACACCGTGACAACACAAAATATGACGAGCTTAGGGGGATCTATGTCTCAAACCCTAGCTCTGACACCACCTAAAAAGCGAGATAGCACCTTTTTTTGGCTGCTATTAGCTTGGGTTGGTTTCGCCTTGTTGCCGTCTTGGAGTCTGGATTATGGCTTACTTGACTCGACGCAAGATGAAATCCTCGCCGCTTATGGGTGGAGCAGCCTGAATATTAGCTGGCTTTGGTATCTCTTACCATCTGTGCTGTTTATTCGCCCGTTAACACCAGCGGATCGTTACCATAAAACTCGCCATTATTTCGATATTGCCGTTGCGGCACTCACTGCCGTTGTAGTGATAGTCACAGCTTACTTTGATGGTAAGGGGCTTGGTTATTCAGCCATTGTGCTGTTTATTGCCTTAGGTATGGTGATGACGCACGCGCTAACCCGCCTTGAATGGCTGGGCGGCGACCAATTTGTCATTGGCTCGTTAATCACCGTTGTTGCACTGATCACACTGTTTATCGTCTTCCCAAGTGTGGCGATTTTTATCCCGATGTTTACTGATGGTAATGGGGATTTTGCGCCATTTGCCTTTGTGGCAATTTTAACGCAATCCCATATAGTTCAAGTCATCATTAACTCGGTATTTCTCTCTTTAGCCGTGGGTGCGGGTTGTACCTTCTTTGGGTTAATTTTAGCTATTTACACCACACGTATTGCGAAACGCTCTGCCATTATTGGTCGCGTGTTTTCTATCTTACCAATTGTGACACCGCCATTCGTTGTCGGCCTTGGTGTGACCTTGATGATGGGTCGCTCAGGCTATATTACTGAATTCCTCGCCACTTACATGGGGTTAGAAAATACCAACTGGTTGTATGGTTTTACAGGAATTTGGCTCGCACAGGTTCTGGCCTTTACACCAATGTCATTTATGATTTTGGATGGTGCGATTAAAACCATTCACCCATCTTTGGAAGAAGCCTCTTACACCCTGCGTGCTAACCGCTACCAGACCTTCTTTAATGTGTTTATGCCATTACTGAAGCCAGCACTAGCCAATGCATTTTTAATTGTTATCGTTCAGTCACTCGCGGACTTTAGTAACCCGTTAGTGTTAGGCGGTAACTTTGACGTATTAGCTACGCAAATTTACTTCTATATCACGGGTTCACAGTTAGATTACCAAGCCGCCAGTACCTTGGGTGCTTCCTTATTAGTGTTCTCGCTGTTGGTATTCTGCGTGCAGTATATGTGGATTGGTAAGCGTTCGTACGTCACGGTTTCTGGTAAATCTTACCGTGGTGATGTCCAACCGCTGCCATCATCTTTAATTACCACGGTGACTCTCTTCTTAGCGATTTGGGTTGCCTTTAACGTGCTGTTATATGGTAGCATTTTCTACGGAAGCTTTACGGTGAACTGGGGTGTGGACTACACCTTAACTCTGGATAACTTTATTAAGTTATTCGGCCAAGGTATGAGTGACGGCGCATGGCCTTCATTGCTCGATACTCTTCTGTATGCGGGGATTGCGGCACCAATTACGGCTATTCTCGGCTTGTTAATTGCTTATATCGTGGTGCGCCAAGATTTCCGTGGCAAGAAAACCATCGAATTCACCACCATGTTATGTTTCGCCGTACCGGGTACCGTTGCTGGTGTGTCATACATCTTAGCCTTTAACGACACCCCGTTCTATTTAACGGGTACAGCCGCCATCGTGATTATTTCGATGACCATGCGTAACGTCCCTGTGGGGATCCGCGCAGGTATCGCAGGGTTGGGGCAAATTGATAAATCACTAGATGAAGCCTCATTGAGCTTGCGAGCAGGTTCCATGCGCACTATTTTCTTTATCTTACTGCCGCTCTTGCGCCCTGCCATTTTGTCCGCGCTGATTTACAGCTTTGTTCGAGCCATCACCACGGTCAGTGCGATTGTGTTCTTGGTTACCCCTGATACACGCGTTGCCACCGCTTACATTCTTAACCGTGTTGAGGATGGTGAGTATGGCGTTGCGATTGCTTATGGCTCCATTTTGATTGTAGTCATGCTCGCAATTATCTTCTTATTTGACTATTTGATTGGCGAAGCCCGTGTTTCACGTTCCAAAGCCAAAAATGCACAGTGATCAGGGAGTAACTGACATGACACAACATAATTTTGTTGAATTAAAAAATGTGACTAAACGCTTTGGCACCAACACGGTCATTGATGATTTAAGTCTTTCTATTCCTCAAGGCAGCATGGTGACCTTATTAGGCCCATCAGGTTGCGGGAAAACCACCGTTTTACGTTTAGTTGCAGGGCTCGAAAAGCCGACTGAAGGCCGCATGTTTATTGATGGCGAAGATGTAACCGACCGTTCAATACAACAACGTGATATTTGTATGGTGTTCCAGTCCTATGCCTTGTTCCCACACATGTCTTTAGGGGATAACGTAGGTTACGGCTTGAAGATGTTAGGCTTACCGAAAGCAGAAATCAAAAAACGGGTCGACGAAGCATTAGAGCTGGTGGATTTAGCCGGCTTTGCTGACCGCTTTGTTGACCAAATCTCTGGGGGACAGCAACAGCGTGTCGCCTTAGCCCGTGCCTTGATCCTCAAGCCAAAAGTGCTGTTATTTGATGAGCCGTTAAGTAACTTGGATGCTAACTTGCGTCGCAGCATGCGTGAGAAAATTCGTGAGCTACAACAACAATTTAACATTACCTCTTTGTACGTTACCCATGACCAAAGTGAAGCCTTCGCGGTATCCGATATGGTTCTAGTCATGAACAAAGGGAAAATCATGCAATTGGGTTCACCGCAGGAACTCTACCGCCAGCCAGCGTCGAAATTTATGGCCAGCTTTATGGGGGATGCCAACATTTTCCCTGCGATATTGACCGCTGATTCTGTTGATATCTTTAATTATCGCTTGCCACGTCCTGCGCAAATTACCTCAACGCAAACGCAGGTCACTGTGGGTGTTCGCCCTGAAGCCATTACTTTAAGCACACAAGGTGATGATAGCCAACGTTGTACCATCACCCACGTTGCCTATATGGGGCCCCAATATGAAGTCACAGTTGATTGGCATGGTCAATCTATGTTGCTGCAAATTAATGCTACCCAGTTACAACCAAGTGTAGGGGAAAATCTGTATCTGCAAATTCACCCTTACGGCATGTTTGTACTTGAATAATCAACTGTTACCTTAAACACCAAACCGCCACATCCTGTTGGCGGTTTTTTTATGCTTCAAAATAAAAAAAGCAGAAGCGTTTTCGCCTCTGCTATGAATGAGTTTATCAATAACTATAAGAATGCTTTATAGGGCAGCTCTGGCTCATTTTTAAAGATGTCGTTAAAGCCACGGAAGTGCTGATAATGCATACGGTCTTTATCGGTTGGATAAGTATATTTGCCGCCCACTTGCCAGAAGAACGGGGCAAACGTGTATTGCAAACGCTCTTTTTTCATATTCCACAACACTTCAATTTCACGCGGGTCATTTTGGAAGTTCGCCCAAATATCGTGGTGGAATGGAATAACGCGTTCGCAATTTAATGATTCTGCGGCACGCAAAATGTCCGAAGAGGTCATTTTATCCGTCACACCACGTGGGTTTTCGCCGTAAGACAGTAATGCGACGTCGATATTGTAACGGTTACCATGAGCCGCATAATAGTTTGAATAGTGGGAATCACCTGAGTGATAAACAGAACCGCCCGTGGTTTCAATTAAATAATTCACTGCGCGGGAGTCCATGCCATCCAAAATGGCTTTATCATAGGAAGACACCCCCTGCGGCAACGTCACTAACGCAGTTCGGTCGAAGGAATCTAACACACGGATTTTCATATCTCCGACTTCTAGCACATCACCCACTTTTGCCACTACACAGCGCTCTGTAGGTACGCCCCATTTTGTCCATAAATCCACGCACGCTTGCGGGCCAATAAACTTAACATGGTCACCGCAGTTTTGTAGCACGGCTGCCGCCACGTTAACATCGATATGGTCAGCATGGTCGTGAGAGGCTAGAATCGCATCCACTTCTTTGATTGCAAATGGGTCAAGGGGGAAAATTGCCGTACGTAAATTAGGTTGTAGCGCTTCGACTCCCCCCATACGCATCATTTGGTGTTGCTTGTTCATCAGTGGATTTTTTTGTGTTTTTTTCCCTGTGCCGCACCAAAAATCGATAGAAATATTGGTATTACCCGCACTTTTCAACCAAATACCTGTGCAACCTAACCACCACATTGAAAATGTATTGGGCTCAACAACGGTTTTTTCAATTTCTTCATTTAGCCACGTTCCCCACTCAGGAAATGTGCTTAAAATCCAAGATTCACGTGTAATTTCATTGACTTTGCTCATAGTGATAATACCTTTTCCAGAATTTTAGATGTCAGGAGCCCGATGCCTTAATGAAAGAATTAAGGCATGAAGGCAAATTTGTTTAAATTCAATAAATCAGGTAGTCGGCTAAACTAGGCGAGGATCACGCGAGTCCCTTGCGCTTTAATCCCTTTTATCACCTCTGGGTTTGCATTTCTTCCCGTGATAAGTACATCAATCTTATTAGCTGGACAAAATAACATCCCTGTTCGATGGCCTACCTTGGAACTGTCGACAACCACCACTAATTTATCGATTTGATCTAGCATCTGCTGCTCAGCCACGGCGGTTAGCATATCGGCTTTATATAAACCAGCTTCCGTTAATCCCTTCCCTGACGTGAACATCCAGTTACCTGCATAGCCCATCAACGTATTGAGGGCTGGGTTTAAAAAGATGTTTTGTGCCTTGTTATACTGCCCACCAATTAAAATGACGTCGTCATGGTCTTCATCAATTAAATAACTGGCTAACGGGAAGTAATTGGTCACAATCTGTACATTTTTACCACAAAGCTGTTGCCCTAACATAAAGGCGGTTGAGCCACAGTTGATCACTGCGCTTTCCCCAGGGAGACAAAGCTCCGCAGCTTTGATGGCAATTTCTGATTTTTCTTCGTAGTGGTCAGTGCTA
The DNA here is from genome assembly GCF_019343475.1 of Providencia sp. R33. Lineage (NCBI taxonomy): Bacteria > Pseudomonadati > Pseudomonadota > Gammaproteobacteria > Enterobacterales > Morganellaceae > Providencia > Providencia sp. R33. The sequence goes on along the minus strand of NZ_CP072453.1, from coordinate 797,585 downwards.
TTAATATTGAGCGGTGTCCACTTACGCTTTTTCTTTTCAATTCGTTCTGCGCCATTACGGACTTTCCGTAACTTACCTTGCTCATCAAGCTTTGAAATATCACGACGAGCGGTGGCAGGAGACACATTAAACTGTTCGGTAATATGAGAAACGTTAATCACCCGCTGCGTTTCTAGTAACGACAAGATTTCGTTGTGTCTTTGCACTTCATTCATAACTATCGCCTTATTAAGAAATAATCATATCAATGACAACTTATGATTGAAAATGATTACTGGTGATTAGTTTTGATTCTATTTATCTCATCCAATATTGTCAACCTCTGCCTATGCAAAAAATTGATATTTGACATAAATAAAATTACTACGTTGATTTTATTAAATATTTTAAATTTTACGTGATCAGGTCGCCATTTATTTATTTTTTTACTGGTAAAAAAACAGACAAATGCAAACAATCATAAAAGAGCAATTCGTGATTACATTTGATCATAATTGATTTTTGCGCGACCATTTATCTGTTTTAAATGATTATATCGCAATAACACCAGATACGATCAATATGAATAATCTATTACCCATATAAATTACAAATACAATTTGATTAGAGGTAAAAATATGGATTTTTTATACGACGCTTTCTATATTTTTTACAGCCAAGTCATGACGAAAGCACCGCTACTATTAGGCTTAGTCACATTTATTGGTTACTGGCTATTAAAGCGTGATGGTACAACAATCCTCAAGGGGACAATCAAAACAATTGTCGGCTTTATGCTAGTGGGTGTTGGAGCAAGCACCTTGGTGTCTAGCTTTAAACCCGTCATCGAAAAAATGTCTGAATACCACGGTCTTACAGGTTCAGTCATCGACCCATATACCTCAATGATGGCTACCATGGAAACCATGGGTGATAACTATTCGTGGGTCGGTTATACCGTGTTACTCGCCCTCGCTATTAACATTCTGTTAGTGCTCTTTCGCCGAGTCACTGGTATTCGTACCATCATGCTGACAGGGCACATCATGTTCCAGCAAGCAGGCTTGATTGCTGTTTTTTATTTTGTGCTGGGTTCAAGCATGTGGGAAACCATTTTGTATTCCGCGGTCTTGATGGCGCTGTACTGGGGGATCTCCTCCAATATCATGTTTAAACCGACACAAGAAGTGACTGGCGGAGCTGGTTTTTCTATCGGCCACCAGCAGCAGTTTGCCTCATGGATAGCGACCAAGGTTGCCCCAAAACTGGGGGATAAAAAAGACAGTGTTGATAACTTAAAATTGCCAAAATGGTTGCATATTTTCCACGATAGCATCTCTGCAACTGCCATTGTGATGACGCTCTTTTTTGGTGTTATTTTAATTTCCTTTGGTCTGACTAACCTACAAACCATGGCAGGCACCACCCACTGGACTATCTACATTATTGAAACAGGCCTGAAATTTGCCGTTGCCATTCAAATCATCGTGACGGGTGTGCGGATGTTCGTCGCAGAGCTTTCCGAAGCATTTAAAGGTATTTCTGAGCGCGTCATTCCTAATGCCGTGCTCGCCATCGACTGTGCCGCTATCTATGCTTTTTCCCCGAATGCGATGGTCTTCGGCTTTATGTGGGGCGCAATAGGCCAGTTTGCTGCGGTATTGGGTATGTTAGCCTTCAATTCGCCGATTATGATCATCCCAGGCTTTATTCCGATGTTCTTCTCCAATGCCACCATCGGTATCTTTGCAAACCACTTTGGCGGTTGGAAAGCCGTGATGAAAGTGTGTTTCGTGATGGGGGTCATCGAAATTTTAGGTTCTGCATGGGCTATCGACTTAATCAACCGCCAAGGCACCGATTTTAGCGGCTGGATGGGAATGGCTGACTGGGCGCTTGCATTCCCAGTGATTATGCAAGGCCTCTCATTCTCGAAAATGTTCTTCTTTGTGATTGTCGCACTTTCCCTTGTCTACATGTACTTCGCCGCGAAAAAACTGCGCGCAGAAGAGGATGCTGAAGGTGCACTTGAAGCAGCAATTGAAACAGTCGACGAAGTTGAATCAACCTCAATTGAGCACAGTGGCGCCAAACCGGTACGCATTTTAGCGGTATGTGGTAATGGGCAAGGCTCCTCCATGATGATGAAAATGAAAATTGGCCAGTACCTTGAGAAAAAAGGCATCCCACACATCATGGATTCCTGCGCGGTGTCCGACTATAAATCGAAATTAGCAGCAACAGACATTATCGTCTCGTCAAAGCACTTAAGTTCAGAAATGGACCCAGGTGAAGGAAAGTTCGTTCTTGGCGTACAAAATATGCTCAATCCAAATTCATTCGGTGATGAGTTGCTCAATATCATTCATACCAATTTTATTCGCCACTAATCATGTTGATGCCTCGATAGACGCTACCGCCGCTTCTATCGAGGCAAATATTATCCAAGAGGAAGTCATAATGGGATTCAAACAATCATTAATCGACAACAATTCTATCCAACTTCACGCCAACGCAACAAATTGGCGCGATGCGATTAAAATTGGTACAGACATGCTAATTGCCTCTGGTGCTATCAAGCCCGATTATCATAATGCCATTATCAGCAGCGTCGAAAAACTGGGCCCGTATATCTGCATCGCCCCGAACTTGGCTTTACCCCATGCTCGCCCTGAAGATGGGGTTATTCGCACCGCTTTTGCGTTGGTGACCTTAGAAAAACCCATTATTTTTGATGGAGAAGATGAGCCCGTCGACGTTTTAATTACACTTGCGGGTAGCTCTTCTGACGAACATATGGAAGGATTGATGGAGGTCACCCAAGTTCTTGATGATGAGGACAGCGAAACGGGTGTCGATCTTAACAAACTGCGCCAATGCCACACAGCCGACGATGTGTATCGCGTGATTGATGAGGCACTCGCGAAAAACGCTTAAAAGGATTAATTGATATGTATAAAGTGCTCGCATTAGATTTAGATGGGACGGTTCTGACGGCTCAACACACTATCCACCCAGAAGTGAGGTCTGCAATTCAAAACGCGGCGAAACACTGCCACGTGATGATTGTGACAGGTCGTCACCATACCGCTGCGCGCCCTTATTACGATGAGCTGGGGTTAACCACACCCATTATTTGCTGCAATGGCACCTATATCTATGATTACCAAAATGAAAAGGTGCTAACACAAACCTCAATTGCCAAAGATGATGCCTTGGCCTTTATTGAATTGGCACAAAAAAACCAATTCAAACTGGTGCTGTATACCACCAATGAAATGACCTATTCAAAATCACAACCGATTGACTATATGAAAGATATGGAAGTATGGGCGGCAGATCCAAGCCTTGCACATCCCCCTAAAATCTACCGTATTGATTCATTTGAAGAACAGGTTCGTGATACCGATTACGTTTGGAAATTTGTCGTTGAAGGTGACCCGAATGCCATCGAGCAATTAATGGATGTCTCGTGGGTGAATGACAAATTCACCGCTGAACGTTCGTGGGTCAACCGCATTGATATCGCCTGTAAAGGTAACAACAAAGGTATGCGCTTAGCGCAATACGTCAACCAACTAGGCTTCAAACCAGAGCAAGTGATTGCCGTTGGCGATAACCATAATGATATTTCCATGATCCAATACGCTGGGCTCGGTGTTGCCATGCCACACGCTGATGAGGCAGTCAAAGCACAAGCTAACGCTATCTGCGCCACTGATAACAATCATGACGGGCTTGCCCGTTTGATACGAGAAAAAATTCAAGGATAAAACCATGACTAAACCGTTGATCCAAATCGCATTAGACCAAACAAACTTACCTGCGGCACTGGAAGTCGCTGAAAATGTACACACTTTCGTCGATATTATTGAAGTGGGTACAATTTTAGCGTTTGCCGATGGCATGAATGCAGTGTCGACCTTACGCCAGAAATACCCAAACCACATTCTGGTTTGCGATATGAAAACCACTGACGGGGGCGCTATTCTTTCGAAAATGGCATTTGAGGCAGGGGCGGATTGGATCACGGTGTCAGCAGCGGCGCATATTGCCACCATCGCCGCCTGTAAGAACGTCGCCGACGAATTTAATCGCGAAATTCAAATTGAAATTTACGGTAACTGGACCTTTGACGATGCTAAAAAATGGGTCAACCTCGGCATTCAACAAGCCATTTACCACCGCTCACGGGATGCTGAACTCGCTGGCGTTGGCTGGACTGATGAAGATATCGAAAAAATGCGCAAGTTATCTGATTTAGGGCTCGCATTATCCATTACAGGGGGTATTGTACCGGAAGATATCCACCTATTTAATGGCATTAAAGCCAAGGCCTTTATTGCGGGGCGTGCGTTAGTCGGTGAAAAAGGTAAGCAAACGGCAGAAGCCTTGCGCGAGCAAATTAATCGTTTCTGGAAGTAGCCTATTTAATGTCGTCACTATGATTGCCCTAAAATTAAATTCGCATTTAGGGCAATCTACTGCCATATGATAACCCAATGGGCGGATTAAATACCGCCCCCACCAACTTGATAGTTAAATATTATAACGTATCTTCACACATAAACGTGCTAACAACTTTCACAGGATCCCATTTTAATTTTATATCCGTAACCCCAAGACTATTATATTCATCCTGTAAGCGCATTGCGGCGAGTGCATTTCCCAAATATTCGAGTTTCTGTTCAGTCGTATAATCGCGCCTTCCTGGCAATAAATTGTGATGAATAACGGTGGGTTCAGGTATCCCTTCCGCTTGACTAATTGTGACTTTATAGCCAGATTCCGATTCATAAATATATTGTGTGATTTGGTTTTTATCATTTTTTTTTAAAATAACAGGCGTTTGATTAAAGCTAATTAAATGCACCTCATTATATCCTTTACCATAATGAATATCGCTCCAGCCTCTACGACCGCCATCAATGATAAACATATTATTGCCATATTCATCACTTAGCTTTCCGCTATTTCCATTGATGATGAAAACATCATTTCCCCCACCACCTGTTAACTCTGTGTTTCCTTTTCCTGCATATAATACATTGTTACTCATCGAAAATTTGGAAATAGCCATTTTCCCCGATTCTGTTTTAACGTTATAAAAACGCCCATAACCGCTGTTATCCGTTAAATCAACTGGGTTACCTTTTATATTCATCACAAGTTGATGAAAACCGGTATCCTGATTAATCGTCACAATAGGTTTAGATAAATCAATAATACTCTGTGACGTATTATTAAATGTTCCTTTAAAGGCAGACATCGGCTGCCAAGGTATTAATGGATTTTCACTTTCCCAGTATTGCTGATGCTCAGCTAAATACCTGATCATATGACTCATATTCCCTTTAACATCATTCGGCACATGATGGGGGAGACTATCATAATGATGTATGTGATTTTTATTCTTATCAATTTCCGGTGAGATCTTTATTTTTACTTTTCGCAAATTTGATATTGAACTATATACCTGATAACGAGATACACTATTTTCTATTATCGGATCTTTATGAAAATGCATTAAATGAATATTATTGATACCGTCATCATCACTAATGACTGTTGTTCCCGTGCCTATTGAACCATCAACAATATAATGGTCATTACCGCCCCGCCCCTTTAAAGTATCATTGCCCAAATCTGAAAGTAACAAATCCCCTTGGTTTCCTCCCTCAATCACATCATCACCATCGCCGCCGTAAAAAACATTACTCCCCTTAGAAGCCTTAATTTTATCATTACCCTCACCACCATTAACGATTACGCCAGTTCCACTGTAATTCTCAATGCTATCGTCACCCGCTAATGTATCGATGATGCTGCCCGAAAAAGAATACCCAGGGGAAAGGTAAACCTCATCGGCCATTTGTGTAGTTTCCCTAATTTTAGGAGGACGTACTATTGTGTGCCCATTTTGGCTTAGTTTAACTTGAAATATATTACTATTTGCATCTTTTATATATACATGGTTATATTCACTATGTTTATAATTGATAAATTTAATATTAAGCTTTTTATCATTAAACACATTTTTAAAATATACTGATTGACCGTCAGCGTATAAATCTTTTCCATATTCATCAGGCAAATCAATAATAACACTTCTGTTTGTAGATATGCCTTCCACCTGAGAAAAATCAACAGTTAACTCAGACTGTTCAAGATTACCAGGTTTTAAATGATAAATATCATTCCCTTGCGTTGCCATAATGTAACTATTTCTGTTAACCCTCTCTAATTCATCATTACCTTCACTTCCTGTATACGTTAAATTTTTCATATCCCCGTCTAAATTGAATTCGCCCCATTCAGGGAAACGATACCCATTGTTATTAATGACGACATATTTCTTTTCTTCATTAATCTTAACATAATCACTTGAATCTCTATTAATAGCGTCTTCGCTTTGAAAATAGCGTATTTCAAAAAGCTTTTCTCTCTCTGATTTATCACTGTTATTTTTTAAAATTGGTTTTAAACCAAACCCATCTTTCGTATAGAGTTGGTAATGGTGCTTTAGCGCTTTTCCTTCTAATCGTTCTTGATAAACATTTTTTAACGTCAAATTTAATTCTAACGTATTAACATTATTATAAGGTGATACAGTCTTAATCGTTATGACTAAATCGTTACCTACAAGTTTAACCTTCGTTATCTCCTTTAAAGTGTAACTTAAGCGAACGACACTTTTCCCTTGAGATGTTTCAACAATTCTTGCATCCAATTTAGTTAATGGTTTTTTATTCGCACTTTCCCACTGGTAGCGACGTAAGAAATAATAATCATCATCAGCTCCTCCTCTCGCAACACCCGACCTAAAAATAAGATGGTCACTTCCGCCGTAACCATTGATAGCCGCATTCGTCATACCAGCATCTAAATAATTGTCTTTTCTATTACCTTTTAAAAATATTTTAGATTTATCTCCCCCCTTTATTATCGCATTATTGATATTTGCTAATTTTGCTTTATCAATCTCTACACCACTTAACTTCACACGGCCATTCATGAGATTGATATGTATTGGGGAGTCACTATAAAAATTGGATGGACTAAATGGTTTTCTAGTTTCATAATGTAAATGCTCAATATTTCTCAACTTTTTTAAAGAAAAAGTAACAGTTTCATTTCTGTTATGATGACCAATCATAAATACACCCTTATTTGATTTTTCAGTTAAATTAAAAGAAATCCCCTATCAAAATTAATTATAATAAAATTATTTCTTAATTTATAAAGGAAAATACAACTATTGACTTTAGCACTTAATTTGAAAGGATATTTAAAAGTTATTCTGAAACATCAATGAATTAATTAATAAAGCAAATATCTAATAAATCAACATTCAAATAACCATCATAATATTTTATTTTTTATGATGTTATTCAATACAAATAAGAGAAATAATAATTACTGTAAATGTGAGGGCATAATAAAAAACTCTACCGTTATGTTTTAATCCATAACGGTAGAGTGGCTTTATTTCTGAATGGTTATACGAATTTCTAACCTAATTGCTTACGCGCATTGCGGAAAATACGCATCCATGGGCTATCTTCTCCCCATGTTTCTGGGTGCCAAGAGTTGCTCACTGTACGGAAAACACGCTCTGGGTGCGGCATCATAATCGTTGCGCGGCCATCTTTTGATGTGACTGACGTAATACCGTTAACTGAACCGTTCGGGTTCGCAGGGTATTGTTCGGTCACTTGACCATAGTTGTTCACAAAACGCATGGCGACTAAGCCGTTGTCTTCTAATTGCTGAAGATGTGCCGCGGCGCGGGTTTCCACTTGCCCCTCACCATGAGAGACCGCAATTGCCATACGAGAACCCGACATATCTTGCAGTAATAATGATGGGCTAGTGGCGATTTCCACTAAACTAAAGCGGGCTTCAAAACGCTCTGAACGGTTACGAACAAAACGTGGCCAGAATTCAGCACCGGGGATCAGCTCGTGCAGATTGGACATCATCTGGCAACCGTTACATACACCCAGTGATAAAGTATCTGGGCGGCTAAAGAATGCTGCAAACTCGTCACGCACTTGGTTGTTGAACAAGATAGATTTCGCCCAACCTTCCCCTGCGCCCAATACGTCACCGTAGGAGAAACCACCACACGCCACCAGCGTTTGGAATTGCTCAAGAGATACATTACCCGCCAGCAAATCACTCATATGCACATCAACGGCATCAAAACCTGCACGGTCAAAGGCTGCTGCCATCTCAACGTGGGAGTTAACCCCTTGCTCACGCAGCACAGCGACTTTCGGACGCACACCCGATAAAATAAACGGCGCCGCAATATCGTCTTCGATATCGTAAGTTAATTTGGTATTTAAGCCTGGGTCTTGGTTATCTTGCTTCAGCGTATGCTCTTCGTCTGCACACACTTCGTTATCGCGCAGGCGCTGCATTTGCCATGTGGTTTCTGCCCACCATTGACGCAGTAAACTGCGTGATTCACGGTAAACTACGGTATCACGGCTATTGATGATCACGATATCGTCATGAATTGCTGAGCCTAAATAATGCACACAATTGGCTAACCCTGCCTCTGCAAAGCACGCTTCGACATACTCTTTATCAGCACCATTGATTTGAATGACCGCACCTAATTCTTCATTGAATAATGCAGCTAAAGTGTCTTCATCAAATGAGCTAATATCGACATTAATTCCGCAATGACCTGCAAATGCCATTTCGGCTAAAGTGACGAATAAACCACCGTCTGAGCGGTCATGGTAAGCCAGCAATTTTTGCTCAGATAACAGTTTTTGAATGGTATTGAAGAAACCAAGTAAACGCTCAGGGCTATGGACATCAGGCGCTTTGTTGCCTAATTGACGATAAACCTGTGCAAGGGCTGAGCCGCCTAACGCATTTTGGCCTTCACCCAAGTCAATTAATAACAGCGCGTTATCTTCTACCGTTTTTAATTCAGGCGTTACGGTTAAACGAACATCTTCAACGCGACCAAATGCGGTGATAACCAATGACAGTGGCGAGGTCATTTCGCGCTCTTCGCCATTTTGCTGCCAACGGGTTTTCATCGACATGGAGTCTTTACCCACAGGGATAGTTAAACCTAGTGCAGGGCAAAGTTCTTCACCAACGGCTTTTACCGCTTCATATAACCCGGCATCTTCACCTGGGTGACCCGCAGCTGCCATCCAGTTTGCGGATAATTTCACACGTTTGAGGTCTTGCACGTAAGAACAAGCGAGGTTAGTCAGCGCTTCACCTACCGCCATACGCGCAGAAGCCGCAAAATCCACTAATGCCACTGGTGTTCTTTCACCAATTGACATGGACTCACCGTAATAACTGTCTAAGCTTGCTGTCGTCACGGCGCAGTCCGCGACTGGAATTTGCCAAGGGCCGACCATTTGGTCACGAGCAACCATCCCTGTTACCGTACGGTCACCAATGGTGATCAAGAAAGTTTTCTCTGCGACCGCGGGTAAATGTAAAACACGTTTAACCGCTTCATTTAAATTGATGGCCGTTCTGTCTAATGCATCAGGCTCTGCTTTAAGTGTTTTCACATCACGCAGCATTTTTGGCGTTTTGCCCAGTAACACATCCAGTGGCATATCAATCGGTTGATTATCAAAATGCGCATCATTTAAGGTGAGATGTCGCTCTTCTGTCGCTTCACCAATCACCGCAAATGGCGCACGTTCACGTTCACAAATTGCGGTAAATTCTGCCAGTTTCTCAGGCGCAACAGCCATCACATAACGCTCTTGGGATTCGTTACACCACACTTCTAATGGGCTCATACCCGGTTCGTCGTTCAAAATTTTACGTAATTCGAAACGACCACCGCGCCCACCATCGCTCACCAGCTCTGGCATAGCGTTGGATAAACCACCCGCACCCACATCATGAATAAATAAGATTGGGTTATCGTCACCCAGCTGCCAACATCTGTCGATCACTTCTTGGCAACGACGTTCCATTTCAGCGTTATCCCGCTGAACTGATGCAAAATCTAAGTCGGCATCTGATTGACCTGATGCCATCGATGACGCCGCACCACCACCTAAACCAATGTTCATTGATGGTCCACCTAGCACGATCAGTTTCGCACCCACGGTGATCTCACCTTTTTGTACGTGATCCGCACGGATATTACCAATACCACCTGCTAACATAATTGGCTTGTGGTAACCGCGTAATTCTTCGCCATTGTGGCTATTCACTTTTTCTTCATAAGTGCGGAAGTAACCTAATAATGCAGGGCGACCAAATTCGTTATTGAATGCAGCACCACCCAGAGGGCCTTCCATCATAATATCCAGTGCGTTCACAATGCGTTCAGGCTTACCAAAATCCTCTTCCCAAGGCTGTTCAAAGCCGGGGATACGTAAGTTAGAAACGGAAAAGCCCACTAAACCTGCTTTTGGTTTTGCACCGCGCCCTGTCGCGCCTTCGTCACGAATTTCCCCACCAGAACCTGTCGCCGCACCCGGCCATGGCGAAATAGCTGTTGGGTGGTTATGGGTTTCCACTTTCATTAAAATGTGAGTGTCTTCTTGATGATAACGGTACGTGCGCCCTTCTGGTTCTGGGAAGAAACGCCCCACCAAAGAACCTTCCATCACAGCCGCGTTGTCTTTATAAGCCGATAACACGTGCTCTGGCGTTTTCTCGAAGGTGTTTTTAATCATCTTAAACAACGATTTTGGCTGTTCTTCACCATCAATGACCCAATCTGCGTTAAAAATCTTATGGCGGCAATGTTCGGAGTTCGCTTGCGCAAACATATATAACTCAACGTCTGTTGGGTTACGTTTTAAACCTGTGAAGGCAGCTTGCAGATAATCAATTTCGTCATCCGCCAGCGCTAAGCCCATTTCTGTATTTGCTGTTGCTAATGCTTGACGCCCACCGTTGATGATATCAATGGTTTTCATCGGTGCAGGCTGTTGGTGTGCAAATAAGGCATCCGCCTGTTCAAAAGAAGAATAAATTGTTTCCATCATGCGGTCATGTAACAGTGCAATCACTTCGTGCCACTGTGCTTGCGTTAATGCATCTCCCTGAACGTAGTAGGCAACACCGCGTTCAATGCGTTTAACTTGGCTAAGACCACAATTGTGAGCAATATCCGTTGCTTTAGATGACCAAGGAGAAATTGTACCCGGACGTGGGGTGACTAAAACCAGTTTACCGAAAGGGTCATGCTCTGTCAGAGAAGGACCATATTTTAACAAACTGCTCAGTTTGCCTTGCTCACTATCACTTAACGGCGCTGATAAATCAGCAAAGTGCATATATTCAGCATAGATATCTGTTACAGGCAGTTGCTTTTCTGCAAACAATGCCAAAAGGCGGGTAATACGAAATGCTGATAGAGCAGGTGAACCACGCAAAATTTCCATAGTCTTAATTTCTCTCTTTTAAACGCCAGCCCTGAACATGAAAGCAGGGAAACCGGTGCCCATTATAGAGCAATGTTCATCAATACGAAACCGTTTGCGTGATTAAAAATAAAGCGATTAGTTAAATATTATTCTGTGCTAAATACGATAATATAGGTTGCACCGATCATAATTGTTGAGCAAAATACCCAACCACTGGAATTATAACCATTACTTAGCCATACTCTTTTTTAGACATCACACAACACCAGAGATTGCACGAGAAATTATTATTTGAATAACTTAAAAGTTAACTACTTAATCATCGTGGTTATCGCGCTACTGGCTTCAATGGTCATCGGCTTTAATATCCGCTGGCCCAATACGCAAGATTCACAAATTAATAAAATACTGTCACAAGGTGAATTACGTATTAGTGCCGTCAGCTCGCCACTTATCTATATAGATGAGCAAAAACAGCTTCGTGGTTTTGACTACGAACTTGCTCAAGATTTTGCTTCGTACCTAGGGGTCAAGCTTAAAATCACTATCCGCCCAACATTCGAGCAAATTTTTGACGACCTCGAAAATGGCGATGCTGACATCGCTGTTGCAGGGCTTTTGTATAATAAAGACCGATTAACTAAGACAAAAACAGGCCCAAGCTACCTGACGGTAACTCAGCAATTGGTCTATCGCAAAGGCTCAACACGGCCGAAATCGTTTAATGACATCAATGGTAAGCTGCTTGTGACTTCTGGAACGGCCCACGCCAGTACCTTAAAAGAGCTCGCCAAAGAATATCCAAACTTAAAATGGGAAGAGACATCTAAATACAATACCAATCAAATTCTTGAAATGCTTGCTGATGGTGAAATCGACTATACCCTCGAAGACTCTATCGCAGTTGCATTGCAACAGCGCATTCACCCACAAATCGCTGTCGCCTTTGATTTACTCGATGATCATGCGGTCACGTGGTATATGCGTCGTGGTGATGAAAACAGCTTAAATGCTGCCCTGCTCGACTTTTTCAATCAAGGCAATGAAACTGAGCTATTGGCACGTCTGAATGAAAAATATTTTAGCCATGTGGAATCGTTCGATTATTTCGATACGATGACATTTATTAAGGCGATAGATAATAAGCTGCCTGAATACCAGCCGTTATTTGAAAGATACGCTGAAGTTATTGATTGGAAGCTTCTCGCTGCGATTGCATGGCAAGAGTCTCATTGGGACCCTCTTGCAACTTCACCTACGGGTGTGCGGGGCTTAATGATGCTAACAAAACCTACGGCGGCTACGATGGGTATCGCTGATAGGTTAGATGCGGAAGAAAGCATTAAAGGTGGTGCCGCTTATATCGCTTATATAATGGAAAGATTGCCAGAGACCATCGCGGAAGATGACCGTATTTGGTTCGCTCTTTCTGCATATAATATGGGCTATGGGCATATGTTGGATGTACGAAAACTAACTCAGATGCTAGGCGGTGACCCAGATAGATGGCTCGATGTTAAAGCACGGCTTCCACTGTTAACCCAGAAGAAATATTACTCGCAACTCACTTATGGCTACGCACGTGGCCATGAAGCTTATCGCTACGTAGAAAATATTCGCCGATATCATCAAAGTTTGGTGGGGTACCTTCAAGCGCAAGAACGTAAGCAACATGCGCTCGATATTGCCCAGCAATCTTTGACCTATTTGATTTTGCCTGAAAATTTAAAAACGAATGAATCTAAAGCTGTTGAAAATCAATCCCCCATCCCTGAAACAAATAATGTTAGTCATTTAGGGGAGTTGAGCTCATCAAAGCCATCTCTAAATAGCAGTGAAGAGGGGAAAACGTCACTCGGTCAATACCTTACTTCATTGCATTCGGACTTACAAGATACTGAATTAGGTCAAAAACCTGCATCAATTTCCCCGCTTAAAGTGCCCGATACTGCGCCTTAATCAGCACGCTTAAATCAACTCACAAAGCGCTAATTCTGTTGGCGCTTTTGTTCTTTTTTCTGAGCTCTGCGCATTTTAAAAAAAGCACTCAGCATTGAAGAACATGCTTCTTCTAAAATTCCACCAGTGACTTCCACATAATGGTTTAACCCTGCTTGTTCCATGATGTTGATATAAGAACCGCAAGCACCCGTTTTGAAATCTTTCGCGCCATAAACAATACGGCCAATACGGCTATGGATCATCGCGCCTGCGCACATTATGCAAGGTTCTAAAGTGACATATAACGTGGTATCAAGCAGACGGTAATTACTCAACGCTTGCCCTGCTTGTTGCAGAGCTATAATTTCAGCATGAGCAGTCGGGTTATGGTCAATAATTGAACGATTCCAACCAGAGGCAATTAACTGATTATCTTTAACTAACAATGCACCTACTGGGATTTCACCCACCTCTTGTGCCTTTAATGCAAGTTCAAGGGCTTGCTGCATCCAATATTCATCAATTTCTATTTGCGTCACTCTTACCTCTGGGCAATTAACTCGAAGGCTAATTATTACCAAATGTCTGAGTGACTGCAATTTTAAATCTTTGTCAGGTGGTTAATTCACCTTATACACTAATTACTCAATGCAAGTTTTGCCGCAAAACCCATAAAGAAGGCCCCAACGGTGCAATTGCCTAGTTTTGCGAGGATCTTTTTCTCACGTAAAAATTTAGCAATTAAATAACCACTAAAGATCAGTATGCTTAAATATAAAAAGCTAACTAACTCTAAGATCGTCGCCAACACAAGGTATGGCACCCATGCATTTGCGTAGTTAAAATCGACAAACTGAATAAAAAACGAAATATAAAACAAAATCGCTTTTGGGTTTGTCAGACTTAACGCTAAAGCACGAACAAAGTGATTTTCTGACTTGATTGTCACCGCAACCTCTTCGCCCTCACCCTGTGACTTGCGCTTTAATGTGCTATATAAAATCTTACAACCGAGATATAAAAGATAAGCCGCACCTAGATAGCGAACAATCATAAACAAAGTTGGTGACGCTTTGATCACAGATGCTACACCGATAAATGACAAAAAAACCAATATAGCATCACCTGTAAAGACGCCTAGCGCAGCTCGATAACCGTACCGAGCACCACTAGAGGTACTCGTTTTGAGTACATAAATCGAGTTAGGCCCTGGAACAATAATAATGAAGACTAAACCAGCAAGGTAAGTCCAGAAGTTAAGAACTCCGAGAGTTTCGAACATGTTTGCGTTCCTTTATATTTTTTATTATTACTACCATAGATTTCGTTATTTGTGAACAATATCATATTTTGAGTTTTAACATTAAAAACAAATAGTTAAATAAATTCTAAAAGAATCGCGCTCTAATTTATTTAATCGCCGAATTTATAAAATAAAATTCTGCTCATAATAGATAATTATAAAAATCTTTTTTGATAATCGAGTAAACTCAAATGCAATTTCAGTACAGCGCCTAATTACATACTCTATTTATAATCTCTTGTTATCATGATATTAATCATGGATGAAACAGAGTATTGGTGTAATTTATTCGACTCCGCAGCTCAGGACGTTTAAAATAACCTTATTACTACAAAACCTGTTTACAACCCTGCTTTTCAATATTAAATATAACTTAAGTAAAATTTCAACTGGAAGTAACGAATAGGTGCAAGATATAAGTTACTAATTATTAAATATTTTTAATGAATTTATTATAAATGGCACTATTAATTACTAAAAAATGTATCAATTGCGATATGTGCGAACCCGAATGCCCTAATGACGCAATTTTTATGGGCGCTGAAATTTATGAAATTGACTCAACGCTATGTACAGAATGTGTCGGGCACTACGATAAACCGACTTGCCAGTCAGTTTGCCCTATTACGAATACCATTATTACTGATCCACAGCATATTGAAACTGAAGAACAATTATGGGATAAGTTTGTCGCAATTCACCATGCTGATAAAATTTAACTAAACTCCCCCACGCTTCATCTTTATTCATAACGCTGCCAGATATAGCACTGACAGCGTTATGTTTTACCTGTTAGGCATAATAAGGCTCAATCACCAAGACGCTCTATGATCACAGTTGCTGATGCATAATGCCGTTCATCTGTGATGGAGACGTGGAAACAGGTTGCATTTAAGCTTTCAGCGAGCTTTAACGCCTCCCCCTTTAAATGTAATAATGGTTTACCCAATTCATCATTTGTCACTTCAAACTGGTTGAATGCAAGACCATTACGGATACCCGTTCCCAAAGCTTTTGCGGCCGCTTCTTTAACTGCAAAGCGTTTTGCCAAAAAACGAGCAGGTTTTGCTTGCTGCTGATATTGCAAAAACTCTTTTTCAGTCAAAATTCGCTTTGCTAAGCTATCGCCTGTACGTTCAATAACCGATTCAATACGCGTTATTTCGACGATATCCGTTCCTAAGCCAACTATTGCCATTATTTTCGCGCTTCTAACATGATTTTTTTCATATCAGCAACCGCCTGCGCCAGTCCACTAAATAGAGCACGGCCAATAATTGCATGACCAATATTTAATTCATAAATTTCAGGTAGTTGTGCAATACGCTGAACATTATGGTAAGTCAAACCATGCCCTGCATTGACCTTGATGCCTTTACCCGCGGCATAAGTGACGCCATCGCGAATACGACGAAACTCTAACTCTTGTTCCTGTTCCGTTTTAGCATCCGCATATGCACCTGTATGGATTTCAATAAATGGCGCACCACATTCCTGAGCGGCATCAATTTGTACATGGTCAGCATCAATAAAGAGAGACACTAAAATGCCCGCTTCCGTTAATCGTTTTACTGCATCTGCTATTTTTTGTTTTTGTCCTGCAACATCCAAGCCCCCCTCAGTAGTCACTTCTTCGCGCTTTTCAGGAACAAGGCAACAAAATGCAGGTTTAATACGGCAAGCAATATCAACCATTTCATCCGTCACTGCCATTTCAAGGTTCATACGCGTTTGTATTGTTTCGTTGAGTAACGCAACGTCTCTATCGGTAATATGACGACGGTCTTCACGTAAATGCACGGTGATACCATCTGCGCCAGCTTGTTCAGCAACAAATGCAGCCTGTACAGGATCGGGATATTGCGTTCCTCGTGCATTTCTGACTGTCGCAATGTGGTCAATATTAACGCCTAATAAAAGCTCTGCCATTTTATACTCCCCTCAATAAACGGTAACTGATATCTCAATTCCACTATCCTACTGTAATTTTGAAGGTTCGGGGAATAAATCTCATATCATTCGAGGCAAATTCCAAAACAGTTAGGCTATTGCATGTAAGGGATAAAATTTTTGCGAAGCGCTTCGTAAACTTTGTAATAAAGCACCAAACTTAGTGGTTTAACACCATAAAATTGGGTACAACAAACACAGTTAAACGCGATAAGTTAGAAAGATATAAAAAGCGAAGTAAAAAAAACATAGCAGCTAATGTATAAATAGAATCAATAATTAACGATTAGTTTAATTTGTTTGAAGTGGTAGTTGAAACCGTAAATTGCCTAAATAACTCTCTGCTTTTTAATGGTTTGCCGCCTAAATAAGGTTTTAATGCGATACGAGTAAAACGCTTAGCGGCCTTTAAGGTGTCAGCATCAGGGAAATCACGGCTTGCGAGTGCTTTTAATTGTTTACCCGTAAAACTGAGCTGGTCAACAACTAAACTGCCTATAAAGCCTTTTTCTTCTCGGTAACGGTACGTCATTGTGTCAGAAACAGCTTCCCCGCTACCTGCACAGTGCAAGAAATCCACACCATAGCCAAGGTAAGATAACAACGCCAGTTCAAACTGACGCAAGGCAAACTCAGGGGTTTTCTCGCTCGCAGCAAGGACTTGTAAACATGAAAGGTAATCAAAAAATAGCGCGGAATAAGGCGTACCAAACTCAAGTACACGTGCCGTTAATTCATTAAGATACAGACCGCTATAAAGGACAGTTCCACTCAAAGGAAGTGCTAACGAAACAGGATCTGCATTAATTAAGGTTTTGATTTCACCTTTGCCGCTCCAACGGATTAGCAAAGGTGTGAAAGGCTGTAAACAGCCCCTTAAAGGGGAGCGATTGCGGCGGGCACCTTTAGCCAGTAAGCGAATTTTTCCTTCGCCTTCAGTGAAGAAATCAAGTAACAAACTTGTTTCACTGTAAGGCCTTGAATGGAGCACAAACGCGCGTTGCCAACCACTCACTCCGCCACCTACTATTTTAAATCGTCAACATAACCCAGACTGCGTAATGCTCTTTCATCATCCGCCCAGCCTGACTTAACTTTAACCCAAAGCTCGAGGTGAACTTTGTTATCAAACATGCGTTCCATATCGATACGCGCTTCGGTACCGATGGTTTTCAGTTTGCTACCTTTGTTACCAATGACCATTTTCTTCTGGCCTTCGCGTTCAACAAGAATTAAGCCATTGATATGGTAAATCCCCGTTTCAGTAACTTTAAATTGTTCAATTTCAACGGTAACAGAATAAGGCAATTCATCCCCCAAGAAGCGCATTAATTTCTCACGGATCATTTCTGACGCCATAAAACGCTGAGAACGGTCTGTAATATAGTCTTCTGGGAAGTGGTGCGCTGCTTCTGGAATATGTTGCTTCACAATTTTAGCAATTGTATCCACGCCAGTGCCTTTTTCTGCACTGATTGGCACAACATCTAAAAAATTCATTTTTTGGCTAATCGCGCCAATATGTGGCAATAAAACCGTTTTATCCGTCACGTTATCAATCTTATTGATAGCTAAAATGACTGGGCAACGTAAGCTTGATAACTTAGTCAGCACCATTTCATCGTCAGCGGTCCAGTTGGTACCTTCAACGACAAAAATCACCAGTTCAACATCACCGATAGAGCTTGATGCCGCACGGTTCATTAAACGGTTAATCGCACGTTTTTCTTCAATATGTAATCCTGGGGTATCAACATAGATAATTTGATAATTATCTTCAGTGTGGATCCCCATAATACGATGGCGAGTCGTCTGTGGCTTTCTCGACGTAATCGAGACTTTTTGCCCCAGTAATTGATTTAATAATGTCGATTTACCGACATTTGGCCGTCCAACTATGGCAACGAAACCACAGTGGGATTGTAATTCACTCATTCAAGCTCCAAAATTTTCAATGCTTGCTCTGCTGCGGCTTGCTCTGCTTTACGACGACTTGAACCAACACCATAGATGGGTTGTTCGATGCCACTCACTTGGCAGTGGATCGTAAACTCCTGGTCATGAGCCTCGCCTTTTACTTGAACCACTAAATAGTTCGGTAATGGCAAGTGACGCCCTTGCAGATATTCTTGTAACCGTGTTTTCGGGTCTTTTTGTTTATCACCCGGACTAATTTCAATTAATCGGCTTTGATACCAATCTAAAATAATTCTTTCAATCGTCTGGATATCGCTGTCCAAGAATATACCGCCAATTAGTGCTTCCACTGTGTCAGCAAGGATTGACTCTCGACGAAATCCACCACTTTTTAGCTCCCCCGGACCTAAACGTAAACATTCACCCAGTTCAAACTCACGAGCAATTTCTGCCAATGTATTTCCACGAACGAGTGTTGCACGCATCCGGCTCATATCACCCTCATCCACTTTAGGAAAACGGTGATACAGATCATTTGCAATCACAAAACTTAAAATTGAATCCCCTAAAAACTCGAGGCGTTCATTATGTTTGCTACTTGCACTTCTGTGTGTTAACGCTTGAATCAACAAATCATGTTGTCTGAACTGGTAACCAAGCTTACGTTGTAATCTTTCTACTAAAGAGGGGTTCATGTGCGCCCAACCATTTTTATTTGATAAAAAAGCACACGCAACAGACCAGTAAAATAATGTATTTTACAAAACTGTTGCGTTTGCACTGACTCCTTATCTACCCACATTTTTTGCAGCTCAGTAGAACTAATGATTTAAACTTTATTAGTTACAATGAGTTACAAAAGAAAGGAATTACAATTGGGGAGCCAATAATATTAACTAAATTATATTGTACACTGGGTAAAATAATAATGCTTCGGTTAATGCGGATTTTCAAATGAAAACCCGCACTTTCATCGTTGTCTTGAAATTATAGAGGACCAATTCGACTAAAGCGAATGCCTGTTGGCCATTCATTTTCTTGCTTATCAAGACTTAGCCAAATAAATACAGCTCGACCAACTAAATTTTGCTCAGGCACAAAGCCCCACATGCGGCTATCAGAGCTGTTATCCCGGTTATCACCCATCATAAAATATTGTTTTTCAGGAACAATCCATTCATTTAATGGCATACCTGGTTGTATATATTTTGCTTCAGTGATTGCTTGACGAATAATTAGAATTTGGTGTTCAACTGTACCTAATTTTTCGCTACGTTCATATTGACGTAATGCATTACGCGGCAGTTCTTGATCTAGTGGAACCTCATAGTTCCCTTTTTGGCTATCAACAACCGATGCAACGTCAAAAAACATTGTCCATTCACTTGGGTTCAATGGCCCATAAGTAATTGGTAAGCTTTCTGTGCATTTGTTATCAGCACAATTTGGGTAAATAGTCAGTTCTTTCGCATCCGGGTTATAAACAATCTTATCACCTGGCAAACCTATTACACGTTTAACGAAATCGACATTTGGGTCACGAGGATATTTAAATACAGCGATATCTCCACGTTTTGGTTTACCCGTTTCTATCAGTGTCGTCTGTGTAATGGGGTCTTTTAAACCATAAGCAAATTTCTCAACCAACATAAAGTCACCAACTAATAGCGTTGGCATCATTGACCCAGATGGTATTTGAAATGGCTCATAAATAAATGAGCGCACAATCAGTACAATAGCTAACACAGGGAAAATAGATGTCCCTGTTTCTAGCCATGAAGGGCGGCGGACAGCATTCGCCACATCCGCTTCGCTTACTGCACCATTTGTTGCATCCTGTAACTGCTTAAGTTTTGCTTTACGCGCAGGCGCAAATTTAAACTTATCTAAACACCAAATAATCCCAGTGATTAAGGTTGCCAGTGTTAGGATCAAGGCAAAGGTGTTAGCCATTGAGACTCCTTGTAAACTTAGTTGTCTTTACCAACGTGCAATATAGCAAGGAACGCTTCTTGTGGTAGCTCAACGTTACCCACTTGTTTCATACGTTTCTTACCATCCTTTTGCTTCTGTAACAGTTTCTTCTTACGGCTAACGTCACCGCCATAACATTTGGCAAGTACGTTTTTACGCAGCTGTTTAACTGTAGAACGAGCAATAATATGGTTGCCAATCGCTGCCTGAATCGCAATATCAAACTGCTGGCGCGGGATCAGTTCCTTCATTTTTTCAACTAACTCACGGCCACGGTATTGTGAGTTTGCACGGTGCGTAATTAACGCTAATGCGTCAACACGTTCGTTATTGATAAGCACATCAACCCTAACCATATCTGATGGTTGGAAGCGTTTAAATGCATAATCCAATGAAGCATAACCACGAGATGTCGATTTCAAACGGTCAAAGAAATCCAGTACCACTTCAGACATTGGAATTTCATAAGTTAATGAAACTTGATTACCATGATAGACCATATTGGTTTGAACGCCACGTTTCTCAATACAAAGTGTAATCACGTTACCTAAGTATTCTTTAGGCATTAACATGTGGCACTCAGCGATTGGCTCACGCAGTTCTTCAATATTGTTTAATGCAGGCAGCTTTGATGGGCTGTCTACATATACAATCTCACCATTGGTTTGTTGAACTTCATACACGACCGTTGGTGCTGTGGTAATCAGGTCAAGATCGTACTCTCGCTCTAAACGCTCTTGGATGATTTCCATGTGCAATAAGCCAAGGAAACCACAGCGGAAACCAAAACCTAAAGCGGTTGATGTTTCTGGCTCATAGAATAACGAGGCATCGTTTAAACTAAGTTTACCTAGCGCATCACGGAAACTTTCGTAATCATCAGAACTGACAGGGAACAGACCAGCATAAACCTGTGGCTTGACTTTTTTAAAGCCTGGAAGTGCTTTTTCCGCAGGATTACGAGCGCCTGTTAAGGTATCCCCTACTGGTGCACCAGTGATGTCTTTAATTGCGCAGACTAACCAGCCCACTTCACCACAGCTCAATACATCACGGTCGACTTGTTTTGGTGTAAAAATACCAAGGCGGTCGGCGTTATAAACCTGACCTGTACTCATGACTTTAACTTTATCGCCTTTTTTCAGTGAACCATTTTTAATACGGATCAATGAAACAACGCCTAAATAGTTATCAAACCACGAGTCAATAATCAACGCTTGTAGAGGTGCATCCACATCACCAACAGGCGGTGGGATCTCTTTAACAAGACGTTCAATCACATCTTGCACACCAATACCGGTTTTCGCAGAACAGCGAACTGCATCGTGGGCATCAAGACCAACGATGTCTTCAATTTCATCAGCAACACGCTCTGGGTCTGCCGCTGGTAAGTCAATCTTGTTTAAAACAGGAACGACTTCTAAATCCATTTCAATCGCGGTATAGCAGTTAGCGAGTGTTTGTGCTTCAACACCTTGCCCTGCATCAACAACTAAAAGCGCCCCTTCACACGCGGCTAGAGAACGCGAAACTTCATAAGAGAAGTCAACGTGGCCAGGAGTATCGATAAAGTTTAGTTGGTAGGTTTCACCATCAGAAGCTTTATAATCAAGCGTAACGCTCTGTGCTTTGATGGTAATTCCACGCTCACGTTCCAGATCCATTGAGTCTAGAACTTGCGCTGCCATTTCGCGATCCGTTAAACCACCACAAATCTGAATAATGCGATCAGATAATGTGGACTTGCCATGGTCGATATGAGCAATGATAGAAAAATTTCTTATATTATTGATTTTCAAGGTAATATCTTCTTTTAAATTGCCTTACAAAATCAGCTTTGTGCAAATATCGCGACAAAACTAAAATGCTATGATTATCACAAGATTGTTAATTAGCAGCATTTTACATATAAGACCCCGCTAACACAAAGATTCAATGTAAAACAACTGTAAACTTGCCAAAGGTTAATGAGTTAGAACACTAATTTAGCGCTAATTTAACCCTCAAAATACTCATTTATTACGAACAATAACGAGTCTCTTTTGATTTTTATCTCAAAAGAGACTGAAAAATCAATTAATTGGTTATTAAACTCAATAAACCACAAAAGGAAAACATTACGTTTTCCTCTTTTTTATCATGGTATCAAATAATGAATTGAATACAACCTATTGATATTTAGCAGTTAACCTGCACTGAAAGCTCGGAAGGTGGTAAACCTATTTGCAAGACGACAGGTTGGAATGCGTCATCATCACGCCAATGAGAAGCGAATTTCCGTGCGGTATAAAAGCCAATCACGCCACCTAACACACCAGAAATAGCCACTAAAAATTGACTAAAATCAAACGATTGAGCTAATCCTGCAAAAATAAACAACCCTAAAATCGGTGTTAAATACACCAGCATTGCCGAACGAATTAAACTTCCTTCAGGAATGCCAACTTCGATTTTTTGCCCTTCGACTAAAGGCTGTTCAATCGCAATTTCCAATTCATGTTCCGTGTTTGGCCCTATTTTGCTGAGCGCATAAGAACCACACGTTTTACGAGCACCGCAACTTCCGCATCCTGATGAAGAACCATAACGTAGTAATGCTCTTCCGTTTTGCCAACGAATGACAGTTGCCCACTCTTTTACCATAACCTACTCCCGAAACTGAACACTACCTGCAATAACTTGTGCCGTTGGCAAAGGTAATTCACCAATCACAGTAATGACATTTTGCTTTTGTGTCATTGTATAAATTGAACGGCGCCCATTTTGCATGGGTTGATCCAACAACGGGCCTTTTGCCGATTTCGTCACATTAACTGAGAAGGTAAATAACCCATCGCTGAACATCGCGCTTTCCACAACGTCGTCTTCACTTAATTTACGCACAGAACGCGATGTTTCTTCAAAACCAGGTGGAAGCATACCCACTTGCCATTTGAAGGATGGTGCTGCATTTTTTGGATATACCAATAACGGCGGCATATTCACCTGACTCAGAGAAAGTAATGAATCATTCACTGTTTTACTGTCTAGCACTGTAGAGATGACACGAAATTGCTCTAATGTTTGGCTGTTGTTATCCAACAAATCAATACGTAATGGCAGTTTCGTTTCCTCATCAATTAATAGTACATAATTAAATCGGGAATTGTCTTTCGATATTATGCGGATCACTAAAGCAGGCCGATCGCCAATATGTGTGCGCCCTGCATCAATAAAATTATAGTACGGTTTTATCTGTTCATAATTAGCAAATAAAACAGAAGGTAAGTTATCAACGATATTTTTGCCATTCAAACTAAACGCATCAAAACCAGGTTCAAAGTAGCTGACTTTGTCACCTTTTTGAACAATTTCTCGGCGTGATGAGTCCATCTGTATCATTTGCGAAACAGGGACACCATTAACGATTGCGTGGCGATATCTTACAGGTGTAATTGTTTGCGGACTGAAAGTCATAAATGACATTTCATAAGAGAGGTTTTGGGCAGCGTTCCCCATTTCTTTAAAAAGAACATCGGCACCTATTTCAGATGCCGAAGCTTGATTAGAAATAATCAGGCTGCCCGTCAGGCAGATGACGGATAACCATTTATTCATTATTTCAGCTTAACTCCTGCCGCAGATGCAGGTTGTTCAGATTGTTGATATTGCTGGTTCAGCATCGAGCGTCTTTCAATTTCGTATTGTTGCAGCATCGCATTAATACGTTGATTTTGCTGTTCAACCTGTTGAAGTTGCTGTTCATTGCCAAATAATTGGTTGTCTGAAATGTTCAGGCTCACAGGCGCGCCACTTCCAACAGGGATGGTATTAAACATTGGCTCATCAACTGTGGAATCAACAGCATTACTTTGATTGTACTGCTGTACGCCTACAATAACGGCTAATGAAACACATGCCGCAACACCAATTTGAGTTATTTGGCTTGCCCAAGGACGGATTTTACCCCAGAACGGGAAAGTACCCCAAGTCGCAGGTTCAGGCTGCGATTCGACAACTACCTGAGGATTAATACGCACAGCTTCATTCTCTAATGCTGCCGCAACTTTACTTGCTATATCAAAATGCATGACATCGCCAGTATCATTACGCAGAGTATCACGAATAAGATGATAGCTCTCCCAACGTTGCTTTAACGTTGAATCACATGAAATGGCATTCACAAGCTCTAAATCTAGAGCCTCGCCATCCATCATTGCGGAAAGTTTCTCTCTTTGCATGCCCAATTACCTTCAGTTAATTGCATCACAATTATAATTAATCTGCTGATTTAATAGCATTAGTGCTGTTGAATCAGAGGTTGTACTTTATTATCAATCGCTTCCCTCGCCCTAAAAATACGTGAACGTACAGTACCTACTGGGCAATCCATAATTTCAGCGATTTCTTCATAGCTCAAACCATCAAGTTCACGGAGCGTGATCGCCATTCGTAAATCTTCAGGCAACGATTCGATGGTTTTGAAAACAACTTTCTTTAATTCTTCAGACAACATTAAGTTCTCTGGGTTCGAAATTTCTTTTAAAGCACCAGCGCTCTCAAAGTTTTCAGCATCACTCGCTTCAAGGTCTGACGCGGGAGGGCGTCTATCTTGCGCAACTAAATAATTTTTAGCCGTATTGACCGCAATACGATAAAGCCAAGTATAAAATGCGCTGTCACCACGAAACGAGCCAATAGCGCGATACGCTTTTATAAATGATTCTTGTGCCACATCAGGCACGTCCGCTTGCGGCACATAACGAGATACTAAACTAGCAACTTTGTGCTGGTATTTAATTACCAGTAAGTTGAAAGCTTGTTGATCGCCTTTTTGTACCTTTTCAACCAATAATTGGTCCGTTAATTGCTCGCTCATTTCGGAAAGAATCTCCCGAATTCAGGCTGATAATATGTTGACTTGTTCATGTTCTCCCATCCTAAAGCAAGCACTACTTTGAGTTATAGAAATCATTGAAGTTCAATTTAATCTAAAAAAATAGTCAAAAATTTACAAAAGTGCTGTTTTTTCATTTTCGAAGATCCCAAAGATCCTCATTAAAACAATTGTGTACAAATTCCTGAAGGCCAAGAATACAGCATACGGATTTTGCAAATGAATGCCATAGCTATCACATTAATACAATGTGAATAAGTAAATAGACTTAAGTCAAGATAGTGACTGTAAACATCTATCCAGCAATAGTAATCGACAACCTGATAGGCTAACATAAAAAAACACACTACATACTATTATATACAGCAAACACACATGAACGGATCCACACAGCATTACACTGATATTTTAATCATTGGCAGTGGTGTCGCAGGACTATCCGCAGCCTTACGCCTTGCCCCTTTTCATCAAGTGACTATTTTGAGTAAAAGCCGCTTGAGCGAAGGAGCTTCTTATTATGCCCAAGGCGGTATTGCCGCCGTATTTGATGATACCGACAGCATAGAATCCCATGTAGAAGACACGCTTATTGCAGGTGCTGGCATTTGCCATAAAGAAGCCGTTGAATTTATCGCTTCAAACGCAAAGGATTGCGTACAGTGGCTTATTAAACAAGGGGTTTTATTCGATACAGAAATCACAGAAAGTGGAGAAACCCAGTACCATTTAACGCGAGAAGGCGGCCACAGCCATCGTCGGATACTTCATCATGCTGATGCGACAGGAAAAGAAGTCGAAACCACTCTTGTTGATCTTGCTTTTGCTCACCCAAATATCCATATAAAAGAACGCTATAACGCCGTTGACTTAATCCTATCCGAAGACAACACACCATCACGTATTTTGGGTGCTTATGTTTGGAATCGAAAACAAGAACAAGTAGAAACGATCCGCGCCAAAACCGTTATTTTAGCCACTGGCGGCGCAGCAAAAGTCTATCAATACACCACTAATCCGGATATTTCGTCAGGGGATGGCATTGCCATGGCGTGGCGGGCTGGTTGCCGTGTTGCTAACTTAGAATTCAACCAATTTCACCCCACTTGTTTGTTCCACCCACAAGCGCGAAACTTCTTACTTACCGAAGCATTACGGGGTGAAGGTGCCTATTTAAAACGCCCTGATGGCAGCCGCTTTATGCCTGATTATGACGAAAGAGAAGAGTTGGCACCTCGTGATATTGTTGCACGTGCCATTGACCATGAAATGAAACGCCTTGGTGCAGACTGTATGTATCTTGATATCAGCCATAAGCCAGCCGATTTTGTGCAGCATCATTTCCCAACCATTTATGCCAAGCTAATAACACTAGGGTTAGATATCACCAAAGAGCCTATCCCTATCGTCCCTGCCGCGCATTATACCTGCGGCGGGGTGATTGTTGACCAAACGGGTATGACCGATATTGCTAACTTATATGCTATTGGTGAAGTCAGTTATACTGGCCTACACGGCGCGAACCGTATGGCATCTAATTCATTGTTGGAATGCCTAGTATATGGCTGGTCAGCCGCAGAAAACATCAAATCAACACTGCAAAATATTGGTGAAGTACCGCACTTACCTGAGTGGGATGAAAGCCGGGTACATAACTCCGATGAACAAGTTGTAATCCAGCATAACTGGCATGAATTACGTTTATTTATGTGGGACTACATGGGGATTGTGAGAACAACTAAACGTCTCGAACGTGCACTCCGCCGCATTCATTTATTGCAACAAGAAATTCACGACTATTATGCTAACTTTCGTATTTCCAATAACTTACTGGAGCTACGAAACCTCGTGCAAGTTGCAGAATTAATGGTGCGATGTGCATTAGAGCGCAAAGAAAGCCGTGGACTGCATTACACATTAGACTACCCAGATATGTTAGAAAATTCAGGACCCACTGTTTTAAAGCCTGAATAAGGCCACGAAACCAACGGGATAGCCGTTCCGTTGGTTTCAATATTTAAGGTAGAACGGCTGGATCAATGCACGAAAATCCTCAGTGTATTCGCCGTTCGGTGCTTTTAGCGCTAAATGACTCACCTGAGTGTGTGAATTCGCTAATCGCAAGCCTAATAACATGCGGTGAAATGGCGTTGCTGGTTTATCACTCACATTGACTCTCAGCGCTGTAAACCACCCGCTCCCTTCAGCCATGGCTTGCACTTTTTCACCTACTTCATACGGCAACACTAAGCAAAACAGCCCATTTTTCTTTAAACAACGCTGCGCACATTCTAATAATACGTCATGAGTTAATGCCCCCGTGTAGCGCGCTTGGTCACGCTGTACATCTCGGCACGCTACCGCAGGCTCGAAATAAGGTGGGTTGCTCACAATCAAATCATATTGAGTATGTGAATGCTGACTATAGTGGATAATATCCTGATTAATAATGCTTAATCGCTTCGCCCAAGGTGACTCGACAAAATTTACCCCGGCTTGATGTGCAGCTTGCTCGTCTAATTCAACCGCATCAATGTGGGCATTTTGTTGACGCTGCGCCAGCATCAGTGCAACTAACCCGCTCCCACTGCCAATATCCAATACAGATTGAACATCATCAACAGGCGCCCACGCCCCTAATAACACACCATCAGTTCCCACTTTCATTGCACATTGGTCATGGGCCACAAAAAACTGTTTAAATGTAAACCCACCCTTTCGGTAGCTTTTTTTCTGCTCGCTCATCCACACACTCTGTTTATCTAAGCCTTGCTATTTTCTCATTTTGAGCAAATAAATGTCATCATTTAACCTATTTGCTACAATATAATTCTTATAATATGAGAATTATATTTGAGACGTGAAAATTTTACTGCTAAGTTCGAAAAAAAGGAGATGCGATGAACAGCATTAATAGAACCTTAGATGTCTTGTCTTACATCACAAGTTGCGCATCCCCAGTGACGCCACAGGTTATCTCAACCACCTTAGATATTCCATTATCTACGGTTTACCGCTTGCTAGCAATTCTCATAGATTGGGAATTTGTATCTCATGCAAAGCAGTATGGTACTTATTGCGTTGGCTCGCAGAGTATCAAAAATCATGAAAAATACTATCACCACAGTTTATTGATGGAAGCCGCAAAATTAGAGCTTCAATCGTTAGCGAAAAAAACACGAGAAACCGCAGCGATTATCACCTCAAACCTGCGAGAAACGATTTGTGTGGACATGATTGAAAGCGAACAAGCCTTGCGTTGCTCATTTATCATCGGGCGCGGTAATACCCTTATCAAAGGAGCAAGTGCCAAAACATTGTTAGCATTTCACCAAACACAATACCAAGAACAAGTGTTTGAGATACATGCAAAACAACTAATTTCTGACGTAGATAAGCTGAAGTTACAACAAGATCTACAACAAATCCGCAAACAAGGCTATGGCACATCAACCAGTGAGATTGATGAAGGTGTATTTGGCGCTTCAGCCCCTATCTTTAAAGGAAATGATGTACTGGCAGTTGTTTCTGTTATGGCACCTGAATTTCGTTCAATTCACCGTGTTGACGAGTTAATTATGCACACACGTCAAGCGGCGGATAACATCACTAAATTGATTAATTTGGAGTAACTATGACACAACCTTTCCAATGGCAAGGCCGTACGGATGGTGAAACACAAGAACATTTGCGTATTCATCAAGTGATTAACAAAGTATCACCCGCACAATTTACATTGATAGGCTTTGCCTCTGATGAGGGTGTTAGGCGCAATAAAGGCCGTCAAGGGGCTAAAGCTGGCCCTGATGCTATTCGTCGCCAACTTGCTGGGTTACCTATCCACCAGCCACTAGCGATTAAAGATATGGGAACCGTAAGTTGTGATGATGGTGATCTCGAGTCCGCACAACGCCGTTTATCCGATAAAATTATTGAAAGTTTAACCGCAAATGAACACCCGATTATTTTAGGGGGTGGTCATGAAGTAGCCTTTGGCAGCTTCCAAGGACTATTTGATTATGTCGAACAAAATCAAACAGGTAAAGCTATTGGTATTATCAATTTTGATGCCCATTTTGATTTACGTGAAGCGCCTGAAGCAACCTCCGGCACGCCTTTTTTGCAATCTGCACATTTATGTGACAAACATCAACGCCCGTTCCATTACCTGTGTTTGGGCATTGCTGATCATGGCAACACCAAGGTGTTATTTGATACCGCAGACCGCTTAGGCTGCCAATACATTCGTGACAAACAACTGAGCTTTTCGCAGCTCCCACAAGCCATTAAGCAACTCCAGGCATTCATTGATGCCGTTGATTATTTATATGTCACGGTGGATTTAGATGTGTTCTCTGCTGCTATTGCCCCCGGTGTTAGTGCCCCTGCACCTAAAGGTATCTCTACCGAAACGTTTGATGAGCTTTTTGCCGTTATTAAAAACAGTAAAAAAATCGCCCTCTTCGATATCGCAGAGTGCAATCCTGAATTTGATATTGACAACCACACCGCCAAACTCGCGGCTTATTTGATTTACCAATATTTATTCTAATAAAACAACACAACAATTCGACTGATAAATAAACTGTTCGCTTCAATCTGTTGAGATAGCTTCTATTCAAACACCACAATAAAAAATAGGTTTGAAAAGAAATATCAACTTAGCTGTAACTCTCTAAATTTTAATGTTTTTCATCATAAATATTTTAACTATTAGATTTCAAGTTACAGCTAGGCGGCTAACGAAGATAGCTGTAGGAGCATACAAAAGTATGTGACTACAGTAGCTGAGTGCGGCCAACAACGCTGTAGCTTGAAAGATAACAGTTCAAAAAGGGAAACTTATGATTCTACACCTAGACGCACTATCCACCTTATTCCTCACAGTAATCTGCCTTCTCATGGGCATCCACTTAAAAAAGCGCATTGAATGGTTACAACGGTTCTGTATTCCATCTCCTGTGATAGGTGGATTTTTGGTGAGTTTAATCATTTGGGGCTTGAAATCATTCAACCTCGCAGAGATTAACTTCGATACCAGTTTACAAACCTTCTTGATGGTCGCATTCTTCACCACGATAGGTATTGATGGCAGCTTCCGTATTCTCAAGACGGGTGGTCGCCTATTATTTATGTACCTATTTATTTGCTGGTTTGTCGTGATTTTCCAAGACACCTTTGGCGCAGGATTAGCACACTTATTAGGTATCGAACCTGTTATTGGAATTATGGCAGGAGGCGTATCTCTTACAGGTGGTCATGGTGGAGCAGCTGCTTTTGGCGGCATGGCTGAAGGGCTTGGCGTACAATCGGCGACAGTTGCCGCCATTGCAGCAGCCACTTTTGGTTTAATTACAGGTAGCTTATTAGGCGGCCCAATCGCCACCTACTTGATTAAAAAATACAACGTTCGTATTCAAGCAGATGAGAAAGTCGAAAAAATTCAAGTTCCTGAAACTATTGCAGGGAAAATTGAGTCTATCGATGCACATGCTTTCTTGAAAATGCTCGCCTTGATCTTAGGGATCATGGTGATTGGGCAATTTGCTTCTGCTCAATTCACCAAAGCCACCGGGTTTTCATTACCTAGCTATGTTGGTGCAATGATCATTGCTATTGTCATTCGTAATATCAATGATCAGGTCGAATTATTCCGTATCAACCAAAAATCTATCGATCTTATCTCTGAGGTCTCGCTGGGCCTTTTCTTAACCATGGCCATGATGTCACTCAAGATTTGGGAACTAAAAGCGGTTGCTCTTCCACTCTTCACCATCTTATTAGCTCAAGTTGTCATTTTAATTCTGCTCGTTGTCTTTGTTATCTTTAGATTGTTAGGGAAAAACTATGACGCAGCCGTGATGTGTGCAGGCCTAATGGGTCATGGTTTAGGAGCGACACCAAATGCAATGGCGAATATGTCATCCGTGTGTGAGCGCTATAAACAAGTTTCCATGAAAGCCTTTATGATTGTGCCACTAAGCGGTGCAGTACTCATCGATTTAGTGGGTATCCCATACCATACTTGGTTGATTAATATGCTTAGCTAATAAATATGTAAAAGAGGAGAGTTTCGGCTCTCCTTATTTCTTTTGCGATTTAGCTGATATTTCCTCGAGTTACCACTCCCTGTCAGACCTGAAAACAGTTACACTGGTGAAAAGCGGTTTTTTTCAGGTGAACAATTTTGCTAACCTGTTTATAATCAGCGCCCCAAATAGAGGTATATCATGACTGCATCCACATTTTCTGAACTTGATCTCGATGAGAGCCTAATTGACGCGCTGTCAGACAAAGGTTATCAACGCCCCACTGCTATCCAAGCCGCTGCTATTCCAGCAGCAATGGATGGTCGTGATGTTTTAGGTTCAGCACCAACAGGAACAGGTAAAACTGCGGCATTCTTACTGCCAGCAATTCAACATTTACTTGATTTTCCAAGAAAAAAATCAGGGCCACCACGCGTTCTGATCGTCACCCCTACCCGTGAATTAGCTATGCAGGTTGCTGACCAAGCAAAAGAATTATGCGCACATAATCACCTAGACATTGCGACAATCACCGGCGGTGTTGCTTATATGAATCACGCTGAAATTTTCAGCGAAAACCAAGATATCGTTGTCGCCACAACAGGCCGCTTATTACAGTACATTAAAGAAGAAAACTTTGACTGCCGTGCCGTTGAAATTTTAATCCTTGATGAAGCTGACCGCATGTTAGACATGGGCTTTGCGAACGATATTGAAACCATTGCGGGTGAAACGCGCTGGCGCAAACAAACCATGTTATTTTCAGCAACCCTTGAAGGTGAAGCCATCCGTGACTTTGCTGAACGTTTGCTAGAAAATCCAATTGAAATTGATGCTGACCCTTCTCGTCGTGAACGTAAAAAAATTCAGCAATTTCATTACCGTGCAGATACTGTCGAGCACAAAACAGCACTGCTTTGCCACTTACTAAAACAAGAGGAAGTGACAAAAGCGATTGTGTTCGTGCGCAAACGTGAACGCTTACGCGAGCTGGTTCAATGGCTACGTGAAGCGGGGATCGAACCTTGTTATCTCGAAGGCGAAATGCCTCAAGCGAAACGTAACGAAGCTGTTCGCCGCCTTGTTGATGGTCAAGTGAAAGTTCTTGTTGCAACTGACGTCGCATCACGCGGTTTAGACATCGATAATGTCAGCCATGTATTTAACTTCGATTTACCTCGAACCGCTGACGTTTACCTGCATCGCATAGGCCGTACTGGCCGCGCAGGTCGCAAAGGTACTGCAATCTCTTTAGTTGAAGCCCATGACTTCCCATTGTTAGGTAAAATTACACGCTACATTGAAGACCCAATCAAAGTGCGTGTTATTGATGCTTTGCGCCCAACAACAAAAGCGCCATCTGAAGCCATGCTAAACAAGCCAAAACCGTCGAAGAAAGTGCTTGCGAAACGCAAAGAGAAAAAGAAAGAAGAACAAGTTAAGAAAAAAGAAAAAGTACGCCATCGCGATAAGAAAAATATTGGGAAACGTCGTACTCCAGTTAGTCCAGCAGCATCAGTGACTAGCGATAAAACACAATAATCAATCAAACGGGTTTCGGCCCGTTTTTATTTAATTCATCATATGAATAATTTTTTCTCGCATTTTTTTTCCTTCCTGTGTTAATGCATCATACTTAATAATATGATTATTAATGATATCTTTGCAGTCAAAACCCTGATTATTTTTCGTTCGCCAATCAGCACCACTTACCAACAATAATTCAGCAACTTCTAAAGCATGGCTATTTAAAGCATCATGGAGTGGCGTATTTCCTAAATTATCTTTTATATCAACCATTAGGCCATTATCTAGTAATATTTTAGATTGCATCACTCGACCACTTTGAGCCGCCAAATGTAAGATACTTTTTTGCTGGGTTAATTGTGTGTTTTTAATTGTTTGCCCATAGGGTGAATCAAGCAAAACTTGCATAAACTGCCCATTCATAGCTCGTGCTGATTGGTTAGCTAAAAACTCAAGATCACATGTTTTATTGTGGCACTCTAAAAGGTTTGAGAACTCAACAATATTGCCTTTTTTAATGGCACTTTTACAACTTTCTTGCCAATTAATTTTTTGTTGCTCTTCGATGAGTGGAAAAACTTTAAGTGGAAGCTCTACAGCTTTATCATACTCCCCTGTAATCGCATTCCAATTATTCCACGGTTTTTGTTTACACATCACCTTAATAATTTTAACCATCGTATGAGCAATAAAACTTCTTGTTAATAACCGGTGCGGTAACCAATTTTTCCAAGAACTCTGTTCGCTATAAGCCATTTTAATACGCGTTCCCAGCGCTGAAGGGATAGGTAAAGTATTTTGTAATGAATCAAGCCAGTCATATTGCACAGTATAAAACCGTATCAGCCCTTCATTCGCCGTTCGTTCCGCAACATCATAATTAAGCCCAATCTTGTTTACGGTATTCTTTGCCAGCCCTGCAGGACTAAACACAACAGCAGGGCTATGACTCGCCAATGCGGCGATTGATGCAAGGCCACCACCTAATGAATGCCCTGTACAAATCAAATTTCCTTTTACTGCATTAAATAAAATATTCGTTAAGCCAACGGATTGATAATACTGAGGTTCATACTGCCCCAAGCCCTGACGGATATTGGCATAGAAGTCCACAATATCGTTCGAACCAGCAAAACAAAGAATATATAAATTATTAAATCGACAGATATTGGCTTGAAACCCTGAAGCCCCATCACCGAGCAACTCTGCATCGATACCTAATGCGTTAAGTTGTGCCGTATTTAATCTCTCTACACCTAGCATCTGCTGCCAATCGGTATGGTAAGCTCCATGCGATAACATGGCTAAAATAAAGTCTTTTTTTTGCGCATCACGGCCAAAAAAATGTTCTTTTAACGTATTTTTTGACCAGCGTTCTCTTTCACATAACGAAATATCTAAACTGTGATTTTGCAAATAAATGTCTAAGCCTTCCCTAGCAAGAGAAAGATCATCCACTGAATTAAGTGTTGGTTGTATTGAAAAAGGCATAAATTCTCCCTAACAAATGCGTATGTTGGAAGAGTATTGGAAGCTAAATAACGTTAAAGAGAAATAATCTACTTTGTTAGGGACAAATAAAAAGCCATTGATATCAATGGCTTTAGAATTTATTATACTGTACTAGATGTAATAGTGTTTAAACTTTATTACAGGCTTTCAGTGAAAGTACGGGTAATAACATCACGTTGTTGTTCAGGGGTTAACGAGTTAAAACGAACCGCATAGCCTGAAACACGGATAGTTAATTGTGGGTATTTTTCTGGATTTTTCACTGCATCTTCTAACGTTTCACGACTTAGTACGTTAACGTTTAAGTGCTGGCCACCTTCTACACGCACGGTTGGTTTCATTTCAAGTGGCACTTCGCGATACTCAAAAGCCCCTAATTCGTCTTTAGCAACAATCTGGCCTTCATTATAATCAGCTTTAGCACAAACGCAGCGAGCTTCGTTTTTCTCGTTATCCAGTAACCAGAAAGAATTCAGTAATGCTGCATTATCAGTTTTAGTAATTTGAATACCTGTAATCATGTCGACCTCCACGTTCGAACTAGATTGCGCTCGATTTTTTGTATCAATCAAAGCTGCATTAACCATCAATCTTATATAAATTTGCAATTGGATATTTGGTCTAACCAATGTCTCTGAGTATTTTATACCAGCTCAATAGGTCATTTTCTTTGATATTTATCAATTATTCCGCGTAGCGATTAACCAAATCAATTCAACTTTATGATTTAAATCAATATTCATCATTGTGAAATTTTAATTATTTTTATAATTTTTCAAATTAATTTGAATGAAATTATAAAGATCAGGGCTTTATCTCTGTCCAACGAACCAGTAAGCTTATTAGCATCATTTGGTTCAGTTATAAATTGCGCCAGCCAACATTCATTGTTATGGAAAATTTCATGTCAAATACCATTACATGGCACGACGTCATTGGCCCTGAAAAATTAAAACCGTATTTTAAAGAAACGCTAGCCTATGTCGCGGAGCAACGCCAAGCAGGTAAAATAATCTACCCTCCACAAGATGATGTTTTTAATGCCTTTCGTTATACCGAACTTGCTGATATTAAAGTGGTTATTTTAGGCCAAGACCCTTACCATGGCCCAGGCCAAGCCCATGGACTGTCTTTTTCAGTTTTACCGGGTGTTAAGCCGCCACCATCTCTTGTAAACATGTATAAAGAACTCGAAAAAGATATCCCAGGCTTTACTCGTCCACCACATGGTTATCTCCTGAGCTGGGCACAGCAAGGTGTGTTGCTACTCAATACAGTGCTCACTGTTGAGCAAGGTAATGCACATTCTCATGCACACTTAGGATGGGAAACATTTACAGATAAAGTAATAGAAGCAATTAATGAAAATACCGAAGGCGTCGTCTTTTTACTTTGGGGCTCCCATGCTCAGAAAAAAGGCAAAATTATTGATACTAAACGCCATCATGTTTTAAAAGCGCCTCACCCTTCCCCTCTTTCTGCCCATCGTGGCTTTTTAGGTTGCGGGCATTTTTCTCAAACAAATGAAATTTTAACTCAACAAGGCAAAACACCGATTAATTGGGCGCCTGTCATTAACGAATAATTTCAAATTGTAGATAAAAAAATGGGATACCTCATGTATCCCATCTTATCGATTATTTAGACACAATAACCATAGCTGGTCTGAGTAAACGGTTATTTAACGTATACCCTTTTTGCATCACATTAATCACATGATTAGCTTGGTGATCAGGTGATTCAATCATTGTCATTGCTTGGTGAACTTCAGGGTTAAATGGCACATTCGCATCCCCCACAGGTTCGATACCAAACTTAGCGACAGCATCTAAGAACATTTTCAGCGTTAAATCTAACCCTTCTAACATCGCCTTAGATTGCTCATTATCACGATCCGCAGCATCGATAGCACGTTCCAAATTATCAATCACTGGCAAAAGCTCATTTGAGAACTTCTCGAGTGCAAATTTATGTGCTTTCTCAATGTCTTGTTCTGTACGACGACGAATATTTTCAATTTCAGCATGGGCGCGTAACATCGCTTCGCGCTCCGTTTTTTGTGAGGCAGCTAATTGCTCTTCAAGCTCAGCAATACGCGCTGCTAACGCTTGTTCGTTTGCTTGTGTATCTTCTGCTTGTTGAGCGTTCATTTCTTGCTCTGCTTGAACTTTTTGTGATTCATTTTGCTCAGAAGCTTGCTCATCATGCATATTTTGGTCTTTACTACTCATGAATATCTCCGCGTATTTAGCATTAATCCCATATATGAGAGTATTATGGGGATCTAATACAGGGATTCAAGGGAAGTCATACAATGAGAGGCCAAAAAAGTATGCAAAAGGACAATAATACAGCACATTCTCACTTCAAAACGATAGGCATTGTCGGGCACCCGAGGCATCCTGAAGCGTTAGCAACTCATGAACTTATTTATCATTGGTTAATTTCAAAAAATTACCATGCCATTATTGACAAGCAAGTCGCTAAAGATTTGAAGTTAGTAAATGCGACAACGGGCACATTAACTGAAATTGGCCAACAAGCCGATTTAGTCATCGTCGTGGGTGGTGACGGTAACATGTTAGGTGCAGCCCGTATATTATCTCGCTATAACAATAAAGTTATTGGTGTGAATCGTGGAAATTTAGGTTTTCTCACTGACCTAGACCCTGATAATGCCCTACAGCAACTTTCACGCGTGCTTGAAGGCGAATATCGTGAAGAAAAACGTTTTCTTCTTGAAGCTCAAGTCATTAAATCTAATCAAAAAGCGCGCAAGAGCAGTGCGATTAATGAAATCGTACTCCACCCCGGAAAAGTCGCGCATATGATTGAGTTTGAAGTCTATATTGATGAAAAATTTGCCTTTTCACAACGTTCTGATGGGTTAATTATCGCCACACCAACAGGTTCAACTGCCTACTCTCTATCCGCAGGTGGGCCTATTTTAACCCCTAATTTAGAGGCTATTGTCTTAGTTCCCATGTTCCCACATACCTTATCATCACGCCCTTTAGTTATAAGTAGCGATAGCAGTATCCGCTTAAAGTTTATACGTACCAATATTGATTATGAAGTAAGCTGTGACAGCCAAATCATGTTGCCAATTCAAGATGGTGAGGAGGTCATTGTAAAACGTAGTAATAAAAATCTGAATCTAGTGCATCCTAAAGACTACAATTATTTCAATACATTAAGCTCAAAATTAGGGTGGGCGAAAAAAACTTTCTAATTTTTTAGCTCTGCCTCTTTACTGTATAAAAAAACAGGTTAAACTGTATAAAAACACAGATGTGTATTTTCACAGGAGAGCGCAGATGCTTACCCAATTAACCATCAGTAATTTTGCTATCGTTCGTGAGTTAGAAATTGATTTTCGCAGCGGTATGACCACCATCACTGGTGAAACAGGTGCGGGGAAATCTATTGCAATTGATGCGCTCGGTCTGTGTTTAGGTAACCGCGGTGAAGCCAATATGGTGCGCCCAGGTGCACAACGGGCCGATCTTTGCGCTCGTTTTTCCCTATCTGATGCACAAATGGCGGCAAATTGGCTCACAGAACACCAACTTGATAACCAAAACGAATGCTTGTTGCGTCGTACGATTGCCTCAGACGGTCGTTCACGGGGGTTTATTAATGGTGTTTCGGTCCCTCTCTCCCAACTGAGAGAATTAGGTACCTTATTAATCCAAATTCACGGTCAACACGCACATCAACTGTTGCTTGATAATGCACATCAGAAATCCCTGCTTGATGCCTATGCAAACCAACAAGAATTGCTTGCTCAAATGAAACAAGCTTGGCAAACATGGCATGATTCATGCCAGCAACTTGCTGTATTTCAAAAGCAAATGCAAGAACGTGAATCACGTCAGCAACTATTGGATTACCACTTAAAAGAACTCAATGAATTTCTTCCTGTTCAGGGGGAATTTGAAGAAATTGACCAAGAGTACAAGCAACTGGCTAATCATGGTCAATTTTTAACAATTGGGCAGAATGCAGCACAAATATTGTCTGAAAATGATGATGCAAACGTTATTAGCCTACTAAACATGGCAAAAAATGAATTAATCGATCTTGTTGCACTAAGCCCGAAATTCTCAGGCTTGCTTGATATGCTGGAAGAAGCATCAATACAAGTTAGTGAAGTCAGTGATGAAATAAAACACTACTGCGACCAATATGAACTTGATCCTAATCGCTTGTTTGAACTAGAGCAGCGCATTTCTAAACAAATCAGTTTAGCACGCAAGCATCACATTGCACCTGAAGCTCTACCTGAGCTATTTCAACAACTTTTGTCTGAACAAGCGCAAATCGCCAACCAAAATGAAGACTGTGAAGCATTAAACTCACAAGTCCTTGCTGACCACCAAAAAGCCCTCGCTTGTGCTGAACGCTTGCACCATGTTCGTTTACATTATGCACAAGAACTTAGCACACTCATTACCAACAGCATGCACCAGCTGTCTATGCCGCATGGTTTATTCACGATTGATGTAAAATTTGCACCTGAACAACTTCAAACTGATGGTGCTTGTAAGATTGAATTTAATGTCACAACCAATCCAGGGCAACCACACCAATCACTTGCAAAAGTTGCCTCAGGAGGGGAACTTTCGCGTATTGCCCTTGCAATTCAAGTGATTACTGCGAAAAAAATGGATACCCCTGCATTAATCTTCGATGAAGTGGATGTCGGTATTAGTGGCCCTACCGCTGCCATTGTAGGTAAATTATTACGTGAACTTGGCGAATCAACGCAAGTCATGTGCGTAACCCATCTACCTCAAGTTGCAGGGTGTGGCCATCATCACTTTTATGTGAGTAAAGAAACAAATGGCGTTGAAACCGAAACACATATGCAATTACTAGATAAAAAATCACGATTACAAGAACTTGCAAGGCTTTTAGCTGGTTCTGAAGTCACAAAAAATACGCTAGCTAATGCAAAAGAGTTGCTTGCCGCATAATTTTTGACAACTTTTTTGCGCTCATGTGGTCTTAGAGTCGATAAGGAAGGTTTTAAAATGTATCAATGTCGATTATCATTGATGTTCTGACTCCAAAAGGAATGAGATATCCATGCGTTATAAATTGTTAACTGCTGCTGCACTATCACTCGCATTAATGTCTACGGGCTGTTCAATGATGGAACGTCTTGTCTATCACCCGGACATTAACCAAGGTAATTACCTCACAGCGAAAGATGTTGCTAAGATTCAAAAAGGAATGACACAGCAACAGGTCGCTTATACTTTGGGCACACCAATGTTATCCGACCCGTTTGGTACTCAAACCTGGTATTACGTATTCCGCCAAGAACTGGGGCATGATCCAGTTAAGCAAGAAACGCTGACACTTACTTTTGATCGCAACGGTATTCTTACTGACATCAAAAATGAGAAAAATCTTGCTGCTCAAGAGTCTATGGAAGCAGCTGAGGCTAAAACAGCTGACTAAAAATGCATATGCATTGATATAGAACTAAAAATATAACTACCTATAACCGAATATGCGT
This sequence comes from Providencia sp. R33, assembly GCF_019343475.1. Classification (NCBI taxonomy): domain Bacteria; kingdom Pseudomonadati; phylum Pseudomonadota; class Gammaproteobacteria; order Enterobacterales; family Morganellaceae; genus Providencia; species Providencia sp. R33. Next base: position 757,672 of record NZ_CP072453.1, on the reverse strand, counting down.
AGGTAGTTATTTGTGTTTTTGTTAATATCTGATAAAGCCTTCTGAGCTTTAACGTTAGAGCTACAGATAACAGAAACAAAAAAACCGAGCAAATTGCTCGGTTTATCAATTCACTAAAGTCTAATTACTTTTTGCTTCTTTCGATTTTTCAGCACGCTTACGGCGCAGTTCTTTTGGATCCGCAAGTAAAGGACGATAAATTTCAATCCGCTCACCATCTTGTATCGTGTCAGAAAGTTTTGCTGGGCGGCTATATATTCCCACTTTATTCTTTTTCAAATCGATATCATCACGCAGTGAAAGGATACCTGAAGCTACAATCGCATCTTCTATTGTTGATCCCTCTGCAACTTTTACAGATAACAAAAATTGCTTTTCTGGGAGTGCATACACCACCTCAATATTGATATCAGACACTATAAACATCCTTAGCTCTTAGTGTAAAAGCTTGAACCATATTATTAGCTAGCTCTTTAAATATTTTGCCGAATGCTAGCTCTATTAATTTATTGGTAAATTCAAAATCAAGGTGAAATTCAATTTTACAGGCATCTGCACTAAGAGGAATGAATCTCCATCCTCCAGACAGCTTACTAAACGGGCCTTCTACCAATTGCATATGGATGCATTTATTGTCTTCAAGCACATTTTTAGTGATGAACGTTTTGCTAATTCCCGCTTTTGATACCTCAACAGAAGCCGTCATTTCCTCAGCACTGTGACTGATAATACGGCTTCCCACACACCCAGGTAAAAAACTTGGGTATGAAATTACATCATTTACGAGTTTATACATTTGTTCTGCGCTAAAAGGGACTAACGCAGAGCGACTAATCTGTGGCATATCAATTCCTATCCCTAAAAACTGGGCATATAATAGCACTATTGATTGGTTAAACAAAAAACAAAACCCATACAGGGCAAGAAATGCACAATCAAAAAAATATCAGCGCAGAAAGATTTCTTTCGACTCAGCTTACAGTATAATGATTGCACTATGACAAAGAAAAAACCATATAAACCGGGTTCAGCAACAATTGCTATGAACAAGCGTGCTCGCCACGAATATTCTATCGAAGAGGAGTTCGAGGCGGGTTTGTCCCTACAAGGTTGGGAAGTTAAATCACTACGTGCTGGCAAAGCTAACATTGGTGACAGTTATGTATTACTTCGAGATGGCGAAGCTTATTTATTTGGTGCTAACTTTACGCCTCTCAATGTTGCTTCTACTCATGTAGTCTGTGACCCAACACGTAGTCGTAAACTATTGTTAAATCAACGTGAATTAGACACCCTTTATGGTAAAGTTAACCGTGAAGGCTACACTGTCATCGCACTTTCTCTCTATTGGAAAAATGCATGGTGTAAAGTAAAAATCGGTGTTGCTCGGGGTAAAAAAGCCCATGACAAGCGTTCTGATATCAAAGAACGTGAATGGCAACTCGATAAAGCACGTATAATGAAACATTCTAATCGCTAAGTCCTAGCTTTATAGGATAATTTTCTGTTATACTGCGTTCAACAACTTGGGGCTGATTCTGGATTCGACGGGATTTGCGAAACCCAAGGTGCATGCCGAGGGGCGGTTGGCCTCGTAAAAAGCCGCAAAAAAATAGTCGCAAACGACGAAAACTACGCTTTAGCAGCTTAATAACCTGCTTAGAGCCCTCTCTCCCTAGCCTCCGCTCTTAGGACGGGGATCAAGAGAGGTCAAACCCAAAAGAGATCGCGTGAATGCCTTGCCTGGGGTTGCAGCGTTAAATTTAATCAGGATAGTTTGTTGATGGCGTGTCTGTCCGCAGTTGGCAAATGAATTTAAAGACTAGACTAAGCATGTAGTACCGAGGATGTAGAAATTTCGGACGCGGGTTCAACTCCCGCCAGCTCCACCAAATATAGTATCATTGATGCTCAGTGATGATTAAAAAAGCCTTCAATATCATAGTTGGAGGCTTTTTTTATATGTATTAATGGTCAGTTATGTTCAGTGACAAGCAAAATTTTTAGTTATATCATTAGTTATATCCCTTATGTATAACTAAAAGGCGTATAACTATATGGCGCGTACAACAGTACCACTCAGTGATACCAAGCTTAAATCAGCAAAACCCAAAGATAAAGATTATACGCTGCAAGATGGAAATGGCTTATATCTACTAATCAAAACAACTGGTTCAAAAATATGGCGCTTTAACTACTACCGCCCTATAACCAAGAAACGAGCACTTATTAGCTTTGGTAGCTATCCTACAGTTAGCCTTTTAGAGGCTCGGCTTAAACGAGAAAATGCGCGAGAGCTTCTAGCTAAAAATATAGATCCACAAGAACACAAAAAAGCTGAAGAACAACGCCTATTTGAAGAAAAAAATAATACTTTTGAAAAAATAGCTCAGCAGTGGTTCAAAATCAAAAGTAAATCTAGCTTGCAAGAATCAACTTTGAAAGATATTTGGCGTTCTCTTGAGCTGCATGTACTTCCTAATGTTGGTGATATAGCAATAACTGATTTAAAAGCTCGCCATTTTATTAGCGCATTAGAACCCTTAAAAGCACAAGGCAAACTAGAATCAGTTAAACGAGTAGCACAACGCATTAATGAAGTGATGTTTTATGCTGTGAATGTTGGCTTTCTTGATGCTAACCCTGCTGCAAAAATTACCGCTGCCTTTGAAAATCCAGTTGTAAAAAACTTACCTGCATTAAAACCTGATCAGCTTCCTGAATTGATGGCTGCAATCCAAGGAGTCAACATTGAGCGACAAACTTATTGTTTACTGCAATGGCAATTATTAACTATGACCCGCCCAGCCGAAGCAGCCGAAGCGGCATGGTGTGAGATCGATCTTGATAATAAGCTTTGGACTATCCCACCAGCAAGAATGAAGATGAAAAGAGAACATATCATACCTCTCTCTCCTCAAGCATTGGCAATATTAGAAACTATGAAACCTATAAGCGGTCATAGGGAACACATTTTTCCTAGTATGAAATCACCACACACTAAACCAATGAATAGCCAAACAGTTAATGCGGCTATCAAGCGTGTTGGCTTTGCAGGTCGCCTTGTAGCACATGGATTCCGTTCAATTGCATCAACTGCATTAAATGAGCATGGATTTCAACCTGATGTGATTGAAGCAGCTTTAGCCCATATAGATAGTAATGAGGTAAGACGTGCTTATAACAGAGCTATTTATCTTGAACAAAGACGCGAAATGATGGATTGGTGGGGAGAGTTTGTTGATGACTCAATCAACAAGCGCTAATAAACAATTAAGTTTAGCAGTCTGTTTTGTGCCTGAGCGGACGTCGTTAACACAATGATGAGTAAAAATATGGGAAAGAATCAACCTAAGTTAAATGTTTAAGTGATTCAGAGTACGCGCTTTGCAGATTTTCCTGTTGGCGATTCTTTGCTATCGCTTTGACGCGGGATTGTCTGTGTGATCTGATGCTAAAATTAAGCAAAGATTCTATTTATTTAACAAAGTACAAAACTCTAATACTTACTCTCTGAACATAACGTGAAAATAACCGGAAGTGAAAACTGGTTTTTTCCCTTCCGGTTAATTGCAGGGGCAGACATTAGTTTAGAACCTGTAGATATCAATGTTCAGCTTACCCGCATGATACTTTTTGTGGCATTCGTCGCACAAGGTGACAAAATTAATGATGTTATCGCTCCCGTCCTCAGAGAACGGAATCAAGTGATGGCCTCGTGCTTCTTTCTTCCCGTTTCTCCAACAAACAATGCATAGGTTATCCTGTAATTCTTTGATTCTCTTCTGCTGTCTTGTGTGAGAATACGGCCGTTTATTCATTTTCCTTCTTCTCTATGAGAGCACGTATTTTGCTAGGCAATTCACGGCTACTTCCCTCAACCAATGTGGCTTTCACTTCGTCACCTGTGACGCGCTTCTTTAACTTAACAATCTCAGCATGCATTTCATCTTGCTCGCTTCGTGTCATTCCATCGATACGAAGAATCAAAGCCCGATCTCTGGTTTCTTCCGAGCTTGTGTTATTAGCGGTCGGACATGTCCTACGATTGTGTCCTTCTAATCCGCATGTTTTACATTTCATTTTAAGGCCTCTAGAATGTTGAAACTCTTACGTGGCCATCTCGAACTTCGATTTCATTATCTCCTTCAGCAATAGTCCATGTTGACGATATTTCTGGCAAGCCGTCTGAATTCTTTGAGATCAATATAATTTCTATATGTCCTGATTTTCTCTTGACTGCAATAGCAACACTTCCTTCATAGGGCAACACGCTAACAACAGTGTCCCCTTTTTTTAGAATTTTGATGTTGAGATTCATAAAAAGTCCTAATACTAAATTAAAAATTAGTGGCTAACATTCGAATTCATTGGCGCCCGCTGGGCATCAGGTCGAATGAATGGTTAGCCGTAGCTAGCTCATGACAAAGTTTTCACCTGCCGCCAAGTCTCTATGCCCAGTCGTGTCATTGCGCCAAATGCAGCTTGCTTAAGCTCAGCGTACTCTGTGTCATTGAATACTCCTGTTTGCTGAAATGCTGTCAGCATGAATTTGAGCACCTGCTGAACCGTATCGCGAAGCTCCGCTTGATCTGGTTTGGCTGGATTCAGCATTAGCGTAATCATATTGCATTGCTCCATGATCTCAGAAGACATCACATCAAGTTGTTGTTGTGTAGTTGCATTTGAGCCGGAAGTCATTGGGCGCTTCAAAAGGTTATACTGCAGGTCAAGCTGTTTATATAAATTCGACAACCTTTCACGAATATCTTGCAGCCAACGAAGACGCTCTGTCGCTACAAGATTCGCTTGCAGGCGTTTAGTTTCGAGTTCCAAGTCAGTCTTCGCTTTCTGTCTGGCAAGCAAGTAGCTGGCAAGTCCGCCAGCCAGTGCACCGAATATTCCGGCCGCCGCAGAGATCAGCGCGACAAGAGTTGATGAACCAGTGGACATATTACCACTCGAACTCGGGATTATAGTTATGGCTGGTATGGGCGGCATGCTGACGGTCTGGAAAACGGTGATTGATCCGCAGACGATTCTTATTTCAGGCCTAACAGTCTGAAAAGGTTTGTGAGGCAGCATTGGGTGCGAAAACTCACATTCGACCTTTGCACCAGACTCCTCAGCCCACACAGGAGCAAAAGGGAATAGTAATACGGAGAGAAAAAACATGCGCAGCTTCAAGTTCATTAGTTTTACTACTACTCCTTAGGATGGTTAATAGTGATTATAAGGAATACTGTGCTAACATGTTAATAGTGCCTTCCATATAATTCAACTCCTGTCATACAAAGACTACGACAAACATTAATTTAAATAAATAACATAAATCCAGCCGCTGAGCCTGAATACATTCACTTGGCCTATTCTTTTATCGCAAACATTACAGATGTATAAAAAAACGAAGGTAGTGACCATGACAAGTGCTGGTAAGCGATACCGGTTGAAAACTTCCAGTCTACTTATTACCTGTATTGTCGTGCTGACACTGAATTAGTGTATGTCCGCTTCTCGCTGTGAGTTCAATTAAATTTGACGCAGATACAATCAATATCACTCAAATAACCTAAAGCCAATGTAACAAAGGCCTTCCAGAAATAACTAGAAGGCCTTTAATATAATACCTTACTGATTGAACAGTTAACTCACAACATCTACTTTCAAGCAGTAACGGCGGCTCAATTTCACGCCATTAATCTTGCACTGGCGAGTGCTTTTGCCTTGGGCATCAGTTAGCAACTTCCCTTCTGAGACCAACTGATTAATCACTGATTTTTTGTTCCCAATAATATTTTTATTAAAAAATGATGGGTTTACTGCGGCATAATGTTCTCCCTTAATTTTTAAAACAATAACATCTAAGTTATTTAGCTCATCCTCATCTATTAGGCTCTTTTTCGGTTTACAGGGCTTTTTCAATGCATCTAATAGTTTTTGATTAAAAACCATCTTTTTAACTGGGTTTTGGTCAATAGCTTTCAGATAACAATGTGTAATTCCATCAAAAACCTCCTTCTCAGTAAAGGGGAGAACCTTACTTTTAATACCGAGTATCCCACTTGCGTAAGCTAAAGCAAAACGAGTAGCTATACGTTTATCTAATCCATTAGAACCTACATTATTCATCTCCAAGAATTTAGTAATATAGTCGTTGAGCTTATTAGTAATATACTCTGGAGATTTTTTGCTAACCTGTGTCAGTATCTTCTGTAAGAACGCATCTCCAGCTGTGCCATAATAGTTATTGCAATTTTCTTTCAAATATTCTGCATATTCAGCAGATGACGATACACCTTCAGGTAATGAACTAAAAATACCCATATCATTATCACAATCAACAGGAACATCTATGAATCGAGCTATTTCACCATTCTTACGACTCATTAGACCAGAGCTGGCATGTTGGCTTAAAGCTTCTTCTCCGTTGCTTAAAGCGACTAATTGCCAACTTGCCGAACGTTCTTGATAGGTATGACTTCTTGACTTTCCAGTACCAGAACCAAGCATATACACAAATTTTTGCATTTTTTGGGCGGCAGTTTGACGATTGGAATCTATTAAAATAAGTTCGTCAGTCAATAGCAATCCATGATTACGAGACTCCGCTTGCTGCTCAAATGCAGCTTCGGTGATATTCCAATCAAGAATGTATGAGGAATCCCCAAATACAGAAGCTGCTGATTTTAACACTGTACTTTTCCCCGAAGAACTACCACCATAAATATGCTTTCCACCAGATTCTATCTCTGTAAAATAAATACACATGCCAGCAAAAGCTGAACATAAGCAAAGCATAACATAAGGACTATATTTAGCAGTTTCTGCAACCTTATTTTTCCATTGTTCTAATGTGCCTTTAGCCTGACATGAGTAATTAAACGTTCTAGCATTAGGATTTGGAAATATCTTCAAGCCATTATGTCCACCTAATACTTCTCCTGAATTTTTAATATAGTAGAGTTCATTATCAACATAAAGAAAACCCGGTTTATTACACAGTACAATTCTTTCATCACAATCACCTAAAATAATATTAAAAACTCCATTAAAGTTCTCATGGATAACTTTAGGTTTAAATCCATTCTCTAATAGAAGACTTTTAAGTTTATTAGGTACTGCAATTATTGACGCTGGAATTAATAAAAAAATATCCTTATTTTTATTTACATTGAAAAACTCAACTAAACGATAAGATTCTTGCCCTTCATCTTGATATGATAAAGCAACAAGCTTAATATGTTTTGAACCAATTTTCTTTCTAGTCATAAAGGCCTCTTTGATAATCACAAAATCACCAAATCACCATTTACAACACCAGTATGTATTAGCGTTATACTAATAAAGATAAATTAACTAGTGTTCATTCCAAAAACTACCAGACTAATCAATCTTCCATATCTACAGGCATACTGGTGCTGTCTAAACAGAGATCTAGAATTTAGTTACTGGAAATTACACTTAAAAAATATGTCACTGAATTTCAGTGTATCTAGCTTAACTAGTGAATCAGCAAACATACGACTATTTGATATACGGCGTTTACTGCTGTGTTTGAGCTTTCCCTCCTTATTAGTAAAAAATGCTATTTCGCACCACATGATTTTAGTTATATACTTGATAACCCCGCCAATATCATTAATTTCATCAACCACCATAGGCCTATTTTTAATGCCTTGCCGAGAGTTTAAATTCTTAGATGACTTCATGTAATCTCTAAGAGATTTGATTTTTTCACTTTCATTAGGAATTAATAAATGAAAATGAGGTTGATAATAACTAGAATTAATGCTCTCATATAAGTGGAGATCTAATTCTAGACTGCCAAAAATAAAGTTATTAAAACCAATAGATTTAAGCTTCTTTCTTAATTTATCCTTTAATAAATTAGGATTGAAATCTGGCAATTCATTTATTGCAATTTTATCTTTATAAAAAACAAGAGTCACGAAGATATAATTATCACTTACATAGCTAATATATTTATTAACTATATCTAGCTGTTTAACATTAATACATTTAGCACAAGCTAAGCTATTACATGGATCATTTTCCTCACAATTATAAATTTTTTTAGCTAAATTCTTATGGATTTTATTTTTTGTTTTATTGTAAACAGACTCCAATATTTTAATGCGAACATTATTTTCTTTATCTTCTTCAGTACTTCGCCTATTTATACTTCTCCTATTGGCATAGATTTTCATAACATAATACTCTCCTCCAGATAATAAAGATAAAATTATCCATAATCTGATATTTAAAATATGTTAGTTATTAATTATTTTACAGTGCGAGTATTAAGCCATTCTTGAACAGCATTTAGATCATAGCCAATACGCCTGATCCCGATGCGAATTCGAGGAGGAAAACCAGCTTTACGCTCAAGATTGTATACTGAGTTCCGAGAACGGACATCAAGGATTAACATCACTTCTGCCATGCTACAAATTTTTATCATCTTACTCATGTGTAACCTCTTTTTGCTATACGTCTATTAGTTACTGAATGGGTTACAGCATACGAAGTAACACATGACTAAAAAAGGGGAGCATTTTTCATTGTTTTACTAACCTAGCTTTTTTATTTCATTCATGATATGGGAATCGCCTCTTAAATATTTTTTCGCGGTATCAATACTGCTGGTTAGCACATCAGGACACGCTGAGCAATAACTACTTAAAGTCGCCTCCGCTACTTTTTCTTGTGTTATTTTTCCTCGAACGCCTTTACATTTTTCGGTATGAAAAGTTAGTACGTGCTTAGCTTTTATCAAAAAATTTTCTTTCTCTTGTTCGAAGCGTTTTTTATTACCATGGGGTACAATCTTTAAGTTTTTGAGTGATTTTTTTATTATTTTTAAATATTTATCCTCGACAGAAAGCTCATCTAATAGATTAAAATTAACACAATTACCATATAGTGGGTGAGTGCGCTCTAAAGATGCTATTTCGGTTTGTTTTGATGAATAAGGTGTTACTAATATTTCCGTAATCATTTCATCACTACTTTTAAGCCCATACTCGAGTATATACAAAATATTATTTCTATTTGGGTAGACAATTTCATCGTAATTCTTTCTTCCTGTAGTATTACTATACCCTTTTCCTCGCCAATCTAAGACAAACTCGATATGATGATTTTTCCATATACCTATAATGCTATCCTCAGTACATGCAATACCTTCATTTTTCATTTTTTGTATAATATTTGGTATTGTATGTACGACAATATGATCATTCATATCATTTAGCCCTTTCCATTCATATATAACTCTTAATAATGAATATTAATAAGCTAATGTATGATTAGCAATCAGATAAAATTAATAAAGCGAATAAGAAAACTAAGTGACTTCAACAAAATAAACAGATTCACTATACAACCGCCGTACCTTGTTACCCCTTAATCCATAACGGGCGCGGCTCACTCTCTCTTGCTGGTGGCTATCAAAGAAATAGAGATATTCGCTGTCCATACGCTCTACCAACGACCAATGCCACTGGTCACCCAATAAGATAAGCCGACGTGACGTTGTATGAGCACCTAAGAACGCCTGACAAGCAGACAGTATTTTTTGTGTGGTAAGTCCATCTTTGTAACGAAATGGCGTGGTGACGCATAGAGGGGCTTGTGATGGGTATTTTAAGGTTAGGCGCTTAATCAAGTAATCCATTTCAGGAATATCAATACCTTGTGTTAAACACTTGTACAGTGACCAGTATTCGCTGTATTCACGCAAAAGATAATTAAATAATGGGCGGGGCTTAATGCGGTCGCCATAGAACCATGTACTCATATTCACCAGACTGTAAATCCCACAGAGGCAATCTAAATCCCCTTGCTTGGACGGTATCAACATCAACTCAAACCTTCTATTGATTGTACTGTACTTAATGGAATCACCAGCGCTGGTATTATTTTTTACTTAATTAGTGGGTTTCCCACTGAATACTGACTTCATAACATTTCATTTTGTGGTATTGAATAAAATTGCGTTGCCACAATTCAAACAGTGCTCCGCCCTCTTCTTCATCAATATCCCCCATCAAAAAATGATAGATATAACCCTGCGACCAACAAATATCGAGTTCCTTTTCAAGCTCAGGATAATAGCTTCCCATGTATGAAAAATCTGTCACATAATCAAACTGCCATTGCTCATGCAGCCGTAACAAACGTATTTCGACAGGATGGAAACCTCCTGTTTCAGCACTATACAATGGGTCTCGAAAATTTAAGGTAACCGCCCTAACAGTGGTTAAATCAATCGCTGAGTTAATCACTGAATTATTCAGTTCATGTAATAACAATTGGCTAAATACTTGTGCGATAGGCAAGCGTAGCCCTGACTGATGAATAGTCATATAAAGTGGCCTTTAAATAAAAAAGTGGAAATAAACTGTTAAGCACAACCCAATCATATATGGGTATAGTGCCATGCTAATATTTTACCATAACCACTAGCAAAGTAAAGTATTTTACTGTTTATAATCAGATGGTTACATGAATTTAGCCATCATTGCTATTTTGATATACCTACCGTGATTTTTATTTATGGCGGGGGAATATTGATGTGGAAAGTGAATGAAAAAATGGAAGCGTCAAAAGGTAAAATGCCAACCTAATAATAGGCTGGCATAGCCATTAACCGTTAAGTAACGTAACAACAAAACTTTTTTTATCATCCGTGAGCTGCACGGAATAAATTACGGTGACAGAGCCTGCTTTTCCCGTTGCTTCGGCAGCACAGAGATAAACGCCTCGTTCTGCATTTTGACGTTGCGTTCGCACATTCTCAAGCTGCTCATACATCGCCCAACCGACATGTTGATTGACCACTTGTAACGCTAATGCTTTTGCACCATCACTGTTACAATTAACGGTGCTCTCATTACATCCTGTTAAACCAACCATCGCCGTTAATATGCTTAATTTCATCCACTGGTTCAGTTTCATTTTCACATTGTCACCTTACAGCAGAAAATTCACGGTTATTCCTGCTAATATATCCAGTGCAATCACCACCAACGCCACGTAATACCAAGCACGACGATTCGGTATTTTCACGATAAAGTAAAAGCAGCAAACATCCCAAATGAGAATCAATGCTTCTATTTTATTCAATGTCACCTTTTTAGTGATAAAAAATTCAACGATATTTAAGAATAAAATCGGTAAAAACCAAAATAGCCAAAAGGTTTTAGCTAATCCAAAGCCACCGTTGAACAAACGCTGTTTAAATAAAGCTGGATCATTTAAGCCTTTCGCTTCGTTTTCTTCTCGGATTTTTTGCAATTTATTTTTGATAGACATGACTGTTCCTTCAATTAAATGAATTAAGGGTTTTTCCATGGTGTTGACGCTAGAATGGGGGCAATGCCTTACCGATAGGCAAGGGTAAATATTTAGGCTATTTCAATAACCTTCTATGATTATTAGAGGATGGCTTATTGATGTAACGACTCGGCCATATTGTTTCAGGAGCCGTGCCAATCACATCCGCAATAATCTGTTCAGCTCTTGGGTAAGCTCGCTCTAGCGCATTATTTAACGTCCGAGCAGAAAGACCATGCTCACGAGATAATTGTGCTAGTGTGACCCCTTTTTTATGCAAAGCCGCCACAATATCCGCGCGGTGCCAATCCGCAGTGCTTCCTTTTCGGGACTTTTTTTGAGATGCTACAGGGTTAGACATAGTAATAACTCCACTGTTTAATTCCTCGTCTATTAAAAACCAATTAAAGGGAATTATCAATAGATATCTTTATTATTTTAACATCTTTCTAGTGCGGTTATTTTATCCTTTTGATATGTATGGAATTTATAAAGATCATGACTGATAAAAAACAACTAACTGAAATGGATAATGCGCCCAAGCTTTGGTTTACCAGTGGGGAGCTAGCTGCTATAGGAAAAGAAAAAGCTGACGATCCAACACGTTACCCTGAATATAAAGATATGGATATCCCTACCACAGCGAAAGGCGTTAGAGTCCGTCTAGAGTCAATCACAGCTCTTCATCCCCACTTTCGCAAGAAGAACCCTAATAAGCGTGGCGACCTCTATCATATTGATGCATTTAAGGTGATCCTAAACACTGATGAAAAAGAGCTCATCAAGCAAAACACGCTATCTTCTGAAAGTGCAGATCTTAACCTTTTACTTGAAATCTACAAATCACTGTCAGTTGAGAAAAGAAAAGCGTTATTAAAGAATGCGCTCACAATGAAACAGGAAGACCTAGATTAGTATCTTTTAATACCTTTTGTTATTTTAATAACTGTATTTTCGTCACTGACTCAGAGGCACTATGCAGTTATCTCATCACAACACGCTAGACAGCAGCTATGACCTATTGACAGCTAAAGCCATTGATTATGATGTCATTCTCATTAACAGAGCGTCACCGAGACGTTTACAGCGCCATTTTCGGATAGGATTTCATCGCGCTGAACGAATCATTAATCAACTTGAGTATCTCGGTGTTATAACACCTTTAAACCAATATGATTATCGTGAAGTGCTCGGGTATCCGACTCACGACCGCTCTTTTGATTCATCAGCCTTTGCAGCACCTATAGAGACAGCACAAACCCCATTATTCGCTGAATTACCACTGGATACACAATCCTTAGAATACCGTTGCTTGATTCAGGCTATCGTCTGGCAGCGTATTGTAGTCTGGGTTGAAGAAATCGAGATCGAGAGCGGTACAACCAATATATTGAAATCTGTCTCACCGTTTGAATACCTGATTGATACCCACAGCGATGACATTTATCAGGATACACTCCGCAACAACGCCAGTTCTTACCGTTTTCTTGCCACCCTTCGCCCTGAAGCCCCATTGGAAGTGTTACGACAACATGGACGAATTAGTTTTCAGCCGTGCTGGAGGCTGCCCCGTATAGCACAAGAAGAATGGCAAGGTTTATGGATACCGAATGAAGCAGGATGGGAAAGCCTAAGTGAGGAAAACATTCATCAAACAAGAGGGATTGGTGAGTGGCCTGACTTGCCCCATAAAAGCATGAAACCGTTGGTGCATGGGCTGCAAGAGGATGGCGGGGACTATTTACGGTATTTGATTTATTGGAAAAGTCAGTTTTAACCATTGCGAATATAATCAATTAATAATCACAATTTCTAAAAAAGTTTATCATAAACTATGATTTATATAAGCATAAATCATACTCCCTCCACCATTGACTTTAGTTCATAAATTTAAAAATCTACTTACCATCATCCCAAGAGTTCAGAAAATCAGCCAATATATCTCCATGACAGGCCTGTGGCTTACAAAAGCATCCCAACCTTTTCCCAGACAAACTATAAACCTTTGATTTATCTACATTTAAAAATTTATCATAATCGAAGTCATACTTGAATTTTCTGATAACTTCATCTCGATCTCCATCCTCAAACATTGAGTAGGGATTTCCCCAGTATGATCCCCTACCAATGTATTCATAGTGAGGAGTACATTTTTCAGCTTTATACTTTGTATCAGACTTTATATTAATCACCCTAGTTATCTGAATATGTATAAATCTCAGAGGGATTTTAGATTTTGTCAATAATTCAAACTCTAAAACAAATTCCTCTCCATCATCAAAAACAATCGCATGTGTTATATCATCACATGACCACTTTGGTAAATGATTAGAACTTACAGTACCTATATTCTCCGAACAAAAAACTTCAATCAGCTTGTTTGGATCTTCAGGATAAAGCAATTCCACATCATCTAAATTCGATGTTATCTTACCCACTTTCCTTGCAAATTTTGAATAGCAATTAAAAAGCTTAGGGTACAAAATCAATATCTTAGCCATTAGTACAGGTGCTTAACATTAAAGTTTAAATCAGTATGTTCGTTTAGGTATTCTATCACTAAACGCCTGTGACATAAATGAGGTTCGTGCTCACTACAAAGTAAACAGCCTTGATCAAATAGCGGGAGTTTTGCAAAGCGTTCGATGTTACGCTTTGCCATTAAATTTAAGAACCTATCTTCATACATCTCCCAAGATATATCACCTTTTTTGTATGGATTAAGTATTTCTTTAGTTGGTGCCAATTCAGGCATATGAACATATTCTGAGCCACATAGCTCCTTCAAAAAGAATTTCAAATCATCTTTTTTTGCAAAACCAGCCAATTGAGATACATTATTCAGACGCACATCAATTAGTGTTTTTACTTTTGATTTTTTCAAGTATCCAAAAAATGTTTCAGCTTTCTTTTGAGTAAATCCTATTGTATATATACGCATAATATCCCTCAGAAAATTGTAGCAACAAGTTTATAACAATAACCTAAGTATTGTTCCCCTAAACTCAGACATAGAATACCTGACAGTTGCAAATTTTTCGCTACAATCTCATCAAATTTAGGATCCGTCACTGCAAAATCATAATCTATCCCTCTATATGTGAATGAAGCTCTCCTTTTATCATCCACGGTATAATAAAGCCTTAAGTTTTGTACTCGCACTAGATACAACGATTGAGGCACAAGATACAAACCAGCTGTTATATGAGTAAAATCGATTCTATTCGTTGTCCCCCAAAGATCTACAGGGGAATCTAGTAGAGTATGCAATTGCTCAGAATTAAATGAATAATTTTGAATCCACTCAGTGTCATTAATCAAATAATTTTCAGGCTGATGAGGAAGAGGGACGTGCTCTTCTAATTCCATAAGCACTTTTTGAAATGGCTTAACATTAAAAGTACCGTGAGGGTTTCTGATTTTAGCTTGTTGATGACTTAACTCCCCACCTTGTATATTTGAAACTGGTCTTATCCATCTACCTGTACTAACACATTTTCCTGCAACACAATGTTGGCCATGCTTAATAGAATTAGCTAATACCACAATTTCATATTGAGCCATATAATCTCCTAATGAACACAACATTACTCAAAAATAAAGTAAATATTTATTAGTCAGTAAGTTATATCACATCCATAAAAATTTACTTTGAAAGCAATCACTCTTTGAGTGAAATTCATTAGGATAAAGTCAAATATTCAATTATTAGCAATAACTGGCTAGCTAAATTAATCAGATAACGCAGGTAAAAAGACTTTCCTCAGTGGCACAAGCAATTTAGTCTCAATATCAACGTGCTCATAATACTCAATCAAAGTGCGCACTAAGTCATCTAATGTCCAAAGTGATAACGGGATTTTTGATCGCTCCGCTTCATAGCGTGCATCTTTAGTAAATCCTCCCGTACTGACATATAAGCCACGATCATCATGATGACGCCCACCGATAAATCCTCTTAAATCTTGGCTGCCTATTTGCCCTTTACGATGCTTAACTTCAACCACAATTCTTGGGTTTTCAAATCCAAAACCGTCAGGCGATGCGATAATATCTTTGCCTCTATCTGAACCACTATTTGGCGAAACTTGGGTTTTATATCCCATCCCACGCAGAATACCGGCAACTAATAATTCCATTTCATCCGCATCAAGGGTAATTATTTTATCTTTAATACGTTCTAACGCTTGAATTTCCATATCCTTTAATGGATCAGATACAATTTCTTCATCGTCTATATTTGAAATATTAGCGTTTTTTTCGCTGTCAGATAATGGTTTATTACCCAATAATTCTTTCACTGCAAAATCAGGAAGTTTAAAAACAGTCAATGTAGAACCTAGGGTATTTTTGGTTTTAGTTGATAAGGTATCCCGATCAATTTCATCAGTATTCCATTTAATCTGACGCGCAATTCCCATCCCCATAGAACAAAGATCAGCACGGTATTGAAACTCAGAAACAACCTGCCCTAATAAATAGGTACGGTTAGCAGGTGAATAAGTAATTACCCAATCGCTAACTTTAATTTCATTAACAAAACGCCATACTTGAGATGCGCCTGAACGCGCTGTACCGAGTTTCGTTGCTGGGTCTACTTGACGGTATAATTTCAGTATCTCTTTTCTTGATTGCCCAATTTTCAATAATGGAGCTAAGCCAGACCAGCCTAAACCAACCAGTTCTTTTTCTCGAAAATCATCATATAACTTCCCTGAATCACCACGAACCATCCACATTTTATGACTCATTAATCTATTCCTGCGTTAAAGATAAATCGGTTAAAGTAAAACCCACTAATTTGATTTCAACAATTCATTCGATAGTAACTCCGCTTGCGCCAAGACGGTTTCCGTTGCCAATACAGACATATCAGGCGGATAGCCATAACGGTTAAGTAACCGTTTAACAATAACGCGTATTTTTGCTCTTGCAGACTCTTTGATAGTCCAATCTAATGTGACGTTATTGCGGATCATTTCAGTTAGTACAACCGCTAATTCCCTTAGTTTTGATTTTCCGATTAGTTCTTGAGCACTATCATTTTCAGCCACAGCCGTATAGAAAGCATATTCATAAGGTGATAAATTCAGGTCATTCGCTTCGCTATCAACCTTATTGATATCTTTCGCCAATTTAATTAACTCATCAATGACTTCAGCTGCCGTCAAAATTTTATTTTGATAGCTTTTAATCGCCCCAGTGAGCATATCCATCAGCTTTTTACCTTGAATAACGCTCATTTTTGTTCGCACATTGATTTCATCTGCTAATAATTTTTTCAAGGTTTCCAACGCGATATTTTTATGTTGGTAATCCTGCATCTCCATTAAAAAATCATCAGAGAGAATTGATATATCTGGTTTTTTAATCCCTGCGGCATCAAATACATCGACTACCGTATCAGTCACTAAGGCTTGATCAATAGTCTGTTTAACGCGAACTTCCATGCTGTCATCACCGATAATGCCACTTCCTCCAGTTGAATCAAACTTGTTCAATCTGGCTTTTACAGCTTGGAAAAAGGCTATTTCAGGTGCCGCCTCCATCGCTTCAGGGTGTGGCGTTGCTAATGCAAAGGCTTGAGATAAAGCGGTTACCGCTGTTAAAAAACGCACTTTCCCCTGACCTTCATCAATCCCTAAAATAAAATCTTCTGCTTCTAAGATAATGGCTAGTTTACGAGATGTGGATGCGGTGAAATATTCACGATAATCAAAACCAAAGAGCATTCCGTCAAGGATGTCTAATTTCTCTTTCATGACCTCAACGGCTTTTTCTTGAGTAAGTGCAGGATCACCTTTACCACCCGCATCTGAGTAAAACGACAGTGCCGATTTTAAATCAGCCGCAATTCCCAAATAATCGACAACTAAGCCACCTGATTTATCTTTATAGACTCGGTTAACACGGGCAATCGCCTGCATCAGGTTGTGCCCTTTCATCGGTTTATCAATGTATAACGTGTGCATACTCGGTGCATCAAACCCCGTTAACCACATATCGCGCACAATGACTAATTTCAGCTTGTCATCTTCATCTTTCATGCGATTAGCGAGTACTTGCCTGTCTTTCTTAGTCGTATGGTGTTTCGCGATATCAGGGCCATCAGATGCGGAAGACGTCATCACGACCTTAATCACACCATCATTGAGATCATCACTGTGCCATTCAGGTTTGAGTGCCACGATTTCCTCATACAATGCCGCAGCAATCCGACGTGACATAGCAACGACCATGCCTTTACCGTGATCCGCATTCGCCACTAACCGTTCTTCAAAGTGCGAGACTAAATCTTTAGCGATCGCTTTGATACGCTCTTTACTGCCAATAATACTTTCAACTCGCGCCCATTTAGCCCGTTGTTGCTGAGTCTGTGTTAAGTCTTCATCGGTGAAGCTTTCATCGAACGCTTCAATCAGTTCGCGGCCTTCATCGCTAATTTGGACTTTTGCTAAACGACTTTCATAGTAGATAGGCACTGTCGCCCCATCTTCTACAGCCTGAGCGATATCATAGATATCAACATAGTTACCAAATACCGCGGGAGTATTTACATCTGTTTTTTCAATGGGTGTCCCCGTAAAGCCTAAGTAAGTCGCATTTGGTAAAGCATCGCGCATATATTTGGCAAAACCATAAACAGTGCGCTTACCGACAACATTACCGTGCGCATCTTTCACATCGACTTCTTTTGCGGAAAAACCATATTGAGAACGATGTGCCTCGTCAGCAATGACAATGATATTGCTGCGATCAGACAGTAGTTCATAAACACTACTACCATCATCAGGTTGGAACTTTTGAATAGTGGTAAATATCACGCCACCTGAGCCAACTTTCAGTAATTCTTTTAATTCTTCTCTATTTTCAGCTTGTTTCGGGGTTTGACGTAACAATTGTACCGCAGAAGAAAAAGTGCCAAATAATTGGTCGTCTAAGTCATTACGGTCGGTGATCACCACAACCGTTGGGTTATCGAGGGCTAAAACAATCTTCCCTGTATAAAACACCATTGAAAGAGACTTACCCGAACCTTGGGTATGCCATACCACACCTGCTTTTCTATCGCCTGCTTTTTGTTCTAATACGAGGTGTTGTTGGTTTCTACCTTGTTGCTGTAACGCTACTTCCGCAGAGGGTGAATTCGCATTGACATTTGAAGCGCGAATGGTCGAAAGTACCGCCGCATTCACTGCATAGTATTGGTGATAGGCAGCCATTTTTTTGACAGTTTTAATAGAAATGATACCGTTGCTATCTTCCTGTTTACTGGATTCAAACACGATAAAATAGCGGATCATATCTAATAGCGTAACAGGGTTAAGTAAACCTTGAATTAACACTTCTAACTGTGGCTGAGTATTTTTAGCCTCAGTCATGCCATTATGGGTTTTCCATGCCATAAAACGGCTAAAATCGGCAGAAATAGTCCCTGATTTTGCCTCTAATCCATCAGAAATCACACTAAAGGCATTGTAGGTAAATAATGAAGGAATTTGCTGTTGATAGGTTTTAATTTGATTATATGCCCCTTCAATAGTGGCATTTTCATCAATCGCATTTTTTAGTTCAATTACGACCAGTGGTAAACCATTAATATAGATAATCACATCAGGGCGACGTTCTTTGCGATCTTCTCGAATTGTGACCTGATTGACTACTAGAAATTCATTATTATCCGGTTGATTAAAATCCACCAGCCACACATATTCGCCTTGAGTATTGCCATCTTTACTGACCTCAATGTTGATCCCTTCTGTCAGTAAACGATGAAAACTCAGGTTATTTGCCATTAAATCAGGCGAGTTAATTTGTGTGACTTGTTTTAAGGCTTCCTCACATTTATCTTCTGTTAAATGTGGGTTTAAGCGTTGTATCGCTTCTAATACTTTTTGCTGAAGAATGACTTGCTGATAAGTACGCAGGGGATTTGTACCCGATGGCTCAATGTCTGGACCATACACATATTCATAACCTAAGGCTTGTAACTGCTCAATGGTCATGGTTTCGATATCGGATTCTGTCATTTTTGACATTATTTTGTCATCCTTTAGCAAAAGGGAATAAAAAAGCAGCGCCGAAGGTACGCTGCCTAATACGATTATTGTTTTATTTCTTCTGGTGTATAATTAACGCGTACTTCTCCACTCATTAATTTAGGGAGTAACGTGTCGCGAAAGTTTTCTAAAGTTTGGATTTGCTTTTGATTTTGATTAATTTTATTCCACATTGCTCCCACAACATTATGATAATCATTTAATTTTTCTTTTGGAGGTAATGCAAATAACACATTTCCAATATCTTCAGGTTTCAATGATGGATAAGTCGATGTAGAACCTTCAGCTATAGAATGCAAATATTCGGTCATATCTTCGGATGTTAATAAATAATAGATAAAATATGGTGTAATAGTGTCACAAGTTATCGTACAAAACCCCGTTGATACCACTAGATTTGCTTCAGGTTTAAAGCAAAAACCATAATGGCACTGGTCAGGTCTTACAGTTGAAATTAATATATCAAGATGTTGGACTAATCTTTTAGCTCGACTAGGTGCCTCCGATAAAATTAATGGTTTCAACTCACTAATATAGCCTTTAGTTAGAGAGCTTGTATCTAAATATAGAATATTTTGATGATCATATTTTTTAGTTATCGAGCTTTTATTTAATGTTACAAAATGACTAACTTTAACCTCAACCCAATCATCCTGCGCCTCTTCCACAAACCACTGACGAAAAAGTGTTTCTGCCATCGCTTCTAACGTTTTATTTTGACGATGAAGTAAGTCGATTTTGTTGTCTAATGAGGAAAGAACAGAAGCAATGGCTTTTTGTTCTATACAATCAAGCGTTGTTTCTACCTCAATTGCATTTAGTAATGTCTGTGTTAACAAAGGGTGGCTTGAACCCTGAGCATACTGGTTTAAATCTAAATACTTAAATAAATAGTATAAATAATTAGAATTATTATTACCTAACGCCTTGGCTGATAATGCATTATCAGAAACCCATACAGGACTTTTCTCCAAATACGTCGCCCCACAATACGCCCCAACTCGACCAATAATCAGTGTGTTACCAACATAATTATACTTATCAGTGAAATCTAATATTCCATTACCACCATAAACAGGTATTTTCCCTTTTTCTTTTGGTCTACTTTTACCATTTCCAAATTTGACTAACTGTTTAAGAGCCACATTTTGCCACTCACTCATACCATCACCTTCGCCAAATTCTCAGCAATCGCCTGATTAAGCTTTGCCTCTTCTTCTAATTGTGCTTCAAACTCGGCTTTTAGTGCAGTAAAACGCTCTTTAAAGTCAAAGTCATCTTCTTCATCAGCAAGACCCACATAGCGACCTGGTGTAAGCACATAATCCAGCTCAGCCACTTTTTCGATAGCGACAGAGGCACAAAAACCAGCAACATCTTCATATTCGCCACCTTTATTACGCCAATTATGATAGGTATCTGAAATCAGTTTAATATCTTCATCAGATAACACTTTAGTTCGGCGGTTAATTAAATGACCAAGATTTCGTGCATCAATGAACAGAATTTCACCGCTGCGATCTTGATAAACCGAAGAGTTATTACGATCACGGCGCATAAACCATAGAGCGGCAGGGATCTGCGTATTTAGGAACAACTTAGCAGGCAAGTTAACAATACAATCAATCACGTTAGCATCTTTTACTAATGCAGCACGGATATCGCCTTCACCCGACGTTTTCGAGGTTAGCGCGCCTTTAGCTAGTACCACTCCCGCTTGCCCTTTCGGTGACAAGTGGTATAAAAAGTGCTGCATCCATGCAAAGTTTGCATTCCCTGCTGGTGGCGCACCGTATTGCCAGCGGGCATCTTTACGTAATTGTTCACCAGACCAATCAGAGACGTTGAACGGTGGATTAGCAATAATAAAATCCGCACGTAAATCTTTATGGGCATCGTTTAAAAACGAGCCTTCATTGTTCCATTTTACTTGCTCAGAGTTAATACCCCGAATAGCCAAGTTCATTTTCGCCAAACGCCATGTGGTTTGGTTAGACTCTTGACCATAAATAGAAATGTTATCAATATTCCCTTGGTGGGATTCAACAAATTTTTCTGATTGAACAAACATACCGCCAGAGCCACAGCATGGATCAAAAATACGTCCTTCATAAGGCTCTAGCATGTGAACCAGTAAGGAAACAATTGACTTTGGCGTATAGAACTGACCGCCCTGTTTACCTTCTGCTAACGCAAATTCACCTAAGAAATATTCAAAAACATGACCTAGTACATCCGCAGAGCGTGATTTAGCATCACCTAGTGCAATATCTCCTACAAGGTCAATTAACTCGCCAAGTACCGTTGCATCAAGGTTTTGACGTGCATAAACTTTTGGTAATACCCCTTTTAATTGCGGGTTATCTTCTTCGATGGCTTCCATAGCATCATCGACTAATTTACCGATATTGGGCTGTTTTGCATTATTGAGTAAATTTGTCCAACGTGCTTTTTCAGGCACAAAGAACACATTGTAAGCAAGATACTCATCACTATCTTCGGGATCTGCCCCTGCAAACTCGCCTTGACCTGCTTTAAGCTTCTCATAATGAGACTCGAAGGAATCAGAAATATACTTTAAGAATATTAATCCCAGTACAACATGCTTGTATTCTGCTGCATCTATATTCTTACGCAATTTATCAGCGGCTTTCCACAGGATAACTTCTAACGGTTCAGATTTGGTTTCTTTCGGTTTTTTAGCCATTGTTCCATTACTTACATCAGTAAAAATAATGGAACTATTGTTACCTATTTATAGCCAGAAATCTAATAGAATAGGCTGATAACTTGTGATAGTTATCAAAAGGATGGATTATCAGCAAATGTCATATTTCATACTTCAACGCTGCTTTCAAATTATAAATATTAGATAATAATTTTTTCTCAATTCTTCTTGAGGCAATAACTGCATCAAGCTACTATGGTCAATCTGTTTTATTTCAAATAATAAACGCTAAGCTTAACGCAAAAAACACTATTTTCTGTATAGCTCTACACTCTATTTATTTCCACTCAATATCTATAGCATAAACTTGTAGTTATACGTTTAGTTATACATAAATTTCATTAAAATAAAATATAATTAAAAATCAATTAAATAGATATCAGATTCAACTTACGCCAGCCCAAATTTGGTGGGTCAGTGATAGGACAACAGGTTTAAAAACAGGAAGTTAGCAAAATCAGTTGGACTAGACACTGGCAACATTAAGACTAGAAAGTGCACGTGAAATGCACGCGCATTTGAAAGTTACTAAAAGCCCACTTCGGTGGGCTTTTTTATTGCACCTCAAAAAATTAGAGGTTATGCGTCTCAGCCAACAATATTAAATTATCTACTAGTGATACATTTCGCCATTACTCCTGCGAAAATAACATAACTAAAATTCAGTAATCTGCTTCATTTATCATAGATACGTATTCATATCGCTAATATAATGGATTATAAGGTTTTTTAGTATTCACATGATTTATGTTACTGAGGCTCATAATGCAACAACGTAAAAAGACCGTTCCGATTTTAATTGCACTTATCGTCATACTCGCAATTACTGCTATCGTGTTTAATCGCATGTATATGAAATACAGGCATGAAAACAAAGTATTGCAAAGTACCATCGGTACCGAGACCCTTATCAATAATGGTTTATCATATGAAAAAACCGGTATTGATAAGACGGTCAAAGCGCTATATGAAAATACAGCAAAGGATTGTGGTGCAAACTCACCAGCCTATGAGTGTTCAGGTTTAGTTACCCATGGCCTGAGATTGCAAGAACAACAATCGCCATGGTCACACCGACCAATCGATGAAAATAATAGTGTCGCATTCTCTTTTTTACGCGAAGATCATAAGTTTTCATCTTCTGCTGACTACGGCAGCGGTATTATTTTCTTCCCTTTAAAATCAATTCCGCAAGGTAAAGATAGCTATACCGTTCTTTGTGCATACCCTGCTGACGGTTCAACGGATGCTAAAAAAACAAATAATTTTGGTTGTGGGCCTTTAGTTGATTCCACAATTAATGATTATTTTTCTAAGGACATTCTTGAAAAAGTTAAAACTATTGGGATTGAAAAAAACTCAGGTAACTGCCTTGATTATGATCTAACCACAGCGCAAAAATGGTTTGATTTTCATGTTAAAAATCATTATTTCCAAGATAAATCTATCATTATGAATATGTTCTCTTGCTCATACCCAATGGCAGGTAATGAAAAGAGTGCAGAATCATTCAGTGTAGTCACTGATATTAGAAAGTTACTCGATGAGAAAGAAGAATATAAACCTAACAACTGGAATAACGAACTACTCGTTGCCGCATGGAATGGCAGTAGACCAGAAACCCTTCCAGTTATGGCTATATTTTATACGATTGGAGAAACCTCAACGTTAAATAATGCGTTGTTATATCAACGTAGTTTCTTTGATAAGACGGGCGAGATCATTCCTCTTGTGGGTATAAAATTCCCTGCAGATAAAAATGATGAAGCGGAATTTGTTGAGTTTGTAAATCAAGTCGATAAATAACATCATACTAAGCGTGCATCTCGTGCACGCTTTTATTTTTAACTAATTCGATACCAGCCCATCAACATGATATAAGCATTTGTTACTGCTAAAACTGCTCCTGAACCTAAGTTTTCTGTATTCCCTGAATAGGTATGAGAGTGCCCCCCATGTTGAGATGTACTACCACTCCACGTACTTGCTGCATTAAAGATATATTTACGCGACCCCGTATTATTATTCCCAGTATATCCTCCATTACCAGCTCCACCTGCTAAAGAAAATGCCCCCGTTGCATATGAGTATTGCGCGGAGTCGCTTCGCATATACCCAAGCTCACCCGTGATATTCATCGTGCCTCGCGTGTGATCGTGAGCACCACCGGAAGCCGTTGTACCTGAGAATTTCAATGGAGTAGCAGGGAGATGGTTTTTACCTATAGTCACTGAATCCGAACCACCGGTTGTTAACACATTCGCACCACTTGCAGCAGCTAATCGAATGGTTTTATTTTCGCCGATGTACTGCCATTTCGTACCAGGGAATAAGGTATTGGGGTTCTTGTTTTGCGCGAACCACACAACAATACCAATAGGGTAAATGGTATTAAGATTGACCGCGTTTTGTAATGCATCGGTGACGGCTTTCTGACTCATCACGCTAGTTGTTGATGCGCCAGTCGATTGGACGACACTACTTGTATTGAGCTTATTATTAAGCCCGTTATTAAGCGCTGTGTTTGTTGCATAATCCCCCGACGGTTGATAACTCCCCTTAGCTTGGTACCGTGTATCCCCTTCCGCTTTGGTGTAACTGTCACCTTTGAGTGCATAATTACCTGCGGGGGCATAATTGCCTTTGGGTTGATAATTAGTGTCAGATTCTGCTTTAGAATAGCTGTAACCTGCAGGCTGATAGTTGCCTAATGGCTGGAAGCGCTTGTCAGATTCCGTTTTGGTATACACATTGATATCACCGGCACTTAAATCGGCTTTCAGTTCCTGCCATGCTGTACCAGCGACAGGCTCAACATTGTTATTTTCAATCTTCGACTGCCACGTTTTGTTTTTATGATAAACAATAGCGCGGATTGGGTATGGCCTGCCTTCTGCTGCCCACTTAGGAAAACCAAAGCTCTGCAACTCGCCAATGGCTTGCGTAATATCGTGAAATATCCCGTTCATCTTTTCACGTTCAATATCTTTGGCAGCCGGATCAGTTTGTTGGTCACGCTCATAATCGTAACTATAGCCTTGCGTGTATGAAACTGCGCCATCGGCTTGCACATCATCAGGAATAGAAGTCCTGTCCCCTTGTGTTGCAAAGGGGATTTTAAAGATTTTTGTCATGAGTTTTAGGCTCCGAAATTACTGCTAAGGAAGTTTTTGCGATGTTGGCCGTGACCGAAGGCTTTTTTCGTCACGATACGGTATTTGACCCCCACACCCGATGGGCGAGGCATAAGATCAAAGTTTTCAAGAAGGACCCGTAAACGTTCGTCCGGGTTGAAATTAAACACGTAATACAGATAGGTCATATCGAGCGGATCAAGCACAAATACCTTGCTGTCGTCCAGCCAGAAGAACCGTTTAAGAAATTCGTTAATATTGGTGACCGTTGGGCTTTGCGTGAGGTTAAAATAACGCATACGCACGATGAGACGCTTTTGGTCGACAGTCAGCGATAAGGTGTAATCGGCATTACGTCGAAAGTTGGCTTTAAAATTAGCGTTCTTTTTACCGAAACCAAAGCCGATTTTCGTTTTATCGCTAGGCGGGACATCAATCCCCAACGGCACATCGAGTATGCGCGCCCAAATATTTAACCCAAACTCGTTCGCAGTATCGATATTAAACACATCACGGTACCAATCACGCCAAAACTGGACTGTGGATTGTTCAAAATAGTCCGCTTTGTATTTGGCTAACGCCTTAAGGTTTGTCGCATCTTCATATTGCCAAAGGATCGCCTTTAATAAATCAGAGTGAAAATCAAATGATTGGATTTTGCTCATACCAGCACCACCTGTACCGCACTGCGTTTAAGCCTTGCCACCTCATTCATTTTGATTTCATAGTTATTTGATGACCAGGCTTTGCCATCGGTTGAAAGCTCGACTCGTGTAATAAACAACCGAGGCTCGACGACATTGATACCGGCTGATATTTCAAAAGGTGATACATCGCGCCCCACCACTAAACCGCCCTCGCCATCGAGCTCCCCATTTGCCCATAACTCAACTGCGGCGGGAATAATCGTTTGTGCATCGACGGTAGCTTTTTTCACCATTACTCGGCAGAACAAAACAATTTCTTTCGCCCTATCGAATTTAACGGGATAAATTTGGCCGCTGATGGTTTCTAATACGTCAACTTCTTCACTACCGTTAAAAGCTGCCCCGAGCGTTTTTGTATGCAACAGCGAACGAGCAATCGCCTCTTTATCGCCTCCTTCAACACACACATAAATGCTATGGGGAACTAACGTGATCCCATCAAACATCATCGGTTGGTCTGTGTAATTTTCTCGATACGACAACGAACGTACCCCTTCCAATTCATACAATGCAGAGGTAATCGCCTCCCCCACACTGACGGTGTTTTTGGCTAACGTCTGCTTACGTCGTCGCCTTGATTGCAAGTCTGATTCAGCATCTCGCCCCAACACCGCATTGCTGGGGTTATGAACGGTTTCCCAACCTAATACCGAACTGGCCACTTTATTGAGTTGGCCCACACCGCACTCAATCGCTCCCGTTTCAATGGCGCGCATATCCCCAGTGACTGAGCCATCTTTACCGATAATTAAAGTTTTGGTGGTTTCGAATAAGTCGCCATTCAGCGTGGCTGCTTGTGACCCCTTGGGGATAATGGTCTCGGCAATCCCAGTGAATTTCACCTGCGATAAAAAGGAGTGGGTCGCATCAAAACGCTGCCCGCCCATTAAGGCCCATATTGCATCAAGGAAAATACCACCGGCTAAATCGGGGTTAATTTGATTGGCCAACTCTGCATTATTGCGCACAACGGCGTCCCGATTTTCGACCTCCATGGTGATCAATGCGCCTTGCGGGGTTTCGGGATTAACATCTAAATACTGACCAAACACACTTCTATATTCGCTTTCGACATCATCACGTAAGGTGCGTGCATCCGGCACAATTACACCCTGTGACGTAATATATTGATAATCAGCCATTAAGCGTTATCTCCCCATAAATGGTTTGGATCACCGCGGTATAGTTCAGCGAGTTATCCGCAATTAATGCCGAAAATGACACCACCGATATCACATCATCCAGCTCACGCAGCCGGTCACGAAACGCCGCTTCAAATAACGGAATGTCCGCCTGTCGCCCAAAGGTGGTTTTCCAGTAGGGGATCCCCATGTCGAGCTTATGCAGCATTTCACCGCGGAGTGCTTTCACATAGTGTTCGCAACGATTTTTTGATGCCCGTTCACCACTCACAATCGACAAGTTTCCGTCATTGCCAAGATGGATGTCGTTATTGCTGTCGACATTAAATGTTTTCATACGGCGACTCCTGAATTGCTATTACCACTTTGAATACCGCTGTGTTTATGTGTTGAGCCGATATCTTTACCGTTGTGTTTCATCGTGCCCCCATTTGAGTCGCTGTTACCGTTTACGGCCTGATTGCCATTCACCGTGACATTGCCGTTAAACGTGGTTTCGGGCACATTGACTTCAAGAACGGGCGAATCTAAAACTGCTTTACCCTCATGCAGTGACAAACACACGGAGCCATCCATTGACTGAATGACTAACGCATCAGCATTTTTGCCATCAATTAACCAGTCTTTAAGCGTGTCGGGAAAGAACATGGCATCGCTAAAGGTATGCAAACGTGCTGTATTGGGTTCATCCTCCAAACCACCACGCTGAAAGATTAAACTGATGTCGCGGTCATTGGCTTTAAGCCAGCCAAAGTCCCCGGCTTTAATCGGCATACGGATAAAAAAACCCCCGCCACCAAAACGGAAAACGGGAATATTCGGAACCGCTGCTCGTCCGATTTTTTGACCTTCCGTCGACACCATCATGACGAGTGGCTTAATAACTGCGCGGTTAGTTTTATCGTCATAACTCACCACTGTCGCGGGGAGCATGTCGTCAATATTCATCAATAGGCTACGAAACGCAGCCATAAACTGCCCTGCCAAGCTGCCTTCGCTAGCAATATCATTATTGGGTTGGTTCATGGTTTACACTCGTTTGCAGGTCGCTTGGTAAAAGAAGGGATCGTCGTGTGAGGCAATGTCGAACTTGAGTTGCTCAATAATGTAGTCGCCATTTAAGGCAGGATTAAACTTGCTTTCAAGGCGTAACATGCCACCCAATGACGACTCACTATCAATTAAATAAGTGACATCGACACCTTTTTCCGTGGCTTTCGGTATCCCTACCATGCCCGATTTTTGGTTAAGAATACGCAAGCGGCCACTTAGAGCTTTGTTTTGGTCTTTCACATACAACATGTCATCGTCGATAAACGCTTTCACATTGCCCGTATCTTGCAGTCGTTCCACTTGTTTGAGTGCCGGCCCACAAAAATACCAATTGGCAATATTTTTATCGGTGGCTTGATAGTCCAGTTTAACCCCGCAATCCTGTGCTATGTTCTTAGCCAACTCGCTCATTTTACTTATGGCACTACCCGATGAAGAAACAATATCTCGGGCGTTTGTATTGTTGGTTTTCGCTTTTAAGGTCAATGTCACATCCGGCGGTGAGGCGATTTCTGCACTAACAATATCCCCGACATAAATGCGAAAAATACCGGTGCTAACACGACCAGCTTCGACAATTAAACGATGCGATTTCTTCGCTTGGGTATAAGGGCTAGTTTCGGTCAGCAACATATTGCGTGTTGTCGCATTGAGCCCATCGATATTGACCGTGCATTCATTTTGCAGGGGATTGGCATATTTAGTGCCGTTGGCACGAATACGCAGCCCCTCATACCATTGCAGCCGACCATTAACTTCAATCCCTAATCGGATACGACGTAAATCAATCATCATCCCCCCACCAAACAAGACTGTGCGATTGCCCAAACTGCGCCCACCACGGATATTCATCATTTTCTGTGATAAACGCAAAATTACCGTTACCTGATAAATAGCGGTAGGGGATCAGCGGTTGATTGGGCATCACACGAATGCCTTGCAGTAAAACCACATCATTGCGTTTGATATCGCAGCACATTGTTGTTCGTGCCACTTTAACCGTCAGCTCCCACTCATCACCGCCAAGGCTCACGCGCAAACGTTGATTAGGCACGGCATTTAAAGGGATCTCTTGCATGGATTACCACCCTAACGTAAATTCACCATCAGCAATTTTGGTTGCTGCCGATTTTTTCTTTTTGTCCGGCACTGTGGATGTTTGCACTTTTCCACGATTCACCGTACTCGATTGCTCTTTTTTTGCCACCTTACGGGGCGGCAGGTCGCCATATTCTGGCTCAACCGTTCGCCACTCACTAAAGCGCAGCGAGAGTTTAATCGCATCGGCCATCTCTGGAATTTCATCGTGATAGAGATTCACTAGCAACATCGGTTGGTAGGTTTTCACCCGCGTTTGGATACCCACTAACTGATGTTTATCGTAGGCTTGCTGTAGGGTTTCAAAGGCACTTTTCATTTCGCCGGCTAAAATTAAATCCATGCCAATTTCAACGGGTTGAACCACCACATGATCACTGCGTGTTTCCCCCGACTCAACGGTAAACTGTGTCGCTTTGTGTTCGTCACGGACGTTAATTTGAATCGGATTGGCCGTTTCAAATAACGCCGAAAAGTTATCGACATTGAAGATTTTCACCTCGGTGATCATTTGCTTACCCCCGAACTGGTTTGATGGGCTAAATCTTGTAGCTGGGATTGCAGCGCATCTTTCGTGCCATTCGCCATACCTTGCGCGTCCGTCGCTTGGGTTTCCACTTTGATTTCCCCTATGGATAGATTGGTTTCGTTAGTAGTACTGGATTGATTACTGATAGCTTGGCTGGTCATCGGGTTGATTGGATTAGCTGACATGCCATTAATTTGTTGGCTCAGTCCTTTTACTAACAACGCAGTATCTTCCTCAGATAACTTGGGCTGTTCGGGAATTTGGTGCTCTATCGTGCCGTCGGTCGTGACTTTGCGTTCAACCGTTTGAGTCACTTGTGCATCCTCAAAACCAAACCACCCTTTGACGGTACTCCAGCCATTTTTAATGGCGTCTAAGCCGTCATTAATCCAACCTAAATACTGTTTGATTTGCGCCCAAAGCCATTTAAAAATACCCACAACAGCATCAGAAACGGTATCAAAGACGCCTTCAAACTGTTTGCCCCAACCCGTTAGGTCATCAATAAACTCATTGAGCCATTTCCAAAATTGCTTACCTCCATCAACAATAAAGTTAAAAGCTGACACTGCCACATCGGCGACGACCTGAGACAAGGCAATGACAAAATCAAAGAAGGCTTTAAACGCATCCCACAACGCAATAATGACGGCTTTAAGTTCGGGGTATTCATCCAAAATACGCCCTATCATCGAATCATTACCGTCAATAAAGTTCATGATATCGTCATAAACTAAGGCAAACGCCGCAGCCAGTAAGGCAATAACCGCGATAATCGCCAAAATGGGCCATGTTGCTGCCAAGGTTGTGGCTGCCGCCGATAACATCGCAGGCACATAAAACACCGCAATAGCCGAACCTATTGCAATAAAGAACCCTACAATGAGCGACTTGTTTTCTTTGCAAAAGCTCACAAAGCGGTTAACCCACTCTAGCCCTTTGGTTAAAACAGGAATAACCATTTCTAAGAAGCTGTTTTTCAATAAGCCTGATGATTGCTTAAAGCCTTGCATGGCTTTGTTGAATTTGATGGATTGTTCAATACTCTCTTTGTTGATGCCTGAGTATTCTTTTTGAATGCCCATCATGCGCTCGAGTTCTTTGCGCCCTTTCATCATCAGTTCGACGGTTTTATCATCTGTCACGCCCAACCCCGCAAGCGTGGCCTTGGCTTTGTCGAACTTCATCCCCTGTACTTTATCTGCGGTCTGAAGCACTTTCTCCATTGAGTTTTTCGCAAACCCAAAGGATTTTGCCATTGCAGATAAATCGGCTTGAGCCGCATCACGTGTCCCACCAAGCTCTGCCATTGAACCCGCGAAAGCGTCCACATCGGCAGTCGCCACGTTGATTTTTTTACCCAGTTTATCGAGCGTTTCAATATCAGCCGAACGTGAAATTGACTCCCCCACCAAGGCAGTCGCCCCCATCAATAAGCCAACCGCCCCCAATGCCTTTTTGGCAAACGATATGACAGTATTACCAGCTTGCTGGTATTTGGTTTCGGTATTCTCAAGGGCTTTTTGCACCGATTGCTGAGCTTTAATTTCACTGGTCGCCGCTTCAATTCCCTTCACTTTCATGGTGTCCACAAGACGAATTAACTCACTGTAATTACCTTGTAGCGCTTGAATAATGGCGTTGGACAGTTGCTTCGCGGTGATACCTTGGTGTTCGGCTAACGTGAGGTCGGTGACACCTTGATTAAGTTGAATAACGTCTTGCTGCAGTGCCTGGTAGTTTGCATCGAGCTCGCCCAAAACGCCCTGAGTGGATTGCATGCCTGCATCAGATATTGACCGCTGTGCCTCAAGGTTAGCCATCGAATCTGTTACTGTCTCTAATTGTGTTTTAACCAAACCAGTTTGGGCAATAACCTCATCTGCATTAGTGACAAAATCAATCGAATGTTCAACCGATAAGCCTTGCACCGATTGGCGTAAGTCTGCCATCACACGTTCAATTTCTGTGGCGCCATCGGCAGTGGTAGTCGGGATTTTTTGCAGCTCGTTAATATACTCACTGACCGAGCCTTTTACCTGTTCTAATGCGGTTTTTTGGTCACCCGCAGATAATGAGCCGAGGTCGTTTTTTAATTGGGTGATTTCAGCTTGCAGTGATTGCCCCCAATCCCCTAGCGCATCTCCCGCGAAGACCCAAGCAGCGTCTGCATTTTGCCGTTGCTCATCCAATGCGCTTAATGATGAACCCACCGCATCTAACCTATCCACGATGTGGCTTGTCTCAGTACTGACCTCGCTGGCATTGGTGGTGAACAAAATGGCATGTTCGGTCGACAGCCCTTGCAACGATTGCCAAAGCTCTGTCATGACACTCCCGATGGTCAGTGAACTTTGCTGCGCCGCCTGTTGGGTTTGTTTCATGCCGTCAATAATGTCATCGGTCGAACGTTGCACCTTTTTAAATGCCCCATCCGCTTGCCTTGTATCAAACTCAAAGACCTGCACAAAGGTATCCATTAATGACATTAGCGATCCTTTGAAGCCGCAAGGGCTTCGTTATAACGGTTAGTGATGGCAATTTCCCACAGGTCCATTGCTTCTTCTAAATCTATTGAGGTTTTGAGTTCGGTGAAGGTGGCGAGACGTTCGCTGACGATGACGGCAAAGAACCCATCAGCGTTTTTATAATCGACGGGAGTGAACCGCTTACCTTGCTGAGCAGGAAGTGGAGGAAACCTGGGCTCCCGTCGT
The DNA here is from genome assembly GCF_019343475.1 of Providencia sp. R33. NCBI lineage: Bacteria > Pseudomonadati > Pseudomonadota > Gammaproteobacteria > Enterobacterales > Morganellaceae > Providencia > Providencia sp. R33. The sequence continues at coordinate 725,170 of NZ_CP072453.1, read as the reverse complement.
TGCCGAAAAAACTGGTGTTGTATTTCAACATTTCCAGCTCTAAGCGGATCAACGATTCGCCATCGGGCACATGGTTATCAATGAGGGTTTGTGTTTTAAGGGGGATTTCTTCACCATCGATAGTGACGCACACATAGGCCATCATTTTCAGCATGGCCTCTTTACTCACTTCGTAGTCACCAATTTTGGGGGCGTTAGATAACGGGTATTTGGCTAGGATTTCACGCCCGACTGTTGCGGGTAGGCGGCTAATCACAAACAACTTTTCAACGCCATCAACGTCTTTGATAGCCACTTCTTTAGGTTTTATAAGCATGGTAAAACACCGATAAAAAAGGCGGGAAACCCCGCCAGAAATTGAAATAAATTAACGGACGCGTGTACTATCAAAATCTTGAAACACAAAGGTATAGGCTTTGGATTTCAAACGTCCCGCAGAGGCAGCAGAGTTGCCACGACTGCCATTGGTAATTTTGCCGTTACGCGCCGTGACCGTTGAACCATCACCGTAAGAGGCGACAAAGGTAATGATATCCCCTGCGTGTCGACGCCCTTTTTTCGCGGTATTCGCCTCGAGCAAAATAGACAAGTTTTGATCTTCTTCGCTACCAGCTAAAACGTTGATGGTGACGGTTTGTGGTGTCGGTGTGGACCAACTCACCAAGTTACCGTTAATGTCCATACCGGTTTGTGCAATATCGACAGCCGGTAAATCCAGCGGGTCAGCATCGTCAGCAAAGGCGGTAATTAAAATCCCAGTGGGAAAGGTTTTGCTGGCTTGAATGGTAAAACTCAAGCCGGTTGCAGATACATCATGCATGTTCTACTCCTAGACTAAATTATGAGAGCCTTCGACCTTACGAACCCAATCGCCTTTGCCGTAAATCAGCACGTATTTCATGACATACTCAGGCAAGTCGCTTTCACCCGTGTTTTCAACAATCTGCGCGTTATACCAATAGCCTTTATCTTGTACGTCATACCACGCAAGGTCATCGCCAGACGCATCCGCAATAGCAAGCTTTTGCACCTCAGAGAGCGTTTTACCGGCTAAAATCGTGCCGTTATTAATCGCTTTGGTGACCGCACCAGCAATCACCATCAATGCACGTGCTTCACCGTCTTTATTAGCAGGAACACCGCGTGTCGCCAACAACACACTAAACCATTGTTGAGCAATATAGGCCTTCAACCATTGCTCATTGGCATGCACACTCATATCCAGCGGATTAGAGGAGCCACCACACAAGAAGCCCCGCTGATAGAAACGAATTTGCGAGCCGGCTATTGCGGTTTCACCGTAATAGTTCACGCGTAACTTATCGAAGCGATCCGCATCCGTATCGGTAGTGACCTGTGCAGGAAAGGTGACACCCAACTGACGAAACATGTAGTTTGTTGTAGCATTAGTCCGGTCATAATCGGTTGCTGCCATGACCGCCATCGGTAAGGCTTGGATAAAATAGTTATCCTCCGTTTTAAGGTTTAACCCAACCGAAGCCGTCCCCATCAAGGCGGCGCTAAAATCTTCAACCTGACTTTTGCTCACACTGAGGTGTAATTGGTATTTGACATTTTCACCGGAAACATACTGCGCCAATGGCACCGCTTGCTCTAACGTCAATTCATCCAAGAATGTCGCACTACCAAATGAATCGGATACTTGCTCAGCAGCCATAAACGCTTCCAGCGGCGTTTGTGCGGGGTTACCTTCAGATGCAGTACCGGAAGACAACCCCATGGCATTCGCCAGTACCGAATATTCAACACTAATGGATGCGCGTTCTTGCACACCGCCACTCAGCTCAAAGGCGCTATCGAGTGAATTAAACGTCAAATAGCTACTGGAAAATTGTGGTTCTCTTTCTGCATTGAGTTTTGCTTGAATAGTGGATGCAATATCCGCATAAGATTTTGCTTCCGATAAATCAATGTCTTTGTAGCTTTTAGTGACGCTACCAATCGTGACTGATAGCGTTCCATCCGCAATAATTTTTAAATCTGCTAATGCGGCGGCTTTTGTCCCAAATAACGTAGGCGCTCGCCCGACGGGCTCATAAGACGCAATTTGTAATTCCTTCGGCTTACTCACCGGTGCAGGGCTAACATAGCTAAAGTATTGTCGTGCAAAGTTAGCTTCGGGAGAATCAATACCCAGTAAATCATCGACCTGACCACTGGCGAATTCTAAAACTTTACCGGCGGGAATTTTGGGGTTAGTGGAAAATAGACGGCCGGTTAATTTACGCATCGGAACAGCAGACGCGCCAATAACCGCCGATGCGATATCAACGTATCGAGTTTGTTTAATTGGCATAATAAAACCTTATATGCGGTGGATATCAGGATAGAGCGCGCTTATGGCAGCTGTATCAGGGAAAAGAGAGCGTTTATACGTCACATTAAAATCAAACGAGGGGTTTTGTTCGTAGTCACCATAGTCGTTCACAAAGTAAGGCTGGCGAACGGATGTTGCCCGTTGTACACCAATACCTTGCTTTCTCAGTGTGGTCACAAAAGGCAGTGAATTGACAACCATTCGGGCAATGGCGGCAATATCATTGGCGGTATACGGGCCTAATTGGGTAATGAATGCCTGAACTTGGTACGTTTTTTCGGATAATTGGTTTTCTTGGTGATTGGCATTGTTACCTTGGACATTGTAATTGCGACCTTGCCAACCATGCCCACTTTCATTGATGGAAAAGAACATCACCATATTATCTTCACGACCTTGCTTGGTGGATTGAAAACCCGCTTTCACAGGGATATCAATACCAACTTCAGTTAGCTGCCGTAATAGCTGTTTGCGGATCGCAATATCAACGTCATTATCCGTCATAGGCACCTACCTCGATGCAAATCACCGATTTCCAGCCGTCCTGCTCATACCAATCCGCATCCCCCATCACATCGTATTTCTTGCCATTAAAAACAAAGTAATCGGGAGACGTACCACGCTGAATGCCTTTGATATCATGGGAGGTATAAAAACGTCGATAAACCATGTTTGAATCAAAGCCCATTGATTGAGCATCTTGAGTATCGACGGCTTGCCAACTCCCCCGAATATCCACTGGCTCATGATATTGGTTTTGGTCATGCCCTCGCTCATCGGGCTCACGGTTTTTAAAGCGAAACCACTGGGCTGTTTGCTGAGGAATATAGCGAGAAGCGATACGGTGTAAATTTCCGAACATTACTTATCCTCCACGGTAAAACTGACGGCTTGTAACATCTGCCCTGTGTCGACTAAGGGCTTATCGGTGGATTTCCCTTTGCTATGGCGCCGCGCTCTGGCTTTTATCGTTGAATCATCCAAGGCAGGTGTGGTTACCGCTTTAATGGCCAGTTTCACATCCCCAGCCGCTTTTGCGCCTACTTGGGTTAGCTCATCGGTAACGGAAATATTGCCAGCGGCCGCCGCTTTGGCCACACGGAAAATTAACTGACCATACTCTGCTTTTTTATCACTCATCGTCGGGCGAAAAAAAGAACGGGGAGGAATGCCACCGGCGGGGTAACCCAATTCTTGAATAGCCGCAATATAGGCAATGGGCGTGCCATCGGGATACTTCGAGTGTTCAAAGAAACCCACTTTCAGTTGTTTCTTGGCTAACTCATCATAGACTTTTTTCAACTGAGCTAATTTCGTCATTAACGTAACCGCCCCCCTCGTGTGAACCGGCCACCCACACCGCGAAATGCCGAACGTTCACCTGCACCACCAATATATTGCGGTACGCTACAGCGCTTAATGAGTGCTAAGAACTGTTGGCCGTAGGTCGTCATTTTGAACCAGTGAGACCAATCGGAACCTGCAGGGGGCGCAGAGAATGACACGCTGATTTTGTCCATGGTGATGCTGGTGACAACACCGGTTGGCGCGGCGCCCTCTGCAATTTGTTGATTTAAGTCCAACATGTGGGCGACAACCAGCATCCACAATTCATTGGTACAAACACCACGACAAGGGGAAAAATAGTTCAGCGCGGATTGGGCAATAATATAAATATCATCATCAGGCACCCCGCAGAACTGTGGACGGAGCACACGAAATGACGTTAGGGGAAATGTGCTCGCCTCCATCATTATTTACCCTTTTTGTTGGTTTTCGGGACAGCTTGTTTTTCTGCTTCCAATGATTCCACGGTATCCGGCGCTGACTTATCGCTGGCTTCCATATTGGTGGCCACTTTTTCAGGGTCTTCTTTGCGGTTTTCAACGCTGATAAACCCGTTTTCTTTATGCAGTTGAAATACATGGTTATCTTTAAGTTGAGCGTATTGTTCGTCGCTGATTTCCGTGACACGCCCACGCGGGGTATACATGTGCTTGGTCATGATATTGGCTTGACCCGCAATAAACACTTTGCCATCCGTAACCGAGTAGTTTTGGTCATTCGATAGCGTGCAATAGACATAGAGAGACATGGCTTTCTCCGATAAAAAAGCCCTCATTTGAGGGCGTAAAAAAAAGTGGTCAGGTTAGATGCCTGTGAGACGGGTGATAGCCCAAGGTCGGGTAACAAAGACACCCGCTGTCGCATTGGTCGCATCCTCTAAATACCCTTTGATTTGCGCTTGTGAGCCCAACAATTGGTATTTAACGGGTACCACTTGTAAGATGGTCGCGCTGGTTGCGGTTGAGCCATCATCGATGGTATCTGCGAACATATACGCCACATCCGCACCACCATTCGCCCCGACAAATTCAGGTGAGAACACAAAGCGCAGGTTTGGATAGTTCTCTTTCACCCATTGATACACCGTTTCACCACGCGCCACAGGGTTAGCGACGTTTAGCGTTGAACGGTAACCTAACGGTAACGTCAATGTGATAGCGATATCGTCTTTGATAATCCCGCCTGAACTCATTTCAATGCGCGAGAACATATTGGTAATATCTTGGGTGATATCGGCAAACGTGCCGCCCTTCCATTTTTTCGATGCGGTTTCATAAGCGGGTAGATTCGGTTCATTCATCAAGCCAAATACACGTGTTTCAGGGCTATTAAACCCATAGTAACCAATCCGCTCACGCCCTTGCTCTAAAGATTCCGTCGCTGAATTACGTTTTTCCGCAGCGGCTTCAAACCCAGCTGCAGATTGGCGCGCTTCCTCTAACTTACCGACTTGAAAACCTTGTTCAAAACGCACGATACCGCGACGTTCTTGGTCTTGAATGTAAGACGCTAACGGCACGTTGGTATGGTCGCCGTAAAGTTCAGCCTTACCGGTTGGTGTTGCCACGTTCAGAATGATTTCCTCATCGTGCCATTCACCCGCATTCAATACACCGGTGATTTCATCCAACACACGAACACGGGTGGCGGTACGAATGAGACCAGGAAGAACGTGTTGCAACATTTCACGCTGAATCAACCCACCTTGCATGGCTGCGCCCGTGATCGCGGAGTCCATCGACGCCAAACCACCAAAACCAATTTGCTCCAGTTCGCGATATGTCCACTGTTGGTTAGGTTGGATATTAAGTTGACCATGCTTGCGAATATCGCGGCCAGACATATAAAACTTTTGCTTGCTAACTGGCATTATTCACCTTCCTTTACTGCCGCTGGATATGGGATTTCTGTTAAGCGAATAACGCTCAAATGGGCTGATTCACTGGATTCAACGTGACGACTAACAAAACCAATCACTCGGTCACCAGCAGCAGGAACAAGCTTGGAGGAAAGTGAGCCGTCCGTTTCATCAAAGACAACTGGTGCATTGATTTTACCTACCCCTTCTTCGAGTTCGACGTATACTTCGCCCATTGCCAAAAACTCGCCTTGGGTGCCATTGCGCGCATGGTTCACTTCAATACGATACGCTTTCGGGTTAATCATGATCCCCGCAAATGCCCCCTTACCACCCACTTGCACAGACTCCACCGAATCATTTTTGTAGGTGTAAGCCCGACCGAAGATATTTTGCTTTTCATCCGCTGAGCTGAGAATGGCGGCAACGGCACGGATAGGCCCTGCATGACTGATTTCACCCACTACGCCAGACGTTAAGCCATGCGCCACTGATTTAGGAATTGCCATTATTTCGCTCCCCATTTATCCATAATTGATTGATTGCTCACCGCAGAGTCCATCGTCACTGTGGCTTTCTGTGAATCAGGCACACGCCCTTGCATCCACGCATCTAAAGCAATGGCTTCATTGCCCTTGCCACATTGAATACCGAGCTTATCAACGCCATACTCCGCCACTTGTTGCTTGGTCATGGCAGCATGGTCGAACACACCAAGGAATGGGGTCAGCTTATGGGCTAACGAATCACGCTCACCGATTTGCTTTAACAGTGCGCCAGTATCCATCGTGGGCTTTGACGCTTCCAAACGCTTAATTTTGCGCTTTAAAGATGCAATCTCATCCATTGTGCCGATGCCGTTTTTCAAGCGTTTGAGTCGGCGATTTAAGCTATCAGTTGTCGCTTGGTCGAGATGCTCCTTGGCTTCTTCAATCGCTTCAACGGCGGTCTCAATCGCCACCTCGGCAGCTTCTACGGCTTCAGGTGTACCGGTTGTGGCTTCCTCTGCTGCAACTTCAGCGGCTGCCACGGCTTCTTCCGCTTTTTGCTCTTCTTCAGGATCAGCATCAGTAGATTTCTTTTCTTCTTCCAGATTTTCATCGGTTGAAGGCTTAGTTTGTGCAATCACCTCTGCAATAATGCTTTTCAGCGCAGTGACTTGCTCCGCTGTAAACGCACCTTCATCAGCGGTTTGCTTCTCTTTGTTTTCTTCTTCGTTCATGCGAATAAGTTCCTTTGTGTCGATAGTGATAACGAGGTGATCTTGCACAGCGACGTCAGGGCCAGTTCGCCCTTCATCCACTAATGCGAGGTGATTGCCACGTAGGTGACGCTGAATGGCGTCATAGTGTTGGCCTTCATAAATGCCAGAGGTGAATTCATATTTACTGCGATAACCAGGTGAAAGGTCGATTTTGCCGCTATCGATATTGCTAAGCGCCACATCTGAAAAGATCTTGATATTGGCTCTAAGATACGGAGGGTCAAAATAGACATTCTCACCAATCACCCCTTGAATGCCTTTTTTCTCCACTGGGGTCGCGTGTTTGCCTAACATTTCATGTTCAATGATGAACGGGGTAAGTTTGAAAGAGTTAATTGTCGCTTCGCTGGCCAGTTCTTCCGGTGGCCGCAATACGCGATAGATTTTATCGGGTACCGGCGCACCAATCTCTGCCCCCAAATAATCAAAAACCCCAACTTTTGAGATGGGGTTATCTGTCACTTCGAGCCAGCCGTTGTTGTCATAGGTTCGTTTTGTCATGTCTCCTCACCACTTTCTATTCCACTGAAATCGATAACGGGCGTCCAAAAGCACTTGCAGTTAGGTAATTGCCCCGGCAATCCACGCTCACCCGTTTTGGGGTCAATAATCGGTGGGTTGTCTAAATCAAACACTTCACCATCCAGCTGTAGATGCCATTCTCTAGGTTCAGCGCTTCCACCAGAGTGATGCCAAATAGCCTTACGAATTCCCGCTGATTTCATGCGCTCATAGTTTGCCGCAGTCGTGATTTTTCGCGTTTGGTCAACGGCGATAAAATTCGCTCGGCTCTCTGTTACGCAGCCTGTGTGCCTGATTTCATCTAATAAGGTTTTTGCGCCCTCGCCTCCTTGGGAAATAGAGCGTAACGCTGCACTCTCGATACGTTGATGAAATTGGCTAGGGATGGATTTAATCAGGGAAACATTTTCAGCCGTGGCGGCTATCATTCGGTCTTTTAACGCATCAGGCATTGCAGGGGTTTTAATCGTAATGCCACCGGAAAGCTGTTTAAGGGAATCGTCTAAATTACGCTGCGCACCTATATCGGCTTGTGAAACAAACTTATCGGCCATGGCGCTAGACTGCGTATTAAAAATTTTATCCCACTTGCGTTTTAGCCGGTTGAGCCAAATCCGTGTTTGACTCGCAATGCTGGCATCCATCGTGGCGCCATCAAAATCCTCCTTCAATTCACTAAATACGTTTTCATAGTCTTTAATCATTGAGCTGATTAACCGTGACATCTCACGTTGATAACGGCTAGATGGCGCTGCTGAATACTGTAGGGGCTTGCCCTTCAATACCGCTTGGCGGGAGGTTGCCCACTTCGCCTTTTTCGTTCGGACTCGTATTCGTCTCGACATAGTCACTCTCGTTCACATCAATGCCGTAATAGCTCGACTCTTTATCTGCAGCCAGTTTTTTACGGATATCCAACCCATCAATTGCACCCGTAGCCGCTAGAGCCGCGTCCATCTGAGCTGATTTCAACTCAATATCGGCACTCTCTGCCGCCGTTGGGCTATCGAGTGGCGCCCACGTAACCGATATTTCAGTCAGCGGTAATTCTTCGCTGCGCATCAACATGTCGTAATGACGCTGCAAAAGTTCTTCTAAGTCGTTTGATTGCACACTTTCCAGCTCTTCACGGTAGTTCGACTCTTCATATTCACCCGTCGCATTAAAGCCCTTCGGTGTTGTACCCAGTAACTTAGTTGCTGGCACATTTGCCGCCGCGGCCACCAGCTGGTATTGCGTCATAATGGTGGCATCTAAATCCGCTAGCGAAGTATCGAACTGCTGTGCAACGTCCTCTTTCCCCATTACCTGCACGCCATAGTTATCGCGCATCTCCATAAAATAAAGCATGTTTTCCTGAATGGTGTTCTTATCCGCACCTTCAGGGTCTGCCATACCGATAGTCAATAACCGTTTGGTCATCGCCAGTTGTGGGGCTTCATTTGCTGTACGTTCGGAAGCATAGACCCGCTCATAAATACGCTCTGGTACCGAAACACCAAAGTAGTTATACAGCGGCTTTAGCACGTTAGGCACGGGAAACGGGACAAACTTAATAAAGTGCGATTTATGGTATTTGCGCCCCGCGATCACATAATAGGTTGGGTCGTAAAAATCCATGCTGGCAGGGTCTTGGATATTGGAATCAGTTAAATCAGGCGTCACCCATTGTGGGTCAATTTGCTTGATCCCCTTGTACATCCCTTTAGTCACGCCATCGAGGTTAAACGGGTTTTCGTACCATTCTTTCGGGTTTGATGTCTCTACAACAAACAGTGCTAATCGGCCGCCATACACACGCCCAAAGTGAATAAGCTCTTTCAAATGATGCTGTATGCGGTACTTTTTATCGCGCTTGCGTAGCTTCTTGCTGATAGCGCTGTCATCGTCATTATCGCAATCAATATCATACCCTTGGCGAATGGCATCACGGGCAGGCATATTACAGGCCTTATCCACCAGCCAATGTTTCGCAATAATGGCGCACATATTGTTGCCAATAAACATTTGGCTCGCATACCAAGCCGCTTGCGATTCGGGCACGCCATACACTTGCTCACCTTTAAATGAGGGAACGGAAGTATCAATACTGTCCATCCCCACACCGTTAATCATCGGCTGTGGTAGAGCTAACCCGTTAAACCCATTTTCTTTTGCTAATGCAGGGTACAAATCTGTGGTAAATGCTGACCGCTTAGGCGGTGCAATCTGTTCTGCAATTTTTCGCCTTTTAAACGGCCACATAGAATTACCTCTTGGTTGTGAAGAAACCGCCTTTTTTCTTCTGATATAAATCACGCAACGCTTGTGTCATCGCATCCACCGTGTCGTCATGGCCAGCGAATGGGAACGTGGTAATTTCCTCCACGGTTTCCACTATCCACGGCGCAATGTCTTTGTGTGGTAGCCACACGTTACCCGCCTCCCACTCGGCGGTACATGCGTGAGCGCGCGCGATTTTGCTGCCGTCTGGCTCAACAGGAATTAAGCCTGACACGGTAGATTTCAACGAATCAATTACCGCTGGGCCATTGGCTTTGTCTTCCACCAGCTTACGGCGCCCTTCAGGGAATTTTTCCACGAGCAGCTTCACGGCATCCTTAGTTTGGGTGAAGCTCATGCGTTTTCGGATTTGATAGAGCAAATAGGCATTGGCATCTTTCTTGCCCCAAACCTGCCCCACTACATAGTCGGTACCGTCGCTGTCTTTAAAGGTCATATCCCAACTATGAATAACCTTGTCGAATTTATCAGGTAGGTCTTTAGGTAAGTAATAGCGAACAAACTCTTCATGGAATATCTGGCCATCACCCGGCTTCGGTGATTGTTGATACATGGCAGACCAAAAGTAATCACCCAGTATTGCTTTAGTTTCAAGCAGTTTGTCGATTGGGTGAAGTTCTGGTACCAGCGCTTCCCCTTGCTCATTAATGGCAGGGAATGCAAGCACCTTGGTTTCAGGGGCTTTTTCTTTTAATTGGCCAGATAAGTCATCGGTCGCCCAGCGGGTCGCCATGATGATCTCGCCACTGTTTTTTGATAAGCGGGTCTTGAATGTCGATACGTACCAGTTCCAAATCGATTTTTTAACCGTCGGGCTAAGTGCTTCTTTCGAGTTTTTTATCGGGTCATCGATAATACCTAGGTCAACTTTCTTACCTGTTAATGGCCCACCCACACCGGCACATACATAGCTGCCTTTGTGATTGGCAATGCCGAATTCGTCAGAGTTACGTTTAACAGCGATGCCATTCTCGGGCTTGTTGCCTAACCAGCTCTTAGGAAATAACGCACGATATTCAGCCGACATCATAATTCGCTGAACATCGGTGTTCATATCACCGGCTAAATCAGACGAATACGACAACGCCCCAACACGCATATTCGGGTATTTTCCAAAGAAATAAGCGGGAAGATAGCGGGAAACAATATCAGACTTGCCGTGCTGTGGCGGTGCACCCAATATTAATTTAGGGCGCTTCCCTTCCATCATATCAACCAAGAACTGGTCGAGCGCATCACATACCGTTTGAGAGAAATGGCTTGTGATGTATTCAGGGTTTATATACTGAATAAATTCATGCAAACTACGGCGTGCTATCTCCCTTTCGATCTCTTCATCAAGTAGGCTGAAATCGATATCCATAGTCACACCTAAAATGGAATAAATAGCCCTTTCACCTCCAAATGACAGTGAAATGGAAAGTGAGTTTTTGATAACAAATTAGCAATAAATAAAAAGCCTAAATTCAGGAATAAGATTTAGACTTTTATCAGTTTGAGGTGACATTTTAGCTGAGTTGAAAAGTCGCAGGGCATGTAAGAGTCATTATGTTAAATAACCACTTTTTTTAAAAAATAACCGCTCCCAAGAACTAACTGTTTTAGTTAAATCAAACCGCCATGAAAAACACTCTCAATTTAAAGAGTAATGTTAGAGATCTTTTGCATCTAAAGAGGAAATTATGCTTTGGACACGGTTCAAATCTTTCCCATATAAAACAACAGTTCCTTTGATTTCATCAAGAAATAAAGTATTACCATTATTTGTCCAGATATGCACTTTTGGGCGAGCGCCACGGGCTGGAGGACCAAATTTCTTTGTCATAGCACTAAGTACACCTGCTTGGCTAAAACCTGTTATTTGAGATAGAGATAATCGTACAACTGATACTTTTTCATTCAATAAGGCAACTGTATTTGATTTAACCTCCATACCACCATAGCTCTTAATATCAAGATGACATAACCTAACATCTCCAAAAACTTCACCTTGCAAGCTATTGCACCTAATACTATCCCCAATACTAATATCTTTTATTTCTAATGGATGGTCTGTATGGCTTGTTAAGCCAGGAACAGCACATCCCGAAATTAATACTGATAACAACAAAACTTTAATTCTATTCATTAGATACACCTGAAAATTACATATAAAAATAGTTAATAATGCAGGTATATAATAATTTGGTATTTAACTATCAATAGCTTGATGAAGTGGCTTATATTATGCATTTAAGTCGAATTGATAAGAATCATTCAGTTTTCTGGCTTTTTCTCAACTTCATAAGTTGTTCAAAACTCAAGTGACTAAGGTCAATTCCTGTCGATTGAATAGGCCCACCATCTTTACCGAAGTGCTCATTGCTAACTTGCTCTTTAAACGCTTGTACAACAACGTGTTTGCCTAATAACTCAAGATTACGTACCTTATCTGGCCATTTTATTTTCTTCATGATACCGACTTGGTCGCGCTCACCATCCTTAGACTCAAACATTTCCGCTAAATCCATACCACTTAATGATGTGCGCCAAACTTTAGGCCATAGATGTATTGGCTTAATGCCACCATCATCATGAAGAATATCCAATACATCCATCTGGTCTATATCAACCAAGCGCTTAAGCACATAATCAGCATCAATCTCAATTCGTTCATTCCTATTTAACTTAAGTTCAGACATTCTTAATTGGATATCAGGTTTTGACAGGTTTTCAGATGCTGTACGGTTTGCAGTTTTTTTGCTGTACCCCGCACGAATAGCCGCTTGTGTGGCGTTTAAATCGATGAGGTACTCGCGACAAAACATTTCTTGTTTGTCTGTGAGTGCCATTTATTTACCTTAACTAGGATGATGAAATGATTAATTTGAAAGATCTTAAAAACACTTATGGAGAAGATAATTTTAAATGGAAGCTAATCTCTAGCCTTTTAGGTGTTATTAGCTATCTTTTTTGTTGTTACCTTGCATCAATATACACTGACACATCTATCGATACTGCAATTGTATTTCTCATTGCCGCAGCTATGAGTATGCAATTATGCATTGCAGATATAAAAATAGTTAAACCATTTTGGTTTTTCTTTTCTAAATTTTTTCAATGGGTGCCAATTATTTTTGCAGTTGTTCCAGCATTAAGTAAGGTAGCTACAATATAATAAAAACCAGTTGTAGTGAGTTATTAATACATCACTATAGTGTGTTGCTTTTTTGCGCAAATTGCGCAGCTGGCTTTTTAATATATCGTCGTGCTGTTGTGTAATTAAGTCCCTGGTCTTCACACCACCCTTTAGGGGATACTCCTGATTTAGCATGTTCGGTGAGGAACTGTTGCTGTAGCGTCCCCCAATCCGGTTTAGCCATCGTGTTTATCTCCTTAGCCCATTAGAAAGTCTACTTGTAGGAATAAACTTTTTGATTAGCTATTTCCCTCAATAAAAAACCCGCACTTGACGGGTCATGCATTGATTTATTAAGTTTTCACAAGGAATAAATACTATTGAAATATCAATATTCTTTGCCTATCAAAACCATAGCTACTTGCAAAACTAAGGTATTCCTTTAATAACTCTGGTGGCATAGTTGGAGTACGCGATAGTACCCACAGATAATCTTTGTTAGGGCCAACAACTAATGAATATTGATAGTTATCATCGAGCTTAATAATATTATAACCGCCATAAAAAGGACCGAAGAATGAAACCTTCAAAGCCCCTACATCAGAAGATTCAACAAAGTAAGCTTTTCCGATACTTTCTTTCCATTTTTTATTCTCCGAATCCCATCCTTTGTTTACTACTTTTACGCCTCCATCATCACGAAGGGAATAATTAGCAGAGACCTTACTTAATCCTTTTTCAAATCGATTATCTATTCTAGCTACCTCATACCACTCCCCAAGATAACGAGACAAATCAAAATTCTTAACAGGTGAAATATCCTTTGGCACTTTAACACTGCAACCGTTAAGTAGCAGCATACTTAAAAACATTAATGTGGACTTTATCTGCATTGTAATCTCACTCAGAATTCGCTGATGAGATACTTTCGCATAAAAAATGCTGCTGAGCGACCTATTCAATATTCGGTAAGTACATCTGAGCTTCTTTCACTACTCGCTCTCTTGCGGTTAGTAGTAATTGCTTCCTACCACCAACTCCCCAGTTAGCCATTGTTCTTGCACAGCTACTTACATTTTTGGTTTCAGTGTTGATGACGTGATCTAACTTATTAAGCTTAGCCATAACATCCAAACCTTTCCTTGCTGCATCTTTGAATGTGTTGTAAACGAGAATTTCAAACTCAGGCTTTAACCAAGCAGCATATCTAATGACAACTAACTCTAAAGCCCATACTCCATGATTTAGCCCACCATTGATAACTTTAACCGCAGTGCAATTTTGCATTGCGCTTAATTTATCAACAAATGCCTTTATCTGCTTACTTCTCAAGAACTGGCTAGGGTTTTGATTTTCTCTTGCTTCCCCATTAATTACTGCTGAGGCATGCAAATCGTTCAAGCTGTATCTGCCTTCATTATCAACTCTGACGGATACTCCATTAACACTTACTCTTGGATAACTCATGATGTATTACCTTTCAAAAAAGAGACCTCAGTTCTCACAGAACAAGCCTGACCCGAGCACACCTATAACAGGCTGTCCTCTGAAGTCGCTTTTGTGAATGGTCTCGGGGTTGTGATGTTTGCGTGTGAGATACGCTTTGAATAGAGATAAGCAATCGGTACGCACGGATTGAGGTTGCCCCAATATGAGTACCTATTTTTATTTACTGATTTTATTGGGTTTATTTTTTGCAACCATCATCACGTATCACTACGTTACTTTTGTCACTTACGGCTTACCCGTCAGCAAGATATGGACCTCACTTAATTGCGAAGAAGCCATTAAAAAGCCCCGCTATTGCGAGGCTCATGGTGAATTCTTGTTATCTATTTAATATCTGATGGCATGTCGGGCATTGATTTAGGAATTTCTTTTTCACCATATTCTTCAGCTATGGCCATTACATCCTTATATGGGCGAACATACGGACCAACTACAACAGTAATGTTTTTCCTTTCTGCCTCTTCATGCGTTAACTTCATAGCTTCGACTGTCATCACCAAGGCTACTTTCAAAGCCGCACCTGTCCATGGTAAATACTTAATATCGTCCTCTTCACTACCTGCCATGACAGCCTCCCTAAATGCTACTCACTTACTAGATTCTACCCTACAAAAAAGACTGATGCCTTGCCTAACCAATTTGGTATGGCTATTGATGTTAATAATAAGAGAAAACCAATTACAAAGTATTGGAAAACATAAAGCATGCGGATAAATAGCTCTTTTAATATCATAGAGTGTACCCTTTATTGCTAATGTTGATTAGTCACCAAAACAAGTATTAACACTTAAAATATAGCAGCTCATTTTCATTTGTCAGGTACCGCAAGCCACACCAATCCCACATAAACATGATGGTTTAATACTAGTATTACAGCTCTATGCAGATAAAAATGGTAATCAAATTGTTCTGCTATAATTAAAAGTGATCTTTTGTAACTTATAACTTCACACTAAAAGGAAGAAAATATGTTGAAAAAAATCAGTTTCCTCATCTGCTCATTAGCTGTTGCTTTCACATTAACTGCCTGTAACACCACTAAAGGTGTTGGTGAAGACATAGAGGCTGGAGGAGAGGCAATACAAAGAGCAGCTCAGTAAAAAATCTACTCTCATGTCTAAAACACTAGAAGTTATATTTATTCTTCTAGTGTTTCTCTGGACATTTAACGACACTCAATTCTGTATTTTCTTTTCCGTATTTGCTTACACTTAATTCATGTGAAAACTTTGCTAATCATCTATGCTGATAGTGTATTCAAATTATTGCTTCGTTTTATTTCGCCCCTAAACTGGGGCTTTTCTTTGTTTTTACTGCGTATTTTCTCATACCTCCCTTATAAAAACTGGTATAGGCTGGCTATTATGTATTATTATTTTCCATCATTTACTATATCTACTCTCATTTTTAATATAGATGACAACGCCTTCATTGAATAAAGTTGTGACTCAAACAATCTTTTTTCACTATCTGGTAGTTTATTAAATACTCTACTTTGTATAAATTTGACTAAATATCTAATTCTTACATCTAAGAGTGCTGAATCATTTAGTAATTGTTGACTTCTGTTTTTCATACCACTTTCGTACAATCATTTACATTAATTATGGGTATTTAAAGGGTAGATGTGAATCCAGATATTTCAAATTATCAATGACTGATCATACCAGGCTAAAGGCTGCTGTGAGACCTATCCAATATCTGACTACTAAAAAGCCCCAAAATGGAGGCTCATTGTTCACTTAATCGACTATAAATTTAAATTCTTAGAAATCATTTTGCATACTTTGAAATACCGACTATGTTTAAAGAGATATTCAATTGTATAAAGCAACATCTTTTAGCCTACTGCTGTGTAGGCTTTTTTTGTTAAGGATATATTTTACTATTTGATAAGAATTCCATCACAAAGAGAGCTGTATCAATATATATGTATACTTACCCCATTGCGCTCTTACTCATATCTATCCCTATCCTTATCTACATCCTATTCATTATTAGTAAAGATAAAAAACAACCAGATATAACGACGCTTTTTTTAAAGTTTTCCATCTACTTATTAAGTGCCCTTACCCTCATAAGTTTAATTTTTTTTGCAAGAGCATTTACCGATTGGTATTAACGTAAACACTCCGTTCTAATGTAATCCTGCAATCCAAGTATCATTTGCTTGGACTCTGCAATTCGTTGTCTGAGTAACCAATAATTTCGGATAGCGGAGTCAGTAGGTCTGGCGGTGATTGCATCATCCAAGCCGGTGGCGGTAATGCTTTTGGGTTTTTTACAACTGGCTTTGATATACACCCGCTCAGGATTACGCTCAGCAGCAATACGCAACTTATCAATTTCACTTTTTGCATTGGCTAGTTCCTGAATATGTTTAGTATCGAGTTTATGAAGTGATTGAATTCGTTCTTGATAAGCTTCATTGATTTTGACTTGCTCTGTCAGCTCGACGAGTAATACGGCATTCTTGGTGTTTAGCTCACCTATTCTCTCATGTTGCTTCCACATTCCCCATATGGCTACCCACGCTGCGATAAATAACGCGACTCTGACTGTATTCATAGCGATTACCATATAGGAGATTAAAAATTAACTTGCTGACCTTTATAATGATCGATGGCTTTCTGGCAGCGCTTTTCTAAACTGACTTTATCAATACTGCATGTATTGTCTGTGAGTCTGTAGGCACCAAATACAATCATTGATATCGCAAGTAGCATAAAGAAAATTACAACCACTATAGGTTTCCATGACATATGGCCGCCTCCGCCTCTCTACGATTAACTAGCCCACGCCATACCTTACCACCAGCGTAAACCCATTTTTTTAGTTCTTCACAAGCACCGTATTGGTCACCTACATTTAGCCTTTTCAACATTGTCGACTTAGCAAATGCGCTGGTACCAACATTAAATGCAAATGAATAAAGCGCTGCTTTTGTATATTCATCAACAGGAACTTTAACCAGGCGATCTACTTGCAGTTTAGTTCTCATAAAATCCAACTCTAACAATTCGTTGCATTCTTCTTTTGAATAAATTTTATCAGGGACAATGTCTTTTCCCGTATGCCCATAGCAAACCGTTAATACCCCGCCGACATCTTCATAGGGTTCATATCTAACACCTTCAAAATGTGCAATCACCGTTAAAGCGATAGCCGAAGCTCCTGCGCCAACAAGCACCGTTAATTTTTGTTTGAGTGACATTAAATATCCTTAGGGGCTTTCGCCATAAGTTCGGCGGCTTTTCGTGCAGTAGCTGAAGGGTTTTGTGGGTCGGTTTTATTGACGAGTTCTTCAAATAAACGTGTTCGCTTTCGTTGCTCCCGTCTATTAATAAAGAAAGTGGCCAATCCTAGAATGATGCTGAACGCCATCCCGATAATAAAGCCCCATTCATAAAGCGATAGGCTCGCGAAAAATGCTGTAAGCCCAGCACTACCGTAGACTGCGTTGCTATATTTATCCATACGCATGATTTCACCCCCTACGGAGTGCCCAAAATTAAATTAATAGAAAACCACCAGCAAATTAATTACAGTAATTAAACATGTTGATAGTAATTTGCTGTAGCTATATACGAAAAAGGCCACGCAATGCGCAGCCCTTGGAATTTTTGTGGGTTAATATAACGACAGGAAGTTACAAATCAGATTCAATGCTGAACGGTACTTTATTATCATTAGGGGGTGTGACTATCACTGCTGATAAAACTTCAATACCGAAAGTATTTGTTTTCGTCTCAACTATCGCTTCACCACTCTCTCTTATTTTCCCCAAAACAAGATGGGAGCATACCTTTACATTCCCTTCTACATCATCGGTAACAATAATACCTGGGCAGGACTTTCTACCACCAACAGCTTTAGTGTAATCACTATTAATAATGGTGGTTACCCCACTAGATAGAAAAGCTGCATAAGATAAAAATAAATATAAAACAATAAAAATTAAAAACGTAAAACACAAAAGAGATTGTGCGCATATTTTTAATGATATAGAAAACTTTCTTTTTCTATAAAGTATGTAAGTCAATATTAAAGAGCCTAAAGCTGATGCTAGCCCTGATGTTTTTAAAAGATGCTTAGATACTGAAACATACTGTCTTATATCTACATACCAATATACACAAAACAGAATTAATAAAATTCCAATCAACGTGTATTTAATCAATATTGGATATGTGTATTTGTCTGTTTCTTGCATAAAAATTCAATCTATGACGTAAAATTATTGTTAATATACTCGCTCAACACTTCATTATTATCAATATAAAAATAGAAATCCACACCATATGACCTATTGATATTGATTATTGTGGAGGCATACGTTGAGAATGTATGCGTTTAGATTCCCCATGGCGTGTGTGCTTCTATCCTGATAAGTACAGATAACCCATGCGAGTTAGCCAATCAGCCTTGACATTCTCCACAATGAAAAGGTAACTCCCAGCTTTGCGGGTAGATTTCAAGAGCGGCAGGTCTACCACTTGAAGTTACCTTATCATTATAGAAAAGACACACTTTTACAGTCGCCCATTTTCACAGCGCTAGATATTTTGAAATGTGTTTTCTTCGATATTTTCTTTGATTAATCCCGCTATCTCTAGTTGCGTTAATATCAACTGACAGCGAGATTTTACTAATTCAGTATAACCTGAGATTTCTTCTATTGTTGCCCACCAAGAGTGTGGAACAACTTCTAAAACAATTTTTGCCTCTTCTGTCATATCAATATGTTTTAACATGATATTTTCAAACCTTTGGTCAGTTATTGGTCGTGAATACACATGTAACTCTGAACAAAGGTGACAGCAAGCTTTACTTGCTTTAGAAAGCAAAAAACCCAGCGCATTGGCTGGGTTAGTTCGTCACAGTTACTAAAACGGCAACTTATACGTAAATAGTGGATCATTGGTTCAAAGAAGTCAACACGTTCTTACCATTATTTTTCTTTTTCCACTCACTATCGCGTATTTTAAATGCATTATAGAGATGTGGATAAATTAAATACTCGGCAGAACGGATGATTTCTTTTACCTCACGGCGGCATGTGGCCATCGAGGGTTTTCGATATTCAAGGGTGCGATTTCTGCGAACCATCTGGCGTGGCTGTGCAATACCATAATAATAACGAGCAATGGCACGATCGGAGCTCACAAAAGCATAGCGTAATAACAATAATGTGAATGCGACTTGGTCTATATGATAAATTTTATCGACCACCTTGGTGATTAACATTCCATCGTCGTCATTACACATTTCCCTTTCGGGATAATCACGCTTTTCCACAGTAGCCATAAATTCAGCGATGATACTGCTTTGGCGTTTCTCTAATCTACCGCTGTAAACCCAAGCACCGAATTTGGATAGCCAACCTTGCAACCAAGCTTCTTGTTCAGTATCAAGTACAAGCCCATCAGAAATACTTTTTATACTCGACATGCTCGCAGCTCCATGACTTCTCTTTTCGTTTGTTCCAGTAGTTCAGTTTCGGTACCGTGAATTTCCTGCCATGTTTTAGGCGCGGCATGAAAACCAGTGTCATAACTAGGCCTGTGATGAGGGGGGCATAACGGTAAAACATCTTTATGGCTAGCTCGTTGAGCCATGCCCTGCCCTGTTCGTGTATGATGAATTTCCGCTGGTGATGGCCCATACCCCATATTGCGACAGCAAATACAGCCAAGTTCGGCTACATCTGATAGCCACTGTTTATCTTCTTTGGTCTTTGATTTTTTGGTCATTGGTCTTGCCTCTAGGTAAAATCTAATAACTTAGCCGCCGCATTTTCAGCTGCTTCTTGGGTGGGAAATTTACGAAATAGAATGAAGTTCCAAAGCACATCGAGGGTTGATTTATAGAGTTCGCCAAAGGCTAGGTCATCCATTTTGGCAAAGCTGATTGATTTGGCTACACGGCGTAGGCTACCGTCTGGCATTTCAAAGGTTTCATAATGGCCGGATTGCTCTACCACCCAATAGCGGAAAGCATCAAAGGATTTGGTCGCTGAAATATTGTGAGCGCGTTTCTGTGCTATATCATCGAGGTAAACATCAGCGGCAGATTGAAGAGCATCGTCGTTATCGGTGTAGTAAGCGAGGAATTTAACGTAACCACGCACCAATTCTTTTTCTTCAGGCGAAATGGTACCGCCGGTTGGTTCCCAGTATTCATACCCTAGATTGAGTAAAGCGAAGTATTTACGGTGAAAGCGTGGGTTACGAGCTTTCTTGAAATCAGCTGAAAGCACATCACCACACTTGATTTTTGAATGCAAAAAATCCCTTGCCGCTGGATTAGCAGGTACAAGAGTGTCATTAGACATTTTGATAAAGCTATGCTGTGCCATACGTTTCTCTCAGTAGACACAGCAAGTGTTAAGATTGGGTGTTCAGACCAATTAACCCTATTCTACTTTTTACTTCAAAAAAAAGCTATCCACCAATTGTGTTTGCCTTCTTTTTCATTTTGCACCTAGAGAAATGGCATACATCAATATCAAATAAAAATACTCAAGTTGAGTCATAATAGTCATCACATCTACGGTTATTATGACCACACAAAAGATAAACTTTAAATCATAAAGATTGAATATGTTCTGTTATTTTATCTTTAGCTTTATTGTATCCACCGTAAGGAACCATATATGTATCAAATACAAATATATCACTTGCGATTCTCTTAATTGACTCTTTATTTTCTAACACTAAAGTTTCAATTGTATCTTTCGCATTAAGAATGTCATTTTTTTTAAAGTCACTCAATGTCACATTAAATAACGTATCCATAGCTAATATTTGTGCGTTTAAATTGGATAGGTTGAAAAATATATCCATAGATGACATGGCCGAGTTAATTAAAACCTCGTGGCTAAAATATTTGGGGATTTCCGGAACCCTATCTGATGGAATTGGTGTACCATCAGCCTTCAAAAAGTAAATGTTCTTCCATAATAATTCACTTGAAAGTTCAGTATCAATTTCAACAATATCACTAGATAGCATCTTGTTTAAATCTATAAAAAAATTAAATAATTGCAGCAACATGTACGCCTCTTTACCAGCTGTCACCATCACGGCTTTATTTAAATTTTCAGTTTGCTTCTTTCTGTTATCTTCATCATCTTTCTTTTGCTTTTCATATAATTCAATTGATGTATCTATTGATTGCTTAGCAGCTTGTAATGATTTACTTGCGATATCCGTCGAACGCTTAGTTAGTTCCAATGAATTACTAGCTATTTTATTTGCCTTATCTGTTTTCTTTAGAGCCCTGGCTGTAAAAATCAACGATATAACAGCGATAGCGCCACCCCAACTCCAACTCTCATAAATCAAGTTCCATACATCCCCAATACAGCTATCTTCTAAAGCTAAACATTCAAGCATTCATATGAATCCATTAATATTATTTTCCTGTTATTCTACCTCCAATTTTATATCATGCCACCCTCTGGTTACCCAACACTTAGAATCACCATCAAGACAACATTCCGTCACAGGTAACCGTTCACCACATTTACCACAACAACGGTTAGATAATTCCGCAATCTCGCGCTTAAGTCTTACATCATCATTTCGTATGAACATTTGAATATATTCTCTTTCATCATATGGCCCACGTCCTGGTCTACGCAATGCACAATTACGCTTAATCATTTCATGTTCTTCAGATTCAACTTGCCACTGCGGGGTAATAAAGCCAGCTTCACGCTGGCGTTTGCATTTGCGTTGGGCAGCTTTGCGTTCTGCCACTGTTTTTGCCATTGGTCTTGCCTCTTTTAGTACAACTGCTCACAAATAATTTAATCACTAAAGTTAAATTCAAATAAAAGAGAACCGTGCCTAGAATGGATCACAAAAATGTCCCATCGTATTGCATACCAAATTGGTGGGGATATATTCACCCTGTATATTGAAGAACCAATCGTGTATGGCTGAATTAAATCCCTAAAGCCAACGACTAAATTTTTTAGTAAATCCGAATGCTTTGCAGCAATACCTAGCTGAAAAAACCATTCTTCCACTATCTTAATCATGTCGTTTTCGCTGATTTGATCTAACGAAACATGCCAATCCTCAATGGGGTTCTTATCGCTATGGCGAACAATTACTGACTGAACTGAGCTAAGTAAAGTCGTTTTTTCTTCAACATAAGTGCATTCATACTCAGGGGCAACATTAGGCTCTCTATTCAACGACTCAACAGCGCATAAGTAGCCATTGATTTTTTCAACATCCAACAAAACAAACTCTTTAGGCATCGGTTTATATTTCATTTTTCATCGCTTTTATTTAGTTTATGTTCCACTATATACAATATATTAAGCCAATAGCTAATCATCTATCCCGATCTAAAATTTTAGCCCTAATTTCGTTTAACGCTTGCTGACCAATCAGTCGATATTTACCCTCTTTATCAATTAACTCTGACGTAGAAACCCCTCTTTTAGTTTGGCCTATTAACGGCTTGATTGGTGGGATTGGCTTACCTTCCTGTATTTGGTTGTAATAGGCTATCAGTTGCTTCTTGATGGATTCCCTAATCTCTTTATCGGACAAGTTATACTGTGTCATGCGTCGCCTTGCTTCTGGCACAATCCAATACATAACCGCTGATTTCCAAGGGAATGACTCAACAGATGGATATCGCCACTCCATGTTGCTATAGCGCTTCATTTCAGCCATAACCTCACAAACTGAAGGTAGACCCATAGCTTGCATCATTCCCTCGCGGCACCAACTGATAAATTTTCCACAAGAGGGGAAAAAGTCGGATTCTTGCTGCCTAGCCACACTCATTCCAGCTTTCAATTGCTCAACGGAAGTTATGCCATTTTCGATAAATGCCAGCACCCATTGCCGTTTGGTTGCTGAAATATCTTCTTGGTTTGAAAATACGGTATGCTTTGCAGCTGGAAAAATTTGCACTAAGTTATCAAACAGCATATCAACCAACTTTTCCGCATGTTCATTGATGCCAGCAGGTTTATTGACTGGCTGAATTAGGCTCGATAATTTTTTGCCATTTCGGGTTTCAATTGCTGAGAGAAGACTTTTCATAGTGTGTTCTCCCACGCTTCAGGGCTATTCCAATGAGCTTGTGCAGGCAAACAATCTTCACCCTGTGGAATTTCAGCAAATTTTAATACTAGTTTGTCCCATTGCTTTCGAAGTGTGCTTGGGCTAAGAATATTTTTGCACCAAAATGGGTCCTTATTGGCCCTATCAAACAACCGGCAAATCTGCCTATGCGTCCTGCCATCAATCGTGCGCATCAACCGTACCTCATTGGCCCATAAAGCCCAGTTAGGTTCTTTTGGGGGTTTGATGTCGTCATCAGATTCAGATGCATTTTCGTAAAGCTCAGTCACCCGTTTGGATATCCACTGCGCACAAAGCAAATCATCCGATGTTCCCCATTGTCGTTTCTTTGCACTGAACACAACGGCATCAGGGTGGCGAGCCACAAACGAATTATCATTCGTATTTTCGTCAGGTTGTGAAACGACCGGACAAGAAGGGTTTATATTCTCTGTTGTAATCTCTGTAGGATCGAACTGCGGATTTGTTTCACCGCCACCGTCGAATTTGTCTTGTGGCGGCCGTTCATTTTGTTGTTTCGCCAAATCCCCATTGTGACTTTCCCCGATTGCGCTTTGCGCATTTGGGAGATTATCAATGGGTTGCGTCATAATTTGGTCAATTTGGTCACAATCTATACGGTAATATATTTTGTGTTCTAAACGCCTATCTGTTTCAATTAAAATCCCACGTTTAACAAGATGCTTTCTGGCGGTGAGTTGCTCGCGATAGCTTAACCCAGTTTCGGCTGTAATATCTTCAGAGGACTTATAGACCCCTAATTCAGAATCCGTTTTATCCTGCCAATAAAATATCTGGCTAAAAAATATTACCGCATTGACGCTACCAAAGCGTTTAACTAGACCAGGGTAGTAAGCCACTGGCCGCCCAAAATCGAGCAACAAGTCTGATGGTCTCATTTCACACCCCCAGCGCTTTAGCGATATCGCGGCAAGCGTTCTGGTACTGCTCAGGCGACAATTTCTTTAAAAGTAGCTTTTGTTTTTGTTGTTCATATTGCTCCCCAATATTGAGCGCTATCGCCCTTCTTCCCTCAAAAATATCTTGGATTTGTTTTCTGTCTGCTGGCTTTCCATTCAATAAAAAGCCATTGCAGTAGGTAATCAATTCAGTCGTTCTTAGCATTGGTCTTGCCTCTTGAATTAGTGCACGCTGGTCGGGCGTGATATTGCATTGAGTGCGTTAACGGCATTATTTATTCGATGTGACATGTCACGCCCCTCTAATAAAATTTCGGTCATAGCTTCTGCAAATCGCTGTATGGCCACTGATGCTAAATAGTTTTTCGTGTCGCCTCGCACTCGAGCTAACCTCGAAGCTGGCAACGCCATTTCAATCGCAGGCATCAGCTCTGCTAATTTCTTCATTGATGCGTTAGAATCGCCTCGTAACCACCGAAATATCTGTTGTCGGTTATTGTTAATCGCTTTCCAATCCGCTTGCCCGCGTTCATCTTCAATCACATGCAAGCGGCTCTGTGATTTGTCTCGCGTGATCTGCAAATACGCTCGGCTTATCTCAATCGCCACGTGCTCTTGACCATGTTCTGTAGCCCAGCTCTCAATTTCAGAGCGGACAATATCGATATCAAAACTCATCTCTGCGTCTCCTGTCGCAAAATTGATTATGAATAATCAGTTTTTTAAATTTCTTGTTGATATATTCGCTTTCATACAACTCTCTCATTGCCATTGATGAGCCACGTTGGGTCACAATTTAAAACCTTCGCAATTTCAACAATAAACCGGGGTCTTTTAATAAGGCCCGACTCGATTTGCTGAATTGATTGCTGTTTTAGCCCAACTCTGTCTGCAAGTTCTGACTGAGTTAAATGGAGCTCTATACGACGAGTCTTAACTCGTTCAGATAACGTTTCCATCCTCACCTCCTTTTACAAAATTTCTTGTATTCAAAAACAAATTAGTTTGTTTGTCAATTACAGGTTTTCTTGTAATTATCCTCTAGAGCTATAAAGGGGTTTATATGTCAATTTCTGAACGCGTAAAAAATAAAAGAATCCTTCTCGGTCTCACTCAAACAGAGTTAGCCGAAACCGTTGGCACTACACAGCAGTCAATAGAGCAATTAGAAAGCGGGAAAACAAAACGTCCTCGCTTTCTACCCGAACTTGCAGCTGCCTTAAAATGTTCTGTTAGCTGGTTGGTTACTGGAGAAGAAGACAAAAACGATACCCTACCTCCTGAAAATGAATGGGGAGGGATAAAGTCTTGGGATAATAAAACGCCTTTGGATTACGATGAAGTAGAAGTGCCATTCTATAAAGATATTGAATTTGCTTGTGGTACCGGCGGTAGTATTGATGTGGATTACAACGGTTTTAAATTAAGGTTTGCCAAATCAACACTGCGCAAGATTGGTGCCCCTACTGATGGCTCAACAATTATTTGTTTTCCAGCAAGTGGCGATAGTATGGAGCCAGTAATACCAGATGGTTCTGCTATTGCCATTGATGTATCTAATAAAAAAATTATTGATGGAAAAGTTTACGCTATCGATCAAGATGGCTTGAAACGTTTAAAAATGCTTTATCGAAAACCAGGTGGAAAACTTATTATTCGCAGTTATAACCGTGAAGAATACGACGATGAAGAGGCTGATGAAAACAGCGTCATGATTATTGGCAGAATGTTTTGGTATTCTGTTCTTGATTACTAAGGTAACCCTATGGAAAATTTCAAGTTAAAGCTTAAAAATCATGTAGATCATGTAAAACAAGTTGGGCAACATTGCTCAACAGAGGAGACAACTAAACAGGCATTAATCTTGCCTTTCCTTGATATCCTCGGCTTTAGCCCTTATGACCCTCAAAAAGTCAAAGCAGAATACGGTGCTGACTTCCCTGGTGTAAAAGCAAATGAACGTGTTGACTATGCACTATTCTGTCAAGACGTCCCCGTTATGTTTATCGAAGCCAAATGTTATTTTGAAAAATTAGATAACCATTGTCCTCAGCTTTCTAGATATTTTAACTCGACTCCTGAAGTTACAATCTCAGCAATAACCAATGGGCTAGAGTGGCGTTTTTTCACTGATTTAAAACAAAAAAATGTTATGGACCCTACTCCATTCTTACGCATTAGAATGGATGAAATTAGTGATTCAGACGCAAGCCAATTATTCCGTTTTAGACATGATAAATTCAAACCAGAAGCATTAAGAACACTGGCTGAAGAGAGCGTATATTTATCTGCTTTCACTAAAACCATTAGCTCGAGCCTCAGAGATGTTGATAGTGAATTCGTTCGCTATGTCGCGAGCCGTTCTAATGTTGAAAGACAATTAAATCAGCGTTTTATTGACTCTATTACACCACTAGTAAAACAAGCCGTTGAGCGTTCTGTTAGTGCGATGGTAGTTTCTGGCTTATCTGGTAAATTTACTTACGGTGAAGAGCCTGTTGAAGCGGCAGCAGAGGAAACTCAAGAGTCTAATGAATTAAAAGATATTATCGATCCCGATAATCCAAACATTATTACCACAACGACTGAATTAACTTTATTTGAAAAAATAAAGCAGATCACTGGATGTGATGAAATTGAATATAAAGATACTGAGTCTTACTTTGGTGTCCTATATCAAGGCAAGGTTAATCGTTGGATAGTTAGATTCTACGATAAGAAAAATAGCGCTTATATCATGGTTCCTATAGAGATTACTGATCTGCTAGGTAATGAAATAAAGCGTGCAGGTTTAGAATTAACGAATAACCGAATCACCATTCAATCCCCTGAAGATATATTAAGAATAACAGGCATCATTCTTGACTCGTTTGAATATGTGAAAAATGATGAAAACTTCAGAAAAAAGTCAGCTAGCGAATAAGTTATAATTTATCTATATCCACCCTTGTTCATTAAAGCACAAGGGTTTTTTGTATGTTTCCTAAATTTTCATCTCTCAGTTTAAAGGCCTCAATAACCCATTTGTAGTATTCCCTGCTATTTAAACGTGACCGCCTCCCTGTTTTCACAAAATTAAACAAAATAAATCATCCTGTAAAAACAATTAATTACAATTAAAATCACGACAGAATACAATTTAATACAAATTTAATTGTTTACAGGCATACAAGATATTTTGTATATTACAAATATCGAAACAAACACAGCAAGTGTTTAGATAAGTGTTCAGACTTAAAAATTAGCCCGCATCAGGGAAACAGTTAGACCAACGCTTGAGGCAAGACCAGACAGCTCGGAAAGACGAGTATTGATTTGCAGACGTAAAAAAACCCACCGAAGTGGGTTCCTTTACCTCGGGTCGCCGACCAAAGCTAACCGAGAGTTCTACTAGCGCGACCAAACGCTAGAAGAGGCAAGACCAATGATAAATCACTGATCACAGTTATTTTAAAGGAGCTGCTATGAAAGCACAACCTGAAACCCTAAGTGTTACGCTTTATATCCACGCACAAAAGCAATTTGACGGTTCATATAAATACCGCCCTTATCCATTCAAATATGATATTGAATCTGGTTTAGGCTTTGCCATTGCTGAGCATACTATCGACATTCCCTTTACTGCTCCGTCAAATACTGAGCTAGTTCAATTAGAGATTGACTCACTCAAAGCTGAGCAAAGCAAAATTCTTGCTGATGCTCAGGTGAAATCAAGCCTACTGGAAGACCAAATCCAGATGCTGCTGTGCTTAGAAGGCAAACCCATTTCTAAAACTGACGAACAAATCCCTTATTAAGAGGCCAGACCAATGACAACTTTTATCTGTGTATTTGAGCCTACGACCGAGGCTCGAACCAATGGCGCTGTACCTTTAACCATCGCTTTCAATGCAGCGAATGCCAAAATTGCTGCAGCAACTGCAATGATTAAGCTATCTGAGGTTTACCCTGATTCTATGGATAACTTTAATATTGATAAGCCGATTATTTGTGAAGATGCTGTAGGTTCCCCTCGCCCTGCACTCGATCAGTTTGATGAAAAATTTGCTGTTGAAAATGAATTTGACGGTGAGAAATGGCAACCCATTAAATATAAAGAATTTAAAAAGCTTGCAACTAAACCTCGCGTAGCTGCTTTACTGATGTTTGGTAAAACTCAAATTACTGATAAAGAATACACTTTCATACTGAAGTATCTCAATGAAAGTGTAGAGGACCCAAAAGTTCGTAATATTGCTACTGGCCTTGCAGAAATCACCAAAGTGTCATTAATGGATGCCGATGAAACAATAGAAATTGCGCAGGCAGTTTATGAATATGCTGATGATAATGTCACCGTCGAAGAAGCTACCGCACTTGGTGAAAGTTGGTTGAAAGATGAGCCAAAAGTCGAAACTATTGAAATAGAAACGACACCAGAAGAACCAATACTAAAGCGTGATTACGCAATGATTGATACCGAAATCGCCCTTGCGTTAATTGGTGGTGTAGATTTTGATGCAATCCGTAGTGCTGATATCCGCAAAGCTAAAGAGCTAATTAGCAATGATGATAAAGCATGGAAACGCTTATCAATGGATTTGCGCACATTCCCTAGCGTTCTAGATATCCCTCGCGAGAACATATTTGCACTAGTGACAGAAGCACGTGAACAACCTGAATTATTTGATGATGCTAATGCCCGTAAAGCGTTTATTGATTCAAAACTTGGTACCAATAGCCCTAAGGTAACCTCACTCGGTAGTGGTCGTTTTGCAGTTGATAATTTAGATACTAAGCCGGCTAACGATGAAACACCTGAGCAACCGGCTAAATCAGAAAAAACAAAACGTACAAGCAAGAAAAAAGACACACTGGCTAAAGTAGAAAAAGAACCAGTTGTGATTGAGACACCTGTTATTTCTACGCCAATTGCCACTGAACAAGATGACTTTCAACAACGCGCAGCAGTCATTGATGAAGTGATCGATAGTAATAATGACCACCTCAATATTTGGAAACGAGTTCAGCGTACTGATGCGCGATTTACCAAACCGCTTGATGGGGTTGGTTATACCGGAACCAGTATTAACAGCACTTACATGTTTATGCGTGCGACTGAAATATTCGGCCCTATTGGTGAAGGCTGGGGTTATGAAATCGTTGAAGAGAAATTCGTGAATGGCAAGCCTCTTACTGAACCAGTTCTCGATGAACGCAACAAACAAGTCGCAACGCGTTTTTTACGAGACGGTGACGGCTCTTTATTCTGCGAACAGAACCACTCACTCAAGATCCGCTTTTGGTACACCATAGAATGTGAAACGCGAGGTGAATTTGAAAGCTACGGCGCTACACCTTACCGCTATCAAACCACCTATGGTATTAAGGTTGACGGTGAAGTGTTTAAAAAATCGCTGACTGATGCCATCAAAAAAGCCCTTTCCATGCTTGGCTTTAGCTCTGACGTCTATATGGGAATGCATGATAACCCTGAATATGTTGCAAGCAATAAGCTCGAGTACGAAATCAAAGCCGCTAGCGATAACGCTGAAGATGCTACCCGCATTCGTAAAGAGTTAGACGAGAAGTTCACGCGACACACTGAAACGATGCGCAGCGCGGTGACGCCAAACGAATTACGGGGTATCACATCCACCCTCACCCGCGAAATTTCAACACATGCCAAGTTGGCCAAACAACGTGGCGACAGTGAATATGAAAAATATTTAAACGGCCGTTTGCGTCGACTAAATGAAATTGAAAAAGAATGTTTAGACCAACTGAAACAAAAAGAAGAGGCAATCTAATGACCAAGACAACTGCTATTGCAATGGCTGCTGACTACAGCAAATTACAACAACTCGTCGAAACAGGTGAATTCACCGCAGAAGATGTCGCCGATACCTTAGAGGGCATCGAGTGTGAACTAGGCGATAAACTGGATGCAATTATGCTTCATGCCCGTAATTTAGAATGGCAAGCTAAAACGCTGGATGAAGAGTCAAAACGTTTGGCTGATCGTAAAAAATCATTCGAAAACCAAGTTAAGAACTTGAAAAAATATGCATTGGATTGCTTGTTAACATCAGGCAAAGACAAGTTAAAAACCACGAAAAACACCTTTACGGCTCGCGCTGGTGTTGTGCGTGTCATCATCGATAACGAAGCAGCTTTGCCCGATGAATTGGTGGATGTTCAGACCATTACTGCCCCCGACAAGAAACGCATTAAAGAAGCAATTGAAAACGGTATTGAAATACCTGGTGCTCACTTAGAAGTTGGTGACCGTTCATTAATGGTTCGTTAATCACTTTAGCGCCCAGCCATGGGCGCATATCAGGAGATATTTTTATGGCCATGAAATTAGAGGTCATCATTACTCATGATGAAACTAACAATAAATGCAGCGTTGAGTGGACTACGGCATCGACTCAACAAGTCACCCGCCAAGAAGAACAAACGCTATCACTGGTAAAAAAAGCGCTGTTACTTCAACTGGGTTACCCAACGGCACCGGCTGTTATCCATTAATGTGACATGTCACAAACGAGGCAAGACCAATGCTAAGACACGAACATCAAAAAGACCAGGAAATCAAAATCACCCTACCCGATGGCTCGCACGGGTTTGTTTCAACAGATAGACGTTGCAAGGTTTCTTATGACTTTCCTGCACATATTAGAATAGAAATACAGCCTACTCAGGCAGAACTACAAAGGAGTAAACAATGATTTATGGTTTATTCCTGCTAATTTGCAGCGGTGCTGATTGTTTATATAAGTCTAACGGATATACCTATCCCGATGAACAGAATTGTTTAATGGATAAAGACGCCCTAACTCAACGAGGTGTTTTGTCTGAATGCTATCCTATCGAAGCGATTATTCGGGCCAATAATTGATTAAGCATAATCAGTTTTATTCTGCATTTTTTCTTACTGTGGTGGTTTATTCAAAACCAATGGATAACCACCATGAAACAACCGCAACTAACCCCTTGGGAACCCAAGGAACAATTATTAACTGAGTTTGATATTAAGTTAGGCAAATTAGCTGCCAGTGTAAAAAACAGACCATGTACTGAAGCTGATATCAAGCATGCCTGCGACATTGCTGACCAACTTATTTTAATAATGATGAGGCAAGACCAAGATGAGACAAAATATCACAGAAGGCTATGATTTTTTTCCCCACGACATTAAGCAAGCGGATATAGGAGGAAGTTATGTTATATGAATGTTTGCCTATTTCCGCGTACTGCAATATGTACGGAGAAACACCAGAGTCCATTAATAAGCGCATACAACGGCAATATTGGATAGTCGGTGTACATGTTTTAAAAGTTGAAGGTTCAAAAGAACGTTGGATTGATATTGCTGAGGTGAATAAGTGGGCGCGAAAAAACAAACAGGCTACGCACTACCAAGAGGGGTGACGGTTCGTAACAACAAAACCAGCCAAACTATTGTTATCACGTTTACTTATAGAGGGGCGCTCTGTAGAGAGCCTCTCTCTAGACTAACCGTCGATAATAAAAATATTAAATATGCTGAAAGGCTACTCGCTGAAATTCAAAATAACATTGAAAAAGGCACGTTTAATTACGCTAAATATTTTCCTAACTCTAAAAAATTAATGCTTTTTGGCGTTAATAATCGCGAAAAAAGAGTGATTGATTATTTAGATGAGTATTTAGTTATTTGCGAAACTCGAAATTTATCACCCTCTACGATTGGCGGTTATAAAAAATGCAAAAGTGCCCTGTCTGATTTGCACCAATTACATGTTTCATCACTCACACCGGCGATCCTAAAAAATTGGATACAAAAGCAAACGACAGTATTAAAAACCATCCGTAATCAGCTCTCATTTTTGCGTAGCTCACTAGATGAAGCCATTACTGATGGCATTGTATCAATCAACCCAGTCAGCCTTGTATCTGCTTCAAGATACCAATCAAATAACAGTGACAATGAAAGCAGTTATATAGTCGACCCGTTGTCACCTAAAGAAGTCTCTGCCCTACTCTCTGCGGCAAGACATGAGCAATGGAAAAACTTATTCCAGTTCGCCATTAATACTGGCTTAAGAAGCTCTGAATTATGTGCATTGAGATGGAGTGATATCGATTTCATAGAAAATACCGCACACGTACAATCTGCCAGCGTCGTTGGTGTTATTAAGAAAACCAAAACTAAAGCCGGCACCAGAAAGGTTGAATTAAATAGTGAGGCCATGAACGCCCTGAATGAGCAGAAGCAATTCACGTTTATGAAAGATGGTGTGATTTTCGAAGACCCGAAAACAAATAAAGCTTGGGCAGGTGCCGATGCAATTAGGAAGAAAGCATGGGTGCCAACGCTGAAGAGAGCAGGTATTCGATATCGTAACCCATATCAAACTAGGCATACATTTGCCACAAGGCATATAAGCCAAGGCGCTAACCTATTTTGGCTAGCAGGACAAATGGGACATAAAGGGCCTGAGATGCTGTTTAGGCACTATGGGGGATATCTTAAGGAGTATGATGGGGGTACAGTACAAAATATTAATCTATTTAATATGTACTAACCCATATAATTATTCATAAATAACTTCTATTTGATACTTAAGTAACTTGTTATAATTTTACTAATTACAGATAATATCTATCTTATTTTAATCATAGAACTAAGTAAATACAGAAGGTTTTTAGTGAAAATCGAATTTCTTGTCCTTTCAACAAATGATGATTCCTTTTGCAATAGTAAAAACGCCTTTATTGATTTTCTAAAAGTTGATTCACTTATCAATATATCCGGAAAAAAACTTACATATAGAAAAACTGCAAAATCGAAACCTTTGATAACAGTAAAATTTGATGTTGAAACAAAAAACATCCCATCAAATAAAGAAAGATATTTTATTGTTGCATTAGAAAATACAGATGACAATTTAGTTGATGAATTCTCAGAGGTTAGTAATAAAATAAAAGAACTGAGTAATCGCATAAACCCCGGCTCAACAGTAATTAATATTTTATGGGATGATATTGGTAGGCATTATGCCTATAAATCCTACCCATTAATCAATGAAGTTGAAAATGTAATGAGAAAATTAATTAGTAAATTTATGCTAATTAATGTTGGTATGGAGTGGTCTAAAGAAACAATTCATCCAGATTTAGCTAAAAAAATTGAACGATTTGAAGAAGATGATATACATATTAATGATTTATATAAACTTGATTTTATAAATCTATCAGAGGTTCTCTTTAAAAAGAAACGGGATATAAGCTTAGATGAGCTTGACAAAGTTCTTCAAAAAAATGAGTTTGATAGTAACGACCACGATAAAATTCGTAAATATCTCCCAAAATCAAATTGGGAAAAATATTTTTCCGATATCCTTGGCGAAGGTTCTCAGCACCTTGAAAAAAAATGGGCGTTACTTTATAAATTAAGAAATAAAGTGGCACATAACAGATTTTTAACTCGTGAAGACTTTGAGAAAATCAAAGGATTAACCTCTCAAATAAAAGAAACGTTAACTGTTGCTATGAATAAATTAGGTGAAATAGACCTAAATGAAGAAGATAAAACTCAGATACTAAATGACTACCACTCGAAGAACCCTGGTTATTTATCTTTCTTAGCAGAAAAAGCCATTTCCGAATATTATGAAAAAAATGGATACGAGATTATAGCGCAAAATACTCATAAGTCGCCGTTTAAACCTGAGGTGGATTTAATAGTAAGAAAAATGAATGTAACTATGGCAATTGAAACCAAGTATTTTAATTTGAGAGCATCAGCTGGCTTAATAATCAATAGATTACGTTCAGCTATTGCGCAGACTCAAAGATATATAACTCAAGCAAACGTCGAGCAAGCCAAGGTTATCGCTGTATTTAAAAGTAACGGTGATGAAGTATTCACTCCTGACTTTATGAACATGTTGAAATTTATAAAAGCACATCTAGAGCAAACTACCAATAACGCCTCAGAAGTAATATTCAATATTGGTGTTATTAATGAATACGATGAATTTGAATTCATCGATATTTAAATACAAATGTTACTATATACCCACACCACGACCTCCATGTGCACATCTAGTGCACATGATTGATGTCTATTTAAAATACCCTTTCATAATCAATCAATTAAAAAATTACGGACTCGGGTTCAACTCCCGCCAGAGCCTATTTAAAAAACTCATGGTTTTTATCGTAATAATACCCTTAAAAAGGCTTATTTTTTCGCATTCCTACATACACTACTTTATTGCATAGTGAATTGCTGGATTTACAACCAATTATTATTGATGTAACAGCTATAGTGACTATTTTAGACATTGCTAAGGTAGAGCTGGGGGAGGTAGCCCATAGATACTAAGATCAAAGTCATTAGGCACTTGCTAGAGAGCAATGGCAGTGAGCCCTTAAAATTCGGCTCTGTCGGAAAGTATTTATTTTATTTTTCTGCTGAAATCAAGCTACTGAAACAGAATATGGTCACACCTTTAGTTAATTATTGAGTATAACTAGCCAAAGGTGTAATAGACAGGAGCGGCAAGTTTTATATTAATATTAGGTATAAAAAACTCTGCAAATGTGAGATTATTTCTAGTTTAGTCTTAAATTATCCATTGATGCTATACCACCCTAGTACTTTATTATTGCGTTTTCTACATGTTGAATAACTATTTTTATCCTCATAAATATACGATTAATT
Organism: Providencia sp. R33; assembly: GCF_019343475.1. NCBI lineage: Bacteria > Pseudomonadati > Pseudomonadota > Gammaproteobacteria > Enterobacterales > Morganellaceae > Providencia > Providencia sp. R33. The sequence goes on along the minus strand of NZ_CP072453.1, from coordinate 690,202 downwards.
CAATCATCTCAAAAAGACATCCTAACATCATACCCGTAATAAACACTAAAATTGATTATATCTATTTTGTGGTAAGCATTATTGATATTATTCAACATGTATTATCACCATGTTAGAAATGGCTACAATAACTTACCTAACTGTAAAACTTTTGCAATATTATACGCCGCCTGTTGCAGGTTTTCTGCTCCCTGCTTTAGTGCCTCATCTAGCGGGCTTAACCTTGGTAAAATACTGAAAAAAGCATCGATACCTTCTTGGTGTAGTACTTCAACGCCTTTACCTAATACACCACTTAATGCAATAACAGGGACATTGTGTTTGGCCGCAACCTTGGCTATTCCTAAAGGCGCTTTCCCCCCTGCCGTTTGCCCATCCATGCTACCTTCCCCTACAATAACCAAGTCGGTATCAAGGATTTCTTGCTCTAACTTTACTGCATCAATAACGATATCAATGCCTGGTTTAAGCTGAGCATTCATAAATGCAGCGGCAGCAACAGATATCCCACCAGCAGCACCTCCGCCAGGTAAATGCCTAAAATCATGCCCTTTACTTTGTTGGATAACTTCAGCAAAACGATTTAAGCCTTTTTCCAATTCCAATACCATTGAAGCGGTTGCCCCTTTTTGTGGCCCAAATATCATTGCGGCTCCACGTTCTCCAACCAGTGGATTATCAACATCACAAGCCACTTCGATCGTACAATGTTGCAACTGAGGAGACATTCTTGATGTGTCAATCGTTGCAATATGATTTAAGACTTCACCTCCTAAACCAAGTTTGTTTTGTTGGCTATCATAAAAAATAACACCTAGGGCTTGAAGCATACCGACACCACCATCAACGGTTGCGCTACCGCCAATCCCTAAAATGATTTTTTTCGCCCCTTTTTCAAGCGCATCTTGAATTAGCTGACCTGTTCCGTAACTCGTCGTAATCATTGGATTACGCTGCTCTGGGCTAACTAACATTAACCCACTGGCCTGAGCCATTTCGATAACAGCGGTTTTTCCATTGTGTAATACACCATAGTAAGCACTTACCATATTCCCTAATGGGCCTTTAACCTCAAGTAATACTCTCTCACCACCTGCGGCCGCAATCAATGCATCAACGGTTCCTTCACCACCATCAGCAATCGGCAAACAAAGATACTGAGCATCAGGAAATACGCTTTTAAATCCTTTAGTTATGGCATTTGCGGCACATTCTGCACTCATACTTTCCTTGAAAGAATCAGGGGCTATAATAATTTTCATATATGGCTACCTATAGAACGGTTAAGTAATCAGTTAATAATATTGTTAATTTCGAAAAATATTATCGATTATCAAAATACACATCCACTTTTACAAATTGCGCATATTACTGATAAATAGATTAGCTTATTAAATTGAGAGAATTATATTCAGCACCACTTCCTAAAAACCTTTTTAGTACTGAGTATAGCCATTAACTTCTATTCGCCATTGTATCAAAAAAAAACAATTGATAAAGATTTAATTGGAAAAATTTTCCAATTATTTTTATTGATTAAAATCAATTGGTTAAAGTTAAAACAAAAACAATAAAACACTAAAATAAACCTAAAATTAATCCAACCTCATTAAAATTAATCAAAAATAGAGTAAATCAACTTAAATTGAACGAATTACCTCAAAAAAACAACAAAAAAAGAAATGATAAAAAATAAAATACTCCATAACCAACTGTTTATTAATCGATTTTATAAACAAAGGTGCTCCAGATCTATTTTTTGGAAAAATTTTTTAAATTTATATTGCATCCATCAGTTAACGGTGGCTATATTAAGTTCAAGAATTAATTCCCTTGTAGTCAATATAATTAATTAAACTGACGCTAATAACTATATATAAAACCATTAGTTATTAAGTTGATGTGTATATAGAAAATAATATTATTTAAAAAATTAAAACAATAACTTTATTACTTTATTAAAAATTCGATTAGTTAAATCTCTCGTTTTCAAATTTAAATTATATGCGTGGAAGGACACATATATGAACTATTCAGAAGAAAAAGAGATTTATCGTGAACGTGGTTATACAGATGATTTATTACCTAAAACACCGGAGCAACGAACATGGAAAACATTTAACTACTTTACGCTATGGATGGGTTCTGTCCACAATGTCCCAAATTATCTAATGGTTGGCGGTTTTTTTATTCTGGGCCTTTCTACTTTGAACATTATGTTTGCCATCGCACTAAGCGCAATATGTATCGCTTTCGTTATGGTAATGAATGGTGCGGCGGGGTCTAAATATGGTATCCCGTTCCCAATGCTACTTCGGGCATCTTATGGAATTAAAGGTTCACTCTTTCCTGGCGTACTAAGAGGCTGTATTGCTGCTATTATGTGGTTTGGCTTACAATGCTTTACCGGTTCATTAGCGCTATTAATATTAATCGGTAAAATTTGGCCTGAATTTTTAAATATAGGCAATGGCGAAACCTATATGGGGGTTACCATTCCAGCCTTTATTGTTTTCATCATCTTCTGGGCAATGAATGTTGCCATAGGACTAGGTGGAGGCAAGGTATTAAATAAACTTACTGCCATTCTTAATCCCTGTATTTATATTTTGTTTGGTGGTATGGCAATTTGGTCAGTTTCTTTAGTTGGCATTCAACCTATTTTGGATTACATCCCAAATGGTGTTAGCGAAACGCCAAGTAAAGTATTCTTTTTCTTTATCGTTATTAATAGTGTTGTCGCCGTCTGGGCAGCCCCAGCAGTAAATGCTTCTGATTTTACACAATATTCAACTAGTTTTAAACAACAAGCCATTGGACAAACCGCTGGCCTGTTAGTGGCTTACTTGCTCTTTGCCATTAGTAGCGTATGTATTTTAGCCGGCGCCAGTATTCACTACGGCGTTGATACATGGAACGTACTCGATATTGTTCAAAAATGGGATAGTTTATATGCCTCACTCTTTGCGGTAGTCGTTATTCTGATGGCAACAATTTCCACCAACGCTGCTGGTAATATTATTCCTGCAGGGTACCAAATTGCTGCACTGTCCCCATCCAAACTCACTTATCGTCACGGCGTTATTATTGCCAGTATTATCAGCGTATTAATCATGCCTTGGAAACTAATTGAGAATCAGGACAGTATTTATACTTTCTTGGATATTATTGGCGGTATTTTAGGTCCAGTTATTGGTGTCATGCTATCGCATTATTTCATCGTAATGCGTACAAACATTAATTTAGATGTCTTATATACCCGCGCAGGCGATTATAAATTCTATGAGAACGGATTTAATGTTACCGCTTTCGTTGTCACTGTTATTGCAGTTATTTTCTCCCTTGGTGGAAAATTCATTCCTGTATTAGAGCCTATATCACGTGTCTCTTGGTTTGCTGGCGTCATATTAGCCTTTGTTCTCTACTCTTTATTCAAAAAAGACACCACTAAGGTGGTTGAAAATAAAGTAAAAGCTACGAATGATTCAGATATCGGCATAAAAAACCCAGTGTGATCTGAATTAAATACCCTATTCAGCCCGTTTTAATATATTGAAAACACGCTGAACAGTAATGTTAATAAATGAAATTATAATCTTATCTAAGGAATACCCTATGTCATACGATTTAATCATTAAAAACGGTACTGTCATTCTTGAAAACGAAGCAATTAAAACAGATGTCGCGGTAAAAAATGGCAAAATTGCCGCTATTGGCTCTGGTTTATCTGGTGCAAAAGAAGAAATAAATGCCGAAGGCCTAGTCGTTTCACCAGGTATGGTTGACTCTCATGCCCACATTTCTGAACCAGGTAGAACACACTGGGAAGGCTATGAAACGGGAACTCGCTCAGCAGCAAAAGGTGGCATCACAACTATCATCGAAATGCCATTAAATCAGCTACCTGCAACCGTTGACCGTGAAAGTATTCAAATGAAATTCGACGCTGCCGCAGGTAAACTGTCAGTAGATGCAGCACAATTTGGCGGTTTAGTCTCTTATAATCTCGATAGACTGCACGAGCTAGATGAAGTGGGTGTTGTTGGCTTCAAATGCTTTGTTGCCACTTGTGGTGACAAAACTATCGATAATGACTTCCGTGATGTTGATGACTTTCAGTTTTTACGTGGTGCAGAAATTATCAGTAAATTTAACGACTCTCGTGTATTAGTTCACTGTGAAAATGCATCAATCTGTGATGAATTAGGTCGAGAAGCTGAAGCTCAAGGGCGCATAACCGCTCACGACTATGTGGCCTCGCGCCCTGTATATACTGAAATTGAGGCAATTCGCCGCGTGTTATATCTGGCAAAAGTGGCTAATTGCCCAATACATATTTGCCATATCAGTAGCCCTGAAGGCGTTGCTGAAGTAACTAAGGCACGTAATGAAGGACAGGATGTTACCTCAGAATCTTGCCCTCACTATTTTGCCTTAACAACCAATCAGTTTGAAAAAATTGGTAATTTAGCAAAATGCTCACCACCGATTCGTGATGAAGCGAACCAAGAAGGCATGTGGGAAAAACTGTTTAATGGTGAAATCGACTGTTTAGGTTCTGACCACTCACCATGCCCACCAGATATGAAAGCGGGTCATGTATTCAAGGCTTGGGGTGGAATTGCAGGGATGCAAAGCTGTGTTGACTTGATGTTTGATGAAGCAGTGCAAAAACGTGGAATGGAACTCCCATTATTTGCCAAATTAATGGCAACTAATGCAGCTAAGATCTTCGGTCTTAAGCATAAAGGTTCCATTACCGTTGGTAAAGATGCAGATTTCGTGTTTATCAAGCCAAACTCACCTTATGAATTAAAAGCTCAAGATTTAGAGTATCGCCATAAAGTCAGCCCTTATGTAGGGCGCAAAATAGGTGCACAAGTTGCACGCACTATTTTACGCGGAGAAACTATCTACGATATTAATACTGGCGTTCGTGAAACGCCTATTGGGCAGTTTATTTTAAAACACCAACAGTAATATGATGTAAATAATACAGCACACTCTTTATTGGGTGTGCTGTATTGTTATTTATAACAGGATGTAATTTATGTTTAGTTTGAACAAAGATAATGTGTTATCAGGCTTGCAATGGTTCTTTTTTATTTTCTGTAATACAGTCGTTATACCTCCTACATTACAATCTGCATTTCATCTGAGCAATGCCACCACTCACACAATTACCCAGTATGCTTTTTTAGCCACATCTCTGGCTTGCTTAATTCAAGCTATTTTCGGACACAAACGCTCTATCATGGAAGGTCCTGCGGGGCTGTGGTGGGGAACGATTTTATCTGTTGCATTTGCAGAGTCTGCTCAAGGAACACCATTAGAGGTTATTGGTGGTAGTTTTGCAGTGGGAATTGCCATTGCAGGGATCATCACTGTCATTATCGGCTTGAGTGGGGCAGGAAAGTATTTGGCTCTGCTATTTTCGCCTGGCGTGATGGCAGTATTCATGCTGTTACTCGGCGCTAATTTAATTACTATTTTTCTAAAAGGTATGTTGGGCTTACCTTTTAGTGCCACAACAGATGTTGTCCATATTAATTTCAATACATTCTTGTTAGCTTTATTTATCATGGTGTTGATCATTGGAATTATTGTCTTACTCCCTCGTCATATTAATAAATATGCTGTGCTGATTGGCTCAATATTGGGTTGGTTATTATTTTCAGTTATCTTTCGAAGTGACTCAACAGGCGTGAGTGGCATTGGCTGGCAGCTTTTCCCTCTCGGAAAAATTGAAACTATCAATTATGGTATTGTCACAACCTGTGTTATTGCCTCACTACTAAATACGTCCAATACGTTTGGCGCGATTAAGGGAACAGATTTATTTCATCCAGATTCGCCAGCAACGCCAGCCATGTATCGTCGTAGTTTTATTAGTTCTGGCGCACTCACTGTTGCCTGCTCACCACTAGGAATTGTTCCTTTCGCGCCATTTGTTTCTTCAATAGGGCTCATTACTCAAACCAACGATTTTAGTAAAAAGCCCTTTATTATTGGTAGTTTGTTATTCTTTGTTATTAGTATCGTTCCCGTTTTTTCAGGGTTCTTTTCTACCTTTCCTTTAGTGATCAGTAGTACCGTGATGATGGTCACTTACTTACCTCTGCTTTGGTCTTCTTTGTTATTTATTCGTATTTTAGATTTAAATCCGCGCAATATTTATCGACTTGCTTTGCCTATTTTTATTGGCATATTTTTGATGAGTGTTCCTCCAACTTATATGCAAGATATTCCATTGATGGTAAGACCTATCATCACAAATGGGTTATTAATGGGAATTATTATTTCTATAATCTTGGAAAATATATTTAAGTGGGATGCTGTAAAATAGAAAGGATAAATAAAATCTCATAGAGGTAATATATATTAATTATATTACCTCTTTTTTATTCACTTAATGTTATGCAAAAAAAAGCCCCAGATACATGGGGCAAATAAACGACTAGTTAAACTGTTTACTTCTTACATTTACACTTACAATATGAAGATCATTACATTCAAACAATTAGACTGCGTATTAGTCTCCTAATTTATGGTTAGCCATAATTTCAATTGCTTTGATTAAGGCTGAATGGTCATTATCTTGAGCGCCATGTGCTGCACATAAATTGAAAAGTTCCTGACAGGTCGCGGTATTCGGTAAACTCATCGATAAAGCCTTCGCACCCTGCAAGGCAAGATTTAAGTCTTTTTGATGTAAAGAGATCCTAAACCCTGGGTCAAATGTGCGTTTTACCATGCGCTCGCCATGAACTTCAAGGATACGCGATGATGCAAATCCACCCATTAATGCTTCACGAACACGTGCAGGATCGGCCCCAGCTTTTGACGCAAAAACTAATGCTTCAGAAACGGCTTCAATGGTTAATGCAACGATAATTTGGTTAGCAACCTTACAGGTTTGTCCATCTCCATTTCCGCCCACCAAACTGATATTTTTACCCATTAATTCAAGTAGCGGTTTTACTTTAGTGAAAGTCGATTCTTCACCACCCACCATAATACTCAATGTGCCTTGCTTAGCTCCGACTTCACCACCGGAAACTGGCGCATCTAAATACTGACCGCCTAATTCATTGACTTTTTTTGCGTATTCTTTGGTTTCAATCGGGGATATGGAGCTCATATCCACAATGATTTTGCCTTTCAACGCTGTAGATGCGCAGCCGTTCTCACCAAATAGCACCTCTCCAACGTGAGGGGTATCTGGCACCATGACAAAGATAATATCAGCGTTTTCAGTCACTTCTTTAGCCGATGAAAATGTCTTTACCCCTTCATCCGTAAGATATGCGGGAATTTTCCCACGGGTATTTACAGCCAGCTCATGGCCACCCTTTAATAAGTTAGCCGCCATTGGGCCACCCATAATTCCTAAACCAATAAAGCCTAATTTCATAATACTCTCCTAATTATAAATACGGTTTCATCCAGCCTAAACCTGCTTCTGTTGTTGCCGCAGGCTTATATTCGCAACCGATCCAGCCTGTGAAGCCCATTTGTTCTAGCTGTTTAAATAAATAGGTATAATTAATCTCACCCGTTCCTGGCTCATGACGGCCTGGGTTATCTGCGAGTTGAATGTGGCAAATATGCTTTAATAAACGTTTCATTGTCTCAGTCAGCTCACCTTCCATTCGCTGCATATGGTAAATGTCATATTGGAAGTAAATATTGGCATGACTGACACGCTTAATTACATCTTCGACCTGAGCTGATTTATTCAAATAGAAACCTGGAATATCGTAAGTATTCACAGCTTCTACCAGTAAACGTATATTCTCTTTTTCTAACTGCTCAGCTGCATAACGAAGGTTTGCAACGAGGGTTTCCATCGTTTTTTCTTCACTAAGCGATGGGTCTTTACGCCCCACTAAGCAGTTAATTTGTTTACAATTCAAGATCTTTGCATATTCAATCGCTTTTTTAACGCCTTCTTGAAACTCTTTTTGTCTTTCAGGCAAACAAGCGATACCTCTTTCGCCACCATTCCAATCACCCGCTGGGAGGTTAAAAAGAACTTGAGTCAGTTTATTTTCATCTAACTCTTTTTTGATTTCCTGAGCAGTAAAGTCATATGGAAACATGTATTCCACTGCTTTAAAGCCATTTTTAGCTGCCAATTTAAAGCGCTGCATAAAATCGGCTTCTGTAAATAACATAGATAAGTTAGCTGCAAATTTAGTCATTTTTTCGCTCTCTTATTTATATTGGTAAAATGCTGTTGCAGTTGGTGCATCAGCTTCAGAGGTCGCAACTTCTTCAAACTCAGTAACGTTATCCAGTTCTGTACCCATAGAAATATTGGTGACGCGCTCCAAAATAATTTCCACAACAACAGGCACACTGAATTCTTTCATGAGTTTTTCAGCTTGTTTGAATGCTGGCGCAATATCTTCTGGTTTAAAGACACGAATAGCTTTACAACCTAAGCCTTCAACCACTTTGACGTGATCAACACCGTATTCACCAATGACATCATTATTGATATTTTCAAAGGAAAGCTGGACGCAATAGTCCATATCAAAGCCACGTTGTGATTGACGGATCAGACCTAAGTAAGCGTTGTTTACTAATACATGGATATATGGCAATTTGAACTGAGCACCGACCGCCAATTCTTCAATCATAAATTGGAAGTCATAATCCCCTGATACGGCAACGACCTTACGTTTAGGATCAGCGGCACATACCCCTAATGCAGCAGGTAAAGTCCAACCTAATGGGCCAGCTTGACCGCAGTTGATCCAGTGACGCGGTTTAAAGATGTGTAACATTTGAGCGGCTGCAATTTGCGATAAACCAATGGTTGTGACATAGCAAACATCGCGGCCAAATGTTTTGTTCATTTCCTCATAAACACGCTGTGGCTTCACCGGTACATTGTCAAAATGCGTTTTACGTAACAGAGTACGTTTACGCTCTTGGCATTCATCTACCCATTTGCTGTAATCAGGTAAAGATCCCGCTTGTTTACGTGCTTTTGCTCGCTCAACCAAGAGCTCTAACGCAGCTTTAGCATCGGAGACAATCCCTAAATCAGGGCAGAAAATACGGCCAATTTGTGTAGGCTCGATATCAATATGTACTGTTTTACGGTTACCGACATATTTTTCTACAGTACCAGTGTGTCGGTTAGCCCAACGATTACCCACACCCAATAAGAAATCAGATTCTAATAAGGTTGCATTTCCATAACGGTGAGCTGTTTGTAAACCAACCATACCGGCCATCAGTTTATGATCATCAGGGATTGTTCCCCAACCCATTAAAGTTGGAATGACAGGCACGTTACAGATTTCAGCTAACTCTTGCAGTTTATCTGCCGCATTCGCGTTGATAACACCGCCACCGGAGATAATCAGTGGTTTTTTCGACGCGAATAACATATCCAGTGCCTTATCAACCTGAGCAACTGTTGCCGCTGGCTTGTAAGCTGGCAATGGTTCATAAGTCTCTGGATCAAACTCAATTTCAGCGACTTGTACATCAAAAGGTAGGTCAATTAATACGGGTCCAGGGCGACCAGAACGCATTAAATGGAAAGCTTGCTGCAATACTCGAGGAACTAGTGCAGGCTCTAGCACCGTTGTTGCCATTTTGGTAACCGGCTTTGCGATAGACTCGATATCGACTGCTTGGAAATCTTCTTTATGTAATTTAGCTCTTGGCGCTTGGCCTGTAATACACAAAATAGGAATTGAATCAGCTGAAGCGGAATATAATGCTGTGATCATATCAGTTCCTGCGGGACCTGATGTACCAAGACACATCCCAATGTTACCCGGATTTGCTCTCGTATATCCCTCAGCCATATGAGAGGCACCTTCTACGTGGCGAGCAAGATAGTGTTTGATCCCACCATGCTTACGCATCGCACTATAGAATGGGTTTATTGCGGCTCCAGGAACACCGAATGCGGTTGTGATCCCTTCTTTTTCCAGTACATACATTGCAGCATCAACTGCGCGCATCTTAGCCATAACAACTCCTATTTGGAAAATTTTTCCAACTTTATTTTTTGTCTAAAAAAACCGTTTTTTTAAAAACGGATTATCTATGTATTCTGTACTCTTTGGTTAATCAGCTCGTTGATTACCATCTAACCACTTGTTAAATAAACTCTTTTTAGCGGATGATTAACACCCGCTGATCTCTGGTCTTTATGATTGGCGCTCACCTAATGCCGCGCTGATATCCGCAGCAACGTCACGAACCAGTTCCCCTAGCTCAGTAAAACGTTCTTCAGTTACCCTTGCACTAGGGCCCGAAATAGATATTGCTGCTATCACTGAATTATTACGATCAAATATAGGTGCCGCTAAACAATTAAGACCCAGAGCATGTTCTTCATTATCAATGACATAACCCAGCTCTTGATAATGCCCTAACGCCTTTCTCAACACATTAATGCTGGTGATGGTTTTAGGGGTGAATTCTTGTAAACCAGAGCGTGTGACAAGCTCTAACATTTCCTCTTCATCAAGCGGGAACAATAATGCCTTCCCAGCTCCTGATGCATGTAATGGTAAACGACTCCCCAACGGTGCGCACATTCTCACTAACGCATGGCATTCACATTGGCGGATTAATACAGCATCTAAATTATTACGAATAGCCAAGTTTGCCGTTTCCCCTGATAGCAACATTAGCCTGCGCATAAATGGCCCAGCAACTGATACTACGTCCCTATCATTCATATATGTAGCCCCAACTGTGAATGATTGCAGACCGATATGCCACCAGCCAAGTTGTGGGTCTTGAAAAATAAACTCTGATTGCTCAAGGACTTTCAGCAAGCGAAATGTCGTTGATAAAGGTAAACCTAACTGCTCAGATAAAACAGAGACTGAGGAGCTCCCACCTGAATTAGCCAGAAATTGAAGGATATCCAACCCGCGCTCAAGTGCTTGCGCACCTTTTGGCGAACTTTTATCTGTCTGTGGTCTTCCTTTTGTGCGTGGTTCAGTCATTTATTTTTACCTTTTATGTTTACTATCGGCAGAAAGGAATTATATTACCTAGCCCTTATTGCCCAATAGAGTAGTTAAGGAAAAACTATTTGACAAGGCTCAGGGAGATCCATAACGACACAATTGTCAGCACCGCCTCTATCTACCGTTAAAAAATCCGTTTGTGATTGAAATGCATAAATAGGATGATGCCAGACATCACGGTGATAGTTTACACCCTGCTTACCATTGGTGATAAATGCTCGTAAAGTACCAACTGGGATATCATCCCCAGGCTCAGCAACCACCACAATGAAACGCTCACCATTCATTGGGATAAAAGCTTGACTGGAAAGCGGATGCTTCTCTAAAAGTTTAATATTCATTGGCATATCAATAGGTTCTGAACGACTAATACTCATCAGAACGGGACTTGCATCTGTAATCTCTGCCTTACCTAAAGCATGATAACGTTCTGTCGTACCATCATTGATATGAAAAAATTCAGATCCTTCAACTTGGATGACGTCTCCATAGGGGGCAAACGCTTCCGGTGTCAGATCAGATAGAACAAGTTCCATTATTTTCTCCTAACACACTAAAAATTTTAAGCCACTATTTTGTACAACCACCTACTGACAAAATCAGTTTATCAGGTTGTATTACATTTAACATCATTTTTTGGAAAATTTTTCCACAAAAAACCATAGATCACAGTTTTTCATTTTATTTTGTATATAATTCTTTAATATTCAGTAAGATAATAATTACTAACAATTCTACAGAATTTATACTTATCACTTTCAATTATGATGAAGCCAACTTAATGGATGACGTGAAACAAAATGCAGATCTAAAAAATATTATAAATTGATTTTTCCTTTGACTTTAGGGAGATACGAACATGTTAGATCAAGAAACGATGACAACATTTATCACCGTTGCGCAGTGTCAGAGCTTTTCTCAAGCCGCAAAACAACTCTACAAAAGTACCGCAACCATCAGTTACCGGATCAAAATCTTAGAAGAATATGTTGGAGTCCAGCTTTTCACTCGAACGACACGAACCGTTAACCTAACATCTGCGGGGGAATATCTCCTTGAACATTGCCGTGAATGGCATAATTGGTTAAGTAGTATGCCAAATCAGTTACGGCTGATTAATGAAGGCGTCGAGCAAGAAGTTACTATTGCAATTAATAACTTGCTCTATGAACCGAATGCCGTAGCGGACTTACTTCAACACCTCATCGAGCGCTTTCCTTTCACTCGCATTAATATCACTCGCCAAGTATATATGGGGGTGTGGGATTCCCTACTCAGTAACAAATGTGACATTGCTATCGGTGTCCCAGGTTCTGAATCATTAGACAGCGGTGTGAACACCTTATTTTTAGGCAAAATCGATTGGGTATTTACTGTGGCCAACCAACATCCACTTGCCTCTATTGACGGTATTCTTAGCGATGAACAACTCCGTTGTTACCCTACTATCAATGTGGAAGATACCTCGCTAGTTTTATCCAAACGCACTGCATGGTTATTATCTGGCCAAAGGGAAATTAAAGTGCCTGATATGAAAACCAAAGTACTCTGTCACCTAAAAGGAACGGGAATTGGCTTTTTACCTGCCTCTATTTGCAAACCCTATATTCAAAACCAACAACTCATTGCAAAATTGATAAAAAGACCAAGAAGGCCGTCTCCACTATCTTTAGCGTGGAATAGTGACCATCAAGGGGAAGTATTAAAAACTGTGGTGAAGCTCTTCAAACTTCGCGACCCTATCATTCAAGGCTTGCTGAGCCCAATTGACCCAGCAACAAAGTAACTTTGGATTAATTATAAAATATCCAGATATTGCTTATGTGTTGGCGGTGGAAAGCTTTCATCTAATAAAGCAATATCGTCTTTGTCTAATACCAACTGGCAAGCGTGCGCATTTTGCAGCATATGCGCCCTGCTACCTGACTCAGGAATGGCAACGACCCCATCACCACGGATCACCCACGCTAATGCAACCGTTGCTGGTGCAACCTGATATTTTTGCGCAATCATCTTCAACGTTGGGTGCCTAAGTAATTGATTGCCGCTGCCGAGTGGTGAATAAGCCATTAATGGCATTTTTTTATGCCGACACCAGTTAAGTAAGGAATAATCAATACCGCGGCTACCAAGGTTATATAGCACCTGATTTGTCGCACAATAACGTCCCCCCACGAGGTGATCGTACATATCTTGCAATTCATTAATATCAAAGTTAGATATTCCCCAATAACGAATTTTCCCTGCAGATTGCAGTTTTTCGAAACCATTAATAGTTTCTTCGAGAGGAATATCGCCAGCCCAATGCAGCAAGTAAAGATCAAGCCTATCCGTTTTTAACCGGCGCAAAGATGCCTCACAAGCATTAACTAACGCTTTACCTCCAGCATTGAAGGGGTAAACTTTTGATACTAAAAACGTTTCATCGCGTCGTCCTGAAATTGCTTTACCAATTAATTGTTCAGAAGCTCCATTGCCATACATTTCAGCACTATCAATTAATTTTAAGCCTGCATCAAGGCCTGCTTGTATCGCCTCAATTTCTTCTTTTGCACTTTTTCGTTGCTGCCCCAAATTCCAACTGCCCATACCAATTGCGGGTAAAATATCATGACCAAATGAAACGTTTTTCATTAATACTTCCTTGATTATCAAAGCAATTAATCACTATGGCATAATTTTAGTGCCTGCCTCTCCTTTCAAAATAGCATCTATCTGCTTTAACGCACCAATATAAGCAGGTTTACCTGAGCGTTGCACAAAACGGCTGACCGCCATCAGTTTCGGGCCCATAGAGCCATCATCAATCGCCATAGGGGCAACTTCTGCGACCGTTGCGCTTCTAATCACGCTTTGCTCTGGTGTTCCCCAATTTCGATAGACGGCGTCTGCATCTGTTAGAATAATGAGGTGGTCAGATTCAAGCACTTCCGCTAATAGTGCAGAGGATAAATCTTTATCGATAACCGCCTCACTCCCACAAAATCCATTATCCTGCTGAATAACAGGAACACCTCCGCCACCATTACAGATGACAATATGCTTTTGATCTAATAAGCATTTGATGGCATCAATTTCCAGAATGGCTTTAGGTTGAGGGGATGGAACAACCCGACGATAATATTTGCCATCGGCTTTAATCGTCCAACCTAGCTCAGCTTCTAAGCTTTCTTTTTCCTGCTTGTCATACACAGGGCCAATGTATTTAGTGGGGTTTTGGTAAGCAGGGTCATTGCTATCAACTTCAACACGAGTGAGCAGCGTTGTTACTGGCTGTTTAGGGTGCTTACGTCCCAGTTCTTGCATCAGCATATAACCAATCATTCCCTGACTTTCGGCCACTAAAATATCCAAAGGATAAGCAGGAACATCTGTATAGGCTAAATTCTGTAACGCCAATAATCCGACTTGTGGCCCATTGCCATGTACAATCACCACACGATACTTCTGCGCCAATTGTCCCAAAGTCCCCGCAATCGATGCGATAGCTTGGTATTGATTTTCAGCGGAAAGCACTTCTCCGCGCTGCAGTAATGCATTGCCACCTAAGGCGATAACAATAGTTTCCATGTTTGTCCTTGTTTATTCGCGAACGTTAACCCATTTCATCCATACCCGCTAACCACACACCGATTAACGTATCCGCACCAGAAAAATGACCGACCTGAAGCAACAAACGAACCGCTTGTGATAATTTCATCGGCTGTACTAACGCAGCTGCTAACGTTTGTAGTGGAGTAGAAAAGATGCCCTGAGAAGCAAAACGTAAATAGTTCACACTGATCAGAGTCGTTAATGACCCTAAAGGAGGAGTATCTTGAAAAAAGTTTGGTAAGCTGTCGCTGTCAATCTCTGGATTAAGAAACGTGACCAATAGCATACCTATTAAGATATCATCAAAGCTTGGGGTTAACCCTGGCCCTCTTCCAATTATCGACTGCCAATCAATACGCTCACCTTGAAGGTATCGTTGATAGTTTGCTTTTAATTCTTTGAGCTCTCGACATAATGATCCAGTTGTCACTTCACTCAAACTGCCGTGTAAACCACTTTTCGCTTTCGATTGCCTTAAGATATCCCATAGCGCTGTAAACGTTCCATCAGGGAGTTTTTGTGGCACTAAC
This sequence comes from Providencia sp. R33, assembly GCF_019343475.1. Taxonomy (NCBI): domain Bacteria; kingdom Pseudomonadati; phylum Pseudomonadota; class Gammaproteobacteria; order Enterobacterales; family Morganellaceae; genus Providencia; species Providencia sp. R33. Next base: position 675,066 of record NZ_CP072453.1, on the reverse strand, counting down.
TTGAGCGATAAGTGTTCTTTTGGCGCAATGAGTTGCCAGTTAGGGCTGACCAATCGATCGTTTTTATACTCAACAGACTCATTATCATCATCAAAAATAGCTTGAAAATCAGTATCAGAGACCATCCAGCCCATTGGGCTTAATCCTCGACCATAGCGATGTAATGTCAATAATTCACCTGAAGGAGTGACAAAATTAAGTGCATGATTAAAGCGTCCAACGCAATTCAATATCCCTGTTTCTTTAGGTAAGTGAGCGCTAACGGACAGTGCTTGCATGATCATTTTTAAGCTCCTTCAGAGTGAAAATTATCGATTTATTCGCTGATGCCCATTTTTTCAGCTAGCGCAACAATCGCTTTTTCAAAGCAAGCCAGTGGTGCTCTTACCGTACCCGCACCAATCTGACCAATTCCTGCTTCTTTATGTGCGATCCCTGTATTGATGAGCGGTGTGATACCAGTTTCAACAACTCTGCGAGCGTCCAGTCCGATGCAAGCACCTTGGAAATCCCAAGTTGGAATTTGCAACATCATGTTGTGTTCCAAGTAAATTTCAGTCATTTCCTCAGACACATCTAATGCGGCACTCATGCCACCACTTGCACCAACAAAACGTGTAACACCCGGTGCTGCCACCATCGCGGCACCACCAATACCGAACGCTTCAGTGATTGCACTGTCACCAATATCTGGGTTGGCATCAGCTTGGCTATAACCTGAGAAAAAGAGACCTTCAGGTGTGTTAACTGGCGCGGTAAACCACTGATCACCCATCCCACTGATTTTCACACCAAAGTTTTTACCATTACGCGTTAATACGGTCACAATGGTGCCATGCTGAATTTCAGCGCCAGCATCCATCGCCGATTTACAGTAAGCCATTGCAAGATTGAGGAAAAATTGGTCTGTGATACTTAAAAATTTCATCACTTGCTGGAGTTCAGTTTTATCAATATCCAGCGAGCTCATGATAGGGGCGAGTTGTCTTAGTAATAATGCTGAAGTCGCAATGTTGCGTTGGTGGAATTCATCCCCCATAGTGATGCCTTGTGCCATCACTGCCGTCAAATCAATACCATTTTCCAATGTTTGTAAGGTTTTTTTCAGTACAGGACCTAATGAGTCACGCATCCAACGATGACGTGCTTGAACATCTTCACCATATGCCCCAAAACGCATGACTTTACCAATACCTTCATTGAGGTTGCAGTAAGCAAAGTTGCCATGGGTCATATTCTTGACAACTAACATTGGCATGTTGGCGGAAGTAATTCCCCCCATTGGTCCCACTGCTTTTACACTGTGGCAAGGAATAAATTCAATTTGACCATTATTCAATAAGTTAAGCGCTTGCTCTTCATTATCTGCCCATTTTTCGAATAAACAGGCTCCGATACAAGCACCACGCACGGGTCCACTCATCTCATCCCAAGTAACAGGCGGGCCTGCATGCAGTAATTTTTTGCCTTGTTGCAAAGTTGGGACGAGATTTTTTGCAGGCTCAACACTTTGCCAAAAAGGACGAGCGGCACGAATACGTTCAATTACTGCGGCATTTGCTTCTTCAATCGTTGAGTACATATCCAAACCCTTATTTCAATTTTTTCAGAATATTAGCTAATTTTTTATTACCACCAGCAACTGGAGCCCACTGGTAGTGAACAACTGGAATATCATTGGCTTGTAAATCATCTGCAAAGCTGCGTACGCCAGCATTAATCACTGAAACACTTTGCAAGATGTCTTGCTCTTTTTGAGGGAATGCAATCACAGGCGGGGAAATAATATTGCATGCCAGCGTCACGGCTTCAGGCAGTGAATTCATTACTGCCATTCCAGCCTCTTCTAAATAGGCGATTTGTTCAGAGCGTACTTGAGGATCTTGTTCAGTCCCCGTCACGGTAGCAATAACGGCAATCGGTGCATTACTTGGACGGTTTTCTCTTAATGCTTTAATTTCTTTGGCTAGTGTTTGCGCTGAATCCATTTGAGCACCGTAACCAATAACCACATCCAGTAATAACACTCCAACATCATCTTTCTGAGCAAGCGCAGCAATTTGCTGGTTGCGAGTAGAAGGGTCAATCATTGGATGAGGCTTGCCTTGTGTATAGAAGTCATCACCTAGATCAATAATTCGATGGCCATCTTGGTTAAGCATCATGCCCTGATCGTGCGTAGCGTCTGTTTGCAGTCCTAATTTTTCTGCCAATAACATGGCGCACTCCGCCGCTAGCGTTCCCCCCGCATACAGGCCTGAAATTTTCTTGCCCTTTGCTTGCGGTTGAAATGCTACCGCTTTTTCAACGCGGCCAAGCATGGCTGCAACACGCGCAGTTTCATCCAATGTTTCAGTAAAGTATAAATTTCCATCCTGTTTGATTTCGGGTTTTGTCCCGAGGAATAATGCGACAACTGGTTTTCCTTGAGCCTTAAGCTTATCAATCACTTTGCTACGGATTTCTTTGGCTGGCGGCTTAGAAACAAAGGCGATAACATCGCTCTGCGGATCGGATGCGAGCAATTCGATGGCAGTCATGGCACTGACCCCACCGATTTCAGCGGTTAAATCACGACCACCTAATCCAATCGCATTTGTAATACCTTGTCCTGCAAGCGTAATTTGAGATATCAGCTCTTGAATGCCTGTTCCCGATGCCCCAATAATGCCGATGTTTCCTTGCGGTGCTACGTTGGAGAACGCGAGTGGCGCTCCTGCTAAGTAAGCCGTACCACAATCAGGTCCCATCACTATCAGACCACGTTCGCTCGCTTTAAGTTTTAACCTACGCTCATCCACTTGCGACACATTATCGGAGAACATCATGACGTTACAGCCATCATCTAATGCTTGGTCAGCCAGTTCTGCAGCAAACTCCCCTGCAATGGAAACTAATACAACATTTGCATTGGGGAGTTTATTTTTTGCCATTCGCCAACTACGAACACGTTGGAGTTTTTTTCCTGTTTGCTGCTGCCCTTGAGCTAATGCTTTGAGTGATTCATCCAACGCTTGTGCAATTTCATCAACAATAGCGGTATCTGTAGATTCGGTTTTAATCGCAACACAAATATCATTCGGCGTTGCGTCATCAAAGGATGAATGCCAAAATCCAGTCGCATCAAGTAACGACTTATTCGCTGGAGTTCCCATCATGACGGATATTTCTGAAACATTTGGAGATTCACTTAGTTTTCGAGATATCAGCATTAAGCTTACTGAATCTTGGAAGCTCCCTTTTTTTATGAAAGCATGGATCATAGTGACATCCTTTAAACAACTTTTATTAATTGAAGTTTTATTTACTCAATAAATGAGATAAAAAAGTAAATAGGCATTTATTGAAAAATAAAATTACAAATAAACCTTATAAATAAGTTGAGAATGCTCACACTTTATATATTGTTAGAAATTCCTTTAAAATACACTGGGCATTAAAAGAAAAAACACCAAATTTAAAACTATTAGATTCGTTCTAATAATTAAGCGACTATTTGCACAATTTTTTATAAAATCGAATAAAAATAATCTAGATCACATTTATAGATAATTTAATTGCTACATTGGTATCAGCAAAGAGTTTTATTAAACTTCAAAAACACTAAAGGGTTATTTATGTATGAAAGTTTCTAAAGAAAAACTCCATCAGCTCATCGCTAATAAAATCCATGCGGCAGGATTATCTAAAGATCATGCTGATATCGTTTCTGATGTCCTTGTCCATGCCGATGCAAAGGGTATCCACTCCCACGGTGCAGTACGTGTCGAATATTATGCAGAGCGCATTTCGAAAGGTGGCACAAATAACTCACCTAATTTTACTTTTGATAAAACAGGTCCTTGTAGTGCTGTCTTTGACGGTGATAACGGTGCAGGCCATGTAGCCGCCAAATTGAGTATGGACGAAGCCATTAAAATGGCAGAAGAAAATGGGATTGCCGTAGTCGGTGTGCGCCGCATAGGTCACAGTGGCTCATTGTCTTATTTTGTTCAACAGGCTTCTAGTGCTGGCATGATAGGTATTTCAGTTTGCCAGTCAGACCCGATGGTTGTGCCTTATGGTGGTGCTGAAACCTACTATGGTACTAACCCTATCGCGTTCTCTGCACCGGGTGAAACAGATAATATCACTTTTGATATGGCGACTACCGTACAAGCCTGGGGCAAAGTGTTAGATGCTCGTTCAAAAAATGCAAAAATTCCAGATACTTGGGCTGTAGATAAAGACGGAAACCCAACAACAGATCCATTTGCAGTAACGGCATTAGTCCCAATTGCAGGGCCTAAAGGTTATGGATTGATGATGATGGTCGATATTCTCTCTGGTGTATTACTTGGGCTGCCTTTTGGTAAACACGTCAGTTCTATGTACCACGATTTAACACAAGGAAGAGAACTAGGACAATTACATATTGTTATCAACCCTGCTTATTTTACTGACGCTGTGATGTTCCGCAAACACATCACTCAAGTCATGAATGAACTCAATGCCGTTAAACCTGCTCCAGGCTTCGATAAGGTTCAATTCCCAGGACAAAATAGCTTAGCAAGAGAAAAACAAAGTGAAGTAAATGGTATCGATATTGTCGATGAAATTTATGATTATTTGGTCTCTGATGATATTTACCAAAAATCCTATGACAATAAATCACCATTTGCCAGCTAAATAAATACGGAAATACGATGATTAATCGGATCTCCTGCCAATATTTATTGCATCGTTCTACCCCTAGTCACTCGATAAATAAGAGATTAGGGGCACCTTGCCAAATATAACAAAGATACAGTAGAGCCATTAATTATTTTCTTTTGCCTATGAAAACAAATATCGCGCTTTAGTGACAACACAAACTGTTTTGTTGCTACAGCACACAGTATGAAAATCACTAGGTGGTATGGATATGAAGGACTTTACAAAAGAAGTTAAAGAAACTTCAAATTGGCTGTCTCAACACGGCGCGGTAGAAAATAATGGCATGACACGCCTGCTTTATACTCAAGAATGGGTTAGTGCACAAAAAGCGTTAAAAAATGCATTCGAAGGTTCTGGTCTATATGCCTATTACGATGATATTGGCAATCTGTTCGGTCAACTCAAGGGCAGTAAATATCCGGATCAAGTGATTTTATCAGGATCACATATCGATACCGTTATTAATGGTGGAAATCTAGACGGGCAATTCGGAATTGAGGCCGCCTATATTGCTTTAGATTATCTGCATAAAACATATGGCCAGCCACTCAGAACATTAGAGGTTGTTTCCTTAGCGGAAGAAGAAGGTAGCCGCTTCCCTTACGTGTACTGGGGTAGCAAAAATATTGTCGGTATCGCCAAAAAGAAAGACGTCGAACATATTTCAGATGCTGAAGGGGTCAATTTTGTTGACGCTATGTCGCAAGCTGGTTTTAAATTTCGCCCCACCAACCAAAAGCCTCGCAGTGATATTAAAACCTTTGTTGAATTACATATTGAACAAGGTAATGTGCTAGAACGTGAGCATATTACAATTGGCGTTGTGAATAGCATTGTTGGTCAACGTCGTTACAATATAACCTTAAAAGGTGAAGCCAATCACGCAGGCACAACGCCAATGGGGTATCGCAAAGATACTATCTGTGCCTTCAGCCGCATTTGTTATGAATCCACTGAAAAAGCCAAACAGTATGGTGACCCATTAGTACTCACGTTTGGTCGAGTGGTTCCCCATCCAAATACGGTGAATGTGGTTCCAGGCCAAACTGATTTTACGATTGATTGTCGCCATACCGATAAAGCAACGCTAGTTGAATTCACCGCTATGATAGAGAACGATATTCAACGAATTTGCGCTGAAATGGGTATTGAGGTAAAAATCGACCTCTGGATGGACGAAACACCAATTCCAATGGATGAGCAGCTAGTTACTTTCGTAAAAGAAATTTGTGATGAAAATCAATATAGCTATAAAGTCATGCACAGTGGTGCTGGCCATGACTCACAAATATTTGCCCCTATTGTTCCAACCGTCATGATGTTCGTTCCCAGCATTAAAGGGATCAGCCATAATCCTGCGGAAGCCACTACATTAAGCGATCTCGCTGAAGGCGTGAAATTACTGACGGAAGTTTTATATAAATTGGCCTATCTGGAATAGATTTCCTGCAACATATAGCCAAAACAACAAATAATGAAATTACTTAGGAGAGGATAAAATGGGTTATTTAGATAATCAAATTGGCTACCCAAATGATATTTTGGCATCACGTGCAATTATCAAAAAAGATAATTATGCCATCATTCCACCTAACGGGGTTGTTTGTAATATTATTCCCGGTTTTACTGACTGTAATATGACAATTTTATCCACCCCAAAATTAGGGGCTAGCTTTGTTGACTACATCGGAACCTTATTCAATGAAGGTGGTAACTTAGCGGGTTTTGGTGGCGGTAAAATTGAATGTATTATTTATGTCATTGAAGGTGAACTCATTGCTTATTCTGATAAAGATGAACATAAATTAACCCAAGGTGGTTACCTGTATTGCCCAGCAGGTGTCACCATGCGCTTTAAAAATAATAACAAGGGTAACCCTTCAAAAATATTTTTATACAAACGCATTTATGAACCAACAGAGGGCCATAAAGCACACGTGGTTTGTGGTAACGTCAACGAGCTTCCTAAAATTGATTATGAAGGAATGCACAACGTTCATTTACAAGACTTATTACCTAAAGACCTTGGTTTTGATATGAATATCCATATTCTAACCTTCCAACCAGGTGCTAGCCACGGTTATATCGAAACCCATTATCAAGAACATGGTGCGTTAATATTATCGGGTAAGGGTATGTATAACCTCGATAATGATTGGGTTCCTGTCAAGAAAGGTGATTATATTTTCATGGCATCATATGCACTGCAAGCAGGTTATGCTGTTGGCGATGAAGAGTTTAGCTATATTTATTCTAAAGATTGTAACCGTGATATTGAACTATAATTTCAAGTAACTATTTTGCAATTCATTATCTATATTCTAAATTATTTGAATTGCAAAAAATAAAATAGTTACACTCACAACCAAAGGCATTATTTATTAATGCCTTTAATTTCTTAAAAATTTACTTTTCAAATTAAACTTAACTTTACCATTATATAAAGGAATAGATATGAAACTCATTAAATACGCTCTAATTTCTTTGCCTTTGTTACTTTCTGCAATCTATGCAACTGCCAGTCAAGTTTATAATATTGATGAAGTAAATAAAATGAGTGTTAATGATTACGAAAAAACATTCTCGAATATATTTGAAGATGCAACGTGGCCTATTGTCGAGAGTGCCTCTAAACGCCCTTTCACTGGGTTTGTTAATATGTATATTGATCTTGTTAATGTGGTTGAAAAATCGGGAGCAGAGAAACAATTAGAGCTCATTAAATCTCATCCTCAATTAGCGTGCAAAAATTTGCGCAATAATAACATCGCAGCCTTGTCACAAGGGGAACAATCAGGTGCTGGGCTTAATGAATGCACAGAGGAAGAGGCCAAAGAACTGGCTAAATTAAATAAAGAATATAATGAAAAATTTGGTTTCCCTTTTTTATTGGCCGTTAAAAAGGCCACTAAACAACAGATTTTCTCTTCTCTTAAAACCAGAATCAATAATACAAGAGATCCAGAATTTAAAATTGCTTTACAGCAAGAATACAAGATTGTCCTATTTCGTTTATTAGATACCGTTCAATAATCACATTTATGTTATTTCAACTAAGGACAGTTCAAAATGAATATGAATAACAGCCGTAGAAATTTTATACTCGGAGCATCGGCTTTAGCGACTATAGCGGTGACCCAAAAAACTATCGCATCTACCGACTCAGCGGCCAATAATGTAATGAAAAAAATACGCTTATTAGTCCTTAATCCAAATACTTCTGAGAAATTTACTCAGCTCATCGTCTCTGAAACACGTAAAGCTGCAGGTGATAATGTCGAGGTTGTTGGGCTAACATCCAGTTTTGGGCCTGACTATATCGGCAGCGAGGTTGCTATCGGTATCGCAATGCATTCACTCATTGATATGATGGCTAAACAACTTAAAAAAGACGCACAATTTGATGCCGCGATTATTGCGGGTTTCGGCTGCGGCGAAGCCTCTATTTTACAAGAGATGGTGCCTTTTCCCGTCATCGGCTTACTCGAAGCCTCTCTATCCGCTGCTCTACTATTTGGACGTAAATTTTCAATTCTCTCAGGAGGTGAAAAATGGAAGCCTATTTTGGAAAAACAAGTTGAAAATTTTGGCCTAGCAAGCCGGTTAGCTTCCGTGAGAACGGTTTCAATGACAGGTGCAGAAATCGTTAACAATCCAGATAAAGCTTATGAAATGATAGTGAAACTCAGCGATACCTGTGCACAAAAAGATGGGGCATCCTGTGTCATTTTAGGGGGTGCTGCACTCGCAGGCTTCCCTGCAATCATTCATGAGCGAGTAAGTGTTCCACTGATTGATAATCTAGCGGTAACCATTTCAACGGCACTCACTCTAGCAAAGTACGTTCCCCAGCCAAATCGTAGCCAGCAAACACCATCACCTAAAATGAGCAGCCAAAATTTATCACCAGAACTTTCTGATTTTCTCTTAAAAAAACAATAGATTAGTTAAAATTCCACCAATGAATCCATCGAAGGTCCTATTAATATCTATATGAATACGTCCCAATTAACGAAGATGGATATTAAAACTTATGTTAACCGAAAAATATTAAGGCCGCATTAGGCATGTGGGCCTTTTTTAGTTTAATTTCTAATAGACTAATTATAATTTATTTTCAATAAAATCCATATTTAACAATAATTATCAATAATTTAACTTTTCTGATTAATTTAAATTGTGGCTAATAATGTTCAATACCGTAAGAATCAAGGATGTTATTCTAGGTTTTAGACAACATCATTCATATCCTGGACAACATCCATCTGTTTTATACAAGAACCAATAACGAATAAACATTGAAGTTTATTAGAAAATTCATAGCATTACAGCAGCTATGTCTTGCTTAGTTGCCTATTTTGCCTATGTTTTAGTTAATCACTATCATCTTGCACAAAGTGATAATTATATAAATGACGCTTTTGAAATTAAGAATGCAGGCTTCCTTAATGCTCTATATTACGGGCTTGTTCGCTCAATATTCTATCTTAGAGGATCGATAGAATATAACCCTGTGCTATGGACAATGGCGATTGAGTTTTATGGTTCACTGGCTTTGTTTATTGCTTATAAACAAAAACACCCTTTAAGGGTTATGTTTATCATCGCTATCTTGTTCATGGCGATTAATACGACTGTATTTCTAGGTATTTTCAGTTTTTATATTGGGATGCTCATAAAAGAAAAATTTAGCGAGTATAAAAACAATGCCGTTAGCCTGCTATTAATCATATTAGGTCTGTATTTTGCTGGTATACATACATCTAGCCTAAGCTATAGTTACATTGCAAACCTAGCTGGTAAACATAGTTATGATATATTCAATTTTCTATCTGGTGTTTTGATTGTATTAGGTGTGATGAGCAATACGGCTATTCAACGGTTCCTTTCTCATTCATTTTTAGTCTGGTTTGGTTCTTTATCATTTCCGCTCTATTTAATCCACTGGGCTACAATCTATGTATTCTCAAATCTGTTTTATTTATACGATTTTGAAAACTCGTTGATTAATAGCGCAGCTATCATCATTCTATCTATTATTATCGCAAGCATTTTCGTTAAAGTGGATACAATATCCATCAAATTATCGAAGAAAATAAAGCAATAACCTGAAGTGAATGGCGGGGATTTCGCCATTCACATATCGGTTTTAACTAATACGATACCACCCCATCAACGTGGCATAAACGTTGGTTACTGCCAAAACAGTGCACACTTTATCCATCAATAATTAACTTTTCACAAAAAAGCTTAATTCTGTTTTTCCTTGGTAATTTCCCGGTTTCACTTCTGGAGTCCGGCATAAAGCCCACTTAATATTTAATAACATTGGTTTGCTTGGAACAATTTTAATTCCTATACTTTTTTCTTGGCCATCAAAATGAATTAAATTATCTTTCCCTACATCTCTGCAACTTAAAGTTGCAGAAGTTCCTGCTGGTTGGATAATACCTAAAACCCATGGCAACACATCTGATTTCATTGCACTATCCGTTGGCTGCAATAATAATTTAGTTGGTTCACCTGCGTCATATGTTGTTTCTTTCGCTAGTGCGACCATATTTAACACATCTTGTCGGCTGCCATTGCACTGAACCGTTAACGTGGAATTTTGAATATTTTCCATCTCGTTTGTGAATTGATGTTCTATTTTAGTGTTTGTTACACTACTCACCTCACAATAACGCAGTACCGTTAAGTTCGCTCTAATATCTACTTTTATCGAGCTTATCGCAGAATCAACTCTTCCAGCCGTTGTTATATATAATGGAAGCGTGCTTGTATACGCAAATTGTCCAGGCGCTATATCATTATCTGCATAAATTATTTGCTGGCTTTCTGCTGATATACTGATATTTTTTGTACCTCCTGCTGGTATGGTAGTAAAATTGTCCTTCGCATAAAAACACGAGTTCGTTATTCTATCGGGTATAGCCGATAAACCTGTTGGCGGCTTTTCATAAAATGTTCCACTATAATAAGGCTCAAACCATTTATTACCCACTGTCGTCATTTCATAATGTATTTTTGGAACAATATAAGCTTTGCCTGTTTGATTTCCATTATTCGTTAATGGCAAAGCATATGCCACCAACGTGGATGGACGTATCACAAATGCAGTTGTATTGCACTTAGTCTCTTCATTACTAATACCAATAAATGGCGTTAAACTACTCCAATACGACGCTTTACCCGTTGAGTATATAGGCGTTGCAGTCATTGAAAGATCACCCGTTAGAACCCCATTGACTTCATGAGATTCCCTTTCCGCCACAGTCATATCCAACGTGCCGTTGAGCTGTAATGTTGCATTTCCAACCACCGCTGAATAAGCCAAATTTATATTGAAAGCCCAAGCAGATAAAATTGCAGTCGAAAATATCAGTATCTTACAATTTCTAATCATGGGTATTTTCCCCCTGCAGGTCTACAATTTATTGCAAATGTTCTGATTGGGTTATCGGCAGTAAGTTCCATGTTCTCTAATCCACTAAAAGAAGCCTGACAACTTTGCTTGTCATTCTTCCCCCACTGAATGTGTAATATACCAGCGTCAGGTAATCCACTCATATATAACATTCCATCATCACCAACCAATCCAGTATTTTCAGTCTGCGTCGTATTATCCGACATTAAGGATGCAACGGCACCAAATGGCACCACGTTGTTTTCAGAAACTAAATTAATCAATGCCTGATAACCAACACGCGTATTAAACTTCACCTTAACAACAGCCCCTGCTGTTGGGTATATACTGGTCGAGGTTTGTTGTAGTGTTACATCATTTGGCAATGTATTTACATTTAAGCTAACCGTATTTTTTGAGTAATCCGCTAAATAAGGGTAAACAGCTTTACCTTGCTTATTTATTTGTGTATTGCTGGCCGTTAGCGATGTTCCTTGTGCTCCTTCTGCTTCAATGATGGCAATACTATTACTCATTGTGCGACCGAAAATAATGCCATCGGAATAAGCCACAACCCCACCGTTATAACCCGCATTAATGGAATAGTAGTCTTTTGAGTAATTATAACCTGCTGATGCAGTCCCTTGGCTTCCTGAATAATTAGTATAGATAGAACCATTGTGATTTTGCCCCTGATTTCCCCATCCTTGAGAGATACCATAGGTCAATCTATTTGATAACATGCTGCCGCTGATACCCGCTTGATGGTTAGTCTTACCTTTATTATCATGGCTAATTGAATATGTACTGCTAATATCTTGTATTATAGGACTCTTTGAAAAGACACTTAATGGCACACTAACGTTAAAACTCAATTGCCTATTTTCAGGCCATCGCTCTTTATTTTTTACGCGGTCAATACTGTAATTCACACTGTAAGATATATTTTTAATCGAATTATTATACCCTGTGGACAACTGAACCATATTTTGTGCTTGATCCCAATACTCATATTGGCTAGCAGATAGGTAAATATTGCCATAATCATTCAGTGGTTGAGATAATGATAAAGAATATTGATTTTTTTCCCTTGATGCTAACCACGGTGCAATATCCTCTTTCAGTCGATAATTTAAATTATTAAAATCACTAAAAGAATAATAGTCTTTTGATGAATAACGCGTTGCAGAGACGTCAATAGAGGTATTTGTTGTATTGACATTCTTAGAATAACGGACCCGATAAGCTTGTGCTTTGTTAATATCATTATTATCAAGTTTAGCTTGCGCAAACGTTACATCCGTTGAAATTGCACCGATATTACCAAGTGATAACCCAACACCCGAAACAAACGAGTTATAATCATTTGCAATTAATGTACCGCCATACACTGTAATATCGCTAGGTAATCCGTAACTTCCTGTTACTAAAACAAAATCAGATTGCCTTGATCCAACCGTAATCCCACCATCATAATGCCCACCAGTTAATTCATATTTCCAACCACCAGGGCGTTGCATTACAGGTAAAGAGGCAAATGCCACAGTAAATGTTCTTTCCGACCCATCTTCTTCTTTTATCGTGACATCTAAAGTGCCAGAATTGCTCCCCGTCGCTAAATCTTTAATACTAAATGGGCCAGGAGCGACATAGGTTTGATAAATAACATAACCATTTTGGCGAATAGTCACCTGGGCATTTGATTGAGCAATGCCATTCACATCAGGGGAAAACCCTCTCAAACTGTCAGGCAACATCTGCTCATTAGAATGTAATTTAATCCCCTTAAATGGAATTGAATTAAAAATATCGCCATTAGTTGTATTTTCGCCTATTAACAAATCAGAGCGAATGGCATATAAATTACGCGAAACATACGTATTCGAAAAATTATTATCACTATAAGTATCGCTTCGCTGGCTTCCACTTTGGCGATTATAAGTATGAGTCATATTTGAACGTAAACGCCAAGGCCCAGCGTTTGCTCCCATATGAAAACTCGCAAATAAATTGTCACTTTTTTGCTTGCGAGAAAGAAATGAATCATTGACTGCATGATTTGCACTGAACATATAATTTGTCATCAATGCAGGGATCCCGTCGTCTAGTAATGAAGGGTCAATGTATCCATTCGCTGTTTGTACCATAGCAATTTGTGGGATACTAATATTCACACTGACATTTGAAAGGTCTGTACTCACTGATGAGTCAGGAATATAACGATGTAAATCAGTGACTATGCTATCTTCAGGTAATTCCCGTAACGTGGGTAAACTATCCACCTTAACCCCAATTAAAGATAAAATCGAGGTGTGAATTCAGGTACGACCTTATTATTTTCACCAGAAACGAACGTAAGCGAATACTCTCCCTTTAATTCTTGGTTAACATATACCAACATTGTATATGTTCCTGTCGGTACACTACCCTCTTGTGAAAAATGGCTTAAGTCTACCTCATTTGGATCAATCCCTAACTGCTCATCAAGTAAACTTGGGTCAAAATATACATCACCACGGCTGAAAACAGGCAACAGTAAAATTAAGCATAATGAATATGTCTTATAATGGATGTTTGTCATTTTATTACCATCATATCTAATGATGTCATTCCTTTAATGGCTGCTTTAGCACTTTATTATTATTAAGTTCTATTGTATTTTTTTCTGTAGGAAAAATATTTTCATCCAGAATATCCCATGCAACAGAACCCGTTACGCCTTTAGGGAGTATGTATTCTTGCTCGCTAAAAGGCGCAACAGACACATATAATTGCTCATCTTTTAAATGGTAGTTCCCGACAGACAATGAATTAAAGGTTGCATATATTGCTGTATTGTTTTTAACAATTAATCGTTCACCTTCTTGGCGAAAACTAAGTTGTTTTGCTACATCAACTAATTTTATATCTTTCAAAATGTTAGGACGATAATATACTTTAAATAGTAATGCACGCATCACCGTAAATTGCAACGGTTCCTGTGAAGGCTCCGTAGAGGGAATTATTTTCAATTGAATAAGAAATACACTTTCCCTATCATTTGGCAATTGGTCTTTATGACCAGAGAAAAAAAGCCGCCAACTATAGTATTCATCAGGTGAAATTTTATAGAGCGGAGGAGTCACTAAAAACGGTATTTTTTCTTTTTTCTCAACAATACTTAAACCCGTTTTTTCATCTAACCACTTCATATTCGCTTGTACCAAATAAGGGCTACTATCGGTATTTCTTAAGCTAACTGAAAGGCTTTTTTCACCCGAAACATACGTTAAACGTTGTAAAGAAAATTTGATGCCGTTATCCGCCGCTAATGTGAAAAAACTTAGGCTACTAAACAAAAGACAAAATAAAAACTGAATGAAATACAGGGTTTGCTTATGCATTGAATTCCCTTAATTATTAACATCTTGGCGGTTTTTAGAATATATCGGAGTCGTTCCACCATAGTCATTCAACATTTGCCACTGACCCTCGCTAATATCTTTTTCTACACCTTCGAGCTTCGTTTGGCTAAAAGGAGCTATCAATATGCTGCGCTTATATGGCTTATTATTTATTTTTATATTTACTAAAGTCATATAATAAGGCGTTGGGTTAGTAAATTGCCATTTGGTTCCTTGCCTTTCTAATTCAACTTGCTTAAAGCTATTATCACTCGGCACGCTTAAATCACTAGGTCGATATATCAACTTAATAATAATATTTGTCACAAAAACAAGCTTCGCATTATTTGGAGTGCTCTCCATCGAGTTTGTCGCTGGGATAGCCCTAGTGTTTAAATAAAAAATAGATTCTTGATCTGTTGCTAGCTCACTTTTATTTTTTAGAAAGAGACGTAAACTAAATTTAGTATTTGCATCAATTCTAAACAAAGGTGGTGTAACGACAAAATAATGACTCTTCCCGCCGTCAACACTCTTTGTCACACCCGATTGGATTAAATAAGGCGAGTCATCATCATTAACTATGGTCACAGTTTGGTTATTCGTATCACCACTAAAAATGACACGGGTTTGTTCTAGACGGATCCCTTCGGCCATCCCCTGACTTTGCACTAATACCGCACTACAAACCACTAATAAAGAAAACCATAAGCGCTTCATTTATTCCTCATTCAATCAATAACAAATGAAAATGTGACCGTAGATTGAAAATCCCCCACTTGTGGTGAACATTCACTCCCAGTTTGGCACCTTACATAGGTATAAAGTGTTTTATCAAGTTGATTTTCATTAATATTAGTCCAAACTTGGCTTTCTTTTTCAAAGAAATCCGCCATTGAAGAAGAGTTCACAATATTATTTTGTTCTGAAAAACTAATCCCAAAACCTTTGGCTGGGTCATCAATAAATGTAATCGAGTCTAAATAATTTTTAGGGGATATTTTCACATACGCACCTATAAAATTATTTGTTGCACAGTCACTTAAAACTATTTTAGTTTGAATAGGCTGGACTTTATGCGCTCGAATATCTGCAACAGTGATATTACCAAAATCAATTTCATTTAATGATGTGCCCACAATTGAAATTTTACACATCTGAGCCATAATGTTGATATTAAAATCAAAAACGGCTGAATTACTGGCAACACTAAGTAAAGGAGCTAAAAGTGACGAAAAGAATATTGATAATTTCATTAAATGCTTCATGATTGCTTCTTCTTATGGCTGCACAAATGAAAAAATTACACTAGCACTTAATTTTCCTGATTTTATTGGTGAACCATCTAATTTAACAACCTTAGCTTGAAAATATTTTTCATTTTCACCATTGTGAACAGGAAAGTCGATCTCTGTATTATTATTAAAAAAATCAACAAGTGAACAGTCTGTATTCACAATATTACATTGGGACAAAGTAAAGGCTGCATTTGTAATATTATTTTTAGGAAATAGCTTTTCATTTAAAGTATTGGAGTTACCATCTGCTTTTATTGATACCTGTAAATCAGGGATCACATCATCCGTGTAGTCTTGGCAAATATATTGAATAGTAAACGGCTCAGTAGGTGTAGTTGCATCCATAACATCACCAATGTCTGCTGAGACTAGTGGTTTAGTAAACTCAACAACCTTGTTAGAAAATGCAAAAGAGCAAGTTCCTTTTGAAACTTTGCCCTTCACAATTAAGTCAATTTGTTGATCTTGTTCACTTATTGCATACACACCACCACTAATACTGCCTAGTGCTAATAGCATCAGTATGCTTTTTGCTTTGTGGCTAAATTTTGATGTTAAATTCATTTGTCCCACCTAAATCAGTAATGACTCGCCAAGTCACCATCCCTGTTTTCACACTTGAAGATAGAGGGTAACTTATTGATGAGAAAGGTGGAATCATTGTGTTTCCTTTTGCCATACTCATATCAATACGCTGATTATTAATTTTAATTTGCGCTAAATTAATATAGTAAGGTGAGTCATTCGAAACATTGAGCGCTGAACCTTTAACCGAAAATTTAAGTGACTCTTGTGCTTTCGCAGACGTCATTCCAAGGTTTTTGGGGCGATAAAACATTTTTAAAACATGATCATAACCAATATTTAAAGCATCCCCTTCCACTTGCTCATTTTGCCCCGCGATCATCGTAGTATGAAAATAAAATAACGTTTCCCTATCTGCTGGCAACGCACTATTTTTACTGATAATCCGAACATCCTGCTTCATTCCTGGAGTTATCTTGAAGACTGGTGGTGTTACCTCAAATGATTTATTCGGTTTATCACGTTCATCAGCGATGAATGAACGGCTTAAATAAGTCACTTGCGGATCACTATTCTTGATAGTCACTGAAACACTTTTTTCACCTTGAGGGTAAATAATACGTGTTGCATCAAGGCTTACACCTTTACCCCAAAGCAACATTGGCATCATGGACATGAATAAACTCGATACAATGGCGATTTTTGCTGTTTGTGATCTCATTGTTATTTCCAACCCTCAAGCCAATATAAATTTTAACCACAATCACTTAATTAACGGCTAATTTATTTGTTATGTATAATTACCTAACTCTTTTTATTTACCCTTACAGCATAGGTATTACAAATCATTTTGAGTGTTTGTAATACCTAAGTCAATCCTTCTCTAGCGCAGCTATTACACTTAATAATAGCTGCGTTTTTATAATAGCTGTATTTTTCATTTTAGTTATAAGAGACTGTAAATGTTACAGGTACTTTTAAGCTATCGCCAACAACAGCTTTGTTCACCATAATCAATGATGCTTTCATAGGTATAATTGCAAAACCTTTATCTTTCAGTGTATCCACGATAGAAACTGACGCATCTCTATTTGGTTTAACATCAACTGGACTATTATCCGCGGATGTAGCTTCTAATTTCACCGCTAATGATTTGGCAGCAGAGTTTGCAAATAAGTTTGGATTAAAAGCAGATGCAGAGCCTGATGCATGAACATGAACTGTTGAATCTCCATCTGCATTTTCCGCGGAGCAATCAGTCAGCATTAAATTAAAATCTTTTGTATTACCGAGCTCACTACCAGCTTCTTTGTCGGCTAACTCTTGCGTTGTAAAAACACCCCAATTAACCATCGCCCCTTCAGTAGTTGATGAAACAGTACAGCTAGCGGTACGAACCATAGCTTCAAATGTAACCATTGCGCCTTGACTTGCAGCAAATACCGAAGGGCTTAACAGGATGCTAGAAACAATAAATACAGGCGTTATTTTTTTTAAAATTGACATGTGTGTAACCTCATTAAAATATTGATTTTAAATTTCATAAATCAGAGTTTAATTTAGATTAGTTGAGATTAATTAAATCAATCATCTAACTAATATAATTATTTAAGTTTTAACCACCGACTTGGTATGAAAATAAGATACAATGTAATTAATGACAAATACACCTTTAGTGTGTATCCAAATAAGTGAAAAATGTTAAATTATCACACTTTAAAAAATAATAATAAGTCATATTATTTATTTAAATCAATGATATAACCTAATTTGAGTAGAAATATTCTGTAATACTTTCTAAGGTAATAAACCACTATTTTCTGTTTATTTTTACTATTTTTTAAATAACGTCTATTTACCGCATACAAAATAAATGCTGTTAATCTTATTTTTTATCAATCACTTAATTTTTCCCTTTGGCTGTTATCAGTCGATGAAACCTACCTAAAGCAAGCATTCGGTTGCTCTTCCAAATATAATCACCTGTCAGATTGATGTGTTCCCAACCTAATGGTAATAAGTGTGACAGTAATTATTCGTTGAATTTAAATCCTTTACGCTTTAGGGCATCAACTGTACTTTCCATATAAACAGTATTCCACAGCGAAATAGCCACTATTAACCGAGTTAGAACACTTGCTCGATAGCTTTGACTCTCCAGTTTTCTATCCCACCGATGCATAAATACTGCATGCGCCAGTGTATTACGAGCCTCACCTTTATTTAGTCCATTCTATTGTGAATAGTTGACCAAGCTTTTTCAGCATCAAGGATGCAGTTACTGTGGCGTTGAGTATTTTTCATGTATACGCATATCCCCCCTACCAGGTGTTCCGATATTTAGTTAATAGAAGGCCACCAGCGATAGCAGCCAGACTTAGATTAATCAATTTAATCGGCATGTTAGATGATTTTGAAGTAGTGTTACTGGCAGTGTAAAAATGACCCCATATTGGCAATTGAATCTTGACCCCTGACGTAATATAGCGGTTTTACTTGTGAGGCCGCTTTTCAATGTTAACTCAGGAGAGGGTTGTGACGATAAAAGTTCTCAAACAACAGGGCAAATCGATCAAAAGGATTGCTCGTGAAACAGGTCTAGCGCGCAATACTATTAAAAAGTATTTGCAACGTACTGATACAAAACCTGTTTATCAGCGTAAAGCTCATCGACCAAGTAAATTGGATCCATTTAAAGATTATATTCAGTCTCGGATTGATGCGGCTCATCCTGATTGGATACCTGCATCCGTTCTTTATGAAGAACTCCTTGCTTTGGGGTATCAAGGAAAACGTCGAATATTGAGTGGATATCTTGCAGCTTTAAAACCTAAAGCATTGCCTGAGCCACTTGTGCGATTTGAAACAGAGCCAGGAAAGCAATTGCAAGTTGATTTTACCATTATTCGGCGAGGTAAACAGGCATTAAAGGCCTTTGTTGCAACGCTTGGTTATTCTCGCGCCAGTTATGTTCATTTTTATGACAATGAACGAACTGATGCGTGGATTGATGGATTGGTACGTAGTTTCGAGTTTTTTGGTGGTGTTCCTCATGAAGTCCTTTTTGATAACGCAAAGGCGATCATCCTTGAGCGTGATGCTTACCGAATAGGAGAGCATCGTTGGAACCCTAAACTTTTATCTCTTGCTCAGGATTATGGTTTTAACCTAACCGTTTGTCGTCCTTATCGCGCTAAAACAAAGGGGAAAGTTGAACGTTTTAACCGTTACCTAAAATCAAGCTTTGTTGTGCCATTACAAGCAACATTAAGGATGTCAGAGTTACAACTCGATGTCCAAACTGCAAATGGTTATATCGGTTACTGGTTGACTCAAGTTGCCAATGCAAGAGTCCACGGTACAACTGGTGAAGTACCGAACCAACGATTAATCACAGAGCAGAATGGCTTACTGCCATTGCCGATAAAGTTTGGCAATGTTTATGGCTATCAGAGGATAAATACAATGCCGATGCCATTTGAAAGTCTACAGCATCCACTTAGCGTCTATGATCAACTTTTACAGGGGGCATTGTGAATTTACAATCTGAGCGGATTACTGATGCTTGTCGACAACTCGGGCTCTACGCATTACCGGAAAGTTGGCCTAGGATTGCTGAAAAACACCTAGCACAAGAAGGGTCGTATGCTGACTTTATTGAAAAACTTCTTACCGAGGAACTCAATGCTAAGATGCAGCGTACTAAGGCAGCATTATTGAAGTTTGCAGGGTTACCCAATATCAAAACACTTGAGGAATATGACTTTAACTTTGCTAGCGGTGTGCCTAAAGCCCAACTGATTGAATTATCAGGTCTCAGTTTTATTGAACGTCATGAGAACGTTGTTATGCTGGGCCCGAGTGGTGTTGGAAAAACACATTTAGCTATCGCGCTGGGTTATAAAGCGATCATGTCCAATGTAAAAACGCGATTTATTACCGCTGCAGATTTAATGTTGCAATTGGGAACGGCCCATAATCAAGGTAAATTAAAAGCTTACCTACAACGGGTCGTTATGAGCCCCAAGCTCCTCATTATTGATGAGATTGGTTATTTACCTTTTGGTCGAGAGGAGGCTAATCTCTTTTTCAACGTAATTGCAAAGCGGTACGAGAAAGGGAGTACGTTATTAACCAGCAACTTGCCCTTCAGTCAATGGGCAGGCGCATTTGCCAATGATACGACATTGACAGCAGCGATGTTAGATAGGTTACTACATCATTGCCATGTTATTCAAATTAGTGGTGAAAGCTACCGTTTAAAAGATAAGCGTAAAATAGGCATTGCACCAATAGTATCTGAAGTGTAGTCAATGGGGTCAATTTTAAATTGCCAACTGGATCCTTAAAGGGGTCAAAATTAAACTGCCATTGACAGTAGAACTGATTAGCTTCATTGACGAATGTTAATGACGCAAGTGGAGTATTTAGCTCTTCAACAAACAGTTTCTATATTGTTACATCATTGCCTGATGATAAAAAGTAATTAGCATACGTTATTATTTATAGCATCAGGAGCAGGACATAAGTCTGATCTCTTAAATAAAAAGAGACTGCGTAATTCGCAGCCTTTGATTCAATCAATATACCTATCAATAGAACTAGGTCTTATTTAAATTACTTTACAGATGCCTTTAAGTATTTGGTCATCTTTTTATTATCTATATGAGAATAAGACATTTACTGTATTACTAAACGGACCTTGTTTAATAGACTCGTTGTTTTTTTTAGATAATTCAGCTGAATACTGATAATTCCCTGGTTTTTGCTGAGAAATAACACCTTTATAATACTCTTGATCAAACCGGATCTCTTGCCCCAAGCTTCTATCTGTAATAGCCATCTGTAAACCATTATCAAAAACTAAATATTTATTATTTACCACACCTTTATTACTTTGAAATTTAACACTAACTTCTAAAGCAGTTTCACACGTTGAAATTGGGGTTAAAATCAAATTAAAATTTTCTTTTACTGTTTTATTATTCTCAAATTGGTCAGTTGTCAGCTCTTTAAAATCAACGACCTTATCACTCATCGTAACAATAGGGGTCGGGCAATAATTAATTAATTTCCCCACAAGGCGGATAGTGTAGTTGTCACCAATACGGCTTCCCACACCATCCAAGTGATAGCCAAGCGTAAAATTGCCGGTATCAAATGATTTTAATGGCCCAGTTCCTCGCTTTATAACAAAATTATGCCACAGCGCTATTGAAAAACTACCTGTCTCCCAATATCCCACCATTAGCCGAGGGGTATTTGGTGCTGTAATTTCCACTTCATTATTACCATAAGATGACTGATAAACCTGGACTCCACTAGAGGTAAGGTAAGTTTTAATTGACGCAGGTGTTTGATTATAAAACCAAATAGTTCTATCTGCTTGGGAGCCAGAAAATCTACAATTCCATGATATCACTGACTTTCCAGAGCCTAATCTTGTTCCAGTTGGGATATCACCAGGCGTTGTATTCATATCAATTGATAATAATGGTAAGGGGAACCACTCTCCGTTAGGCGTACATGTAACACCTGCATAAGAAAGCGTGCTGAAAGTCAGTAATAACGAGCTAAACACCCCTAGCTTTAATTTATTCTTAATTTTTTTGCTCATAAGAGATTTCATTTAATTATTCCTCTAGGGACAACACTATAATTTTATAGGACACATTTATATTCACCTGCCCCACATTGAAACTATGCAGATGAGTGTGCTAGAAGATCCCCTCTCGCCCACTAATAACAATACGCTCTTATCAAATTTGTTTTCATATTTTAGTAAACTTGTCACTACCGACTACACCTCACACAGTTTTTTAACTGAATTTAATATATATACGTTATCTCCCACGAATAATACTCATGATTAGTGTAATTTTGTATCGGTGAACTATTAATTTATTCCATAGTATGTAACAAAATATAATAAATAATTATAAAATCAATTAAATCAAAAGGATAAATTTCTCAAACGCAGCAAGATTATTTTTACATTGATGGAATAGACAAAAACACTAATTATTAGCCTGCATACTTAAATTAGCATTAACTAATCAACATAGTGATTTATAAGGATTGGGTAGCGACAATTAATTCTGCACTTAATCTTATTTTTAAACTCAACAAGAGGAAGATAGGTAACCACTTTAAATTACCTATCTCGAATGCGATACAAGAATGCAGCGTTTACTTTTTATCTTCGATAATCATTGCCGCTGCACGTTCAGCGATCATAATCGTTGGTGCGTTGGTATTGCCACTTGGGATCTCAGGCATGACAGAGCAGTCTACGACTCGTAAGTTTTCAATACCATGCACACGTAAGCGTAAATCCGTCACCGAATCTTTAGTGTCTGTTCCCATACGGCATGTTCCCACTGGGTGATAAACGGTTTTACAGAAATTACGTACAAACTCTTCAAGCTGAGCATCATCATGGCGCACTGAGTCAGGTGGCATTAATACGTTTTGGCTAACCGCTTGTAACGATGGTGAGCTTAAAACATCTAAACCAAACTTAACCGCACGCTTACATCCTTCCATATCTTCTGGCAATGCAAGGTAATTGGCATGAATTTTTAAAGGAGCTAGAGGGTCTTTACTGCGTAATAGGATTTCGCCTCGAGATTTTGGCTGTAGATACCCCACTTTTAAGGTGAAACCATGAGCGGCAGGTAACGGTTCACCGGGTACATCATCCCAGCTGTCTAAAATGGGTAAAAAATGGATTTGCACATCTGGGCGACCTTGCTCACAGCTATCTTTAAACGCAGCACCCTCAAGAACATTAGACGCTAATAACCCGCTGCGAAATGCCATCCATTCGAAGCCGTGCTTAATGGCGTTTAAGCCTTGATCCGCTCCAAATAAACTGATTGGCTGCTTGGTTGTCACATTAATCGACATGTGCAAATGGTCATGAAAATTCTGACCAACGGGTAAGTTTGCCACCGTATCAATACCCAAGGCGGACAAATGTTCTTCAGGCCCAATGCCTGATAGCATCAATAATTTTGCTGACCCCATTGCACCAGAGCAGATAAGCACTTCGTTACCCGCAATAGCTTCGATTTCATGACCACTTTTTCCTTGATAAGCCACACCAACGGCACAGCCATCCTGAATAATAATTCGATTCACTTGTGTGTTGAGTTTTAAGGTTAGATTTTCACTCTTTTCTACTGATTTTAAATAGGTTTTTGATGTACTGGCTCTTTCGCCGTTGTGGGTCGTCGTTTGATAAAAGCTAGTTCCTTGCTGGCTTTCACCATTCAAATCATTTACATAGGGCAACCCATGTTCTTGTGCTGCTTGAATAAAGGCCATTGAAAGTGGGTGCCGGTAACGGTTTTCACTGACGGGTAAGGGCCCATCTGTACCGTGATACTCCCCTGTCAGGCTTTCATTACGCTCTGCTTTTTTGAACCATGGCAGTACATCTTTATACCCCCACCCTTCACAACCATATTTCTCAGCCCAATTATCATAATCCTGCTTTTGGCCTCGAATATAAATCATGCCATTAACGGAGCTACTTCCACCGAGAACTTTACCTTGGGCAATTTGCATTTTGCGGTTATTTGCATGAGGCTCGGGCTCCGTTTCATAGGGCCAGCTTTTTTGAGCGATGATTTTAGCGACCCCAGCAGGCATCTTAATAAACATATGGTTATCACTTCCACCCGCTTCGAGTAGTAATACACGCGCTTGAGTTTCTTGGATCAATCTAGCTGCTAATACACACCCCGCAGAGCCTGCACCGACAATAATATAGTCATATTTTTCTGTACTCATGATTTAGCCCCATTATGCAAACGCAACAATAAATACACATTGAGTTAACAATAACCCTTTATTTTATTAATGTATTAATGATGTTCTCGTAATGTGATTTCAATCAAAAACAATTTATTTTGTAATTATAAAAATTAAGACCAATACATTGAAATTAAACAAAATATAATAAATTCAAAGTATCTAAAACTGCCTCACTTATATTATTAATACTTTAATAAGAAAATAACCCAATGGAGAGTTAATCATTGATTATTTCAGCCTAAAGACAAAAAAGCCCACTTTCGTGGGCTACATAGCTATTTATGTCAACGCGCTAGCAAATTACCAGAACAGGGCATATAACACACACAGGATAACCATGATTGTGTAGGATGCAATATTGAACCCTGTTGATGTTTTAAACGTTTCAGACGTTAAAACAATCGCACCATTACTGTCATCTTCTTTTGAAGTTGTTAGGCTGATTAAACCAATAACCACAGCGGTGAAGAAGAAGGTGTACATCATTTGGTCAAGGAATGGCATTCCAAGTGGCATCAGTTTTAAGAATAATGCAAATGGAATGGAAAGTAGCACACCAATAATCGCGCCTTTCGCATTGGTTTTTTTCCAGAATAAACCTAACAGGAATACCGCTAAAATCCCAGGGCTTACTAGGCCAGTATACTCTTGAATATATTGGAAAGCTTGGCCAATATTCCCCAGTAACGGCGCAATAAAGCAAGCAATAATTAACGCCACAACCGCACTGATCCGCCCAACATTCACTAATTTATGGTCGGCAGTTGCAGGAGCAATATATTCTTTATAAATATCCATAGTGAAGATGGTTGCCACAGAGTTCAACATGGAAGCTAAAGAAGAAACAATCGCAGCGGCCAATGCAGCAAACACGACACCTTTCGCACCCACAGGTAAGAACTGTGTTAACCATGGGTAGGCTTTGTCCGCTTGTGCCAAGGTTGGCATATGTTCTGAGGCCATAGTTCCTAAACCAGCGAGCAATGCAGGGTCAGAGACAATCACAAATGCAGCAATCCCTGGTAAAACCACAAGAATAGGTACAATGAGTTTTAAGAATGCGGCAAACACCAAACCTTTTTGAGCTTCACCAATGGATTTAGCTGCCAATGCGCGTTGAATGATGTATTGGTTGAAGCCCCAATAATATAAGTTCGCAATCCATAGGCCACCAATCAATACCGCGATGCCCGGTAAGTTACTAAATTGAGGGTTATCTTGGCTCAAGATCATTTCAAAGTGTGCTGGTGCTTCACTCGCCATTCGGCTCATACCGGCAAACAAACCTGCATCGCCACCAATATAGCTCACAGCCATAATCGTGGTTAAGAAACCACCGAGGATTAGGAAAAAAACTTGAACCACGTCGGTCCATGCAACTGCAGACAAACCGCCATACAGGGAGTAAATAACGGCAAACAATGCTAAACCAAAAATAGCATAATGCATTGGAATGCCAAGAATAGTTTGTAATGCTAATGAGCCTAAGTACAGTACTGATGTTAAGTTAACAAAGATAAATAATGCCAGCCAAAATACCGCTAAGATCGTTTTTAATGTTTTATTAAAGCGTTTTTCAACAAACTCAGGAATAGTGAATATGCCTTTATCTATAAACACAGGCATAAAATATTTAGCAACGATAATCAGCGTCAATGCTGCCATCCACTCATAAGACGCAATGGCTAATCCGATAGAAAAACCGGAGCCTGACATACCGATAAACTGCTCTGCGGAGATATTTGCTGCGATTAAAGATGAACCAATTGCCCACCATGGCAACGTTTTCCCTGCTAAGAAATAGTCTTTTGTTCCTTTTTTTTGCCCATTTTTATCTCGGGATACCCAAAGCCCGACGGTAATAATGATTAGCACATACAGGATGAATATCCCGTAGTCTAAAGTGCTTAATCCAACACCTTCTGTCTGCATAATAAATTTCCTTCGCCAAGTGATAACGAAGTTAGTGTAAACGTTACCACAAAATAACTCCGTTATGTGAATCACATATTTTCACAATCTTCTTACTTATGGCTATTTAACACGTTAAATCTACACAAACCCTGCAGGTTCAATGCCTACATAAAGGTAAAAGAGACGATTTAGGTAAGGAAAAATTAGAAACATCCTCAAAGACGTGATAAACGTCAAAAATAAATGTAAACGTTATCATTAAATATGACTTTTTAATGTTTATCACGGTATGGCAGTTAAGAATGAAGCGGGCGAACTGAGTTTCGCTGAACGAGAGTGGGAGAATAAATTAAGTTATCACCCGCTATCTTTTCACCACGAGCGAGAGAAAGGGCTAATTGTGTGGCTTTTTCTGCCATCATTTGAATAGGATAGCGAATGGTAGTTAAGCGCGGATGAATATAACGAGCGATTAAGACATCATCAAAACCAATCACGGACACCTGATCAGGCGCATTAATTTCATTTTCATCGAGTACCGCAATTGCGCCTGCAGCCATGAAATCGTTATACCCCACTACAGCGGTTATCTCCAAAGATTTGGTAAGTAAATTGGTCATGGCTTGTTCACCGCCTTCACCATAAGGCACGCCGTATTCAATATAGCTATCCGAAAGCGTTATTCCGTTATTTTTCAAGGCATCGCGGTAGCCTAATAAACGCTGTACCGCATCTTCTATTTGATGGTTCGACGAAATATAAGCAATTTTCGTATGACCATGGCGAATAAGATGTTCCGTTGCTAAATACGCCCCTTTGTAGTTATTCAATGAAATGCAGCGATTGCCAATTTCCTCAATATGGCGATTTATCAATACCATACTGGGAACCTCTTTCGCATATTCAATCAGTTCATCATCAGAAAGAGCTTTAGAATGGATAATTAATGCATCACAGCGATTATTAATCAGCAACTCGATTGATTGCCGCTCTTCTTTTGCGTTGTGGTAACCATTACAAATTAAAATGTGTTTACCATTTTTGTGAGCCACCGCATCGACGGCTTTGACCATCACACCAAAAAACGGGTCTGAAACATCGTTAACTAGCACACCAATAGTGTTTGAACTTTGATTGACGAGGGCACGTGCAGCAGCGTTCGGGCGGTAGCCAAGCTTATTCATGGCTTTATTCACTGATTCAATCGAGGCTTGACTCGCCTTTGGTGACTTATTGATCACCCGTGAAACAGTTGCAACGGAAACGCCCGCCTCTTTCGCTACATCTTTGATTGTCGCCATCGTGCACCTCTGCAATTAGGATGGCTTATTAAACAATGTGCTAGGATTAAAAACAATGGCATTACGCATAATAAAGTTGTTTATATCAAAAGAAAACACCGCCAAATGGCGGTGTTGAATACAAAAACAATAATTTTAGAAAATGAATTGGTAACTCGTTTCATTGATATAAATCTGTTCGGGCTGTGAAATCGGGCTGTATTGTGATCCCCATTCAGGATGATTTACCGCATTAGGAGGAAATTGCGTTTCAAATGCGACCCCTGAATAAGGGGTATATTCCCCCGTTTTTCCTGCCACTGAATTTAAATAATTTCCTGTATATAGCTGCATTGATGGCATCGTCGTTAAAATATCCATTCGTACATCCCTGTCAGGAGAATACAGCGATGCAACAGGTTGCTGACCATCAGTTAATGTCTCATCAAGAATAAAGGTGTGGTCATAGCCTCGAGCCGCTTTTTGGTCTGCATCTTGTAAAAAATTGCGGCCAATTGTCTTTATGCAGCGAAAGTCAAAATATGTATCGGTCACATTTTTCCATTCCCCTGTCGGAATGCCGTCTAAGTCTGTCGGTAAGTAAGAGTCGCTCTGGATTTCGAGCTCATGGCCTAATACCGTTTCGCCCGCCCCTTCTCCTGCAAGATTAAAATACGTATGGTTTGTTAAATTGACTGGGCACGCCTGTGTTGTTTGGTGCTGATAACGAATAACCACTTGGTTTTCTTCCGTTAATTCATAAATTACCTCAACCTTTAGCTCCCCAGGAAAGCCTTGGTCACCATCAGGTGAAACTAGCGAAAAAGTCACTTGGCGTGCATTTTGCTGCGAAACACCCCATATTCGATAACTAAAGTTATCTTTTCCGCCGTGTAAGCAATGTGGACCTTGGTTGTTTGTGACCTTATATCCTATTCCATTAATCGAAAATTGCGCATTTTCAATACGGTTTGCCACACGACCTACCGTCGCCCCTAAATACACCGCCTGCTCCCTTTGCTTGGCAATATTTGGGGAACCTAAAACAACATCACGCTGCCCACTTTCGAGTGGTAAAACACAACTTAGCCAACTCGCTCCTAGGTTTGTCAGTGTAATTTGCATCCCACGGCGGTTAGTTAACGTCACGACAGTAGGAGCAGGTGACGCGAAGTCAATCTTTTGCATAAACAATCCTTTGTCTCGAATTAAATAACGCCTGCACCTTTACTTGGTTGGCACACATAGATATCTGCATGTAAACCTGTTGCATCTGCGTATTGTGATTCAACCGCATTGATGACAGGCTTGACAAGGTGCTGTTGCATTAGGGCAACCACACAGCCACCAAAACCACCACCTGTCATGCGTACGCCACCTTGAGAGCCTAAAACCGACTTCACAATATCCACTAAAGTATCAATTTCTTTGACGGTGATTTCAAAATCATCACGCATAGAAATATGCGATTGTTCCATTAATTGACCAAGCAATAATAAATTGTTTTCTGTCAGTGCCTTAGCAGCCGACAATGTGCGCTCATTTTCACTAATCACATGCTTTGCACGCTGCGCAACAAGGGGTGACAATAAATGCTCTCTTTGTACAAAATCTTCATAGCTCATATCACGCAATGCTTTAACCCCAAACGTTTTTGCCGCTTCTTCGCATTGCTGACGACGCGTGTTGTACTCGCTTCCGACGAGCCCTCGTTGTTTATTTGAATTGATTATCATCACAACCAAATCATCTGGGATGGAAATAGGAAACAGCGCTAAGCTACGGCAATCAATCAATAAGGCATGCCCTTCGTCCCCACAAGCAGAAATAAGCTGATCCATAATGCCGCAATTGCAACCGACAAATTGGTTTTCTGCCTGTTGACCGTTCAGTGCTATCTCTTGCTGACTAATATCTAACTGATACAAACTCTTAAGTGTCTGTCCTATCACCACTTCTAATGAGGCTGAAGAGCTTAACCCCGCGCCTTGAGGAACGTTACCACTAACCGCAATATCGCAACCGTTAAATGAAAAACCACGTTCTAATAAGAACTTAACCACTCCACGGATATAGTTCGCCCACATTTTTTCAGGTAAAAATGTAATTTCATCGTCAAGGCTAAATTCATCACAGTCATTATTATAATCAGCAGCAACAACGCGAATAATGCGATCTCCGCGTTTTGATGCAGCTGTCATGGTTAGGTAATCAATTGCACAAGGTAAAACGAAGCCATCGTTATAATCGGTATGTTCACCAATTAAGTTTACGCGCCCTGGTGCTTGCACGTAGATATCCGCTGGATAACCAAATGTTTTTTCAAACGAACTAGCAACCGTCTGTTTTAGTAATTCCATTATTGTGTTCCTTGATCATAAAATTGATTTGCTCGGAAAATAAAAACCAAACAAATATTAATTAGGTGTATTTCTACCAATGCAATTAGGCTTAATTCTGTTTGTAGTGCCTATCACTAACGTCTCTAAGGCGTTGAGCCGCCTGTTCTGGGGTTAAATCCCGTTGTGTTTCTGCCAGCATTTCATAACCCACCATAAATTTTTTCACGGTTGCAGAACGCAGTAATGGCGGGTAGAACAGCGCATGTAATTGCCAATGCTCGATATTTTTATCTTCTTTAAAATAAGGCGCAAAATGCCACCCCATTGAATAAGGAAAGGAACATTCGAATAGGTTGTCGTAACGACAAGTCAGTTTTTTCAGCGCAACACCCAAGTCCAAACGAATGGCATCGTTCATTTCATCCATTCGTTTAATGTGTTGTTTCGGCAATAATAACGTTTCAAATGGCCAAGCCGCCCAATATGGCACTAGTGCCACCCAGTGCTCAGTTTCAACCACTATGCGAGAGCCATCCTGCCGCTCTGCGTTGACATAATCCATTAGTAAGTTAGTGCCATGGCGTTGATAATATTCAGATAAAAAATGGTTTTTATGCTCAATTTCATTAGGCAAGAAGTCACTCGCCCAAATTTGCCCATGGGGATGAGGCTGTGAACACCCCATAATTTCACCTTTATTTTCAAATACCTGAATCCATGTATAACGCTCACTTAGCTCACTAATCTGCTGCTGCCACGTCGTTATTACACCGCCAATTTCAGGCAGTGAAAGCTCAGGTAAGGTTTTACTGTGATCGGGTGAAAAACAGATTACACGGCTAACACCACTTACTGATTGAGCTTGGAATAATTCAGACTGGTTTTTCGGTTGTGCACAGGCATCCGCCAATAAAGCACCATGGTCATTTTGAAAAACATACGTCCCTTGATAGTTAGGGTTCACTTCCCCTGAAACCCGCGTATTGGTTGGGCAAAGAAAACAACCCGCATCATAATGGGGTAGCTTTTCTACCGCTGGTTTTTCATCCCTACCACTCCAAGGTCGTTTGGCGCGATGAGGCGACACCAACACCCATTGCCCGGTTAGTGGGTTATAACGGCGATGAGGGCAGTCTGAGGGGTTAAATTGCAATGTATTCATCCAATCACTCTCCTATACACCATAACCATTGGGGTTATTTGATTGCCAGCGCCAGCTATCTACCGCCATATCATCAATGGTACGGCGCGTTTTCCAGCCAAGTTCGCGATAAGCTTTTTCAGGGGTTGACCAATATTCCGCAATATCCCCCGCGCGACGAGGTTCAAATACATAAGGGATGGGTTTTCCTACTGCTTTTTCAAAAGCCTGTAATACTTGCAGCACACTGACGCCACACCCTGACCCTAAATTATAGGTATGTAGCCCTGCTTTATGGCCAACCCCCTGTAACGCAGCAACATGCCCATCCGCCAAATCCATCACATGGATATAATCCCGAACCCCTGTTCCATCTATGGTTGGGTAATCGTTTCCATAAATAGCCAGTTTTTCCCTTTTTCCAACAGCAACCTGTGTGATATAAGGTGTTAAGTTATTAGGGATGCCTTGAGGGTCTTCACCGAGTGTTCCTGAAGGGTGCGCACCAACAGGGTTAAAATAGCGCAAAACCGATATCGACCAAGTGTTGTCAGCTTGAAAGAGATCCTCAAGACAACGTTCAACCATGTATTTACTCGTGCCATAGGGGCTCTGAGTATTCCCTGTCGGGAAATCTTCAGTGATAGGTAATGCATGAGGCTGCCCGTATACTGTCGCTGAAGAACTAAAGATTAAACACTTTACGTTCGCTTTTTGCATACAGCGCACTAAAACCAGGGTTCCATTTAGGTTAACATCATAATATTCAATTGGTTTTTCGACTGATTCACCGACTGCTTTTAACCCTGCAAAATGGATCACTGAATAAAATTGGTGAGAGGCAAAGATATCATTGAGCGTTTGCTCGTCACGAACATCACACGGGTAAAATACAGGGCGCACACCCGTTAATTTTTCAATACGATTAAGGACTTCGCGCTTTGCATTATATAAATTATCAACGATAACAGGTGAAAACCCTGCTTTTATTAGTTGAATACAAGTATGGCTGCCGATATACCCTAACCCACCTGTGACCAACACTTCAGTCAGTTTCATTTTTCACCTCTATACGTTTTCTCATCGTTAAACTTGCCATTGCTGCGGAGTATAGCAATGAGTTGCCATCCACTTCTGTGATCAACCTCGACTTAGTGTAAACGTTTACACAAAAATATAAAGGCCTCTTTAAAATGGCTCAAAAAATTGTTATGCGAGGTGTTTCGATGAAATAATTTTCCCCCCTTTTTCGGGATGAATAACTGAATTTAACAAGGCGCTAGCAATATTTTGGGCTGGGCTAATTTGGCAGCTAGCGGGTAATATGCGGGATAAACTAGAGATAATACGGATAACAACCACTTCACCAAGGCGCTCTTGGTTACGATGCCCACTAATGACGTTAGGACGCACTAATGTCAAGGACTCAAAATTCAAGGCGATTAAGCTTTGTTCAAGCTTCCCTTTTATTCGGCTGTAAAAAAATGGCGAGTTCGCGTTAGCACCTAATGCAGAGGTTAACGCATAAGTTGGGCACCCCCATTTTTTGGCAAGTTTTGCACATTCTAAAGGGTAAGTGTAATCAACTTGGCGAAATGCGGCTTTTGACCCTGCCACTTTCATGGTTGACCCTAATGTACAAATTACCGCATCCACATCCCAAATATTGGCTTCATCGGGAAGTTGGTCAAAATTCACAATTGGCGCGAATAGTTTCGGGTGTACAGGCAATTCATGACGCACAGGGGTAATAATTTGGCTAATACGAGGGTCAGCAAGCGCTTGCTCTAACACATGGCTCCCCACTAATCCAGTTGCGCCTATTAGTAATATTTTCATTAATCGCCCTCCGTTTTAAAATTGAAGAGATCAACAACTCAATAATGACAACGTTATTTCAGTTATACGTTTTTCTTCTTATACCTTATAACCTAAGCAAATACTGCATTTTTGTGCCTATATCCCATTTTGTAGCTCTTTTGTTGTTTGATTGTGAAAATCACTTGATATTGGGCATAATTATAAAGATAATCATTCTCAGTATCATTTCTGTTATCAGTATAGTTAGCATGGTAAATAATATGACAGCGCCAGTTGCAGAAAATATCGCCGAAACGGCCAAGCAAACAATCAAAACTGACGTCGTAGAGAGTCAACAGCTCTTGGGGCCGGCAGGAAAGGTTTCCATACAGCACAATGGCGAGCTTTACCAGTTAAGGCAAACGCGTACAGGTAAATTGATTTTAACGAAGTAACGTTCCAACAAAAAATTTTATCCGCAAGCCACCTAGGTTACTCATCCAGGCAGCCAGCTTAATCTAAAACATAGGAATAGGTTTCTATGGAGTTTAAACTGCCGTCTGTATTTGCTGGTTCTTCATCCAAAAAGCAAACAAAAAGGTCATACTCCGACCACGTAAAATTCGCAATCATTACTCGCACACTTTGTGATATTCCTGCGCATCTTACATTCGAAACTCCCTATGTAATGCCAACCTCCTATCCCCCTGATGGGCTACATGCCTGTCCATAAGTATTTTAGCCATTACATAAATAGCCTTTTATTTCCGCTACTTAACCTAGCAAAAAATGAAACTTTTACGGAGTGTCACCATTATGTCTCATGTTTTACGGATATCCGTGTTGACCAGCGCGATCTTAGGTGTCATCGCCAGCGCTCATGCACAAGCGGCTGAACCTTCAACAACTAAAAAAAGCAATGACGTCATGACTGTTTATGCGACAGGGACTGAACGTGATAGCTTTGATGCACCGATGATGGTGAGCGTGATTAAAAATGACTCACCTGAAACCCAAACGGCAAGCACGGTCAATGATATTCTACGCAAAGTCCCTGGTATTAACGTGGCAGGCACTGGTCGTTCAAATGGGCAAGATGTCTCCATGCGTGGGTTTGACCGCCGTGGGATCTTGACCCTAGTAGATGGCGTTCGCCAAGGCACCGACACAGGCCATGTTAATGGCACATTTATTGACCCTGCCCTGATCAAGCAAGTGGAAATCGTTCGTGGTCCATCCGCCCTGCTTTATGGTAGCGGTGCAATGGGGGGGGTGATTGCGTGGGAAACTGCTGATGCAAAAGACTTGTTACGTGATGGGCAAAATCACGGTTTTCGCGTCTTTTCCCAAGCCGCGACAGGCGACCATAGCTTTGGTTTTGGTGGCACAACGTTTGGGCGCACCGATAACCTTGATGGGGTTTTCAGCTTTGTAACAAAAGAAGTGGGTGATATTCGCCTCAGTAATGGCGATGACATGGATAACAAAGAAACCATTGCTAACCTACTTGCCAAAGGCACATGGCAAATAGATGATGCACAGAAGCTTGCGGGTCAAGTTCGTTACTATAATAACGACGCTCATGAACCTAAAAACCCACAGAAATTGAATGTCGGTAAAGATAACCTACAAGTTAACCGCACTACTCGCCAACGTGATGCCCAAGCGACTTATCAGCTCAATCCTTCATCACAAGATTGGTTAAACCTAAAAGTCACTCCTTATTATTCCGAGGTAAATATTACGGCTAAAGGTAAAGGAACCCCTTATGAAGGCCGCACGCAAAAAACTTACGGTTTAAAAGCTGATAACCGCTCTAATGTTTATGATTTACCGCTGGCGGCTCATAACTTCACCTACGGCAGCGAAGCTTATAAGCAAAAGCAAACCCCTTACGCAAACACAACCCAATTCCCTGATGCGGATATCACCTTTGCTTCTGGATTCTTACAAGACGAAATTGCCCTAAAAGATTTACCCGTGTCATTTATTGTGGGTACACGTTATGACCACTATAAAGCGAAAGCAAAAGGCAATGAGGACGTTAAAGCAGATAAATGGTCATCGAAAGGTGCGATAAGTATTACACCAACAGATTGGTCCATGCTATTTGCATCCTACTCTGAAGCCTTCCGTGCGCCGACAATGATGGAAATGTATAACGATGAAACACACTTTCGTATCGGGCCAATTGCGAATAAATGGCGGCCAAATCCAAATCTAAAACCCGAATCAACACGCACCGCTGAATACGGCTTTGGCTTACGTTTTGACGACTTATTGATGGAAAGGGATAACCTGCAATTTAAAGCCAGCTACTTTGACACAAAAGCCAAGGATTATATCAATACTTATGTCACACCTAAGCCTGATTTTAGAAATCCAGAAAATAATTACACCATGTCAATCAATGATAAACGCGCCAAAATTTGGGGTGTAGATGCATCACTGGATTATAAAACAGATTATTTCACCTGGAATTTAGCCTACAACCGTACAACAGGTAAGAACGAGTATAACGGTAAATCAATTACGTCAATCAAACCAGAGTCATTAACCAGTAACCTGTCAATTCCTGTTGCTAATAGCGGTTTTTCCGTGGGCTGGTTAGGGGAATTTACCCGCCATACCGACTTCAATAAGGCCTCTGAAGCTAAACAACAAGCTGGCTATGCCGTCCATGATTTCTACGTTAGCTACAAAGGTGACGGCGAACTCAAAGGTTTAGGCACCAGCGTGGTGTTAGGCAATGCCTTCGACAAAGAATATTACTCATCACAGGGCATTCCTCAAGATGGACGTAATGCCAAGCTACTGGTCAGCTTCCAGTGGTAATTCATAATAATATTAAGGAGATAAATGTGAATCCAACCATTTTTGAGCGTTACCAACAAGCCAAAGCAGATAACAAAGCCAAATACGCTCGTGATCTTGCCGCTTAC
The DNA here is from genome assembly GCF_019343475.1 of Providencia sp. R33. Taxonomy (NCBI): domain Bacteria; kingdom Pseudomonadati; phylum Pseudomonadota; class Gammaproteobacteria; order Enterobacterales; family Morganellaceae; genus Providencia; species Providencia sp. R33. The sequence goes on along the minus strand of NZ_CP072453.1, from coordinate 639,519 downwards.
CTAAATATTTCTGAAGCCCAGTTGCTGCACAGCCGCGTGGGTCATGATAACGCCGTGCGTTTAGAGGTTGACGCGCCAACGTTATTGACTGAATTAGCCGCAGTTGGCCAAGTCAAAGCCATTACCCGCAACGAATACGTGGTGCATGAGCAAGTAGGTCGTTATGACAATGCGACATTCAGCCCTCACGGTGGTTTGATTTTAAACCCTCGCGCCCTTGATTTACGTATGTTTTTTTCCCATTGGGATGCGATTTTCGCCCTGACAGAAGACACCAAACACGGTGAGCGCCACAGTATCCAATTCTTTGATAAACAAGGTGATGCACTGCATAAAGTCTACACCACAGATGAAACTGATATGGCGGCATGGCAAGCACTGATTGAGAAGTATGCGACGCAAGATAACAGTGAATTAACCCATGTACCCGCTACGCCATTTACTAACCAACCCGTTAGCGATGAGCTAAAACAACAATTAGAACAAGAATGGCGCAACATGACAGATGTGCACCAATTTTTTGTTTTATTGAAAAAGAATAACTTGAGCCGCCAGCAAGTTTTCGCCGCCGTGAGTGATGATTTAGCTTGGAAAGTGCCGACCGATTCCTTCAATCAGCTGATTAATACTGCGTTCAATGACCAGAACGAAATCATGATTTTTGTGGGCAACCGTGGATGTGTGCAAATTTTCACTGGTGAAATCAAAAAAATCATGCCATATCAGAGTGAAGGTTCAGACTTGAAATGGCTCAACATTTTCAATCCTGATTTTACCTTACACATGATTGAAAACGGCATTCATGAGTGCTGGGTAACACGCAAACCAACGCAAGATGGCTTTGTGACTAGCCTTGAAGTTTTCGATATTGAAGGGAATCAAATCGCACAAATGTACGGTCAGCGCACTGAAGGTACGCCAGAGCAAGAACAATGGCGCCAGCAAGTCACTGCGTTACCCCGCATTTAAAATTTAGGTAATTTATTATGAAACAATGGCTTCTAACCTTATCAGTCCTGTTTGTCTCGTTCAGTTCTTATGCTGCGCAGCGCATTGTCACCCTCGGTGGTGATGTGACAGAGATAGTTTATGAACTTGGTGCACAAGACCAACTTGTTGCCCGCGACAGTACCAGCCTGCACCCAGAGCAAGCGACCAAGCTGCCTGACGTTGGGTATATGCGAATGCTTAACGCTGAAGGCGTGCTTTCAATGCGCCCAACCTTGGTGCTCGCCAGTGAATTAGCAAAACCGTCCATGGCGTTAACGCAAATAGAAAAAAGCGGCGTTAAAGTCATCAAAGTGACAGGGAAACCGAGTTTAGAAGCCATTCCAGAAAAAATCACCACCATTGCCGCTGCGGTTGGCAAGCCTGAGCAAGGCAAGCAATTGGTGGATAAATTCAATCAATCGCTTAGCCAAGTCAACACGGCACCGATTGATAAAAAAGTGTTGTTTATCATGAGCCATGGTGGTGTTCTCCCCTTAGCAGCGGGGAAAAAAACGGCGGTGGATAGCATGATAACAGCAATTGGTGCGAAAAATGCGATGGCCAATTTTGATAGCTATCGCCCGCTTTCCTCAGAAGGCTTATTGTCTAGCCAACCTGACTTAATTGTCTTCACCGAAGAAGGTATTAAATCATTAGGTGGCGTTGATCGCGTGTGGAACTTACCCGGTATTGCTATGACGCCTGCGGGGAAAAATAAAGCACTCGCCGTCGTTGATGATGTGGGCATGCTAACGTTTAGTTTAGGCACACCAAAAGTCATGCAACAACTACGTGAGGCATTAGAGAAGTCCCAATGATCCGTTTTAAGCGCCCTTTATTTGTTATTCTAATTTTATTGTTCGTGCTTTGTGGCCTGACGTTTATTGCATCTAACGCAGGGCCGATAAACTTTTCATTCAGTACACTGTGGCAAGCTTCTGCCACCGATCCTGACTGGCAAATTTGGCTAAACATTCGTTTACCGCGAGTCTTAATTGCCATTTTAGTGGGGCTAGCACTGGCTGTGTCTGGCGCCATTATGCAAGGGCTTTTTCGTAATCCACTCGCGGATCCCAGTTTGCTAGGCATCAGTAGTGGTGCGGCATTAGCCGTTGCCGCTTTTATCGTTTTATCTTTTTCATTACCAGCGGTAATGCAAAACTATGGCCATATCGCGGCGGCTTTTATTGGCAGCTTAATTGTTTCGTTAATTATTTTTAGTTTAAACCGTTCATCCAGCGGCAACTTGGCACGCTTACTACTCGCAGGCATCGCAATTAATGCACTGTGTATGTCGTTTATCGGTGTGCTGAGTTATATCAGTAATGACCAGCAACTTCGAACCTTTAGTCTCTGGATGATGGGCACGTTGGGGAATGTGGATTGGACGTCGTTAGCCATTGCCGCTACGGTCATTTTACCTGTCACCCTAGTGTGTTTATGGCAGGGAAATAAGCTCAATATCCTCCAGTTAGGGGATGAAGATGCTCACTACCTAGGTTTGAATGTTGAACGGGCGAAATTTGTTTTGCTGTTTCTCAGTGCCTTATTAGTCGGATGTGCGGTAGCAATGAGTGGCGTGATTGGCTTTGTTGGGTTAGTGGTTCCACACTTAATCCGTATGACATTAGGCCCCGACCACCGTTGGTTAATACCGGGGTCAGCCATTGTCGGTGCTGCGCTATTGTTAATCGCCGACACCATTGCCCGTACCGCAGTCGCCCCTGCTGAAATCCCTGTTGGTCTGCTCACTGGGCTGATTGGTGGGCCATACTTCTTATGGCTAATTTTACGCCAACCTGCGGGGAGAATTTAGACGATGCAAGATAAATCTATTTTATTAGAGGCACAGAGCCTGACTTATCAAATCGACGATAAGGCATTGATTAACAATATAAGCCTTTCGATAAAACAGCATGAAATGGTAGTCATTATTGGCCCCAATGGTGCAGGGAAATCCAGCCTATTAAAACTGTTAACTGGCTATACAACACCTACACAAGGTGTTTGCCTATTAGAGGGGCGCTCGTTAAAAGAGTGGCAAGGCAATGAGCTAGCTCGCAAACGTGCGGTAATGAAGCAACATAGCAATTTGCAATTTGCATTCACTGTTGAAGATGTCGTGGCCATGGGGCGTACCCCTTATGGTTCCGAACACAAGCAAATTGCTATTGAAGAGGCGTTATCCCTAACCCATTGCCAAGTGTTGCGCCACCGCGATTATCGGCAGCTTTCTGGCGGTGAACAACAACGCGTTCAATTAGCACGTGTGTTGGCACAGTTATGGCAGCCCACAAGCCAAGGCGCCTGTTTATTTTTAGATGAACCTACGTCGGCTCTGGATTTATACCACCAGCAACATAGCTTACGTCTACTGCACCAACTAACCCGCGAACGCCCTATTGGCGTGTGCTGTGTGCTACATGATTTAAACCTAACCGCGTTATACGCCGATCGTGTTTATTTAATTCACGAAGGGGAGTTAGTCGCCAGTGGTACGCCAACGGAAGTATTAACAACAGAAAATCTCACTCGTTGGTACCAAGCCGACTTAGGGGTAAGCAAACATCCTGAAAATGATACACCTCATATCTATTTGCGCCATTAATGGTTTTATTCTGTTGTAACGACTAAGGGCACATTAACAACGTGCCTTTATCTCCCCCTCACTATAAATTGCTCTATTCTTTTGTTTTTCTTAAACTATTCATTTTATAATCATCTTGTTATGCTCAAGTGTAAACGATAACTCAATTGTTCATTTACCTCTCTAAAAAGGCGTGAAATTAATACAATCTATTGATAGCGATTTGAAATTTGAAGATAAATATTAAGAATTTTCCCCTAGAATACGCCTAAACACACAAATGGGCTAATAAGGCAGAAAATGGAAAGTAATATTATCCAAACATTGATTGAATTGACGCATCGTGGCAATGATGACGTAAAAATTGCTGCCATTTCGGCGTTAGGGGATTACCGTGCAACTGTTGAACAACAAATTGCGATTCATCGTCTTCTTGATTTATGCAAAGACCCAAATAAAGATGTGGCTGTATCTGCGATTAAAGCATTAAGTAAATTATCTGAGCATTTTGAATAAAAACCTTAGCCTTCGATTAAGTTAATTCGTTAACTAATCAAATAATATTCTCACTCATCTTTCTCCCGTAAATCCCGATTTATTCTTACCACACCCGAAATCCAGGTAGGCATACCCTCGGGCATTCAATCATTTTTATGATTAAAACCAATAAATTATATCTCTTTTCATTCCATCCGCTTTTTTTTATATTTTTAGATTAAATATTTTGATAATATCAATATTATTGAACTTAAATGCTAATATATATTAAATATCAGTATATTTAACTAGTTCATTTTTTATAACATAATTTCGTAGGATGGATAATGGATAAACAAGTCATCAACACACTGCTCGATTTAACCAATCGAAAAAATGACGATGTCAAAATAGCGGCAATTTCAGCGCTTGGTGATTGCAAGTTACCAATAAAGCAAATGAATACCATGGGTCGTTTGTTAGAACTGTGCAATGACCCAAATAGGGATGTTGCGATTAGCGCGATTAAAGCTGTGAGTAAGCTTTTAAATCATGATAATGAATAACAAAAATATATTTATGCGAACTATAACAAGAGGATAATAGAAGGGTAAAATTATTTATAATCCTACCCTTCTATATTTATTACACCTGTTTTAAATGACGTGCGTGAAAAGCAATATGTTCGCCAATAAAGCTGCTAATAAAATAGTAGCTATGGTCGTAGCCATCACGCAAAAGCAATGTGCAATCAAATTGCTTTTGTTCACAGACCGTTGCTAACAGCTCTGGCTTTAATTGCTCATGGTAAAAGGGATCTGCAAGGCCTACATCGACAAGTATTGGCAGGGTTGTTGCCGCTTTGCCAAGTAACTCAACAGTATCATATTGATGCCATTTTGCTGTGTCATCTCCCAAGTACGCAGTAAAGGCTTTTTGCCCCCAAGGTACCTGTGAAGGCGCAATAATCGGTGCAAATGCAGACAAGCTACAATAGCGCTCAGGGTTACGTAAACCAATCATTAGCGCCCCATGCCCCCCCATAGAATGCCCGGAAATCGCGCGTTTATCCGTCACAGGTAAATGGCTTTCCACTAAAGCGGGTAACTCTGAAACGATATAATCATACATTTGATAATGACGTTTCCAAGGTTCTTGGGATGCATTGACGTAAAAACCAGCCCCTTGCCCCAAGTCATAGGCAGTATCATCTGCCACACCTTCGCCCCTTGGGCTGGTATCTGGCGCAATAAGAACCACACCATGTTCTGCGGCAAATTGCTGAGCTGCTGCTTTCGTGATGAAGTTTTGCTCGTTACATGTCAGCCCTGACAACCAATAAATCACAGGGCAAGACTGCGTTTGAGCCTGTGGCGGTAAATAAGCAGCAAATTTCATTTCACAGCCTAACACCGTTGATTGATGTTGATAAACATCCTGCCAGCCACCAAAGCAAGCGTGGCGCTCAATTCTCTCCATCAATAGCTCCTTATTCGTAATGAATGACGGTACGGATTGATTTGCCTTCATGCATTAAATCAAAAGCCTCATTAATGCTATCAAGCGGCAATGTGTGAGTCACAAATGGCGCCAGATCAATATCCCCTTTCATGGCATCTTCAACCATTTTTGGCAATTGGCTGCGCCCTTTCACGCCACCAAATGCAGTTCCACGCCATGAACGGCCTGTCACCAATTGGAATGGGCGAGTTGAAATTTCTTGTCCAGCACCTGCCACACCAATAATGATGGATTGCCCCCAACCACGGTGAGCACTTTCCAATGCAGCACGCATGACATTCACATTACCAATACATTCAAAGGTATGATCGACACCCCATTCGGTCATTTCAATCAATACTTGTTGAATAGGCTTATCAAAGTCTTTCGGGTTTAAGCACTCTGTCGCACCAAATTGACGAGCTAACTCAAATTTAGTCGGGTTCGTGTCAATGGCAATAATGCGCCCCGCTTTGGCTTGTCTTGCCCCTTGGATAACCGCTAAACCAATACCACCCAAGCCAAACACTGCAACAGAATCACCTTCTTGCACTTTTGCGGTGTTATGCACTGCACCAATTCCTGTCGTCACGCCACACCCCAGTAAACACACTTCTTCGTGTTTTGCTTCTGGATTGATTTTAGCGAGCGATACTTCGGCAACAACAGTATATTCACTGAATGTTGAGCAGCCCATGTAGTGATAAACAGGCTGACCATTATAGGAAAAACGTGTTGTTCCATCAGGCATCACACCTTTTCCTTGGGTTGCACGGACAGACACACATAAGTTCGTTTTGCCTGACTCACAGAAAACGCATTTTCCGCACTCTGCAGTATACAATGGAATAACGTGGTCACCGACGCTGACACTCGTCACGCCTTCACCCACTTCAACCACAACCCCAGCACCTTCATGGCCTAACACAACAGGGAATAGCCCCTCAGGGTCATCCCCTGAAAGTGTAAATGCATCTGTGTGGCAAACACCCGTATGGCTGATTTTAACTAAAACTTCTCCAGCTTGAGGTGGCATAACGTCGAGTTCGACAATTTTCAGTGGTTCACCAGGACCAAATGCGACTGCTGCACGTGATTTCATCGTTGTTCCTTTTTATTTAACGCAAATAAGTGCGAATAAGTGAAATAGCATCATCAACTGACTCTTTTTGATGCTGTGTGGTGGCAGACTCTTGAAGCCCTTCGCGCAAATGGCTTTCGAGTACCCCCGCCATTAACCCATTAACGGCACCGCGGATGGCCGCAATTTGTTGCAAAATTGCGGCACACTCCGCTTCGTCCTCGAGTGCAGACTCCAATGCTAATAGCTGCCCTTTAAGTTTTCGAACGCGCGTCAATACCGCTTTCTTTTCTTTTGGTGAATGTGGCATCGTTAAGCCCTCTTCATATACATAGGGGGAGTATAGTATCTATAGGATTATCTGTACAGAATTACCCTATCGGATTTACATTTTTGAAAAATAATAAATAAAGAGAATGGCAAAACGCATTGAATTTCGTTCTGCCATTTATCGGTATATCGCGCTAGGAATTACAGCAAATTAAAATATTTGTCTGGTTTATTGACTGGAGGGAGCGGCTTGAGATCGAGCATGTCCATTGCATTTCGCTCGATACTATTGCAAATCGCATTTAATGGTAGATCATTCGCAGATGTCCCAAAAGGGTCTTCCAACTCTTCGGCTAATGAGTCCCATGCTAAAAAGGTATACGAAATAAATACCGAAACAAATGGGGTCATATAATGTAAATCAACCACCAACGCGAACGGTAATAGCGTACAAAATAAATACACAGTGCGTTGCAAAATCAAAGTATAAGCAAAAGGTATCGGTGTATTTGAAATACGTTCACAGCCACCTAAAACGTCTGATAACGCATTAATATCTTTATTGATTGCTTGAAATAATACGTCGCTAATCACTTTATTATCACGCAGTTCCCCTACCTTCAGCCCTATCTGCATTAAAATACGGCTGGTTGGGAATGGACTACGAATAACTTCGTCAAAAATAGCGCGCGGCAGCAGCCGATATAAATCAACAATGGGGCTAGTTTTTCTTAGCTCATGCTTTAAGCTCCATCCAAAAGCAATCAATAAGTGCGCAAATTCTTTTTGTGCGGCTTTGTCATTTGGTAATAACCCTTTAATATTTCTTAAAATATTGCGTTGGTTAATCAACAAATTTGCCCAGAGTGTTCTTGCTTCAATTAAACGGCTATAGCATGCGTTATTACGAAAACCTAAAAAGATAGCGATGGCTATCCCTAATAAACTAAAAGGCGCGATAGTTAAATGAATACCTAATTGTTCGTACCATTGGTAACTTAATACGGCAACAATTGAGATCATGATATTAAGGGATAACCGAAAGGTGATTTTTGACAGCACGGAACCGTGCCAATCGAACAACCGGAAAAACCAGTGCTGATGCGGGCGAATAACCATAATGTAATAAGTATATTTTTAGTAAAACGACATGAAACTTATTATTTCACTTATCAAACTGATAATCTATAGGTAATAGTTGGTTAACAGTTGGCACCTTATCCAATAATAAAAAATAGCTGATGGCGTTTCCAGAGCAGCTATTTCCCACGTATTAATTATGCCATTGCGCTATTTCATTTTCAGTTAGCATTAAAGGCTGTGTAGAGCCAGTCTCTGCTGATTTTACTGCCGCTTCTAACACCGCCATAACTGCTAACGCCTGCAGTGGTGTTACTGGGTTTTGTGCATTATCTTTCAATGCATTACGAATATTCACATAATACTGGCTTTGGTCACCTTTTGGCGTTTGTTGCGCCTTAGAAGATAACGTCTCATCAATTAAAATCATTGGGTCATTATCCACACCCCATTCTTTATCTCGCGGCGTTATTCCTTGTAACAATTGTTTTTCTTGTTGATCTGGTTGGGATTTTACTGCACTGCCTTTATCGCCATGTACAGTAAAACGCGTAAACCCACCAGCAGCTAACATGCTGCAATGCAAGATCACTTTATGAGTTGGGTAGTTTAATAACACATGCGCCCAATCATTAATTTGGCCATTATTTCTTAGCGTTGCAATGTTACCCTGTACTGATTGTGGTAAACCAAAAAGTTGCAGTGCTTGGTCAATTAAATGCGGGCCTAAATCAAACCATAAACCACTGCCTGGCAAGTTTTGTTCACGCCAACGTACTCTCACTTCAGGGCGAAAGCGGTCAATGTGTGATTCAAAATGTTTTATTTCACCAATCTGTTTTTGTTCGATGACTTCTTTTATTGCCAAATAATCACTATCCCAGCGGCGGTTATAAAATACCGATAGCAAGACATTATGTACTTTCGCTAGTTCAATCAATTCCCTAGCTTCTTGCATATCAAGGGTAAATGGCTTGTCAACCACCACATTTTTACCCGCTTCAATTGCCAGTTTTGCCAATGGTGCATGAGTTGAATTTGGGCTAGCTATCACAACTAAATCAATATCAGGGCGAAGAATCGCCTCTTCAGGAGATGCAATAACCGTGGTATTTGGAATATCACGTTTTACTTTGTCCTCATCACTGGAAGCCACAACAGCAAGGTTCAAGCCATCAACTGACTGAATTAGAGGTGCATGGAATGTTTTCCCCACAAACCCATAACCAATCAGTGCAACATTAATTTCTTTGCTCATAATTTTACCTGCATTGTTAAATATTCAGAGAATTTACAATTACCTTGCTACTAGGATTAAGTTCATCCCAATGACAATCTAAAAATAGTTGATCAATTTCGTCCAAATGTGCCACTAAATAAGGCTGACATAGATTGAGTTTTGTGCTGTCTGCTACGACCCAATGTGCTTGGCTATTCGCTATCATGGCACGTTTTACATCGCAATCTGCTTCTTGTGTTGCACTCAATCCCAAAGTGGAATGCAAAGCACAAGCCCCTAATATAGCAATATCTGCTCGGTATCGTGCCAATATGGATAGTGTGCCACTTCCTGCAAACAAGCGCTGCTCTGAGTCCCACTCCCCACCTAATAAGATCAATTGGATATCCGCACGTTCACTAAAATGCACAGCAATATCTAAGGATGTGGTGATGATTTTCATTGGACCTTGAATAAAGCTAGCAACAGCCATAACCGTACTGCCCGAATCAAGGAAAAGTGTTGAACTCTTCGGGATCAACTTAGCAACCTGTTGCCCTAATTGTTTTTTAACCTCAGGCAATAAAATATTGCGCCCTCGACGGCTCATAACTGGCACATTGAACCCCACAGCACCACCATGGTTTTTTTGTGCCAGCCCTTGGTTTTCTAATTCCGTTAAATCACGGCGGATAGTATCCGTAGATACGTGCAACTGATTAGATAAGTCCGCAACACTCACCTGGCCATTTTTTGCTATTATTTCAATAATATAATTCTGTCGTGCTTGTTTGTGCATAACCGCAAAACCTTGCAAAAAGCCGCATATAATCTCATAATACCGCAATAAAACTGGAAATAAAGATAAAAGTCAGCGCTACAACCACACACATCAACAAGCCTATGAAATTTTTCTATTTTTATTTTTTAAGAAAAGAAAACATCAGGAGGGAAATTACAGTATGAGTAAGGGCAAAAATAAAGTAGCAAGCCACTAATTAGGCTTTCTACTTTATTTGAATTAAAACATTAACTTTTTAACGATTCTAACCGCTTGATTTCATAGCGTAGCGCATCAATTTCACGTTCTAACTGACGGCTTTCATCTGAGTAATATTTACTGTTCAGTTTTGTTGGGCCTGTAGCTCCAGAATAGTGGTCATAACAACGGTTTTGCACATTCGAAATAGCACGTTGTAACCCTGCGACTCGATGACGGTTTCCATGCGCTTTTGCATATTTTAACTGTTTTTCAAGTTGGTAAATTTTATTATCACAACCATAGTAATTAGAGCCCGCTTGAGAAGATAATGGAATAAACAGTGTTGATAAAATAATTAGCATTATCTTTTTCATTTAATTCTCCAAATATAAAAATAAATTAAATTTCGTCTATTTCATCACTTTTATATTTTATTGATATAAGCAAGCTCTTAATTTGGCTTAAGCCAAGGAATAACTCTAAAATAATCGTATCCCAAAGTAGGATAAATGATAACTTATATTTATAGTTAACAAGTTAAACAGTTCTAAACACTTTTTATGATAATTTATTACAGACAGACATAATTTTCCTTGTTACCTTATTTACAAGGACTTTTCTCTACATGGACGTAGGCATTTTTCATTTAAAATCTCAAAATAACTACTTTCACCACCTAAATCATCAATCCAATTACTTCAATTAAATTAAACAGTTAGCTTGATTATTAAAAAATATATTAAGCACAATTTGCAAAAATCCATTTAATTATAAAAATAAAAAATCCATTTTATTTGTATTTATTTAAACCTATAGGAATAAGTCTAAATTACATCTTGTTCTCATATATATTTTGCTGCCTATTAATCAGTGACGATATACTCTTAGCATCGGTAATGCCAAAGAGAACAACGATGCTCACGACTAAATTTGAACTGACATTTTCCAATGCTGACGAACAACATTTTCATGCAGCGTTAAAGCAAGCCAGCCAAAATTATCTGCAAAATAAGCAAGATCATGTATATGCAAGCAAAACCGATATTATTGTGATAATCACTTTATTTGCTATCGCAATATTGTGTTATCTTCCGACGCTGTTTACCTCATCCGTATTAACCTACAGTTTATCCTATTTTGTTTTTGTCCTAATCATTATGTTCCTCAATGTGATCGGGCAACACGATGCTTGTCATAATACCTTATTTAAAAATAGCTGGAAAAACCGAGTGTTTGGCCGCTTAGTCACCTTACCTTTAGGATTAGAGCCTGAATTTTGGCGAACTCGCCATGTTCACTATCACCACCATTTTGCCAATATTGAAGATTACGACTTAGATACAGAAGAAAATGGCATCTTTCGCCAAACACCTTTTCAAAAGTGGCGACCTTTTATGAAGTACCAACATATCTACTGGCCATTTATTGCCTCTTTTTCTTTAACCTGGATTGCGCTGGTTTTTGACTGGTCGGATAGAACGGGGAAAACACGCCTAAAAGATAAAAAGGTCTTAACAGGAAAAAAAGGCTGGGCACTTTTTATTGCCAGCAAAATTGGCCATTTATTGCTGATGCTAGGTTTACCTTTATTTTTTGCACATGAGCATGGAATAAGCTTAACCGCTATTTTTGTCACTTATATTTTGAGCCAAATGATTGCATCTATTTTTGTTATTTATTTACTTTTAGGGACCCATTGGGCTGAAACTGAATTTTTTACTGCTCCAAATAATAAGCAAATTAAACATGGTTGGTACCATCATAATTTTGTCACTGCTTGCGATTGGATACCAACGCCACATTGTCTATGGCGTTTAACTGGCGGGCTTAATTATCATCTTACCCATCACCTTTTCCCCAATTGGCACCACCGTCACTACCCTGCTTTGGCGAGAATTTTAGGGGAATTGGCAACGCAACATAACATGCCTTACCGCTGTATTCGTTATAACGAATTGGTCGCAGCGCAAATCCGTTTCTTAAAAAAGATGGGCGAAAAACCACGCTAAATGCAACTTCACTGTATGCTATACCGTGTAAATACAGTGAAGTAATGTTTGTATTTAAATAGTTACTCAATGAACTAATTATTCAAATACCCATCACTTTTATAAATAAACCCTTAAGGTTTATTGCCTAGCGATATGGTAGGCTTTATAAAAATAATACCCACATTACTTTTGACGAATAATTAAAACGATTGATTATATTATTGATATAAATTTAAACAAAAAGAGCATGATATCTATTAATTCACGTCTTATTTATGTTCTGTTTACTTTTTATTTATTAAGGAATTATTAAATTCACTATTGCACCTATTGATATTCCATTTAAGTTATTCAAAATATAATCCATACATAAAAATAATATTTCTAAACTACACACTACATTTTATAGAATGGTTGACACTCGCATGAAAAAAGCAGAGTACATTATAAAAAAACTACGTACATTTATTATCAGTGATAAGCTTTATCTTGCTAATAAATTTACTAAAAAACTAAATTATCGCCCTGATTTTAAAACACCTAAAAGCTTCAATGAAAAGGTGAATTTTAGAATGCTGCGTGATAAAAACCCGCTGTATACACAACTTGCTGATAAACTCGCCGTCAGAGGCTACATTAGCCGAACCATTGGCGAAGAGTATTTAGTCCCTATTTTAGCCACTTATCGTAATGTTGATGAAATTGATATCGGTGCGCTTCCCGAGCAATTTGTACTCAAATGTAATCATGACAGCGGCAGCAGTGTAATCTGTCGAAACAAAGCCAAATTTAATTGGCAACATGCTAAAAATAAATTGTCATTTCACTTAATAAAAAATCTTTATTACATTACTCGCGAACGTCATTATAAAAATATTTCACCTCAAATTATTTGTGAACAATATATTGATTTGTTCGCCAATAAAAATAGAAAACTCGTTCCTGAAACCTGCCGTATACATTGTTTTTCAGGTAAACCTGTCTATGCAGAAATAGATTACACTGATGAATCAGGTGAAGAGTTTATCAACATCTATGATGTTAATTGGCAATTGCAACCGGTGACTTTTGGCTACCCAAATATGTTAGAGCCAGTACCTGAGCCCCCCATGTTTAAAGAAATGCTGCGCTTGGCTGAAATCCTCGTCACGCCGTTCGATTATTGCCGTGCTGACTTTTTGATGTCTGATGAACATACCTTGTATTTTAGCGAACTGACCTTTGCACCTAACGCAGGTAGAACAGAAATATCCCCACTATCGTGGGACTTCAAATTAGGGGAGCATTGGGAGCAACGCATTACCCAATCTGCAGGCTATATGCCACTCGAAGGCGCCTTATCAACAATCTCAGCGAATAAGAAAAAGTAACATGCAGAAAAAAGGCTCTGTGAAATCACAGAGCCTTCATAAACTATTTTAACTCAAACCGTTAATTCGCCAGCACGCTCGCTTTACGACGTAAGCTTGCTATTAACATATAAATTGCGGTCACGAGCAACACAATAAAGAAGAAATCCACTAAACCATTGTGCTGGCTTAACAGCGTACCTGCTGCGATAGGGCCCATTGCAGAACCAATGCTATAGCTAAATAACATCACTTGTGTCGCTGCAACAATGTAGGATGAATCCAAGCTGTCGCACGCTAAAGTGATAGCAATCGGGTATAACGCAAATGAAGACATTCCTAATAAGGCTAACGCAACAATCATCACTAAGTAGTCGCTAGAGATATAAATAACCCCCATCGCGAATACCCCTAACAGAGAAACCATCGCTAATAACAAGGTTTTGCTCATCAGGATAGATAACTTGCTGACAACAGGCTGAATCAACATCCCACCTAAAATAATAGAGGCCATTAACACCCCTACTTGGTCAGTCGTAAATTGGTCTTTCTTCAATGATAGTGGCATCAACCCATAAATCGTACCCATGGTGATACCTGAAACCATACAGCCGATAATTGCAGGTTTACTTAATCGCGCAATTTTTTTCAGTGATAATTTTTGATGTGACCCGCTATCTGGCTGCCCTTGGCGAACTAATAAAGGCGGCATTACAGCTAATAACAATAAACCCAATACAACCATAAAGGGATAGGCACCTTGGGTCCCAATCACGCCAATCGCGAGTTGCCCTAACGTTGTACCGCCATACAATGATGTCATATAAAAGCTTAAACGCTTAGCTCGCTCTTTCGGGCTGTCACCAATCAGCAACCAAGATTCAACCACAACAAAGATACCTGCAACCGCGATACCTGCAACTAAACGGTTTGGTAGCCAAGCTTCAATAGAAGGCGCCCATGGCAACACCACAACCGTAGCAGCTAGCATTAATAAAAAGCCGATAAAGGCAAAGCGATGGCCAATTTTGGCGATCACAGGTTCAATTAACATCGAACCAATTAATAAACCAATATAGTAGGCACTTGCTAACCAGCCTGCATACTGCGTATCAATTCCGAAGCTCCCCATTGATAATGGGATTAGGCTCATTAAATAACCCGATGCAATAGCAAAAATCGTTAACCCTGCAACAGGAACGAATGCATTATCGCGTTTGCGCATGATAGTAGTGGACTGATTCACGCCCCACTCTCCAACAAATAAAAATAAATAATATGCGCTGCAACTACATCGTAGAATACGACAAGGCTTCGCTCCCCAAAAAAGGAACACATTTCGGCGATTAGTGCAGTAGTAAAATATAAAAATAAGACTGATTTGAGCGCAATATAGAACGTTCAATCAGTAAGTTAAAATGAGAAAATCTAATGGTGACTAGTAAAATAATTTATGTGAGAAAAATCACGTTTTTTCCGAAGGGAGGTTTAGATCAATAATCACAATAAAAATACATAAAAAAGTTAAAAATCAATGCAGTATAGATAAGCACCCTTTCATTTTCTTGTTACGATTTGATACAACTTAAGTCATATACCGAGTATCCTAAAAGTGCTCAATGGCAAAATAATTTATTTATTATTTTTATCTTGCCATTTTATTGGGTGCAAAAGGCCTTTCTGGCTAATGGAACAAATAAATAATTAAATTTGTGCTTTCATTAATTTATTTCTTTTTTAATCAAAAATACGTAATAGCACATACCATTTAATGGTTATTTTCATCGTGGTTTATCTGCTAAGTTTATTCTAATGAAGAAAGACGCCGCCAAAGTGTTGTTCTACTAATCCCTAAATACTGCGCTACCGCTTTACGGTCACCATTAAACCTCGCCATCACCTCAGTCAATGATCCCTCCCTTCTATCTATAGTAGCTTCATGGTCATTTGCTCCCCACTGGCGCTCTGGGGATAAACTTGTCAGCATTTCCTCCGTAATCGCCTTTTCTGGGTATGCACTGCAATAAAGCGCAACCCGCTCCATTAAATTTCGCAGTTCACGCACATTCCCTGGCCACGCATAATGTAGAAAAAAATGACGGCAGCTTAAAAGTTGCTGTACGCGAAATGCGGGGAGCGGCAGTACTAATCCCGCAAAAGCCAGTTTTAAAAGTCGCTCAGCGAGAACAAAAATATCCTCTCCACGTTCATTAAGTGCAGGAACTTGCATTCGAAGTACCCCTAAACGATAGAAAAGATCAGCCCTAAAATGCCCATTCTTCACCCAATCGTCTAAATGGCAATGAGTTGCGCAAATCACACGAACATGGACTTGTAAAGGTTTATAGCCGCCAATTCGCACCACAGATTTCTCTTCTAATACGCGTAAAAGCCTTGTTTGCAACACTAGTGGCATTTCACCAATCTCATCTAAAAATAGCGTGCCACCGTGGGCTAATTCGAACAAACCCGCTCTTCCACCACGCCGAGATCCCGTAAACGCACCTTCTTCATAACCAAATAATTCTGCTTCTAATAATGTTTCAGGGATCGCACCACAATTAACCGCCACAAACGGCATTTGCTGCTTACTGCGTTTGTGTTGATTAAATAAGGTAAATTCGTGGTGAATCGCTTGCGCAACCATTTCTTTCCCTGTTCCGCTTGCACCTTGGATCAACACCGTAGCATCGGATCTCGCATATAACATAATCGTCTGCCTTACCCGCTCCATCGATAATGATGAACCAATTAAGTCATTGATTGTATAGCGGACTCTTGGTGGTGTGACTGGGACATACTTTTCTGATGAATGGCGATTGCGATGAGACATACGGCTTAACTCAATGGCATCAGAAAAGGCCTGGCGTATGGTTTGAGTTGAATAAACAAAAATTCCTGTCATTCCCATTTCATCCGCCAAATCCATAATCAACCCCGCGCCAACAACCACGGTGATCCCCATCGCTTTCAAGGCCTTAAGCTGCGCTCTCGCATCTTCTGCCGTGACATAACTGCGTTGTTCAATTTGCAATGCAAAACGCTGCTGAAAATCAGTTAATGATGCAATGGTATTTTTATAATTAATAATGCCGACCTTATCACTGATTTCTCGTGCTTTAGCGAGTGCCTGCATGACATCAAACCCGTTGATATTAACGATAATCACAGGTACAGAAACATGGCTTTTGAGATAAGCACCGTTAGAGCCAGCGCTAATAATCGCATCACAATGTCCCTCTTTTAGCCTTTCTCGTACTATGTCTACCGCTTGTTCAAACCCCAAATTCAACGGTGTAATTTCGGCTTGCTCACTAAACTCAGGACTGATATCACGAAAAAGTGTGAATAACCGCGAAACAGACACAGTCCAAATAATCGGTTTTTCCATCTGCTTCGCGGCCTCTCTATTATGCTTAAAATTATGTTTCAAAATGCGTTTCAGTTAACACTAGTCTGTTTCAATGAAACACGCTAATCACAAATGATAAATTTGTTTGTCTTATCACAAATCTATATTTTTTTAACCCGCTAATTTTTAACGTTTTATTATTAACATTGACACCTGAACTAGTTGGCATGGCAATTGCTATATGACTATAGTTACCTTAAATAAAAAACAATTCATTAACATTCGAGAGGCTGTTATGTCATCTATTCCTGCTGGACAAAAATTCCGCAATGCAGTCGCCCAAGAGTCCCCTCTTCAGTTAGTGGGAACTATCAACGCCAACCACGCCCTTCTTGCTCAACAAGCTGGCTACAAAGCCATTTATTTATCCGGTGGCGGCGTCGCCGCGGGGTCGTTAGGCATGCCTGATTTAGGGATTTCTACCCTAGATGATGTGTTGATTGATATTCGCCGTATTACTGATGTTTGTGATTTACCCCTGATGGTCGATGCCGATATTGGTTTTGGCCCATCCGCCTTTAATGTCGCTCGCACCGTCAAGTCATTTTGTAAAGCAGGCGCGGCAGGCTTACACCTTGAGGATCAGGTCGGTGCGAAACGTTGCGGTCATCGCCCAAATAAAGAAATCGTATCGACACAAGAAATGGTGGATAGGATCAAAGCCGCGGTCGATGCCCGTACTGATGACAGCTTTGTGATTATGGCTCGCACAGATGCGCTCGCCGTCGAAGGCCTTGATGCAGCACTTGAACGAGCTCAAGCCTACCTTGAAGCAGGCGCGGACATGTTATTCCCTGAAGCAATTACCGAGTTGTCTATGTATCAACAGTTTACCCAAAATACCCCCGCCCCTGTTCTCGCGAATCTCACCGAATTTGGCCAAACCCCATTGTTTACCTTAGATGAACTTCGCAGCGTCGGTATCGCAATTGCACTTTATCCATTGTCAGCCTTTCGAGCAATGAATAAGGCCGCAGAGCAGGTCTATGCTGCGATACGCCATGAAGGTACGCAAAAAAGTGTCGTTCCATTGATGCAAACACGTGATGAACTATATCAAAGCATTCATTACTACGATTATGAACAAAGATTGGACACTCTATTTTCGCAAAAAAAGTGATAAGCACGTAGGCAGCACCAAGTTGAGTCTCCTCAATCCCTTACAAGGAAATTACGATGAATGAACAACTTAGTAGCACTGAAACACCACAATTTAAACCCAAAAAATCCGTTGCACTTTCGGGCGTTTCTGCGGGAAATACGGCACTGTGTACCGTAGGGCGCAATGGAAATGACCTGCATTATCGTGGGTTTGACATCCATGATTTAGCCACACAGTGTGAGTTTGAAGAAGTTGCACATTTATTGATACACGATAAACTTCCCACGCAAACCGAACTCACCGCTTATAAAGAAAAACTGCAATCCTATCGTGGGTTACCTGCGAGTGTGAAACAAACTTTAGAATCCATTCCCGCCAATGCACATCCTATGGATGTCATGCGCACAGGGGTTTCGATGATGGGTTGCGTGCTTCCCGAAAAAGACGCTCACCCATTTTCAGGCGCTAAAGATATTGCCGACCGGTTGTTAGCCTCATTAGGTTCAATGCTGCTGTACTGGTACCACTTCAGCCATCATGGTCGCCGCATCGAAACACAAACCGATGACGACTCAATTGGCGCACATTTTTTGCATTTACTGCATGGCAAAAAACCGCCTGCTCAGTGGGAAAAATTCATGCATATTGCCGCAATTTTATATGCAGAACATGAATTTAATGCTTCAACATTTGCCGCTCGCGTCATTGCAGGTACGGGAACAGATTTTTACTCAGCAATGACAGGAGCAATAGCCGCTTTACGGGGGCCAAAACATGGTGGGGCAAATGAAGTTTCACTAGAAATTCAGCAACGCTATGCTTCAATGGATGAAGCGGAGCAAGATATCATTGCTCGTATTCATAATAAAGAGGTCATCATTGGCTTTGGTCACCCCGTTTATACCCTTGCCGATCCACGCCATCCCATCATTAAATCCGTAGCACTGCAGCTATCAGAGCAAAACTTGAATCGCCATTTATACAGCATCGCCGACCGTATCGAAACGGTAATGAAACGTGAAAAAGGTATGTTCCCTAATTTAGATTGGTTCTCCGCAGTGGCCTATCACTTAATGGGCGTACCGACTGCTATGTTTACACCACTCTTTGTCATGGCGCGGACTGCCGGTTGGTCTGCCCATATTATCGAACAGCGACAAGACAATAAAATTATTCGTCCATCTGCCAATTATATTGGGCCAGAGAATCAGTTATTCATTCCGATAGAACAGCGTTAATAAAGGTAAAATAATGACAACACAAACCGTGAGTTCTCATAAAGTTGAATTTGATAGCGTGATCAGTGACATTGTTGATTATGTAATGGATTACCCCATTGTTTCTGAGCTAGCTTACGATACCGCTTATCATTGCCTGCTTGATACATTAGGCTGTGGCATGGAATCGTTAGAATACCCTGCTTGTAAAAAACTGTTAGGCCCAATAGTCCCAGGAACCATCGTCCCTAATGGCACTAAAATTCCGGGCACACAATTTCAGTTAGACCCCATTCAAGGCGCCTTTAATATTGGTACAATGTGCCGCTGGCTTGATTTTAACGACACTTGGCTTGCTGCTGAGTGGGGCCACCCTTCAGATAACTTAGGTGGCATTCTTGCTACTGCGGATTGGTTGTCTCGGGAAAACCTAGCCAAAGGAAAAAAACCTTTAATCATCAAAGATGTATTAACAGCCATGATTAAAGCGCATGAAATCCAAGGGTGTATAGCCCTTGAAAATGCCTTTAATAAAGTGGGGCTCGACCATGTTATTTTAGTCAAAGTCGCCTCAACCGCAGTCGTCGCACAGATGTTAGGTTTGAGCCGTGAACAAATCCTCAATGCCGTTTCCCAAGCGTGGATTGATGGCCATAGTTTACGGACTTATCGCCATGCGCCGAATACAGGCTCACGAAAATCGTGGGCGGCTGGCGATGCAACTTCCCGTGCTGTTAGGCTTGCATTGATGGCGCAAAAAGGGGAAATGGGCTACCCAACGGCATTGACCGCCAAAACTTGGGGGTTTTATGACGTTTTATTTAACGGTCAACCACTTAACTTCCAACGCCCTTATGGTTCCTATGTCATGGAAAACGTGCTGTTTAAAATCTCTTTCCCCGCTGAATTTCACTCGCAAACGGCCGTCGAAGCGGCACTTCAGCTTCATCAAGCATTAGCCGCAATAGGTAAAAGTGCCGATGATATTGCCTCAATTGCAATTCGTACCCATGAAGCCTGTATTCGCATTATTGATAAAAAAGGTCCACTCAATAACCCTGCTGACCGCGATCATTGCATTCAATACATGGTAGCTGTGCCATTAATTTTTGGTCGGCTTACTGCCGCTGATTATGAAGATAACATTGCACAAGATAGCCGTATTGATGTGCTTCGTGCCAAAATGCACTGCCATGAAGACACACAATTTACCGCTGACTACCATGACCCAGATAAACGTTCGATTTCCAATGGGTTAACCATTACGTTAAATGATGGCCAAGTATTAGAAGAAGTGGTGATAGAATACCCTGTTGGCCATAAACGCCGACGCAAAGAAGGGATGCCGTTGTTATTAAAGAAATTTAGGGTTAATTTGGCAAGGCAATTTCCTGAAGCGCAGCAACTGCGTATTCTTCAGGCATCACTCGATAAACCTATGCTAGAAAAAATGCCAGTAAATGAATATATGGATTTATTTGTGATTTAAATTCTATCCATCTTTAATACGAAAACGCCGCTAAATTGCGGCGTTATTTATTTTGTCCATCAATAAATTAGAAAATAAATTGATAGCTCGTTTGGCTGGTATAAACCCGCTGCGCTTTCGCAATACCTGTATATAGCTCCCCCCATTCAGGGTGATTAACTGCATCAGGCGGAAACTGTGTCTCTAAAGCCACGCCTGAATATGCCGTATAAATTTGGCTTTTTCCTGCAATCGCAAATAATTGATTGCCACTATAAACTTGCATTGCAGGCATAGTCGTGGTGATTTTCATCTGTACATCACCATCAGGCGCGCCTAGTATTGCCGCTGTTTGCTGGCCATCAGCAATACCACTATTGAAGATAAACGTATGATCATACCCACCAACTGCGGCTTGTACATCATCCTGTAAAAAATCTCGTCCAATGCGTTTACCTGTACGAAAATCAAAGTTCGTCTCTGTCACATCTCGCCACTCCCCTGTCGGGAGCCCTTCTGCGGTGGTAGGTAAAAACGTATCAGCCGCTATCTGCAGGTCATGCTCAAATGCAGTTCGAGCCGAATCTTCCCCTGCAAGGTTAAAATAAGTGTGATTCGTCAGATTCACTGGGCAGTCTTCCGTTGACTGGTATTTATAATCAATAATCACTTGATTATCTTCCGTTAGTTCATAGCTTACCTCAACCAATAATTCCCCAGGAAAGCCTTGATCGCCCGCAGGTGAAGTCAACGAAAAAACCGCTTTGCACGGACTTGGTTGAATAATCCCCCAAATTCGATAGCTAAAGTTGTCTTTTCCACCATGCAAGCAGTGCCTGTCTTGATTATTAGACACTGTGTATTGCTGGCCATTTAACGTAAATCGTGAGCCACAAATGCGGTTTGCAACTCGTCCGATGGTCGCGCCAAGATAGACACCTTGCTCCATCTGCTTCCCCATATTGGGTGACCCTAACACCACATCCCGCTTACCACTGGCTAAAGGCAATATGCAGCTAACCCAGCTAGCGCCTAAGCTTGTAAGTAAAATCTTCATTCCATTTTGATTGGTCAGAGCAATAACTTTTGGCGATCGGATAGTATGACGTTGTTCTTGAGTAAACCGCATTTTTTCCTCAATATTCGATAGTAATCTATTTAGCTGAAGGGGTTAAAATTAACATTTGCTCAACCGCCCCTTCCGCGTCAGCAAAAAAATCGTTCCATCTTGCAGCAACAGATTGATTTTCCACTGGTTGCCTATTGAGTGCAATAACTTATTGGCTGATATTGTTTTAATTCGACAAAAAAATAACCGAGCAAGTGACAAAGCTCGGTTATTTCGAAAACATATCGGTAACAATTCTATTAATGTTTGGTGTACTTATCGTAGGGATCTAAGTGAGTCATCACATCTAAAATCTGTGGATTTTTCATCAATTTTTTACGTGTATTAACAGCAATATCATGCCCTTGTGTGATACTCATATTTCCATCAAGCTCTAAATGCACATCAACTAATAAAAAATCTCCTGATTTACGGGTTTTTAAATCATGGTAGCCCGATAATTCATCGATGTTATCTAATACATCACGAATTTCTTGCAATGTCTCTTCATCTGCACCTTTATCCATTAAATCTTGCATTGATTGGTTGGTAAATTTAAAGCCCATCCTGAAAACAAATGTCCCTACAATCATCGCAGCGAGAGGATCGAATATACGCAGCCCACATAAGTTACCAACAATACCAATCGCTACGACCAAAGAAGATGCGGCGTCAGAACGTGCATGCCATGCATTTGCAACCAACATGCTCGAATTGACTTTTTTTGCCACGTGTAGCATGTAACGGAATAAACCTTCCTTTGCAACTAACGCAATCAAAGCTGCCACTAATGCAATCATGTGAACTTCAGGGATCAAATCAGGATTGAGCAGCTTCTCAATGGCAGACCACACCATTCCCACCCCAACAATCAATAAAATAATCCCCAAAATTAATGATGCCCCATTTTCATAACGAAAATGCCCATAAGGGTGGTCTTCATCTGGCTTTTTGTGGCTCTTTTTATTGGCGATTAAAACAACAAAATCTGCGATCAAATCGGATAATGTATGGATCCCATCCGCGATTAAACCCGATGAATGGGAGAAAACACCAATAATAATCTGCCAAATAGATAACAGCGTATTGACCAACACACTTATCAACGTGCTTTTTTTCGCTGCCTTAAATTTAGCCTGCTGAACCACGAATTCCTTGCTTGGCTGAGTCACTGCTTCATTTTTATTCATATCGTCATTTCTTTAATGAAAAACAAAATAATTATCATTTAAATAAACTTTTTAAATCAATAAGTTAAATAAACACTCAGCCAATATTCGCACATTAAATGTTAAATGTCTCATCATAAATTGTAACCAGTTAGTGTAGATGAAAATGGTTATTCTTTACTTTTGGTTACGAAAGCACTCATTATTTAATAATAGCGATAAATGCGCACTTAATAGCATTTCTTCTATCTTATTTAACTTATAGTATATAAATAGTGAATTGCTATAATCGGTTTCAAATAACATATGGATGAGGTGGCTATGTATAAAAAAATTCTAGTTCCGATTGATTTGTTAGAGGATGAATTGAATCAGGACATCATAAAACACGTTGAAGCCTTAGCCATGTTGGGGGCGCCTGAAATTCATTTTTTATCCGTCATTCCTAGTGTTGAATTATTCTTTGGTATTGAAATTGCCGCTCTGCCCGAGAGTCAGAAAGACTCAGCGGAACGCTCAATTTTGGCGATGAGAGCATTAGAAGAAATAATTAAAAATATCAAAGTGCCAGATAATCAGATTAGTTGCAAAGTAAGCATTGGATCAGCGAAAGATGAAATCTTGGATTATGCACAAGAAATTAATGCGGATTTAATTATGGTAGGTTCACACCACCCTAGCACTTCAACCTATTTATTAGGTTCAACCGCGTCTGCTATTGTTCGCCATGCAAAAACATCGGTCTTTGTGATCCGCTAAAATATGGGATAAAAAATGCCGCTAATCAGCGGCATTTTTTATTTATTTTTTGGTGGAATCAATTAACTTATCGTCTGTTGACCAAACACGATATTTTACATCCATATCAGCTGGCGCATAAACAACGATAGGGAGTTTGCTGTTATAACGAACAAACGCATCATCACCTAATTGCGTGGTAATAAAACGGTTCTCAGCTGGCTTAGTACAAGCCATCATCGTTGATGCAGGCCCTTTAATTTCATCCAGTTTATAGTAATCATAACCCCAACCGTCTAAAGTTTTCTTATCAAGATCACCCATAAACCACTGGTGGTTACAATCTGCTTTAATCGTTTTACCAATGACCAGCTCAACCATAAAGTTATTTTCATTTTGCTGGTTCGCGAGTTGAATCACATGACGAGTCATACCTGATTCTGCTTTTGGATATGGTGCGATCTTTTCCAAGTCCTCCGTTGCTACTGCACAAGATGAGACAAGTGCCGCTGCCATTACAGATAAAATCGCTTTCTTCATCATTTATTCCTATTTCAAAAGAGAAAATCAATTAAAAACTCTAAGTTCCACTACATAGTAAGTCAATTACACTACAATTATCACTATAGATGATTCTTAATTACAAAAATATAGGTTTGCCACAGTAGATAGGCGTAATAATACTTAATTTTAGTATAAGGATCATAAAAATGATAAAAAGTATGTAAATTACTCGCTAATTTAATGCACAAAATATACGCACTGATTATACTAAATTTGAGGCTTAATACATTCTGAGGAGGTAGTATGTTATCAGCAGATCAAGATTTAGTTTCAAAATTAGTATCCACCCATCCCCGTTTTCAAACGCTGTATGAAAAGCATCATCAACTCGATAAAGAAATTAGTAAACTCGAAGGCCCTTCTGGCGCTGGCTACAACGAGCATGTCGTCAAATTAAAAAAAGAAAAATTACATCTTAAAGATGAAATGCAAAAAATAATGCAATCTAGTCTGTAACCTATTAAAGATAGACTCAATAAGTTTATCTTTTTATTGAGTATCCAAGTGGTTTCAGTTAAAGAGGGTAGCCCATTGGTTAACCCTCTTTTTCATTATCCCCAAATTTATTGAACTCTATCAAAGAATCTCTCATTAAGCCCCCATAAGCTTTCTATTGAAACCATTAACATGTATATTAAATACATGTTTTATTGCGCGATGAGGGGTTATCATGGCTGGCAAACGAATAAATCGGGAAATTAAAACGATTGAAAAAATGATTAATATCTATGAAAAAGCGCACCCAGCAGCCAGTGACACACCAGATTATTATCAAACGCTTTTCGATTATGCCGTTAATCGCTTAGAGAAATGCCGCTATGGCGAAGAAAAACCTGCCTGTAAGCAATGCCCTATTCACTGCTATCAACCCAAGATGCGAGAACAAATGAAGTTAGTGATGCGCTGGGCTGGCCCTAAAATGTTATTACACCACCCAATACTCGCCATTCGGCACTTACTTGATGATCGTAAGCCTGTTCCCGATCTTCCTGCTAAAGTTAATAAGCGTACATCACAGAGCCAAGACATAAATAAGTAGAATTAACTTAAGAGCAGAAACATCACAGCATAATCCACATAAGCGGAAGCTACGTTTTTTTATACTTATTTACATAAGGTAGTCTTATTCTTTCTGTTTTTTCTCACCATTAAGAAATTATCAATATCCAACTGATATATTTATGCTTTTTTATATAGACACCTTTTATGCATAAATCTAAAAATGAGAAACACCGGAATCCATCACCTTAACACTGACTATTTATGACTGAGATATGTCCCACTAAAAAATAGTAACTCAAAATAACTAATTACTAAAATCTATATTTATATTACCTATTAAAACCATTAACGCCATCTATCAATTAAAAATAGAGACATAGGTCTCATTATCATACATTTAAACGCCATCTTGATAAAAATAATCAATCACATCGATTATTTAAATAAATAACTTAAGTAAACAATTAATTAAAACATAAGAATTATTTATTATTTATGTTTTTTACGAATGTTTAATCAATTATTAACATGGCAATAAAACCGATTACTGCACTAAAAATGATGACTCTATACAAAAACGAAAAAAAACACGAGTAAAGCGTGAAAAACAATAAAAAATTTACAACTGGCTGAAACAATCAAACCAGAACAATAAACCAGATGTTACCCATAACACTGGAATATTATAAAAACAGGAAATTAATCACTATAGTAAAACCGAGTTAAAAAACAAATTAAATCGGAAAAACTATATTTTGAAACATTTATTTATATTTAAAATAACAAAATGACACATAAATAATCGATTTATATAATTTCAACCATACAAGTAATGTCGATTTTTTATATCAAGGAATTTTCATTTTTTGATATTTAATTTCGATAGTAATGTTTAAACAGTATGAATACGACTACTTAGGTGACTATAATGCAAATTAAAAGCAATTTAAATCAGCAAGTTATAAAAAAAATGACCATCGATAAAGGGATGGCTCACACCATTATCGACCTGACCTCCAAGGGGATCATTATCGTTGAAACAGGAACTTTATTACTGGAAACCCCAGCGAATGTGCAAACCTTAGATGCAGGCGATATTCTATACCATAAGCAAGGCTCTTATTCATTCCAGTCAGCTGACTTCACAACAGATTGCCAGCTGATTTGGATAGGCTTAGAGGATGATTTTTTACGTGAGTTTATTACTCTCCATGGTTCACAACTGAGTGAAATTGAACGATTTGAAGACACATCATCCGATATTATCAAATTTACCTCGTATTCTTTAATTGATGATATCAAAAACAGCCTAAATGCAATCATCAACCATGATTACCCTGAGGTCATCGTATCATTACGCGTCAGCGAATTATTGCTGTTATTATCCTATAGTGAACAAGGTGCTATCTTACTTTCTAACTTTAAGCAATTAAGTAACCGCCAAGCTCAACGATTGCAATTATTTATGGAAAATAACTATTTAAAAGAGTGGAAGTTAAGTGAATTCGCTCGTACCTTTGGCATGGGCTTAACAACATTCAAGGAGCTATTTCATACCGTGTACGCAACATCACCCCGTTCATGGATCAGTGAAAAACGGATCATGTATGCACACCAATTATTGGTAAATACTGCAATGAGCATTGTTGAGATTTCGATGGAAGCAGGTTTCTCTAGCCAATCTTATTTTACACAAAGTTATCGAAAACGATTTGGTTACACCCCGAGTAAATCAAGAATAACAGCTTAATTACTCAATAAACTCGAGCATAGACACATGCCCTGTCAGTTATAGAAATTTCTGATTTAACTATAATCTGGCAGAAAGGCAACCAAAAAAACCTTTCTTTTTATCATCCTTTTCCATTATCAACTCTTCGTCATAAAAAAGGCAATTTGCCTTAGTGACAAATCGCCCTTTCAAAACCTAAACTACTTTTTCAGTTATTTGACTTTCATGATCTTCAAGTCAATGATAGACATCGAGTTCGGTGGTATTTCACCAGGGATCCCTGCGACCCCATAACCGCCTTCTGGCTTAATGTAGACTTTCACCATCCCACCTTCCCCTGCACGTTCAACAAACGAGTTCAATGGTGTTGGTAGTTCATTATAAGGCAGCGTTACTGGGTTTTTATCGGTATACATTACCGTTACTGTCCCATCCGTCAACTGCTCCCTCATAATAAAGGTGATGTCTTTCTTTTTAACATCGGTAATCGGTGTTCCACGCTGAATAATTTTATAATATGTATTGTTATCCAATTTACTGTATTTTTGTGCCGTAATATCTTGAATTATCTTCTGGTTTTTCTTGTCATTCTCTTCAGCGATCACTTTAGCATCTTTGCTTGGTGGTATGCGCCCCGCTAACCCTGCGCTCGCCCCCGTTTTACCATTCCCTTTTAACGCATTATTTTCATCTTGCAACAGAGTTATACGACGGTTTAAGTCCATAATTTGCGACTTAAGTCCTTCATCACTTGAAAATGCTTTTTGTGTATCTAACTCCGCCTGTAATTTTTTCAATTGTTCTTTCGCAGAAGCTAATTCTTGTTCTGCTTTCGTTGCAGAACTCAGCTTTTGTGCGTCTAACTTCAAGGCGCTAATTTGTTTATTTGCATCAGCAAGTTGAGACTCAACCTCTGCTTGCTTTTTAACTTTGGCCGCAATATCGTTTTCAAGTTTGCTAATTTGTGTTTCTTGCTCTTTGGTTTGTTTCACAAATTGTGAGTTTTGTAGTTCGAGTTTTTTCTTTTCACTCTCTTGCATTGCAAGCGCATCTTGAATTGCTTTTTTCTCTAAATCCAATTTACCCAAGGCATCTTCTTTTTGCTTCAACTGTGCTAGCTGCTTATTCAAACTTTCCGTTAATTCTTTTACTTGCTGATCACTTGCTTGACCAATTAATGTAGTTTGCTTTTCAACGTCTTTTTGCAGTTTTTGCAAGTTATCATTAGCCTGAGCCAACTGCTTCTGAGCTGCCGTATAGTTTTGCTCATTTTGCGTTAATGTAGCTTGGAGTTGCTGCTGTTGTTTCTGGCTTTCGGTATATTGTTTAGAAAGTATATTTTGAGCAGCTTGATGCTCTTGCAATTGCTGCTTAGCCGCAGCAAGCTCCGACTCTAACGTAATTTTCTGAGCAACTTTAGCGGATTGCTCAACAAGTGATGCTTGTATTTTATCGGCTTGCTGCGTTTTCTCTTTCAATTGAGCGGAAAGTTGCTGATTTTTCTGCTCTAATTCTTTCGATGTCACTTGCTGTTTCGTCAACGCATCTTTCGCTAAACGGCTATCTGCCTCTGCTTTCTTCAAGCCATCTTCTTTTTGTTTTAACAGTGCAATTTGTTTATTTAAATCAACAGTTAATGCTTCAATTTGCTGATTTGTGGCTTGGTTCATTAATGCAGTTTTAGTTTCAACATTCGCTTTTAATGTTTTAAGCTCTGAATTCGCGGTATTTAATTGCTCTTGTGCAATGACATAATTTTGCTCATTTTTCTTAAGCAAGGCTTGCAATTCAGCTTGATTCTTTTCGCTATCAGCCACTTGTTTGGCTAACGCATTTTGTGCACTTTGGTGCTCAGCGAGTTGTTTTTGTGCTAATGCTAACTCACTTTCCAAGCTAGCTTTACCTTCTGCTTTAGTCGTTTGAGCAGATAATAATGCTTGAATTTTATCGGCTTGCTGAGTTTTTTCACTCAATTGTGCAGCCAATTGTTGATTTTGCTCAGTCAGCGTTTTCTCTGTTGCTTGCTGCTTCGCTAATGCATCACGCGTTGCTTGGCTTTCTGTTTGGGCTTTTTGCAAGTCAGCTTCTTTTTGTTGCAGTAATGCAACTTGCTTATTAAGGTCAAGGGTTAATGCTTTGACTTGTTTATCATTTTCTTGCCCTATCAATGCAGTTTGTTTTTCAACCTCTTTTTGCAGTTTTTGCAAGCCCGCATTAGCTTTATCCAACTGCCCTTGAGCGGTTGTGAAATTTTGTTCATTTTGGCTTAATTTAGCTTGTAATTCAGCCTGTTGCTTTTCACTGGCAGCCAATTGCTTCGCCAATGTATTTTGCATTGATTCATGTTCAGCTAACTGTTTTTTTGCCGTCGCTAACTCGGTTTCTAACGCCGCTTTGTCCGCCGCTTTCGCCGTTTGAGCCACTAATTCCGCTTGGATTTTATCGGCCTGCTGCGATTTTTCCGTTAGCTGCGCCGTTAATTGCTGATTTTTCTGTTCAAGCTCTTTGGCCGCAGATTGCTGCTTCGCCAGCGCATCACGGGTTGATTGGCTGTCCGCTTCTGCTTTTTTCAGCCCATCTTCTTTTTGTTTCAGCAACGTAACCTGTTTATTTAAATCCGCCGTGATGGCTTTCACTTGCGCATCACTCGCTTGATTTAGCAATGCTGTTTGTTTTTCAACATCTTTACGCAGTTTCTGTAAATCTGTATCCGCTTGCTGCAACTGAGCCTGTGCAGTGGTATAGTTCTGCTCATTTTGGCTTAATTTAGCTTGTAAATCAGCTTGTTGCTTTTCACTGGCAGCCAATTGCTTCGCCAATGTATTTTGCATTGATTCATGTTCAGCTAACTGTTTTTTTGCCGTCGCTAACTCGGTTTCTAACGCCGCTTTGTCCGCCGCTTTCGCCGTTTGAGCCACTAATTCCGCTTGGATTTTATCGGCCTGCTGCGATTTTTCCGTTAGCTGCGCCGTTAATTGCTGATTTTTCTGTTCAAGCTCTTTGGCCGCAGATTGCTGTTTTACCAGCGCATCACGGGTTGATTGGCTATCCGCTTCTGCTTTCTTCAGCCCATCTTCTTTTTGTTTCAGCAACGCAACCTGTTTATTTAAATCCGCCGTGATGGCTTTCACTTGCGCATCACTCGCTTGATTTAACAATGCTGTTTGTTTTTCAACATCTTTACGCAGTTTCTGTAAATCTGTATCCGCTTGCTGCAATTGTGCTTGCGCTGTAGCATAATTTTGTTCGTTTTGGCTTAATTTAGCTTGTAAATCAGCTTGTTGCTTTTCACTGGCAGCCAATTGCTTCGCCAATGTATTTTGCATTGATTCATGTTCAGCTAACTGTTTTTTTGCCGTCGCTAACTCGGTTTCTAACGCCGCTTTGTCCGCCGCTTTCGCCGTTTGAGCCACTAATTCCGCTTGGATTTTATCGGCCTGCTGCGATTTTTCCGTTAGCTGCGCCGTTAATTGCTGATTTTTCTGTTCAAGCTCTTTGGCCGCAGATTGCTGTTTTACCAGCGCATCACGGGTTGATTGGCTGTCCGCTTCTGCTTTTTTCAGCCCATCTTCTTTTTGTTTCAGCAACGCAACCTGTTTATTTAAATCCGCCGTGATGGCTTTCACTTGCGCATCACTCGCTTGATTTAACAATGCTGTTTGTTTTTCAACATCTTTACGCAGTTTCTGTAAATCTGTATCCGCTTGCTGCAATTGTGCTTGCGCTGTAGCATAATTTTGTTCGTTTTGGCTTAATTTAGCTTGTAAATCAGCTTGTTGCTTTTCACTGGCAGCCAGTTGCTTCGCCAATGTATTTTGCATTGATTCATGTTCAGCTAATTGTTTTTTCGCCGTCGCTAACTCGGATTCTAACGCCGCTTTGTCCGCCGCTTTCGCCGTTTGAGCCACTAATTCCGCTTGGATTTTATCGGCCTGCTGCGATTTTTCCGTTAGCTGCGCCGTTAATTGCTGATTTTTCTGTTCAAGCTCTTTGGCCGCAGATTGCTGTTTTGCCAGCGCATCACGGGTTGATTGGCTGTCCGCTTCTGCTTTCTTCAGCCCATCTTCTTTTTGTTTCAGCAACGCAACTTGTTTATTTAAATCCGCCGTGATGGCTTTCACTTGCTCATCACTGGCTTGATTTAACAATGCTGTTTGTTTTTCAACATCTTTATGCAGTTTCTGTAAATCCGTATCCGCTTGCTGCAACTGAGCCTGTGCAGTAGCATAATCTTGTTCATTTTGACTTAATTTAGCTTGTAATTCGGCCTGTTGTTTTTCACTGGCAGCTAACTGATCAACCAGCATACTTTGCGCTGTTTGTGCCTCTTTTAACGCTTTTTCGAGTGCAACTTTTTGATCTGCTTGCGCTGTTTTTTCTATTAACGAAGCCTGGATTTTTTCTGCTAACTGTTCTTTCTCTGCTAACTGAGCCAATAATTGCTGATTTTGCTGCTCTAACTGTTTAGTACCCGCTTGTTGAGCATTCAAAGCTGACTGGACATCATCTTTTTCACTTTTTGCAGTATTTAATTCAATTTCTTTTTGTTTGAGTAATTCTTTTTGCTGCAAGAGCTCATTGGTCACCAATTTCACTTGCTCATCTGTATTCCCTGCAAGTTGCAATTGATTTTTAGCATCTAGCTCTAATTTCGCAATATCTGCCGTTAGCTGCTCAATTTTTACATTTGCAGCGGCATACAGTTGTTCTTTCTCAGCAAGCTGCTGTTTGATTTTAGATTGTTCAATAGCGCTTTCATTTAATTGTTTTTCAAGCTGAGCAATCGTTTCTTGGGTTTGCTGATTTTCTTGGCTAAGCTGCGTTAAATTATTCTGTTTTTGTTCAATCGTTTTTTCCGCTTCAGCCAGTTTGCGGTTTAGCGTATCAATTAACGATTGATCATCTGAAGATGAATTTAATAGTGCTTGCAGTTGCGCAATTTGATTTTTATTTTGTTTAACATCTTCATTAAGCTGATTAATTTCAAATTCTTTTTCTGCAATTGTCTGAGTTAATTGTGCAACACTCTTATTATGATTAATTAGCTCAGCAACAAGTTGTTCATCATTTAACAAATTGTTATAAGAAATAAGTTGGCCTACACCTTGTGCAATCCCAAATTTATATAAATCGGTTAACTGCTGGCGTTCAATTAATTGTGCAAGTTGCTCAAGATAGGCTGAAGCATCTATCCCTGACGGTCTTGCAAATTTAGAAGAATACAACCCGAGAGGATCGAGAACTAACTGATATTTGGCAAAATCCCTTGCTAAATATTCAGGGTGCCATTGATTACTTTGGAATAAATAGGGATAGGATGAGAGTAAAATTGGCGCAGAAGCGTTATTTGTTGTCACCGCACAGACATCAGAAAAAGTTGTTTTTTCTGGTTCTGCTGGCGTCGTTTTAGCCGCATCGACTTGATTTGTCGATGCTGCGCCTGATTTTCTTTTACCTGTTGTCTTACCTTTACTTCCTTTATTCGCTGCCGCGGACTTTTGTCTTTCCTTTGGCGCAGGCACCGTCGATAGTGAAGAGAAAATATCGTAACCTTGAACTTGTGTATTAACTGGCTGCTGTTGCTGTTTTTGCTCTTTTACTTTTCCTTCGTTTTCCAATTGAAGGTAAGTATCAAAATCATCAATAACACTATTAAATTTATCTGCTTTTGGAGCATGACTAAAAAATGTCGTAACAAGTGCCAGCGACACACAAAGTCTAAGGTTTATTCTCATAATCCACTAATTTTCTTCAATGTTGATTCGGTAGACAAGACTGAGTTATAGCGAACTTTTGCACAGAGCACTTTCGTTTTAGACTCAATCGCCATTTGCAGTAATTCAATTGTGTCAGGGCTAGCGGTACCTTCAACTTCTCGATAGAGACGGTTGATTTCACTAACTTCTTTAAATGAACCTACTAAACGGTTGTAATCTTTTGGTGAAAGTGTTTTTAGTGCGTTTAATTCCTTAACACACGTATTTAGGTGAGCAAATGTTTGTTGGTCAGCACCACTTTGTCCATAAGTTGTTGACGCTATTGGTGTGCGATTAATAGCGCTATTTAACACTTTTTGTGATTCAGGGTAAGAGTCATCAGTTTGAGTTGCATTTACTGCAGGTTGCTGAGCAACTGGTGTCGTATTTGCATTTACTGTTTGTTTACTCGGGGTATTCGGCGTTGCTGTATTGTATGTGTCTGAGCCAAATGTACAGCCAGAAAGAAGAGCCGTACCTGCTATAAGCAAAGATGCAACATGAAATTTATTTTTTAAAAACATATGGTTACCTTACCAGTACTTTTCTTCGCTATTATAATGATGTCCAAGAAACCTAGTGTAAGCTAAAAACTAGTTATTTTCTATAAGTCCGAATGTAGAAATAGAGCCATCTCATAAATTTATGATTAAAATAACTTTAGTTTTAAATTTATTTTATCGCTACCCTTGCGTTCCTTTTATGAGCTTATTCTTATTAATGCACCAACTCAGTCATAAATTAACACCTTTAAGGTGCTATTTAATTATATTATGTTATCCAAACATTATTTTACGAGTTTATGTAACCATAAACATAACAGTTCAATAACACAAAGCCTGGGTTCTTTTTTATCTTATGGCTGTAACACTTACTAACAAATAAAATAGTTTTTAGCACACAAAAAAGGTGTATTAACTACCCTCATAGCTCTAAGTTACTCTAAAACATTTAAGTACAACCGCCTTACCTGAAAATAAGCAACTTCACCTAATCTCAATCACAAAAAGACTGAATTCAATAAATTTCATGTATACTCAATGGGTTATGTCAAACAAGCACCAACAAACACCTTACATAGTACTTGTGTAATTATACCCTCTCTTTGGCACACTTACTTATACTAAATTGATACTATTCGTAACTCAAATTTATTTTCAGCATTATTATATAGTCCACTTTTTACTAATTAGCGAATGCCAACGAAAAATAAGTTAGTACATATTATTTTGATATTCATTTTTGGGGAGGTAGAGACTCTAAAGCTACGTAGAATAAAAAAGGAAGGAATTTTTGAACATATTAAGAGTAAAATAATGTGCCCAGAATTATCTGGGCACAAAAATAACATGGGTTATTTTGTTGGGCGCAATGCCGGGAATAAAATAACGTCACGAATGGTATGACTGTTAGTGAATAACATCACCATACGGTCAATACCAATACCAAGACCCGCTGTTGGCGGTAAACCATGCTCTAAGGCCGTCACATAGTCTTCGTCATAGAACATTGCTTCATCGTCACCTTCGTCTTTTTGACGAACTTGCTCAGCAAAACGTTCTGCTTGGTCTTCTGCATCATTTAATTCTGAGAAGCCATTACCAATTTCGCGACCACCAATGAAGAACTCAAAACGGTCAGTGATAAATGGATTGTCATCATTACGGCGTGCTAAAGGTGAAACTTCAGCAGGGTATTCTGTAATGAATGTTGGTTGAATTAAGTGGCTTTCAGCGACTTCTTCGAAGATTTCGCATTGAACACGACCTAAGCCCCAACTTTTCTCAATCTTAATACCTAATGATTTTGCAATCGCAACGGCTTTATCCATATCGTCTAAGTCAGCCACGTTAGTTTCTGGACGATATTTGCAGATAGCTTGCTTCATGGTCAATTTAGTGAATGGCTGACCAAAATCAAACTGTTGATCACCATACTGAACGACCGTATTACCTAACACTTTTTGTGTCAGTGTACGGAATAAATCTTCCGTTAATTCAATCAAGTCACGGTAATCTGCATACGCCATATAGAGTTCCATCATGGTGAACTCAGGGTTATGACGAGGCGATAATCCTTCATTACGGAAGTTACGGTTAATTTCGAAAACGCGTTCGAAGCCACCGACCACTAATCGTTTTAAGTACAATTCTGGTGCGATACGTAAATACATATCGATATCTAATGCATTATGGTGCGTAATAAATGGACGCGCTGATGCACCACCAGGAATGACTTGCATCATTGGGGTTTCAACTTCCATAAAATGACGACCAACCATGAAATTACGCACTTCAGCCAAGATTTTAGAGCGTACAATGAATGTATTACGTGATTCATCATTTGCAATTAAATCCAAATAACGCTGGCGATAACGTGTTTCTTGGTCTGATAAACCGTGGAATTTGTCTGGTAGCGGGCGCAAGGCTTTAGTTAATAAACGAACTTCATGGCAATGAACCGTCAGTTCGCCTGTTTTCGTTTTAAATAAACGACCTTTGGCACCTAAAATGTCACCTAAGTCCCATTTCTTGAACTGTTCGTTATAAACGCCTTCGGCTAAATCATCACGAGATACGTAGATTTGAATACGCCCGCCGACATCTTGCAATGTTGCAAATGAGGCTTTACCCATGATACGACGAGTCATCATACGACCCGCAATAGAGACTTCAATGTTTAAGTCTTCCAATTCTTCTGATGACTTTTCACCATACTGTGCATGAATTTTGTCAGAAAGATCTTCACGACGAAAATCATTTGGAAATGGAATTCCTTTTTCACGCAACGCCGCGAGTTTTTCTTTACGGGTTTTCAGTTCGTTATTCAAATCGGGAGCTTGTTCTGCACCCTGTTGCTCTTGAGACATTTTTTCCTCACAGGCCAGCTTTTAAACTAGCTTCAATGAATTTATCCAAATCACCATCCAGCACGGCTTGCGTGTTACGCGTTTCCACACCAGTACGTAAATCTTTTATTCTTGCATCATCAAGGACATAAGAACGAATCTGGCTTCCCCAGCCAATATCTGATTTGTTCTCTTCCATCGCTTGCTTGTCTGCATTTTTCTTTTGTATTTCCAGTTCATATAGCTTTGCTTTTAACTGGCGCATCGCTTGGTCTTTATTTTTATGCTGCGAACGGTCGTTCTGGCACTGCGTCACAATATTAGTTGGAATATGTGTAATACGTACCGCTGATTCCGTTTTGTTTACGTGCTGACCACCTGCACCTGAAGCACGGTACACATCAATACGTAAATCCGCAGGGTTAATTTCGATATCAATATCGTCATCAACTTCTGGGTAAATAAAGGCTGAACTAAACGAAGTATGACGACGCCCGCCAGAGTCAAATGGACTCTTACGAACTAAACGGTGAACACCTGTTTCCGTTCTTAACCAGCCGTAAGCGTAGTCACCGATAATTTTCACTGTCGCTGATTTTAGACCCGCGACATCACCATCAGATTCTTCAATA
The DNA here is from genome assembly GCF_019343475.1 of Providencia sp. R33. Taxonomy (NCBI): domain Bacteria; kingdom Pseudomonadati; phylum Pseudomonadota; class Gammaproteobacteria; order Enterobacterales; family Morganellaceae; genus Providencia; species Providencia sp. R33. The sequence goes on along the minus strand of NZ_CP072453.1, from coordinate 603,245 downwards.
ATCTCGGTTTTAAAGCCCTTTGACTCCGCCCAGCGCAAATACATACGTAATAACATACTCGCCCAATCTTGAGCTTCAGTACCGCCAGAACCCGCTTGTAAGTCAATATAGCAATCAGCACTGTCATATTCACCCGAAAACATGCGGCGAAATTCCAGTTGTTCTAATTTGCCTTGCAGTTGTTCAAGCTCCGCACCCGCTTCATTGAAAGTGTCTTCATCGTCAGCCTCAACCGCCAGCTCTAATAAACCTTCAACATCTTCAAGGCCTTGTGTTAGCTGATCGATTGTTTCAACAATCGCTTCAAGGGATGAGCGTTCTTTACCAAGTGCTTGCGCTCTTTCGGGCTCATTCCAGACATCAGGTTGCTCTAGTTCTGCGTTGACTTCTTCTAAGCGTTCTTTCTTGGCATCATAGTCAAAGATACCCCCTCAGAACCGATGTCCGATCAGACAGGTCCTGAATCTTACTTTTTACTGGGTTTATTTCAAACGTCATTTTTAATATCTTATGGTTGGTCAAAATAATTTTTATTTACAAACCGTTTAGTATAACGGAATTTATCTCAGGTTTATAGCACCCTAAAACGCTATTTCATCACATACTTATCGATAATATTTGCGTTTAGTCAGGCCAAATATGTTCAACCATTAATTGTACGCTTCGTTGCCCACGATATTCATTTACGTCGAGTTTAAACGCAATTTTAGCTTTTTTAATACTGTTATCCGGCCATCTGCGCACATCAATATTAAACATGATAGCATCGAGCATCGGGCCACCATTCACTGGCTCTAACATCAATTTAAGATGACGTTCACCCACTAAACGTTGCTGTAATAGCTGAAAATGGCCATCAAATACAGGTTCAGGGAAAGCTTGCCCCCATGGGCCACTTTCTCGAATTAACTCTGCCGTTTCTAAGCAAAATTCATTTCGTGAAAGCTCGCCATCACTCCAAACAACACCCGCCAGTTGCTCAGGTTTAATGAGTTCCCCCATTAAAAGCTCAAAGTGATGTTTAAAATCCGCAAATTTATTTTCGTCTAAGGTCAACCCCGCCGCCATTGCATGGCCACCAAATTTTTGCATCAAACCAGGTTGCAGGGTATTTAAACGTTCAAGTGCATCACGCATATGCAGACCTTGGACTGAGCGCCCTGAACCTTTCAGTACACCATCCCCTGCAGGTGCAAAAGCGATAACAGGGCGATGAAACTGCTCTTTAATTCGCGATGCTAAAATCCCAACAACCCCTTGGTGCCATTCTGGGTGATAAATAGCGAGACCATTTGGTAGTTGATTATCACTATACTCAAGCTTGTTAAAGAGAACTGATGCTTCTTGCTGCATCCCCTGCTCAATATCGCGGCGAGTTTGGTTTAACCCATCTAACTCGTTAGCAAGCTCCCTCGCATAGGCCATATCATCAGTGAGCAATAATTCAATACTCACTGACATATCATCCAACCGCCCCGCCGCATTTAGCCGTGGGCCAAGTGCAAAACCAAAATCATTGGCAACAAGTCTCGATAAATCACGTTTTGACACCTCAATGAGTGCCTTAATGCCTGCGCAGCAACGCCCTGCTCTAACGCGGTTTAAGCCTTGATGAACTAATATTCGATTATTGGAATCAAGCGGTACAACATCGGCTACCGTACCTAATGCAACTAAATCAAGGTATTCAGCTAAATTAGGCTCGCTTAACCCTTGCTGGGTAAACCATTCTTTTTGACGTAAATGTGCGCGCAGCGCTGACATTAAATAAAATGTCACCCCAACACCCGCTAATGATTTTGAGCCAAAGCGGCACTCATTGAGATTTGGGTTAATGATCGCATCAGCTTCAGGTAATGTTTCACCGGGCAAATGGTGGTCGGTAATAATGACATTGATACCATATTGCTTCGCAACTACCACGCCTTCATGAGATGAAATACCATTATCCACCGTGATAATTAAATTTGCCCCTCGCTTATGTGCTTCTTCAACCACCAACGGCGTCAATCCATAACCATTTTCAAAACGATTGGGTACGATATAATTTAAGTTCACATACCCCATCGATTTTAAGGCTCGAATTGCTAGTGCAGTGCTTGTTGCGCCATCCGCATCAAAATCCCCAACAATAGTAATGGATTCGTGCTCCGTCAGTGCGCGGTAAAGCAAGACAAGTGCATTTTCAATGCCTGATAACGAACGATAATCCAACAAATTTGTGGCTTTGCGCTCTAGCTGAGCCAAATCCGTAATACCACGATGCAGGTAAATACGCTGCAATAATTCAGGAAGCCCAGAAAGTTGCGCTGATTCGCCTTCAACTTGCCGTTGTCGTAAAAAAGTTTCTACATTCACAATAATTAACTATTTTTCATCGAGTAATTGAATAAGGGCATCCGGTTTTAGAAAACCGGGTAGCATTTGACCATTAGGTAAAATAATTGCAGGAGTACCTGTCACTTTAAATAAATTACCGACATTCATATGCTTGCTTAAATCAATTTTGCAGCTATCGATCATAGCGACTTCTTCACCTTTAAACGCTTGTGTTAACGCATTTTGTGGTAAGCCATTACACCAAATAGACGCCATTTTTTTACCCACATCACTTTGGGCACCTTGACGAGGGTAAGCAAGGTAGCGCACCGTCACACCTTTACTATTAAGTTCACCAACGGTTTCATGGAGCTTTTTACAATATCCGCAACTAATATCGGTGAAGATAGTGACCACGTATTTTTCTTGTGGTGCTTTGAAATAAATCATTTCATTTTTTAGCGCTTCAACCTTTTTCATTAGCGGTTGATTACTAATATTCACGGGGGTTTTTCCACTCATATCGTAAATTGGCCCCTGAAGTAAATACTTACCATCATCAGTGATGTAGATGATACCCGTCGTTGTTTCGACCACATTTAGCCCAACGATAGGTGAAGGTTTAATTGACTCCACTGTCATATCATATTTTGCCAATGTGTCGCGAATGACTTTTTCTTCCGTTGCACTGTATGCGCTCGCGGTAATTGCAGCAAAACAAGCAGCCGCCAGTAATAGCAATTTGCGTTTCATTAATAATCCTTTAATTGTCATCCTCTTGGATGATGTTGTTCATGTAGCGCGCGTAACCGTTCCGTCGCAACATGAGTATAAATTTGCGTTGTTGATAAATCGCTATGACCTAGTAGCATCTGTACGACACGTAAATCAGCTCCATGGTTCAATAAATGCGTTGCAAAGGCATGTCTAAGGACGTGCGGAGAGAGCAATTCAGTATCAATTTGTGCCAGCACCGCGTAGTATTTTATTCGATGCCAAAATGTTTGCCGTGTCATTTTTGTTCCACGTTTACTTGGGAATAAAATATCACTGGTTTTGCCATTTAATAAGTCAGGGCGGCCTTCGTCAATGTATTTTTCCAGCCAGTATATTGCCTCTTCCCCCAAGGGAATCAATCTTTCTTTATCGCCTTTCCCGACAACTCGAATAACGCCTTGGCGCAAGCTGATGTCAGAAAACGTTAAGCCAATCAGTTCAGACACACGTAGACCACAAGCGTATAAAACTTCTAACATAGCTTTGTCCCGCAACTCGAGGGAGTCTTCCGTTGCAGGCGCATTTAATAAATCATCGACTTGCCGTTCACTAAGGTCTTTTGGTAATCGCTGCGGTATTTTAGGTGCTGCGATGACGGCTGAAGGGTCATCCGCCCGTCGTTTCTCTCGATATAAATATTGGAATAAACGGCGCATCGCGCTCAATAGACGTGCTGAACTTGCAGCCTTATAACCACCATCTATACGTTCAGCGAGAAAAGATTGCAAATCAATTGATTGAACACTTTCTAAATGTAAATGACGTGCATCAAGCCACTTATCTAGCGACTGAAGGTCATTACGATATGAGGCTAATGTATTCTCTGCCAAATCTTGCTCAAGCCAAATCGTATCAAGAAATTGCTCAATTAATGGATTAAGGTGTTTTGTTTCCACAGCTAATTCGTTTCCTTTGAATAATACCACACGATTCTATTATGCCTGAAAGGGGGTCCATCTGTTACAATACCCCTCTTGTCATCAAAACCCTAGCTGGACGTAGTAATAATATATGAAAATAGGTCTTTTTTACGGTTCTAGCACCTGTTATACCGAAATGGTTGCTGAAAAAATACGTGATATTCTCGGTGATGATTTTGTCACACTGCATAATGTTAACGATACCCCACCCAGTGAAATGGAACAGTATGATATTCTGATTTTGGGAATACCTACGTGGGATTTTGGTGAAATACAGGAAGACTGGCTAGAAATTTGGGATGCGCTTCCCAACCTTAATTTAACTGGCAAAATTGTTGCTATGTATGGGCTAGGCGACCAGATAGATTACAGTGAGTGGTTCCTTGATGCACTTGGGCTGCTTTACCATCAACTTAAACCTACTGGCGTGCAGTTTATCGGTTTTTGGCCAACTGAAGGTTACACCTTTGATAGTCCAAAACCCTTGAATGAAGCAGGAGACATGTTTGTCGGGCTTGCACTCGATGAAGTCCATCAGTTCGAACAAACTGATGAGCGCATTGCCCAGTGGTGCGTGCAAATTCTACAAGAAATTGAAGCGTCTCTCTAAGGCGCAATTCTGGCGGTAAACATTGTTCCTAATTGACGCTTTATAATGCTAGATATCTGGATATTGGAGCAATAGTTGATTGAGATTCCGCCAGTTTTCTTCTGAAACTGAATCCCTCGCGACCCACAAATGAATTCTTTGCGCCTTCCCTTGCAAAGCTTCTAGTGTAAGTAATACACCATAACGGCTCAGCCATGGCGTTCTCACGATATTCCATTCGTTTTTCTTCCATTGAACCTTATTGCCATTAACCAGCACAGCAACGCCTTTTATTTTGCTGATATTTTTTTGGCTTTTAGCCCAACTTGCCACCACCACAACGAGTAATGGCAGCCAAAACACGGAATTACCTTGTGACCATGGTGCAAGCAGCAAAAACATGCCGACTGCGCCATGAACACAGGTAGTAAAAAATTGTGTCTTCCATGAAATGGCAAGATTAGATTTCCACAGGACCACGATTTTTATTTTTTTCCTGAATGAGTTTAACCATACGGAACAGCTCGTCATCCTCTGGACGACCATGATTCATTAACCAATTGAATAAGTCTGGATCCGCGCACTCTAATAAACGAACAAAAATGTGTTTGTCTTCTACCGTTAAGCCATCGAACTCATACTCAAAAAAAGGCATGATTGAAATATCTAGCTCACGCATTCCACGACGACAAGCCCAATGAATTCGTGCTTTATTCTCAATATCCATTCCACTACGACCTTTTGTTGCAGTTAACTGATAAGATTGATTATTTTCAATACTCTAACAGATTATCTACGAAGAAAACATGTCATAGACTACATAGTTGTAATTTTAGTAGTAAAATGCCGTTTTTCTACAAACAGATGCTAAAAAAATCCGAGATAATGCAAGCGGCATCATAATAACTACTTGCAATGTTATCTAGCTATTTTACCATTAAGCACCTTTATCTATCAAAGAACAACAGGTGAAATCATGACTACCCACATTGATAGTACACAGCAATTTCCCCTTGAATCTCAGTCTTTACCACTTGTTTTGATTTCACTGGAAAACTGGGAACTTATTCATCTTACAGGCCTCGATGCAGAAAAATACCTGCAAGGCCAAGTGACAGCAGATATTGCGACACTGGCACAAATGCATACCTTAACGGCACACTGTGACCCCAAAGGCAAAATGTGGAGTGACCTACGCCTATTCCATCATTTAGATGGTTTTTCTTATTTGCTTAGGCGCAGCGTCGCAGATTCACAATTAGCTGAGCTCAAAAAATATGCGGTTTTTTCTAAGGTTTCGTTTGAGAAAAAACCTGAATTGAGATTACTGGGTGTCGCAGGAAAAGGGGCGAGAGAAGCGCTTGCAACGTTGTTTACCACGTTACCTGATGAGCAAAACCAAGTTGTCTCTGAGGGTGATTCCACGTTGTTGCACTTTTCATTACCTGCGGAACGTTTTTTAGTGATATCGACAGAAGAAATAGCACAAAGAATGTCTGAAATATTAGGTGCTGCTCAAGTCAATGATGACCAATGGCTCGCGTTAGATCTTGAAGCAGGCTTCGCCGTTATCGATCAAGAAAACAGCGCACAGCACCTACCACAAGCCACAAATCTGCAAGCACTTCCTCATGGGATCAGCTTTAAAAAAGGCTGTTATACCGGCCAAGAAATGGTGGCTCGAGCAAAATTCCGTGGTGCCAATAAACGTGCAATGTATTTACTAAAAGGCACTGGCACAACACTTCCAGTCATTGGCGAAGGTCTTGAATGGCAATTAGGTGACAAATGGCGCCGTACAGGCACTGTCCTTGCCGCTGTGCGCCTAGGTAATGGCGAAATTTATGTGCAAATCATTATGAATAACGATATGGAAGCTGACAGCGTTTTTCGTGTCATGAGTGATGAACAAAGCCATTTAACCATTGCAGCTTTACCTTATTCATTAGAAGAAGAACATTAATTGAGGTTTTTATGTCATCTGCATTAAGTAACAAGCCCTCTGAGGTGGTCAATTTTGGGGCTTTTACTGAAGTCGTCCAATTTTTAATGGAACTGGATAAACTAAAAAGTGTTTACCGTAAAAATAAGTTGCTCAACCGTGAACGCCACGAAAATACGGCGGAACACAGCTGGCAATTTGCCGTTGCAGCAATGAGTTTTGCGCCTTATGTTCAAGGCGTAAATATTGAACATGCAATTAAACTTGCTCTCGTGCATGACATTGTTGAAATTGATGCGGGTGATGTATTGGTTTTCGATAATGCTGCTCGTGATGCTATTCATGCAGAAGAAGTCAAAGCCGCAAACCGTATTTTTAACCTTCTTCCTAGTCCACAAAACTCAACATTGTTGGCGCTGTGGAATGAATATGATGCATTAGAAACCCCTGAGTCGGTCTATGCGAATGCGATTGATAGAGCAATGCCAATGCTGATGAATTTGCACAATCAAGGGCAAAGCTGGGTCGAAAACCATATTCGCCTCGAACAAGTACTCAGCAAATGTGATTACATTGAGCAAATTCTTCCTGAGTTTTACCAACAACTTAAGCAACAATTAGAGCTTGCTCAACAAAAAGGTTGGCTGCTTTAATTAAGAGGCTAAAGCGGCTTTTCTGTCGCTTTAGCCTAACCCTGAAAGCATCTCTTCACTTACCTCCCCTTAAATGAAACTAACCTAATTAATAGCAATCTATTAAATTAAATTATACTTAGATAAATAATTTCCTAGTAATTTATCTTTTATGTAGTTTTTATTCGCTGTCAATGAGGTCAAATATGCCAAAAGACAATAAAAATGCTTCCCCTTATTTGTTATTGCTTGATATTCATGCCCTTTCTATTGTTCAGTTCAATAAGTCGACTCATCACCTAATGCCTCTCATTGAAGGCCTCGGCGGTACACCTGATGGTATCGCCGTTGATCCTGATAATCACTTAATCTATTGGAGCAATATGGGGGAGAATTTTGATGAAAATGATGGCTCAATCAATGTTATGCGTTTTGATGGTAGCAATAGCAAAATGCTATTAGGTAAAGGGGCGATAAGAACCCCCAAACAATTACAACTCGATCTGCTCAATCAACGGTTATATTGGTGCGATCGTGAAGGTGGAATGGTTTCCTCCTGCAGCATTAATGGTTCCGATCTAATCACCCACATTGCTAGGCCGCGAGATGAAAATGATCAGGTTGATATACTTGAACAATGCGTAGGCATTGCTATTGACCTAAAAAATAATTGGATTTACTGGACGCAAAAAGGAACACCTAAGGGGAATTTAGGTCGTATTTTTAGGGCACCATTAAGACAAAAAAATCCGCAATCCCCAGAAAGCCGCAGTGATATTCAGTTACTTTTGGCTAATTTACCTGAACCTATCGATTTATTACTCGATGAAGAAGCCAATATTTTATATTGGACTGATAGAGGGGCTGAACCTGATGGAAATAGCCTAAACTGTGCCAATATAACCCTTCACGGGCTCACGGATCACCGCGTGATCAGCCGAGGATTCAAAGAAGCAATAGGACTAACTTATGATAAATCGGCGCAGCTGATGTATATCGCCGATCTCCATGGTGGCGTTTATCAAGCTAATATAACAACGGGTGAGGTTGAAAAACTTTACCAAGGCAACAGTTATACCGGTATTGACCAATATTCTGGTTAAACGATAGAAGAATAAAAAGGCTTGCCCCAATGAAAAAGGAAGCAAGCCTAATATTAACCCAACTAAATATATCTAGTTTGCCAATTCAAACTATTACATATACTCGTCAATCGGCACACATGAACAATGTAAATGACGGTCGCCATAGACATCATCAAGGCGTTTTACCGCTGGCCAATATTTATTTGCTTTGGTTTGTTCTGTTGGGAATACTGCTAGCTCGCGGCTATATGCGTGTGGCCAGTCACTCGCCAACTCAGTTTGCACATGAGGGGAATTCACCAGTGGGTTATCCTCTAACGTCCATTTACCTTCAACTACTTGGTCAATTTCATCACGTATCGCTAACATCGCGTCAATGAAACGATTGATTTCTGTGATACTTTCAGACTCAGTCGGCTCAATCATCAATGTCCCAGCGACTGGGAAAGACATCGTTGGTGCATGGAAGCCATAGTCAATCAAACGCTTAGCAATATCTAATTCGCTGATCCCAGTATCTTTCTTGATGGGACGTAAATCGACGATACATTCGTGAGCCACATAGCCTTCTTGCCCTGTGTACAGAATGTCATAACGACCCGCAAGGCGCTGAGCGATATAGTTCGCATTCAAAATCGCCACTTGGCTTGCCTTTCTTAAACCATACGAGCCCATCATGCGAATATACATCCAGCTAATAGGTAAGATTGACGCACTACCAAACGGTGCCGCGGAAACTGCGCCTTGGTCAGTAACCATATCTAATTCAACCACGGAATGCCCTGGCACAAATGGTGCGAGATGCTTTTTCACACCAATAGGCCCCATGCCTGGACCGCCGCCACCGTGTGGGATGCAGAACGTTTTATGTAAATTAAGGTGAGAAACATCCGCGCCAATAAAGCCTGGTGTAGTCAACCCAACCTGCGCATTCATATTTGCACCATCAAGATACACTTGCCCGCCATATTGGTGAATGATTTCACACACTTCGCGAATGCTTTCTTCGTACACCCCATGCGTTGATGGATAAGTGACCATCACACAGGATAAATCGTTGCCGTGCTGCTGCGCTTTTTCACGTAAATCCGTTAAATCAATATTACCTTCATCATCACAGCGCACCACCACCACCTCCATTCCCGCCATATGGGCAGAGGCCGGGTTAGTTCCGTGTGCAGATGCAGGGATCAAACAAATATTACGCGCGCCTTCATTGCGGCTTTCATGGTAACGACGAATCGCTAACAGGCCAGCATATTCCCCTTGTGCGCCTGAGTTTGGCTGCATGCAAACTGCATCGTAACCAGTTAATTGCACCAACCAATGAGAGAGCTGCTCAATCATTTGATGATAACCTTGCGCTTGATCCGCAGGGCAGAATGGGTGTAATTCCCCGAATTCTGGCCACGTAATTGGGATCATTTCCGCTGCGGCATTGAGCTTCATCGTGCAAGAACCCAGCGGGATCATCGCTTGGTTCAACGCTAAATCTTTGCGCTCTAGGCTGTGCATATAACGCATCATTTCCGTTTCGCTGTGGTAACGGTGGAAATTAGGATGCGCTAAGATTTCGTCTTTACGCTGTAATGCTGCGGGGATGGCTTGTTCATTTTCAGCCACTTGCTGGTCTAGCTTTTCAAAATTTAATTTGTCATCAGAGCCGGTTATTACCGAGAATAACTCATTGATGTCTTGGCGAGTGGTTGTTTCACTTAGTGTGAGGCCTACAGCGCCACGAATATCTGTACGTAAATTGATTTTCGCTTTTTCTGCTCGCGCTAACACTGCAGTTTTGTCTGCGACTTCAATCGCTAAGGTGTCAAACCAGGTTTTATGGCGTGATGTGAAACCCGCATCCGCTAATGCTTTCGCCAAAATAGAGGTAAAGCGATGGATGCGCCCTGCAATCAATTTAAGCCCTTCAGGGCCATGATATACCGCGTACATAGCGGCAATATTCGCCAGCAATACTTGAGAAGTACAAATATTGGAGTTCGCTTTTTCACGGCGAATATGTTGTTCACGGGTTTGCATTGCCATACGTAACGCAGTATTGCCCGCCGCATCACGAGAAACACCAATAATACGACCCGGCATGGCGCGTTTAAACTCATCGCGACAAGCAAAAAACGCCGCATGTGGACCGCCATAGCCCATCGGTACACCAAAACGTTGCGCGGAACCGAAAACAATGTCCGCACCTTGTTTACCCGGTGCAGTTAATAGCACAAGCGCCATCATTTCTGCCGCAACGCAGCTGACAATTTGGCGCTCTTTTAGTTGTGCAAGCAGTTTAGTGTAATCATGGACATTACCTGTTGTGCCGACTTGTTGTAACAGCACACCAAACACGCCCTCATGTTCTAAAACTTTGTCAGCACTATCGACAATAATTTCAAAGCCAAAAGTTCCTGCACGTGTGCGCACCACATCAAGGGTTTGCGGGTGAACATCATCCGCCACAAAGAAGCGTTCTGCATTTTTTAATTTGCTAATGCGTTTCGCCATCGCCATCGCTTCTGCCGCAGCCGTGGCTTCATCCAGTAATGATGCAGAGGCAAGGTCTAACCCAGTTAAGTCAATGGTGAGCTGTTGGAAATTGAGCAGAGATTCTAAGCGGCCTTGGGATACTTCAGGTTGATAAGGCGTATAAGCGGTGTACCAGCCTGGGTTTTCCAGTAAATTACGTAAAATAACTGGGGGCAATACAGCAGGTGCATAACCCATCCCAATATAACTTTTGTAGCGTTTGTTCAACGATGCAATGGCTTTTAATTCCGCCAATGCTTCTTGTTCGGTGGCTCCGCCGCCTACTCTTGGCGGCTCTGGAAGTAAAATGGCCTTTGGCACAATTTTATCCATTAGGTTATCGAGCGACGACGCCCCCACGGTATCTAACATGGTTTTTATTTGTTGTTCTGAAGAACCAATGTGGCGCGAGATAAATTCTGAACGGTTTTCTAATTGACTCAGTGACATCGACATATCTGTGTTCCCATCCTTTGTCTGCTATGCATAAGTTGTCGGGCGGTTATTACGGAACTTGCGAGATAACACTCAAAATCAGTGATGTAGCGATTTGTTTCTTGTTTCTTGTTTCTTGTTTCTAACTAATTGTCTTTTTTAACACTCTAAAAGGTGTTTATTCTATATAGTTTGCGTTGTGGCTAGGCGGCAAGCGAGACAATCTTGGGGAGCATACACCAGTATGTGACCCAAGTTGTCGAGTGCAGCCAACACCGCCACAACACAAAATATGACGAATAAACTATTCTTCAGCTTCAATCATAGAATTATACCCAGCCGCATCAATCAAATCCGCCAACTCTGCGGTATCCGATGCTTTAATGCGGAAAATCCAACCTTCTTGATACGGCTGTTCGTTCACCAGCTCTGGAGAATCGCTCAGTTCACTGTTCACTGCCACAATTTCGCCGCTCAGTGGTGCATAGATATCAGACGCAGCTTTAACAGACTCAACCACTGCTACGTCATCACCTGCGCTGACAATATTGCCCACTTCAGGTAAATCAACAAACACCATATCCCCTAACGTTTCTTGCGCATGTTCTGTGATACCAACGGTATATTCACCATTGCCTTCATCACGCAGCCACTCATGCTCACGGGTATACATTAACTCTTTAGGTGTATTGCTCATCATTAGCCTCTCATTTTAAATTTATTCATTGGGTTAGCCCAAATTACACTAAGCAGTTACCTTCGCGGACAAAGCCCGGTTTAACCACTTCAACTGGCATTTCTCGCTGTCGAATTTCAACAATCGCTTTGTCTTGAATTCCGTTCGGGACACGCGCTAACGCAATACTGAAACCTAAAGTAGGAGAGAAAGAACCGCTGGTAATAACGCCTTCTTTCAATTCACCCAGATCATCTGTAAAGCGAACCACTTGCCCTGCTCGCAGTATACCCTTATCACGCATCACAATACCGACAAGTTTTTCAGTTCCTTGTTCACGTAACTTTTCGAGAGCTTCACGGCCGATAAACTGGCGGTCTTCAGGTTTCCACGCAATAGTCCAACCCATATTGGCTGCAAGGGGAGAAATACTTTCATCCATATCTTGACCGTATAGGTTCATTCCCGCTTCTAAACGCAACGTATCACGAGCACCTAACCCAGCAGGGTGGACGCCTGCTTTCAATAATTTATGCCAAAAATCAATAACTTGCTCTTTTGGCATTGCAATTTCATAGCCTTTTTCGCCGGTATACCCTGTTGTGGCGATAAACAAATCGCCCGTTTGAACTCCATAAAATGGCTTCATGCCGTCAATGGCTTGATTTTGTTCTGGAGTCAATAATGAATGGACTTTTTCTGGTGCTTTAGGGCCTTGAACAGCAAGCAGGGCTAAATCATCACGCACTTGAATTTCAACGGCATAACCTGAAGCGTGCTGTTCAATCCATGCAAGGTCTTTTTCCCGCGTTGCCGAATTAACCACAAGACGGTAAAAATCATCAGCAAAGTAATACACAATCAGGTCATCAATCACACCACCTGATGCATTCAACATACCGGTATACAGTGCTTTACCTTGCTCAGTGAGTTTATTGATATCATTCGCTAAGAGGTAACGTAGGAAGTCACGGCAGCCACTACCATGCAAATCGACAATGGTCATGTGGGAAACATCAAACATCCCTGCATCCGTTCGAACAATATTATGTTCATTAATTTGCGAACCATAATGCAATGGCATCATCCAACCATGAAAATCCACCATCTTTGCACCACAAGCAATATGCTCGTCATACAGTGTTGTCTGCTTTACCATGAATACCCTCTTTGTTCGATTAAGATATTTTGGAATGTTTACGGGTTAAAAATACCAATTGGTAATCATTAAATGGGCATTTTTAACCTGACGCAAACGATAACTTCTGTTAAAAAACCTACCATTATTTGTCTTTTGATCCTATAAAAAAAAATAGGGCGACCTCCCTTCTGTATTACTGATTCCCCCTTACTTTTACCAGTGAATTTTGTTAAATAATTGAGAATGATCACTCAAAAACAGCCTAACACTGCTTATTTAGCTCAAAATATCACCAAATCCCCCCCTGAACACGTGGATGATTAAATTAATCAAAAGATCATTGAATTAGAAAAACTAATGCGAAAAATTGATATAATTAGTTTTTTTCAGGCATAGGTTCCCATAAGGCCATCGCCTTTCTATCCGCTTTTGCTGGTGTAAGTTCACGCTAAAACTTCACCCATTTGGCCTATCGTTATCGACTTTACACAACATCATCGCAAATAGGCTAATAAATGCACACATCCACAATTTATAAGTAATTTTATTTATCTATCTCTCTAAAAAACGCACTGAAATGTTATGTTACACTTTATATTCCTTATCCAAAAACAGCCATTAACACTTCAAAAAAACCACTCAATGCACTGATAAATAAAACAATATTATCACAAAAAAACCATCCAAAATAAATCACCGCATATTATTCGCATATCATGACTGGTTAAATAAACTGATCTATATTCTCCCCGATCGATATACGTAGAAGACGCAAAAAATCTCGATAAAAATCTACCGTTAACAAGGCCGAGTTATGTCAAATACCAAAAACCAAACCACATCAAAAACCAATTGCGGAACCGGCAGCACCGATGCCTTTTCAACCTGTGGGCCTGTCTTGTATTACCACCCAAATACCCATGAACTGATTGAAGTGCCCAATGATGAACTCGAAAGGGAAAGCCAATACCTTTGCGACCTCGTCATCAAAAAGCGCGTGCTACAGTTTAAAATTGATGAACTCAATGATAAATATCCCCTAAGGCTGAGGGAAAGAAACCCTCAGAATTATCAGCACGAGCTCTTAGCGCTCTACCAAGACTATGATGTGGCCTCTGAAGAACTGAATACCATCATTAAAGAACTTAATGCAATCCCAGAAGACGCCCAAGGTGAAGAAATTCTAACCACCTCTTTGGATTCAAATTCAACCGGTTTCGACAACAGTATTTTGGAATTAATCCGGTTAAAAAAAGGCGGCGAATTCAAATACAGCTATATTCGCTCAAACAAACTCGGCGAGCGCCATATTGTCCATAAGTTAGGCACAGAGGATATTAAAAGCGAAACCAGCACATTGGTTAAAACCGAAACGGTTAAAAACAATGAAACGAATGAAGAAATCACCGTTAAAAAAATTGATACGCAAGAGCTGAAAAAACAACTGTCTGAAATTGCCCCCACGTTAAAATACCAACTCTTTGAAATTGAAAATAAAAATTACAGTATTTTTGAAAATTATAAAAATGATGATAACTGGGTCAGTGGCTTATATCACTGGGCTGAAAACATCAATGAGAGCTTAAATGAAACCCCGCCTTATCGCGGCAAATATGCTTCTTTTGATAAAAACGCCCAATTAATGCGTTTTAGTTTTGGTGGCAGTGGCGACCTCGAATTAACCAAAGGCAATCTTGGGGATGCCTCCAACCCCAAAGCCAGTGCCAAAGTGGCGCTGTATGCTAACTTAGCCTTAGCGGAAGCCCAAACACAAGGGAAAGTGCATTTGCCTTGCCGCCAAGGTATTCAAATTCGCTACCCGAAACAAGGCGCCAATGAGCTCGCCCTAATGGGGGCGTTACGCTTTGACCTTGTTCTATCCCTTAGCGGCCATATAGGCGCCAGTGTTGGGCTGCAAGGCAGTGCCAATTTTTCACAAAATGGCATTATGGGTATACCGTCAAAAACCGCGGTTGATGAACCGAAAGACCTTAATGAAATCAAAGGGATTGATATCACAAAACAAGCCAATGACCTTGGCGTTGTGGCTCAAGGGGAAGTGTTCGCAGGGATCAAAGTGGGGGCAAAAATGTCTGGCGAACTGCTGTGGCGTAACCCGGAAAAACCCGCCACAGAAAACGACGGCTTTGCCACCTTAGGTGAGCTAAGTGCGGGCATTGAGGGGCTACTCGGCGCGGGGGCATCGGGGACATTCGCCTTTACTTACTTTAACGGCAAAATCCTCGTCACCGTTCAAGGGGGGCTTTGCTGGGGGGCGGGAGCCAAAGGCAGTACCTCTTTTGAAATCAATACAGATAGAATTATGCGGGATTTTATGCCCTGTTTTGGTTATATGCTAAAAAATATGGATTATGAAAAGCTGGTAAAAATGATCAGACCTGAACATTTTTATGCTATTTGCTCGTTACCCTTATTAGTTGGTATGGAGTTAGTCAACATTGCCTATATCAATCTTCAAAGTATAAGAGATGAATTGGAACTCTCATGGGAAAATAAGAATAAACGCGTTAATTTGATGGAAACTATCGTCAAAACTAAAGGTGAATTTTTAAAATATTGCCCCCCTGAAACCAAAGGTGCCGCCATTGCTTCCTTACTCGAGCATAATTTTTGGGATGACTATATGAGCCCTGCCAGCCACGCACAAGCCAGTGGTGAGGCGATGGCGGTGTTTAGTCAACGCAAGCGTGCCATATTGCATATACTGCGCTGGGCACAGTCAAGGCGGGATTTTGACAATATTTTGCAACACGCCAGTTTAATTCCCTCCGAAACCAAAGAGAACATTACGGAAAATAAATTACGCATTGCAACATTTATGAAAATGGGGGAAAAGGTGAAGCCTATACCTAATCATGCGTTAGGCAAAAAGTATGGAGTATGGATCCCGACACCAATGATTAACCCCAGCCATTACGCCGATATTTTTAGCAAAATAGAGCAGCGCTTACCCGATGACACATTAGCCCATAGTTATGCCAATGAACCCTATCAAGAATTTGTTACTGCTGGGATGGTTGAAAGCCAGTCAGACATTTTCTTTACCAAATAACCCACCAATAACCGCGAGGTTTGCATGAATTATAACGCTATCTATCTTTTATTAAGTGCCGTTTTGCTCACAACAGGCTGCGATCAACAACTTACCGCCGAGCAAGAAACACAGAAACAGCAACTGGTTAGTGATTCGCGAAACAATATGGTATTTATCGAAGGCGGCACCTTTTTAATGGGGGATTTTGGCAGTGGCCATGACGGTAAATCCACCCTGCCCTATTCTGTAGATAAAGACAATAAATTTGTCCATAATGTCACCTTAGACAGCTTTAGTTTATCCAAATACCGCGTAACGTGGGGGCAACTTAATTTATGGCGTGAATTAACAGGGCAGCCACTAACTGAAAAATATCAAAAGCTGAAAACTCGATATAGATTAAAAGATTGGCAAGCCTCCACCCAAGATAACTACCCAGCTTCAGTAGATTGGCAAGATGCCAAAGATTATTGCCTTTGGTTAGGCCAAAAAACGGGGCTGCCATTCGATTTGCCCACTGAAGCCCAATGGGAATATGCGGCCCGTAATCGGGGGCAATTTATTTTATTTGCTTCAAAAGATGGCACTTATAATGATGGCACAGAAGAAGGCGAACCACTGTTTATCGCAGGTTTCTACCCCATTGGCAGTTACCCTGCCACTCCATTAGGCCTCTACGACATGATGGGTAATGGCCTAGATTGGACCAATGATTGGTATTCTGCTGATTATTATGAACATTCCCCTACTAAAAACCCTCAAGGTCCTGAACAGGGCACAGAAAAAGTAGCTCGTAGTTCAGTCAGCAGTGCTATCCGCGAAACATTAACTATTATTAGGGCCCCTCGCCCTCTTATTAGCGGGAATATTCCTACACTTGGCTTCCGCTGTGCCGTGCAATCCCCAACCCCAGTCCAACCTGTGGCGAAATAACCATGCGATTATTAAATAAAATACACAGTGCTGTTTTACTCGCGGGTCTTGGGCTATTAACCGGCTGCGATCAACAGCTCACCGCCGAGCAAGAAACACAGAAACAGCAGCTAATTGATGATTTGCTAAACAATATGGTGTTTATCGAAGGGGGCACCTTTTTAATGGGGGATTTTGGTAGCGGCCATGACGGTAAATCCACCCTGCCGTATTCTATAGGTAAAGACAATAAATTTGTTCATGATGTCACCTTAGACAATTTTAGTTTATCCAAATATCGCGTAACGTGGGGGCAATTTAATTTATGGCGTGAATTAACCGCCCAGCCACTGACTGATCGCTACCTTGATCTAAGCACACAAAAAGAAATAAAAGCGTGGCAAGAGTCCACTCAAGATAATTACCCAGCTTCCGCAGATTGGCAAGACGCTAAAGATTATTGCCTTTGGTTAGGGCAACGGTGTCGATTGGGTAAACGACTAGTATAGCACTGACTACTACCAACACTCCCCTGAAAAAAACCAAGGCCCTGAAAATAGCACTAAAAAAGTGATCTGTGGTTATCGTGCTAGTGTTGATGGCACGCTGACCATCACTCATGGTGGTCACATTCCTGATCATGAATTTGGGGCTGGCTTTCGCTGTGTAGAAAACCTTTAACGTGAACAAATGCCCCAAAGGTGCAAAATGTAAAAAATCCGTCATCTATACAAGATGGCGGATTTTTGTAGGATGAGCTGTTTAAGGGAGAGTTTAGGAATAATGCCTCAGCATAACACCTTACGCCGCCCTGTACTTATGAGAATACCTGACGCCAATTTAACAACTTACACTGACTCTTCAACGGAAATTTTTTCCAGCCACTTAGGCATATCAAACAGCCCCATCGCATGGTTCAATAGTTGGGGTTTTACACCCGGTAGGCTATCTGCCAATACTAAACCAATATCACGCAAAAGTTTTTTCGCAGGGTTATTGCCATCAAACAACTCACGGAAACCTTGCATCCCCGCTAACATCAATGCAGCGCTGTGTTTGCGGCTACGCTCATAATCACGCAAATAAAAATACTGACCAAAGTCCTTACCTTCACGATGCAAGCGCTTAATTTCACCGATTAACATCGCCACATCCATAAACCCAAGGTTGACACCTTGCCCAGCCAATGGGTGGATGGTATGGGCAGCATCGCCCAATAAGGCTAATCGCTGCGCCGCAAACTGCCGTGCATAACGCCCTGTGAGTGGAATGGTCATGCGGTCACTTTCGACTTGGCACAAACCAAGCTGGACATCGAACGCAACGGCAAGTTCTTTATCAAAATCGGCTTTATCCAACGCTTGGCGCCTTGCGGCTTCTGTTGCTGGTTGTGACCAAACAATGGAGCAAAGATGCGGGTCAGCCAATGGTAGAAAGGCTAAAATACCTTCGCCATCAAAAGATTGGCGTGCAACCCCCTCGTGTGGTTTTTCTGTGCGAATGGTTGCCACCAGCGCGGTATGTTCGTAATCCCAAAACGTCAGTGGGATATCGGCATGGCTGCGTAACCACGAATTCGCGCCATCAGCGCCAACAATTAGCCTTGCGGTCAACATACTTTCATCATCTAACGTGATAAACACATCGTTCTCACCCCACACCACCTTTTTGATGGTGGCAGGTGCCAATAATGTCACATCACGCAGCTCTGATGCTTTTTGCCACAATGCATCGCGAACCACATTATTTTCAACAATATGGCCTAAATGAGTCAGGTTGCGCTCTTGCGCTGAAAATGTGATACGGCCGAAACTGTTATTGTCCCACACTTCCATACCGTTATAGGCAGCAGCTCTCATGCTTTTAATCGCTGACCAAACGCCCAAATAGGTTAACAGTTTTTCACTTGCCGCATTAATCGCGGATACCCGTAATGCATAAGGCTCCGACGCAGAAAATGTCTTTTTCGGTGGGTGATTTTCCACCACAGCAACGCGCAGGCCGCTTCCTTCAAGGCCACATGCAAGGGCAAGCCCCACCATGCCACCACCAGCGATAACCACATCAAACGATTGCATACTTTTTTCCTCTTTATTTCGTGGTTATTGGTGAACAACCCAACCCAATGTTTGGCGAGCCAAAACATCGCGGACAGGCGGCAACATCTCCATTGCCATTAAACCTAAATTTCGCCCCACAATTAATGGGATACAGCGATTTGCAAATACGCGAACCAAGCTGTCTGTCATGGTCACGGTTTTTTCTCGGTCGACTGCACGCGCTTGTTGATATTGGCTTAATAGGGAATAACTGCCAATATCTTGCTGATTTTCATGAGCCTTAACCAGAATTTTCGCCAGTTGCATTACATCACGGATACCAAGGTTAAACCCTTGCCCCGCGATGGGATGTAACGTCTGAGCGGCATTTCCGACTAAAACGACTCGATGGCTCACCGGATTCAGTGCTTTGCGCAGCGCCAGCGGGTAACAATGGCGTTTGCCCGCCATGTCTATTTTCCCTAAGCGCCAACCAAATGCGGTTTGTAACTTGTTGATAAAGGTTGCATCGTCCCATGCATTAATCGCATCCGCATGTTCTTGGTGATGGCACCATACTAGCGAACTACGGCCATCTGACATGGGTAATAATGCCAGTGGCCCAAACTCAGTAAAACGTTCGAAAGCTTGGCCTCTCGGGGCAATGGCCGTTTTCACGTTAGCAATAATCGCCACTTGGCCGTAATCATCCTGCTGCCACTGCATATTGCAGGCTTGCCCCACTAAAGAGCGGCTACCATCAGCGGCAATGATTAGCGCTCCACTCACCGTTTCGCCCGTATCTAATGTCACGGTGACAGAATCTTGTTCGCGGTGGATACGTTCAACTTTTGTGGGGCAATGTAGCGTTACCCCTGGTGCTTTTCGTAATAATGAAAAGAGGCGAGCACCCGCTTCATGCAGCTCAATCACATTGCCAAGTGCTGGAATATGATAGTCTTTTGCGTTGATATTCACAAAACCCGCATGCCCGCGGTCAGACACATGAACGTGAGTAATCGGCGTTACGCAATCAGCAAACGCAGGCCATACCCCTATTTTCGCTAAATATTGGCACGTACCATGGGCTAATGCGATAGCACGCGCGTCGAATCCGGGGTGTTTACCTTCTGGCAAAGAGGCCTCGATTAATGAAACCGATAATTTTCCTTGGCTAAGTGAAGAAATCGCCAGTGCCAATGTCGCGCCAGCCATTCCTCCACCCACGATGATCACATTCATGGGTTGTTTCTTACCTTTTTATGATTAACCTTTTACTGTTAATAACCCCTACCCCAAACGCTGTTTTGCAGCTGCCATTAGGGCTTCAATTTCATCAGGGTCTTTGACCACTAAGTCCGTTAAGTTTTCATTCCCGTTTTCAGTGATCACAATATCATCTTCAATACGAATACCGATGCCACGGTATTGCGGCGGCACGTCAGCATCTGGCGCAATATATAAACCAGGTTCAATAGTCAGCACCATGCCCACTTCTAATGTACGGTCACGGTCTGTACCATAGAACCCCACATCGTGCACATCTAACCCTAACCAATGACTTAAACCATGCATAAAGAAGGCTTGATATGCTTTGTTTTCGATCAATTGATCGACATCGCCATGTAAAATTCCGAGTGCAACCAACCCTTCGGTTTTAATCCGCACAATTTCACGCGTGACTTCATGGATGCTGGTACCAGGGCGATATAACGTTAATGCAGTATCTAACGCTTTGAAAACAATGTCATAAATTTCACGTTGTGCCTGACTAAACTTACCATTAACGGGGAAAGTACGGGTAATATCCCCTGCATAGCCGTCAAACTCGGCGCCGGCGTCAATCAGCACTAACTCACCATCTTTCATTTGGCATTCATTTTCGGTGTAATGCAAAATGCAGGCATTTTCGCCGCTACCAACAATCGAATTATAAGATGGGAAGCGCGCTCCATGGCGAGTAAATTCATGTTCAATCTCGCCACAGAGTTGATATTCATACATATTTGGGCGGCAAGTTTCCATTGCGCGAATATGTGCCAAGGCAGAAATACGCCCCGCCTCACGCATTGTGTTCAGTTCGGCTTCAGATTTAAACAAGCGCATTTCATGGACAATTGGGCGCCAATCGATAACCGTTTGCGGCGCA
The DNA here is from genome assembly GCF_019343475.1 of Providencia sp. R33. NCBI lineage: Bacteria > Pseudomonadati > Pseudomonadota > Gammaproteobacteria > Enterobacterales > Morganellaceae > Providencia > Providencia sp. R33. The sequence continues at coordinate 582,042 of NZ_CP072453.1, read as the reverse complement.
CGTAAATTACGGCGGCTGCCTTTACGCAAGGTTTCTAACGCATCAAACACCAGCTTATCTGCGTAAGCAAATTCACCCTGTGCATGATAAACCACATCCAATCCATTCAGTAATTGGTAAAGTTGCTCTTCAATTTCATCGAAAGGTAATGCTTTATCGATACCCAATTTTTGAGGTGCAGCCTCTTGACCTAGGCGGCGACCAAACCAAATTTCAGCCGTTAAATCACGAACGCGGTTAAAAAGAACGGTATGGCTATGTTTTTCATCGCTTTTAATCAATACTAATACTGCTTCAGGCTCACTAAACCCTGTCAAATACAGAAAATCACTGTGTTGACGATATGGGTATTCACAATCGGCATTACGCTGCGCAGGCGGCGCAGAAAAAATAATTGCGGCACTCCCCACTTCCATTTTTGCCAATAATGCATTGCGACGAGCAACAAATTCCTGTTTATTCATACCGTTTTTGCCTTATTATCTGAATTATTAGGTTGCAAACATATTGTTGGTCCAATATGCGCGACGATAATGACTTAACACTGATTAAAATCGACCTAAAGCCGCTTCGTTCTACCTTTCGATAAAACAAAGTGGCGGATTTTTAGTGACAAACAAGTCGGGATTAGTGAAGGATCGGCTTGTTATTCTCAACTGCTGTTGGGCCTTTTTTCGGCTCAACTAACGCGATATAACATAACTGCACAGCCACTCTCACGTACTCAACCACTTCTTCCAGCGCTTGTTCGAGTTCTTCTTGGTCTTCATCTTCATCGTAACCAAGCATCCCGATATTACGCAGATCCGTAATGACTTCACTGATTTCTTTTTTATCAGCTAATTTCGGTTGTGCGACACCCACGCCTAATAAAAAGTGATTAACCCAGCCCGCTAATGCGTCTGCGTGGTCAAATATCGACGCATCTTCATCAGGGAATAGCATGGTAAATGCAAATTCACTGTCATCGAGTGCTTCAAAAGTAGTATCGAACAGCTCGCGTAGAGGTTGAGCGACCGTTTGTGGGAATGCAAGGCCATCGTTAGCAAGGTCATGGACAAGTGTTTGCCAGCCATGGTCACGACTTCCGCCACAGATTAACCCCGTTATTAAACCATGGATTTCCGCAGCGGTAAGTGCTATTGAGTGCTGTTGCAGCAGTTTGTCCAGTGATTCATAGTTTGGTAAAGATTTTTGTATAGACATCTGAATTCGTCATGTTAGCTTATGATTCGTGATATGCTACCATCAAGGGTAGTCGCTAACCAGTATGCTTTTGTCTTATCTATTAATTGCGCCAAATATGATGTATTTATGGCGAGTATTATTCAGTATGGAGGTTTCATGTCCGCACAACCTGTCGACATTCAGATTTTTGGGCGTTCAATGCGCGTTAATTGCCCATCAGAACAAAAAGAGGCCCTTCTTGAGTCGGCTAAAGAATTAGAACAACGCTTGCAAAATCTGAAAGATAAAAGCGGCGTTACCAATATGGAACAGCTTATTTTTATCGTAGCATTGAACGTCTGTCACGAATTAGCACAAGAAAAGACAAAAACGCGTGATTATGCTTATAATATGGAAGAGAAGATAAAAATGTTGCAACATACCATTGAACAGGCGTTGCACGACCAGGTGAAGATCACTGAGAGGCAAGTATTGCCCTTAGAGTAAATCTGCTTATTAATCAGACACTAGTAGAAAAAAATATACAAAATTAGGGTTGCATTTTAAATCTAGTTTCGTACAATGAAGTCACTGAGTAACGATAAGTTCTCAAACCAAATTTCTCTGAGATGCGCGTGAGTGGGCGAGTCCCCTGAGCCGATATTTCAACTAAAAAGAATGCGGTTATTGCGCTGGTGAGCATGCCTGATTCGTTCAGGAAGCCTAAAGGTTGCTAAACTGCGTTCACCTTGAACCAAGGGTTCAAGGGTTACAGCCTACAACGGCATCTTGGAGACCCTCAATTTTTTCTTGCTGTACTTTCAATCGCTTAATCCCCCAACATCAATTTATTAACCTGCACTATTTCTGGCCTTGCGATATACTGTTTTGAATATTGCTATTTCCTATCGCCGTCCACTGTAGGTTATTTATATGCAAGACACACTTTCTACCCAGCGCCAACAAATCCGCCAAACCATACGCCAAGCTCGACGTCAGTTAACCCCTGAAGAGCAAAAAATAGCGGCTGAGCAAGCTAAACTCAATGCATTGCAGCACCCCAAAATTGCACAAGCAAAAAATATCGCGCTGTTTTTATCATTTGATGGTGAAATTAATACCCAGCCACTTATCGATGCCTTATGGCAACAGAATAAACAAGTTTATCTACCTGTTTTGCACCCTTTTAGTGCTCATCATCTGCTATTTCTGCACTATCGCCCTGATACACAGCTCGTGAAAAACCGTTTTAATATTGCCGAGCCCCCCTTAGATGTGCGTGACGTTTTACCCCCTGAGCAACTTGATGTGATGTTAATTCCATTAGTGGCATTTGATAGCCAAGGGCAACGCTTAGGTATGGGTGGTGGGTTTTATGATAGAACGTTAGAGAATTGGCAGCAAAGTGGTTTTTACCCCATCGGGCTGGCTCATGATTGCCAACAGGTTGAGCAGCTGCCTATTGCGCCTTGGGATATTCCATTACCTGAAATTATTACCCCGAAAAAAATATGGCGCTGGTAATCAATACCTGCGCCATATCATAAGTAATAAAACGGGTTATGCGAACTTAGAACAACAGGCGTGCACGAATAGTGCCCGGCAGGTCTTTCAGTTTCTGTAGTGCTTCATCCGTTTGATTTGGTGTTTGCATCAGTACATCGATGACGACGTAACCCACATTACCCGATGTCCGTAAATACTGACCCACTACGTTAATATTGTTGTCAGTAAACACTTGGTTGATGCTATTCAAGATACCCGGGCGGTTTTCATGGATATGCAAGAAACGGTTAGTATCTTCAGTGTGTACAGGCAGAGAAACTTCTGGGAAGTTGACCGCAGAAAGCGTTGAACCGTTATCAGAATATTTTGCCAGTTTACTCGCAACTTCTAAGCCAATGTTTTCTTGTGCTTCTTCTGTAGAGCCCCCAATGTGAGGCGTTAAAATCACATTGTCGAATTTAATCAGCTCAGAAATAAACGGGTCATTCGGGTCGTTATTTGCCGCAGGCTCACTTGGGAATACGTCAACCGCTGCACCGGATAAATGCTTGCTTTCCAGCGCCGCTGCCAGTGCAGGAATGTCCACCACTGTACCACGTGACGCATTGATAAAGATTGAGCCTGGTTTCATGCGGTCAAACTGTTCTTTAGCAAACATGTTTTTCGTGCTGGCCGTTTCTGGTACATGCAAGCTGACGACATCACTCATATTGAGTAACTCAGTCAAAGAACGCACTTGTGTAGCATTTCCTAAAGGTAGTTTATTTTCAATATCATAGAAGAAAACATTCATACCAATACCTTCAGCTAAGATCCCCAGCTGAGTACCGATATGGCCGTATCCAACGATACCAAGGCGTTTACCTCGCGCTTCAAAACAGCCTTTCGCTTGTTTTTCCCAAATACCACGGTGCGCTTGCATATTCGCTTCAGGAATACGACGTAACAACAGTAATAGCTGGCCTAATACCATCTCAGCAACGGAACGAGTGTTTGAGAATGGAGCATTAAAGACAGGGATACCGCGTTTTGCCGCAGCGTCTAAATCCACTTGGTTGGTTCCGATACAGAAGCAACCAACTGCCACTAACTTTTCAGCCGCAGCGAAAATCTCTTCAGATAAATGAGTGCGGGAACGGATACCGACAAAGCGCGCATCTTTGATCGCTTCTTTTAATTCTTCATCAGATAATGCGCTTTTATGGTATTCAATATTGGTATAACCCGCTGCTTTTAGGTTATCAACCGCGCTTTGGTGCACACCCTCTAGCAGTAAAAATTTTATTTTGTCTTTATGCAAAGATACCTTGACCATTTCCCTACCCTATCGTGAACGTTTTAAATTTGTGACAGATGAATTTGCTTGTTTGACTCATGGTTTTGCTCAACATAATTCAAGGCATATCCATACCAGCACATTCATCTACCTTGAAATCTGAAAAGAGTATACCAACATAGCAAAATTCGGCGCAGTATCAATACAACCGTTTGCTTAAGGGATGCTAAAAAGCGCGAGGAAAAAGAAGTTAAATGGTAGAAAATCAGGAGCAGTAACACAAAATAAGGATTTTTCCTGCACAATGCATATTAGTGTGAGATATATCACCAAAATCGCGAAATAATAAAAATAATGAAATAAATTTCAAATTAATGATATTTATAAAACTGGTCAATTATTTTTCAATCTACTCACTAGCCAAATACGTTAACGCCTTTTTTACGGCACAAAAAAGCCAGCAACTAAATAGTTTGCTGGCTTATAGATTAAGCAAATTAATTCATCGCAAATAATTGCGATTATAGTTTGATCGTTTTAACCCCAGCATCCGTTGTGCCCATCAGGACAACATCAGCACCACGATTAGCAAATAAGCCAACAGTCACAACACCCGCGATACCGTTAATGGTGTTTTCTAACGCAACAGGGTCAACAATACTTAAATTGTGAACATCTAAAATCACGTTGCCGTTATCAGTAACCACATTTTGACGATATTCCGGTGTACCGCCCAGTTTGACCAATTCACGTGCCACATAACTACGCGCCATTGGGATAACTTCAACAGGCAGAGGGAACTTGCCTAACACATCAACCAGTTTTGATTGATCAACGATGCACACAAAGGTTTTTGCTATCGCAGAAACGATTTTTTCACGTGTTAACGCAGCACCGCCGCCCTTGATCATATTCATATGGTGGTCGACTTCATCCGCACCATCAACGTAAACATCTAATGAGTCCACTTCATTACAATCAAAAACAGGGATACCCAATGATTTAAGTTTTTGCGTAGACGCTTCGGAGCTAGAAACGGCACCTTCAATTTGCCCTTTCATTGTTGCCAATGCATCAATAAAGTGTGATGCAGTAGACCCTGTACCGACACCAACAATTGTACCGGGTTTAACGTATTCCAGTGCTGCCCAACCCACCGCTTTTTTTAATTCATCCTGCGTCATGCTCATGCCTTTTGCTATTTAATTGAGACGTAATTAAGAATTAGTATATACCGAGCCCACAATAAGTTGCAGTGTTGTTCGCTGCATTTGTGCGTTACTTCTTGTGATTTGTCGAGTGCCCGCAATAATTGCAGGTGTTATCAATAAAAATATGGCATAGTGCTTAGCAGAATAACAACAAGGAGACTTTTTGATGAAGCGCCCCGACTATCGCGCACTACAAGCACTGGATGCTGTTATCCGCGAACGCGGCTTTGAGCGTGCAGCTCAAAAGCTTTGCATCACGCAATCCGCTGTTTCACAACGGATAAAACAGCTAGAAAACCTGTTTGGGCAACCGTTACTTGTGCGAACCGTTCCGCCGCATCCGACTGAACAAGGGCAAAAGCTGTTAGCGCTGCTTCATCAAGTTGAATTGTTGGAAGAACAATGGCTTGGGGATGAAAATACAGGTTCAACACCTTTATTACTTTCCCTTGCCGTCAACGCCGACAGTTTAGCAACGTGGTTCCTCCCTGCGCTCAACCCTGTTTTAGGTAATAGCCCTATTCGGTTGAATATCCAAGTGGAAGACGAAACCCGTACTCAAGAACGTTTAAGACGCGGTGAAGTGGTAGGTGCAATCAGTATCCAGCCACAAGCGTTACCCGGCTGTTTAGTAGATAAACTCGGCGCGTTGGACTATATCTTTGTTGCTTCTCCTGATTTCGCCGCTAAATATTTCCCAGATGGTGTCACTCGCTCATCCCTATTAAAAGCCCCCGCAGTGGCATTTGACCACTTGGATGATATGCACCAAGCGTTTGTTCAGCAAAACTTTGGTTTATCGCCGGGTAGTGTTCCTTGCCATATTGTTAATTCGTCCGAAGCCTTTGTGCAATTGGCTAAGCAGGGCTCTACCTGTTGTATGATCCCACATTTGCAGATTGCTGATGAATTAAAAAATGGTGAGTTAGTCGACTTAACACCGGGGTTGTGCCAACGCCGTATGCTGTACTGGCACCGCTTTGCGCCTGAAAGCCGCACGATGAAGAGAGTGACTGACGCCCTATTAAAAACCGGGCGCCAGATGTTAAAACAAGAAGATGAAATTGCAGCTGAAAGTTAACGTTTTAGTTCAAACACCACATCAACTTGGTCATTAAAATCAATGCTTTGCTGTTCATAGGTCTCATCAATATTGAGATCTTGAGCAGCCGCTTTCATTTTTCCACCATAGGCTCTCGCCGCCATTGGGTAAGGCACTGCCGCAGGCGCATTGTAACTGATGCTATACACTGGGCCTAACTGTGCATTAAACCCTTTTGCAACTTCAGTCGCTTGCTCTGTTGCATTTTTGATGGCTTGTGCACGGGCTGCATCGCGATATTGCTCAGGTTTTAACACACCAAATTGCACTGAGTTAATATCATTTAAACCTGCCGCTAACGCACCGTCTAACAGGGTATTCAGTTGGTCCAGTTTAGTCACTTTCACTTCAACGGAACGGATTGCAGTATAACCTTCAATCGTCGATTTTTGTTTTACACTGCTGTAATCATATTTTGGCTGCGTACGCACATTGGCCGCGTTAATGTCCTGTTTTTCGATTCCATTTTTCTTTAAGAATTCGAAATACTCGGCAACGCGCTTGTCTACAGCAGCTTTTGCCGCAGCGGCGTCTTTTGCAGTCACTTCAACAACAATGTTCAACGTCGCCATATCTGGCGTTGCTTTCACAACGGAATTACCGGATGTGGTAATGTGCGGACCATTCGGTAACGCATCGGCCAAAGACAGGGTAGGAACCGCCATACCTGCCACCATGGCAGCGAGAACTAAAGATTTTAATTTCACAGAACCTCCCAATACAATAATTTGTCGCTAAAAAAAGGATAGTTCACCATAAACTATCCCGAGTACAAATTAACAGTAACACATCATAAAAAAAGTGCAGATCAGAATAATGAGAAATTCACAGTATTTATCATTCCGTTGAGGTTATGTTGCTATTAGGATATTAACCCTAATCCTTTAAGCCCTTGTATTGCCAATTGAAATGCAATAAACCACATCACGCTTCCCACAAAAACGTTGATAATTCGCTGTGAACGCGGCTTATTAAGCACAGGCGAAAACCATGCGGCTAAAATCGCTAAAGCAAAGAACCAAACAAATGATGCCGTCAGCGCCCCCGCCGTAAACCAAGGCCGTAACTGGCTTTCTAATTGCCCTCCCACACTACCAAGCACGACAAAAGTGTCTAAATACACATGCGGGTTTAACCATGTGACGGCAAATAGCGTCACAATCACTTTCCAGCGGGTAATCACTTTATTTTCAGCTTGTAAGACCACATCATCTGGGCTGAGTGCGGTGCGAAATGCGCCATAACCATAACATGCCAAAAAAATAACCCCTGCCCATGTAATTAACTGCATCAATATTTCAGATTGGCTTAATAGCGCGCTTCCACCAAATACCCCACCAATAATTAACACGGTATCACTTAAAGCGCATAGAAATGCACTCATCATATGAAACTGTTTGCGGCTGCCTTGTTGTAAAACAAAGGCGTTTTGTGGCCCTAGCGGTAAAATCATCGCTGCACCAAGAAGCGCCCCCTGAAAATACGTTATAAACATGCAAAAAATCCTAATAATTATTCAATTTGTATACGCAAATAGTAACGAGAAAAAATTATTAGTGGAAATGATTAACTCTAATAGGTCATAAGCTAGACTTATATAACCGCAGGGTAATGCAGAGACAAAAATAGCGCCATAAATAGCGCTATTTTATTAAATCTAATTAAAAATTCGTTTATTGAATTTTATGGGCTTCTGAACCTTGTTTATGTAGATGTACATCCATTTGTGGGAACGGAATACCAATATTGTGCTTGTCTAACGCACGTTTGAAGTTTTCCATAAGATCCCAATACACCGCCCAAGTATCGCCATTGGTTGTCCAGTAACGTACCAAATAGTTTAAAGTCGACGGGCCCATTTCATTAAGGCGGATAGTCACACCTTTATCATGTTGAATGCGCGGGTCAGCAGCAACAATGTCACCTAATACTTTCTTCACAACATCAATGTCAGAATCATAAGCAACACCAACGATAATATCACGACGGCGGTTTGGCTCACGCGAGACGTTAATAATGTTGTCTGCAATGATTTTACCATTTGGGATCACAATAATGCGGTCATCCCCAGTTCTTAGCGTCGTTGAGAAAATTTGCACGTTTTGTACGGTACCTTCAACAGCACCAATTGTCACATATTCCCCTGCTTTAAGTGGTCTAAATACCACCAGCAATACACCTGCGGCAAAGTTACCCAGTGAATTTTGTAATGCTAAACCAACCGCTAAACCTGCCGCACCCATCACCGCAATAACAGAAGCCGTTTGAACACCAATTTTGCCTAAAACGGCAATTAAGGTAAATGCAACAATGGTATAGCGCGCAATCGCCGATAAAAAGTCACTGACGGTTGTGTCAATACCTTTCATGGTCATTACACGGTGTAAACCGCGGCCAACCCATTTCGCAATCATCATACCGACAATCAGGATGACAATGGCAGAAACAATATTCACCACATACTGGACTAACAGATCTTGGTTTGCGACAAACCAATTCGTTGCATCATTCAACGCACCTGTAACATCATCAGTATTCATATGTGTGTTCCTTTCGCTTTTGTTATCAAAAATAAATTTCTGCTAGACCGTTTTAACTAGAACGTTAAATCGCTAGTTTCACACTGAAAATAATAGCGATAATTTGTTAAAACACAAAACTTATCACTAAAAAAAATGTATTTATCGGTTTTCGATAACAAAAACACGATAGTCTTTTAACATTAATAGGAAGTCATCAATACCACAAAAAGCAACACTTTCATTATCATAGTAGCTCATTCCTTCTTCGAGCCCCTCAGTTTCACACGATAATTGGTTAGCTTTAATCATCACTTCTTCATCATCAAGCAGTAGCGTATATTCGTGCCCAATCAGCTCCCACTGATTTTCGCTGCCTTTTAACTTTTCGTAGTTTTCTTCGATAGTATCGAGCAGACTAAGGTCGTTTTTAACCTCTTCATTTAGCCAATATCCAATCGCCTCATGATCCATCGAGAATTTTGCGGAGATAACTCCGGTAATATCTTGGAAAAATTGGTAGTCCATATGCAATACCTCTACTCTTTGCGTCATTATGCTCAGTATAACGCGAGATAATTAGGTTTGTTGAGAGGTATTAACGCCTATTCTGAGATATTTCAATAAAGGCATAAATTTCAACGCATACTCGATAAAACTTGCTTAAAATTAATGCAAATAATGTGAATGTACGAAATAGGAGTCTCGATGATCAATCGCTTAGACCATATTGTCCTCACGACAACACAATTAGACGCCTGCCTAGATTTTTACCAACGCGTTTTAAAAATGCAGGTCATAACCTTTGGCGAGCAGCGTTATGCTCTGCAATTTGGCCAGCAAAAAATCAATATTCATCAGTATGGCAAAGAATTTGAACCTAAAGCACATTTACCTGTACCCGGTGCGTTAGATTTGTGTTTTATCAGCGATATCCCTCTCGCTGAAGTTCAGTCGCATATTCAACAGCAAGGTGTAGAAATTATCGAAGGCCCCGTGAAACGAACAGGAGCAATGGGGCCAATCCTATCTATCTATTTACGTGATGTGGATTTAAACCTGATTGAGATTTCTGAATATCTTTAAAGCATAAAAAAGGCCTCTGTTTGTAGAGGCCTCAGACTACTGGCAAACCGATTAGGTTTGGCTGTAGGTTGGATAGGTTTTGAAAAAGACTAAGGAAAATCAATTCCTTGATTTTCGGCTGATAACACAAAGCAGGAAAAACCACGCTTTTATCCTGCTTTGTTAACAACCTAAGGCCTCTGTTTGTAGAGGCCTCATCATTACCAAAATAATGAATTAGACTGCGGTTTGGAAAATCACACCATCAGCTTTTTCAGTATATTGTGATAACTGGTCAAAGTTCAGATAGCGGTAAGTATCTGCCGCGGTTTCATCCACTTTGTCCATATATTGCAGGTATTCAGCAGGGGTTGGTAAACGACCTAACAGTGATGCAACAGCCGCTAACTCAGCGGATGCAAGGTACACATTCGCTCCAGTCCCTAAACGGTTCGGGAAGTTACGCGTTGAGGTCGAAACGACAGTAGCGCCATCTGCCACACGTGCTTGGTTACCCATACACAGTGAACAGCCTGGGACTTCAATACGTGCCCCGCTCTTACCAAATACGCTGTAATAACCTTCTTCCGTTAATTGTGCTGCGTCCATCTTCGTTGGCGGAGCAACCCATAAACGTGTTGGTAATTGGCCTTTATGCGAGTCTAATAACTTACCTGCGGCACGGAAGTGACCGATGTTAGTCATACAAGAACCGATAAACACTTCATCGATTTTCTCGTTTTGAACATCAGACAGTAAACGTGCATCATCTGGGTCATTTGGCGCACACAGAATTGGCTCTTTGATATCATTTAAATCGATTTCAATTACAGCTGCATATTCCGCATCTGCATCACCTTCAAGCAGTTGCGGGTCCGCTAACCAACTTTCCATGCCTTTAATACGACGTTCGATAGTACGACGGTCGCCGTAGCCTTCTGCGATCATCCATTTTAATAGGACGATGTTAGATTGCAGGTACTCTGTGATTGGCGCTTTATCCAGTTTGATCGTACAACCTGCGGCTGAACGCTCAGCAGAGGCATCCGCTAATTCAAACGCTTGTTCAACTTTCAGTTCTGGCAGACCTTCGATTTCTAAAATACGACCAGAGAAAATGTTTTTCTTCCCTTTTTTCTCAACCGTCAGAAGGCCATCTTTAATCGCATATAATGGGATAGCATGTACAAGATCACGTAACGTGATACCCGGCTGCATTTCACCTTTAAAGCGCACCAATACAGATTCTGGCATATCCAGTGGCATAACCCCTGTTGCCGCAGCAAACGCCACCAGACCAGAACCCGCAGGGAACGAAATACCGATTGGGAAACGAGTATGAGAGTCACCACCCGTACCAACGGTATCAGGTAACAACATACGGTTTAACCACGAGTGGATAATACCATCCCCCGGACGCAGAGAAACACCACCACGGTTCATGATGAAATCAGGTAATGTGTGGTGAGTTGTTACGTCAACAGGTTTTGGATATGCCGCAGTGTGGCAGAATGACTGCATCACTAAATCCGCAGAGAAGCCTAAGCACGCTAAGTCTTTTAACTCATCACGTGTCATTGGGCCCGTCGTATCTTGCGAACCGACAGAGGTCATTTTTGGCTCACAGTATTCACCTGGGCGAATACCTGGGCGTCCACAAGCGCGACCAACCATTTTCTGTGCTAATGAGAAACCACGATTGCTTTGTGCAACAGATTTCGCATGACGGAAGACGTCAGTTGCTTCTAAACCTAATGACTCACGCGCTTTGCTGGTTAAACCACGACCGATGATCAGTGGAATACGACCACCTGCACGCACTTCGTCAATCAGCACGTCAGTTTTTAATTCAAACGTTTCGAGTAATTCATTGGTTTCGTGGTTGCGAACTTCACCTTTAAATGGATAGATATCAATGACATCACCCATGTTCAGTTTAGATACATCCACTTCAATTGGCAGCGCACCCGCATCTTCCATTGTATTAAAGAAGATTGGCGCAATTTTGCCACCTAAAACCACACCACCGCCGCGTTTGTTCGGGACGAATGGGATATCATCGCCCATAAACCACAGTACGGAGTTGGTTGCAGATTTACGTGAAGAACCTGTACCAACAACATCACCGACATACGCCAGTGGGAAGCCTTTTTTGTTCAGTGCTTCGATTTGTTTGATTGGTCCAACGTTACCCGCATCATCTGGCTCAATACCTTCACGGGCATTTTTCAGCATCGCTAACGCATGCAGAGGAATGTCTGGGCGTGACCATGCATCTGGTGCAGGTGATAAGTCATCAGTATTGGTTTCGCCTGTCACTTTAAATACGGTGACGGTCATTTTTTCGGCTAATGCAGGGCGTTGTTTAAACCACTCGGCATCTGCCCATGATTCAATAACTTGTTTCGCGTGTGCATTCCCAGCTTTCGCTTTTTCTTCTACATCGTAGAAGTTATCGAACATTAATAAAGTGTGGGAAAGGGCTTTTGCCGCGATAGGGGCTAATTTAGCATCATCCAGCGCTTCAATCAGTGCATGGATATTATATCCACCCTGCATAGTACCAAGCAGTTCAATCGCTTTTTCAGGGGAGATCAGAGGGGAGGAAGTTTCGCCTTTTGCGATAGCGGCTAAAAATCCAGCTTTTACGTACGCTGCTTCGTCAACACCAGGGGGGACGCGGTTGGTCAGCAGGTCTAACAAGAAATCTTCTTCACCTTTGGGTGGGTTTTTCAGTAACTCTACCAGTGCAGCTACTTGTGACGCATCTAATGGCTTAGGGACAATCCCTTGAGCGGCACGCTCGGCTACGTGCTTACGGTATTCTTCTAGCACGACGTTCTCCTCGCTTCTTTGTTATTTATATACCCGGCTGTCTGCACCTTATTGACAAAATTATCATCCGGTGCCAGGTCAGAGGAATTTGCTCGCATAATCTCAATGGCGGTAAAATTATGTCCAGCTTCGGGCTCTCAGCATAGCAGAATTTAAACGTAATGTTAATTCATTCACAAGAAAGTAACATTTATCTACTAACTTCATGCCTTAACACTTAATTACGGGTTATTTTTTAGCTTAAGAGACTATAAATCATCATAAAAAGCTGAAAAAACCATACTTTTTATAATGCATTTTGCTGAGTAAAGCACCCTCTTTTGTGGCTTTTTCCTTCAGGTATCACAAATTATATTTATTATCGCAATTTTATTTACATTACTAATTGATAAGGTAAATCATTGCGATTGGTTTTAATCAACTTAAAGGATTTAATTGATTTTATTGGCCTTTTATTCCAAGCAGGTTTCCGAAGGGATCAACGAACTGACACATTTGCTTGTTACCATCTATTAACATCGGCCCACGATACAACTTAGCCCCTAACTGAGTAAAGTGCTCAAACGCCAAAGCAAAATTGTCTACCTGCCAATACAGCACAGTTCCTTTTTTACCTTCACTGACTTTTTCATCCGCTTGCACCACTTCTATCGTGAAGTCCCCCACATGCAATAAGGTAAAGTCAAATTCCGGTAAATATTCAGCAATAGCTTGAGGAAATGCCCGTTGATACCAAGCCAGCCCTGCTTGAACATCAGGTACGTGAATTAAAATTGCAGTCGGTTTTAGTTGCATGATGGTTTAGTTATTTAACTAGATGATAAACGATGGCCTGTATCATAAGAAGTTATCAAATCAGATCAAGTACGCTGTTAGCTTGATAAGTGTGAATGATTTAGGTACACCATGAATGTGCTGATTATGGAGTGCCTAAGCAAATAATCAATAATCTGACAAACGAGAAGATAACCCGTTAAATTACAGTTTCAAAGCTAATCTTTAACGACTTTAATTTCTTTCTCAACTATCCGCCCAAAGCTTTTGTCCACTCCCCATTAATTGAGACACACCAACTTAGAGTTTTCTAATTGTTGACGATAGGCCTCCGGTGGGAGGTGATTTAAACTTTCGTGAGTTCGATTTTGGTTATAATCTTGCTGCCAAAACCACGCTAACTCTCGCACTTGGCTTAACGATTCAAATAAATACGCATTTAAAAATTCACGACGGAACGAACCATTAAAGCGCTCGATAAACCCATTTTGTTGCGGTTTTCCCGGTTGAATATGGCACAGTAAAATTTGGTTATCTTCACAATAATTCAATACGTTAACTAAAATGAGTTCAGGACCATTATCGACTCGAAGTTGTTTTGGTAATCCTCTTTCGATTTTTAAACGGTCAAGCACCCTGATGACACGTTTAGCCGATAATGATGTATCAATCTCGATCGCTAAGCATTCACGCGTACCTTCATCAATAATATTGAGGGTTCTGAAGCGTTTGCCGCAATATAAACTGTCGTGCATAAAATCCAATGCCCATTGAATATTCGGGACTTTTTCTATTACTAATGGTCTTCTTTCACGCTTCGGAAGCACCTTTTTAATTCGGCGTTTCAGATTCAATCCTAATCGACAATAAACGAGATAAATTCGTTTATGATTAAAAGGATAACCTTGAAATCTCAGTCGGAAATAACATTTCCAGAATCCCGACTGTGGAGATTTCGTTAAAACGGATTGTATGGCATCGATGACGATTTTATCTTTCTCACACCAGTTTTGAGTCTTTCGATAGAACGAAGCGCGAGGTTGCGATGTGAGTTTACACGCTTTAATGACTGATAAACCCGCGGCCTTTAATAACTGAGCACAGGATTTCTTTTCAGCCACTACCAACCCTTTTTTGCGAAAAGCTCCTTCATTGCGTGATTCTCAAGGCTAACTTCCGCAAAGAGCTTTTTCAGTTTTGCGTTTTTATCTTCAAGCTCTTTTAATCGTTTAACATCATTAGCTTCCATACCACCATACTTTGATTTCCAATTATAATAAGTGGCGTTGCTGATCCCATTTTGGCGGCAAATATCTTCCACTTTCATGCCAGAATCAGCGAGTTTTAAAATATTAACGATTTGAGTTTCAGTAAAACGGGCTTTTTTTCATCATGACCTCTGCAAATTTTAGGGCAGAAAATCTAATTATAGCTGTCTTATTTTAGGGGAAGTGGACACTTTCATGTATTAACCTTTATTATTTCACTAATATTTCTTATTAAGATTCAACGACTTTAATTTTTCTACCAACCAGCCATCCGATATCTTCATTTTGTGAAATGATTGAGGTATTTCCTCAATACTCGCTTGAAGCCGTTGTGCAACTAAACATGTAATAGGCAGAGTCTGTACTCGATGCGCCAAGCTGGACTGTTGATTATCCAGCTGGCTGAGGAGTGAGTAAGACGACTAAGAAGATCCCAGTAAAATGGGATCTTTTACTTGCTAGGCTAGAGACTCACTGTTTCTTCAATGTATCTCTAGCTTCAATTAATATTGCAATTAGATCATCTAAAGGCATTTTAGCTATAAAGTTGCGAGATAGATCTGAACCAAATAGTTCGGCCTCTAAATTATCAACACCTTTATCTTGATTAATTTCTACAACCTTATCCCAATTTAATTGAACCTCTAACGTTAGACTCTCATATTCCATTGGACTTGAAAAAAATAATTCTAATTTATTATCTTTTATTTTTTTACCTTAGTTGGATCTAACACCGTATTAAACGAACCATCCGCATTATATCTGATACCTTTTCCGCTAGGTAAACGATATTCGAATGCACCGCCACTTAAATCTTTTCGGACTACTTTAGGGTCTTTAAGAATTTCTCGAATAAAATTTTCAGCAGCAGCATTTTTTTGCGCTGGATTACCTTTTAATGGTTCAAATACTCCATCAGGTCTAGCGGCATGCTTATCCCATGCACGAGCTGCCGTATTGAGTGGCGTTATGTACGTATTATCAATACATTCAGGGATTTGGTCGCCACCAGTATGGGGCTTAGCATCTATTCGGTCACCCCATGTTTGAGTCCCAAACATCTCCGGAGCTATGCCTTTTCCACTGATAATTTGTTCATCAATATAAGCAATTTGCAGTGGGGATAGCTCTTCCATTGTGACTGTATCACTTTTTCTTACGGCTATTCCTGCATTTATCGCTTCAGCGATTTGGTCTCGCGTTAAACCAAAATTAACACCTAACTTGGCGATTTCGTTCTGGCAGCTGCTACTTTTAACGCATTCGCTAGAACCTTTTTCTAACCCCCTCTAAGACGACCGTTTTGACTGCACTTAATGAATTGCTCTCAACTGAAATTATTTATAGTATTGCTTCTTCAGCTAATACCTATACTGGAATTATATTCCCTCAATAATTCAGCTATTGAGGGATCTTTGATAATTATAGATTTTATGCCAGTAATTCTAATTTTGTTGCGTTAAGTACGTTTATAAATACATCTAATGGAAACTTCATTTCCACCGATTCTTGTAAAACTCTACTATCTGCAAAAAACTCCACTTCAACTAAATCAGGACCTTTATCTACATTAATTTGACATAGTATCTGCCCTCTATAAGATATTTCTGCGGTTAACTCTTCATATTTAGAGTCACTAAAAAAATCCACACTAAAATCATTTTTCATACACACTACCTTTTGGGGTCTAAAAAACCCGAGAATGAGCCATCTGAGTTATAACGGATCCCCTTACCATTAGGTAAGCGGTACTCGACACCACCACGGGAGAGGTCTGTTCTAACAGTTCCTTTATTATTCAAAACTTCATTGACAAAATTACTTGCCGCTTCATTTTTCTGAGCAGTATTCCCTTTCAAAGGTTCAAATACTCCTCCTTGTCTTCCTGCATGCTTTCCCATGCGCGAGCTGCTGCCGATAACCCTTGATTATTTATAGGTTTTTTGGCAGAGGATGCTAACTCATCTTTTTTGAATGTATTATCAAAATTTTGAGATTGGGTATATTGATTACGATCATTTTCTTCATCATCAGGCTCCCAGCCTCCTAGAGTACCAGAACCTGCACCACCTAATTCCACTTTTTCTGAATTAGATAAATCCTTCCCAACATTTGGATTTTTTGCTGCTTTATCTAAATCATTTGAGCAGCTCATGCCAAAAGAGCAATCAAACGTTTCCGTTAGACCATCGCGAATATTGCCTAATGTATTTTCGATACCTTTCGCAAGGTCACTATTTGCTGTTTGTGTTACTTGCGAGTTTGAACCTGCATGATAAGATAATGTAGGAACACTTGGCGTGGGGATAGCCAATACACTACTTCGAGCTATTCTCAGTTTATTTAATTCATTTATATTAGACTGAATTTCATTCAACGTATTTTGATGCCGCGCTTTAAAAGCCAATAAATGATTTCTTGCTTCTATTTCGACGCGCTGATTAACTGCCTTATAAAATGGCTCTACATTAAAAAAATCAACTCGGGGTATACCCGGTATGTTACCTGAAAAATTATTAGATAAAATTCTATCTCTATCTTGCTTCGTATTTAATTTTAATGTTGCAGTGATATTTAACTCTGATGAATAGAACTTCCATTGATAAGTACAAGGGTATTGCTCTGGGTTATTCAAAAACTTCCACTCATAAGATTTTTCAATATTACTCAGTTCCTCCCTTAATATAATAATTTTATCTTCGATAATTTCTTGTGGTGATTTTGATGGTTCATATTTTAAAACGGGTAACTCTGGTGGTGACTGTACCTGATCCTGATAATCATAAAACTCCTTTTGAGGAGGCTCTTTATGGAAGCTATCATAATAATCCGCTTCTTTTAACCTATCATAATAATCAGTAACCCATGTATTTTTATGTATGTCCTCATATTGATCATCAGAAACATGATTCATTTCATTTTGAAAATAATGACTAAAGCTACTGGGTGGGGAGTGACTTCCTATTACTGTCATTGAATCTATATGACTCATATTTTCCATAATCTAATATCCTTATTAGCGATTAAATAACTCAATAAGGAAAATAAGATTTTAATTTTTTATAGTCAACTAAGCGATACTATTCTAATAACACGAAGTTTCAGAATTTAATAATTATATTTAAAATAAGAATTAGTGAATTAAATAAAATATTGTTTTTTTATTTTTAGACAGATACAAAAAAGCCAACGTGTTTCCACATTGGCTTCTTTATATGCGTTAGTGATAAATAGCCGACTAGAGAGACCATTTACCACTGCGAATTAGAAAGTTATTTTTTCTTTTTCGCTTTTGCATTTGGTAAGTCAGTGATGCTACCTTCGTAGATCTCTGCAGCCATACCAATTGATTCGTACAGTGTTGGGTGAGCATGGATAGTTAATGCTAAATCTTCTGCATCACAACCCATTTCGATTGCTAGGCCGATTTCACCCAGTAATTCGCCACCGTTCACACCGACAACCGCACCACCGATAACACGGTTAGATTGCTTGTCGAAAATCAGCTTAGTCATACCTTCTGAGCAGTCAGATGCAATTGCACGACCTGATGCAGCCCATGGGAAAGTTGCCACTTCGTAGCTGATGTTTTGCTCTTTCGCTTCTTTCTCAGTTAAACCAACCCAAGCAACTTCTGGCTCAGTATAAGCGATAGATGGGATAACTTTCGGGTCAAAGTAGTGTTTCAGACCAGAGATAACCTCTGCGGCAACGTGACCTTCATGAACACCTTTGTGAGCCAACATTGGTTGGCCAACGATATCACCGATAGCAAAGATGTGTGGAACGTTAGTGCGCATTTGTTTATCCACGTGGATAAAGCCGCGGTCGTCAACTTCAACGCCAGCTTTGCCTGCATCTAAGTTTTTACCGTTAGGAACACGGCCGATAGCCACTAACACAGCATCATAACGTTGTGGTTCTGCGGAAGCTTTTTTACCTTCCATAGACACATAGATACCGTCTTCTTTCGCTTCAACCGCAGTTACTTTCGTTTCTAACAGCAGGTTGAATTTTTTGCTGATTTGTTTGGTGAATACTTTAACCACATCTTTGTCAGCCGCTGGGATGACTTGGTCAAACATTTCAACCACATCGATTTGAGAACCCAGTGCATGGTACACAGTTCCCATTTCTAAACCGATGATGCCACCACCCATAACCAGAAGACGCTCTGGAACTTCTTTCAGTTCTAACGCATCGGTTGAATCCCAAATACGTGGGTCTTCATGAGGAATGAATGGTAATTGAATTGGGCGTGAACCCGCTGCAATGATTGCGTTATCGAAATTGATAGTCGTGCTACCGTTTTCGCCTTCAACAACCAGTGTATTTGCACTTGTAAATTTACCCAGACCGTTAACGACGGTAACTTTACGGCCTTTTGCCATACCAGCTAAACCACCTGTCAGCTGATTAATGACTTTTTCTTTCCATAAGCGAACTTTAGAGATATCGGTTTTTGGCTCACCAAATACGATACCGTGTTCTGCTAATGCTTTCGCTTCTTCGATCACTTTTGCAACATGCAATAAAGCTTTTGAAGGGATACAACCCACGTTTAAACAAACACCACCAAGGGTTGAATAACGTTCTACTAAAACAGTTTCTAAACCTAAGTCAGCGCAACGGAAAGCCGCAGAATAGCCTGCAGGGCCTGCACCAAGTACAACGACTTGGGCTTTAATTTCAGTACTCATCATGACCTCTTTTTGTTTTGTCCAGCGGTACTGCTGAATAAACGATCTTCCACTGGAAAAGTACACACCGAGAGCAGTTTACAGAATTGTTAACACCCTGAAAAGGCTCATTTCGTGATGTAACTCCCAACCTTTCGTAGCAGCAGCAAAAAATTCTGCCTCAGCCTAAATAAAACAGACCGGCTTATTCGCCGGTCTTATTATTTACATCACTAAACGGCGAATATCGCTCATTAATTGCCCTACTAGGGTGATGAAACGTGCTCCATCAGCCCCATCGATGACACGGTGGTCAAAGGACAGTGACATAGGCAGGATCAGGCGAGGAACAAACTCGCTACCGTTCCAAACAGGTTTCATTGAAGAACGTGACAGCCCCATAATAGCGACTTCTGGTGCATTCACGATTGGTGCAAAACCGGTTGTACCGATACCACCAAGGCTAGAGATGGTGAAACATCCGCCTTGCATATCAGCCGCAGTCAGTTTACCTGCACGCGCTTTCTTAGAAACTTCCATCAGTTCGCGAGATAACTCTAAAATGCCTTTTTTGTTAACGTCTTTAAAGACAGGAACAACTAAGCCATTTGGCGTATCAACCGCGATACCGATATTGATATATTTTTTCAAGAACAGACGTTGTGCATCTTCAGAAATCGAGCTGTTAAAGCGCGGCATTTCTTCCAGAGCGCGAGCAACCGCTTTCATGACAAAAACTAATGGCGTGATTTTCACGTCCAGTTTTTTCTTCTCTGCTTCTTTATTTTGTTGCTTACGGAATTCTTCAACTTCAGTGGTATCCACTTCTTCCATCAGCGTAACGTGCGGGATCATCACCCAGTTACGGCTCAGGTTTGCACCAGAGATTTTTTGGATACGACCCAGTTCGACTTCTTCAACTTCACCAAATTTGCTGTAATCAATTTTCGGCCATGGCAGCATACCTGGTAAACCACCACCTGCCGCAGCTGGAGCTTCAGCACGTTTGACTGCATCTTTCACGTAAGCTTGAACGTCTTCACGCAGGATACGGCCTTTACGACCAGTGCCTTTTACTTTCGCTAAGTTAACACCAAACTCACGCGCTAAGCGGCGAATAACCGGTGTTGCATGAATGTATGCATCGTTCTCAACAAATTCATTTTTGCTATCAGCTGCTTTCGCAGGTGCAGAAGCTGCTGGAGCTGGCGCTGCTGCAGGTGCTGGTGCCGCTGCTGGTGCAACTGGCGCCGCAGCTGGTGCTGCACCGGCGACTTCAAAGGTCATGATCAGCGAGCCAGTTTTCACTTTGTCGCCTGTCGCAATCTTGATTTCTTTAACGGTTCCCGCAAATGGCGCAGGGACTTCCATTGATGCTTTATCACCTTCAACCGTAATGATTGATTGCTCAGCAGTAACGGTGTCACCCACTTTAACCATCACTTCGGTAACTTCAACTTCATCACCGCCGATATCTGGAACGTTAACATCTTTAATTGCAGAGGCTGCTGGAGCCGCTGGTGCTGCAGCTTGTGCAACTGGAGCTGCGGCTGGCGCTGCGCCTGCAACTTCAAAGACCATGATCAGCGAGCCAGTTTTCACTTTGTCGCCTGTCGCAATCTTGATTTCTTTAACGGTACCTGCAAATGGTGCAGGGACTTCCATTGAAGCTTTATCGCCTTCAACGGTAATTAAAGATTGCTCCGCAGTCACGGTATCGCCAACTTTAACCATGATTTCAGTAACTTCAACTTCATCGCCACCGATATCAGGTACAGCAACGTCTTTTGACGCTGCTGCGCTTGGTGCTGCCGCAGGAGCAGCTGGCGCTTGTGCTGGAGCAGGCGCAGCTGCACCCGCTTCTGCTTCAAAGACCATGATCAGCGAGCCAGTTTTGACTTTGTCGCCAGTCGCAATTTTAATTTCTTTTACCACACCCGCTTGTGGCGATGGGACTTCCATAGAGGCTTTATCACCTTCAACGGTAATGAGCGATTGCTCTGCTTCTACTTTGTCGCCAACTTTAACCATCACTTCGGTGACTTCAACTTCATCAGCACCGATATCTGGCACTTGGATTTCAATAGACATTGATATTTACCTCTTATGCCAAACGTGGGTTAACTTTTTCTGGGTTGATGTTGTATTTTTTAATCGCTTCTTCAACGACTTTAACATCAACTTCACCACGTTTAGCTAATTCACCTAACGCTGCTACGATGACATAGCTGGTATCCACTTCGAAGTGGTGACGCAGGTTTTCACGACTGTCAGAACGACCAAAACCATCAGTACCCAGTACACGGTAATCACTTGCAGGCACGTAAGTACGAACTTGTTCAGCAAACAGTTTCATGTAGTCAGTTGATGCAACCGCTGGCGCATCATTCATCACTTGTGCAATGTATGGAACGCGTGGTGTTGCAGATGGGTGCAGCATGTTCCAACGCTCACAATCTTGGCCATCACGCGCCAATTCAGTGAATGAAGTTACGCTGTAAACATCAGAACCGATGCCATACTCAGCAGACAGGATATCCGCCGCTTCACGAACGTGGCGCATCATTGAACCTGAACCTAATAACTGCACTTTACCTTTGCTACCTTCAACAGAAGTCAGTTTGTAGATACCTTTACGGATACCCTCTTCTGCGCCTTCTGGCATTGCAGGCATGTGGTAGTTTTCGTTCAGAGTCGTGATGTAGTAGTACACGTTCTCTTGTTTCTCACCGTACATGCGCTCTAAACCGTTTTGCATAATCACAGCAACTTCATAAGCGAATGCTGGGTCATAAGAAATACAGTTAGGAATAGTCAGTGATTGAATATGGCTGTGACCATCTTCGTGTTGTAAGCCTTCACCGTTCAGCGTTGTACGACCTGAAGTACCACCAATCAGGAAGCCGCGCGCTTGTTGGTCACCCGCTGCCCACATTAAGTCACCAATACGTTGGAAACCAAACATTGAGTAGTAGATATAGAATGGGATCATCGGCAAGTTGTTAGTGCTGTAAGATGTTGCAGCAGCTAACCAAGAAGAACCTGCACCCAGCTCGTTGATACCTTCTTGCAGGATTTGACCTTTCGAGTCTTCTTTATAGTAGGCAACTTGTTCTCTGTCTTGCGGCGTATATTGTTGGCCTTTAGGGCTATAAATACCGATTTGACGGAACAGACCTTCCATACCGAACGTACGCGCTTCGTCAGCGATAATTGGCACTAAACGCTCTTTGATAGAGTTGTTTTTCAACATCACGTTCAATGCACGAACGAAAGCGATCGTGGTCGAAATTTCTTTTGATTGTTCTTCTAATAATTGACTGAAATCTGCCAGAGCAGGAATTTCCAGTTTCTCATCAAAAGTTGAACGGCGAGCAGGTAAATAGCCACCCAGCGCTTGACGGCGCTCGTGCAGGTATTTGTACTCTTCTGAATCTTTTTCGAAAGTAATGTATGGCAGTTTTTCGATTTGCTCATCAGCCACTGGCACATTGAATTGATCACGGAAATGGCGAACGCCGTCCATGTTCATTTTCTTCACTTGGTGCGCAATGTTTTTACCTTCAGCTGTTTCGCCCATACCATAGCCTTTAATGGTTTGCGCTAAAATAACAGTTGGTTTGCCTTTGGTTTCTTTTGCTTTCGCAAATGCGGCATAGACTTTCTTCGGATCGTGACCACCACGGTTCAGTGCCCAAATCTCATCATCAGTCATATCTTTAACTAATGCAGCTGTTTCTGGGTAACGATTGAAGAAGTGCTCACGGACGTATGCGCCATCACGTGATTTAAAGGTTTGGTAGTCGCCGTCTAAGGTTTCGTTCATTAATTGAACAAGTTTGCCGCTCGTGTCTTTACGCAGCAGCTCGTCCCAACGGTCGCCCCACATAACTTTGATAACTTGCCAGCCAGCACCGTTAAAGATACCTTCTAATTCGTTAACAATTTTGCCGTTACCTGTTACTGGGCCATCCAGACGTTGCAGGTTACAGTTGATAACGAAAACTAAGTTATCTAATTTATCGCGTGTTGCGATAGTAATTGCACCTTTAGATTCTGGTTCATCCATCTCACCATCACCTAAGAATGCATATACGCGTTGCGCAGATGTATCTTTCAAGCCACGGTTATCAAGGTATTTCAGGAATTTAGCTTGGTAGATAGCGTTGATTGGGCCCAGACCCATTGATACGGTCGGGAACTGCCAGAAATCAGGCATTAATTTAGGGTGCGGATATGAAGACAGACCATTTCCACCAATTTCTTGACGGAAGTTGTTCATTTGCTCTTCAGTTAAACGGCCTTCTAAGAAAGCACGTGCATAGATTCCTGGAGAGATATGGCCTTGGAAGAATACTAAGTCCCCGCCATCATTGTTATTATGAGCGCGGAAGAAGTGGTTGAAGCAGACTTCATACAAGGTTGCTGATGACTGGAAAGAAGCCATATGGCCGCCCAGTTCTAAGTCTTTTTTAGACGCACGCAGAACAGTCATTACTGCGTTCCAGCGAATTGCAGAGCGAATACGGCGCTCTAAGTCCATGTTACCAGGGTATGCAGGCTCATCTTCAACAGCAATTGTGTTGATGTAATCAGAACGACCAGATGCACCAGCAGCAATACTTACGCCGCCCTTACGCGCTTCGCTTAATACCTGTTCGATAATAAACTGAGCACGATCAACACCTTCTTCACGGATGACCGATTCAATCGCCTGTAGCCAGTCGCGAGTTTCAATCGGATCCACGTCATTTTTTAACATATCTGACATGGTGTATTCCTTATCTGTTATCTATTTTATATGGTTATGTGGAGCCTATCTTCCTGCTATTTTCCCAATGTTGCTAAAACAGCGGGAAGATAGGCCCTGATGTAGTTGCCGCTTTAACTCTCTTTTAGAGCATTCACAATAATATAGACGCAGCAGTCAGGATCTATATTATTAAGTTAAATCAGGGTGTTGCTGTAACCGCCGTAAAGAACGTTCTCTGCGAGTTTGCTCTCGGCTAATATCCAATAGCAAATCTTCAATAAAAGACAAGTGACGGTGAGATGCTTCGCGCGCCTTTTCAGGCTCTCTTGCCATTATTGCAGCAAAAATTTGCGCTCTATGGGAGCTAACTGCGTTATACATCTCTTTACGGGTATACAAAAATTCAAAGTTTTGACGGATATTCTGTTCTAACATCGGGATCATACAACGCAATAGATGCAGCAAAACCACATTGTGAGCCGCTTCTGTCACAATGAGTTGATATTGGAGTACCGCATCAGATTCAGCATCTAATTCGCCACTTTTTTGCGCTATTTCGATAAGTTCATAACTTTGACGAATACGGTCAAGATCTTCTTCAGTGCCGCGAAGTGCAGCATAATAGGCTGCAATACCTTCAAGAGCATGACGAGTTTCAAGAAGATCAAATTGAGATTCAGGATTACCTTCGAGTAACTGAGCTAGAGGATCACTAAAGCTTTGCCACATTTTCTTTTGCACGAAGGTGCCGCCGCCTTGGCGACGAGAGAGAAGCCCTTTGGCTTCTAATGTTTGAATTGCTTCACGCACTGATGGCCTAGATACGTCAAACTGCTTTGCGAGTTCGCGTTCAGGGGGCAGCTTTTCGCCAGGGCGCAATGTCCCTTCGAAAATGAGATGCTCGAGCCGTTGCTCTATTACATCTGATAACTTTGGTTGGCGAATTTTACCGTAAGTCATAATCTGCCATATTCATAAGTGAGTAATTATTGATTACGTATTACCCAGTGTTAATTGGTAATACCAATTTGTTTATGGGCTAATAAAGTAACAAAGTATTCACTATCTGTCCATAAAGACCTTGCGCTAAATCATAAAATCCTGCAAATCTTAACAATTTTTTTTAAAATTTAGCATGTTTTGATAACTAAGTGAGCAACTAGGCAAGAAAATTTTTAACATAAAAAACATCACTTACCGATTAAAAATACAAACTGAATCGTAAAAGCAATTGATTTAATGAATAAAAATTCAAAATAAATAAATTAAAAATCAAATAAAACCCTAACTACTCTATTATACTTAAATGCCTTACTTTTTTTGTTTCAAAAATGTTAATTCCACAACTGACTTTATACTTATCTTAAATTTCAAAAGACTTACTCAACCCAAATTGACCTGTTTGCTTTAGAATAAAATTGATGCTTTTAAAAAAATACCACGCAAATACTTCAATTTTACGAATGCTGTTATAAGTTATACAGGGAGGAATAAAAGAACTGTATAATGAAATTGTGCAATACAGTTCTCTTATCAGACTTTAGATAGCCTGTTGGCGCTCTAAGAATGGCTATCAACAAAACGCATTGATAAGTCCATCGCTTGGATATGCTTAGTCAAAGCACCCACTGAAATAAAATCAATACCCGTTTCTGCAAATTCTTTTATCGTTTTTAATGTCACATTGCCTGAAACTTCAAGCGCAGCCTTCCCTGCAGTTAACACTACCGCCTCTTTCATCATTGTTGGTGTAAAGTTATCTAACATGATGATGTCTGCATCTGCTTTTAGTGCCAGAAGTAACTCGTCTAAGCTTTCCACTTCAATTTCAATAGGTACTTCAGGGTGTGCTTGTCTAGCGAGCTCAACAGCTTTCCCCACAGAACCCGCTGAAATAATATGGTTTTCTTTAATTAAATAGGCATCTGAAAGCCCTAAACGATGGTTAAAACCTCCGCCCATAAGAACAGCATACTTCAACGCAGTTCTTAGACCTGGTATGGTTTTTCGTGTATCAAGTAACTTGGCGCGAGTCCCTGCAATCTCTTTTACATATACTGCTGTTGCTGTCGAAACAGAGGAGAGAGTTTGGATAAAATTTAGTGACGTTCGCTCCCCTGTTAATAAAACTTGAGATGGTCCCTGCATTTCACACAACACTTGGTTTGGTGTCACCGTATCACCATCTTGCACTTTCCAATCAATTTTGACTTGTCCGCCTAATTGAAGAAAGACTTCTTCCAACCATTTTTTACCACAAAAAACGCCGTTTTCCCGTGTAATAATACGGGCGATTGAGATAGTACTCTCATTAAGTAGCTGCCCTGTAATATCTCGTTTATAGTCAACCAACTGCCCAAGATCTTCTTTTAATGCAACTGTTACCATAAAAGGGATATCAACCGCTAATCGTTCTAATAGAATGCTGCGTCTTTGCTGCTCATCATAACGTCGTATAGCCATTTCTTACTCCAAAATATGCTCTCGCCTTATTGTATCTATGCTAATCTTTCTATCCAAAGATAACGAGCCCTGACAAAAAGAAAACAGAATACTATGGATAACGAGATGAAAATACATGATGGTTGGTTAAATAATGTGACTCATATCCCCTCACCACATCATGATCAACGGCCTGATGGGGTTACCCCCTCATTGCTGGTTATCCACAATATTAGCCTTCCCCCTGGCCAATTTGGCGGGCCTTATATCAACCAATTATTTACAGGGACCTTAAACCCTCAAGAACACCCTTTTTTTGATGAGATAAAACATCTTCGCGTTTCTGCCCATTGTTTAATCCGCCGTGATGGCTCTATCATTCAATATGTTCCTTTTCATTTACGTGCTTGGCACGCAGGACAGTCAAGCTACCAAGGAAAAGAAAAATGCAATGATTTTTCAATTGGTATTGAGCTAGAAGGCACTGATTTTGAGCCATTTACTGAATCACAATACCAATCCCTCGCAATTTTAACGCAACAACTTATAACTCAATATCCGTTGATTGCCCATAATATTACAGGCCATAGCAATATAGCGCCCTTGCGTAAAACTGATCCTGGTCCATTTTTTGATTGGCAACAGTATAAAAGTCTACTTTAAAATTCACTTAATATTATTAGCAATTAATAAATAATTAAAAATTAATTGCTAATACATCTATTTAAACCTCTATTTAACCACCCATTTATTTTCATTTAATTAGAATTTAAATACAAATAAAAATTACAGATAAATAATATTTTGCGAAGCAGCTCGAAAAAAAACGCAATTAACCACTAGTTTATTTATTTATCTACAAAGCGCTTCGCAATATCATTTACATTGAATAAAATCGATAGAAAAAACGCTTTATGATAGAACCTCACTTAACAACGGAGGTTTTATTATGCGTCAACAAGGATTTTCGCTTATCGAAATAATGGTTGTCATTGCTATCATATCTATACTTGGTGTGATTGCTATTCCTGGTTATCAAAGTTATATGCAAAAGGCTGCCATGACTGATGTTCTTCAAACTATTTTACCTTACAAAAATAGCATTGAGATATGCCATTTTAATTTCGGTAGCCTGTCTCAATGTGATAGTGGCAACGATAACATTCCAAATAATGTTTCAGGAAAACACATCAAGACTATAGAGGTAAAATCAGGTGTTGTGAAACTTAGTGGAGATAAAACTTTATCAGACCTTAATATAACGCTAACACCTATTGCCCCAGCAAATAACACCCAGTTTAAATGGAATGTGGTTTGCGAAATAAAAAACAATGCCAACTTAAAATCTTTATGTGAAAAAACATTAAATTTTTAATTAGGGGTAATTATGAATACAATAAAAGATAACCAATTTATCTATAAAGAACTAAAAAAACTATGCGATAAACACTATATTATTATCGTAGATTATAATCATAAACGATTATCTATTGCCACGGTTAAAAAACCTGATGATAACCTTATGGCGACTCTAAAGTTTATTGCTAGTGTCCCTGTTTGCTATGACATCTGGCCTAAAGAAAAAATTGACCATTACTTCAATAGTGCAATACACCAAATCAAAGAGGAGGCTGTGCCTTATCAACCTAAAGAGACAGATGCATTAGACGTAACGTCCCCTGCTGTTGATTTTGTTGAAAATTTACTTAAAACCGCGATTCACAAGCGCTCATCAGATATTCACCTTGAGCCATCCAAGCAAGGTTTAAAGATTAGGATACGTGTTGATGGGAAACTTTACTTTCTTCCCTCTGCCCCATATGAAATTCACAATGAAATTATTGCGCGGTTAAAAATACTTTCCAAAATGAATATTGCGGAAAAAAGACGCCCACAAGATGGACAAATGAATTGGTATTTTGATGGGCAGAATTACAGTATACGCCTTTCTAGTATCCCCACCTTGTATGGTGAAAAACTCGTATTAAGAATTCTTAATACTCAATTAAAATATTCATTAGAGCACATAGGGATGTGCTCTTCCCTTCTTGACTCATTAAAAAGATACTTGAAACAACCTCAAGGCCTAATTCTAGTGACAGGCCCTACTGGAAGTGGCAAAACGGTGACTTTATATAGTGCATTAGAATTCTTAAATCAATCATCTCGAAATATTTCAACTATAGAAGACCCTATTGAAATTCCTTTACAAGGGATCAATCAAATTCAGGTTCATGAAAAATCTGAACTTAGTTTTGCTTTTATTCTTAGAGCACTATTACGCCAAGACCCTGATATTATTATGATCGGTGAAATAAGGGATGAAGAAACAGCTCAAATAGCTACTCGCGCAGCGCAAACAGGTCATTTAGTTTTATCTACACTCCACACCAATTGTACTGTAAGCGCCATAGAACGTATGGCGCAGCTTGGTGTAGAAAAAAAGCAGCTATTGTCTTGCTTGAAAATGGTGATAGCTCAAAGATTGGTGCGCAAGTTATGTCCTAAATGCAAAATATCTACGCCATCACAAACCGAGTTAAATAAAGTATTAACGATTAATGAATGGAAGTCTAAAGGATGTGAACACTGCTTTTCTGGCTTTATGGGAAGAACAGCTGTTTATGAATATATTGACCAGCAAATACTTCAAGATTTACAGCGGCAAGATAACAATACCGTAAGCTTTGAACGCCTTTTTCAAGCAGGTATTAAGCTCGTTGAGTCAGGCAATACAACGTTACAAGAAATTTACGCTATTGTTGGCAATGAGGGGGTCTAAAATGTTCATTTATTCCTATGTTGCACTCAATACTCACAACCAGATCATTGAAGATACTTTATTGGCCAAAAGTAAGAAAAGCGCTTTTATTATTATTAGTGAAAATAATCTCATTCCATTAAAAATCAAGATCAAAGCAATTTTTAATTTGAATCGTGCTTGCATTAGCTATCAAATACATTTTTTTCATCAGCTAGGTATTTTAACATCATCAGGAATAACACTAATACAAAGCTTAAAAATACTTTCAGAAAATTGCCATCTTCCGTTTTGGAATAACTTTATTAGAAATTTAATTCAGCACATCGAAAAAGGAGAGCTTTTCTCTGATTTTTTAAAAGATTATCAGCAGATTTTTAGCAGTACAGTTATTAGCCTTGTCATTGTTGCAGAGAAAACAGGTACATATGACAAAAATTTCAATACTATTAGTTTTATGTTAGAGCATAATGAAAAAATATCTGTATTATTCAAAAAAGCAATACGTTACCCGCTCACTCTCTGTCTATTTTCAGGTATGTTACTGTGCATAATGTTTTTGTATGTTATTCCTCAATTTAAAGATATTTATGATAGTTTTCAACAAGAGCTACCTCTACTAACACAAATTATGCTTTACTTGTCTGACTTTATAAAAAATCAATTTACCTATTTTTTATTATTTGTTTCTTTTATTTCCATATTAACTCTAAGAATGAAGAAAAATCATCGTTCCCTCTTACTGAGAGTTTTAATACAATTCCCCATATTTAAGCATTTGATCTCCTATCATTACCTAAGCCTTTATTTTTTAACAGTATCATCAACATATAAAATCGGTCTTCCACTCATTGAATGTTTAGACTGTACAATAAAAACAATCAATAATGAACAATACAAAAAGGATTGTGAAAACATTCTCTCTTCTGTACTTAAAGGCGAGTCACTATCAAATGCAATGAAAGAAACTATTCTATTTCCGAGTTTAGCTATTCAATTAATAGCAATTGCGGAGGAATCAGGTAAGCTTCATTATTTTACAAGCTATCTATTTAAGTACTATTCAGAACAATACATGTTCTACATAGAGAAAAAAATAAAAACCTTAGAACCTGTACTGCTTGTGTTTATTTCACTATTAGTTGGTATGATTATGCTTTCCATGTATCTTCCAATATTTAATTTAGGGAATGTTGTCACTGGATTATAATTTTGCAGCCAATATTTATCTCTTATTATTAACATACTCTAACCATATAGAATCATGTTATATAAGTATTTTTAACTATTTCCATTCATGTTAACTTGAATGGAGACAAATGGATAATTTCAGTGTAATCTATTTTTATTTTCTATAAGTGAACGAAAAATTTATGCCTTATATAGTTGCTTTAACAGGCGGAATTGGAAGTGGCAAGACGACCATTGCAAACGAGTTTGCCAAATTTGGTGTCCCCATCGTTGATGCTGATATAATAGCTCGTCAAGTTGTAGAACCTAACACCCCTGCTATTGATGCTATCAAGTCACATTTTGGCAAAAAAATTATCACTTTAGATGGCAAGCTCAATAGAGGCCTTTTGCGAGAAATTATTTTTTCAGACCCTAATGAAAAAAGATGGCTAAATGCACTCCTTCACCCCTTAATTCAACAAGAGACACAAAAACAGCTCCACCAAAGCAATTATCCTTATGTGTTATGGGTTGTTCCTTTATTAATTGAAAACAACATTTCTCACTTAGCAAATAGAGTATTAGTCGTTGATGTTACTCCTGAAGAGCAAATTCAACGTACAATAAAAAGAGACAATATAAGTCTCGAACAAGTCAACAATATATTAAAAGCACAGGTTAGCCGTGAAAAACGATTATCTTATGCTGATGATGTTATTACAAACCATACTAAAGACAGCAGTATTCAAGACAAGGTAGCCAATCTTCACAACAAATATTTGTCATTAGCAAAATAAAAACATAGGAATTAAAATGGGCGAACTAGCAGCTACAAATTTTATCACTTATGAATATCCAATGAATGAAAAGATCCGTTCTTGGTTGCGCCTTGAAACCCTTTTATCTCAAATTTATGAGCTCAGTAATATTACCTCCTACTCTTCTGGTATCGCATTTTTTCGTTCAGTCTCAGAACTTATTGAAATCCTTGATAGAGGTGAAGTTCGCTCAGACCTTATCAAAGAACTTGAAAAACAACGTACTCGCTTATCAAATTGGGCTAATGACCCTAATGCAGACAAACAGCTAATTAATTCATTACTCACTAATTTAACAGACAAAATATCTCATTTAATGTCAGCCCCGCGGTTTGGCCACCATTTAAGAACAGACAAAATTATTAGTATGGTTCGCCAACGACTCAGTATTCCAGGTGGTTGCTGTAGTTTCGATTTACCTACATTACAATTATGGTTAAATATTCCACAAAATGTGCGAGATAAAGCTATCAGTGGTTGGCTACAAAGTCTCGACCCACTTAATGATGCTTTAAAAACAGTTCTGTCATTAATTCGTCAAGCAGGAACGTTTGAAGTCAAAGAATCATATAATGGCTTTTACCAAGATAGCGTCGAAGGTAAAGAATTACTGCGCATAAAATTACCCGCTGAAAACTTTATTTACCCACAAATTTCAGGTCACAAAACACGCTTTGCTTTACGTTTCCTGCATATCGATAGCGAGAATGGTATACTCCCTGATATGATCCGTTTTGAATTATCTTGCTGCTAGAGTAGAGAAAAGTTTTATGAGTGAAATAATTGAGGTTAACTGCCCAACCTGTCAAAAAGTTGTAATTTGGAATGAGAATAGCCCTTTTAGGCCTTTTTGCAGCAAGCGCTGTCAACTCATTGATCTTGGGGAATGGGCCAGTGAAGAGAAACGCATTGCAAGCCAGAGCGACATTTCTGAAAGTGATGATTGGAGTGAGCAACCCGATAACTAACTTAACGTTTTTATAAAGTGGAAAGTATAAACTCTGTTTAAATTTGGATCTTTTCCACTTTATTTTCAACGCATTAAAAATTCTTACTGTGTAAGCATCTCAACAATAATACGGTTTGCAGGTGGAAATTCATCCGCAACTAGTGCTTCTTGCTCGACCCAACGAAAATCCTGCCCTTCTTTCCCGTAAGGCTCGTTATCCCACGCAGACACAATAAAGAAATAAAGCGTAATAATTCTATCGTCAAACTCATGATCTACGCGGTGAAATGGCTCATACTCAGTGACAATAATCCCAACTTCTTCCTCAAGTTCACGAATTAATGCAGCTTCAGGTAATTCCCCTTGCTCTAATTTCCCGCCGGGAAACTCCCAAAACCCTGCCATGTGAGTCCCTTCAGGGCGTTTAGTAATAAAAATGTGTTGCTGTGAATTACGAATAACCCCAGCAGCAATATGCAGATGTTTTTTTTCCATAATCTTTTCGTCAAAAAGGCGGGTTACCCCGCCTATTATTTAGTTATATAAATTAAAGATCGATTAGTTTAAGCGACCATGGCATTGTTTATATTTCTTGCCTGAACCACAAGGGCATGGATCATTACGACCAATTTTATGGCCTTCTGTTGCCATTTTCGCTTCAGTTTCTGTCATTAAAGACTCAGCGCCCGTTTCATGGCTCAGTTGTTGTCTTTTTGCTAAACGTTCTGCTTCTTCACGACGTTGCTGCTCTAACGCTTCAACTTCTTCAGGTAAACGAACTTGAACTTTAGATAACGTACTGATCACTTCATATTTCAAGGCTTCAAGCATATTGGCAAACATGCTGAAAGATTCACGTTTATATTCTTGCTTAGGATCTTTTTGTGCATAGCCACGTAAATGAATACCTTGGCGTAAGTAATCCATTGAAGCCAAGTGCTCTTTCCATAAGGTATCTAATGTTTGTAGCATGACACCTTTTTCAAAGTTACGCATCGCTTCTGCGCCAACAATTTCCTCTTTACGCGCATAGATTTCAACCGCTTTTTGCATGATACGTTCACGTAGAGTTTCTTCATGCAGCTCAGGTTCTTTATCCAGCCACTCTTTCATTGGCAGATCTAGGTCAAAATCATTAACTAAACGTTGATGTAAACCTTCTATATCCCACATTTCCTCTAATGATTGAGGTGGAATATAAGCATCCATCGTGGTGGTAAATACGTCTTCACGAATGCTATCAACCGTTTCTTTAATATCCCCACCGTCAAGCAATTCATTACGCTGAGTATAAATAGCACGGCGTTGGTCACTCGCAACATCATCATATTCAAGTAATTGTTTACGAATATCAAAGTTACGGCTTTCAACTTTACGTTGTGCGTTAGCAATCGCTTTAGTGACCCATGGGTGCTCAATCGCTTCTCCCGGTTTCATACCGAGTTTTTTCATCATGCCTGTAACACGGTCAGAGGCGAAGATACGCATCAGAGCATCTTCCATCGATAAGTAGAAACGTGAAGAACCGGCATCCCCTTGACGACCCGCACGACCACGTAACTGGTTATCGATACGGCGTGATTCATGGCGCTCAGTACCGATGATATGTAGACCACCCGCAGCTAAAACCGCATCATGGCGCACTTTCCAATTAGCTTTGATTTCATCAATTTGCTCTTGCGTTGGCTCTTCTAACGCTGCAACTTCAGTCTGCCAGCTTCCTCCTAACATGATATCCGTACCACGGCCTGCCATGTTAGTTGCGATAGTAACTGCACCTGCCTGACCCGCATTTGCGATGATATCGGCTTCCATTGCGTGGAATTTCGCATTCAATACGTTATGGTTAATCTTAGCTTTTTTCAGTGCATTCGAAATCAGCTCTGATTTCTCGATAGAAATGGTACCAACCAGTACTGGCTGACCATTTGATGTTCTTTCACGTATATCTTCAATAATTGCCGTAAATTTATCTGCTTCGTTCATGTAAACGAGGTCAGGTAAATCTTTACGCACCATTGGGCGGTTCGTTGGGATAACAATGGTGTCTAACTTATAAATCGAGCTAAATTCAAATGCTTCAGTATCCGCTGTACCCGTCATACCCGCCAGTTTTTCATATAGACGGAAATAATTCTGGAATGTAATCGATGCTAAAGTTTGGTTTTCATTTTGAATTTCAACACCTTCTTTGGCTTCAACCGCTTGGTGTAAGCCGTCTGACCAGCGACGACCTTCCATTGTACGGCCTGTATGTTCGTCAACAATAACGATTTGGCCATCTTTAACAATGTAGTCAACATCTAAAGTGAACAGCGCATGTGCACGTAAACCCGCCATTACGTGGTGCATAAGCATAATATTTGCTGGCGAATATAACGATTCACCTTCATCCATTAAGCCTTCTTTCGCCAGAAGCTCTTCAATTAACACCAGACCACGTTCGGTGATGGTGACTTGGCGTGATTTTTCATCAACTGAGAAATGGCCTTCACCTTGGAACGTATCTGAGTCTTCTTTTTCTTGGCGCTGCAGATGTGGAATGAGTTTATCCACTTTTTGGTAAAGTTCTGAGCTGTCTTCCGCAGGACCTGAAATGATCAGCGGAGTACGCGCTTCATCGATAAGGATTGAGTCGACCTCATCCACTAATGCATAGTGAAGTTTACGCTGCACACGTTCTTCAGGGCTAAATGCCATGTTGTCACGCAAGTAGTCGAAACCAAACTCGTTGTTAGTACCATAAGTAATATCTGCGGCGTAAGCTTCACGCTTCGCAGGCGGTGCCATACCCGGTAAGTTGATACCAACAGTTAAACCTAAAAATTCAAATAATGGGCGGTTATTTTCCGCATCACGTTTTGCTAAGTAGTCATTCACCGTTACGACGTGGACGCCTTTGCCCGTTAATGCGTTGATATACGCTGGTAATGTCGCGGTTAATGTTTTACCTTCACCTGTACGCATTTCTGCGATACAACGTTCATTCAGTACCATCCCACCGATTAACTGTACATCAAAGTGACGCATACCAAAAACGCGACGGCTGGCTTCGCGCACGGTCGCAAATGCTTCTGGAATAATGCTTTCGAGGCTCTCACCTTTCGCTAAACGCTCGCGGAATTCAACTGTTTTAGCTTTTAACTCATCGTCTGATAACTTTTCAAAATCAGGCTCTAAACGGTTAATTTTTTCCACTTCTTTGCGCAATCTACGCAGAGTACGATCATTACGGCTACCAAATACTTTGGTCAAAATTTTAGTTAACATACTTTTAATCTCATTAAATCAATAAGTTATTTATTATTTCATAAATTTAAGGCGCAGATTTTCTCAACATTGAGTTGATAAATCTATGAGAGATCAAGCAGTTAATGGACCAGCACGAATGCCATGTACTCGTGCAACCCAAATCGCAGGTTGGTAGGTAATAAAGTGAGGGTAAATATAATGGCTGACTAGCACCGTGCTTTCGTGCGTTTGAAGCGAACGCTCTGCCAACATGGCATAGAGCGTGTCTAGCATCAATTGCGGTGCAATAAGTTGTTCAGATTCTTCTTTTGCAGTCGCGACGTCATCATCTTCATTGGCAGAAAAAGCAAAGGTGAGTTGGCGAATAACATTGCGCACTGCATGTTGCTGCCAATAATTAACCGAGTATGATGAAGAGGAAGACGAACGCTGGGAATTTTGCTGCGCAAATAAGTTATCGAAGGCATTAACCGCTTGGTTTTGGCGGTTCGCAGGAGATGAATTAACTTGCGTAAGCTGAGATTCAGAAAGGGCATTTAAAATTGTAGGCAAGCCGACACCCGTGGCAACCACACCTAATAACAGGTGGGACCAAAAGTATTTTCTACCGAGTTGTCGCCAAAAATTTAAAATGCCCATTAAACTCTTATATAATGAATACGTGACAATATTATTATCTGTACATTAGTTTTCATCATTGTTAGCCGGAGCCACAAATGAGAGATAGTCATCCACAAGCACTTTTCGATGTTCTTGAGGGATCATTGGCAAATTCATCAAATACTTTACAAACTATTCAGCGAAATGCAAAAGCCATTATCAAGCTGAACCGCGCTGTAAAGGGCTTATTGCCGGCTGAAATTAAGCCAATGTGCCGTGTTGCAAACTACCGTAATAATATTATGGTCATTGAAGTAGCAAATGCCAGTTGGATGACCCGTCTTAATTACGAAAAATTAAATCTACTTTCCGCATTAAGAACATCTATTCTACCATCATTATCGTCTATCGACATCAGAATCAATCCCGATTTAATGCGAAAACCTAAACAAAATAGTTCACTAACTAACCGAACGGTCACACCAACACAAAAAATGAACGAAAGGCAGATAAGCACACAGACAGCACAAGCACTATTGAAATTGGCAGAAAATAGCCCGAAAGGATTAAAAGAAAGGTTTGAGCGGCTGGCTGCACTAGCCGGAGAGAGTACTAGTGCAACCAACAGAAAGCGCTAACCCAGATTTGGGCTAGCCGCATAATAATTATGCGTATACAGCTGAAGGCGCTTTGAATGCCACAGGCAGTTCAGCTTCATCTTCAAAGGTGACCAGATCCCAAGCTGATTCTTTCGCAAGAACCGCTTGCAGAAGTTTGTTATTCAATGCGTGGCCAGATTTGAACGCAGTGAATGCGCCAATAATGTTGTGCCCACACATAAATAAGTCACCAATTGCATCCAACATTTTGTGACGAACGAATTCATCTTCAAAACGTAAGCCATCTTCATTGAGGACTCTATAGTCATCAACAACGATAGCGCAGTCGAAACTGCCGCCTAAGCATAAGCCTTGGGATTGCAGATATTCGATATCACGCATAAAACCAAACGTACGTGCGCGGCTGATTTGGCTCACAAATGATTCTGCAGAGAAATCAAGTGAATAGCGCTGAGTGCTGCTATCAATCGCCGGGTGTTGGAAATCGATAGTGAAATCCAGACTGAAACCATTGTAAGGTCTCATTTCTGCCCACTTATCGCCATCTTCAACACGAACTGTTTCTTTAATGCGTAAAAATTTCTTCGCACAATTTAATTCTTCAATACCGCCATCAAGCAGTAAGAAAACAAACGGTGCAGCACTGCCATCCATAATCGGGATTTCAGGCGCATTGACTTCAATAACAATGTTATCGATACCTAACCCTGCTAATGCAGCATTCAAATGCTCAACAGTCGAAATACGTACGTTATCTTCATTGACTAAGCAAGTACATAACATGGTATCACGAACTGATTTTGCATCTGCCGGAAAATCAACCGGTGGATTAAGGTCAGTACGACGGTAGATGACCCCGGTATTTGCCGGCGCTGGACGTAAAGTCAGCGTAACTTTTTTGCCGGTATGTAAACCAACACCAGTCGCTGTGATAATACGTTTTAATGTCCGTTGTTTGATCATCGTCTATTTCTCGCAATGTTATAAGTCCTACTGATCATCATACAAGATAATCAGTAGGAAATTTTAGCACAAAAAGCGGAGAATCCAATATAAATAAAATTAATCGGCCTGTTTACGCAAGAACGCAGGAATATCGAGATAATCTGGTTCTTTATTTGTTTGCGTATTTTGGTCATTGACCGCTTTAGCCGCTGCTGGTTTCTCTTCGGTTAATGAAGACATGCTATTTTGCATTTGCTGATAGCGTTGCTCCATTGACGCTTGCTGTGACATTTTGTTGCTCACTAAGGTAATTTCAGGACGTTTGTCCATACCAATACCTGTTGCAACAACAGTAACACGCAGCTCTTCATGCATTTCTGGGTCGAGAGAAGTACCAATTACCACAGTCGCATTATCAGATGCGAATGCACGGATAGTGTTACCTACCGTTTCAAACTCATCCAAACGCAGGTCGAAGCCAGCGGTGATGTTGACTAACACACCACGAGCGCCTGACAGGTCGATGTCTTCCAGTAATGGGCTAGAAATTGCCATTTCAGCAGCTTCTTCGGCTCTATCTTCACCGCGTGCCACACCAGAACCCATCATCGCGTAGCCCATTTCTGACATAACAGTACGTACGTCAGCAAAGTCCACGTTCATTAAACCTGGGCGAGTAATCAGTTCTGCGATACCCTGTACTGCGCCTTTAAGTACGTCGTTTGCCGCACCAAAAGCATCCAGTAATGAGATACCACGACCAAGAACTTTTAATAATTTGTCATTTGGGATAGTGATCAGTGAGTCAACGTGTTTTGATAACTCAGTGATACCCGCTTCTGCAAATGCCATACGTTTTTTGCCTTCAAAATTGAAAGGCTTAGTCACGACTGCAACTGTCAGAATACCCAATTCTTTAGCCACTTCGGCAACGACCGGAGCCGCACCAGTGCCTGTACCACCGCCCATACCCGCAGCGATGAAGACCATGTCCGCGCCATCTAATGCATTACGTAGCGCTTCGCGATCTTCTTCTGCGGCATTGCGGCCGACTTCAGGGTTTGCACCTGCACCCAGACCTTTTGTAATACCGGTACCGATCTGGATAGTTTGTCCAACTGCGGTTTTACGCAGTGCCTGTGCGTCCGTGTTGACGGCGAAGAACTCAACGCCTTCAATACGCTCACGCACCATGTGTTCAACGGCATTACCGCCGCCGCCACCAACGCCGATGACTTTAATCACCGCATCGTTAGTTAGCTCCATTGGTTCAAACATAATGTCTCTCCGTTTTGTGCTTACTACTTTCGAAGCTAATAATAAGCTTCTTTATTAAAATTAGAATTCTTTTCTCAACCAACTGGTGATTTTACTGAACCAACCTGTGACTGAGGCACGCTTTTCTGTTTCGGTATCATCCCCAAGATGACTTTCTTTACCGTAATGCAGAAGCCCTACTGCGGTGGAGTAATATGGCTCCTGCGCGTAATCTGTTAACCCAGTAATATTTAGCGGAGTGCCGATTCTTACTTGGGTGTGGAACACTTTTTGTGCACATTCAACTAAACCGTCAATCTGCGCTGCACCGCCTGTTAAGACGATACCTGCCGCCAAATGGTGTTTGACACCTTGTAGACGTAACTGTTCCTGTAAATTTAAAATTTCTTCATTTACTAAGTTTAACAGCTCAGTATACCGCGGCTCGATGACTTCTGCTAAGGTTTGACGCTGTAAACTTCTTGGTGGTCGACCACCGACGCTCGGCACTTCCACCGTTTCGTCTTTACTCACAATCGAACCAACGGCACAACCATGACGTACTTTGATGGCTTCAGCATCACTTGGTGGTGTACCGAAAGCATACGCGATGTCGCTAGTCACCACATTCCCCGCATAAGGGATCACTTTCGTGTGGCGTAACGCACCGCCAGTATAAACAGCCATATCCATGGTACCACCACCGATATCAACCACACACACACCTAATTCACGTTCATCTTCGGTTAATACACTATAGCTTGCTGCGAGACCAGCAAAAATCAGTTGGTCAACTTTCAACCCACAACGTTCAACAGCTTTCACAATATTTTTCGCCATATCATTATGGCAAGTAATCAAATGAACTTTTGCTTGCATGCGCACACCAGACAAACCAACTGGGTTTTTAATCCCTTCTTGGTAGTCGATAGCAAACTCTTGCGGGATCACGTGCAAAATCCGATGCTCATCACGAACACGCACTGATTTCGCTGTATGCACAACGCTATCTACATCTTCTTGTGTCACTTCTTCTTCAGAAACTGGCACCATACCAATTTCATTTTGGCAGCTCACGTGTTTACCTGAAAGTGCCAGATA
Organism: Providencia sp. R33; assembly: GCF_019343475.1. NCBI lineage: Bacteria > Pseudomonadati > Pseudomonadota > Gammaproteobacteria > Enterobacterales > Morganellaceae > Providencia > Providencia sp. R33. The sequence continues at coordinate 541,969 of NZ_CP072453.1, read as the reverse complement.
GACAGAGGAAATTTGGCAATCAGCCATCAGCTCTGCTTGGTCGATAGCTCTTTGAACACATTTTACGACAGACTCTAAGTCGTTTACGCCGCCTTTATCCATTCCACGAGATGGACAGCTTCCCACCCCGATAATATTAACCATACCATCGGGCAGAATTTCGCCAACAAGGGCCGATACCTTTGAAGTTCCAATTTCAAGGCCTACCACTAATTTTCTGTCCGTTGCTTTAATCATTTCTTCTGCCTAATTTGAGTTATTAGCAATATTTTTTATTGTAACCCCGGTGGTGCATCGACCAAAACTGGTGCCCAGCCCACCGCAGCACCACTGGTATAACGTAAGTCAACATAGTCGACTCGTTTGTCCGTTGTTTGCTGCAAGAGCGGATATAGTTCAAGGAACCGATTTAACCGCTCTAAAACATCCTTTTTACCCAGTTCGATTCGGGTGTCGTTATCCAAAATAATCTGCCACGCATGACGGGCTGTCATTGATAACGATTTAAGTTTTAATTTGTTTGTCGCTAACGTATTTTTAAAGTTGGCTAACTCTTTTAGGACCTCTTTTTGGCTACCTTGTGGGCCATAAAGTAAAACATAATCCCCTTTGCCACTTTCGCTTGCGGGCAAGTTAAATACCCTGCCTTCCACATCCACCATGTTTTGATCGTTCCATCTGGCGAATGGTTGATACTCAACAATATGAATCTTTAATTCATCTGGCCATTGTTTACGCACTGTGACTTGGCGTATCCATGGCATCATGCTTATTTGGTTTTGGATAGCGTTGACATCAACAGTCATAAACGTACCCGGTTGCCCTAATGATAAAATCGCCTTTCTGACATCGTCGTTCTTGGTATAGTGCCGCTCACCTGTTAGGACGAGCTTTGACATCGGTAACCTGTCAGCATCTTTCATCCACGTCATCACCATCCAACCGCTCCAAACGATGGTACCAACAACGATGAGAAAGAAGAACAACCCACCTAAAAATGACCCATTACTTGGACCAGAACGTGGGTCATCATCGTTGTGATGATTATGATGCCTGACGTTTAACGCTGCTTGTGACATATCAACGAGCCAATTCTAAAATTCGCACAACTAACTGCGAAAAATCTAAACCTGCCTGACGCGCAGCCATTGGCACTAAGCTGTGACTTGTCATACCCGGTGAAGTGTTCACTTCTAACAAGTAAAACTGACCATCGCTATCTTGCATCACATCAACGCGCCCCCAGCCATCACAACCAACAGCTAAATAGGCGTTCATGGCTAATTCGGCAAGCTCAGACTCACGCTGTGCATCTAAACCACTTGGACAAAAATATTGAGTCTCATCAGACAAATATTTTGCTTCATAGTCATAAAATATTCCCGGTGGTTGGATACGAATCGACGGTAGGGTTTTATCACCTAAAACCGCGATGGTGTATTCAGGGCCACTTAGCCATTTTTCAACTAATACGGTTTCGTCGAAACGAAACGCTAATTCAAGTGCCGCTGGTAGTGCATCTAAGCTGTCTACCTTACTCATGCCAACACTCGAACCCTCTAAACTTGGTTTTATAATTAATGGCAAACCCAGCGTGTTAACTTTTGCAGTGATTTGTTCACAACTCATCTGCAAATGTTGCTGTTTAGTTAAGTATATATAAGGAGATACACTTAGTCCCGCACCTTGCCATAATTGTTTTGTTCTGAGTTTATCCATGCTCAGTGCCGATGCCATTACGCCACTTCCCGTGTAAGGCAAACCAAGGTATTCGAGCATTCCTTGGATCGTACCATCTTCACCACCACGACCATGTAGTGCGATGAAAACTTTATCAAAACCTGCTTCTTTTAGTGTAACGACAGGGAAATCTTTGGTATCAATAGGATGAGCATCAACCCCGCCTTGGCGAAGCCCTGCCAGCACGGCATTTCCTGACTGAAGTGAAACTTCACGTTCAGCTGATGTCCCACCAAATAGCACCGCAATTTTCTCTGCCATGTTTATTCCTCAACCATCGGCGGCTGTAATTTCGTTTCCGCGAGCGTTTTGGCTATTTTACCAATATTTCCTGCGCCTTGAACTAAAATTAAATCATTTTCATCAAGAGTTTGAGCTAAAAGATGGGAAATGTGTTCCGGTTCTGAAACATAAATCGGATCAATCTGACCACGACCACGAATTGTGCGGCATAATGAGCGGCTATCAGCCCCTGCAACATGCTTTTCACCCGCTGAATACACATCCAGCATCAACAATACATCCACTTGCCCCAATACGTTGACAAAGTCGTCGTATAAATCACGGGTACGAGTATAACGATGTGGTTGGAAAATCATCACAATACGTTTATCCGGCCAACCTGCTCGTGCCGCTTTAATCGTCGCATCCACTTCTGTTGGATGGTGACCATAGTCATCCACTAACATGACTTCACCATCTTTGCCGTTAACATTGCGTAATGCAAAATTACCCAAGAAATCAAAACGGCGGCCAGTACCTTGAAACTCCACCAATGCAGACAAAATGTGTAAGTCATCAATGCCTTCTTCCGTCGCAACCGCAACCGCGGCAGTGGCGTTTAACGCATTATGGCGACCCGGCGCGTTCAACACGACCGTTAATTCCGGCATATTTTCACGTGCAATGGTGAAAAAGCCTTGGTTGCCTTTTTGTTCATATTTGGTGATACGCACGTCGGCGTCTTCACTGAAACCATAAGTAGTGATGTAACGGCCAATCCTAGGTAGTAATGAACGGATAACGGGATCATCAATGCACATCACTGCACGGCCATAAAATGGCAAGTTATGCAGGAAATTAATGAACGTGTCCGTTAAATTATCAAAGTTACCTTGGTAGGTGTCCATGTGGTCAGCTTCGATATTGGTCACAACTGCCACCAATGGTTGCAAATGCAAGAATGATGCATCGCTTTCATCCGCTTCTGCAATCAGGTAACGGCTGCTACCTAAGCGTGCGTGCGTGCCCGCTGACTTCACTAACCCACCGTTAACAAACGTTGGGTCTAAACCTGCTTGAGCGTAAATACTTGAAATCATTGCGGTCGTAGTGGTTTTACCGTGTGTTCCCGCAACAGCGATACCATGACGGTAACGCATGAGTTCAGCCAACATTTCTGCACGGCGAATAACCGGAATACGGAGTTCTTTCGCCGCTTGAATTTCAGGGTTTTCACTTGAAATCGCCGTTGAAACGACAACCACGCTAGCATTCTCAACATTTTCCGGACGGTGATTAAAATAAATCGTTGCACCTAATTCGGTTAATTGTTGAGTCACAGCATTGGGCGCCAAGTCTGAACCACTAATTTCATAGCCTTCATTTGCCAACACTTCAGCGATACCCCCCATGCCAGCACCACCGATGCCGACAAAATGGATGTGCCTGACTCTTCTCATTTCTGGCACTGATGTTCTTAATTTCGCTAATTGTTGTGTATTCACTCTGTTTTCGCTTCTTTATAAATTCGTATCAAATGTGACTAAAACTATTTAGCCACTTCGCAAATCACGGCGGCAACTCGCTCGGTTGCATCACTAATTGCACAATCATGGGCTTTTTCAGCCATCGACAACAATTCTGCTCTATCCCACTGCTCCAGCAAGCTCGCTACCGCTTCTGCGGTAAATTGTGGCTGCTCTAAAATCTTCGCGGCACCCGCTTTTTCCAGTGGTAACGCATTCCAATATTGTTGGCGGTCTTTGTGCTGAAAAGGAACAAAAATAGCAGGCAAACCTGCGGCTGCAACTTCACTGACGGTCAATGCGCCAGAACGGCATACAACAATATCTGCCCAAGCATAAGCTTGCGCCATATCGTCAATAAATTCAGTAACTTTATACTCAGAATTGCCTGAAACTTGTAGCTGTTCATTATACAACGCTTCAGTGGATTCCTTACTGCCTTTTCCCGCTTGATGCCAGATATTTAACTGTTTGCCTACTTTTGCAGCAACTTGAGGCATCACTTGGTTTAAAATCCGTGCGCCTTGGCTGCCACCAACAACTAATACGCGTATTGCACCCTCTCGCCCTGCTAAGCGAGTCGCAGGCGCAGGAAGTGCCAACACATCTTCACGAACAGGGTTGCCGACTACTGGCGCATCAGGGAAAGCCCCCGGAAACGCTTGTAAAACCCGTTTTGCGATGCGCGATAACCATTTGTTTGTCAAACCCGCGATGCCATTTTGCTCATGCAGAATAACCGGAACACCACACTGCCACGCAGCAATACCGCCAGGGCCTGAAACATACCCGCCCATGCCTAATACGGCATCGGGCTGATAACGTTTGATGATTGTTTTCGCTTGTCGTATCGCTTTATAAATACGCCATGGTGCACCTAACTGTGCGGCAATACCTTTGCCTCTTAAACCTGAAATTTGAATAAATTCAATATCTATGCCATGTTTTGGCACTAAGGTCGCTTCCATTCTATCAGCGGTACCTAACCAGCGAATTTCCCAACCCTGAGCCTGCAAATAATGCGCCACAGCGAGCCCCGGGAAGACATGCCCCCCTGTTCCACCTGCCATGACGAGTAATTTTTTGGGCTGACTCATTTGGTACTCCTTACAAACGCCTGCGCTTTTTCTAGACGTGTTTCAAAATCAATTCGCAGTAATACCGCTATTGCTGCGGCCATCACTAATAAGCTGGAACCACCATAACTAATTAGGGGTAACGTTAACCCTTTCGTTGGTAGCATACCGGATGCTGCACCGACGTTAACCAAGGCTTGGAATGTAAACCAAATGCCGATAGAACAGGCCATATAGCCGCCAAATAATTGGTTAGACATCAGTGCGCGGCGACCAATCATCATCGCCCTAAATGCCAACATAAACACCATCAATAGGACTAATACAACTCCGACATAACCCAGTTCTTCCGCTAATACGGAGAAAATAAAGTCAGTGTGCGCTTCAGGGAGATATTCCAATTTTTGAACGGAATTCCCTAACCCTTGGCCTAACATTTCACCACGACCAAATGCCATTAACGATTGTGTTAACTGGTAACCACTACCAAATGGGTCATCCCAAGGGTTCAAGAACGAGGTTACACGGCGCAGACGGTAAGGCTCAAACCAGATTAGCGCTAATACTCCCACCGCACAGGTGGCGATACCGATAATAAACGGTGCTAACCTTGCGCCCGCTAAAAATAATAAACCTAATGTGGTGACGACTAATACAATGACCGTACCCAAGTCAGGCTGTAAAAGCAGTAATGACGCCATCACAATCAAAATACACATCGGTTTGATAAACCCAAGGAAGCGAGTGCGAACTTCTTCCGATTTGCGTACTAAGTAGCTTGAAACATAGCAAAACAGGGTGAATTTCGAAATTTCAGCGGGCTGAATTTTAACCAAGCCCAAATCTATCCAACGTGATGCACCATTGACGGAACTCCCTGCAACGAGCACCACCACTAACATACCCAATGAACCCATCAAAAACAGGAAATTATACTTTTCCCAAAAGGCCATCGGTATACGCATAACCGCTAATGATAAGGCGAAAGCAATAACCAGATAGACCATGTCGCGTTTTGCAAAGTAAAACGGGTCTTCTGTCAAACGCTGCCCTACAGGCATTGAGGCAGAGGTCACCATGATGAAGCCAATAGCCGCTAAACCGAATGCCAACCATACCAATGTACGGTCGTACAGCGTTGAGCCTGAAATCACGCCATTTTTTTCACCAATGACCCAATTTTTTAAACGCATCGCACCCGGTATGGTCATTACCCAAGCTCCTTCGCTAATTGCGCAAACACAGCGCCACGTTGCTCAAAGTTTTTAAACTGATCTAAACTGGCGCAAGCTGGGGAGAGCAATACCATATCCCCGTTTTTTAGTTGCGGTGCAATTTGGCGTAAACTTTGTTCCATCGTATCAGTTAACACTGACTTTTCAGGAGCTAAAGCCGCTAATGCTTTACCATCGCGCCCAAAGCAATATAAATGGTAGTTATCCGCAGCAATATATTGTTTTAATGATGAAAAATCTGCTGATTTACCATCGCCACCTAACAATAAATAAACTGAGCCATCAACATGCAGCCCATTCAGTGCCGCTTCGGTGCTACCCACATTGGTGGCTTTGGAGTCATTAATCCAACGTACACCATTATTAAATAACACTAATTCAAAACGATGTGCTAACCCAGCGTAGGTTTTCAACACATCAATACAAGCAGGTCTTGGGATCTTCACTGCATCTGCAAGGGCTAATGCAGCAAGGGCGTTCAAATAGTTATGTTGCCCTGTCAGGTGCATCTCTTTGACGTCTAACAGTGTTTCACCGTTGACCACCAACACTCGATTTTTCGTGTCAAAGCAATACTCGCCACTGTTTACCCCAAAACCAATACATTCATCAGCAGATTGGTTTTCAGGCAGTGTTAACGCATCTTGCCTATTCACGATGCAATTTTGTGCACCTTGATAAATTTTTAATTTTGCGCTGCGGTATTGCGCTAAGCCCAGCGGATATCTATCCATATGGTCTTCGCTAATATTCAACACCGTTGCTGCCGCCGCTTTTAGGCTTGATGTGGTTTCGAGTTGAAAACTGGATAGCTCTAAAACGTACAATGCATGGCCTGAATTGAGTAAAGACAGCGCTGGTGTGCCAATATTGCCACCTACACCGACAGAAATCCCTGCCGCGCTCGCCATCTCCCCCACTAACGAGGTGACTGTGCTTTTCCCGTTTGACCCTGTAATCGCCACAATTGGCGCATCCGCTTCACGGCAAAACAGCTCAATATCACCGACGATTTCAATACCGTTTTGTGCAGCTTCCTGCAATTGTGGAGTCGCTAACGCAACCCCTGGGCTTGCAACAATCAAATCCGCTTCTTGAAGCCATGCGTTGTTCAAACTTCCGCTATGGCACTGCACATTTTCAGGCAGTTTATCCACACCCGGAGGTGTTGCACGGGTATCCATCACGCGTGGCACAACACCCCGCTCAATGAAAAATTGAACGCAAGATAGGCCAGTGACTCCCAGACCTATAATGACAACGTTCTTACCCTGATAATCGACCATATTAACGCACCTTCAACGTTGCCAGCCCAATCAGCACTAGCATCAAGGAAATAATCCAGAAACGCACGATAACACGAGGTTCTGGCCAGCCTTTCAATTCATAATGGTGGTGAATTGGTGCCATGCGGAAGATCCGTTGACCACGTAATTTAAACGAACCAACCTGCAAAATAACGGACAAGGTTTCAACTACAAATACCCCGCCCATAATCACTAATAAGAACTCTTGGCGCAGTAAAACAGCGATAGTCCCCAATGCACCACCAAGCGCCAGTGACCCCACATCACCCATGAAAACTTGAGCTGGGTAAGTGTTAAACCACAGAAAACCTAAACCTGCCCCGACAATGGCGGTACAGACAATCACTAATTCACCTGCGTGCGGTAAGAATGGAATATGCAAGTAGCTCGCAAAATTCACGTTACCAGTCGCCCACGCCACTAACGCAAAACCTGCCGCAACAAATACGGTTGGCATGATAGCTAAACCATCAAGACCATCGGTTAAGTTGACAGCATTACTGGTACCGACAATGACAAAATAGGTCAGTAAAATGTATAACATGCCCAGTTGAGGCATCACATCTTTGAAAAATGGCACTACCAGTTGGGTCGCTGGCGTGTCTTTCCCAATCGTATACATGGAAAATGCCACCACTAACGCGATAACGGACTGCCAGAAATATTTCCAGCGAGCGATTAAGCCACGCGTGTCTTTTCTCACCACTTTGCGGTAATCGTCCACAAAGCCCACGATACCATAGCCGATTAACACCAGCAGTACGCACCAAACGTAAGGGTTATCTAAGCGCGCCCACAGTAAGACAGACACGGTGATTGAAAACAGAATTAATAAGCCGCCCATGGTTGGCGTGCCACGCTTACTAAAGTGTGACTCAGGGCCTTCGCTACGGACGACTTGACCAATCTGCATTTTTTGCAGGTAAGCAATCAGGTGCGGTCCCATCCATAAGGCAATCGCAAGTGCAGTCAGCAAACCGACAATGGCCCTGAACGTCAGGTATGAAAAGACGTTCAAGACGGAAAACTTATGGACCAACATTTCGGCAAGCCAGACTAACATTCGAAGCACTCCTTCAATGCATTCACGACATCTTCCATCTCGGAGCTGCGTGAACCTTTAACTAAAATGGAAACAACATCATTCTGCTGTGCTAGCGGAATTAGTCGGGTTAATAAATCGCTTTTCACCGTAAAGTGCTCGCCACACTCACTAAATTCGCTGATCAACTCGCTCAGTTGGCCAACGCTGAATACTTTATCTAAGCCCGCCTGCTTAGCTGCAAGGCCAACACGTTGATGGCACTCTTCAGCGTAGTCGCCCAGCTCGCCCATATCACCGACAACTAAAACGCGGTAACCCGGCATTTTTTCCAGTACGTGAATGGCGGCAATCATGGAGCCATCATTGGCATTGTAAGTGTCGTCTAATACCACTTTGTGTTCTGCTAAGCGAACAGGGAACAAACGTCCCGGCACGGCTTTGGTATTTGCCAAGCCATTCTTGATATCTTCGAGGCTTGCGCCGACCGAAATGGCTAATGCACTCGCCGCTAATACGTTGGCAATATTATGCACACCGGGCAGTGGTAACGTGATATCAACGCGCCCAACGGGGGTATGCAACACAAAATCCGTCGTTAATTGGTTGATTTGAATATCGGTCGGGTAGAAATCGGCTTTAGGCTGTTGCGTTAAAGAGTAATACCACACGGTTTGGCGCGGTTGGAATTGCCATTTTTCACTGTAGCTATCCAAGTTGACAATCGCCGTCCCTTCTTCTGGGATACCTTGGTAAATCTCGCCTTTGGCTTTCGCGACGCCTTCAGGTGAACCAAACCCCGCTAAGTGTGCGCCAAATAAATTGTTCACTAATGCAGTTTCAGGCTTCACAATATTGGTGGTATAGGCGATTTCATTTGGGTGATTAGCACCCATTTCAATCACAGCAAAATCATGCTCTGGCGTTAAGCGAAACAGTGTTAACGGCACGCCGATATCGTTGTTTAAGTTGCCTGCGGTATACAAAGTCTTACCACGCTCTGCCAAAATAGAGGCGGTCATTTCTTTTACAGAGGTTTTACCCGATGAGCCGGTTAAACCGACAATGCGAGCACTCACTTGCTGGCGAACCCACGCTGCCAGTTGCCCCATCGCAATACGGGTGTCGTCTACAACCACTTGCGGACAATTTACGGTCAGTTTACGGTCAACTAATAATGCTTTTGCGCCGTCGGCCACCACTTGCTCAGCAAAATCATGAGCATCAAAACGTTCGCCTTTAAGGGCGATAAACAGGCATTTCTCGCCAATTTTACGGCTATCTGTGCTCACGTTTTCAAGCACTAATTCGCTGTTAGGTGCAGACTCAATCTGCCCTGAGGTGATTTTTGCGAGCTGCGCGAGGGTTAATGAGATCATGCGATCACCCCCAATAAGCGCGCCACCGTTAAGCGGTCTGAGTAATCTAATTTGCGATTACCAATAATTTGATAGTCTTCGTGCCCTTTACCTGCAAGGACAATGACATCATCGGGGGAGGCTTGCAAAATCGTATTGGTGACCGCTTCTGGGCGACCCGGAATGGCTAATGCGCGGCTTGAATCTAATAAACCCGCCATGATGTCGTTGATAATATCAATCGGGTCTTCGCTGCGTGGGTTATCGTCAGTGATCACGATTTTGTCTGCCCACTCTTCCGCAGCGGCACCCATAAGTGGGCGCTTACCTTTGTCGCGGTCGCCACCACAGCCAAATACGCACCAAAGTTGCCCTTTACAATGTAAACGAGCCGCCGCAAGGGCTTTTTCTAATGCGTCAGGTGTATGTGCATAGTCGACAACAACAGTTGGTTTGTTCGGTGCGCTGAAGACTTCCATTCGACCACAAACTGGGGAAAGGGAAGAGGTTGACGATAATAATTGCTCGAGTGGGTAATCCATCATTAACAATGTCGCCATCGCAACTAATAAATTACTGACGTTGAACGCCCCCATCAATGGGCTTTCAAATGCGCCTTTACCCCACGAAGAGTCAAAATGAATGGTTGCGCCCTTGTCGTGGTATTCCACTTCAGAGGCCTTTAACCATGGGCCTTGCCAGTTGGCGGGGATACGGTTTTCCATCGTCACAGCGCACGCTTGTGGTAAGCGCTGTAACCATTTCAGCCCAACGTCATCATCTGCATTAATAATTTGATTTTTGGTTTGATGTGTCGAGAACAATAGCCATTTAGCCGCTTCGTAATTTTCCATATCACCATGGTAATCAAGGTGATCACGGCTTAGATTGGTGAACACAGCGGCTTCGAATTGCAATGCTGCCACGCGCCCTTGCACTAAACCGTGGGAAGACACTTCCATCGCGGTCAACGTGGCTTTTTTATTTAACAGTTGCGTGAGTTCAAGCTGGATGTCTACCGCCGAGCCCGTGGTGTTTTCTGTCGGTGAAACTTGCCCTAACAGGCCATTTCCAACCGTACCCATCACAGCGCTTGTCTCGCCAAGGCCTTGCGCCCACTGCGCAATCAGTTGAGTTGTTGTCGTTTTACCGTTTGTTCCCGTCACGCCCACTAATTTCATTTTGGCTGAAGGCTGGTCATAAAACTCACCTGCCAGTGCCGATAAACGGTTGTTTAAGTCATTGAGATAAATCACTGGCACGCCATGAACAAAGCGAGTTTCACCTTCTTCCGCTTCACCTTGTGCTTCAGCGATCACCGCACCAACCCCTTGAGCAATCGCTTGAGGAATATAGTGCCGACCATCCGACTGATGGCCTTTTATAGCAATAAACAGATCACCCGCGGCAGCCTTTCGGCTGTCTAGCGTCATCTCACGCAGTGAGATAGGAGTTGTGCTTACACCAAATGGCGCAAGGAGATCACAAAGATTACGATCTGCCACTTTTAACCTCTTTTTGACTGTTCACAATTTCATTTTTATCGTTAGGCTGTAATGCATCTGGCTCAATATTCATCAGTCGTAAGACACCGCCCATAATTGAGCCAAACACGGGAGCAGAAACTGCCCCTCCGTAGTATTTACCACCGCTCGGCTCGTTAATCAGGACAACAAGCGCATAACGTGGGTTACTGGCTGGCGCAACACCCGCTGCATAAGCAAGGTATTTATCAACATAGCGCCCTTCAGGACCGACTTTTTTCGCAGTCCCGGTTTTAATTGCAATTCGGTAACCTTTAATTGCTGCACGTGCACCACCACCACCGGGCAGTGCCACGCTTTCCATCATATGCACCACCGTACGCATAATTGGCTCTGGGAAAACACGCGTTCCCGGCACTGGTGGGTCAACTTTTGTGATAGACAGCGGTCTGTAGATACCAAAACTACCGATTGTCGCGTAGGCTCGCGCTAATTGTAACGGTGTTACCATTTGCCCGTAGCCAAAAGAAAAGGTGGCCCTATCTAAATCAGACCACCGTGTTTTTTTACTTGGAAAGATGCCACTACTTTCCCCGACTAACCCCAGATTAGTCGGCTTGCCAAACCCAAAGCGGCTATACACATCCACCAACTCTGTGGCAGGCATCGCTAACGCCAGTTTAGAAACACCTACGTTACTCGACTTCTGTAAAATCCCAGTAATAGTTAGCTCCGCGTAACGTGCAACGTCTTTAATTTCATGGCCGCTGATACGATATGGATAGGTATTAATCACTGAGTTTTCTTTGATAATTTTGTTGTGCAACGCGCTCATGACCACCATCGGTTTCACCGTTGAGCCCGGTTCAAAAATATCGGTAATTGCACGGTTACGCATAGCGTCCATTGCGGTGCCAGCAAGGTTATTTGGGTTATACGATGGGCTATTTGCCATCGCCAAAATTTCCCCTGTGTGCACATCCACTAAAATCGCCACGCCTGATTCTGCTTTGTTTTCTTGCACACCACGCGTTAGTTCACGATACACAATCGATTGAATACGCTCATCGATGCTCAACGTTAAGTTATGCGCCGCTTGGCTATCGACAGACGAAATGGTTTCGATCACTCGGCCATTGCGGTCTTTACGAACAGTACGCTCTCCTGGTGAACCTTTTAACCAACGGTCAAAACTCTTTTCAACGCCTTCAATGCCTTCGCCATCAATGTTTGTCACACCTAATAAATGCGCGGTTACAGGGCCTGAAGGGTAATAACGGCGGGATTCTTTACGTAGATAAATCCCCGGGATTTTTAATTTTTTAACGTAGTCACCGATAGACGGGTTAACTTGACGCGCTAAATACACAAAACGGCCACGTGGATTGGCCGATATTTTGTTGGTAATTTGTTCGAGTGGAATTTCGAGTGCGTCTGCAAGGGCTTTCCAGTGCTCATCATTGCTAATCCCGCCTTTCTCAAACACTTCTTTCGGATCCGCCCAAATCGCGTTGACGGGGACACTAACCGCAAGCTGCCGACCTTCACGGTCGCTAATCATACCGCGTGCCGTTGCAACTTCTTGAACACGCAAAGAACGCAAATCGCCCTCTTTAACTAGTTTTTCAGGGGCGATAATTTGTAAGTAGGCGACGCGGGTTAATAACCCTGCTAGCGCGATGACAATACACCCGCACAGCAAAATAAAGCGCCAGCGGACAAAGCTGGTACTTTCTTCTTGTTTCTTATTTTTTGCTGTTTTTGGTGCTTTCATTGGGAACCTTTTTATTGCTGAGAAACAATAATTTTTTCTTGTGATGGCTCAACTTGAACCATCTGTAATTTATCAACGGATAAACGCTCAATACGGCTATGGCTTGCTAAGGCATTTTCCTCGAGGATCAGATTGCGCCATTCAATATCCAGCGAATCTTTCTCTTCGTACAATTTGTCTTTGGCTGCGGTTAATAAGCGCGTTTCGTGCGCCGTTGTCACCACAAACACTGCGCTAATGATAATTGCAGCAAATAAAATCAAAGGAACGATGCCGTAGCGAAATAAATCACGTCCAATCACGCGGGCTAGGCTGTGCCTTTCAGGAACCATTATTGCGTCGCCTTTTCTGCAAAACGCAGCACCGAACTGCGTGCGCGTGGGTTTTCGTCAATTTCGTTATCCGATGGCTTCATTTTGCCTAAATCACGTAACTGCGCTGCACCTAATGCTTTAATTTGCGTTTCCGTCAGTGGGATCCCAGCAGGTACACTTGGCCCTTTACTGTTTTTACGGATAAATTGTTTAACTAATCTATCCTCCAAAGAGTGGAAACTGATCACGGATAAACGCCCTTCTGGTGCCAAAACACCCATCGCACCGTTTAACGCTTGCTCAATCTCTTCCAGCTCGCTATTGATGTAGATGCGAATAGCCTGAAAGCTGCGAGTTGCTGGATGTTTATGTCGGTCTTTCATCGGGCTAACTTTAGAAATCAACTCAGCCAGATGGCGCGTACGAGTTAATGGCTCTTCTTCTGGGTTATGATTGCGCTCCACAATCGCCCTTGCAATACGCTTCGAAAAACGCTCTTCACCAAAGGTTTTAAGTACCCATGCAATGTCATCAGCCTCTGCATTCATCAACCATTGCTGCGCTGATTGCCCTTTCGTTGGGTCCATACGCATATCTAATGGCCCGTCACGCATAAATGAAAACCCTCTTTCTGGGTCATCTAGCTGCGGTGAAGACACGCCTAAATCCAATAAAACACCGTCAATTTGCCCCACCAGCCCTTCTTCTTCCACGTATTGTGCAATCTCTGAGAATGGGCCGTGCTTAATCATAAAACGCGGGTCATCAATCGCTTCGGCGGCTTTAATCGCTTCTGGGTCACGGTCGATAGCGATTAAACGCCCATGTTCACCCAATTGGCTTAAAATTAAGCGAGAATGCCCACCACGACCAAAAGTACCGTCGATGTAAATACCATTTGGTTTAATATTCAAGCCATTAACGGCTTCATCCAATAATACGGTTACGTGCTTAAATTGCTGTTGCGTCATTGTTATAGTGACAAATCCTGTAAGCGGGCTGAGAGTGGTTCAGTGGTGAGGCGCTCCGCAGCGATATCATTTTCCACTTGTTTGTACCAAGTTTGCTCATCCCAAAGTTCAAATTTATTAATCTGGCCAACCAGCATGACCTCTTTGGTTAGCCCTGCGTGTTGGCGCAATGTATTGGCTAACAAAAGACGTCCTGCATTATCCATTTGGCATTCACTAGCATGACCCAGTAAAAGCCGTTGTACACGTCGTTCTGCTTCGTTCATGGTGGATAAGCGAGACAGTTTTTCCTCAATGATTTCCCATTCAGGCAGGGTATAAAGCAGCAGGCACGGCTGGTGAAGGTCAATGGTACAAACCATTTGCCCTTTCGCTTCCTCGGTCAGCATTCCTCGATAACGAGTAGGCACGGTTAGCCGCCCTTTGCTGTCGAGATTAACCAGTGTTGCCCCACGAAACATACCCGATTAAACCCCTTTTATTTCCTAGTCACCCACTTTACCCCACAATTCTCCACATATAAAGTTTACGAATGGTATGAAAACCTTGTCAAGCCAGTCGCACCCAGCTTTAGGTTTATTTACAGAACAATTCAGAAAATAGAAGGATGGGTAAAATCTTACTTGGAAAGAAAACAAGAAATAACGAATTGATATAATTAGCTTATTTTATAAATTTCACACAAAATAGCAAAGTGGCTGTTTATTGCTGCAAAATCACACAAATAACGCTAAATCCAATCCCAATCTCATTTTTAATCAGTGTATTTCGTACCAATTCTTTACTTTTAATCTGATCTTAAAACAGTGTTAATATGCCTAAAAGATAAAAACACCTCTCTAGCAAAATAAAATCGTTATATTTCAGCAAACTAAACAACTGTTTTAATAAACAGTATTAAAATAACAAAAAAAGTGGCCAAGCCAATAAAACCACCTGCAAAAACCTTTTTTATTTTTATTTTTATCGCATTTAGCTTTTGTTACAAAATAAATAAATAATCAGCTAGGATAATTCCTAAAGTTAAATATTTACTTATTTTTAACCGATAAAAAAAAGACCCCTACATTGTAGGGGCCCTTATATTACTCATAATCGTGATCAACATCACTCATTATTGAGAAGCTTTACACTGATCGCCCAAAGTTAAGGCAATTTTTATTGCTTACGACCTAAGCTTCCGCGACGACATAAATCACGACGAATACGAGTGATACCTGTATCGGGTTTTTGCTTCTCATCAAGGCTCGCTAATACCAGCTCAAGAATGCGCTCTGCGATATCACGGTGACGCTGTGCCAGTGACAACACAGGGCAACCGAGGAAATCCAATAATTCGTTATCCCCAAAGGTCGCTATCACCATATGCTCTGGCAAACGACCACTGCGTTTGAGAGCCACATCCAGTACGCCTTGAAGTAAGGAGAAGGAGGTTGTAAATAACGCATCTGGCATCTCATTACCACTATCAAGCCAATTCGCAAATACGTCTGCGGCAGAATCACGCTCGTAGCTATTTGCGTACAAATAGTCAACTTCACGTGTGTCACCGTTCCACGCTTTACGAAACCCCTGCTCACGTAAATAGCTGACCGACAGTTCAGGTAATGCCCCTAAGTACAAGACCGATTCAGCTTTGAACTTGCGTAACTCTGCTGAAATCATGAAAGCATCTTCTTGGTCATCCCCTACAACACTAATAAAGTGCTCTTTTTCAAGGGCTCTATCCAGTGCAATAATAGGGAGTGAACGGTTTGCCCAACGCTGATAAAAAGGATGCTCCGGTGGGAGTGCAGTCGACACAATAATGGCATCAACTTGGCGCTGCAAAAGGTGTTCAACGCAACGAATTTCGTTGTCTGGTTGGTCCTCAGAGCACGCGATTAACAATTGGTAGCCGCGTTGACGTGCCTGTCTTTCTAAATAATTAGCTATACGTGTATAGCTGGTATTTTCCAGATCAGGGATCACCAACCCAATGGAACGGGTGCGCCCAGCACGTAAGCCCGCAGCAACTGCATTTGGATGGTAATTGTGCTCTCTGACGACTGCCATCACTTTTTCAACAGTTTTATCGCTGACTCGATACTGCTTGGCCTTGCCGTTGATCACATAACTAGCCGTTGTGCGGGAAACACCCGCTAGACGGGCTATTTCATCCAGTTTCACGTTAACCTCTTTTTAATTTCGGGAACAGCCTCGAGTCATTCGAGGCCTTATATCCGAGTATTCTACCTTTGGAAGATAAATTTTTCATCGCATAATTTTGTCACCACGCGAAACACCGACGATACCTGAGCGCACAACTTCAACAATTTCAGCAACACCACGTACTGATTCGATGAAAGCATCCAGTTTATCGCTTGTTCCTGCGAGCTGAACGGTATAAAGCGTTGGAGTGACATCAACGATTTGCCCACGGAAAATATCCGCACAGCGTTTCACTTCGTCACGCCCATAACCTGAAGCTTGCAGCTTCACTAACATGATCTCACGTTCAATATGTGCTGAAGCCGTCAGCTCACTCACACGCAGAACATCCACCAACTTGTGCAGTTGTTTCTCAATTTGCTCAAGAACTTTTGCATCACCCTTGGTTTGGATAGTCATACGTGACAATGTTGGGTCATCAGTGGGCGCAACCGTCAAACTTTCAATATTATAACCGCGCTGAGAGAACAGACCTATGACACGGGACAAAGCACCTGATTCATTTTCTAATAAAACGGATAAAATACGACGCATGATCAGGTCCTCTCTGTTTTGCTCAACCACATTTCGTCCATTGCTCCACCACGGATTTGCATTGGGTAAACGTGTTCGGTTTCATCAATATTGATATCAACAAATACTAGGCGTTGGTTTTCATTCACCTCAACAAGCGCTTGCTTGAGTTTTTCTTCAAGTTCATCAGGAGAAGCAATCGAAATCCCAACATGGCCATATGCCTGCGCTAATTTAATAAAATCAGGGAGTGACTGCATATAGGATTGAGAATGGCGGCCTTGATAAATCATATCTTGCCACTGTTTCACCATGCCTAAGAAGCCATTATTGAGATTCAGAACTAAGACAGGCAAGCCGTATTGCAATGCAGTTGATAGCTCTTGGATATTCATTTGAATACTGCCATCACCCGTTACGCAAACCACCGTTGAGTTTGGATGGGCTAATTTCACCCCTAATGCGGCTGGCAAACCAAAACCCATCGTGCCAAGGCCACCTGAATTTATCCAATGTCTTGGTTTATCAAACGGATAATACAATGCAGCAAACATTTGATGCTGACCGACATCGGAAGTCACATATGCCTCACCATTTGTTAAACGATAAATCATTTCAATGGCTTGCTGAGGTTTGACTTTAGTTTGATTGGTTTCATAACGTAGGCACTGTTTTGTGCGCCACTCTTCAATATCTTTCCACCAATCTTTTAATGCATTTTCATCTTGTTTCGATGAAACTTGGTCTAGCTGCCCTAACATTTGTTTTAACGTCGATTTTGCATCACCAACGATTGGAATATCTGCATTTACCGTTTTTGAAATTGAAGTTGGGTCAACGTCAATTTGGATCACTGTCGCATTCGGGCAATATTTTTCTAAATTGTTGGTTGTGCGGTCGTCAAAACGGACACCCACTGCAAAAATCACATCTGAATTATGCATGACTTTATTTGCTTCATAAGTCCCATGCATACCTAACATGCCGACGGATTGCTTATGAGTTTCAGGAAAAGCCCCTAAACCCATCAAAGTGGATACCACTGGCAGTTTTAATGCTTCTGCTAATTCAATGATTTCCGCTGAGCAATTAGCGTTAATCGCACCGCCACCAATATAAAAAACGGGTTTTTTCGCCGCAACTAATTTAGAAAGTGCTTTTTTGATCTGCCCTTTGTGCCCTTGAAGTGTCGGGTTGTACGAACGTAAAGAAACGGACTCGGGGTAATGATACGGAAATTTAAGTGCAGGATTCACCGTATCTTTTGGAAAATCGATCACAACGGGGCCTGGACGACCACTCGCTGCAATATAGAAGGCTTTTTTAATGGTTTCTGGGATTTCTTCGGCGCTTTTAATTAAAAAACTGTGCTTCACTATCGGGCGTGATATTCCCACCATGTCACATTCTTGGAACGCATCATTACCAATTAAAGAGCTAGCAACCTGCCCTGATAGCACCACCATCGGCACAGAGTCCATATAAGCGGTTGCAATGCCGGTAATTGCATTGGTTGCTCCAGGGCCTGAAGTGACGAGAACGACGCCAACATCCCCTGTTGAGCGTGCATAGCCATCGGCCATATGCACTGCGGCTTGTTCATGACGCACCAAAATATGTTCCACACCACCAACAGTATGAAGCGCATCATAAATATCTAATACTGCACCGCCTGGATACCCAAACACGTGCTTTACTCCTTGGTCAATCAATGACTTGACGACCATTTCAGCTCCCGACAACTTCTCCATGAGTTTGCCCCCAGACATTATTTGCAAGTTAAGAGGTATCAATTACCCCTTTATTTTTATCATTTAAACAGGTTAATGCGTGCTATTAACATATCTCTCTGGCTGAAACGAAGCAAACATCATTTCAGCACAAAAATAGCGGTATTTTCAGATTATCTTGAACATTTGTCGTTCACAGAGGGAATAACTGCATATAGAAAAAATGGAAGAAATATTGACTATTTTCCAGTCAACTGGCGACTTGAAATATTTTGCATTGCCAGTCAGTAATGAAGAAGAAAAAAGAAAGAATATGGGTGAAATGAATATAGTTATCAGGCTCACCTATCAAAATAGATAAGCCTGATAATAAAACGTTTAATTACTCTTTATACATAGATTCAATTTCTAATTGATAGCGCTCAGAAATAATTTTACGACGTAGTTTCAAGGTTGGGGTTAATTCCCCTTTTTCCATTGAAAAAGTTGTTGGTAACAAGGTAAAACGTTTAACTTGATGAAAATTCTCTATGTTTTTTTGCAGTTCTTTTAAACGAGCTTCAAAAAGCGCCACAATATTAGAGTCTTTCAGTAACTCAAGGCGATCACGATATTTTAAGTTAATCGAATGTGCATATTCTTCTAGGCTGTCATAACACGGCACTATCAGTGCAGAAACAAACTTACGTGTATCGGCAATGACGGCAATATGCTCAATAAATTTATCTTGGCCTAGCACCCCTTCAATCATTTGAGGTGCGATATACTTACCGTTAGACGTTTTCATTAAATCTTTCAGTCTATCCGTAATATATAAATTGCCTTGCGCATCAATTTTCCCTGCATCACCCGTTTTTAACCAGCCATCAGAGGTAAACGTATCTAAGGTTTCATTTGGGCGATTGTAGTAACCTTTCATCACAACAGGGCCCTTTACTTGGATTTCATCATCTTTACCAATACGCACTTCAACCGAAGATAATGGTGTACCAATCGAACCTAGAGGATATTTGCCCTCTTCCCAACATGAAACCGTCGCGCACGTTTCTGACATACCATAGCCGTATTTAATATCCACACCTGCGGATAAGAAAAAGGCAATAACATCATCGTCTAAACGCGCCCCAGCAGCAGGCATAAATCGAATACGGCCACCTAACCCCTCACGAATTTTACTTAAAACCAGTTTATCCGCTAATGGGAAGATAGCGCGATTGATTAATGATGGTGCGCCGCCTTTTGAAAGCGCTTTAATACGACGCTTACCAAGGGAAATCGCTATTTTAAACAGCATTCTGCGTGCCCACGGTGCTTTCGATACTTTACTTTGCACCGCGCTATAGACTTTTTCATAGAAACGCGGCACTGCACACATCACGGTTGGTTTCACATCCGCCAGTGCTTCTCGCACTAAATTCGTATCTGTCAAATAGACATTGAGTGCCCCTACGTGCATGACATAGAAACTCCAAGCACGTTCAAAGACATGGGAAAGCGGTAAGAAACTTAACGAAATATCCTCTTCCGTTAGTTGTAATCGCTCATCATGCAGGTACAACTGAGCGGCCATGTTGTAATAATCCAACATTACGCCTTTTGGCTCACCCGTGGTACCTGATGTATAGATAATCGTAAATAAATCACTGAGATTATGGGCTGCAATGCGTGCATCCAGCTCCATTTGGTATTCAGGTTGTGCTTGTGCCATAAAAGTGGATAAATACAGAGTTGGCACTGAGTTATCAATCAGTTCAACGCCTTCATCTATAACAACAATCATTTTTAATTGAGGGCAAAGCGCAGGTAATTGGCATGCAACGTCATATTGCATTTGTTCACCGACAAACAACACTTTAATGTTGGCATCGTTAATAATATAAGCGGCTTGTTCAACACTACTAGTTGCATAAAGTGGAACCGTCACCGCTCTGATCTGTAATGATGCTAAGTCAATCAGTGACCAATTCATGCTGTTGTGGGCAAATAACCCGATATTTTCTTGTGTTGAAACTTCTAATGCTAAAAGGTGACGAGAAATCGCAGACGTGCGTTCCCCCACCTCATTCCATGTTAATGAGCTTTGTTGCCCATTGTTCCATTGACTGAAAGCTATCCGACTCGCTGATTCGTTCGCATTGATTCTGCTACGTAAGCGATTTACTAAATGGTATGGATATAGATTTTCAGTAATCAAAGTTAATTCCCTATAGGTCATTATTGATATAAGTCACTCGGTATCTTCACAAGAACTTAACCATTCTACTATTTCAGCTTACAACTGTTAGCTGAATATCGGCAGTGTATCGACTAATAACGTAGGAGGAAAGTTTTTATATGTAAATTTTCTGCAAATGTTATGTTCGCTGCAAAACTCACCATAGCGCTCACTACAATGAGTTAATTAACTTGTCTTGGAGCCATGAATCTTGTAGTTCAGGCTCCATTTTGCGAATTTATCTTTAAAACGTGATTAAGCCGCGACAGCTTGGTCCAAGAGTTCCGTAATCATTTGGCTAAATTGCGATTTCATCCATTGATGGCCTTTATCCCTTGCTGTCGATTCATGCCATGTTAGGTAACAAGGGCGAGATTGGCTTTCCAAAGGCAACGATAAAGTCCGTAATTTCAGTTGTCCTTTATAATGTTCAACGAGCCATTTAGGGGCAATTGCCACTAAATCAGTTTGTGCAACGATATTTAATACACTACTGAGATCAGTTCCTTGATAGCTAATTGTATGAGACAGTTCCGTATTATAATAGTAAGGCTTACTGAATGAACCTATATTATCCATTGACATAATCGCATGACGTTCATTCATTAAATCATGTTCAGAAATAGAATTAACAATGCGTGGATGATTATTCGCTGTAACCAAAACCAAATCATCATTAAATAAAACCTGATGTTGATACTCAGGTTTTTCGAATTGGTTATACCCGATAAAGAAGTCTATTTCCTGATATTTTAATTGATGTGCAATGTTATTATCCAAAAATGAATGAATAAATACATTAATATTAGGTGAAGCCATTTTAAACTTCGCAACGATCATTGCAGCTAGACGAATATCTAAAGGAGAACAGATTGATAAATTAAATACGCGATCGCTATCTTGTGGGTCAAAACCAGCCCCTGGTAACTCATTATGCACTAATTGCAACGCCTGTCTTACTGGCCCAAATAGCTGTTTCGCCCGAGAAGTAGGCTGGATCCCACGACCGTAACGCACAAATAATTCGTCATTAAACATTGATTTCAGACGTGAAACCGCATTACTCACTGCGGGTTGAGACATTCCCAACACTTGCGCGGCTTTAGTGACATTTTGCATCTGCATAACCACATCAAAAACAGTTAATAAGTTTAAATCAACATTACGTAGGTGAATATCGCTGCTTTCTTTTTTACCTGTTGAAATCGTATCAAAATCAGTCATTTTTTACTCCACTAAATATATTTATCATTTTTCATTAACGAAAAGACGTATTCACCGTTAAAAT
Source organism: Providencia sp. R33 (assembly GCF_019343475.1). NCBI lineage: Bacteria > Pseudomonadati > Pseudomonadota > Gammaproteobacteria > Enterobacterales > Morganellaceae > Providencia > Providencia sp. R33. The sequence goes on along the minus strand of NZ_CP072453.1, from coordinate 519,963 downwards.
TCCGACGAATATATAAAATCGTTAAATATTATTTCTGAAACAACTTATAGATAGTAAGCTATTTCGCTTTCCCTGCATTTATTAAAACGACGTTTCTATTACTTTACTCATTAATTATGATTCACAGAATAGATATCATTATAAAACGCAAATATTCACCAAAGTAATGAGTGATATTTTTATATTAAGATCACAATTACTCTCAGTAAAAATAATAAAGCAATTTCCCGAAGAAATCATAATAAATCGCATTTGGATTCTGTAAATATTCTCATTATCAGATTAATTTTTACTTATTCATTTATTAGATAACTAAGTTAATCAGTAGCCATTGATTTTAGTGATTAATTTTACTTGTTTTATCTTTTCTGAAAATCATGGAGCAAAAAAAAACAAAAAGGTAGCTATAAAACAATAAGTTACATAAATAAAAGCAACAGTGAAATTCACCAAAAGAATTTTACCCTGAATTTCCAATTCAAATATAGGCAAAAACATCACTGAAATTAGTAAAAACAGTCACATTCCCTAACTCAACTCCGTAATTCACAATTGGTAAAAAACAGTCAGAAATCCATGATTGACATTAACTTTAAGATCACGTATCTATAAATACAGTTGATTTAGAAACCTATGAGAGACAGTTTAAATGACATTTTCTATCCGCCTACTAAGCCTACTACTACTCGCATTAAATTTGCGCGGTATGCTTATGGACGAAAAATAGAAAGACACTGTCCACAAACATTAAGAACCCGCGCAACCCGCGGGTTTTTTTATGCCTGCGGCTTTGGAAGAACATAAAACTCAATTTATTAAAACAAAATTCGATATGAGGAACACAATATGAGCAACCAAGTCATTATTTTCGATACCACATTACGTGATGGCGAGCAGGCATTGCAGGCCAGTTTATCAGTCAAAGAAAAATTACAAATCGCTTTTGCGTTAGAACGTTTAGGTGTTGATATCATTGAGGCAGGTTTCCCTGTTTCCTCCCCTGGCGACTTTGAATCTGTACAAACTATCGCACGTGAAATTAAAAATAGCCGCATCTGCGCATTAGCTCGTTGCGTCGAAAATGATATCGACGTTGCAGCAGAATCATTAAAAATCGCTGAAGCTTTCCGTATTCATATCTTTTTAGCCACCTCCAATTTGCATATGGAGAAAAAATTAAATAAATCGTTTGATGGTGTAATGGATATGGCTATCAATTCAATCAAACGTGCCCGCCGCTACACCGATGACGTTGAGTTTTCTTGTGAAGATGCAGGCCGTACTGACCCAGATAATTTATGTCGTATCGTTGAAACTGCGATTAATGCAGGGGCAACAACCATTAATATTCCAGATACTGTTGGTTATACCACTCCTTACCAGTTTGGTGGAATTATTACGGATTTATATAACCGCGTCCCAAATATTGATAAAGCAATTATTTCTGTCCATTGCCACGATGACTTAGGCATGTCAGTTGCTAACTCCATCAGTGCTGTACAAGCGGGTGCACGCCAAGTGGAAGGAACTATCAACGGCTTAGGTGAACGAGCAGGAAATACCGCCTTAGAAGAAGTCATCATGGCGATTAAATTGCGCGAACAAATGTTAAATGTCCATACCAATATTAATCACAAAGAAATTTACCGTACCAGCCAATTAGTTAGCCAATTATGTAACACCCCAATTCCAGCCAATAAAGCCGTGGTGGGTAGCAATGCATTCTCCCACTCTTCCGGTATTCACCAAGACGGCGTGTTAAAAAACCGCGAAACTTACGAAATCATGACCCCTGAGTCGATTGGTTTAAAAGCAGAGAAATTAAATTTAACCTCGCGTTCTGGTCGCGCTGCCGTGAAGCACCGTATGGAAGAAATGGGCTATCACGAAGGCAAAGATTTCAAATTGGACGAGTTGTATACCGCATTTTTGAATTTAGCGGATAAAAAAGGTCAAGTGTTTGATTATGATTTAGAAGCCTTGGCTTTCTTTACTAAGCAACAAGATGAAACCGACCACTTTGTGATGGATTATTTCAGCACACAATCTGGTTCAAGCATTGTGGCAACCGCGACAGTCAAAATGCAGTGCGGAGATGAAGTGAAATCTGAAGCTGCAACGGGTAATGGCCCTGTTGATGCTATCTACCAAGCCTTTAGCAACATTACCAACTACCCAATGAAATTAGTTTCTTACCAGTTATCTGCCAAAGGCCATGGCGAAAATGCATTAGGCCAAGTGGATATCGTGGTGGAATGCCATAACCGTAAGTTCCACGGTATGGGCTTAGCGACAGATATCGTTGAATCTTCAGCAAAAGCGATGGTTCACGTGTTAAACAGCATTTGGCGTTCAGAACAAGTCGAAATCGAAAAACAAAAAATAAACCAAGAATCACAATCAAACACAAAGGAAGCAGTGTAACCATGTCTAGTTATCAAATTGCCGTATTACCGGGAGATGGCATCGGCCCAGAAGTGATGGCACAAGCACACAAAGTCTTGGATGCAGTAAGCAAACGCTTTGCCATTACGATTAACACTAAAGAATACGATGTTGGCGGTGCGGCCATCGATAATCACGGCGAGCCACTGCCGCAAGCAACGGTAAAAGGTTGTGAAGAAGCCGACGCGGTGTTGTTCGGCTCAGTTGGTGGCCCAAAATGGGAACATTTACCACCAGATAGCCAACCCGAGCGTGGTGCCTTATTACCATTACGTAAGCATTTTAAATTATTCAGTAATTTACGCCCTGCACGTTTATACCAAGCATTAGAGGCATTTTGCCCATTACGTGCAGACATTGCTGCGCAAGGTTTTGATATTTTGTGTGTTCGTGAGTTAACTGGCGGTATTTATTTCGGCCAACCGAAAGGGCGCAAAGGCGAAGGCAGTGAAGAATACGCCTTTGATACGGATGTGTATCACCGTTACGAAATCGAGCGCATTGCACGCATCGCCTTTGAGTCTGCCCGTAAACGTACCCATAAAGTGACTTCAATCGATAAAGCGAATGTCTTGCAAAGCTCTGTATTATGGCGCGAAGTTGTGAATCAAATCGCCAAAGAATACCCAGATGTTGAAGTTAATCATATGTATATCGATAACGCTGCGATGCAAATGATCAAAGCGCCTTCTCAGTTTGATGTGGTTTTATGCTCTAACTTATTCGGTGACATTATTTCCGATGAGTGCGCGATGATCACCGGTTCAATGGGCATGTTGCCTTCGGCGAGCTTAAATGCAGATGGTTTTGGCTTATATGAACCTGCGGGCGGCTCTGCCCCCGATATCGCGGGTAAAAATATTGCGAACCCAATCGCACAAATTTTATCAGCGTCAATGTTATTACGCTTTAGCTTGAACCAAACCGATGCCGCGGATGCGATTGAACGCGCGGTAAATAAAGCGTTAGAAGATGGCCACAGAACATCCGATTTAGCGGGTGCGGGCAAATCAATCAGTACCAGTGAAATGGGCGATATTATTGCTCGTTATATTGCACAAGGGGTTTAATCATGGCTAAGACTTTATATCAAAAATTATATGATGCTCACGTAGTGCGTGAAGTCGAAAATGAAATCCCTTTGATTTATATCGACCGCCATTTGGTGCACGAAGTGACTTCACCACAAGCGTTTGATGGATTAAGAACTAAAAACCGTCCATTACACCAACCAAGCAAAACCTTTGCAACGATGGACCACAACGTATCCACGCAAACCAAAGATATCAATGCTTGCGGCGATATGGCACGTATTCAAATGCAAGAGTTGATGAAAAACTGCAAAGAGTTTGGTGTCACTCTGTACGACTTGAACCACCCATACCAAGGGATTGTTCACGTTATGGGTCCAGAGCAAGGGATCACCTTACCAGGTATGACAATTGTGTGCGGGGATTCACATACCGCGACCCACGGTGCTTTCGGTGCGTTGGCTTTTGGTATCGGGACATCCGAAGTTGAGCATGTCATGGCGACGCAAACGCTGAAGCAAGCTCGCGCAAAAACGATGAAAATTGAAGTGGTTGGTACAGCACCTGCTGGGATCACAGCAAAAGATATTGTTTTGGCTATCATTGGTACCACTGGCAGTGCAGGCGGTACAGGCTATATCGTCGAATTCTGCGGTGAAGCTATCGAAAACCTGAGTATGGAAGGCCGTATGACCGTGTGTAACATGGCCATCGAGTTGGGCGCAAAAGCCGGGATTATCGCCCCAGATGAGACCACCTTTAATTACATGAAAGGCCGCCAATTTGCACCAAAAGGCCAACAATGGGATGACGCCGTTGCTTATTGGAAAACCTTAAAAACCGATGACGATGCCAAATTCGATAAAATCATCACCATTCAAGCAAGCAGTATTGCGCCACAAGTGACTTGGGGAACTAACCCGGGGCAAGTGATTGCAATCAACCAACCTATCCCTGCACCAGAATCTTTTGCAGATCCCGTTGAGCGCGCTTCTGCTGAAAAAGCGTTAGCTTATATGGGATTAGAGTCAGGCATTAAGTTATCTGATGTTAAAATCGACAAAGTGTTTATCGGTTCATGCACGAACTCACGTATTGAAGATTTACGTGCCGCCGCAGCAATTGCCAAAGGTAAAAAAGTGGCAAATGGCGTACAAGCTATCGTGGTTCCGGGTTCAGGCCCTGTCAAAGCACAAGCAGAGCAGGAAGGCTTGGATAAAATATTTATCGATGCGGGCTTTGAATGGCGTTTACCGGGTTGCTCTATGTGCTTAGCGATGAACAATGACCGTTTAAACCCAGGTGAGCGCTGCGCTTCCACCAGTAACCGTAACTTCGAAGGTCGCCAAGGCCGCGCAGGTCGCACCCACTTAGTCAGCCCAGCCATGGCAGCCGCAGCAGCAATTAATGGCCATTTTGCTGACGTTCGCGATATTCAGATTTAAAGGAGATAAAAATGGAAAAGTTAATCACCCATGTGGGCATTGTTGCTCCTTTAGACGCCGCGAATGTGGACACTGACGCGATTATTCCAAAGCAATTTTTGCAGAAAGTGACTCGCACAGGTTTTGGCCAGCATTTATTCAATGATTGGCGTTTTTTAGATGAAAATGGCCAGCAACCTAACCCTGATTTCGTGCTGAACAAACCTGTTTTCAAAGGCGCGAGTATTTTATTAGCTCGTGAAAACTTTGGCTGTGGCTCATCCCGTGAGCATGCTCCATGGGCATTGACAGATTTTGGCATTCAAGTGGTTATCGCCCCAAGTTTCGCTGATATTTTTTACGGTAACTCATTCAATAACCAGCTGTTACCCATCAAATTAAGCGAGCAGGAAGTGGATGAGATGTTTAACTACGTTAACAGCCACGAGGGTTGCCAATTCACTGTTGATTTAGAAGCTCAAACCGTGACCGCTGGTGATAAAACCTATCATTTTGAGATTGATAGCTTCCGTCGCCATTGCATGATGAATGGGTTAGATAGCATTGGCCTGACGTTACAACACGTCGACCAAATCAAGGGTTATGAGCAGCAGATCCCGACCTTTATGAACTAAGATACTCGTCATATTTCACATGGCGTGGGTGTTAGCATCGCTCGGCTACTCGGGTCACATACTTATGTATGCTCCCCGAGATATCCTTACTTGCTGCCTACACGCCATATGAACTATATAGAGTATCTCCGTTTTCAAATTTTCACGCTCTCAAATGCGGAACTCTTCATTTTTTACACTTTCCCCCTCAAAGATCACTTCCCCATTAGTTTCTTCCTGTATAATTATTTAAACGAAATGCCACGATTAACAATGAATGATTAACGATTTTTTCTAAATAGTTCGCGTTGTGGCAAGGCGGCAAAATGAAGATATCTCTAGGAGCATACTCCAGTGTGTGACGAAGGTGGCTGAGCGAAGCCAGCAACGCAATAACGATTAACGATTTTTTCTAAATAGTTCGCACTGTAGCTAGGCGGTGAGGGAAGGTATCTTGGGGAGCATACATCAGTATGTGACCCAAGTAACTGAACGAAACCAACAACGCTACAGTGTGAAATATGACGAAAAAAAAGCCGGTAAAAAACCGGCTTGGTGACAGACACCACTACTCTAAATGGGGGAGTCGGCCTGCAATTGCACGCCAAACGAGCTACTTACTGCCACCTATTATCCGCGGATATTAGGAAATTAAAATTGATGCAATTTTTGCCGGAGTTCCTCTTTTATGTCTAATACACGCTTACAAACACAGTTCGTTCGCCTCTGGCAACATTTTCAAGGGCAAGATAGCGAAACCACCTTGCAGGATATTGCCGACACCTTATTTTGTTCTCGCCGCCATGTGCGAACATTATTAAATAATATGCAGGGCCATGGTTGGCTCAGTTGGCAAGCGGAAGCGGGGCGTGGCAAGCGTTCTACACTTATTTTCCACGTGAATGGGTTAGAACTCCAACAAGCCCAAGCTGAGCAATTACTCAAAGAAGAGAGCATCGAAAAACTTGTCGCGTTAGTGGGAGACAAAGAAACCATCCGACAAATGGTGCTTTCTGAGCTAGAGCGCAGTTATCGGCAAGGGAAAAATCTATTACGCATCATTTATTACCGTGATTTTCCCAATTTATTACCCGGCGCGCCCATGCGCCGCTCTGAAATTCATTTGATGAGCCAAATTTTTAATGGCTTAACTCATATAAATGAGGAAAAAGGGGAAGTCGAAGATGGACTGGCTCACCACTGGCAAGCTATCAGTGACACACATTGGCGCTTTTATTTGCGCCCTGCTATCTATTTCCACCACGGACGGGAAATGCTTGCAGAAGATATTATTCACTCATTATTACGTTTAAAGCAGTGTTGGCCGTTATTTTCCCATATTCAGTCCGTCAGCACCCCACAACCTTATGTCGTTGATATTCAATTAAATCAACCCGATAAACAGCTACCTTGGTTATTAGGCAGCCACCATGCGGCTATTTTGCCTAAAGAGTGGGAGAGCTTAGACAACTTTAGCCGTTGCCCTATTGGTACAGGCCCTTACCAAGTTGACAAAAATTTGCCACAAAAGCTCACCATTGCCGCCTTTGACCGCTACTTTGGTTATCGCGCTCTGTTGGATGAAGTGACTATTTGGGTGGTACCTGAGCTTTCGGAACAAATGGTGTGCACCACTTTAAAAATGGATGGCGACAAACACCATAATGATTCGTTAGAAAGCCGCATGGAGGAAGGTTGCTATTTTTTACTGATGGATCAACGCTCTGAGCTATCCCAGCGGGAAGATGTACGTAAATGGCTATGCAGTTTTCTCACACCCGTGAATTTACTTGCCCATTGTGAACCATTCTATCAACGCCACTGGGCCCCAGCTTACGGCTTATTACTGCACTGGCACCACAGTAAAATGCTCACGTTATTTCCTAAACCAGAAGACCTTACTGAACTCACCGTGACGTTTTACCATAATCACCACGAATTCTACGCAATCAGCCAAATTATGAAGCGCGTTTTGCATCAGCAAGGGGTTGAGTTGAAAATTAATATTATTGGCTATGATGATTGGTTTAATGGTAATTCGCAAAGTGATATTTGGTTAGCTACGGCCAACTTCTTTAAGCCTCTTGAGTTTTCAATTTTCGCCACACTGTACGAAATGCCCCTCTTACGCCAATGTCTTGGAAACAACCTTGAGTTGCAATTAAACCAATGGCGAAATAACGCTTTCGACGTAGAAGCGTGGTGTGAAAGTTTAATTGACTCGCAAATTTTCCATCCGATATTTCATCATTGGTTAGAGTTACAAGGCCAGCGCACTATGCGTGGTGTCCGAATGAATACCTTTGGTTGGTTTGATTTTAAATCCGCATGGTTTAAGCCATCTGAGGATAACCTGCCTAATTTATGATAGTTATAAACAGCCAAAGTGAATAATAAGGATGTTATTCACTTTTTCTGTGGATATCTATGTGAACAACCCTATAGCAATCAGGGTATATCCCCAGAACCGTTTTTTATCAAAAATAATTAAAATCTAATAAACTTTGATAAATCAAAGAAATAAAGCCAGAAAAAACACGTTATCCACTGGTCAATTTTTTCGCTAAAAAGCTTAGGACTTCAACTGAGCAAATATCAAACAACGTCGTATTTATCCACAACCAATGTGTTTAACTTACGCATTTTTTGTGATGAATGTCATAAAACCTCATTCGTCAAGGCTGTAAATACACACAGTAATCACTGTTTTACACAGTTATCCAGAAAACCTGTGGATAACCTAGTGCATGATCCTGTGATTATCTTGGGATGAACGTGAATAACCCTAAAATCAACATTGAAGAACAGGGAATAAAAAACATTAAACAGTTAAATATCAAACAGTTAAAAATCCTCATAAAAAAGTGTTATACTCTTTTCGTTATGTGAATTATTTTTGATTGTTTTTTATACACTTAATTTTCAGAGCATTATGTCATTTACACCACCACAACCGCCAGATAACGAAGCCACCTTAATGAGTCGAGCTCACGCGCTTGCCGGCTATACTTTAGGTGATCTCGCCCAAATTGCAGGCATCCCTATCCCCCCTGATCTAAAACGTGATAAAGGCTGGGTGGGCATGTTACTTGAGTATTATTTAGGGGCGAGTGCAGGCAGTAAGGCGGAACAAGATTTTGCCCACATCGGTATCGAGCTAAAAACTATCCCTATTGACCGCCATGGCGTGCCGCTGGAAACCACCTTTGTCTCCGTCGCGCCCCTTACGGGAAATAGCGGTTTAACGTGGGAAAATAGCCATGTGCGCCGTAAGTTATCGCGGATTTTGTGGTTTCCAATTGAAGGTGAACGTCAAATTCCCTTAGCGGAACGTCGGGTCGCTAACCCATTAATTTGGAGCCCTTCCCCCCTTGAGGAACAATTGCTGCGGCAAGATTGGGAAGAGTTGATGGATTTGATTGTGCTCGGCAAAGTGGAAACCATTACAGCGCGCCACGGCCAAGTTTTGCAAATTCGCCCAAAAGCGGCAAACAATAAAGCCCTAACAGAAGCTATTGGCGAGTTTGGCCAACCCATTATGACGCTGCCTCGCGGCTTTTACCTTAAAAAAGATTTTACCGCCCCTTTGCTAGCACGGCATTTTAATCTCGCTTAATCAACAAGGTGTCGCCTGTACCAAGCAGACGATAAACATTTATCACTGTTTTATTGTAGAAGGTACACAGATGTTTGAGTGGATACTCGACCCCAATGCTTGGATGGCTCTCGCCACCCTAACTATTTTAGAAATCGTTTTAGGTATCGATAACATTATTTTCTTAAGTATCGTGGTAAGCAAACTCCCTGCCCACCAACAAAATAGTGCCAGACGCACAGGGCTCATTGCGGCGATGGTCATGCGCCTTGCCCTACTCGCCTCAATCGCATGGTTATCACGCCTGACAACCCCGTTGTTTACCATTGCGGACCATGTTGTTTCCGCTCGCGATATCATCTTGTGTGCAGGGGGAATTTTCTTGATATGGAAAGCCAGCCAAGAAATTTTTGAAACCATTGAAGGGGAAGATGAAAGCGGCCTTGCACAGCGGCAGGTGCATTCGTTTTGGGGCGCCATAGTGCAAATTGCCCTGTTGGATATTATTTTTAGCCTCGATTCCGTTATCACCGCCGTTGGGCTTTCTGACCACCTGTTTATTATGATGGCCGCAGTCATTATTGCAGTGCTTATTATGATGTTAGCCGCAAAAAGTATCGGGGATTTTGTTGAGCGCTATCCCTCTGTCAAAATACTTGCACTCTCTTTCTTAATTTTAGTGGGCTTTACACTGATACTCGAAAGCGTGCAAGTTCATGTTGCCAAAGGGTATATCTACTTTGCCATGTTCTTTTCCATGGCCGTTCAAATGCTCAATATCCTGCGCAGTAAAAAATGGAAGATGAAACACAAAGTGAATTAATTACCTGATTCAAGTGCTTGCTTTGCGGCTGAGATAGCCCCTTCAACGGCTTTCTTAGCTTGCGGGCTATTTTTCCAGCAACTTGAACCTGTAAGTGCAGCACCTGAAATTAAAATTTCATCATAAGAAGCTTCACTTAATTGCGCCAATGATGAAAACCCCATCTGTTCTAAGCGGCTGATCACCATCGGGCCAACCCCTTTAACTGCTAATAAAACCTGTTTTTCAGACTCTGAAAATGCCATTTATGCACCTTTTTATTAATTATTAAGCTAATATTTTGCAATTTACCTCTTTAATACTTTAAAATTGCAACTATAACAATGCCAGTTTGAATAATAATTAACTGACCTATCTTATCACCCAGTCTGTGCCTGTTTTAGGAATTCACCATGTACAATGCGCCGTTAATTAACCCTCGCCAACACATCATGACGCTACCTGATGGCCGTCAACTTTGCTGGTTTGAATCAGGGCCAAAGACGGGCTTTCCTGTAATTTTCTGTACCGGTGCAGGCATGAGTGGCAACCTCGGCTTTGGCTTAGATTTGCTGGAAAAATACAATATCCGCTTAATTGTGCCAGAACGTGCGGGTCTCGGCGATTCCACTTTTCACGCCCACAAATCATTAAAAAGCGTTGCGTTAGATATCCAAGCACTACTCGATAATCAAGGAATTAAACAGTTTTCTGTCTTGGGTTTTTCCCAAGGTGGTGTTTTCGCGATGGCGGTTGCCCATTATTGCCAGCCAGTTTCTCTTTCTATTGTGTCTGGGCAAGACCAGTTCGAACACCCTGCCACCCGCGCCAAATTAACGGCTGACGTGGTGAGTTTGCAGGAACAAGCACTGAATACACCTGAAAACCTCTCTGATTGGTTACAGAAAAATGTCACTGGTGAATGGTTATTGGCGTTTATCCTCAATTGCAGTGCAGAAATCGACCAACAGCTCTACAATGAAGAGCATTTTTTAGAAGCTTACACCGATTGTATGTGCCGTGCATTTTCTCAAGGTAATCAAGGTTATGTGCAAGATTTATTACTTTCCTTGCAAAACTGGGAGTTCAACCCTGAAGACATCACCTGCCCAACCGCTTTATGGTATGGCGAGTTAGATATGAGCACCGTGCACTCCCCTGATTTTGGGGATGTTTTGGCAGATCGTTTTTTCAACTGCAACCATCATTTATACACGCAAGAAGGCGGTTCTTTGCTTTGGACACAAGCCGACGCTATTTTAACTGACCTGCAAAACCACGCCGCATAAGATAAAAAGCCGCTGCAAATAATTCATAGCGGCTATTGCTTTCATTCTGGCATCACCAATCTATATTAACGGTAAACGATCCCACCATCGGTCAGAATAGATTGACCAGTAATATAGTCAGAGTCATCACTTGCTAAGAACGCCACTAAACCTGCAACATCATCAGGGGTTTGAGCACGGCCTAATGCGATACCTTCAACGTATTTTTTGTAAGTCTCACCTTTCGGTGCACCCGTAATTTCAGCAAAGCGCTCATCAATTTCCACCCACATATCTGTCCCAACAATACCTGGGCAATATGAATTTACGGTGATACCTGAGCTTGCATACTCTTTTGCCGCTGCTTGTGTTAACGCACGTACCGCAAATTTAGTTGCTGAATAAACACCTAACATAGCGAAACCATCATGGCCTGCAATGGAAGAGGCATTAATGATTTTCCCTTTGTGTTTACGCTCTTGGAATTTCTCGCTAGCAGCTTGAATGCCCCACATGGTGCCATCTACGTTAATTTTGAAGATTAAATCCATATCTTCTTGGCGAACATCAGCGATTGGCTTAACTTGCGCAATCCCTGCGTTGTTGATCATCACATCAAAACCACCTAGCTCAGCTTCTGCATGAGCAACCGCAGCAAACACTTGGTCACGTTGGCTGATATCCGCAGCAAATGTTGTCACTTTACGGCCTAATGCTTCAATTTCTTTTGCCACATCTTGCAGTTTGTCTTTTTTCAAATCGACCAGTGCAATATCTGCGCCTTCTTTTGCTAAACGCAGTGCAATACCGCGACCAATTCCCTGTGCCGCTCCGGTTACTAAAATAACTTTGTTATTTAAAGCCATACTGTTCTCCTACTTATTTATAGCCAAAATGACTAGTCCACCAAGACCCATAAGTTAACAATAATAACAATAAGTTACAAAGAAATGATTTTAATCTACCGTTTGGAACTTATAAAAAATATTTCACTATCGGATGGCGCTATTTATTTTCTTCACCAACGAAAAGTACACGAATTCGTAAATTAGCAGGTATTTGTTAATAAAAATCATTCTCAAATGAGTAGACAAAAAATGCGAAAGTGGCACGCTATTAGCAAAAAGTGAATACGAACAAGCACTCACATCCCTCCTCCATTTAAATTGCGTTTATTTCGCTGATTAATTAACCACTCCGCTCACACCTTTATTAACAGTAAATTTATTTATCTATTCACCTAAAAAAATGCACTGAAACGTTATGTTACACTTTATATTGCTTATCCAAAAATAGCCTTTAATACTTCAAAGCCACCATTTAACACATTGATATTTATTTAAATATTAATGGATCAACCTTACCTAAAACAAATGGCCGTATATTATTCGCATATCATGACTGATTAAATAAACTGATCTATATTCTCCCCAATCGATATACGTAGAAGCCGCAGAAAAGCAAATGCTAATGCACCTAAGCAAGTGGTGATGGGCGGTAGCGTACTTAACGACAACTGAATAAATGGAGCCAAAACATGCGAGCACCCGAAATCGCCGAAGCCCTGTTACCCGGGCAAAACCGCTACCAGCTTGACGTGCAAGGCTACCAAGGCTTGTTGGATGTGGAGCACTTCACGGGGGATGAAGCCGTTAGCGACACCTATCGCTACGAAATCACCTTTACCAGTACCGATAAAGACCTGCAACCCGAGCAACTGCTGCGACGCTATGCTACGTTGACCTTTAACGCCCCTGCCACCACCATGTTGGGAGTGCCAACGCGCACCGTCACCAAGCGGGTACACGGTACAGTGACGGATTTCCAGCGCTTATCGGGCTCTGCGGACGAAGCACGCTACCAACTGGTTATCGAGCCATTTTTTGCCCTGCTGCGCCACCAATTTCGCACCCACCGCTTTTTTATCAACCAATCAATCCCCCAAGTGGTAGAGCAAGTGCTGCGCGACCACAACTTTAAAGGCTGGCAGTTTGAATTTACCCTGAAACAAAAATACCCCAAGCGCCTGCAAATCAACCAAATCAACGAAAATGACAAGCAGTTTATTGAGCGTTTGCTCAGCGAAGTGGGGATTTTTTATCACTTTACCTTGCAACCCGACACCCAAACCGAGGTGATTAACTTTACCGACAGCCAGCGCGGCTATATTTACGGCAAATCCCTGCCATTAAACAGCCCATCGGGGCTCAGTGATAACCACGCCGACAGCGTTTGGGGCTTAGCATTGCGCCACCAAGTGGTTGAAAACAGTGTTTTTACCAAAGATTACAATCCCCTGATTGCCGACGACCCACTGGTTTCCAGAGTGGTGGATAGAAGCCACGGGGAAAATGAGACGCCGAGATACGGTGACGTCTACCACTACAAAGCGCGCCACCTCACTCGCGGGGACAAATTTCAGCCCGAGCCTGAAACCGCGAACTTTTGGGCACGCTTAGACCTCGAGCGCTTTCTGGCGTGCCAAACTTTACTAAACGGGAAAACCACCGCCCCGATGTGGTGCCGTTGATGGTGCTGGAAATCACTGATAACTCACCGATTTCCACCCTGCCGATGGTATTTCAATCCCCCGTGTTATTAACCCGCCTGCACTTTGCTGCCAGCCGCGCCAATGCGTTAATCGTGACATTTGATGGCGTGCCGTACACCGAAGCCATCTGCTGGCGCCCTGAGCTAAAACCCCGCCCAGTGATTTCAGGCACCTTAACCGCCCGTGTCACCAGCCCGATTGAGAGCGACATCTACGCCCGCCAAAACGAAAACGGCCATTATTGGGTTAAGTTTGACGCCGACCGTGACGACAAACCCGCAGGGTTTGAGAGCATGCCCGTGCGCCTTGCCAAGCCTTACGCGGGCAGAACTTACGGGATGCATTTTCCGTTAATTCAAGGCACCGAAGTGGCGATTGCCTTCCACGAGGGTGACCCCGACAGGCCGTATATCGCCCACGCCCTGCACGATTCCGTCCACCCCGACCACATCACGGAGCTCAACCGCACCCGTAACGTTATTCGCACCCCCGCCAATAACAAACTGCGCATGGAAGACCGCCGCGACGAAGAGCACATTAAAGTCAGCACCGAATACGGCGGTAAAACCCAGCTCAATTTGGGGCATTTGGTTGATAGCGAAGGGAAAAAACGTGGCGATGGCTTTGAGCTGCGCACTGACAGCTGGGGCGCCATTCGGGCGGGTAAAGGGTTGTTTATCTCCACTGATAAGCAAGAGAAAGCCGGCGGAGATGTGCTGGCGATGGAAGAGGCCATTGCCCAACTGGAGCAAGCGCTGGCAATTGCACGAAGTTTGTCGAAGTCCGCCGAAACCAGCGGCGCAGAGGCCTGCGATTTGGCGTCACAAGATAACCTTAAGCAGCAAGTCAAAGGCCTGACTGACCCCGCCATACTGGTTCATGCCCCTGCGGGCATTGGGGTCTTTTCGCCCAAGGCATTACATTTTGGCTCAGGGGAAGAGAGTATTGCGTTAACGGCAAATCAACATATTAACTTAAGCGCTAATCAGCACCTCACCTTCAATGCAAGGCATTCCGCTAACTTATTTGCCCAAGCAAAAGGCATTAATGTGATGGCAAAAAACGGGGATATCAACGTTGAAGCACAAAACGATGGCATGTCCCTGTTGGCGAAAAAACATATCGCCGTTGAATCGTTAGAAGATGCCATTCATATCAGCGCCAAAAAGGAAATTATCTTAAGTTGTGGCGGAGCCTATATCAAAATTGCCAATGGGAATATCGAAGTCGGCACACCAAATAATGTCATTTTAAAAACCACGAGTGTCCAAAAAATGGGGCCAGCTAATTTGCAATTACCCTCACAGGTCATTCCAACCGGTTTTCGTGAACAATTTACGCTAAAAGATGAAATCACCCATGAAATCCTTGTCGAGACGCTTTACACCCTGACAACGGAAGATGGTGACGTTTATGAAGGGAAATCAGATGAACATGGAAAAACGGTAGAAATTTATACGCCAACCCCACAAAAAATCTCGATAAAAATTCACCGTTAAACAAGGCCGAGTTATGTCAAATACCAAAAACCAAACCACATCAAAAACCAATTGCGGAACCGGCAGCACCGATGCCTTTTCAACCTGTGGGCCTGTCTTGTATTACCACCCAAATACCCATGAACTGATTGAAGTGCCCAATGATGAACTCGAAAGGGAAAGCCAATACCTTTGCGACCTCGTCATCAAAAAGCGCGTGCTACAGTTTAAAATTGATGAACTCAATGATAAATATCCCCTAAGGCTGAGGGAAAGAAACCCTCAGAATTATCAGCACGAGCTCTTAGCGCTCTACCAAGACTATGATGTGGCCTCTGAAGAACTGAATACCATCATTAAAGAACTTAATGCAATCCCAGAAGACGCCCAAGGTGAAGAAATTCTAACCACCTCTTTGGATTCAAATTCAACCGGTTTCGACAACAGTATTTTGGAATTAATCCGGTTAAAAAAAGGCGGCGAATTCAAATACAGCTATATTCGCTCAAACAAACTCGGCGAGCGCCATATTGTCCATAAGTTAGGCACAGAGGATATTAAAAGCGAAACCAGCACATTGGTTAAAACCGAAACGGTTAAAAACAATGAAACGAATGAAGAAATCACCGTTAAAAAAATTGATACGCAAGAGCTGAAAAAACAACTGTCTGAAATTGCCCCCACGTTAAAATACCAACTCTTTGAAATTGAAAATAAAAATTACAGTATTTTTGAAAATTATAAAAATGATGATAACTGGGTCAGTGGCTTATATCACTGGGCTGAAAACATCAATGAGAGCTTAAATGAAACCCCGCCTTATCGCGGCAAATATGCTTCTTTTGATAAAAACGCCCAATTAATGCGTTTTAGTTTTGGTGGCAGTGGCGACCTCGAATTAACCAAAGGCAATCTTGGGGATGCCTCCAACCCCAAAGCCAGTGCCAAAGTGGCGCTGTATGCTAACTTAGCCTTAGCGGAAGCCCAAACACAAGGGAAAGTGCATTTGCCTTGCCGCCAAGGTATTCAAATTCGCTACCCGAAACAAGGCGCCAATGAGCTCGCCCTAATGGGGGCGTTACGCTTTGACCTTGTTCTATCCCTTAGCGGCCATATAGGCGCCAGTGTTGGGCTGCAAGGCAGTGCCAATTTTTCACAAAATGGCATTATGGGTATACCGTCAAAAACCGCGGTTGATGAACCGAAAGACCTTAATGAAATCAAAGGGATTGATATCACAAAACAAGCCAATGACCTTGGCGTTGTGGCTCAAGGGGAAGTGTTCGCGGGGATCAAAGTGGGGGCAAAAATGTCTGGCGAACTGCTGTGGCGTAACCCGGAAAAACCCGCCACAGAAAACGACGGCTTTGCCACCTTAGGTGAGCTAAGTGCGGGCATTGAGGGGCTACTCGGCGCGGGGGCATCGGGGACATTCGCCTTTACTTACTTTAACGGCAAAATCCTCGTCACCGTTCAAGGGGGGCTTTGCTGGGGGGCGGGAGCCAAAGGCAGTACCTCTTTTGAAATCAATACAGATAGAATTATGCAGGATTTTATGCCCTGTTTTGGTTATATGCTAAAAAATATGGATTATCAAAAACTTGTTGCCATGATGAAGCCGGCAGACTTTTATGCCATTTGCTCGTTGCCTTTATTAATTGGTATGGAAGTAACTAATATTATTATAAGAGAAGCGGAACAAGTCGTTAACGAATTATTTGATTCTTGGGAAAGTAAAAATAACCGTGTGGCACTGATGGAAACCGTGATAAAAACCCAAGGTGAGTTTTTAAAATATTGCCCCCCAGAAACCAAAGGCGCCGCCATTGCCTCCTTACTCGAACATAATTTTTGGGATGACTATATGAGCCCTGCCAGCCACGCACAAGCCAGTGGTGAGGCCATGGCCGTGTTTAGCCAACGCAAACGCGCCATACTGCATATATTACGCTGGGCACAGTCAAGGCGGGATTTTGACAATATTTTGCAACACGCCAGTTTAATTCCCTCCGAAACCAAAGAGAGCATTGCGGAAAATAAATTACGTATTGCAACATTTATGAAAATGGGAGAACAGGAGAAACCTATACCTAATCATGCGTTAGGGAAAAAGTATGGGGGGGTATTGATCCCGACACCAATGATTAACCCCAGCCATTACGCCGATATTTTTAGCAAAATAGAGCAGCGCTTACCCGATGACACACTAGCCCATATTTATACCAATGAGCCCTATCAAGAATTTGTTACTGCCGGGATGATTGAAAGCCAATCAACAATTTTCTTTACCAAATAACCCACCAATAACCGCGAGGTTTGCATGAATTATAACGCTATCTATCTTTTATTAAGCGCCATTTTACTCACAACAGGCTGCGATCAACAACTCACACCTGAGCAAGAAAACCAGAAGCAGCAGCTAATTGATGATTCGCTAAACAATATGGTGTTTATCGAGGGGGGTACCTTTTTAATGGGGGACTTTGGCAGTGGTCATGATGGTAAATCCACCCTGCCATATTCGTTAGGCAAAGATAATAAATTTGTTCACGATGTCACCTTAGACAGCTTTAGTTTATCCAAATACCGCGTAACGTGGGGGCAATTTAATTTATGGCGAGCATTAACAGGGCTTCCGTTAACCGATAGATATAACGATTTAAAATCTCGCGATATTATGAAAAGCTGGCAAGCCTCCACCCAAGATAATTACCCAGCATCTGTGGATTGGCAAGACGCTAAAGATTATTGCCTTTGGTTAGGCCAACAAACAGGGCTGTCATTCGATTTGCCCACTGAAGCCCAGTGGGAATATGCGGCCCGTAATCGGGGCCAATTTATTGTATTTGCCTCAAAAGATGGCACTTATAATGATGGCAGTGAAGGGGGAGAGTCGTTATTTGCTACCGATTTTTCCCCTGTTGGGGTTTACCCACCCACGCCTTTAGGCCTTTACGATATGATGGGGGGGGGGTTGACTGGATGAATGATTGGTATGCCGCCGATTATTATGAGCATTCCCCAAATAAAAACCCCCAAGGACCTGAACTGGGAAAAGAAAAAGTCGTTCGAGGGGCTAGTGGATCTTTTTATCTAAAAACCTTGACCATCAATCGGCTCTCTTTTCCTTTAACAAATAAAAACATTCCAACCCTAAATTTCCGTTGTGCTGTGCAATCCCCAACCCCAGTCCAACCAGTGGCAAAATAACCATGCGATTATTGAATAAAATACACTGCGCTATTTGGCTTACGGGGCTTGGGCTATTAACGGGTTGTGATCAACAACTCACAGCAGAGCAAGAAACTCAAAAACAGCAGCTAATTAATCAGTCACTAAACAATATGGTATTTATCGAAGGGGGCTCTTTTATGATGGGGGACTTCGGCGGTCATGATGGGCGATCTACTCGCTCCTACACCTTTGAAAAAGACAATAAAGCCTTTCATAAAGTCACCTTAGATAGCTTCAGTATGGCCAAATACCCGGTGACATGGAGAGAGTTTAATCTGTGGATTGCTTTAACAGGCCAACCCCCCTCCAAGCATTATCTACGGCTAAAAAAAAACGCAGATTCCATTACATTCGTAAAAGCCATTGTCCAAGAGCAATTTATGGCACGAACCGATTGGCAAAGCGCCAAGGATTACTGCCAATGGTTAGGTCAACAAACCAATCTACCCATTGATTTACCCACCGAAGCCCAATGGGAATACGCCGCTCGTAACCGAGGTCAGTTTGTTGGTTTTGCCTCTGCGGATGGTACTTTTACTCTCTATGAGCAGTATGAAACCGAGCCTGAGGTGTTCGGATATACTGCGGTTGGTACAACGCCCCCTAACCCATTAGGCCTATATGATATGGCGCGTAATGGCTTAAATTGGATTAATGATTGGTATGCAGAGGATTATTATTCCGTTTCCCCTGAATTAAATCCCCAAGGCCCTAGCAGTGGCGAGGAAAAAGTGGCGAGGGGTTCTGTTGGTACTATGGATCATGAAAATACAACAATAGACCGATACCACCGCTTTCCTAATGCCGAAGGTAGCGTTGGCCTTGGCTTCCGCTGCGCCGTGCAGTCCCCAACCCCAGTCCAACCTGTAGCAAAATAACCATGCGATTATTAAATAAAATACACTGCACTATTTTACTCGCGGGGCTCGGGCTATTAACAGGCTGTGATCAACAACTCACCGCCTAAAACTGCATTAATTTAAATACATTATCGATGCTATTTTATAACCCCAATACACTTTATAAAACAAACAGCAATATAAACACCATGGCTAATTTATTAGCCCGTGTTTTTATATATTCAATATCAACTTTATTTTTGGAATTAAAATTATTATGACTCAATCCATTGTTATATTAGGTGATAAAACCAATCATGGCGGCACGGTTATTAGTGCCACCTCGGAGTTTATTATTAATGGTATAAAAGCCGCTAAAGTGGGCGATTTAGTTAATTGCCCGAAAAAAGGCCATGGTGTGAATAAAATTATTGATGGTGACCCCAGTATAACCTGTAATGGCATCCCCCTTGCCGTAACGGGTAGTCATACAGAATGTGGCTGCACCTTAATTGCCAGTACATCCGACTTTATTACGGGGTAATTTATGGCTTGGTCTAAAAATACGCTTTTACTCGTTGATAAACCACCGATACCTTCATTGATTAAGTGGCTAGCCATTTTAATTTTATCAATTATTGTCCCTATTTATTTTCTCTATATTACCGACAACCTGAATAATAAAAATATAGACGTGATTAAAATCATTCCAGCAGTGCTTCCTTTTATTATTGTCACGCTCGCCATGACCATTAATTTTTTTATCTATATTCGTGATTATCGTTTCTATCATTACCTTAAAAAAGAAAAGGAATATCACGATTGGCAATGGGCTGAATGGGGGAAACGTTCAGTGAGTATCCTCGACAGTGCATTATTGTTACCTGAGAAAATCTCCTTAAACTACATCCTGCAACACAGTAAACACCATGATTCTTGTTTTAACCTGACTCAAGATATCGATTACTTCCCTAAGGATAACCCACCCTTTTATTATTTACTGCGAAGTGTCAAGGAAACCATCCGTTTATTGCCCGGCAGACTGCCTATTAACTTAATTTATTTATCTGATAACGCCCCCAAAGACAGTGATATTTTACCCATTTTGCATACTCTCTTTGAATCTAAAAAAATAAAACATTACCAACCTGAAAAAACACTCTCATTCGATAAAATTGAAAGCCTCATTAAGCAAAATAAAGAGTGTGTCGATATTTTGATTGTTGAGCAAAAAGAAGAAAAAAATATTCAATCCGAATTGATGGCGATTTTTATTATCACCCCTGATGATATTGCAAAAAAATATCAATTAAAGAAAAAGAGTAACTTAGAAAGGCCGATGCCATTAGACGCGAATACAGATATTAAGGCCAGCGTTCGATTATTTAATGAAATTCAAACCGATACACAACAAGCCGTGCAATTAATCTCCTCTGGCAATATTCGCTCAGAAATTACGTCTGCAATTTACCAAAGTGAGTCGAACTTTCCGTTTATTCACCCAGAACAAACCATTGACCTTGAATTCTATTCAGGGCCCACAGGCAAATATGCCCCTTGGTTTGTTGCAGCACTTTCGTCTTTGTATGCCGCCCAACAGAATAAGCCCGTTCTGATGGTATCCACCGAAGGTAATCGAACATTTTTCAGCACAATCACCCCGGTATTACATAATGAAATTTAATCACATAAAATCACCGCTAAGCTCTACCGTATTTATTTTACTGTGTGTGTTACTTGGTATTCTTATTTGGGAATATGGGGATAAAATTAACCTACAGACTAAAGAGCACAAACTATTCGCGATTGTTGCAGCAATTGCTCTGGCGCACTGTGCCCGTCAATTTATCGATTACATTACATCGTCCAAAGAACGTCGTCATAATCGAAACCCCAATAATACCCGTAATGACCCTGAGCAAGAGAAGCGCGTTACTGAGTTAACGCATACAGGGCAAGCCAATACCATAAAAAACTACCTCCACTTCCAGTACGGCCTTTTTTGGCGTAGAAAAGTCTCCATTCAACTGCTTATCGGCTCCCCCGCCGCCGTTGATAAACTGGCGCCGCGGTTGTCCCACGAAATTTGGCAGGAAAGCAATGGCACGGTGTTGATTTATGGCGGGGAGGTCGCGGCCACCGTCAATGACGAAAATGTGTTGATGCTCAAACAATTACGCCGCCGTCGGCCAGTAGATGCGCTGATTTGGGTCACTGAATACACCGTAATAGACCAGTTGATGCACAGCACCCTCAACGTTCACCACCTCAATACCGCGACGTCCGATATGGCGAGCCGCTTTATCTATGGCCTGTTTAAAGCCCTTAAGTGGCAAGCCCCTGTGTGGGTGTGGAATGTCAGCGATAACCCCGAGCTTTGCAGTGCCGATGCGCCCGCGGTGTTGTGTTTAACCGAGCCTTATGGACAACCCGAGCAGCTCACCCCCGCGCTGCGTGAGCTGGTTCCGCTGTTGTCGGTGCATGGCGCCCAAGCCCTGTCTGTCAACCTAACGCACACTTATTGGCTGATTTTGGCGCAGTTTTTACGGGGGAGCGGTAGCGAAGAGTTAGCCGTTCGTTTAGCCCCATTGACCTCAGGTATTCGTCGCCTGCCCTTTGCAGGGTTAGCATTTAGCACCGCCGTCACCCAACCGAGTGAGGCCCTTCACCCCCATACGTGGCAAGAAGATAACCGCTGGAAAAGCCTGCTTGCCGTGCAAGGCGATATCGCCCCGTCATTGCAACCGTCACACTTAGGCATCAACCCGCAGCGCGTGATGCAATACGCGGTCGCTACCGGCATGGCGGTTTGGGGCGTGGGGTTGGCGGTGTCGTATTTTGCCAACCGCCAATTGATGAATGACAGCCAGCAGCTGGCGTTTGCTGCCGTGGATAACCAGCGCAGCGCCGCCGAGCGCCTAAATGCCCAGTTTGATTTCCAACAAATGTTGGGGAAACTCGACCACCGTGCCACCCACTTTACCCCCGTGTGGCAGCGCTTTGGCTTAAACCACAATGACGCCCTGCTCGACCAGTTATGGCCCACCTACACCCAAACCATTTTGCCGCTATTGCGCGACAATACTCGCCAGCAATTGGAAGCCAAATTACAGCAGTATGCCGAGCTCCCCCCTGATAGCCCCGCTCGCGCCGACGCCACGCCTGCCACTTACGCCTTGTTAAAAGCTTATTTAATGATGAGCTCCCCCGAGCGCATGGAGCCCGAATTTTTCACCCAAACCGTGCTGGAGAGCCTCTCGCCCATTGAGGGAGTGAATAATGGGGAATGGCAGACATTAGGCCGTGAATTGTTGGCGTTTTATGCCGACCAACTGCCGCAACATGCGGATTGGGCTATTAATAAAAACCGCGCACTGATTAGCAGCAGCCGTAATTTATTGGTGCGCCAAATCGGCCAACGCAATGGTGAGTCTGCTTTGTATCAAAAAATCCTTCTGCAAGCCAAAAACAGCTATGCGGAGATGACGCTGGATGACATGACGGAGGGCACTGACGTCAGTTTCTTGTTCACCACCGATGAGTTTATCCCTGGCGTATTTACCCGCCGTGCGTGGGAAACCACCATCGAGCCCGCCATTAACCGTGCCGTGGAAGCGCGCCGCGACGAGATTGACTGGGTGTTGAGCGACAACCAACAGCCCGTCGACAGTGATATCTCCCCAGAGCAACTGAAGCAGCGCCTCACCGAGCGCTATTTCGCCGATTTTGCGGGCAGCTGGCTGAACTTGATGAACAGCTTGCAATGGCGCCACACGGAAAACTTGTCCGATACCATCGACCAGTTAACCCTGATGGGGGATGTGCGCCAATCCCCTGTGATTGCTCTGATGAATACCTTGTCGTACCAAGGCAAAACGGGGCGCCAGCAAGAAAAACTGACGGACTCGTTTATCAACTCCACCAAGGAGTTGCTCAACAAAGACAAAAAGCCCGTTATCAGCCAAAAAGCCGAATTTAGCGGCCCACTGGAAGCCACCTTTGGCCCCGTGTTGAACTTGACCGACTCGCAGGCTAGCAGCAACAACAGCGACAACCTCAGTTTGCAGGCTTACCTCACCCGCGTCACCCGCGTGCGGTTAAAGCTGCAACAAATCGCCAATGCCCCTGACCCGCAAGCCATGTCCCAAGCCCTTGCCCAGAGTATTTTTGAGGGCAAAACCGTCGATTTATCCGAAACTCGTGACTATGGCAGCCTCATCGCTGCCAGCCTTGGGCAAGAGTGGAGCGGCTTTGGCGAATCCCTGTTAGTGCAACCGATGAACCAAGCGTGGGAGCAACTGCTTACCCCGACCGCCGAGGGCATCAATGCCGAATGGCAAAATGCCATCGTCAACGAATGGAACACCGCGTTTGGCGGGCGCTACCCGCTAAAAAATACCCAGAGCGAGATATCATTGCCGTTGATGGCGCAATATTTACGCCCCGATAATGGCCGCATTCAGCGCTTTTTAGAAACCCGCCTTAAAGGGGTGCTACGCAAAGAGGGTAATCGCTGGGTACCCAACAACACCACCGCCCAAGGGCTGCGCTTTAACCCGGAGTTCCTCAAGGCGTTAGATACCTTAAGCCATTTGGGGGATGTGGCGTTCGCCAACGGGGAAGCGCGCCTGTACTTTGAAATCCGCCCCTCCACCAGCCGAGATGTGATGCAAACCATTTTGGTGATTGATAAACAGACGCTGACCTACGACAACCAATTCCCCGAGTGGCAACGCTTTGTGTGGCCGGGGGATACCATCGCCTCCGGTGCCTCACTGCGCTGGATGAGCACCACGTCAGGCACCCGTTTATTGGCAGACCACCGCGGCGTGTGGGGGGTTATCCGTTTATTGGAAAGCGCCCAAGTCGCTCCCTATGCAGGCACCACCAGCAGTTATACCGTGTCGTGGCAGACTAAGAACGGCAATACCCTGCCCTTTATGCTGCGCACCGAAATGGGGGACGGCCCCCTTGCGCTGCTAACCCTGCGTAATTTTGTGCTGCCTAGAAAAATCTTTTTGGATTGATTGAGAAAGGAAATTGTAGCTACGGTTTTTCTGCTTACAAAAAAACAGAACCTGCTTAACGCAGATTCTGTTGCTTTAATCAGGCCTAATTTATTTTTTAGACGCTTGAATATACAGCATTTCTAAAGCAATTGATGCCGCGGCTAATGCTGTGATTTCAGATTGGTCATAAGCGGGAGCCACTTCCACTAAATCCATCCCAACGATATTCAATGGCTGTAAACCACGCAGTAGTTTTAGTGCGCGATCTGACGTTAAACCACCAACAACGGGTGTCCCTGTACCCGGAGCAAACGCAGGGTCAAGGCAGTCAATATCGAAAGTTAGATATACTGGCATATCACCCACGATCTCTTTAATTTGCGCAACCATCTCATCCACACCGCGGTCATTCACTTGCCCTGCATCGAGTACAGTGAAACCGTTGTCGCTATCGTGCTCAGTACGGATACCAATTTGCACTGAACGAGTTGGGTCAATCAAACCTTCTTTTGGTGCATGATAGAACATGGTGCCGTGGTCATACTGGCTGCCGTTACCGTAAGTGTCAGTGTGGGCATCAAAATGCACTAACGCCATTTTGCCGAAGTGTTTTGCATGCGCACGCAGCAGTGGCAGTGTGACAAAGTGGTCCCCCCCAAAGGTTAAGCAGCGTTTGCCTGACTCTAACAGTTTTTCCGTGTGTGCTTGGAGTTTGTCGCACATATCTTGCGCGTCACCGAACGCAAACACCACATCACCGCAGTCCACCACATTTAAACGTTCAGTCAGTTTGAAGTTCCACGGCCAACGGTGGCTTTCCCATGCAAGGTTCGTGGATACTTGGCGAATTGCCGCAGGCCCATGACGGCTGCCAGCGCGGCCTGAGGTTGCCATATCAAATGGCACACCTGTAATAACCCACTCAGCATCTGAGCTATATGGTTGAAAATTCAGTGGAAAACGCAAAAAACCAAATGCGTTAGAAACCAGTGAATTATCAACTTGATTACCTAATGTACTATTAATCATTTTTATTCCTCAAAATAGACCCGCCCATTAGCAAGCCCTTTTAATATTTGGTGTAAGCGGCGCCTTGTTGCATAGCAGTATTATCAGCAATGATTTATGCGGCCAACAACGCCACACCACGAAATACAACAATCACAATGCGCTAAATAGTTCGTGCTGTCGCTAGGCGGCAAAATGAGCCAAGCCCTAGGAGCATACAAAAGTATGTGATTAGGGTTGGCGAATGCAGCCAACACCGCGACAGTGCGAAATACAACAATCACAATGCGCTAAATAGTTCGTGCTGTCGCTAGGCGGCAAAGTGAGCCAAGCCCTAGGAGCATACAAAAGTATGTGACTAGGGTTGGCGAACGCAGCCAACACCGCGACAGTGCGAAATATGACGCGCATTTATTCGTCTTCGAGATAGGTATAACCATACAACCCATTTTCGAATTCTGCCACAAAGTCTTTTTGCAGTTGCTCGCTTAAACCTGTACCTTTCACTTGCTCCGTAAAGCTTTCAAGGAGGACTTCTGGTACCAGTTTAACGTATTGCAGCATGTCGGCCACTGAGTCGCCTTCTTCACTTTGCAGGTAGCGAATGTTGCCTTGGCTATCGACCCACACATCAATTGCGGCGGTATCACCGAACAGGTTGTGCATGTTGCCTAAGATTTCCTGATACGCCCCTATCATAAAAAAGCCAATCATTGGCGGGTTTTCTGGGTCATAGGCTGGCATTGGCATGGTGGTTTCTACGCCATCGCCGTCAACGTAATGATCGATTATGCCATCTGAGTCACAGGTAATGTCTAATAGTACCGCGCGGCGATCTAACGGTTTATCTAAGCCTTCAATTGGTAACACAGGGAAGACTTGGTCAATCCCCCATGAATCTGGCAGAGATTGGAATAACGAGAAGTTTACATAAAACTTATCTGCCATGCGCTCTTGCAGCTCGTCGATGATTGGGCGGTGAGCACGGTTGCTTGGGTCTAAATCTTGCTGAATGCGACGGCAGATATTGAGATATAACTCTTCTGCCCATGCACGTTGGGTTAAATCAAGTACCCCGTGAGCATATTGGGTATGGGCTTCTTGCAAGTCGAACTGGCTGTCATGTAGCCATTCACGCAAGGAGCGACTATTGCCTTGATGCTGCATGGATTCCCACGTTTCCCAAAGTGATACCAGCGAACGCGGTGCGTCTTCATCCGGTGGTGACGTTTTGGTAAATTCGTTACGCTCAACCCCGATAACATTGGAGACCAATACGGTATGATGCGCAGTCAATGCTCGCCCTGATTCCGTGATAACGGTTGGGTGTGGAAGGTCAAACTCTTCACACGCATCGCCAATTGCCCAAATCACGTTATTTGCGTACTCGTTCAAGCCATAGTTAACTGAACAATCGGATTGCGAACGCGTTCCTTCATAGTCAACGCCTAAACCTCCACCCACGTCAAAGCATTGAATATTGACGCCTAAGCGGTGCAATTCCACATAAAAGCGTGCTGATTCACGAACGCCTGTAGCAATATCGCGAATATTGGCCATTTGTGAGCCTAAATGGAAATGCAGTAATTGCAGGCTATCTAAGCGATTTGCATTACGTAAGATTTCCACTAATTGCAGAACTTGCGTGGCCGCCAAACCAAATTTTGATTTTTCGCCACCACTGGCTTGCCATTTGCCTGAACCTTGAGATGCTAAACGTGCGCGCACACCTAAACGTGGTGTCACATTCAAGCTTTCTGCTTCTTTTAACACCATCTCAATTTCAGACATTTTCTCAATCACAAGGTAAACCTTATGACCCAGTTTTTCCCCGATCAATGCTAAGCGGATATATTCACGGTCTTTATAACCATTACACACGATAACAGTTTGTGTCTTACCCGCATTCGCTAATACTGCCATTAACTCTGCTTTCGAACCTGCTTCAAGCCCTAATGGCTCTCCTGAGTTGACTAATGACTCAATAACACGGCGCTGTTGGTTAACTTTAATTGGGTATACCAAAAAGTAGTCACCTTTATAGCCATAAGATTCACGAGCACGTCTAAACGCCGCATTAATAGAACGCAGGCGGTGCTGTAAAATTTGAGGGAAACAGAACAACGCGGGCAAACGCAGGTGCTCTTGCTCTTCTTTTACTTGGTTAACTAATTCAGCGAGATCAACAAAGGTGTCTGGGTTTTCAGGGTTCGGGCAAACACAGACATTTCCACGCTCATTCACCTGATAGTAACCACCGCCCCAATACGCAATGTTATAGGTCTGGCGCATTTTGCGTGCGATATTATCATTCATAATAAACTCCTGTATGGAGGGGTGAGTGGCGCGCTCTCATTCCTGATATATGTCAGTAAAGACATAGCACTGACAAGCAGTTATATCGGGGGAAACGGCAATACTCAGATTTTAATAAAAAGTGCTTAGAATTCTAAACAGTGACAATATACGACCTTAAGCTGACAAATTAATGACTCAGCCTCGAAGGTGTATTAAAGGTGTGACGGTAACTTCGTGATGAAGTAAAGAAAGACAGGAAAGTAAACGCCAAAGTCACGCGGCGATCCGCATATGACGGTTGGATACTGTTATTCAGTAGATTATGGATCATTACCCATTAACCCCCAATATAACTGTTTAACCCTTGCAAATTTCAATGTTGTAGCGCTATTTTGGCAGGTTGACCTGTTGATTTAAGCTATATCACCTTGTGTTTTTATTGAAATTCAAAAGTTTATAAACATTCCTGATAGATAGCAGGTGCATTATTTTGACCTACTGGTATATAACGGGAAAAAACAACCATCCGTTACGGTCGCAGTTTATACATCTATTGGGTTCAAAAAGCAAAAGCAAAATGCCGAAATTGCGATAAAATTTTGGCCGCTATTCATGAAGGCGGCTCAACACGCAAAAAATAGCCCATCTATGTACTTTTATTCATACTGAATAATTTTTAAGTGAAGAACAATCAAATAAAATAAACTGCCTTCTCTTCGGTGATTCAAAGCGATTTCGCTTAGTTTATGGTGTGTTACTAGGGGTTTTGCCTAATTGGCGATGGTGAATTTGTGCCTCTATTCATTTTTTGTATAAATACAGGTAGAATTTTTTACTGCATGGGACTAAAATAGCCGTCTAGATGTTAAAACATCCAACTATAAATTCTGCGAATTCTTAAGGTATTAATCTCATGGCTACACATCTCTTTACTTCTGAGTCTGTATCAGAAGGGCATCCAGACAAAATTGCGGATCAAATCTCCGATGCAGTACTTGATGCTATTCTTGAACAAGACCCAAAAGCTCGCGTTGCCTGCGAAACCTACGTCAAAACAGGTATGGTAATGGTCGGGGGAGAAATCACCACCAGTGCTTGGGTTGATATTGAAGAAATCACACGCAAAACCGTTCGTGAAATTGGTTACACCAGTTCAGACATGGGCTTTGATGCCAATTCATGTGCTGTTTTAAGCGCGATTGGTAAGCAATCTCCTGACATCAATCAAGGTGTTGACCGTACAGATCCATCAGAACAAGGTGCGGGCGACCAAGGTCTGATGTTTGGCTATGCAACTAACGAAACTGACGTGCTGATGCCAGCGCCAATTACTTATTCACACCTTTTAGTTCAACGCCAAGCTGAAGTACGTAAAAATGGTACGCTGCCATGGTTGCGTCCAGACGCGAAAAGCCAAGTTACATTCAAATACGATAACAACAAAATTGTGGGTATCGACGCCGTTGTTTTATCGACTCAGCATTCTGAAGATATCCAGCAAAAAGACCTGCATGAAGCGGTGATGGAAGAAATCATCAAGCCAGTTCTGCCAGCGGAATGGTTATCAAAAGAAACGAAATACTTTATTAACCCAACAGGCCGTTTTGTGATCGGTGGACCAATGGGTGACTGCGGCTTAACAGGCCGTAAAATTATCGTTGATACTTACGGCGGCATGGCTCGTCATGGTGGTGGTGCGTTCTCTGGTAAAGATCCATCAAAAGTTGACCGTTCTGCGGCCTATGCAGCGCGTTATGTAGCAAAAAATATTGTTGCAGCGGGCCTTGCTGATCGTTGTGAAATCCAAGTGTCTTACGCGATTGGTGTTGCTGAGCCAACCTCCATTATGGTGGAAACCTTTGGCACCGCGAAAGTTGACGAATCTCTGCTGATCCAACTCGTGCGTGAGTTCTTTGACTTACGTCCTTATGGTTTAATCAACATGCTTGACTTGCTACACCCTATTTATCAGCAAACAGCGTCTTACGGCCACTTTGGTCGCCCACAATTCCCGTGGGAAAAAACAGACAAAGCAGATGCTTTACGCGAAGCTGCTGGCCTGTAATCACACTAAAAAATATGACACAAAAAAACCCATCATGATGATGGGTTTTTTATTGCTTGAAACCTAAATCCAATTAAATGACTTAGGATTTTTGGCTAAATTGGTAAACGGACATCCCTGCGATCATTGCCAGCGCAAAAATAATGCCTTGGGTGATCCCCAAACCTGTCAATAACAATGCAGGCCCTGGGCAAATCCCCGCTAATCCCCAGCCAAGACCAAATAGTACGCTCCCTGTCACCAATTTTTTGTCTATTTTTTGATTGGTTGGAATTTGTAATGGGCAATTTAACACGCTCACACGGCGCTTTTTCACCCATGCATAAGAAATTCCGCTGATAACCATTGCAACAGCCATTGTCACCAGTAATGAAGGATCCCAATTCCCTGTGATATCGAGGAAAGCTAAAATTTTGGCAGGGTTCCCCATCCCCGCAAGCACCAGCCCTAGGCCAAATAAGACACCTGAAATTAACGCAATAAGAATTGGCATCGGTTTATCCCCCTAACCCAAAGTGGTTAGAAATTGCGACCGTCACAAAAGCGACAACCATAAAAATCAACACAGCGACAATTGAGCGACGGGAAAAACGTGCCATGCCACAAATACCGTGCCCACTTGTACACCCGCTTCCTAAACGTGTCCCAAACCCGACTAACAAACCTGCAATTATCAAAACAGGTGTACTTGCAGCAATGTTCACTTCGGGGGTATAAGCAACCCACATAAATAAAAGTGGTGAAATGATAATGCCTAAAATAAAGGCGACCTTCCATGCCGTATCCCCTTTCACAGGTTTTAAAATCCCCCCTAAAATACCACTAATTCCAGCAATTCGGCCGTTAAAAACCAGTAAAATCGCCACAGCGACACCAATCAATACCCCACCGATTGCAGCCGAAACAGGTGTAAAATTGACCCAATCAATACTCATCTTATTTCTCCTGCACTGGGCAATAAAGCTGATATAACGTATTGAGCAACGTAAATAATTTTTCATCAGCAATCGCATAATAAATACGTTTGCCCTCACGACGAGTTTTAACCAGCCCATCATTACGCAGTACAGTAAGTTGCTGAGATAATGTAGGTTGTTGGATACCAAGCTGTTGTTCCAAATCACTGACGCAAGCCTCCCCTTGTGTCAATTGGCACAATAAAATCAACCTATCAGGGTTACCCAGTGTTTTTAATAATGAAGCCGTTTGTGATGCAGCCTGTTTCATGGCTGAAAGCTGTTGTTCCGATGCGGTATTATTCATATAGTCACTTATATTTAACAATATTATATACAAACACAATATATTGTTTAATATAATAACTGTCAATTTTTACTTGTTTGTGAACATCTGTATCGCGTATTCTTAACGAATGAAAACCATTCGAGTCCCCATTTTCCTACAGCAGCACGTTATGCGTGTTCTACGCGAAAAGCTTGCCCTTGCAGAGCAAAAGCTGGAACAAACGTTTCCAGAACCTGCTATTAACTATAAACAGCGTGGTACCACAGCGGGTAGCGCTTACTTGAAAGAGTGGGAAATTCGTATTAACGCAACACTACTGATTGAAAATACAGACAGCTTTGTCGATGAAGTTATCCCTCATGAACTTGCACATTTGCTGGTTTATCATGTCTTTGGCCGTAAAGGCGTTGCCCCTCACGGAAAAGAATGGAAATGGATGATGCAGCATGTATTGGAGGTTGATGCAAAACGTACGCACAACTTTGCCGTTGCAACAGTTAAAAGTAAAACATTTGCCTACCACTGTGCTTGCCAAACCGTACATCAGTTAACCATTCGTCGCCACAATAAAGTGGTACGAGGGGAAAACCAATATTTGTGTCGTCAATGTGGGGAGATTTTAAAACAAGGGGAAAGGATTGGCGCTGCGGCAGAAAACTGATTTCCTGCCGCATCAAAGTTTGAGGCGTGCGCTTAAGCAAACTCCGTCATCACTAATTTAGCGATTTCAAAGTAAATAATTAAGCCAGTACCATCGATAAAGGTCGCGATGAACGGTGCAGAGACCACCGCTGGGTCAACTTTCAGTTTCTTCAATACCATAGGGATAATTGAAGAAACAACCGCGCTCCACATAGTGATAGCAACGATGGTTAAGCTCACCACGATAGTCACTTCATGGCCAACACCTAAAACCCAAGCACGGATTAAAGCTGCGCCGCCAATGGTAATTGCAACTAAAAACGAGGTTGAAACCTCTTTTTTCAGAACAGTACCGAGATTACGCAAACTCACCTCACCCAATGCCATTGCACGGACTAATGTCGAGGTGATCTGTGTTCCGCTGTTGCCCCCTGTTCCAATTAATAATGGAATAAAGAAAGCCAGTGAAATTGCGGCTTCAAGCTGTTCTTCAAATGCTTTTAAAACTGTTCCAGTGTACGCTTCCGCCACAAACAACATTAATAACCAAACCACACGCTTACGCCATAATGTGACTGGGCTTGTCGTTAAGTAAGGTTCATCAAGTGGTGTGGTTGCGCCTTGTAACTGCGCATCAAGTGTATTCTCATCTTCAATCAGTTCTGCGATATCTTGCGGACGCAAAACACCCATTAACTTGCCAAATTGCACCACAGGGATCATATCTAATCCGCTATGGTTAATCAGGTCATAGACATCGTGACGAGATTGTTCTGGCGCAACTGAAAAATAATTGTGACGCATAATATCCGACACAAATAAATCTTCAGGTGATGCTAATAATGATTTAACTGAAAGAATGCCATTTAAATAATTGTCGCTATCGACAACAAATAAATAGGTGGGGATTTGCTCGCCTTCAAGATGTTCAATAAGGTTTTTCTTTACACAAGCAATTGAATCTGCGACAGAAACTGGCAGATATGATTGGCTCATATATGCGCTGACTGTAGCGTCATCGATTTTTGGTTGTTGTGTATTGTTGCCTTTGAGGCGTGCGTCTTTCATCGCGGATTGAGCAATTGCAACTGCTCCCGCTTTGTTCTGGGTAGTGAATGTCATTTTTTTAGTCCCTAGTTACTGTTGGTTACTCAAACAGTACTCACATAGGGGCGAAACCAGATGAGAGAATGCGAAAGCTATCTCTTCGTCTCGGTTTTAGCACTATACAACGTATCCTGCTTTTAACAGGAAGTTACATGGGGATATACCTTCGGTCGATATATCCTGTCCTAATCTTGGGCGTCTCTCGACGTCGTCAGATCAGTAACCTATGTTTGTATAGGAGCCTCGCCTAACGAGATACTGCACTTTGGATGCGGCGCGAATTATACCCATTGAGAAATTAATTGCCACCCTTATTCTAAGGTTTTTTACGCATGGGAAACTTACCGTTTAAGTTTTGTTTAAGTTAATGTTTAATATAAATTCATAAAGTAACAAAATGTAATCTTAAATAAGTTTTGTTACTTTCTTATTCATGACTGAGGTAAAAACATTAATTAAAAAATAATCACGTAAGAAACTAAAAGTGCATTTAATATAATCGTTAAAAATTTTTATATTACATAAAGAGAATACTTACCAAATTTCAGCCCCATAGCCTATTTAAGCTTTCCAAGTTGGATTTCCCCCAATTTAATATAACGCACACTCATGCAAGGAGTAGGATAAATCACTCATACTATTATAAAGCGTAATTTATTCTTTTATTAAAACCTAAAAATTAAAAATTTAGATATGAAAATTTACTTAGCGCGCTATTTAATTCCATAAAATAACATACGGTCATTTTTTTTAATTTATATAAATGTTTTTTTATTTTAATTCAGAGTTAAATATTAACAGATTTATCTTAGAATAAATCAGAATTTATTAACCGTGAAAATTTTATTATGGATAAAGTAATTGTAGGTATGTTAACGAGCTTAACATTTCGCGTAAATGATGAAATAAAAATCGCGGCTATTTCCGCTTTAGGTGATTTTAAGGCAACGATTGAATATAATGATGCTATTATAAGGATCATAGACTTATGCCAAGATCCTAATAAAGAAGTTGCTGTTTCAGCGATCAATACATTAAGTAAGTTATCAATATATTTTTTGCAAAATCCGCAATTAGAACATTAAAAATTACTCTTATTTTATGTATTGTAAATTTTGACTCATTTTCATATGAAACACTGTCCCATTAAATAACTCATGAGACAGTATATTATATTTAAATAAATTTACGCGATTTCAGTGTCACCTTGTAATTGACAGCTACATGCTAAAACGTACCCTTCGGCAACTTCAGCAGCAGTCAATGTCATTGTGCTTGTTGTTGTATAATTACCTGATAATACTTTTGTTTTGCAACTCCCACAAACACCTGCACGGCACGCAGCAATAACAGGCTGTTTATTTTGTTCTAATGCGGATAATAACGAAATTCCTACTGGTACTTTAAAATCGGTTAAACGTTGGCGGATTTTCAACGTCAGAATATCTTCGCTATCAACTACTTCTGGCTCAGTTGAAAAACGCTCCATAAAGAAATGTTCAGCAGGCACGCCCAAATTAGCCGCAAATTGCTGGGCATTTTTCATGTAAGGAACTGGCCCACAAGTCATCACCACCCGAGAGGCAATATCGGGAACTAATGCATGTAATTTTTCTTCATTTAAACGGCCTTGAGCTAACTCACCATTATCTGGCGTTTCAGCCATAATGCACAACTGTAAACGGTCTGGATAAGCGCGGGTAAGTTGTTGCCACTCCTGCGCAAAAATCACTTGCTTGTCATCTCGCACATTGAATAATACTTTCACATGCGTTTCAGGGCGATTAGCCATCAACCAGCGTGTCATTGACATAATTGGCGTCACGCCACAACCTGCAGCAAGCATCAAATACTGCTGGCTTTTGACATTCGCACAAGTAAATTCCCCTTGCGCTTCAGACAACCAGAGATAATCCCCCGGTTTTACTGCACGAGTTAACCAGTTAGAACCCGCACCATCCTCTAAACGCCTAACGGTAATTGAAATATAACGGCTTTGACCCGGCGATGATGAGAGTGTGTAAGCCCGCATGACATCATCACTATTTTTGATACTAACCAATGCATATTGCCCTGGTGAATACATATAAAAATCGTGATTAATTAAGTTGATCGTCCAAACATCCGATGTTTCTTGGACAATCGAATGAATTTGCATTCTGTTTGGACATAAACTGCTTGGCATTGTCATCGCACGACTCCTTTAAAGGGGCTTACGCCCCCTCTTCTCATATCAGTATTTAAGGCTTGTTATATTGTCTGGCTAATTATGCAGGTAAGATTTCAGCCAAATCTTGCTCAACCGTCGTAATGCTGCGCATTCCAAACTTCTCATTTAACACATTGAGTAAGTTTTCAGTTAAGAAACCCGGTGCACTTGGGCCGGTGTAAATATTTTTCACCCCGAGCGCCAGAAGTGTGAGTAAAATCACGATGGCTTTTTGCTCAAACCACGACAAAATTAAGCTCAGTGGTAAATCATTGATACCGCAACCCAGTTTTTCAGATAAATTCACAGCAAGCATAATCGCTGAGTAAGCATCGTTGCACTGACCCACATCAAGTAAGCGTGGTAAGCCTTCCAGCGTACCAAAATCTAATTTATTGAAGCGGTATTTACCGCAAGCCAGCGTTAAAATCAGGCAATCTTCTGGTACTGCACGTGCAAAATCGGTGTAATAACTTCTTTCGTCACGGCTACCGTCACACCCTCCAACAAGGAATACATGGCGTAATTTTTTCTGTGAGACTAAATCGATTACTGCATCTGCTGCACTTAACAGTGTTTGACGTCCAAAACCAACAGTGATTTTGTGTTCGATTTCGGTATATGGGAAGCCCGCTAATGATTGCGCTTGTGCGATCATTTCAGCGAAATCATCACCCTCAAGGTGTTTTGCACCCGGCCAACCAACAATGCTGCGTGTCCAAATACGGTCTTTATAATCACCAACATCTGGGTCAATAATACAGTTTGACGTCATCAACACAGGGCCTGGGAATTTAGCAAATTCCACTTGCTGATTTTGCCAGCCGCTACCGTAGTTACCGACTAAATGTGCGTATTTTTTCAGTTCTGGGTAACCGTGAGCAGGTAACATTTCACCGTGGGTATAAATGTTAATCCCTGTTCCTTCAGTTTGTTCTAACAGCATTTTTAAATCTTTCAGGTCGTGACCTGAAATTAAGATACATTTTCCTGCGACAGGGCGAACGTTAACTTCCGTTGGCGTTGGGTGGCCAAATTCCCCTGTTTCTCCTGCATCTAAAATTTCCATGATTTTGAAGTTCATCAAACCAATTGCCATGGAATTATCGAGCAGTTCATTCATATCTGCGGGTAATGTACCAAGCCAAGCCATAATTTCATGATATTGGCCATAAACATCATTATCATATTGGCCTAATACATGTGCGTGCTCCATATAAGCTGCCGCACCTTTTAAACCATATAGGCAAAGCATACGCAGGCCGTGGATATCTTCACCCACTTGGGCTTTATCGATATCTAATGCAAATTTTGCGGCTTGTGCTTGCAATGCTGGGATATCTGTCCCCTCTAATTGCAAATTAATCAGTGGGTGATTGAATGCGACTGCGCTATTCACTGATTGGCAGTGTTTGATGAGTTTATCACGTAAATAAATCGCTTCACGCGCATAACCGATAATACGATCTGAATCGAAGTTCACGTTAGTTAGCGTGGAGAAAAATGCGCGGGGAGCAAAGCTATCAATGTCATGATCGATAACACCTAAAGTGCGTGCCGTAGCCGCACTCGCCGATAAACTTTGCAATACAGCAACTAATAAATCTTGTAGGTCAGACGTTTCAGCTGTTTTACCGCACATACCCTGCGCGTATGCACAGCCATTTCCAGCTGGAGTTCTAATTGTTTGTTCACATTGCACACAGTACATGTTGTTCGCCTCTTAAAGTTGCATTTTAAATACAACATTAAGATTA
This sequence comes from Providencia sp. R33, assembly GCF_019343475.1. Lineage (NCBI taxonomy): Bacteria > Pseudomonadati > Pseudomonadota > Gammaproteobacteria > Enterobacterales > Morganellaceae > Providencia > Providencia sp. R33. The sequence continues at coordinate 483,342 of NZ_CP072453.1, read as the reverse complement.
CGCTCTTTATTAGAATAAAAAAGAGGCATTTTCAGGTTATCTAACCATTTATTGATCTACATTAATATTCAATGTTAATGAGAACTATTCACATCAATAAAAGTATGCTAAATAAACAAATTCGCCGTTTTCCTGTAGTATTTCGCCCCCCTTACGCTGACATCTATGAAAAAAAATCATTTCCCATGATGGTTTTATGGCAACCCTTGATATACTGAATGCAAGTGATTGTTATTTGGTCGTAATTAGAGAGTCCAATAAAGATGGTACAGGCAAATTCATCCCAAAAATCTACTCCCTCTTCAGCTAAGGGGTTATTCTCACGAATAAAAAGCTCGGATAAAACGCCATTAAAGATCCTCTTACTATCTGCCATTATTGGCGCATTTGTGGGGTTAATCGGCTCTTTATTTGAAATGGGGACGACGTGGATCAGCAATTCACGCGTTCAATCGGTAGGTGAACTCGTCGACAATAAGTGGTTAGTGGTTGTTGCCATGTTTTTTGTGTCTGCCATTTTAGCGATGATTGGCTATTACCTTGTAAAACGCTTTTCCCCAGAATCTGGGGGATCAGGTATCCCTGAAATTGAAGGTGCTTTACAAGATTTACGCCCCGTCCGATGGTGGCGAGTGCTCCCTGTAAAATTTATTGGTGGACTTGGTACATTGGGCTCAGGAATGGTTTTAGGTCGCGAAGGCCCAACAGTACAATTGGGTGCAAATATCAGCCAAATGTTCTATGACATTTTTCGTTTAAAGGATAATGAATCCCGCCATACATTATTAGCATCGGGGGCAGCGGCAGGTTTAGCGACCGCATTTAATGCACCACTTGCGGGGATATTATTTATTATTGAAGAAATGCGCCCACAATTTAAATACAGTTTAATCTCCATTAAAGCAGTATTTATTGGCGTGGTTACCGCGACAATAGTCTACCGTTTAATCAATGGTGAAGCTGCGGTGCTCAACATTGGGCAATTTTCCGCTGCACCGATGAATACCCTATGGCTGTACCTTATTTTAGGTATGCTGTTTGGCGTTATCGGGATTTGCTTTAACCATTTTTTGTTATTCTTACAAAGCCAGTTTCAACGTTTTTACCAAAACAAACTTTCACGTTTTGTCCTTATGGGCGGGTTAATTGGCGGCCTTTGTGGTGCAATTGGCGTTTACATGCCTGAAATTGTGGGCGGTGGTTATGCCGTAATCCACCAAATGGTCGCAGGTAGTTTCACTGTCACTCTCTTATTACTGTTTTTTGCGCTGCGTTTTCTAACTTCAACCATTAGCTTTAGCTCAGGGGCACCCGGCGGGATCTTTTCTCCCTTATTGGCTCTAGGTACTTTATTTGGAGGGATTTTTGGTTACGGTGCATTAGCCATCTTCCCTGAATACCAAATTGAGGTAGGGACATTTGCTATCGCAGGAATGGGCGCGTTATTTGCGGCTACCGTCAGAGCACCTCTCACGGGGATCGTCTTAGTATTGGAAATGACCAATAATTACCAGTTAATCTTACCGATGATTATTACCTGTATTGGTGCCACCATGATGGCGCAATTCTTAGGCGGTCGACCGTTATATGCAGTTTTGTTAGAAAGAACCTTAGCGCGTAGCGATAAAGAAAAAGCTGCTGAAGCTTAATTTTTTGCATAAAAAAGGGGCTTTGATTAGCCCCTTGAGGTTGTTGACAAAGCAGGATAAAAACGTGATTTTTCCTGCTTTGTGTTAGTAACCGAAAATCAATAAATTGATCTTCCAAGTTTATTTCTTTTTAGCAATTAATGTCGCAAAATTCAATTTGATGCGGTTACCTTGCGCATCAGTGCGGTGCAAATGGCCTGGGTTTTCGTTGTATTTTAAGATTTCCCAATCTTGGTAATACCCTTCTAACTCACCAGGGCGCAAGAAACAATTGAATGGCACTAAATCCATTGGTGCATCTGGCGTTTCTACCGCGCAGACAATCACGTTTATCCCACCAGATAATGTATGTTCCTGCATATTTTTTACCACATCGGTAATTTTTTCCCGCTGTAAGAACATTAATACCACGGTAGAAATGATTAAATCGTAATCACCTTGAATTTGATGACTATTGATGTCATAAACCGCGGTATTGATATTCTCGATACCGGCTTGTTTTTTTACAAAATCAATCGCCTGAATATGTTGTGGATTGATATCAACTGAAGTGACATCATACCCTTGTAATGCAAGGTAGAAGCTATTACGGCCACGCCCTGAACCAAGATCCAGCGTTTTACATGGCTTAGACAGGTTATTTTCACACAGGTAACGCACTTCAGAATGGGGGGTAGTCAAACCATATTCTTTAAAAAATTTAAGCTCAGGTTTGCACATAAATGACAGCTGGCATTGCAGATCATCACTACAATCAGAAATTCGATGCCAAACTTGCGGTTCAATTATTGGCGGCTGGTTGTTTATATCAAACGTAAAATGTTGCTCGCTACCATCATCATTAAAAATAATGAAATCCAAAGAGCCTTGCAGCACCTTTAATTGCGCATAAGAATCTTCTTTTGTGTTATGGCGTTCTTGAAACATTACCGGAAGAGACGCTTTATCCCAGACAGGCATGGTCTTGTAACACACTAGCTCGTTCATATCATCACCAATAAGTTGCATTTTAAATACATCTTATACTGTTCGTTTATTATCTGCAAAGTATTCATCAATAAATTGCTGAGGCATTGATACATATCAACCTACCACAATTGCCGCAGGTTGATACCTCAAAATTAGATACAAACTAATAGCCTAATTGTTTTGCACTAAGCCCTAAGAATTCAAATGGTTTTGTCACCACATAGTTATTGGTGGCATCCCCTGAATAGATATGACTTTGTTCTTCACCCAGATCTAACTTTTTCACTTTTCCAGTCTCAGCCGAAAAATCAATTTTCGCTAAATCCGTCCAAAAGATATTTGGCGTGAGTGCAGACTCGAAAAAGTATAATTGACGCTTATGGTCCACCAATGTGCGCCAGCGAGTTGAGGAGATCTCAGGGGAAGATTCAGAGCTTAAACCATAAGGCACAGAGGCATTACGGATCACACCAAACACACTCGCAACTGCTTTATTTGCCGTGGTATTTTGTGGAATGGCATTAATATAAAACTGCGCACGAGCAAACCTATCAGCTGAACGGTTCGTACCAGGCAACATAACGGTGCCGCCAATACCTTGCCAATATTCCTGCATTGCCAATTGTTTTTCATAGGTTGGCGAGTTGGTCATTACTTGGTATTTACGGCTATGATGGATGACCTGCTTGCCATCGATATATTCGATGATTGCACTGTCACCGCTGGCATCTGAAATGGATAAATGTAAGGTAGCCAAACGGTCTTGACCCGGTACATTATCAGTGACCACCAGCAATGGATTTTTTTCAAGGTCTTCAACGGCTTCAGCGACAGTCGCATAGTTATCTAAAACATATTGCGCCCATAGTGAAATTGATAATGCAGGTTGTTTATCATTCACTTGCGGATATTTTGACTCTGCTAGCCAAAGTAAATTGGCAACCAACCCTTCTTCGTTAACCCCATCAGTGGTCGAAATATCGTACCCTGACGCAATCACGCTGCCATATTTCGAGTTCCATTTCACTGAATTCGGCCCTGCAACACCATCCCGCGCCATACCGCGTGGGAAAATCCAAAGGTTAGTGCCGATATCATATTTCCAGTCCATGGTTCGTCCTGTCATGATTTGCTCATTTTCCCCTAAATACACAACACGGGTACAAGCTTGGCTAACCACGGCTGGCAACGAAATTGCCGCTAAGGTAATGAGCGTCACAATACTTTTTTGAACGAACTTCATACCACCTCCAAAAGAGATAAAACTAACAGATTGATATAGTAAGCATACTACATAAGTGCAGATGATGAGTTTTGCACAGATAAAGTATAAAAAATGGCAGGAGATGTGAATAAAATAAATGTAATAATTAACAATAAGTAATAGCACCCCATGATGAGATGCTATTACTTCACATAAAACTAATTATTTACTGATGAAAATAAAGAGCGTAACAATGCGGCTTTTTTTCCATTATCAGGAATAGCGAGAATTTCATCATAAAAACTAATAGAGATTTGGCAAGCCAATGCAGGGGATTTTTTCCCCGCGTTTAAATTCCCAAGAATTGCAGCATCTGCACCATATTTAGCACTAAGGCCCGTTGCTAATTGAGCGAGTGTTTCCGTATATTCAGTGGGTGACATCAGCGCCTGTGTTTTACCAGCTTCACTGGAAATCAATAATTCATTCGTTGCTTGAATTTGCTTTAATAACACGGCTTGGCTTTTTTTCGGTGGAATGATTTCAGCTGTTTCTCTCAAATGTGGAAATAATGAATAAAAACAGGTTTGCCCTGTTGGGTCTTCTTCCAGCAAAACTTTAAGGTAATCATTGACCTTACTGGTAAAATTAATCACCGCATCATCCGATGCATATTCCATTCGTTCTACAACCAGTTTCATCACGCTGCCAACCACTTGGTCGAATAATTGACGACGAATATCTTCATTTTCAGGGTCGTATTGCGTGATCAAGTGTTCAAAGCTTTGGTAGGTTTCAGGGCTGATTTTTTTCACTGTCGCAATAATCGGCAGCTCTTTTTCAGCTTGCACCAATGCTTCAGAGTGAATAGCGGTATTATTGTCCGTAGATAACACATTATTATCTTTACTTAACCAGTAAAAACCGACTGCAAATGCAATAAAGATAATGCTAACAATCAATGCGGTTTTACGTGAACTATTTGTATTCAAAGTCGCCCTGCCTTTTCTTAATAAAACGAATAACTATGCTTGCTTTCACGTTATGACGTTACCTTTTCATCACTTTCATTACCCGATGACATTAAGTCACTCAGATAATTATAGTGTGTATTACGATAACATTCTGAATTAACCTGAAAAAAGTGATATTGACTATTTTAGCCTGTATCAATGCGGGCTAGCTATAGGAATAAGGGAAATTGCGAGGGAATGGTGAGGGAATTTGCCACAAAAAATCAAATCATTATTTTATAATAAAAAACACCCTCGAGGTTTATCTCCCCGAGGGTGTCAGACTGCTGACAAACCGATTAGGTTTGACTGCAGGTTGGATTGGTTTTGACAAAAACTATTTAGCCTGAACGCCTTCAACTGAAATTAACAGTTGAGCTTCTTGGGATTTAGGGCCCAAATCAGACTTAATATTAAACTCTTTCAGCTTGATGTTACCTTGAGCTTCGAAACCTGCACGGTACCCACCCCATGGATCTTTACCTTCACCCATAAGTTTTGCATCTAATGTGATTGGTTTCGTTACACCATTTAAGGTGAAGTCACCGGTAATTTTGTAGGTTTCACCGTCTTTTTTCACTTCCGTTGAAACAAATTTCGCTTCTGGGAATTTAGAGGCATTTAAAAAGTCTGCGCTACGTAAGTGCTTATCACGCTCTGCATGGTTAGTATCGATGCTGCCTGTTTTAATCGTCACTTCAACTTTGTCTTTTGCTGGGTCTTTTGCATCATAAGTAAAGTTACCATCAAAATCTTTAAAGCTACCGTATACCCAGCTATAACCTAAGTGCTGAATACGGAATTCGATGAAAGCGTGTTGGCCTTGCTTATCAAATTGGTAAGTTTCAGCAAGTGCAGAACCTGCCGTTAAAAATAGTGCACCAGAAGCCAGACCAAGAACCGTTTTCTTCAACATAATTATCTCCACGTTACTTATCGGGGTTAAAACCCAACATTCTTTTTAATGTAATATCACGATCAAAAATGTGATGTTTAAATGCGGCAAACGCATGTAAAACTGACAATAAAACTACCGCCCAAGCAAGGTACAAGTGAATTTCACCTGCGGTATCTGCTTGTGTTGCAGCGCCAGTAAATAAAGCGGGAACCTCAAACCAACCAAATACACTGATTGGTTGTCCATCAGCGGTCGAAATTAAATAACCGCTAATCAAAATACTGAATAAAATAATATAAATCAGAATTTGAACAGTAATAGAACTGACTTTCGTTAATTTACTGTAGCTTGATAATGGCTTTGGTGGTGGTGAAATAAATCGCCAAATCACACGAAATGCCATAACAATAAATAATAATATTCCTATACTTTTATGAATTTCTGGTGCTTGGTGGTACCAGCTATCATAATAGCCCAGAGTCACCATCCATAAACCTAAGGCGAACATTCCATATACGACAATCGCGACTAACCAGTGAATGAGCAGCGAAATGTGCCCATAACGGGTTGTATTATTTTTCCATTGCATGATAAAAAACCAGTTAGAGATTAAGGTGATATTTAATTAACTAAGCCGTAATAATCATAAGGTGAAATTAATTTTATTCCTATCCCAAAGTTAAACAAATATTTTGTTGAAGATATTCAAATACGATCACCATTATAAAAAATAGTTTATTATTCCTTTTTGTCTATATTAAATAATAAAATTTGAATAAAGTTTTTTCCAGTTTTGTAAATCACTGTGGCAATTTCTTTTTTGATAGTATTATTAATTCTATCTTATTCTTATTCGTTATATTCTTTTTTACGATAAAAAACATTTGTAGACCCACTCTATTCCTTTTACATTGGTATTCTCTGTGTTCCTCTTTTCTTATTAGCAGGTTGACCTATGTACACACTTTGGATTGCGAACAAAAATTACTCTTCTTGGTCATTACGTCCTTGGGTTTTATTAAAAACGCTGCAAATCCCTTTTGAGGAAAATATCTGCTTTTTTGAAAGTGGTAAAAGTAGCCATGATAAATTTAGCCGTTTTTCTCCGACGGGGTTAGTCCCTTGTTTAGTGGATGGAAAACAGACCGTTTGGGACTCTTTAGCGATTTGTGAGTATGTGTCGGAAGATTACCCGCAAGTGTGGCCAACAGACCGTACAGCAAGGGCTTGGGCACGTAGCGCCAGCGCTGAAATGCACTCAGGTTTCACTGTATTACGCCAACAATGCCCAATGGATGTGTCTCGCAATGCGCCATTAACCGATATCTCTCGCGAATTACAGGCGGACATCGATCGAATTTCACAGTTGTGGCAAGAAGGGCTGGATAAATTTGGCGGCCCTTGGCTGGCAGGGAATAAATTTACTGCGGTAGATGCGTTTTATGCCCCTGTCGCATTTCGTATCCACAGTTACCAGCTCCCCGTCAATGCCGCGGCGCAACAATGGATAGCTCGTATGCTAAGCTTGCCTGCGATGCAAGAATGGCGACAAGCTGGCATTCAAGAGCCCCATATCAAACATTAAAAAATAGCGCAGAGCCTTTTCCCTCTGCGCTATTTTCAAGCGATTATTGTTCGGTAAAAAATCACCTGCACGAACATCAAAATTAATTATTAAACAATATGTTCAATAAACAAACGAGCGGCGTGCATTTTTACGACAACCGCAATTTAAAGCGTTTCATCCCACGGATCTGCTGTCATCACATCACCTTGTGGTGTATGCAATGTAACTTGGTCATTTTTAAACCACTCAGCTAATGAAAAACCGCCTTTCGGCGTTTCCACATGGATGTCGATAGGACAATAAGGCGTATTGGCTTTGATGGCAAATTCGGCAAAATCTTCTTTTTTATGGCGTGTTGGGCAGCGTAGCACCACATCGAGGTCACAATCGGACAGCATGCTTTGAATATCCGTTGCCAATGTATAAGCGCAGCTCCCCGCTACACCCCATTTCCACGGCCATTTAGTTTGTGAAATCAACCATAAAACCTGTACTGGCGGCAATGCAATAAACATCGATCGCTGCAATTCAACGGAATCAGCCACCAATGATTCCACATTCATGATGTGGGTGATTGCTGATTTTTTAATTTGTGTCGTAACACGTTGATGCGGCTTGATACCCCGTATTGCAACCGTCACGCTACCGTCTTCTGCTTTGTCACGGTACACCGTCAGTGGCAGTTTGCTATTCCACTGTGCGCCAACCCATTCGGGAAGTGATTCTATCTCGACGTCTTCATTACTGCCGACCCAAACAAAATCATGAGGATTGATTATTTGCATTTTTTTACCTTTATGATTGTTACGACTGCTCTTTGCCTATTATGCCTTTTTTGCTATATAAAAACAGAAGTTACCTCGACTTTGCTTGGGCAATAACATTTATTTCCAATCTGACAAAATGCGTATTTCCCCTTGTAATCCTATGAGGCTTATTATTTAATTACTTTAATAATTAATAAGTTAAATGTCGATTTGTGAGCGTCGTATTATGAGAACGTTTCCAGCTATTCACGATGGGATTATCTTTACCAGTTGCATGTTTTTCAGTGCGGCAACAGCTTTTGCGATTTTAGACGCACAAGCTGCCATGTGGGCAGCCTTCTCAACCTTATATTCCTTTAATTTATTCAATGCGGCGAAAGAGTATAAAAATTATGCTTATACCGCGTTTTGTTTACTGATGATCTTAGTGGCGATTTTCATCGGTGATACCCTACGCCTTGGTATTCCTTTTTATATTTACCTTGCCATCTTCTCGTTCATTTATTACCAATTGTACGGCACCGACCCCGCCATGGATTTAACCATGAAATTTATGATTATCATGTCAACAATTGGGACGATTTTGCCAGATATATCCAAAAGCTTAGCGCTAGGCTTTATTATTGGCAGTGCTGTGACACTGATTACCTATTATGTTCTTAGCCATAAAATGACACGCCACAGTGTGATCACCAGCGCCTTAGTGGAACGTAATTTATTTACCTTGCGTAAAAATATTATCCCTCGGTCAATGACCTATGCACTGGGATTACTGCTCGCGCTTGCGATCCCTCGTTTTATCGACCTTGGGCACTTTTATTGGACACTGCTGACCTTTGTATTTGTTTTACATCCCAAATCACAAAGCATTATTAAGATTACCTTGCAGAGAGTCTTAGGCAGTCTGATTTCTGTTTTATTACTCTATTTTTTATTTAATACCCCACTCATGCCGTATATCGGGTTAATTGCGATGGTGGTTTTTGCATTTTTAATGCCAATGAGTTTTCACCACGGATATACGTTTATGACTTTTGTTGTGACAAGTTTAATACTCTCCGTGCTTGAACAAGTGGTGTATTGGCGGCACCCAACTTATGAATTACTGTTCGACCGCGTATTGGAAACGGCATTAGGCGGTGTAATTGCCATTGTGACGAGTATTATTTTGAAGTTATTCCGCGAGGGAAACACACCTGAGCAAACCGTGGAAAAAAGCTAATTTCCCACGGCAGCTTCGTTTACCAAGGTAGAGGGGCTTTCTCATCGTTCCCGTGTTCCCCGTAATATAATGACGGTAAGAAACGCGATAAATAAGTAAATTCGTTATAGCAATGGCGCATTAATTCAAGGCCGATATTGTCGGGTAATTCACTCACAGGGTCTGCCAATGAAGCACCAAGTAAAAAACGGCTACGCAAAACGCAACCAAACTCAGTGTCTCGCGTAATGTGCATCATTCTGCCGTCAACAGGGTAGCCCTGGGCATCCATCAACACATTGTCCCCAAAGCCAATTGAAGCGCAGACGGCTCCTGAGATTGATTGGTTTTCAATCGCTTGTTTCAGTGCGTTCGAATCAAAAAAGTCACTGGCTTCGCGAAATTTCAATTTAGCCGCAACAGGCGGAATTTCGCCTAATGATTCAACCGCATGAATTGATGCACCAATATAGCTCTCCCCTTTTTTCCATTTGTCATCCCAGCCATGGTGGGCGACATGGTCATGGGGGTGCCACCAGCGGATGTGCTGCGTCGTTTCAAAAAAAGTAAACCACCACTCTAACATTCGGCCTTTACAACTATGTAAGTCCGTTCGGACTGCAACGGTGAGTAACCCATTTTCATCCCTTTCAATCCCCATCTCTAACCGTAATGGTGCGGGTAACAGTAAGTCATTCACATTTTCAACGGCCCAAGCTGTATTCGTTTTCATTTTTCACCTCAATTAGGAAACTTTATTTGTTTCCTAATTATATTTGAGCTAAAATACGCCTAAGTCAAGTACAAAAAAATAGAGCGCCATTTATGCAAAAAAATGAATCAAGCAAATCGACACGCGGTAGACCCAGTGTTCCTGAGGCTGAATTAAAAGAAAAAATTATTCAGGCCACTGCACAATCGCTCCTTGAGGAAGGTTACTTGTCCACCACCATTGATACAGTGGCAAAACGAGCAGGGGTGGCGAAAAAGACTATTTACCGCTTTGTTGATAACCGCGAAACGTTAATTGAGATGGTGATTTTGAGCTGGACAGACAGCTTTGTTCCCCTGTTTGAGCAAGAAGCACAATCAACTGATAACTTTTTTGCCTTACTCACTCAAAACATCAATGCAATTGCACAAAAAGTATTGTCTTATGAAGCCGTTGGGCTCTTTCGTTTATTGCAAACCGATTTCAAACAAAAACACATTTTGCTCGATAAATACCAAAAAAGTGGCATAGAACGTAGCCGCCAACTGTTGACGCAGTGGTTGGTTCGCCATAAAGAAAAGCAGCTTATTAAACAAGCAGATTTTGTGGTACTCAGCGATTTAATCTTATCCATGGCCATCGCCGAACCGTTAAGGCAAATTTCCTTAGGGCTCTCCCCTGCGGGGTTAACACCCACAATCGAAGCAAGAACAGAGCAAGTCGTTGCCCTTTGCAAACAGGTATTACACCCATAAAAACTGGCGAATGATGTCAAGAAAACGCACCAAGTACATTCCGCGGAGAATAAATCTGCCCTATACTTTAATAAGATGATATTTACAAAATCAATCAAACAACAGTGTGTCACACACTAGGGGTTCCGTATGAAAATATCGATCATTGGTGCGACCGGTTTTGTGGGAAAAGCATTAGTTGCAGAAGCGCTGCGCCGCCATCACCAAGTGACTGCAATTTCTCGCCATAGCAACACCCTGCCACAACATGCTCATTTGATAACTGAATCTGGGGATATTACCGATGTGGCTTGGCTAACGTCTCGTCTGAAAGGCCAAGATGTGGTGATTAGTGCATTCAACGGTGGCTGGCAAAATCCGAACTTGTACCAAGATACAGTCAAAGGGAATAACGCTATTTTGCAAGCGGTACAAAAAGCCTCGGTAAAACGCTTTATTGTGGTCGGTGGCGCGGGTAGTTTAAAAATCGCCCCTAATTTGGATTTAATCGACTCCCCTGATTTTCCAGCCGAAATTAAACCTGGCGCACAAGCCATGCGTGAGTTTAAAAACCAGTTGCAAACTATCGATACCCTTGACTGGACTTATGTGTCCCCTGCTGCCATGTTAGAACCGGGTGAACGCACAGAAACCTTCCGTTTAGGTGGCACTGAATTATTGATGAATGGCAATGTGCCTGCGAAAATTTCTGTGGAAGATTTTGCCGTTGCTATCCTTGATGAAGTGAATAATGCCCAATTTATTCGCCAACAATTTACAGCGGCTTATTAATTACATATAAAAAAGCCGGTAAATAATTTACCGGCAAAATAGATAACAGATTTGGTGCTTTTAACTTTATTCACGACTACAGGTGACTACAGGTAACAACTTACTGCGCTTTGTGCTTGGCGGCATACACGTCACTATTGACCCAATTATGGTCTTTTTCCCATGTAAATAACCACTTACGTGTTGGCCCTGCCATCACATTCAAATAGTAGTTATCGTAGCCTGCCATAGTTGCCATTGGGTGATACCCTTTTGGCACCATAACCACATCTTTATTATACACCGCCATACATTCGTCTAATTCACGGTCGTCAGTGTAAACACGCTGCATACAGAAACCTTGGGATGGGTTCAAACGGTGATAATAGGTTTCTTCTAAATAGGTTTCATTCGGTTCATTATCGGTATCATGTTTATGGCTTGGGTATGAACTGGTGCATCCCTCATCCGTAAATACTTCCACCACTAATAAACTGTCTGCCGCTTTATCGTCGGGCAAAATATTGTGGACATAACGTTTGTTATAACCATGACCGCGTTGTTCTGCGCCAATATCATCAGGGCCAATTAAACGGGTTGGATAAGTGCCTTTTCCTTTCGCACTGCAAACGGCGAGCTCCAGAGCCGTTTCGGCTTTAACTTCAGCAAATTCTTGCGCCGTCACATACACCGCATATGGTTTTTTACGCTCAAATGGATCCATGCGATCGCCAATATTTTCAAACGTTTGATCTGGCGTTTTGATCGTCGCCTTACCTGCCACTAAGACCAAACACATTTCGTTTTCAGATGCAGGTAAAGAAATGGATTCACCTTGTTTCAGTTCATACACATCAAAGTGTACATATCCCCAGTTGGCAATCTGTGGCGTGATATGCTGAGTACGCTTATGTGCATCTGGAGCATGGTATTTCGACAGTAATTTTGACATAACTTTCCTCTAGCTTTTTTCGGGTTATGACCGTTGCTCACAACCTATTTTATTAACTTTTTAGCGCTATCTAATATGCGTTTGTGATCAAAAGTACCAATCCCTAGAAACGCACAAATCAATATCTAGGGATGGTAAACGAGACCCACAACATCACAGACTTAAATGTGACGAAGGTTTAGATGAGGCCTGCGTCTTTCGCTAACTTGTGTAAATTGTTATAGCCTAAAGTCGCATACGTCAGTGGATGCGCAATTGCCGGGTCTTGCTCCGCTTCTACCACTAACCAACCATTTTCATATTGGCTATTTTTCAATACTTTGAAAACTTCTGGGTAGTTAACACAGCCATCACCCGGTACGGTAAAGACCCCTGCCAGTACCGCATCTAAGAAACTCGTTTTGCGGTTTTTCACATCATTGAGCACATCAGCACGCACGTCTTTGCAGTGCACGTGGTTGATGCGTTTTGCCCAACGTTTCGCGACTTCTACTGGGTCTGCCCCTGCAAATGTTAAGTGACCTGTATCAAGCAATAAACCGACTTCATCACCCGTATATTTCATTAGGTTATCGACATCTTCAGCCGATTCGATCACCGTACCCATATGGTGATGGTAAGCAATTTTAACGCCTTGAGATAACGTATATTTCGCAAATTCCGTCAGTTTTTTACCATATTCTTCCCATTTATCCGCAGGGAACAGTGGGCGCATATGCACGGGTTTGTTTTGATCACCATGAATACAATGGGTAACCTCGGCAAACACCATCACTTTGGCACCGAGATCACGCAATAACGCTAAGTGACCTTGCACAGCTTCAATTTCTTCTTCTACGCTGCGAGTTAATAACTCACCCGAATACCAGCCAGAAACTAATTGTAAGTCGTGCTGTTTTAAAATTGGCCCTAAAACATCGGCTTTACGTGGGAATTTATTCCCCAATTCAAAGCCAGCAAACCCTGCCTGACGGCCTTCGGTCAAACAAGTTTCTAGTGACGTTTCCGCCCCCAGAGTGGGTAAATCATCATTGGTCCATGTCAAAGGGTTAATACCAAGTTGGATTGCCATGATGAAGCTCCTGTGTAGGTAAGAGGGATATTATTTACGCTGACGCCATAGGGCTATCAGGTTTAAATAGTTTGTTTTAATTTTCTGCACTAGCTCGTCATCATTCAGCTCACCTTTCATCCATTCTAAAGAAGGTTTACCGAATAACGTACGACCCACTGCGAATCCTTTAACGATTGATTTGCCTGCGGCGGCATTAAAGCCTGCTTGCAGCTCATCTTGCGGCGCATCTAGCCCTAATAACACTACGCCGCGGCAATACGGGTCTCGCTCTTGAATTAAGACATCCACCGCATCCCAATTTTCGGCTTGCAACGGTGGCAGCTTCCACCAATCGGGTTTAATGCCTAAGTTATAGAAGCGTTTGATAGCACGTAAATACAGCTCGTCAGTGCGTTCCATATCCGCAGGTAAAATCACTTCAAGCAATAATTCATGGCCCGATTGGCAACATGCGCTGTACACCTCTTGCACGGTTTTTTCTTGCTCTAAGCGCAGCGGGTGATTGTCTTCTGGGTGGAAGAACACCAAACATTTCACGATATGCTCTTTCGGCCAGCTAATCAGCTGTGAACCGATATTGCCATGTTCTAAGCACAATGGTCTTGATGCAGGTAACTCGATTGGACGGCCAATCCACCAGCCACGCCCTGTTACGTCGTTGAGCACATCTTGCCCAAAAGTACTGTCACACAGTAAACCCGCTTTGCCTTGTAAATTCGCTTCTTGCGACACTTCAAGACTGGCGCGGAAAATCAGTTTTTTCAGATGCGGGATACAGGAAATATCTGCTCCAGCAGTACGCGCCATATCCACAAATTGAATGCGGTGGTCAAATGCCATCACACAAAGTTCGTTCCATTGTGTGCCGCGTGTCGTCACACGGTGTAAGTGGTTTAATACTGGGTCGAGGTCAGGACGTGGCACAGCCGCGGCGCGCTCAAGGTAGTTATCCAACTCAACCTTCGTTGGCATTGCTGGCGCACAGCCGTGGCGTGAAACCACTAGAGCGCCACACGCATTGGCGTAAGCACAGGCTTTTTCCCAACCATCACCATTCAGATAGCCCCTCAATAGGCCAGACATAAACGCATCACCTGCACCTAACACGTTAAGGACGTCGACTCTAACACCGTGCACTGTAATGCCTTCGTCTAATGTCTCTGGGATAGTCCCACTAAATACTGAACAGCCTAATGAGCCGCGTTTACACACTAATTCAGCATCCGTTAATTTGCGGATATTTTTTAGTGCTTGGATGGTGTCCGTCGTTCCCCCTGCAATGTGAAACTCCTCTTCAGTTCCCACAATCAGGTCAAACATCGATAATACTTCTTGCAGTTGCTGCGTCACACTGTCTGAGGCAATAAAGCGCGTTTCGCCATCACCCAAAGAGGTTAACCCCCATAACACCGGTCGGTAATCGATATCAATCGCGGTTTTCACATTATTGCGTTTCGCATATTCCAGCGCTTTTAACACCGCAGCACGGGTTTTTGGGTTCGATAAATGCGTACCTGTGATCGCTAAGCAACGGGAAGAGGCAATATAGTCTTCCGTGAAATCATCTGGTGTTATGGCCATGTCGGCACAATTATCACGGTAGAAAATCAGCGGAAAAGTATCTTGGTCTTTGATCCCTAAGATCACTAATGCGGTTAATCTGTCTTTGTCCGTAATCAGATGGCTGGTATCGCATCCTACGCGTTGTAATTCTTCACGTAAAAAGCGCCCCATATGTTCATCCCCTACACGGGCTAGCATTGATGATTTCAAACCTTGTATTGCTGTACCGAATGCAACGTTACCTGATGAGCCACCTAAATATTTGGCAAACGTGCTCATATCTTCTAAACGAGAACCTATCTGTTGTCCGTATAGGTCAACGGCAATACGGCCCATACAGATAACATCTAACTTCTTCTGCTTATCCATTAATCACCCCTTAACTACAACAGAATTAATTGATTTCTTTTACTTTGACCCAACGCTGCTCTTCATAAGAGCGCGCGATGGCATCTAAAATACGCGACACTTTCCAGCCTTCTTCAAAGTCTGGCCACATGCCTTTACCTGTCGCGATACCATCAATTAAATCGCGTACTTCGACTGTTTTTTGATCGTTAAACCCAATTCCGTGACCTGCTCCACCGCAAAATGGTGCATAATCTGGGTGCTCAGGCCCAACTAAAATTGTTTTAAACCCTTGGCGGTTTGATGGTTCGTCGTGGCGATACAGTTTCAACTCAGCCATTCGCTCTTGGGTAAATGACAAGGTGCCTTTGGTGCCCGTGACCACATAGGTCAGCCCCATTTTGCGGCCAGATGCGATGCGGGAAGTTTCGATAACCCCCATGGCACCGCCAGCAAAACGCACCATGGCATGAGCTTGGTCTTCATTTTCTACTGCAACCATCACTGACGATCCCGCTTTCTCTGGACGTTCTTTGATGACAATTTCCATATCGCCACACACCGTTTCAATATCGCCCACTAAATATTGCGCCATATTGATGATGTGAGCAGATAGATCCCCCAACGCACCCAACCCTGCCTTTTCTTTAAAACAGTGCCAATGAATAGGCGCCGTTGGATCCGCCATATAATCTTCGTTATGGGTGCCGTAGAAATGGATCACATCGCCAATTTCGCCATTTTCGATGATCTCTTTCGCCAGTTGCGCTGTTGGGTTTTTCATATAGTTAAACCCAACCAACGTTTTCACTCCCGCCTTTTCAGCCGCGGCAACCATCTCTTTTGCATCGTGGGAATTGAGGGCTAGTGGCTTTTCGCAATAAACATGTTTGCCATGTTTAATCGCTTCCATCGCCATCTCTTTATGTAAAAAGTTAGGAGAACAAATATCCACCACATCAATATTTGGATCCGCCACAAGTTTTCGCCAATCATCTGTTGAACGATTAAACCCCATCTCCTGTGCACGGGTTTGCGCAAGCTCAGGTGTCACTTCCGCAATCATTTCACGAACTAGCTTTCCTTTTAGTGGGAAAACCGTTGATGCTTGTGCATAAGCAATCGCATGAGCGCGCCCAATGTAGCCTGTTCCAATCATACCAATACGGATTTCTTTCATTTGTTCTCTCCCTCGCACATTCTGTATGGCGCAATGGCTGTCCCAATGCTTTATGGAATACTTTTGATTTGATAATACTGTTATACGGAATATTTATTTCATTTTCAATAAAATTGGAAATATTAATTTCATTATGTGATCTGGCATAGATTTTTCTGTAATTTGCTAATTTATAAAGAATTAAAATTTAAGAATCTCTATTTAACCAAATAAATAGAGAGGGGAAGTCAAATAAAAAGACACTAAATGAAATGAAAAATGAAATAAAAGGAGATGTGTTTGGTATTGCATGAGATCTAATTACACTTATAGCTTAATTAAACCTATAGCTTCATTTAATTCTTGAGTATCATTATTTTCTCTTTTACTGTCAGCTATTTTAACTTCAGCTGCAAAGCGACTAGAGGAGATGCTAAACGATGAGTAAAAAATCAATTGCTTGGGAAGATGCTCTCAACGATATTTTATCTGATCCAGAAGTCAACGCCATTTATGAAGCTGAATTACGAGCTGAACGAGTCAGAGAACAATTACTTGCATGGCGCTGCTCTGCGGGGCTAACGAGTTCTCAAGTTGCAGCACGATTAAGCATTTCCCCTTCAGCCGTATCGAGAACCGAAAGGCATGCGGAAAAAGCAACAATCGAAATGCTCGCTATGCCGCCGCATGCGGTATAAAAAAACCTAAAATTATGCTATAAAATCAGAATATTAAGCCCACCATGCAAATCAGTACCACCATGGTGAGCTCATTTATGAACTAAAACATTAACGATGAAGAATACTCAGAAATTCCTCTTTACTTGAGGTGAGTGACAGCGCATTCGCAATAAATTCATCACTAAAAATCAACGCAATTTCTCTGAGCACATCAATATGCTCCCTTGATTTTGCGATAACGCCAATGGCGATGAACATCACATTTGTTCGGTCCCAAATTACCCCATCAGGAAATTGAAAAATCTCCACACCACTGTGCAAAATAATGTCATTCGCCGATTTTGGTAAGTGTGGCAAGGTAATGCCATTGCCTAAAAAGGTCGAAATTTGCTGCTCTCGCTCTGTTAAAAAGTGGACGCAATCCCTATCGACATAGCCTTTTCGTTTAAATTCAGCGCCAACCATTTGCAATACTTCGGCTTTGTTTCTCGCTTGGCAACCTAAATGCAGGCTTTGTGTGGTCAGTTGTTCAATCATATTCCACCCTCTTGTAAATTTATTATGTGCATTCACAAGGTGAATGCACTGTAATTACATTGATGATAATTCTTCTTCCAGCTGTTCAAGAGATTTGTTTGATGTTTCAGGCAATAATTTCACCACAAACACAATAGCGAGGTAGTTTATCACCGCGAAAATCAAGAATACTGGGCCTAATCCAAGTTCTGCCTGCAATACGGGGAACAAATAGCTGACAATCGCGTTCATGATCCACATAAAGAAAACGGAGATCCCCATAGATAACCCGCGAATTTTCAGTGGGAATAGCTCTGCCAATACAACCCAGGTCAGGAAGCCCATAGTCCCTTGCATGACCCCAACAAACACTGCACCTAATAACCAAATTAATGTGGCTTTCACATCCCCAGTTAAGAAGTAATCCGTTGCAGCAATTAATAAGTGCAATGAGGCCATCAAAGCGAAACCGCCCACAATCAGGGTCTTACGTTTAAAACGGTCAACTAAGAAAAGTACCCCAATAACCATACCACCGACAGAGAATACCCCGTTAAGTACGTTGAAAACTAACGATGTTTGCTCAGAGAAACCGGCTGTTTTTAGGATTTCGGTTCCGTAGTACATGATCACGTTCACACCCGTGGTTTGCTGCAATGCAGCCCACACCATACCAATAAGAACTAACTTTAAAATCCACGGTGTATTGAGAATGAGCGCTAAATTTCGCTTGTTAGCATCTGGGTTTTTCTTCGCTTCTGCCGCTTCAACATCTAATAATGTAACGATGTCTTCGTACTCTTGTATTGCACGTTTTTCAGGGCGAATTTGCTTTAAAATCTTCAGTGCTTCTTCTCGGCGGTTTTTACTCATTAACCAACGCGGGCTTTCGGGAGCTTTCCACATACCAAATAATAAACACAGCGCAGGAACAGCTTGAACGAGCAACATATAGCGCCAAACGTCAGGTAAATGTCCCCAAATAGAGCCGATGATGGCATTAATTGCAAACGCCGCTAATTGACCAATAACAATGGCAACCTCATTTAACCCAGTGAGTTTCCCTCGCATCTCTGTCGGAGCAACTTCAGAGATAAAAGTCGGTGCTGTAACAGAAGCCCCGCCAACAGCGAAACCAAGGATAAACCTTGCCACTAATAAGACTTCGATATTCGGCGCTGCCGCTGATAAAAATGCCCCAAATAAGAATAAAAAGGAGAGATAAAGTAAGTACGTTCGTCGACCTACATAGTCAGCGACACGCCCACCACAAACACTACCAAGGGCCGCGCCCACTAACAGAACGCTCATCACTAAACCTTCAGTGGTTGGCGTGAGCCCCATATTTTCTTTCAGTGATGAAAATGCGCCGTTGATAACACCAGTGTCATACCCGAAAAGTAATCCACCAAAAGTGGCAACCAGTGTAATTTGGTGCAACCTTTTTCGCTGTTGTTCGTTGAGATTCATTATTAATGACATATTATTACCTTATTATTTGTATCATTATGTCAGTCAAAAAATGCCTTTTCAGTATTTAAGCAAATGCCTTATGTAAGGAATTAAATAATGAAAATATTTTTTGACTCGCTGAATTGAATCACTATTGAATTAACTTTTAATATGCTTTTAAATTAACCCACGAGAGGAAAATAAAACTAAAACCAATAAATACAACAAGTTAATTAAATAGAGCAAAAATAAGATTGTAAAAGGCCCTCAATCTATATCGGAATATAAAAAGTCTGTAGAGTTTTTTATTAAGTACAAAACTTATTTTTTATATTTAATTGATGTGTGAATATCATTAAATACTTTTAGGTTTTGTCTGCGGACGAAATTATTTTTCGCCCGCAAATTTGTAATCGAATTTAAAACACGTTCAAAGAAACAAACTACAACTTAACTTCTTTACCTGATTTCAATGACTCAAGTGCTTTATCCGCTAAATACAGCGCTAACTCACCATCTGTTCCTGTCGTTTCTGATTGTGCACGACCCGCGAGAATATCCACAAAATGTTCCCATTCTGCCTTATAAGCTTCATGGTAACGTTGCAAGAAGAAATACTCTGGTTTTGCAGATAATGCCCCTGCTTCACTTAACAATGAAACGCTGTTTTCTTTAATGTTTCCAGCGGTTAACAAGCCTTTTTCACCATGTAATTCAATGCGCTGGTCATAACCGTAGCCAGAACGGCGGCTATTGGAAATGGTAGCCATCGCACCCGATGGGAATTTCAAAATAATAAACGCGGTATCGATATCGCCAGCTTGGCCAATGGCAGGGTCAACCACATTACTGCCTTGTGCGAAGACTGAGCATGGCTCTTCGCCTATCATAAAGCGTGCCATATCAAAGTCATGGATAGTCATGTCTCTGAACATACCGCCCGATACTTTGACATATTCTGCTGGTGGAGGTGACGGGTCACGAGAAGTAATAATTAAGGATTCCGCTTTACCAATTGCGCCTTGTTGGAATAAATTTTTCAGATGGCGAAACTGTGGGTCGTAACGGCGGTTAAAACCGATAAATAATGGTACATTATGTTCTTTAACGCTTTTGATACACTGTTTAACACGTTCTAGGTCAAGGTGAACTGGCTTTTCACAGAAAATCACTTTTTTATGTTTAGCAGCAAGTTCGATTAAATCAGCGTGGGTATCTGTCGCAGAAGCAATCAAAACACCGTGAACATTCGGGTCTTGCATCGCTTCTTCTGTCGTTTGCACTTTTGCTTGGTATTTTTCAGCCAAGGCAACCGCGTTGGGTTGATAAGGGTCGATAACAGAATAAAGTGCGGTTTCTTTATGGCCGGCAATATTAACAGCATGAACCTGTCCGATACGTCCTGCGCCGAATAGTGCTATATTGAACATTCAAATGCTCCTTGATACTTTAAATCCACTATTTGGATAATATGAAATATACCAAACAAAACGTTCATTTCAATTTATAATTTTTTGGAAATTATGTTTTTGGGCTCTAGGTAACAAATGTTACATTAAAGTGGTTTTTTAGTGTTATTTAGATCACAAAATAATAATGCAACCTATCAGT
This sequence comes from Providencia sp. R33, assembly GCF_019343475.1. NCBI lineage: Bacteria > Pseudomonadati > Pseudomonadota > Gammaproteobacteria > Enterobacterales > Morganellaceae > Providencia > Providencia sp. R33. The sequence goes on along the minus strand of NZ_CP072453.1, from coordinate 462,501 downwards.
ATTTGACAATAAAGTCTGCACTCCATATCTCTTTTTTCATTCATCATCACTTTCATTGGCTCAACAAAGTGATATATCGAAACATACATTTCAATTATTTTATTTTTAAATTATTAAAACCATAAAAAAGCCCAGCAAAAGCTGGGCATAAATAGATAAAGCTAACTCAAATGTTAACCACGTAGAATATAAAATGAAACGCAATCCTTGCTAAATTTCCAATAACGACCCTACCTGACGATGTAGACCCTATAGGCATAAACCCCAAGAGTGTTCCTCGGCGATGAACAACCGCCGATTACCATTCTATAAGATGCAAACCGTTCACTAATAGAGGCGAACGTTGTTATCAACCATCTGTTTAATACTTTCTGCCGCAGCAACAATTTCTGGTTTCTTAGATACTTGAGCCGTACCCGTACGCCACCAAGCCTCATAGCCATTTGTCATTGTCTTTGGCAATACTTTGATATCAATTAATACACAACCCGAATGCCCTTTAGCGCTCTCAAGTGCTTCCAAGAGCTGTGATTCGTCGTATACTCGATAACTTTTACAGCCATAACTTTCTGCATTTTTCGCAAAATCTACTTTCACTAATGGCCCATCCATTAAGCCAGTTTGTGGATTTCGATGGCGGTTTTCCGTGCCAAAACTACCCATACCCTGGCTCATCTGTAAGTTATTGATACAACCAAACCCTGCGTTATCAAACAATAAAATCGTGATTTTAATGTTCTCTTGGATAGCCGTTTGTAACTCGCTATGTAGCATCAGGTAAGAACCATCGCCAACCATCGCATACACTGGTTGCTCAGGCGCTGCTATCTTGGCACCAACTGCTGCGGCAATTTCATACCCCATGCAGGAATAGCCGTATTCTAAATGGTAAGTGTCCCGCTGTTTTGGTAGCCAAATACGCTGCAAGTCACCAGGTAATGAACCCGCTGCCCCCACAATGATGGCGTTATCTTCCATGTGTTGCTGCATCAGCCCCAGCACACGGGTTTGCGTCAGCTCAGTTCCTAGCACCTTACGGTACTCCTCGAGCTTGTCATCAAGATGCCCTGCAATTTCAGGAATAAAATCTAATGGCTGGTATTGAATGCTAAATAAACGGCCGAGTTCCTCTTTCCACTGCGCTTTCGCTTGTTTTATTTCATTACCCCACTGCCCTTGATAACCAGTACCTTTTAATTTGTCGTCAAGTGCTTGCAGCCCTTCTTTTGCATCGGCCACCACTTTTAATGCATCCAACTTACTTGCATCAAATTCGGCGACATTGATATTGAGGAATTTAACCTGAGGATGACTAAACAGGGACTTCGACGCTGTTGTAAAATCGGTAAAACGGGTGCCAACACCAATAACAAGGTCAGCCTCTTTAGCCAGTAAATTTGCGGCTAATCCCCCTGTTGTACCTATTCCACCAACATTAAGTGGATGGCTCGCAACAATGGCGCTTTTCCCTGCTTGAGTTTCCCCAAATGGAATGTGGTAATCTTCAGCGAACTGTACAAATGCATCATGTGCTTCGGAGTAACGCACCCCACCACCACAGACTAACAGTGGTTTTTTCTTACTTTGAATCAGGGCAACCGCCTCTTCGATACTCACGGTTGTTGCAGGGCGACGTTCGATGCGGTGAACACGTTTTTCAAAGAAATAATCAGGGTAATCCCACGCTTCACCTTGCACATCTTGCGGTAAACAAATGGTCACTGCGCCTGTATCCGCAGGGTCAGTTAATACCCGCATGGCATTAACCATTGCAGCCATCAATTGCTCAGGACGTGAAATTCGATCCCAATAACGGGAAACAGGACGGAAGCAATCGTTGGTGCTGATAGTACCATCACCATATTGCTCGACTTGCTGTAAAACAGGATCTGGTTGACGGGTAGCAAATGTATCACCCGGCAATAATAACAATGGGATACGGTTCGCCGTGGCAGTCGCGGCAGCGGTGATCATATTCGCCGCACCGGGACCCACTGAAGAAGTAACGGCAAAAATTTGCTTACGTTTCTTTTGCTTAGCAAAGCCCGTCGCAATATGCGCCATACCTTGCTCGTTACATCCTTGATAAACACGCAGGTGACCAGGCGCTTCTTCAAGCGCCTGCCCTAAACCTACAACGTTACCATGGCCAAAAATCGTAAATACTCCCTGAATAAACGGATACTGCTCACCATCGACATCAACATATTGTTGGTTAAGAAACTTTACCAATGCTTGAGCTGTTGTCATTTTCTGCTTATTCATATGGGTCTCCATTTATTCCATGGTTGGCATTGTGAAACTACTTTCGTGATGCTCTAAGCGTACACTCGCGGGCCAACGGCTTGTCACGGTTTTCATGCGAGTATAGAAGCGAACACCATCATTTCCATGCACATTTAATGGTCCAAAAATAGAACGTTTCCATCCACCAAAGCTGTGGAATGCCATCGGAACAGGAATTGGGATATTAATACCTACCATTCCCGCTTGAACATTCTCTTGGAATTCACGCGCTGTTTCACCATCACGGGTAAATATCGCGGTTCCATTACCGTATTCGTGTTGGTTAATCAGTTTCAAACCAGTTTCAAAATCTGGAACACGGACTATAGCAAGCACCGGTCCAAAAATTTCTTCTTTATAAATGTCCATTTCAGGCGTGACATTATCAAATAATGTTGGCCCAACAAAATAGCCATTTTCAAAACCTGCTACTTTAAAATCACGACCATCAACAAGCAGAGTCGCACCTTGCTTTTCACCGCTAGTAATATAGTCACAAATTTTGGCTTTATGCTGCGCGGAGATAACTGGCCCCATATCATTTTCTTTACCTTCAGTGATACCTGGACCAACCGTCATTTTAGCGATTTGCTCTTTCAGGTTAGCAATCAACGCATCTGCGGTTTCATCACCGACGGCTAACACCACTGATAGAGCCATACAGCGTTCGCCCGCGGCACCAAAACCTGCCCCCATAATGGCATTTGCAGCCTGCCCCATGTCGGCATCAGGCATTAAGATACAATGGTTTTTCGCACCGCCTAACGCTTGGCAACGCTTGCCATGGGCAGATGCTGTGGCATAAATATACTCTGCAATTGGTGTTGAACCGACAAAACTGACCGCTTGGACTTCAGGTGCGGTTAATAAGACATCAACAGACTCTTTATCACCTTGAACAACATTAAAAACGCCATCAGGTAAACCCGCTTCTTTAAGCAGTTTTGCCAATGCCAATGCTAAAGAAGGATCTTTTTCAGACGGTTTTAAAACAAAAGTATTCCCCGTTGCAATCGCCACAGGGAACATCCACATTGGTACCATTGCAGGGAAGTTAAACGGCGTAATCCCTGCACACACCCCTAAAGGTTGCATTAATGAATGGCTGTCTACGCCCGTTGCCACATTGGCTGAGTGTTCGCCTTTTTGTAGGTGCGGAATACCGCAAGCAAACTCAACGACTTCCAAGCCACGAGTCAATTCACCCACTGCATCAGAAAAAACTTTACCGTGTTCTTTTGAAATTAAACGCGCTAAATCATCCATATTGTCTTCAAGCAATGCTTTAAATTTAAACAGGATGCGTGAACGTTTTAACGGTGATAACTTTGCCCATTTTGGGAATGCTTTGTGCGCAACTTCTATGGCTTTTTTCGTTTCATCGGCGCTGCTAAGTCCCACTTGTGCAATTTGCTCCCCTGTTGCAGGGTTAAATACTGGCGCAAATCGCCCACTTTGACTGGATACGATTTCACCACCAATGAAATTATGAATTTGTTCCATGCTGCCTCTCTTTAGCTGATAGAGTTACCTTGTGTTATTTAATGTATATGAAATATTCATTTCATTTTCAATTAAATTTGAAATAACATTCAATATATGTGATCCAGTCAAAGTTTTTATGAAATTTTTTATCCACTTTAAAGACGTTCGTTTCAAAAACCGCTTTAATCATTAATTCCCCAAGAACAATCAAACTTATTGGGTTAAATGCGGCTGTCCTCGTGTATTCAACAAATTGAATGCATGAGATAACCCATTCAATTTGTTGAGTGAAATCCCCATCAATTACAATAAACGATGAGAAAGACAGGATCGTATGAACTGATTGTTTCAAAAAGATTCGACTAACGGCGTAAAACAACTACAATTAGAGCCAAATCATGGAGGTTATATGTCAAGTGCAGCAAATTTAAATGAGTTTCAAGAGCAAGTTCGTGCTCGGTACGATGAGTTAAGTAAACGTCTACAACAAGTCGCAAGATACGTACTCGATAATACCAATAGTGTCGCCTTTGATACGGTTGCGGTTATCGCTAAAGAGGCCAATGTGCCTCCATCAACCTTGATCCGCTTCGCCAATGCATTCGATTTCAGTGGCTTCAATGAAATGAAACAACTGTTTCGCATGAACTTGGTTGAGGAAACTGCAAGCTATACAGATAGAGCAAGGCTCTTTCGTGAGATGGATAGCGATCAGGAATTAAGTGATGACCCAGCACAAATTTTAAAAGAGTTTGCGCATTCAAACGCGCAAGCATTGCAGCAAATGGCCGCGAGAACACCTGCTGAAGATATGGAAAAAGCGGTTTCATTATTAGCAGGTGCACAAAACGTCTATATTATTGGCTTGCGCCGTTCCTTTAGTGTGGCCACTTACTTAAGTTATGCACTTAGTCATTTAGAGTGCCGCCCAGTATTAATTGATGGACTAGGTGGGATGTTTAAGGAGCAGATCAGCCGAATTAGTGAAAACGATGTCGTTATATCGATCAGTTTCACACCTTATGCCTCTGAAACCGTGATGGTAAGCGAAAAAGCAGCCCAAACTGGGGCAAAGCAAATTGTTATCACTGATAGTCAAATCAGCCCGTTAGCTAGCTTTAGTGATGTCTGTTTTGTGATTAAAGAAGCCCAAGTTGATGCGTTTCGTTCACAGTCAGCCACGTTATGTTTAGCACAGTCACTCACTGTTGCCTTAGCCTACCGCCAAGGCAGCAAGCTCATTTAACTAATAATGGCTCTTAACTCACACCTCCATGGGTTAAGAGCTTTCTATTTACCTACTGTGTATCAACCCTTCTTAGTCTACTCACGCCTTTTTGTTCAACTCGACAACTCAAATGTGATTTTTCGACATTATTTTCTGTAAATTGTGAGTTACATCAGAAAATACAAATTCCAACTAAACATTCAAATGAAATTATTATTTCACCCTGTTATGTTGAGATTATGTGAATTTCTGATATAAATCGTGAATAGGGATAAAACATGGTAAACACACACTTTTTGTATTTACTGGGCCATCTTCGTTTACTTGAAGAGCAACATTCAGTCATGTCCCTAGACCGCACTGGCGTTGGTTTAATCGGAACACACAACCAAAATTTACCTTATATTCAAGCAGTCAAATTAAGCGCACATCATTGTGAGCTCAAAGCAGTTTGCGATATCGAGCCGCCATTGCCGTCAATGAGCTATTACATGTGTCAGAAGCGGAGAATCGAGGAACTGATGAATAATGATGAGGTGAATTCCATCATCATGACATCAGTATGCAGCGATGAATTACTCAAATTCACGATAGAACGCGCTATTGATGCAGGAAAAGATCTCTTACTGAACAATATCCCCAACTATGAAGAACCTGAGCTAAACAAATTGCTTAAACGAGCAAAGCGCAATGGTGTCAGTATTAATTACAACCCTGTAGTTTCTTTTGAAGAGACATTTACTCAACTCAAAACATCTTTAGCAGTCAAAAATAAATCCGAAACGGGGTTATTGCGACTGTCTTCCCATCGAATGATCGAGCCTGAAAATAGGCTTCCTTTCAATACATTACGCAGCACATTAACACAAAAAGTTGAATTACTTTTATCGTTATTACCTGACTTCGTCCTAAGCGAGGCTTCTGTTCAATACTCACACCCGTTTGCAAAAATGGAAAATGGTGATGTTCTCATCATTAACCTTCGCCAGAAAGGCGGGTTGCTTATTTCATTTGAGCTATTTTTTAATACTGGAAATATTACTGATAAAATTTCGCTTAAACAGTGTAATTACCGTTATGAAGTTGAAAGTATGCTCACCATTAATCAAGAAAATCAAAATATTAACGAGGAAAACTCCATCGTTAAACAACTTGACCAATTTATTCTAAAACTACGTAATGAAGAAAAATTGTTTCAAACAAATCATTGGTTACAAGTAAACAAACTTACTGACGAAATAATAAACCAGTTAACTAGTAATGGTTTTATTTAGTGTAAGTCCATTTTTCAAGCCTAACAACTTAAGTTACAAGTAAACCTAATTAATTATCTATCTAATAGCGATTTATAAGATAATTAACTAATGCAATGTACTTCGCGCACCACTATTCGTGTTAACGACACCATATAAAAAAGTCGTTGGTTCTAAATTAAATAAATATGCAAACTGAAATAATGAATCAACATCAATACAACTATCACCCGTTTCAAAGCGATTCATTTCATCTTCAGAAACACCAATTAATGTTGCAGTTTGCTTAATTGTCATATTATGACTCTCGCGTTGCATGCGAATTTTTATGCCTAACATCTTAGCGATATTATCTTTACTCATAACTCCCCCTAATAGATATAAAACCAGTACAATTAATGGAAGCGTAAATTATCACTCCCTTTAACCGTATGAATTGACTTATGATAATAAAATACCAGTTAAACACATCAAAAAACGACTATAAAATGGTAAAGAAAGAAAAAAAATAAAATAACACATTGAAAATAAACAATTTGTTTTGTTTCATGATTACATTAAAATATTGATCAAAATCACAAATAACATTAAGAATTCGTTAGATTACTTTTCATTTTAAGAATAATCCAATAAAGACAATCCATTAAAAATATTTTTATCACGCTAATACTTTAGCTTATTTTATCCATATTATAAAACAGATACATGCTATTTATTGTTATTATCCTCATAATAGCGTGACGATTTGTTGTCAATTGTATCAACTAGTTTCCACAACCTATAACTATTGAAAGCTAACTACCTTTTTCTTAACTTTCAATTTATTATTATAAATTACAGATTCGAAATCTATAAATAAACGTCTAAATCTTTTAACTAAATAAAAAGTAGACATTTTATTCAAAATAGTAATGAATTTCTCTTTCATCATTAAATGCCATTTAACAACAGAAACCAATTAGTTATCAATTAAAGACATTCTTTATTTGATAATATTTAAACTACATTATTTTACCTCTCCCTCTATCAATAATAAAAAATTATTTTTCGCCTGTATTTTTTTGAGCAAAAAATAACACTGACTAGGTGTATATCATTATGTTTATCTTAAGGCATTTACTGTAAAACTTACTTAACTTCACATCTTTTTAATTAAATTGTCAGTAAGCGTGTTATCCTATTTAGAGCACTTATGAGCACTCGCATAACATCGCCCCATGCTATTGATAGTTTTGCATTCTGTTGGTATTACGTAAAAACGAATTGAAAGGATTATCATGCTACAAGAAAGCGTTATCAGAGAAATCATTCTTTGGATTGAACAAAATTTGGAATCTCGCCTATCCCTTGATACGGTGGCTGATAGGTCAGGCTACACGAAATGGCACTTTCAACGTCTGTTTAAAAACCAAACAGGATTAGCGTTGGGTTCTTATATTCGTGCAAGGCGCTTATCCTGTTCAGCAGTAGCACTACGCTTAACTAATGACAGCATCATGGATATCTCTCTTCGTTATCGCTTTGATTCTCAACAAACATTTTGTCGAGCCTTTAAAAAGCAATTTAATCTTACCCCATCAGAATATCGCAAACGTGAAGGTTGGAAAGTGGATGGCTTTTGCCTCCCGCTTCGGGACAGTAAAGAATTACAAGTACAGGTTAAATTAACCCAATTGCCTGCTACCAATTTATTGGGCGTTCAACACCGTTACACCCAAGACATCAATGAATGGAACCTCAAAACAGAAGAACTTAGACGCCATTACTGGCAGTCATTTCTTGATAAAAACCAATATGTTACCCAACATTTATATGCTATTCATGGCGTTGACCCGAATGCTAGCGAAGAAGGTCGTTTTTTATATACCACGGCTTTAGATGAAAAAGATGTTGATATCGTTCCTGCACAAGCAAAAAGCCTACAAGTCCCCGCTGGAGATTATTTAGAAATCAAATTTAGTGGCAGCCTTCAAGGCACTGATTACAACGATATTATTTATACTGCTTATGGTAAGGTTTTGGCTGAAATGGATATTGTTCGAGGGGATGGCTCAGATGTTGAGCTCTATGTCCTGAAGTCTAAACCCACTTATGATGACTTTATCAATAACCCATATAGCTACATTCAAGAACTCAATTACTATATACCCGTTATAATTTAAAATATTCTTAATAACCCGCTAATAAATAGCGGGTTATTTGTAGGCTAGAAATTAAAACGTTACGTTCAGTTTAGCCCAGAACGTTCTGCCCGGTTCATTCACCGGTACGTTAGATGAATAACCAAACCCGCTATTACCCGCTAAATTCAAATGCTCACTGTACGTTTTATCAAATAGATTATCGACCCCAGCACTTAACTTCATATTTTCATTCACTTTGTATGCTGTATTAAGTGAGAAAATGGTAAAACCTGCGCTTTTGCTAAAATCTTTCCCCACTACATTGCCGTCGTTAATGGCGACACGACTTTGGCGACTGACAACACGAGCTAACCCTGTCGTTGTCCAATCCCCTTTTTCCCATGACAAACCAAAACGGCTTTCAAGTGGTGGCATTTGTGGAAGCGCTTTACCGTCTGTTCTGTTTTCTCCCCACGCATAAGCAAGGCTGGCATCGGCTTTCCACTCCTCACTCAGTTTTTGTGCCACACCGAGCTCTCCGCCCATGATCATCGCATTCACATTTTCAACTTGGCTCATCCGCGGATTACTGGCGCTATAGCGGAAAAGAATGAAATCATCAACGCGGCCCACATACGCGGAAACCCACGCATTAGTATTTTCATGGCTATATTTAGCGCCAATATCCAACTGGGTGGTTTTTTCTGTTTTTAGATTATCAAAAACATTACTTGTGCCATCTGGCCCCATTTTGGGCGAAAATAATTCCCAATAATCAGGAAAACGCTCGGTATAGCCGACACCTGCATACAACATTACTGGGGTATTTTCGAGGGAATGCTCATAGCGAGCAAAACCTGCTGGCATGATGGTGTTACGCCCTGAAGAGCCGACTTCCTTGTTATTTTCAACAAGGACACGATCCAAACGTGCTCCGCTAACAACTTTTCCTTGTGCCGTGGCTTGCCATGTTAATTCACTAAATACGCCGTAATCTTGGAACTGCGCATCTTTCATCCAGCCAGTCGTATTCTTACTACGGTGCTTGTTGGTTTGCATATCCGCCCCCGCTCGCAGCTCATAGTCCGTCCACAACCATGTTCCCATCACGCGACCGCCCATAGTTTCACGGTCGACACGCATTTTCATTGGCATATTCATCATACCGTGGCCGCCATGCCCCATCCCCATATGGCCTCCCATTCCGCCACCTGATGGTGAGCGCAGAGAATAGTTATCCATAATATGGTCAGCATAGTTGTAATAAGCATTGGCTTCTATTTTATCGAGAACATCACCGATGTTGCTCTTTTCAAAACGCAACCCATAACTTTCGCGTTTAAATTGGGAACCATCCATACCACGCCCCGCATAGCGGGCCTCTCCATCGCCTTTACCTGCTGTAAGCTCTAATAACGTGTACTCATCAGGCGTCCAACCCAGTGCAATGTCCGCATTCCATTTATCCCATTTCGACGGGACTTTATCGCCATTACCGTCTTTATAGTCATCAGAACGTGATTTATTACCAATAACACGTAAGTAACCTGTTTCATTGCCCAAGCTAACATCCGCATTTGCATCCCAACGGTTATTTGACGCCGTTAGCGCGCTTGCATTCCCTTTAATTCCACCTTCCGTGAATAACGGTTTTTCACGTTCAAAACGAATTGTTCCTGCTGAGTTACCTGGCCCCCAAAGCACCGTTTGTGGGCCTTTAATCATATTGAGAACGTCAAAGTTCTCAGGGGATATATAGGATGTAGGTGCATCCATCCGTGATGGGCATGCGCCTAGCATTTCGCTGTCATTGGTTAAAATACGCAAACGTGAACCAAACATACCACGAAATACCGGGTCGCCATTGGTTCCACCATTACGAATTTGGGAAAAACCGGGGATAGTTTTGAGGTAATCAGAACCATCACTGGCAGGAACAGGCTGCCTCGGTGTTTTTGGCGACGTCGTAATCGTTAATGGGGAATCAACAGGGGCAGTCACGATCATGACTGAGCTTTCAGAGATTGGGCTTTGGTTAATATCATTTTTTGCCATCACTGAGGTGGAACAAATCGCGCTGATAACCAATATCGCCGCAGGTGCAAATCTAAATTGTCGTGTGTTCATTTATAACCTGTTTTTTATATCAATAGAAATACCGCCATCGTTGTCTTAGCCACAAAATCGACACGCCCAATAGGGATACCTCTTGAAAAATAATCAAATTCAAGATGTACAAAATCGACTTTGCTGAATAAGGCAAAAATAGAATTATGTTATGAATATATTAATGATAAAAAATCAGATAAATGGTGGAGCACGGGCTAAACGCAAAGTCCAAGGCCTAAACAACCAAAGCTGGACACAACGTTCAAATGGCAGGAACAGTGTTAGTGTTGCAAGCTGTCGAATAACAGCGGCAATAAATAAGATAAGAAACGGAAAGTGAACCAATAATTGACAGTAACCGCAGGCAATATCTTCCATAGGCGATTGCCCAATTCCCGTCATTAACATGTGATTCATTGCACCGCTATGTTCACAATTTTCAGGCATCAGCATACCTTGATGCGAATGCATCGAATGCTCTGCCATTGCAGTATTTTCTGTAACGTTATTCGTCGCTATACAATCATTCATCTGTTCCATCGATTTAGAGATCAATGGTGCAATGAACAACATAGCAACCGCTAATAACGCCAGATAGGCAGCAAATTGTCTAATTGAGGAGCGCAGGTGCAACGTTTTTCCGTCATCTGGGTACGAATTTATAACGCGCGATTGTATCTTATTTAGATTGTCATTGTTATTGATATTTGTGCAAAATGTTAATTCAACATGCGTTTTGTTAGTGTTTTTTAATGATATACCCGGAATGTTCTTCAAGAATAAAATCAATCAATTGTCTGATTAATAGATGATCTCTACATCATTGAAACGCCTTGCCAAACTAAAAAAACAAAAAATGCGGCACTCATAATGAGATGCCGCAAATGTTTTCTTTTCAAATAGAACTAAATTATTTATGCCAATAAATTTGCAGGGTTATCAATACAAAGACGGTTGAGCATTGATTTATCAACGCCTTTTTTCGCGAGTAAAGATAAGAAAACATTAGGAACAAACCCCCAGCCATTTCCCCCATTTTTAGCCCACATTTGCTTAAGGAATACATCATGGCTTAACACGATTTGCGAGCCATATCCCATCTCAATCAGTTTACACACTGCATCCGCAGTTTCGGTCACTGTTGGAGCGACCCCTTCTTTAGGAAATGAAATATCTAGTCCTATCATGTCGAACTCAAGCCATACACCTCTATCTAACATCCGACGTTGATAATCAAAGTCTTTCCCTGATGGGTCAGAGTGCGCCAAGGAAATTTTAGCTGGGTTAACACCCATCTCCTTAATTAAGATATCAAGAACTTCATCACCGCGGCGCTGCCAACCTGGCATATGAATATTCATTGAAACATGGTCATTTGCCAACTGAGCAACGGAAGCTGCGCGTAGACTGTTTTTTTCGCCTTCGGTAAAAAATGGAGAAACACCAATTTCACCAATCATGCCCGCACAAATATCAGTCCCATCAATCCCAATATTCAGCTCATCATCAATCATTTTAGCCATGGCATCGATGTCATTAACGAGGCGATCACCTTCAAACTTTTCGATATATAAACCTGAAGAAGCGACTACGTTAATCCCCGTTTTAATCGCTACTTCACGTAATTGGTGCACATCACGGCCAATCGCTTTTGAACCTGTTGCATCGACTAATGTTCTGCCACCTAATTCTTTGAAGTTATTCACTTCATAAATGACATCTTCAATGGGTTTTTTATCCATGTTATCGCAGCAGCAATACGGGTCATGTTTAAGTCCCCATTGGATATCTGCGCTTACTTTTTTATCAACTAGAACATGCGAAAAGTCATAAAATGGCTCATCGACAACCGTTGATAAATCGTTAAACAGATGCTCATGTGGCAATGTCAGTCCCATTTCTTCTTTTTTAACAGGACCCGTCACTGTTTGGATATACCCTTTCATCTTTATACTCCTGCGGCTTTTGTCGCTTTTGCTTCTCTAAACTCAGGAATGGTGGTGATAATCGCCCCCACTAAGGCAAATACGGTACCGATGATAGTGACTAAATAGACGGTATTACCGAGGGATGGTAACAGAAGGTCAATTAATACGGAGCCAAGTAACTGCCCTGCCGTTGAAGCTACACCTAACATCAATAAACCTAAACCGCGAACTAAAATAGCCATTAATGCAATCGACATCAGGCCTAATGGACCACCTAAATACATCCACCAAACACCCGGTAATTCAAGGGTTAGATGCCCTAATGCCATGCGAATTACTAACGCAATCGTTAAAACAGTAAAGCCAACGATAAAGTTCCACGTGATAGAAACCATCATTGAGCCTGTCGCTTCCGCAACTTTGGAGTTACCTGCTGGCTGCCAGCCAGCCAATAGACCTGCTAAGAAAGGCAAGATAGCTAAATAAATTGCTGAACTAGAATGCCACTGTGGTGACACCACAAATAAAGTGGCAACAACAGCAAATACAGCACCTAATACACGAAACATGGTAAACGGTTTTTTCTCATCGATACCAATACCAAAACGGTCGCATAATAGCCCAGAAAGTAATAATGCTGAGATCAATGCTGTTTGGAAGGTTGCAATGCCTAATGCACTGGCTGATGCCCCTTCAGAAAACACAACCATTGCGCCACATAACCCTGCAAACCAGTTCCACAGTGGAATTTTCTTGTTTTTAATTAAACTCGGAATTGCTGCAAATTGTTGACGGGTTTGTTTTTTCGCAATAATGATAAAAAACATCACAACCAAACCGCTGGCAAATGAAATAACTGCGCTCGCATTACCATCTTTTAAAACATCACCGAGCTGCCCATTCACTGCGGATTGCATTGGCGATAACATACCGGCTAATACCGTCGCTATCATTAAAAACGGAGTAGAATAACTTTTAGCACTCATAAAATATTCCTTTTGGATTTTGACTATGAGTCATTATTTTTGTAATCGGCTTACAAAGTGCTGAATAGAATCCAGCACTTATTTTCTTTATTTTTTGGTTTTTTGCTTTTAAAGAATTAATTAACGTGCGACTTGTTTTAGGATATTTACCCACATATCTGAATAATGTTCCCAAGCCATAAATTCGCGGCTTCCCCAGTGCGGCGAACAGTCACTCATAAAACAACCTGTTTTTCCGCTTTCGTATTGGCCAAAGACTAATAATGGATCTTCACCAATATTTAAAACAACGTCTGTATTTTCTTTTGGCTTAACTTTGTTATAGCCTAAGAACATCGGCCAATTACCAAAACCTTTAATTGAGTCATGTTGTGTATTTTCTGGTGTTGCGAAAATACCTTCAGGTGTTTCCACACGGTCATCACCATCTAGCATTTCAACCGGTAATACTTCTGCTAATAACGTATTTTTATAATTCGCTTTCGCTTCAATACCCATAAAGGATAAATAACCGCCAATCATTAATAAGCCGCCACCTTGGCTAACATATTGCTTAATAAGTCCTAATGCATTTGGTAATACTTTCATATTATAGAAAGTATCATTTTGCAGTAAGAATGTATTAGCACCGATATCGCTGATTACAACGACATCATATTTCTCTAATTCTTCGACAGTTTTCGGAAATGCCATTTGTACTGTATGGGCAGGCATATAATCAATTTCTACACCTTTATTCTTTAAACACTCTAATAAAAATGTAGCGCCTTCTTCATATTTGCTTGATGTGAAGCTGTCATAACCTTTTGTGTGGATCATATGGATATGCCATGATTCACCAATAAATAAAATTTTCATTTTTTTCCTCGTTTCAGAATATTAATTTATTCAGGGGATTGAGTCACAACCTGTGAGTAGGTTGTTTGATTAATACGATGCATAACATTAATATCTTCAGGCATTTCTGAAGCGTTGCTTGTTTCAACAGCAAGGGATGAAAATGCTGATGCATAACGTAAGGCATAAGAAAATTGTTTCCCTTTCGCTAATGAAGCTGCAAGAGCACCATTAAATGCATCACCTGCACCCGCCGTATTTTTAACAACGGCAGTGTAAGCCGGAGAATAAATGAACTTATTACCATCAAATGCAATAGAGCCTTTACTTCCGAGTGTAATGACAACCTTTTTTACGCCTTTGTTATAGATAATTTCAGCTGCTTTTTTGGCAGTTTCAATGTCCACAACATTGATGTCAGAGAGCAAGCTTGCTTCTGTTTCATTCGGTGTCAAAATATCGATCTTTCCAATTAGCTCATTTACGATATTATTGTAAGGCGCAGGATTTAAGATAATCGGAATATTATATTCATTGCCAATTTCTATTATCTCACTTAATGCTTCAATATTCGTTTCTAATTGAAGGAGTATAATGTTTGAGTTTATAATTTTGTCTTTCTGGATTTTAACTTCATCCGCAGTAATATCCATATTTGAACCTGGATATATAGAAATAATATTTTCCCCACTGTTTTCAGAGACAAATATCGATGCCGTTCCTGTTTGGTATTTTTCGGTTTGGTATATTGTTGATGTTTTTATTTTTGACGAAGAAATAAAATTTATTGCATATTCACTAAATTGGTCCGTCCCTATTTTAGTAATAAAATGCACAGGTGAATCAGAATAACTTGCTGCTAATGCTTGGTTACAACCTTTTCCACCTGGTGAAAAAATAAATTTATTCGACAATAATGATTCACCCGCTTCAGGAAGACGAGGTAAATAACTAATCATATCAACGTTAAATGAACCTAATACACATACTTTACCTAACACGGCATCATCCTTATCTGTTCTTTCATTAAAACTTTCATTGCACTCAAGAAATTGAATAATTTCCTTTTTAGCAACTTTGTCTAGGGTTTCAAATTCGATATATGCGCCACCATGGCAACGGCTAATAATTCCTTTTTTTGCTAAAGAATTTAAATCCGCCCTAATGGTTTCTTTTGTGACATTAAGTTCTTTCGATAAAACAGAAACTTTTGCTGAGCCTATATTTTTTAAAATATTAATTATTTTCTTATGTCGTTCTGCTTTCATGCCATTTTACCTCATGGCATTTACTCTAATTTATACCTTGTTACGTTAATGTGACTATACTCATACCTTCCCATTCAAAAGCAAAAAAAAGCAAAAAGCATAAAAATAAAAACAAAAAAAACCAAAAAAGAACAACCAAAGCCAAATGTGATATTATTATCAATATAATATTAGAATTGATTAATTAATTTAATTGAATTTTAACTTCCCACAATAAATATAAGAAAACATTAACTCTCATTTCTTTAATTATTTAATTTAAAAATAAACAGTTTATTGTTTATTTTAAAGCCAAATTATCAACCTATTACCCTGCATTGTTTAAATTTAATTATAATAAATATGCTTATTCATCGTCGCAGTCTATCGACAAAAAAGAAGTGTCTCTTTGTGATGATATTCACAGTTCAATAAATTCACAAAAATAAAAAGCAAGAACTGATTGAAGTTGAGGGCCATGGCAGAGGTGGGTTAAGTGGGATTGTGATGTTTTACGCCCTTGAAGCAAAGAATTATTCTCTAAAGGCGCTAACGTGACTTGAATGGACTTAAAACTATAAAAACAAAAACGGGGACTTACGCCCCCGTTTAAATCATATTGACCAAACTGATGTTACTTATCCGCAGGCATGCCTTTCTTTTCATGCACCATCATCAGTGCTTGCTCTACACTGCGCTCGATAATCGCTCGGCGCTGATCATTTTCAGGTAACAGTTTTAACATCATTTGCCATGCTGAAATCGCCTCTGCGTAACGCTCTTGCTCAAATGCATTGAAAGCAAAAATGCTTAATGCTTTTACATTCGTGCGATCTTCTGCAATCAGCTTTTTCAGTAACTCTGCACCTTGGCGGTTATCTTCTGGGTCTGAAGAACGCGTTAAAACTTCCGCATAACCAATCACCACATTTTCATCTTTTGGTGAAAGGCGATACGCACGGCCATACGCATCGGTTGCCATAGTTGCATTACCCAGCACCATACCAATGCGCCCTAACATCACCCATGCTTCTATATTTTGCGGATCTTCTTGTAAGCGAGTACGCAAGCCTAATGCTAAATGCTCCATTTCAGCATTATTCAGTGGTGGCTCTGACGGGTCTAAGGCTCTATCCAGCAAGGCTGGTGCTTGTTGATAAGCATTATTCCAATCCGCAACTTTTTCATAGCTGCCTACTTGATAATACGCCCCCGCAGCAACACCCAGTGCAATCAATGCGCCTGGTAGATACACCCAATAACTCGCACGTGAAGCTTCCGGAATTTCATCTTCTTCCCCGTTTTCCACTTGCTTGATACGCACGCGTTTTTTTGAACGGGCAAAAATAATCCAACCACCAATGATAATCGCAGCAAATGGCAGCCCCCATAACATCATCGTCAATGGCGTTAATGGTGGGTTATAAGTAACAAAGTAACCATAACGCGCCACCATATAATCGACGATTTCATCACGGTTTTTGCCTTCTTTCATCAACTCATACACTTTTTGACGCAAATCCAATGCAATCATAGAGTTAGAGTCAGCAATGCTGTTATTTTGGCACTTAGGGCAGCGCAACTCTTCCGTTAACTTACGAAATTGCTGCTCTTGCTGTTCGTTATCAAACGTAAACACTTCCGTAGAGGCATACGTGATTGTTGCACTGAGAGCCAACATCAATAAACCGAGTAAATACCTCATTGGTTCGCCTCCTGGTTATAGCGCTCCCAAAGGGGCTTGAATTCTTTTTCCCAGACACGCTCATCCATGGCTCCTGCGTGGCGGTAACGGATAATACCATTGCCATCAATCAGGAAGGTTTCTGGCGCACCATAAACCCCGAGATCAAGCGCTAACATGCCTTCACCATCAAATAAACTCAATGCGTAAGGGTTGCCCAACTGGCGCAACCACACAACCGCTTTGTCGCGTTTGTCTTTGTAATTTAAGCCAACCACACGCACACCTTGCGCGGATAACGTGTTGAGATACTGGTGCTCCGCACGGCAAGTGACGCACCATGTTGCCCAAACATTCAATAAGATAGGCTGGCCTTGCGTTAACACCTCCGACTCATAATGCTTTCCGGGGTTTTCTAACGATTCCAAGCGAAAAACAGGCACAGGCTTACCAATTAATGCTGATTCCAATAAACGCGGGTCATCCCCTTCTGCATTACGCATCAACTGCCACAGCAATACCGCAGCTATCCCTGCGAAGATAATAAAAGGGATTAAAAAGACTTTGCGGTTCATGCTGTTTCCCCTTGCAATTTGCGACGACGATAACGTGGGTCAAACAAGCAGAACAACGCGCCGATTGCCATTAACACACCACCTGACCAGATCCAGCGAACAAATGGTTTATAATACAAACGCATAGTCCACGTATTTTTATCAACTTCCTCACCGAGGGCTGCGTATAAATCGCGGGTAATACCGCCATCAATCGCCGCTTCAGTCATAACGGCACGACTGACGCTGTAAAAACGTTTTTCTGGCATTAAGATGCTAACCACTTTGTCGTTTTTGGTGACGGAAATACTGCCGATAACCCCTTGGTAGTTCGGGCCATCTGCTTCACGCACACCATTAAACGTAAAGGTATAACCGTGAATAGCAATGTTATCTCCCGGTTTCATTTTCACATCGCGCTCAATACTGTAATTTTGGCTAAAGGCGATCCCAACAATGGTGACCGCTAAGCCTAAGTGAGCACATACCATGCCCCAGTAACTTGAGGTCAGTTTGATTTTTTTGCTGATGCGCACTTTCATTTCAGCGAACGCTAAAATGGCAATCCATATCGCCATCATCAAACCGACAACGGTTAATGCTTCAACGCGGTCTTCCATCAGCATAGGTAATGCAAATGACAGAATCAGCGTCATCACCGTTGCAATAATCAGCATTTTTTTAATCGCCGCAGGACGGTCACGCCCCCAACGAACCAATGGCCCAATCCCTAATAACAAGGCAAATGGCACCATCAATGCAATAAACATGGTGTTAAAGAACGGCTCACCGATAGAAATGGTACCTAACCCAATTTGTTTATGAACTAACGGCAGTAATGTACCGAGCAGCACCACCAGCATTGCCGCAGTTAAAATCACGTTATTGCCCAGTAACATCGATTCACGTGACCACAGCGCATTGTTAACCCGTGAACGCACTTTATGACCTCGTAATGCAAACACGAGCAACGAGCCACCGATCACCAACACCATAAATGCTAAGATAAATAGCCCGCGGGATGGGTCTGAGGCGAACGCATGCACGGAAACTAACACGCCTGATCGCACTAAGAATGTGCCGAGTAAACATAATGAGAAGGCAAATATCGACAAGAGCAATGACCATGCTTTGAATGTCGCCCGTTGCTCCGTCACTGATAAGGAGTGGATCAACGCCGTTCCCACCAACCATGGCATAAAAGAGGCATTCTCTACTGGGTCCCAGAACCACCAGCCGCCCCAACCAAGCTCATAATATGCCCATGCGGAGCCTAACATGATCCCGAGGGTTAAGAAGAACCATGCCGCCATCGTCCAAGGACGTGCAAAGCGGGTAAAGGAGCTGTCTAATCGCCCACTGAGCAAGGCCGCAATCGCAAAGGCAAATGCCACCGAGAAGCCCACGTACCCCATATACAATAAAGGTGGGTGGAAGATAAGGCCTGGGTCTTGTAACAATGGGTTCAGGTCGCGCCCTTCAATTGGGAACGACGGTAATGTGCGTGAAAATGGGTTTGAGGTAAAAATGATAAACAGCAAGAAACCGACGCTCACCATCCCCATCACGGCAAGTACACGAGCAACGATATCCAGCGGCATGCGATAGCTAAACAGCGCGACTGCGAATGTCCAGCCACTCATCAACAAGACCCATAACAACAGGGAACCTTCGTGAGCACCCCACGTTGCGGCAACACGGTACCAAATCGGTAGTTGAGTATTGGAGTTGTTCGCTACATAGGTGACAGAGAAATCATTTACGACAAACGCATTGACGAGAACAAGAAATGCCCCCGTCACACAAAGAAACAGTAACCACGCCAATGGGCGCGATGAAGCCATCAAGCGTGTATCGTTACGCGCCACTCCCCATAATGGGTAGATGGACAGCAAAACGGCAAGGCCTAGCGCTAAGCACAGTAAAATGCTACCAATTTCTGGGATCATGACGCATTTTCCTTATAGGCTGCGGCAGGTCTCCGGTGGTTTTCTTGCATCGCTTTTTCCACTTCTGGTGGCGTATAGTTTTCATCATGTTTTGCTAACACTTCTTTCGCTAAAACATGGTTATTTTCTTGTAATTCGCCTTGTACAACGACGCCTTGCCCCTCTTTAAATAAGTCTGGCAAGATGCCTTCATAACTGACATCAATTTCCGCTTCTGCATCATAAACGGTGAAGGTGATTTTTAATGATTTTGGATCAGCATCGCGCACAACACTGCCCGGCATTACCATGCCACCTACACGTAAACGCTGCCCAACCTCAGGCATTTGCTGAGTTTCACGTTTACCATAAATGATTTCACCTGGTGTATAAAAGAGGTCAATACTTGAGCGCAGTGCGTAGAGGATCAGCGCTAGCGTTAAGCCAACACCAATAATGATGGAACAAATTAACCAAAGTCGGTTACGACGACGAATATTCACATCCCCTCCCTACGCGCTCTTGCGGCTTTTTGTCTTTGTTCGCGAGCTTGCTGTTGAATAATGGCATTAATAATTATTTTTCGTTGGATAACGGTATGCACACAGAGTAGCAAAATAGGAATTAAGGTCAGCGCCACCGCCAACCAGACATAAAACCCATAGCCTCCCATTGCAAAAAAATCGCTCCAAGATGCAAATGCGCTGGTCATTGAGGGCGCCCTCCTTTTTTCACAATATCGAGCACCCAAGGGCGGTTACGTTCGAGGATCAATAACTGATTACGTAAGCGGATGAGTGTTAAAGAGATAAATAAGAATAGATACCCAAGAATAGCTAAGCGTAAAGGTGTACGCATTGCTGGGTTAATACTTTCTTGCATGCGTGTCGACGGCTGATGCAGCGTTTGCCACCATTCCACAGAGTAATGAATGATAGGTAAGTTAATCACGCCAATTAATACTAAAATCGCCGCGGCTTTACCCGCAGTACGGCGGTCATCAAAAGCATGCCATAACGCAATAACGCCCACATACAGAAAAAATAGAATCAATTCAGAGGTTAAACGTGCATCCCACACCCACCAAGCGCCCCACATCGGCTTACCCCATGTCGCGCCAGTGACTAATGCAATGAAAGTAAAGACCGCGCCAACTGGTGCCATCGCGGCAATCGCCAGTTCAGACACTTTCATCTGCCACACCAGCCCAATAAAGGCCGTGATAGCCATCGTGGCATAAATCCCCATTGACCACATCGCAGCAGGCACGTGGATATACATGATGCGGTAGCTCTCACTTTGCACTTTATCGGTCGGTGCAAAACCAAAGCCCCAGACCCAACCTACCGCTAAACAAATCACACTTAATATAATAAACCACGGTACTAGACGCCCACATAACCGGTAAAGGTTAACGGGGATGGCAAGTTGATGAAGCTTTTTCCACATAGTTTAATTACCCTGATTTATTATATTGTTAGTAAATGCTGAGTGACAGCATCATACAATACACATTAAAAAAGCAAAGATATTGATTTAACACAAATATAACTTAGGCTGATTATACTCTTACGCATAATCAGCCTATTTCGTGATCATCACTTATAATTCATTAAGATAACTCATCATAAAACGATAACTCCCGATTAAAAGCCCGGCTCAACTTCACGCATATCAGGCAGCTTATGTGCAATCCCTTTATGGCAGTCTATACAGGTTTTACCATCCGTAACGGCTTGATCATGCATTTTGGCTGCTACCCCTTTTTGGGCAGTGAAATCCATATACTCAAAATTGTGACAGTTACGGCACTCCTGCGAGTCATTGTTTTTCATACGCCGCCACTCACTTTGCGCCATGGCTAAACGGTGGTCTTCAAATTTTTGCGGTGTATCGATAATGCCAAAAATTTTCCCATATAACTCTTTACTGGCTTGAATTTTACGCACCATTTTCGGGCCAAATTCGTGAGGAACGTGGCAATCTGGGCAAGTTGCACGAACACCACTACGGTTAGTATAGTGAATTGTATCCATATATTCTTCATAGACATTTTCACGCATTTCGTGACAGCTAATACAAAACTCTTCTGTATTTGCCATCTCCATACCCGTATTGAAACCGCCCCAGAAAATCACGCCACTGACAAAGCCAATTAGCAATAATGTGCCTAATGCTAAGCGGCTTGGTCTACGCCACCACTGCCATACACGTCTAATTAACCCAAACACGCCTTTTTTCTTCGGCTTGTCGCCCGTTGTTGGTTTTTCGTTATTATTTGCCATAATTCCCCCTTATTTCCCAAAGCCTTTGGATGGGGTAAATGTGTTATCAATGATAGCCGGCGTATCGGATTGCGGTACATGGCACTGTAAACAGAAATAACGGTTTGGTGCAACTTCACCCAATACTTTCCCCGTAGCATCCATAAAGTGTGTAGGGCTCACACGCGGCGCACCTGTAGTACGATAATTTTCAACACCGTGGCACTGTAAACAACGGTTTGTGTTAGTGGTAATTTGGTAGCCATCCACGCTATGTGGGATCATCGGCGGCTGGTTCACATAGTTTAGTGCCATTCTTTCTTGCTCTTTAGGAATATGAATACTTCCCTCAGTCGTACCAGACACTTCAGGTGACTGACTCAAATCGACACCGTTAGCAGCCCAAACTAGACCGCTGACAACAAAGACCATACCTGCGATTGCGCGGCTTAGCGTCTTTTTCAGGACTGAATTTTTCATGATTTAGCTCCCGAGCTCCATCGTAGTGTTATTTTAAAAACATCCTCAGAACAGACGTCGATACAGCGACCGCAAGTGATGCAGTCCTTATCGGAAATCAGAGCTGGGGCCTGTTTATCTAGGACCGGTGCGCGCAACACTTGCGGCTCCGGACAAACGTGGAAACAATCCATACAGCGGCTACAGTCTTTTTTATTGACCGCTGTGACGACTAGTGCGCCCTTACAACCCGCGACACCATACAGTGCGCCTAATGGGCAAAGGTGACCGCACCATCCATGTTCCACTACCAATAAATCGAATAAAAACAGCGCAACTAAAACCAATGCGCCACTTCCAAAACCGAAAATTAAACTGCGCCCCATTAATGAAACTGGGTTTAGCCATTCCCACAGTAACGTGCCTGTCACCGCTGAACCCACTAAAATCACCACCAGCAACACATAACGAATGTAGCGTGGAATGGTGGCAGATTGGTTCAGGTCGAACTTACGACGCAGCCATGCCGCGGCGTCAGTTATCGGATTAACAGGGCAAATCCAACTGCAAAAAATGCGTTTACCTAATAGCGCATACACACCGAACACGATGGCGGCACCGATCAGCGCAGAGATCCCTGGTAAGTAACCACTTGCTAAGCTCTCTAACGTAATCAGTGGGTCAGTCAATGGCACTGTGTCTAACAATAAGCTGCTGCTATAGTTCCCGTGTAATATCCACACACCAAACCATGGACCACTCAAAAACATCGCTAGCACCAATAATTGGCTGACACGCCTTAATACCAACCATTTGTGGCTCTGCCACCACCCTTTTTTTGCCTGAGCTTCACGTCCGGCGTCGCGTTTACGATTTGCCATTGTTTCCCTCCAGCCAACCAAAACGGTAATGATGGCCTAATTCACCTTTCGCCAAATCTCTTGGCAACACTTTGATAGCCGCTTCTTCCAACACGCAAGCTTGCTCGCATTTACCGCACCCCGTGCAGTAATTGCTGTTTACCGTTGGTAAGAAACGCGCGTGTTTACCTGTTCGATGGTTTTGCTCAAGTTCCAATGTGATAGCTTCGTCAATAAGCGGACAAACGCGGTAACACACATCGCAACGCAACCCTTGGAAATTCAGACAGTTTTCTTGGTCAAGTAACACAGCCAAGCCCATACGCGCATCATTGATAGACTCAATGTCTTTATCCAACGCGCCACTTGGGCACACTTTCGCGCAGGGAATGTCTTCACACATTTCACACGGGTTTTCGCGGGCGATAAAATACGGTGTTCCCGCTGCCAGACCTGATGCCAATGTGGCTAATTTCAACATGTCATAAGGGCAGGCTTGAACGCATTGACCACAGCGCACACAGGCACTGGCAAATGCCGTTTCATTCAGCGCACCCGGCGGGCGAAGTCTCACACCGCTCGCTCGGGAGGTTTGTTGCTGAAGCCCCAGTACCACGCCAACAGCCACTAACCCACCTGCTGCGCGACCTACATCACGCAAAAAGCGACGGCGACTGTTCTGGGACTTAACCTTGTTAGGATTAGTTTTCTGGGGCATGAGCAATTACACCTTTTCCAGTTTAACGGCACATTTTTTGTAGTCCGTTTCTTTCGAAAGTGGGTCAGTCGCATCCAGTGTTAAGTTATTCACTAATTGCGCTGCGTCGAAGAACGCCATGTACACCAAGCCTTTTGGTGGTCTATTACGGCCGCGAGTTTCAACGATAGTTGTCACATCACCACGGCGAGAAACCACTTTGACTTTGTCACCACGACGCAATCCACGGTCTTTCGCATCGAGTGGGTGCATAAACACTAACGATTCAGGGAAAGCACGGTGCAATTCAGGCACACGGCGAGTCATACTGCCGGTATGCCAATGTTCAAGGACACGCCCTGTCGATAACCACAGGTCATATTCTTTATCTGGTGATTCTGCAGCAGGCTCAAATGGCAGAGCAAAGATTACCGCCTTGCCGTCGGGTTTACCGTAGAACTGGTAACCTTCACCCGCTTTAACGTAAGGGTCATTCCCTTCGCTATAACGCCATTGAGTTTCTTTGCCATCCACCACTGGCCAACGGATACCGCGAGCTTTGTGGTAAGCATCAAAGTCCGCTAAGTCATGGCCATGACCACGGCCAAACCCTGCGTATTCTTCAAATAAGCCTTTTTGTAAGTAGAAGCCCAATTCACGTGACTCATCGTTTAATTGGTCTTCGGCTAACTCTGTCACTGGGAATTTGGTCACCGCGCCGTTAGCAAACAACACGTCGTACAATGTTTTACCGCGCAGTTCTGGTTTTTTCGCTAGTAACTCTTCTGGCCACACTTCATCAGTTTTAAAGCGTTTGGAGAATAACACCATCTGCATTAAGTCAGACTTAGCTTCACCCGGCGCTTGAACTTGTTGACGCCAGAATTGAGTACGACGCTCTGCGTTACCGTAAGCCCCTTCTTTCTCTACCCACATTGCGGTAGGTAAGATTAAGTCGGCAGCCAATGCGCTAACCGTTGGGTATGGGTCAGATACCACAATAAAGTTACGTGGATCGCGCCACCCAGGCATACGTTCTTGATTGATATTTGGGCCCGCTTGCATGTTGTTGTTACACATAACCCAATAGAAATTCAGCTTCCCGTCTTTTAAAGCACGGTCTTGTGCAACGGCGTGTAAACCCACTTTTTCTGGGATGGTGCCCGCAGGTAATCCCCAAACGCCTTCCACTTTTTCACGGTGTTTTTCGTTAGTCACCACCATGTCAGCAGGTAAACGGTGTGAGAATGTCCCCACTTCACGTGCTGTACCACAGGCTGATGGCTGACCCGTTAAGGAGAACGGACCGCAGCCCGGTTGAGAGATTTTACCAGTTAATAAGTGCAGGTTGTACGCAAGGTTATTTGCCCAAACACCACGAGTGTGCTGGTTAAAGCCCATTGTCCAATAAGAAACCACTTTGGTTTTCGGATTCGCATACAGCTCGGCTAACTCGACTAACTGGTCTTTTGGCACACCAGTCATTTCTGCGGTTTTGTCTAAGGTATATTCCGAAACAAAGGCTTTATATTCTTCCCATGTCATTGGTTCTGAGGCATCAGAGCCTGCATTTTTAGCGCTTTTTTCTAATGGATGAGTCGGACGTAAACCATAACCGATGTCTGTTGCACCACGGCGTAAGTTAACGTGTTTATCCAAGAAATCCTGATTAACTGCATTATTCTGAATAATATAGTTCGCAATATAGTTCAGGATCACCAAGTCAGACTGCGGCGTAAATACAATGCCGTTATCCGCAAGTTCAAAGCTACGGTGTTTGAACGTAGACAGCACCGCAACACGTACGTCTGGGTTAGATAAACGGCGGTTAGTAATGCGCGACCATAAAATAGGGTGCATTTCGGCCATATTTGAGCCCCACAGAACGAAAGCATCTGCGTGCTCAATATCGTCATAACATCCCATCGGTTCATCCATACCAAAGGTACGCATAAAACCAACGACTGCTGACGCCATACAGTGGCGCGCATTCGGGTCTAAGTTATTTGAACGAAAACCGCCTTTAAATAGTTTAGAGGCGGCGTAGCCTTCCCAAACTGTCCATTGGCCTGAACCGAACATACCGATCCCTTCTGGGCCTTTTTCTTTTAAGGTGGTTTTAACTTTTTCTTCCATGACATCAAATGCTTGTTCCCACGTGATCGGTGTGAACTCGCCATTTTTATCATATTCACCGTCTTTCATGCGCAACATTGGCTGCGTTAAACGGTCTTTTCCGTACATGATTTTCGGTAAGAAATAGCCTTTGATACAGTTTAGGCCACGGTTTACAGGGGCTTCAGGGTCACCTTGGCTCGCAACAATACGGCCATTTTGTGTACCAACAAGAACACCACAACCTGTGCCGCAGAAACGGCACGGGGCTTTGTCCCATTTAATGCTTTCTTGTTGACCGACGACCGCTTTCGCAATACTGGGTGTGCCAATACCTGCCGCCGCAGCAGCGGCCGCTATCGCATTGGCTTTCATAAAGCTACGACGACTGAGTTTCATAATCTTCCTCACCTTGCTCATCCTGCTGGTGATACACCAGCGAAACATCTAGCACGCCTTCAAAATCGCGTACTAAATCAATAGTATCTAACAACGTTTTACTGCCTTGCCCTTCAACAACGACAATCAGTTTTCCGTTTTCAGGGGCGCTAATCGCCACTTCACAGTTCGGAAGCTGATTTATTTTTTCGGTCACAGCAGATATTCGTTCGCTTTTTATTTGTACAATCAAACTGCACACTTGGTATTTACTGTGCATGTTCATGCTCCACGGTAATGGCTGATACAGGACAACCTGCAACACAGGCACCACAGCCTGTACAGCCTTGTGTTTCTATTTTTGGCTGGTAAATACCTGCCAGTGACGGACGAAAAGAGATAACTTCAGGTTCACAACTGTCTTGGCAACGGCGGCATTCGATAGATTTAAATGCAAGGCAGTTCTGACCGATAGAAACGGTGATATCCCAAGGTTGGGTTTGTTGTGGCAGGAAAATAGGTTCAGGGCAGGCGGTCGCACACGCGTAGCAAAAGGTACATTCGCCACGTTTAAAGTCAATAATAGGGTATCCGCCTGCGCCAGCTTGCAAAATTGTCGTTTCACAACTTTCCACACAAGCGTTGCAACGGGTACACTTTTCAATAAAGTGCGCTTCACTACCACTCCATGGCGGTCGAACCACTGGAGCGGCATTACGCCACGCACCAGTTAATACTCCCCGACGGGTGAGATCAACCATGTTTATTTCCTTTACATTGCCAACAAAATCGTAAAAAAGTACTGATAAACCGCAGTTTTTATATGTGTATTATTTATGAGAAATATTAACGATAGAGGTTAGAAAAATACATACTACCTAGTAGGTAAAAGGGGTAATGACACCACTTACAACTGAAAATCACTGCATCCAAATTCTTGATAACTTTTGAACATCAAAATGACTAAAAACAGGGAATATAGACAATTTTTTAATTATTCATTAACAATCAATCAATATAGATATTTAATTTAGACGCGAGTTTTAATGTTCTAAGTTTAAATTAACACCAAAACATACCACTAAAGTGGTAGATTCAATGTCATTTTAGAAAAAAATAATTGCAATTTTTTTGATATTACGCACGATTTATTTCTTATTTTACTTTGCGAAATAAAAAACTGATTACACCAAATAATATTATTCATAAAAATCAAATAACTAAATAAAACGAACTTCGTTTTTAAAAATAAGAATCATTACTAAGTCATTACCCAAAATGATCAGTTTAAAACTAGTCAATAATAACTATAGCAATTTCTTTAATACTCCATATTTATTATTTATCTGCATTCTATTTCTTTAATCCAAATTATCTTTTGATCAAAAACAATATTTTTTGTGTGGTTTTTTGTTACACATATAAGTTGGCAATGTCTTGATAGCATCCATCTGCTTGCTATCAAACCTATATAACAAAAAATACCCAAAATCGTTCGAGCAGGATTACCCCCTAAAATAATTGCTCGAAAAATGAAGGGATGGTTGGCTCACATTACTCGAGGCCCTTTTTATGGCAAACATAAGAAATAATGTACTGTGCATACTGAGTCTAGTTGCAGGAATATTTCTCTTTACCTCTGTTCATGCACAAACCCCTACTCCGACTAAGGATGGCACCTCCACAATAAATACACGAAATGAAACTTTCGAAGCCGCTCACCCAGACCAATATCATTCTTGGCGAGCAACCTCTGAACAAGCTAACCGCGAAGATGCCCTAGCAGAAGACCCGCGTTTAGTGATTCTTTGGGCAGGATACCCATTCTCCCGTGACTATAACAAACCGCGGGGTCATGCGTATGCCATCATTGATGTACGTGAAACATTGCGTACAGGTGCACCAAAAGATGCACAAGATGGCCCTTTACCGATGGCTTGCTGGAGCTGTAAAAGCCCCGATGTCGCAAGACTTATTCAAGAGCATGGTGAAGATGGCTATTTTGAAGGCAAATGGGCAAAAGGTGGCCCAGAAGTCGTTAACGCTCTCGGTTGCGGTGACTGCCACAAAACTGACTCCCCTGATTTTGCGAAAGGGAAACCTGAGCTGACCCTAACACGCCCTTATGCAGAGCGTGCGATGGAAACCATTGGCAAACCATTCGACCAAGCCAGTCGTTTCGACCAACAATCCATGGTGTGTGGTCAATGCCACGTTGAGTACTATTTCTCTGGCGACAAAAAAGCCGTTAAATTCCCGTGGGATAACGGAACCAAAGTCGAAGAGATGGAAGTGTACTACGACAATATCGGTTTCTCCGACTGGACAAATACACTATCTAAAGCACCTCTGTTAAAAGCACAACACCCTGAATATGAAACATGGAGCGCGGGTATTCATGGCAAAAATAATGTGACTTGTATTGATTGCCACATGCCGAAACTGCAAAACGAAAAAGGCGAACTGTATACCAGCCATAAAATTGGTAACCCGTTCGACAATTTCGAGCAAACCTGTAGCAACTGCCACACTCAAAGCAAACAACAGCTACAAGATGTCGTTGCAGAGCGTAAGCACGCTATCCAAGAAATGAAAATCAAAGTGGAAGATCAATTAGTTCGAGCTCACTTTGAGGCGAAAGCCGCTTGGGATGCAGGTGCAACTGAAGACGAAATGAAACCAATCCTAACCGATATTCGCCATGCACAATGGCGCTGGGACTTAGCGATTGCGTCTCATGGTATCCACATGCATGCCCCTGATGAAGGTTTACGCATGTTAGGTGGTGCAATGGATAAAGCCGCTGATGCACGAACTAAACTTGCTCGTCTGCTCGGTTCGAAAGGCATCACTCATGAAATTGCCATCCCAGATATTTCCACCAAAGAAAAAGCACAACAAGCCATTGGTTTAGATATGCAAAAAATCAATGCTGAGAAACAAGAGTTCTTAAAAACTGTTGTGCCACAGTGGGATGAACAAGCTCGTAAAAATGACCTATTAGCCAAATAACCGCATTTGCCCCGATGATAAGGGGCAAAACAACCAATGGAGTAATTATGAGCGTACTACGTTCGTTATTCACTGCTGGGGTGCTGGCAACAGGCTTATTATGGGCAGCAGCCGCCTCCGCTACACCTCAAATTGCTGAAGAAAATGCTGATGGCCGTTGGGTTGTCACACAGCAACGCAGCGCTGATGGTGCATGTTTAGATTGTCATAAACCTGACAAAGAAGGTATGCACGGCACGCACTCAGAAGTGGTCAACCCAAACAATAACTTACCCGTGACTTGTACCAACTGCCACGGTAACCCAGGGCCTGATCACCGCGAAGGCGTAAAAGATGTTATGCGCTTCAACAACCCGATGTATACAGTGGAACAGCAAAACAGTGTCTGTTTATCTTGTCACTTACCGGAACAACTGCAAAAAGCGTTCTGGCCCCATGATGTCCACGTGACAAAAGTGGCCTGTGCCAGTTGCCATGACCTCCATCCAAAACAAGATACGATGAAGGTACTGACCGATAAAGGCAAAGTGAAGATCTGTGTTGATTGCCACTCTGAGCAGCGCGACAACCCTGCTTTCAACCCAGCAGCGGTGAAATTGCGTAAGGAGCAGCCATGAGTTGTTCTCGTCGTCAATTCATTATTTATTCAGGAGCACTGGCGGCGGTAGGAGGGATAGCTGGCCACACTCTAGCTAACACCATGAAAATAGACGGCGTTCGCTACGGTATGATCCACGATGAAAATTTGTGTATCGGCTGTACGGCATGCATGGATGCGTGCCGCGAGGTAAACCAAGTCCCAGAGGGTGTTTCACGGTTAACCATTATTCGTAGTGAACCCATCGGCCAGTTTCCAGATGTCAAATATCGTTTCTTTCGCCATTCATGCCAACACTGCGAAAGTGCACCTTGTGTTGATGTCTGCCCAACAGGCGCTTCTTTTATCGATAAAACCACGGGTATTGTGGATGTAAACCCTGACTTGTGTGTGGGCTGCCAATACTGTATCGCGGCATGCCCTTACCGTGTGCGGTTTATTCATCCAGTCAATAAAACAGCGGATAAATGCGATTTTTGTCGAAAAACCAATCTGAAAAATGGTAAGCAACCCGCTTGTGTTGAATCTTGCCCAACCAAAGCACTCACATTTGGTAATTTGGACGATCCGAAGAGTGATATTTCTTTGATGTTGAAAGAGAAGCCCACTTATCGATTCAAAATCGCACTTGGTACTCACCCCAAAATGTACCGAGTTCCATTCAAATATGGGGAGGTTAGCCAATGACAACCGCTTCTGCTTTCCATTTTGAATCACTGGTTTGGGACTGGCCCATCGCGGTTTACCTATTTTTAATCGGTATTTCTGCGGGCTTGGTTGTATTAGCTGTGTTATTGCGCCAGTACTACCCTAACGCCGCTGGTAGCGACAGCACCTTAATGCGCACAACCCTGATTTTAGCGCCAACCACCATTGTGCTGGGCTTATTGATTTTGATTCTCCATTTAACACGTCCATGGACGTTTTGGAAATTGATGTTTCATTACAGCCCAACCTCCGTCATGTCGATGGGGGTCATGCTATTCCAAGTGTATATGGCCGTCTTAGTGGTTTGGCTGGCTAAAATCTATGAAACCGAACTGATTGGTTTGCAACAAAAATGGCTGCCAAAACTTAGCATCATTCCTCGTGTCTTAGCGATGCTCACCCGAGTAATGCGCTTTCTCGATATAATTATGCTAGTTTTAGCGGTATTACTGGGGGCCTATACGGGTTTCTTGCTATCAGCCTTAAAGTCTTATCCGTTCTTAAACAATCCATTATTACCTGCTTTATTCCTATTCTCTGGAATATCGTCAGGAATTGCCGTGTCATTAATTGCATTAGCGTTACGCTATCGCAAAAATATTCATAACCCAGAATCTGCCTTTTTGCATCGCGTAGAAGGTTTTGTGATTTGGTTAGAGATATTCCTATTGGCGGCCTTTTTTGTCGGCTTAGCCTTAGGTGATGACGGTAAAATTCGTTCATTAGTTGCTGCACTAGGTGGCGGATTCTGGACGTGGTGGTTCTGGATTGGTGTGGTTGGCTTCGGCTTTATTATCCCATTAGCTTTAAAAAAATGGGTGGATAAAAGCCACGGCGCAGTAAGAATTTTACTCGTCAGTAGTGCAAGTTTATTCGGCGTATTTTGCCTGCGTTTCTTTGTGTTATATGCAGGGCAATTGACGGTTGCATAATTTATTCAAGAATAAAGGTGATAATTGGAACTAATACTCCCAGAAGTGGGTTTCATCTGCCTTGTGCTGGCGCTGGGTCTCACCAGTTTCCAAGCACTATTTGGGTTTATTGGTCACTTCAGACACGTTCCGAGGCAAATGTCTCAGAACGTGCTTTGGACATCTTTGCAGTTTATCCTATTACTCAGTGCATATATTTGTTTAACCGTCAGTTTTATTAACAGTGATTTTTCGGTGGTTTATGTTGCTCAACATAGCCACCGACTCTCTCCGTTATCTATTAAAATTGCCGCCGTTTGGGGTGGACACGAAGGGTCATTATTCCTCTGGTTACTGTTTATCTCAGCTTGGAGTACCTTATTTGCGTGGCGCTACCGCCAGCAAAAGCACCCATTATTTTCATTAACGCTGACCTTACTCGCCATTGTTAATGCGGCTTTATTGCTGTTTATCGTGTTGTACTCCGACCCTTTCGCTCGTATTTTTCCTCCTGCAATTGAAGGGCGTGACCTCAACCCAATGCTGCAACATTGGGGCTTAATCTTACACCCCCCACTTCTTTATTTAGGTTATAGCGGGTTAATTCTAGTTTGTGCTTTAGTCATTGGCTCGCTCTTATCTAATGCCTTTAATACAACAACCGCTTGGGTTTGCTGGCGCTTTCTTGTACCAAGTTGGTGTATACTCACTCTCGGTATCATCCTTGGCTCATGGTGGGCTTATAGCGAATTGGGCTGGGGTGGATGGTGGTTTTGGGATCCTGTCGAAAATGCATCATTACTTCCGTGGCTCAGTGCTACTGCACTCCTTCATAGCTTAGCCGCATCACGAAAAAATGGGCTTTATCGCCATTGGTCAATATTACTCGCTATCGCAACATTTATTCTTTCATTATTAGGAACGCTAATTGTCCGTTCCGGTATTTTAATGTCTGTACATGCTTTCGCATTAGATAATGTAAGAGCCGTTCCTCTCTTTATATTATTCAGTTTTTTAAGCCTCACCAGCTTACTTATCTATGGGTGGAAGGCCAAAGTTGCTGACAGTACGCATCAAGGAAAAACACAGCGCGAAGTTTATTTATTACTTACATTAATCCTATTCGTCACGGTGTTATTTATTGTACTTACGGGCACCTTGTACCCGATGATTTATACGTTATTTGGCTGGGGTAAAATTTCAGTTGGCGCACCTTACTTCAACCAGACATTATTACCATTTGGCATTCTAATGTTGCTGGTAATCACATTAAATGCATTTAATCCCAATCAGAAAAAACGACGTATTTTTTATATTGCACTTTTCTGCTTACTGCTTGGCCTAGTTTTAGCGCCACAAGGTATTATTATCGCTACCGCGTGTAGTTTATTAACGGCTGTTTTATTGGTCTTATGGTTAAAACCCTTCCAAATGATCCGCCAACAGCTTCCGGCTTTATTAGCGCATACTGGCGTGGTTATTTTTGCTGCAGGTATTGCCTTATCAGTCGGTAGTCGTCAAGAAACCAGCATTAATCTGGCGGTTGGGCAAACCATCACATTGGCAGGCTATCAATTTAAATTTGCCGATTTACAACTCGCGGCACAATCGAATTACACCACTGAAAAAGCCATTATCCATATTACTCAAGAGAACCAATTTCAACATGATTTAATGACAGAGCGCCGTTTTTATCTGGCTCGTCAGCAATTAATGATAGAGCCTGGCATCAACTGGGGATGGCTACGTAACTGGTATGTTGTGCTCGGTGAAAAGACCAGTGACCAACATTATGCAATGCGCTTTTATGTGCAAGATGGTATTCAATGGATATGGGCCGGTGGCATATTAATGTGCCTAGGACTGCTATTTGGTTGGATTCGAGGGCGAAAAAAACATGATTAACCTCTTACGCGCCCTATTTTTATTATTGATTTCAGCAGTCGCAAATGCGCAAATTGTCGATACTTGGCAATTTAATTCTGCTGAAGAACAAGAATATTCTTTGCAGATTGCCTCACAACTGCGCTGCCCTCAATGCCAAAATCAAAATCTATTAGAGTCTAACGCCCCTACCGCTGTCAGTATGCGCCATCAAGTGTATAAAATGGTGTCTGAAGGAAAAAGCCAAACCCAAATAGTACAATATATGACTGACCGCTACGGCGATTTTGTCCTGTACAATCCGCCTATTAATTTCACCACCGCCATTCTTTGGATATTACCTTTTTTTGCATTTTGTCTGATTTCTTACTACCTAATACGCGCCATTCGTACCCAACGAAAACAAGGGTCGCCACAATCATCAGTAAGCCAATCAGAGCAATTATTGGAAATACCTGAAATAAACCCAAACCGTACCACATGGAATCGCAAGCTCAATGCTTTACTCATCGTATTATTCGCAGGTATTACGGCAAGCTATTTTTTATTGCCCCGCTTTCAATTAACTTATGATGAATACCAACGTATTACCGATCCCATAAACGCCTTTACGCCATTAGAACAAGAACAAAATGACCTATTACGCCTACAAAATGATATTCGCCAATCCCCTAAAAATGGTGAACTTTGGGCAATTCTTGGGGAGTATTATTTATACCAAAATAGCTTTGATAATGCGCTAATTGCCTACCAGAGAGCCTTAAAATATACAGGTGAAAATGCACAACTATATTCGGCTATTGCTACTGTTTTATACTATCAAGCTGGCCAGCACCTGACAGATGATACCTTAGCCGTTATTAATAAAGCACTCAGTCTTGATAATAATGAAGTGACCGCACTCATGTTGCTTGCATCTGATGCATTTATGAATGCAGACTATGATAAGGCCATTCGAATCTGGCAAACTCTACTCGATAGCAATAGCCCACGGATTAATCGGGCACAACTTATTGAAGCCATTCAAATGGCAAAAATCATGAATAATAATAACATTACTTCTAAACCTTAATAATACTAACGTTAGGTATTAATACATGTTAATCTATCACTAAGTGATATTTCCTTTCTCAAAAGAATGACAATTTATTTAAATGTGTAATTTTTCGTTTCTTATTGATTGTCATTATTTCCTTCCTATATTACTTAAAAAAAATTTATGCTAGATTTAATACAATCAGCATTCCTTATATATGCGCACGTAAAAAATGCAAGTAATTTAGCCATAGAACTTATATATATTACTTATTATGTATTTCTTTATTTACGTGTTCATTAGGAAAATTAAAATAACTACATATAGAAATAAACACTATGAGAAATAAAATATTTTCATTTTTAGTCGTGGGGCTTATTGCTGGCGCATCCTTCATTGGCGGCGTTGTGAGTAACTATACTCCGGATTTAGACATTGTTTCTAAATCACAAAAAGCAGTGGAAGACTTCTTAGCTTTTCCGAAGACTGCAGAATATAAAAATGTTAAATATCATGAGATAAGAGAAACTCTAGACCATGGTATGTTAGGTTATGTTTGTGGAGAAGTCCTTATTTTTACTGCACAAAACACTTATAGCTTTAAGCGATTTGTTGTTAAAACATACCTGCATCAAGATGGGCGTAATGTGGTTTCCATTCCATTAATCGACAGTGATGAGAAAGAGTTTCCAAATGATGACTTTAATATTCTTTGGAAGAAATATTGCAACAATTAACAAAACGTAAATATTTTACTCTTCTTATTTATAATTTAACTTAAATAAAAAATAAGAAACACATATATCAAATATAAACTTTATACTTAATAGCTTTAGTGATACTTAGACTTACTTTTTTTTCAAAAAAAACAACAAAGCCCATGTAACGTTAATGTGACTACTAATAGTTGGCGAACCAATTACTAAAGATCACCTACTGCCATGGGACTTTATTTTTATTTGCAACTATCTGAATTTTGGCAACAGCAAGAGGGAGAACCCATAATTGCAGCTTCTTGGATTGGTGGGCACTTAACTGAACCATAAGAGCAAAAAACGCAGCAATCCCCTTTTAGTGGTTTCAATAAAACGCCGCAATGTTTACATTCATAAAACCATTGGCATGCATCCGTTGGCATTTCTTCCGTTTCAGATTTCCCACATTCAGGGCAGGTAATTGTCGACATTAATTCTATTTGTTGGTTGCTCATTTATTCTCCGTAACATCCCAGTCTCATTATTGCTTATTTTATGAGAATAGCGTGAATTTCCCCTGATTTCCTTGAGCTAAATGCAGAACAGGATAAAAATTATTATTCTGATAGTAATTCGAAGCCGCTTGATATAAAGTCTTTCCCCTTTTTTCGTTGGTCACTTAGTTTTTGGAGGCGAGATGTTTATTGGCTTTGATTATGGAACATCCAACTGTGCTGTCGCAATAATGGAAAATGGCGTACCTAAATTATTACCTTTAGAGGGTGAGCATGCTTACATTCCATCGACGCTTTGCGCGCCAACGAGGGAATCCGTCTCTGAACATTTATTTCGCCATTGCAAAATTTCACCTTCCAATGATATAGGGCAACAAATTTTAAGAAGGTCGATAGCGTTTAACCAAGAAGAAGGCATTGATTTAGCCCCTGAAGACATTGTGTTTGGTCAAGCTGCATTGGATTTATATTTACAAGACCCTCGCGATGTCTATTACGTCAAATCGCCAAAGTCATTTTTAGGCGCATCAGGTTTACATGAAACACAAATAAGCTTTTTTGAAGATTTGGTTTGCGCCATGATGTGTAATATAAAAAATACTGCTGAAATCAGTACACAAAATCAGATTACAGATACCGTTATTGGACGACCAATTAACTTTCATGGCCGTGGGGGCGAAACGGCCAACCAGCAAGCAGAAGCTATTTTATATCGCGCAGCAAAACGGGCTGGCTTTCATAATATTGCCTTTCAATTTGAACCCGTTGCAGCGGGTTTAGAATATGAGTCAACGCTAAATAATGACCAGATAATCCTAGTCGTTGATATTGGCGGTGGAACAACCGATTGCTCATTAATTCAAATGGGGCCTAGCTACCGCGGTACTAAAGATAGAACGCAATCGTTATTAGCCCATAGTGGTCAACGTGTAGGCGGAAATGATCTTGATATTTATCTTGCCTTAAAACAGTTAATGCAATCTTTTGGCATGGAGAGCCAATCACTCTCAGGACTAAAGATGCCATTTTTGCAATTTTGGAACCCAATTGCCATTAACAATGTGGAAGCTCAAAAGGAATTTTATTCAAGGCCAAATTTATTAGCACTCACCCGCTTAAAACAAGATGCCAAAGAACCAGAAAAGATTGCTCGTTTGCTGGAAGTTTATAACCAAACATTAGGTTATAGCCTTGTTCGTAAAGCGGAAGAAGCCAAAATTGCCTTATCAAATAGCACTGAATATTTAGCGAAAATTAATCTAATGAACGAAATATTAGAAGTGAATATTCATTATGACCAAATGGTTGAGTCTATTGAATCACCCAAAAGTAAAATGATTGAACTGGTGAAAGAAGCGGTTATTCAAGGTGGTGTACAACCTGATGCCGTTTTTGTCACGGGAGGAAGTGCTCGCTCGCCGATATTACACCAAGCTATTACTCAAGAGCTTCCTAATATCCCGATTGTAAAAGGCGACGATTTTGGCTCCGTCACTGCTGGATTAGCACGTTGGGCAGAAACCTGTTTTAAATAAAAAATATTGCAATATTACGCCAAAATTAATGCCGCACTCGGCGGCATTAATTAAAAGCTATTTTTTAACTTTATGAACAATGTCAAAGTACTTATCTTTGCTATCTTGTTCAGGGTAAATACGGTAAGTATATTCTTCTGGTGTCACTGTGACGTTTTCAACAACCCGGGTAAATAATACTTCACCCTTATCATTTTTCGCCGTTAATGAACGCGTTTTTCCATTTTCATCAAACGACCAATCCCCTTTCATTTTCGGTTTACCATCGAAAGTGGTCATATTAAATGTACCATCAGGGTAATACTCAGCTAAGCCAAAGAAGTTAGCCACTTGCTTATCATCAGCGCTTACAGCTTTTTTATCTTGGTCCAACGCTTCCGTCGTTGTCCAAACTTTACCAACCATAATTTCTTCATAAGCATTTAATTTATGCTCTGCGCTCTGAGCTTGACTGACAGCTTGAGTTGTAGCGGCATGAATACCAAATGACATAGTAGATACAACAGCAAATAATGTAGGTACTAATAATTTTTTCATTTTCTTCCTCTCAATTAACGCTAACAACAGAACTTGTTTTATTTAGGTTAGCCACATGAGTCTTATTATCAAAATAGTATTACGTTTATTTACAAGATAACATTTTGTTACATGAAGTATTTAGATTTTTAATCTAAATATGATGTTCTTAATACACATTATTAATACTAAATAACACCTATATTAAACCTCTCCAGCCAATAATTTATTGATTAACCAATAGCCTGCTTTACCAGGAGGACTATTTTTAGACCAAACTAAGTCAACATCAATCTTTCGTGGCCATAAATCATAATTAAGACTGACTAACACATTATGACCAAATTGTTTAACTAACCATGTGGGTAAAATAGCCCAACCAATGCCTTGCTCTGCCATTTCCAATAGCAATAAATAATTTGGTGCTAGCCAATTTTTTTCGCTGTTAATAATCATTTGGCTGCTGCTACTCAAACGTAATTGACGAGTCATGGTTAAATGCTGGTAAGTCACCTCCTTTTCTAATGCTAAAGGATGCGTTTTTAATACATATAATCCAAGCTCACCTTGAATAGGCAGACGTGAAAAAGAAATATCGGCAGGATATTCAGTCCTCGACTCCATCATTCCAACATGAGCCTGCTGGTTTTGAATCATCTCAATAACCGCATTATTTTCTGCAATTAGAAATTCAAATTCAATATGAGGGAATTGTCTATTTAGTGTTGTTAAAATATGCTCAGCATGAGGTGGCTGATAAATATCTGAAAAAGCGCAGCTTAATTGTGGTTCTATATCAGGCGATAATTCCACTCTTAATGCTTGCAAACGCTCATCCGCTGATAATATATCTTCAACCAAGCTCAACACTTTTTTCCCTGCCAGTGTTAACGTAGATTCACGCCCTTGTCTGTCAAATAACACAAAACCCATATCATCCTCAAAACCACTTATCGTGCTACTGATCGTGGACTGACTTTTATTGAGCTTCCTTGCTGCCGCAGAGAATGATTTTAGCGATGCCGCCTCTACAAAGGTACGCAATGTTTCAATGGAATAGTTCATAAGGTATCGGTTTTATCGATGGCTGCCATTTTGTATATATAGTAAAAATCGCCAATAATTGCACCTGTTTTTTTACTAATACACTATTTTGCTATAAGTTTGAGGTTGTTATGAGCAAGTATACAAAAACATTAACTGAACGAATTTTTCACGCAGTTTCATTCGAAGTCATTGCGATTGCAATAACTGCACCGGTCAGTGCATGGGTTTTAGGACGCTCAATTTTCCAAATGGGAACAGTGGCGATCGTACTTTCCACACTCGCGATGTTATTAAACCTATTTTATAACATGCTATTTGACCGTTTTTGGCCTTTATCAAAAGGCCCAAGATCTGCAAAAGTACGTATTGCCCATGCTGTTGGCTTCGAATTAAGTTTCGTTGTTTTAGGTGTCCCAATGTTGGCTTTATTATTAAAGATGACGCTCTGGGATGCGTTTATTTTAGAAGTTGGTTTTTTTGCCTTTTTCTTATTTTATACTTATGCATTTAATCTGGTATACGATGTTTTACGTGTACGCTGGTTTGAACGTCAGGAAATGCAATCGAAAACCATTAAGCCAATAACAAAGCGCACCTA
This sequence comes from Providencia sp. R33, assembly GCF_019343475.1. Taxonomy (NCBI): domain Bacteria; kingdom Pseudomonadati; phylum Pseudomonadota; class Gammaproteobacteria; order Enterobacterales; family Morganellaceae; genus Providencia; species Providencia sp. R33. The sequence goes on along the minus strand of NZ_CP072453.1, from coordinate 423,025 downwards.
ATTCCCTCAGTAACACCGAATATCAACATATTCGGTGTTATCTTTATTCTTTCTTCTATTTACCCAAACCATTCACTCTATTATTGCAAAAAACTTCTTCTAATTGATTAATAAAAAAACGAGCTTACTGTTAATACGTTTTATTGAAAATTCATATTAAAACAATAAAAAACACCTATAATAAGCCGAGTGAAATCCCTTATAAGCGGAGTCACATCACATAAATAAAGATAATTATTTATTTAGCCTATAGATAAAATATTTCTCTATTTTGCATTCAATCATTAAAAATAGAGAAATATTTTCCAATCACAACTTACCATTAACAATAAACGATTAAAGCCACAAATCACCTTAAATTAAATTCCTTTATTATCAACACATTAAAAACTTAATTTTTTTTAATGAAAATTTTTTATTACCCGTAAGTTACCACGCCATAAAATATTAATTAATTGATATTACGCAAAAAATCATCTTACTATTAGACTAAGATGATCCATTGAAAGCCATACACTTAGTATGGTCATTAAGGGTCATCTCAATGAATATAAAAAATAAACTATTAAATAGCCCTATTTCAAGGCGCAATGTCGTGAAATCTGGCGCTGCAGGTGGGTTATTTGCAGCTGTTGGTAACTTGTCTCTCCCTTTTAATGCAAAAGCAATGAATAACGCTTCTTCATCAACTTCCACTGAAGACAAAGTTGTTTGGAGTTCATGTACAGTAAACTGCGGAAGTCGTTGCTTACTTCGACTCCATGTTAAAGATGATGAAGTGTTTTGGGTCGAGTCTGATAACACAGGTAACGATGAATATGGCAACCACCAAGTTCGTGCATGTTTGCGTGGTCGTTCAATTCGTCGTCGAATGAATCACCCTGATAGATTGAAATACCCAATGAAACGCGTGGGTAAAAGAGGTGAAGGTAAATTTACCCGAATTTCATGGGAAGAAGCCCTCGATATCGTTGGCGATAGCTTGCGTGATACATTAAAAAACTATGGCAATGAGGCTGTCCACGTTTTGTATGGTACTGGTGTTGATGGCGGTAATATCACCAACTCTAACGTCCCTTATCGTTTAATGAATTCATGCGGCGGGTTTTTAAGCCGCTATGGTAGTTATAGTACCGCCCAAATTCGAGCAGGTATGAACTATCTTTATGGTTCACAGGAAGCCAACAGCCCTGATGATATTGCTAATACCAAACTTGTTGTGATGTTTGGTAATAATCCCGCTGAAACTCGAATGAGTGGTGGTGGAGTCACTTATTATGTCGAGCAAGCCCGTGAACGTTCAAATGCACGGATGATAGTGATTGACCCACGTTATAACGATACAGCTGCGGGCCGTGAAGATGAATGGCTGCCAATACGCCCAGGTACTGACGCAGCCTTAGCCGCTGCATTAGCCTACGTCATTATTACCGAAGATATGGTTGACCAAGCTTTTGTTGATAAGTATTGCGTGGGATACGATGAAAAAACACTTCCCCCTTCAGCCCCTCGTAATGGACATTATAAAGCCTATATTTTAGGTACTGGAGCTGATGGTGTGGCTAAAACACCACAGTGGGCCTCAACCATTACAGGGATCCCCGCAGATAAAATTATTAAACTCGGGCGTGAAATTGGGCAAGCTAAACCAGCTTATATCGTGCAAGGTTGGGGGCCACAGCGTCACTCAAATGGTGAACAAACCGTACGAGCCATCGCAATGCTAGCCATTATTACAGGCAATGTAGGAATTAGCGGAGGAAATTCAGGTTGTCGTGAAGGCACTTATGACTCAGGCGTTGAATGGTTCCCTATGCTCGATAACCCCGTAAAAACCCAAATTTCCGTATTTACATGGACTGATGCTATTGAGCGCGGAACAGAAATGACCGCGACTCGTGATGGCATCAAAGGAAAAGATAAGCTGGATGTGCCAATTAAATTTTTATGGTGCTATGCCAGCAATACGTTAATTAACCAACATAGCGAAATTGCACGTACTCATGAAATCTTACAAGATGACAGTAAATGCGAAATGATTGTTGGCATTGACCATTTTATGACTGCATCAGCAAAATATTGCGATATTTTACTGCCCGATTTAATGCCAACTGAGCAAGAAGATTTAATCCCTAGCGAATCCGCAGGGAACATGTCTTATATGATATTAGGGCAACCCGCCACTAGCGCGAAATTTGAACGTAAACCGATTTATGAAATTTTATCTGAAATTGCAAAACGTTTAGGTCCAGATGTTGAAAAAACCTTTACCGAAGGCCGTACTCAGCATGAATGGATTAAATACCTCTGCGAAAAAAGCCGCGAGCGTTTCCCTGACATGCCAACATATGAGGAAATGAAAACGGTTGGTATTTTCAAACATAAATGCCCGGATGAACATGTAATTGGTTTTAAAGAATTTCGTGATAACCCACAAGCTAACCCACTGAAAACGCCATCAGGAAAAATTGAAGTTTATTCGGAAGCACTCGCGGAAATTTCAAAGAATTGGGAGCTGTCCCCAGATGATGTTATCGATCCACTACCAATCTATGCAAAAGGATTTGAGGGACATCAAGACAAATTAAGCGAGAAGTACCCACTCCAAATGACAGGTTTTCACTATAAAGCCAGAACACACTCTAGCTACGGCAACATCGATATTTTAAAACAAGCTTGTCGCCAAGAAATTTGGATCAACCCTATTGATGCTAAAGCCCGTGGGATTGAACAAGGTGATATTGTGAAAGTATATAACGACAGAGGAGAAGTACATATTCCGGCCAAAGTCACACCTCGAATTATGCCTGGCGTAACAGCAATGGGCCAAGGTGCTTGGCTAGATGCGGATATGTTTGGTGCGAAAGTAGACCAAGGTGGATGTATCAACGTACTGACAACGCAGCGCCCATCACCGCTTGCGAAAGGAAATCCGCAACACACTAATTTAGTCGAAATTGCGAAACTGTAAGGAGCCCGCTATGTCACAACAATATGGTTTTTATATAGATACACAACGTTGTACGGGCTGTAAAACCTGCGAACTTGCCTGTAAAGACTTCAAAAATTTATCGACTGATGTGCATTTTCGCCGCATTTATGAATATGCAGGTGGTGACTGGACAGAGCAAAATGGTGCTTGGCAACAAAATGTTTTTTCCTATTATTTATCCATTTCTTGTAATCATTGCGACGACCCTGCCTGTGCAAAAGTCTGCCCAAGCGGTGCAATGCATAAACGTAAAGATGGATTTGTGGTCGTTGACGAAAGTGTTTGCATTGGTTGCCGTTATTGTCATATGGCTTGCCCATACGGCGCTCCACAATTCGACGCTGAAAAAGGTCATATGACTAAATGCGATGGCTGTTTTGAACGCGTCACTGAAGGTAAAAAACCGATTTGTGTTGAATCTTGCCCACTACGTGCGTTGGATTTTGGTCCCATTGATGAGCTACGTGAAAAATATGGCAATATTAATGAAATTGCCCCTCTTCCGCCCGCACATTACACCCAACCTAACATTGTTTTAAATCTTAATGCTAATTGCCGTCCTGTTGGTGATACCACGGGCTATCTCGCAAATCCGGAGGAGGTATAAAATGGGTGCTGGCTTACATGAATATCCGTTAATTCTCTTTACTGTTATTGGGCAAACAGTTGCGGGTGCTTTTATTTTAATGGCACTTGTTTTACAACTTAAACCTTCTACGCAGCAACACCACCAAATCGTGATGAGCATGTTTGGGCTATGGTTGTTAATGGGTATTGGCTTTTTATTATCCATGTTACATATGGGTTCACCATTACGCGCTTTTAATTCTATGATACGTGTAGGACATTCTGCATTAAGTAATGAAATTGTCAGCGGCGCCACCTTTTTTGCTTTAGGTGGATTATATTGGCTTATTTCATTTCTCAAAAAAATGCCTCAAGCACTTGGTCAAATTTGGTTGATTGTCACCATGTTTGCTGCGGCATTATTTATTTATGCAATTTCCCGCGTTTATCAAATTGAAACGGTACCAACATGGTTTAATCAATATGGTAGTTTGCAATTTATTCTAACGAGTTTAATTGCAGGCCCTGCCTTAGCCATTTTTCTATTACGCGTCGCTAGCTATGATATTAACAGGGTTCGTTCTTTTGCCCTCATTAGCATTGTCGGTATTATTGCAAGCTGTATTTTAGTCACCGCTCAAGGGTATGAACTCGGTTCGATTCAAAGCTCCGTACAAAAAGCCAGTCAGTTAGTTCCTGACTATGCTTCACTGATGGGATGGCGAACCGTCTGCTTATTTCTTGGTTTGGCTTTTTGGTTATACCCTCACGTTAAAATGAGAAATCCATCAGTTATCAGCTTATTGGTTGCTGTTTTGCTTGTCATATTTGGTGAGCTCATTGGCCGGGGGATTTTCTACGGTTTACATATGACCGTTGGCATGGCTGTGGCGGGTTAACGACTCTTTATGAGGGGGATACTTTCCCCCTCTTCTCGTTGCCAATATTTAGTTTCTCGTTATGGAGGTAAAAAAATCAAAAAATCAATATGTTGTTATCAATACAAACGAGTATAATCTAAAGTCTACCCTTCAATTTTATTAAAATTCAAATAGTTCAGCCATTTTAGTGAAATTAAAAAACGAAGCGAATCAGTATGGAACAAAAACAATTAGATGACATGTCTCTGTGCACCCAAACGTTAGGCGCACTATTTTCATATGACCCTTCAGACCCTCGTGTTAACAGGCTCATTACGTTATTTAGCACAAGCGAGTGGCTAACCGAATGGCCTCTCACTGCACATTATGATTGCCAACGGATTGATCGGTTATTTCAAGGCCAAGCTAAGCAGTCTGAATCACTAAAAGAAGCCTATGAGCGGTTATTTATTGGCCCTAATGCGCTCCCTGCTCCGCCTTGGGGCTCAGTCTATCTTGATAAAGAAAATGTTTTATTTGGTATTTCAACTCTTGAACTAAGAGCGTGGTTACGTAACAACCAAATTAATATTGAATTAAATTCCAGTGAGCCAGAAGACCATGTGGGGTTATTGTTTTTATTAACGGCATGGGTCATCCAAAATAAACCTGAACTACTGAATGATTTATTGGAAATTCATTTTTTACCATGGGTATATCGTTACTTGGAGAAAATGCAATTAGAAAGTGGCTGTGATTTTTATGAAGGCGCTGCGTTATTGGCAACAGAAACCTTAAAATACTTGCAAAAAGAAGCCCAATTAACACCAGCAAATAAAGAACTTCATCTGTAATCTCTTGGTATTATTATTTATTCAATGGAAAGCGCCCTATAAAACATTAGGGCGCTAGTCTTAATTATGGATGTTTCTTAGCGATATGATAAGTATCCACTAAGAAATCAATGATTTGGTTTAAATCAGAAATATAAGCCGTATTTTTATAACAGCCTGTTTGGTAAGAAGAAGTTATACCTTCAGGCAATATTAAAGCAGGTAGAGATTGATTTGCTTCACCACAAAGGCTCACTAACTCTTCTCGCGGTTTCTCGAAAGGAATATAGCTTACCTCAATAAAATTGGCTAAATTCGGATTCTTGGCCAGTATTCCCTCTAGCATTGTACAATCTGGGCAAAAAAAGGTTTCGCCTTGGTAATTTTTGTCCGAAAAGCCCATATCTAAAAGATACAATTTACATTTCATTGTCTTACCTATTTTAGTGAGGAATAAAAATTAAGCCTTCTGGCTATAACGTCGATAACGCGTTATCTAAATCCGCCAATAAATCACTAATATCTTCACAACCAACCGAAAAACGTAGCAACCCATCTGTTACACCTTGTGCAATTCGTTCCTCTTCAGGGATACAAGCATGGGACATAATCTTAGGATAAGAAATAATTGACTCAATTCCCCCTAAGCTAACGGCGACCAATGGAATACGAATCGCATCTAAAAATAATTTCACATTCTTTTCATTACCTAAATCAAAGGATACAACCATTCCGCCATTTTTAGATTGCTGCATATGAATGTGGTGATTTGGATGTGAAACTAAACCTGGATAAAATACTGTTTTTACCTTCGAATGCTGGTTCAGATATTCTGCAAGCTTTTGCGCATTTTCACTAGAACGCTCAACTCGCATTGCCATTGATTTTAAACCGCGCATTGTCAGCCAACTATCGAATGGTGCTGCAATACTGCCAATAGCCACCGCGGATTTGTGTAGCCATTTTGCATATTCGGCGTTATTTGTCGCAACCGTCCCTAAAATAACGTCACTGTGCCCATTAATAAATTTGGTGGCGCTGTTAATAGAAAAATCGATACCCAGTGAAATCACATCTGACAACAACGGCGTCATAAACGTATTATCACATACGGTGATTAAATTATTCTTTTTTGCCAAGCCAATAACTGCATTTAAATCTGTGACTTGCAGTGTCGGGTTAGATGGTGTTTCAATGTAGAATGCCTTGGTATTTTCTTGTATTGCTTCTGCATAGTTTTTAGGGTCTGTCGCATCAACAAATGTCACTGAAATACCATAGCGAGGTAAAAATTCAGTCATTAACTGAAAAGTGCCGCCATAAATATTTTTGCAGGCAATTATATGATCTCCCTGACTAAACCCTAATAGGACCGCACTAATTGCAGCCATACCCGATGAAAAAACCTCAGAAAATTGCGCATTCTCAATTGAGCAAATAGCTTCGCTTAGTGCATCACGAGTTGGATTTGAAAAACGCGAATAAATATACGCATAATTTTCTTCAATATTACTTTGCGAATAAGTTGACGATTGGTACAAAGGAATAGATGAACTTCCCGTATATTTATCCGTCATTGGGTAACCGTGTATAACTTTAGTATTAATCTTCATAGGTACATCACATTCTTAATATAGGTTTAAATACTTGCTACATTGATTTCAGAATAAGCAAATAAAGCAGGTGAACCGCCAGTATGAATAAAGAGAAGCGGCTGATTGCCCTCAATGGTTTCTTTTAAAATATTATCGATTAACCCTGCCATCGCTTTCCCCGTATATACAGGGTCGAGTAAAATACCTTCTTTTTGCGCTAATAACTCAATGGCTTGCTGCCCTTTATTATTTGGAGCTCCATAAGCAGGTGAAAAGTATTGATCCCATAATTGTACACTCGGAAAATCAACGAGGTTTAATAACTCACCAATTTCATGTTGTAGCTTTTCAATTTTAGGCTGCTGTTGTTCAACCGTGCGTGAAACGGTCACACCAATAATGGGCGTTTGCGGTAACACGGCCTGTAACCCCATCGCCAATCCTGCATGAGTCCCCGCACTACCTGAGGCAACAATCACCGCAGCAAAATCAATCTCTTTTGGCTTTTGCTGTGCAATTTCCAAAGCACAACTCACATAACCCAGTGAGCCTAAAGCATTCGAGCCACCGACGGGCACAACATATGCATTTTCTAGCCCCAATGATTCAATTAATTCTTTCATCTGCATATTAGGGTCAGTTAATTCTTCACAAAAATAACAGCGAGTATTAAACAAATCCGTCAGGAGTTTATTGCCATTATTTAAAAATAAGGAATTCCCGCTTTGCAGCGGGTTTTCCAATAATGCGACACATTCTAAACCGTACATTGCAGCAATCGCTGCCGTTTGACGAACATGGTTAGATTGTATCGCTCCAGCCGTGACTAATACCTTGGCTTTTTTCTGAAGGGCATCGGCAATAATAAACTCTAACTTACGCAATTTGTTGCCCCCCATGGCAAGGGGGGTCATATCATCACGTTTAATATAAATTTCACGACCAAGATATTCAGATATATTATTCAGTTTCATCAATGGCGTTGCCGTATGTAATAAGTCAATTTTTGCTATTGCTGAAAGCCTTTCTTGTATACTCATTTGAATATAATCCCGATTAATATGTGAAACCTAAATAGAGGTAAACCATCAGCGCAAATGCGGCGGTAACCGTGGCATAAGGCATTTGTGTCCGAATATGTTCAATATGGTCACAATCCGTTGCCATGGAGGCCACAATTGCATCACTGGAAATTGGAGAGGTCATATCACCATAAATAGACCCCGCAATAGCAGCACCAATCATATATTCCACTGGCATTCCCACAGAAATACCGAGTTGCACACCGATTGGGATCATAATGGCAAATGTCCCCCACGATGTCCCTGTTGCTAATGACATCAAAGCACTAATTAAGAAAATAAAGCCAATTGAGAAGCCCGGGGAAATAACACCTGAAGTCACTGTAGCAATATAAGCCCCTGTATTTAAATCGGATGAAACAGTTCCCATCAAGAAAGCTAAAATCATCACCGAGCTAATTTTCACCATACTCGCGTAGCCGATGTATAACTCTTTAAAAAATGTTTCGATATTTAAAACACGGCGAGCTAAGAACCACACAAATGAAACTAAGGTTCCAAACATGACGCCCCAATAAACGGATGTTGAGCCGCTGCCTTTACTAAAGTCCCCATTACCCGTGATATATAAAGCAACTGGCACCATTAATACTGTGGATAAAATAGGAATAAAGAAATTTAAAGATGTATGGCAATTTGGATGTTCAATAATATCTTCATCATCTTGCTCCGAGTGTTCCTCAGATAAGATAGTTAACGATTCTTCATGAGCACGTAGTTCAGCTTTTTTCATTGGTCCCCAGGAAAAATTGGAGAAAATGTAAAATAAAACAGATGCTAAAGAAAACCATGCCATAATATTAAACACCATCGAACCCGCTAAAATCTCAAATGGCTCACCGGTAATAAAACCTTTTGAAATTTGGACACCGATCACCCCCATCATCGCTGCACCCCAGCCGTTTATCATCGCTGACGAGCACACTGATACACAGGATGTTTGCACGATATAAGACATTTTCTCTGGCGAAACACCGTAATTCTTCGCGAGTGTTTTTGTTGACGCACCCGCAATTAATTGGTTAATTGAACTTTCGATGAAAATTAATGATGTAATAATCATCGCCATTAATTGAACGGCTTTTCTATTCTTTATTAATTTGGTTTTATTAGTCAATAATCTAACGAGTGACCTAACACCACCGGTGACTACGACAAGTCGCATAATGCCACCTATCATAACCATAAATAGGATTGTTTTTGTATTTCCTGGTGATGCAAATGTATTAATTATTCCATCAAGTGTTCCGTTAACTCCTAATAATATATTATGATCATTAATAACGGTAAACCCGACTAATATTCCCAATAATAAAGATAAAATAACCTGGCGTGTAAAAATGGCTAAAAGTATCGTGACCATTGGAGTGACAATGGTCCAAATTCCATAATCATTCATGGGATGCTCTCTTATTATAGTTTATTTTGATTTTAATTAAGATAATGCTTTTTCTAAATCATTTAATAAATCATTAATATCTTCAATGCCTACCGATAAACGCAATGTCGTATCGTAAACATGAATACTTTCTCTTTCTTCTTTCGTCATTGAGCCATGGGACATGGTCGCTGAGTGGTTTACCATACTTTCCACACCACCGAGAGATTCTGCTAGCACAAAATAAGTGACTTTAGATAAGAAATTTTTGGTGTCTTCAATATCGCCTTTTAATTTAATTGTCACCACCGCCCCGCCAGTTCGCATTTGCGTTTTGCATAGCTGATATTGTGGGTGTGATTGTAAACCTGGGTAATAAACGTGTTCAATTTTCGGGTGCGTAGCTAAATATTCTGCAACTTGCTGTGCATTGCTGCATTGTGCTGACATGCGTAATGCCAATGTTTTTAAGCCACGTAATGCGAGGTATGAATCAAAAGGAGAAGCAATTGCACCGAGCGTAGTTTTTAGAAAATCAAGGCGACTTGCAAGATCTTCACGTTGGGTAATAACAGCACCACCAATTAAATCTGAGTGACCCCCAATATATTTGCTTGCCGATAACATCACTATATCAGCACCCAATTCTAATGGCTTTTGGTTCCATGCTGTTGCAAATGTATTATCCACACACGTCAAAATATTATGCGTTTTTGCTAATGCGCAAACTGCTGTAATATCCACTAACTCAAGTAGCGGATTAGTTGGGCTTTCAATCCATATTAAGCGAGTGTTACCTTTTATTTTAGCTGCAACCTCATCAAGGTTATTTAAGTCAACATAATCTATTTCGTGACCACAATTTTCAGTTGCAACACGCTCAAATAAACGAAAGGTTCCACCATAAACGCCTTTCATGGCAATAATATGGGAGTCTTTTGGTAATAAGTTTAATACTAAGCTTGAAGCGGCAACCCCTGAAGCGGTTGCTGTTGCATAGGTTCCCCCTTCAATTTCAGCTAATAACGTTTCATAAGCGTAGCGTGTCGGGTTGCTGCAACGGGAATAACAGTATTCACCATGCTCCGTTAAGCTCTGTTGAACAAAGGTACTTGCGGTTGTGATTGCAGGGAAAATAGCATGATTAACGGTATCTTGCTGTTTCCCACCATGGATTAAAATTGTAGCAATATTCTTAGTCATTATTAAAAACCCAATCATAGAAAGATAACGAAGTGTTTATTTATATTTGTTGCTAAAAGGAATATGCCATAGGGAAATAGAAAATTTTTTCTAAAAATCGATGACTTTATACAAATTTAGAGAAAATTTTTCTAAAAATAAATTAATAACCTTAAAATACAATGGGTTGATTAATTAAAGTGAAATGAGCGGGCCGTCACAATATCATTATTTAGTTTATCAATATCATCTAAACCTATAGAAACCTATCGTTAACCTATTAAAATTAAAGAACAATTGTAGCTTAAAGGTTAATTATATTATCGAGTAATGTAACTAGTTATTATGGAAATCATAATAAGCATAATACTTTTATCTGCAATTTTACCTATCATCTCCACTGAATTACTCTTTAATACTGATATAGTAGAAACTTATTCTCTTCCATCACTTTGACTATTTTTTCTTACAGACCAATCCATCATATACATCCAGTAATGGGCAATTAAAAATCTAAAAACAAAAAAGACACTATTCACATGGATTGTCATTTCTATTGTGACTCTGGTTTATACCGTCATGGCAAACTTAAGGCCGATTTAATTCCTAAAATGATCCCCCTTTGAGTTGGTGTTATTTTTCGGCATAGCAAGAAAAAACTCATGATTACCATTAATGTGTGATGCGATAATATTACAAAACCCTCCATCATTCCTTAACCTTCCAGAACACTGTTCTCAAAAACACTATTTTAATTTTCTTTTAATTATCATCTAATTAGGAAAAATTTTTATTGATCAATAAATAAACAAATCAATAAAGAAAGCAGTTTAATTAAAGTAACGCCTGTGCCATTTTGTGAATAAAGTGATAAACATCACAAATTTTTTCACATTTAAATGTGAAGTAAAAAAGCAATCAGAAAATAAATAAACCAAATAAAAACAATTAATTAATAGAATAATCTTTATCGATAAAAATAAAATTTATGTGATTACCATCATTCGAATGTGAATTTTATCGTGTAATCATGTATCACAATAACAAAGATTCACAACATCAGGAGAGTACGATGAAATCGATTAATCATGTTGCCGTTATTGGACTCGGTTCAATGGGGATGGGTATTGCAAAATCCCTGATTAGAAATAACGTACCAACCTACGGTTTTGACATTAACACCGCCGCATGCGACGAATTAAAAGCCTATGGTGCAAAACAAGTCGGTAAAAACGCGGCAGAATATGCCAATGAACTAGACGCTGTTTTACTCGTGGTTGTTAATGGAAAACAAGTTGAGCAAATTTTATTTAATGGGGAAACTCCATTAGCAGCAGCGCTGCGTCCGGGAACGATTGTGGTTTTACACAGCACACTCGCCGCCGAACAAGCCAAGCAAATTGAGAAAAAACTCGAACAATATCAAATTCAAATGCTGGATGCGCCAATCTCTGGCGGTGCAATTAAAGCCAACGACGGCAAGCTTACCGTGATGGCATCTGGAAAATCTGAGTTATTTACTGCCCTCAAACCTGTTTTTGACGCGACGACTGAACGCTTATACCAAGTTGGTGAAGACATCGGCATGGGCTCAACGGTGAAAACCATCCACCAACTATTAGCTGGTGTTCACATTGCTGTTGCCGCTGAAAGTATGGCACTTGCTGCAAAAGCGGGTATTGATTTAAACCTCATGTACGACGTTGTCACCCACGCAGCAGGCAATTCATGGATGTTTGAAAACCGCATGCAGCACGTACTAGACGGTGATTACTCACCAAAATCTTCCGTGAACATTTTCGTCAAAGACCTTGGTCTTGTGATGGAAACAGCAAAAGCGTTGAATTTCCCACTTCCGTTGGCATCAACTGCACTGCAAATGTTTACGGCAGCAAGCAACGAAGGCTTTGGTGGTGAAGATGATAGCGCGGTGATCAAAACCTTTAAAGGCATTCAATTACCTGGGAAGGGGGATAAATGAGTATTCAACTCGGTGTAATTGCAGATGACTTTACAGGTGCAACAGACATCGCGGGGTTTATGGTGCAAAGCGGTTGGAAAGTGGTGCAACTACTGAATGAACCTGATGAAAATACCGTGATCCCGCAAGATGTTGACGCCATTGTCGTCAGCCTTAAAAGCCGTTCATGCCCTGTAGATGAAGCGATTAGCGCTTCATTAAACACCTGCCAATGGCTAAAAAAGCAAGCGAGTTGCCGTCAAATCTTTTTTAAATATTGCTCAACCTTTGATTCCACAGAAAAAGGCAATATTGGCCCTGTGACCGATGCCCTTATGCAGGCATTAAAAGCGGATATCACGGTAGTCACCCCTGCTCTGCCTGTAAATGGCCGTACAGTCGTGCACGGTCACCTGTTTGTGAATGGCAAATTGCTTAACGAAAGTGGAATGCAAGACCACCCTGTCACACCAATGACTGATGCCAATCTATTACGCGTGATGGAAAAGCAATCTCAAGGGCAAGCAGGGTTAGTCGATTTAGTCACTGTTTTGCAAGGGGCTGATGCCATTAAAACGCAGTTAACCGCATTGCAAAATCAAGGTGTACGCTATGCCATCACTGATGCCATCACCATGGAAAATCTATTACCGATTGCCCAAGCCGCAAAAGATTTACCGTTATTAACTGGGGGATCTGGCTTAGGTGCCGCTATCGCAACCGTGAAAACAGGCATCGCTTGGCAGCGTGATACTGCATTAGGGGAAAAACCAGCAACAACGCAGCGCAAGGCCGTTATTTTATCAGGTAGCTGTTCGCAAATGACCAATGCGCAAGTCAATACTTACGCCGCCATTGCCCCAAGCCGTCAAGTAGATGTAGGCGAGTGTTTATCAAATCCAGATTACGCCAAAACGTTATCTGCATGGGTGGTTGAACATCAATCTAACCCGCTAGCACCTATGCTGTATGCCACATTACCAGCGGACAAGTTGAAGCAAGTTCAGCAGCAGTACGGTATGCAACAATCCAGTGAAAGTGTGGAAAAACTCTTTGGTGAAGTTGTTTCGCTGTTAAAGCAACGAGGCTTTAATACCTTCATTATTGCAGGGGGTGAAACCTCTGGAAAAGTCGTACAAAGCCTTGGTACACAACAACTTAGTATTGGTGCCCCGATTGTTCCTGGTGTGCCATGGGTAAAAGACCGCTTAAGTGGTGATTGGTTAGCACTGAAATCAGGTAATTTTGGCCAAGAAAACTTCTTCCAAGAAGCGCAGGAGATGTATTTATGAGTGCAGAACAAGCACTGCGTGTTGAATTATGCGAATGGGCAAAATCGATGTTCATGCGGGGCTACAGCAGCGGCGGCGCAGGCAACATCAGCGCCAAACTGCCAGACGGCACAATCATTGTGACACCGACTAATTCGAGTTTCGGTGACCTTGTCCCTGAGCGTTTAAGCAAATTAGATGCAAAAGGCAATTGGATTGATGGCGACAAACCGACCAAAGAAGTCTCCATGCACATGGCAATGTACGAGCAGCGCCCTGATTGCCAAGCGGTCGTCCATTTACATTCACCGTGGTTAACGGCGTTATCTTGCTTAGAAAATGTAGATAAAACCAATTGCTTACCCCCCATCACACCGTATTACGTGATGCGAGTTGGCCAGTTACCTTTAGTGGAATATTTGCCGCCAGGTGACCCGAAAATTGGGGAAGAAATTGCAAAATTAGCCACAACACATTCTGCAGTTTTGTTATCAAACCACGGCCCTGTTGTGGGCGGGAAGACCCTAAGACAAGCATTTTTTAATGCCGAAGAACTCGAAGATACGGCGCGTTTATATCTCACCCTATTACCGCTTGGGTTTAAAACGCTGACCGATGCCGATGTACAAGAACTCAAAGACCGTTATCCACAAAAATAACGTTATAACGAGGAACATAGAATGGCAAAGTTTGCAGCAAATCTCAGTATGATGTTTAACGAAGTTCCGTTTATTGAACGTTTTGAACGTGCAGCCAACGCGGGATTTCAAGGCGTCGAGTATTTATTTCCTTATGAAGAACAACCCGCAGCGCTTGTTGAGCAGCTCACTAAACATAACTTAACGCAAGTGCTGTTTAACATGCCAGCCGGTAATTGGGCTGAAGGCGAACGCGGTATGGCGTCAATACCAGGGCGCGAAAATGAGTTTCAACAAGGTGTCCACAAAGCGTTGGAATATGCCCTCGCGCTGAACTGCAAACAAGTTCATGCGATGGCAGGGAAAACCAATAGCCAATTCACCCCTGAGCAACAAAAAGCGTGCTTTGTTCAGAATATTCAGTACGCGGCGGATGTGATGGCAGAACATGGCATTAAAGTATTGATTGAACCTATCAATACTCGCGATATGCCGGGCTACTTTCTGACAACACAAAAACAAGCCGAAGCACTGCTCCCAGAAATAAATCGTGATAATGTATTCATTCAGTTAGATCTCTATCACTGCCAAATCATGGAAGGTGATTTACTGAAAACGATTGAGCGGCTATGGGGTAAATTCAACCACATTCAAATTGCTTCTGTGCCATTTCGCCATGAACCCGATACTGGGGAAGTCAATTATCCATGGATTTTCGATAAATTAGACGAAATGGGCTATCCGGGCTGGTTAGGGTGCGAATACATCCCCGCAGGAAAAACAGAAGATGGGCTGGCTTGGTTTAAGAAAATACAGGTTAAATAGGAATTAAGATGATCCCATCAGAGCGCAGAGACTTTATTTATCGTTATCTTCATGAATATCAAACTGTTTCCATTAGCAGTTTGGTGGAGCTAATGAACGTCTCACATATGACGGTTCGCCGTGATATCAGCGCTCTGGAGGAAGAAGGAAAAGTCGTCAGTATTAGTGGTGGCGTGAGGTTAAACAATGCCTTACACCAAGAATTACCGTGGAATGAAAAAGCGCGTCTTCATTACCAAAGTAAACGTGAAATTGGCCGTTTTGCTGCGTCTCTCGTGGAAGATGGCCAAGTTGTTTACCTTGATGCAGGCACGACAACATTCGAAATTGCCCGCGTGCTTGGGGAACGGTTTAATTTAACCATCGTGACCAATGATTTTTCTATCGTCCAGTATTTGATTAATAAGCCTCAATTGAATTTATTCCACACTGGAGGAAAAGTTGATAAGCGCAACCACTCCAGCGCCGGCAATATCGCCGTTATGATGCTAAAAAGTCTCAATATTGATGTGGCGTTTATCAGTACCAGTTCATGGGATTTCGAGCACGGTGTCTCTACTCCTCATGAAGAAAAAGTTCTGTTAAAACAAACATTATTAGAGATATCTCGCCGGAGTGTTTTAGTTTCAGACAGCAGTAAATTTGGTAAATATGGCATGTTTCGCGTATGTGCTTTGGAACAATTGGATGACATTATTTGTGACAACCATTTGCCAGAAAACATCATTAAAAAATTAGAAGAAACAAATATAAATTTCTATCCGATTGACGTGTAGAAAAAATAAAATAGACCCTAGATAGAGAACACAATATGACAACTTTTTCTTTATTAATGATAGCATTGATAGGGATTCTTATACTCCTATTAATGATAATTAAATTTAAAATCCACCCTTTTGTTGCTTTATTAATTGTCAGTTTATTTGTTGCCATTGCGACCGGTATTCCATTAGATAGCGTTGTTAAAGTCGTTACTGATGGTCTCGGTGGTGTCCTTGGTTCTGTCGCTATTATTATTGGTCTGGGAGCAATGCTTGGGCAATTAATTGAACGCTCTGGCGGCGCAGAAAACTTAGCGATTAAAACGGGTAAATCCCTTGGGGCGAAAAAAACCATTGCCGCCTTAACGATTGCAGGTTTTATTTTAGGTATTCCCGTTTTCTTTGATGTTGGCTTTATTATTTTAGCACCAATTATTTATGGCTTTGCTAAAGTCGCTAAAATATCACCATTAAAATACGGTTTGCCTATTGCAGGTGTAATGTTAACCGTGCACGTGGCACTACCGCCTCACCCAGGTCCTGTTGCAGCAGCCGGTATTTTACACGCCGACGTGGGTTTATTAACGTTAATTGGTTTTGTTATTTGTATTCCTGTCGCAATTATTGGTTATTACATTGCAAAATATATTAATAGAAAAAACTACCATTTATCTGTTGAAGTATTAGAGCAATTACAATTAGCTAAAGATGAACCAAGTAAAGGGGATATTGTTTATACCGATAGAGCCAACCCGCCTAAACCGGGAACGGTTATTGCGATGATTGTCATCCCAATTCTAATTATTATGTTGGGAACTGTTTCATCGACATTATTAGAAAAAGGTGACCCAGTAAGAACATTCTTTACCTTTATTGGTTCCCCAATTATTGCCTTATTAATTGCATTAATTCTGGCTGTGTATTTCTTAGCATTACGACGTAATTGGACCTTACAACACACCAACAATATTATTGGTGATGCCATTCCTGCGGCAGCTGTCGTTATTATGATCACCGGTGCAGGGGGCGTATTTGGTAAAGTCTTGGTAGAGTCAGGTGTAGGAAAAGCCCTCTCCGATGCTTTAGCCATGATTGATATGCCAATTATTGTCGCTGCATTTATTATTTCACTCGTTTTACGTGCTTCGCAAGGCTCAGCAACCGTTGCCATTCTAACCACTGGTGGGTTATTAAGTGAAGCCGTTATGGGGTTAAGTGGCACACAGCTGGTATTAGTCACCCTCGCCTCTTGTTTTGGTGGCTTAGGTTTATCCCACGTGAATGACTCTGGCTTCTGGATTGTCACCCGCTACTTAGGGTTATCTGTTAGCGATGGTTTAAAAACATGGACCGTATTAACCACCCTGCTAGGGTTACTCGGGTTCTTGTTTACAGGGTTAATTTGGATGATGGTGTAATCATCCAAACTCAAAGCTTCCTTTATCATAAAGGAGGCTTTTTCTTGTTAGCCTTCTTAGCACTCTAAATCTCATCCCTTTCAAAAAATTAAAAACAGACAGCGCCATGCAGGGATAGTATCATTGGCGCCATTAGCTCCTTTTTATTACTTGAGATTTTATTGTGACTTCATTTGCTGACCTTAACGCGCTGAGCGCTGAACAACTGTCTAACCTGCAAGAGTTAGGTTACCTCAGTATGACCCCGATCCAAGCAGCCGCCCTTCCTGCTATCCTTGCTGGGAAAGATGTTCGTGCGCAGGCTAAAACAGGTAGCGGCAAAACAGCTGCATTCGGTTTGGGTTTATTACAACGCATTGATGCCAAATTATTTAAAACCCAATCACTGGTTTTATGCCCGACTCGCGAACTCGCAGAGCAAGTCGCCAATGAATTGCGCCGCTTAGCCCGAGCAATTCCGAATCTTAAAATTCTCACCTTATGTGGTGGTGTGCCTTTTAGCGTGCAACGCGATTCCCTTGCTCACGCCGCCCATATTATTGTCGCAACGCCGGGCCGCTTACTTGATCATTTAAACCGCGAAACCGTTCAACTGGATGAGTTGCAAACGTTAGTGCTGGATGAAGCGGATAGAATGTTAGACATGGGCTTTATGCCTGACATTGAAACTGTAATGGATTATGCGCCGATGAGCCGACAAACTTTGTTGTTTTCCGCGACTTGGCCAGAAGAAATCGCCCGTATTAGCCAGCAAATCCAGAACGAACCGCAAACAATTGAAATCAATAGTGTTGATGAATTACCTGCGGTTGAGCAGCAATTTTATGAAGTTTCACGCCACGGTAAAATCGAATTATTACAAAAATTATTAAGCCGTGAACAACCAGCGTCTTGCGTGGTTTTCTGTAATACCAAAAAAGATTGCCAAGCCGTGTACGACGCACTGAATGACAGCAAACAAAGCGTTTTAGTGCTGCATGGTGACTTAGAACAACGTGACCGTGACCAAACCTTGGTGCGTTTTGCAAATGGCAGCAGTCGCGTATTGGTTGCTACCGATGTCGCTTCACGTGGGTTAGATATTAAAGCCCTCGAAATGGTCATTAACTATGAATTATCATGGGATCCTGAAGTTCACGTACACCGCATCGGCCGTACAGCTCGCGCAGGTGAAAGTGGCTTAGCTATTAGCTTATGTGCACCTGAAGAAGCCCAACGCGCAAATGCCCTTGAAGAAATGTTGAACATGAAACTAAACTGGCAACCTGAGCCCGCAGGCCTTCGTATTACACCACTTGAAGCCACAATGGTGACGTTATGCCTGGATGGCGGCAAAAAAGCCAAAATGCGCCCAGGTGATATTTTAGGGGCTCTTACAGGGGATGTCGGCCTTGATGGGGCAGACATTGGTAAAATTGCTATTCACCCAACTCACGCTTATGTGGCAGTAAAACGTTCCGTCGCTCAACAAGCATGGAAACACCTACAACAAGGTAAAATCAAAGGTAAATCCGTTAAAGCGCGATTACTGAAATAAAAATTTTGTTTTATTCCCTTTATTGTTTCGATAAAGGGAATCTTTCCTAAAATTCAATTCCCCGCCCTTTTAGCGTATGCTTTATATATATGAGTAATATTGAAAATTAAGCTTATTAAAAATAAAACAGAGTATTATCACAATTTAATAGATTTCATAAAATTCCTCTTTTTAATTAGAAAAATTAAAATTAACATAATGCAACTTAAGTAAAATAAAACTGAGAGGCAATATGGAAATCAAGTTTAATACCAAAATAGAAAACCCTAACGAGCTCGCTAACATTATCGGATGTAATATATCTGAATTGGAGGGCGAGCTAGAAAAAATATGCACTGCCAGCTTTAATGAATATATTGATATGTTTCAAGGAACTAAAGCATTCAAGCGTGGTAGTGATATTTTAGAATATCGATTATTTCTGTTAATTAAATATTATTTTGATGGTCAAATCCCTGATGAGCAGTCTATTAGCCGTTTATTTCAATCAACGGCATCAGAAAGCCGAGGATACCTAAGATCTATTATTTCAAAATATCAATATCAATTAAAATCAGCAATAAATGACACCATCAAGAATATTCTTTCAGAAGCCAAAATTACGCAAAATACAGGCCCTTATACAATCACATTAAATAATACCAATATCATCGAAGAGCTAAACAGGAAATTAGTGGATATCGACGGTACTTTAACATCTGTCGCTAAAAAGCGTGGTAGTGTTTCTACATACGAAATAACGAAGTCTTCCTATTTAAAACTCTGCGAAGATTTAAACGTTAACCCCGTGGAATATGTAAAAAAATGAGTGATGAAATTGCAATCGCGAGTTTATTGATGGCTATATTAGCTATCATATATGGCACTTGGTACCCAGAAATTATGAAAGCAATAAATTTAAATGTTCCTGACCATGACAAAATGGAAAATTATAATATCGCAAAACAAACATTTCGGGGAAAATGTTTGCCCTTAACGGTAATATCCATTTTAGTCGTCATCATCTTCCTACCCACTATCATTCCCATCATTTCGCATTCTATAAGTGTATTCATGCGCGATGGGATAAGCGCCTATAAAGGCTACAACACTGTAAAAATGGGAATTATATTTGTCATAATAGTCAGTGTAATGATTTCTATTCAAATGCTACAACTCAGTTACGCCTTACGGAAGAAATGTAAAGCGCTAGAAGCTGAAGAATAAATATTTTTCATCTATCGACTATTTTTATCTTCACGTTAGAAGCTCTCTTTATCTAGGAGGGCTTCTTTATCTGTCATAAAGTATCTACCCGACTTGCTTTACATCAGATAAATTAAAAATACTTAACAATACACGAAAACGTTTGCTTTTTATTTTACTGGCTATAAAATGCGTCGGATTTTTTTGGCCTGAGAAAAATAACTGGAGACAATCGTGCCTGAAGATAAAAATTATAGCCATGGCCCCGTGCCCATATCCGCGCGAAAAGGCGGACTAGCATTAACCTTTGTGATGCTAGGTTTAACGTTCTTTTCAGCCAGTATGTGGACCGGAGGCGCTCTCGGTACCGGTCTCAATTTTCATGATTTCTTCCTCGCAGTTCTTATTGGTAATCTTCTTCTTGGTATCTACACCGCATTTCTTGGTTTTATCGGTTCAAAAACTGGCTTAACAACTCACCTCCTCGCGCGTTACTCCTTCGGTATTAAAGGTTCATGGCTCCCTTCATTTTTACTTGGCGGCACACAAGTCGGCTGGTTTGGTGTGGGTGTTGCGATGTTCGCTATTCCTGTTGGTAAAGCCACAGGCTGGGACATTAACTGGTTGATAGGTATTTCAGGCATTTTAATGACCGTCACTGTATTTTTCGGTATTTCCGCATTAACCGTCCTTTCTATTGTTGCTGTTCCTGCAATCGCCATATTAGGGAGTTACTCTGTCTACCTCGCAATTACTGACATGGGGGGTATGAGCGCGCTGCAAGCTGTTGTCCCAGCAAAACCGATTGATTTTAATTTGGCGCTTGCCATGGTGGTCGGCTCATTCGTCAGTGCGGGTACCTTAACCGCGGATTTTGTTCGCTTTGGTCGTAAACCGAAAGTCGCCGTTTTAGTCGCACTAGTAGCTTTCTTCCTTGGTAACTCATTGATGTTTATCTTTGGTGCCGCAGGCGCTGCCTCACTGGGAATGGCCGATATTTCAGATGTCATGATTGCTCAAGGTTTGTTGTTACCTGCAATTATCGTTTTAGGCTTAAACATTTGGACGACTAATGACAATGCCCTTTACGCTTCTGGTTTAGGTTTTGCTAACATCACTGGGTTATCCAGCAAAACCTTATCCATTGTAAACGGGTTAGTTGGTACTCTGTGTGCATTATGGCTATACAACAACTTTGTCGGCTGGCTAACCTTCTTATCTGCCGCCATTCCGCCGATAGGTGGGATCATCATTGCTGACTATTTGATGTATCGCCATCGTTATGAAACATTCGATCGCAGCAAAATGCGTGATGTGAATGTCAGTGCGTTAATCGCTGTTGCAGCTGGCGTGATTGCGGGTAATTGGTTACCCGGAATTGTCCCTGTTAATGCCGTCCTTGGTGGTGCTTTGTGTTACGCTGTACTTAACCCTTTATTAAACCGCCGCCGTGCCACAGATTCGGAGCTAACTCGTGCATAATCAAACCATTAAACATATCCATAATGTCCGCTTACCTGAGCGTGATGGCTTATGGCGCATCGATATCGACAACCAAAAAATCACCGTAATTACCCCGCAAGTGGATGGCGAAATCTTGCCAGAAAGCTTAAACGGTGAAGGAGGGTTAGTTTCAGCGCCTTTTGTTGAGCCGCACATTCATTTAGATACCACCCAAACTGCAGGGCAACCAAGCTGGAATCAGTCAGGCACCTTATTTGAAGGGATTGAGCGTTGGGCTGAGCGCAAAGCCATGCTCACGCACGATGATGTGAAAAACCGCGCATGGCAAACCTTGAAATGGCAAATTGCTAATGGAATTCAACACGTTCGTACCCATGTTGATGTGTCTGACCCCACGTTAACGGCATTGAAAGCGATGCTTGAAGTTAAACAAGAAGTGGCACCATGGGTTGATTTGCAAATTGTCGCCTTTCCTCAAGAAGGCATTATGTCTTACCCAAATGGTGAAGAACTTCTTGAAGAAGCACTGCGCCTTGGTGCTGACGTCGTTGGTGCAATCCCTCACTTTGAATTTACCCGTGAATATGGGGTCGAATCACTCCATAAAACCTTCGCTTTAGCCGAAAAATATGACCGTTTAATTGATGTTCACTGCGATGAAATTGATGACGAGCAATCGCGCTTTGTGGAAACCGTCGCTGCGTTAGCACACGCGAAAGGCATGGGCTCCCGTGTGACCGCGAGCCACACTACGGCGATGCACTCTTATAACGGCGCGTATACATCCCGTTTGTTCCGTTTACTAAAAATGTCGAAAATTAACTTTGTCGCCAACCCGTTAGTGAACATTCACTTACAAGGCCGCTTCGACACCTATCCAAAGCGCCGTGGGATCACGCGTGTGAAAGAGATGCTGGCCGCAGATATTAATGTGTGCTTTGGGCACGATGACGTTTTCGACCCTTGGTATCCACTTGGTACAGCCAATATGCTGCAAGTCCTGCATATGGGGTTACATGTTTGCCAATTAATGGGTTATCAGCAAATCAACGATGGGCTGAAACTAATTAGTGAATACAGCGCACGTACCTTGAACTTACAAGACTATGGTGTCAGCGAAGGCAAACGCGCAAGTCTGTTAATTTTACCCGCTGAAAATGGTTTCGATGCAGTACGCCGTCAAGTTCCAGTGCGTTACTCTATTCGTGATGGCCGAGTGATTGCCAATACTCAACCTGCGGTAACCCAAATTCACCTCGAAGAAACTGAAACTGTTCGTTACGGATATTCCCCGCTAGTTTAATTATCGATAATTAAACTGATTAAAAGCGCTCAATAAGTAACTGAGCGCTTTTTTAATTTTAAATCATATCATTAGCTAATTTTTGACCAAATCCCCCATAAATCTGATGTGATCTTTATCCCAAATTAGAAGGTGGGCGTAAAAATCCATATAAACAACCAATAAATACATAACTATTTAGGCCTTAAAGCTCTACATTCCTAAATGTGTAAAAAACAATATTAACGAAGTGTTAAATCTGTCATACCCCTACACGCCAACACCAACTAAGGCAGATTTCCTTCAATAAGAAAGATAATTTAATCCAACACCGACCTATTTGTGTCTAAAACACACTTTTTACCGATGACGTTATTGTCTGAATCTACTCGTTTTCAATATCGGGTAGTTTAGAAAATGAATACCCTTAAATGACGACCTGTACGAGGTATGAGATGAATAAAAGTAATTTAGGAAAATTGTTATCCGCCAGTTTACTCGGGTTAATGATGTGCTCAACCGCAGCAATCGCACAAGAAGTTGAAGTGGTCAATATCTCAAAAATTGGCGGTATGCCTTGGTTTAACCGCATGGGAGAAGGTGTTACCAATGCAGGTAAAGACCTTGGAATTAATGCATACCAAGTGGGGCCTTCAAGCACTGATGCACCTCAACAAGTTAAAATTATTGAAGACTTAATTGCCAAAAAAGTCTCCGCTATCTCCATCGTTCCCAACGATGCAAACGTGCTTGAACCTGTGTTTAAGAAAGCACGTGAAGCTGGCATTGTCGTTTTAACGAACGAATCACCGGGGCAACCAAGTGCCAACTGGGACGTTGAAATCATTGATAATGAAAAGTTTGCCGCAGATAACGTAGAAGAAATGGCAAAAGCAATGGGCGGAAAAGGCGGGTATGTCATTTATGTCGGAGGCCTAACTGTTCCTCAACATAATTTATGGGCAGATTTATTCGTTAAGTACCAAAAAGAACACTATCCAGATATGTACGAAGTTGCTAGCCGAATGCCTGTTGCAGAAAATATTGATGATGCACGCCGCACAACATTAGACCTAATGAAAGCGCACCCTGATATGAAAGGTGTCGTTGCTTTTGGTTCTCAAGGCCCTATCGGTGCAGGTCGTGCCGTTAAAGAAAAACGCGCACGTGGCAAAGTGTTTGTTTATGGCATGATGATCCCATCACAAGCCGCTTCACTGATCAAAAGTGGTGATATTGCCATGGGTGTTACCTATGACCCAGCCTCCGCGGGTTATGCATTGACTGCTGTCGCTGACAAAATCTTAAAAGGTGAAGAAATCACACCTGACTTAGAGATACCAAGCTTGGGCAAAGCAGATGTAGATATGGATAAACGTATTATCAAATTCCATAAAGTACTGCGTGTAACCAAAGATAACGTCGACAGCTTGTACTAAAAATTTGCATTAACCGATTCTTGCCGCCAATAGGTGGCAAGAATTGTTGTGTCAGTAAGTTGCCAATGTAGACAGAGGTAAAAATGGAACCCTTTATTTCGCTGGGTAATATCAACAAAACCTTCTATGGTGTGAAGGCGCTTGATAACATGGCCTTGACACTACTTCCAGGGGAAGTCCACTGCCTAGCTGGACAAAATGGTTGTGGAAAATCCACGCTTATTAAAATTATATCTGGTGTTTATCACCCTGATTCTGGGGCTGAAATTACCGTGAATGGGGAAAAATATTCCCAGTTATCACCTATTGATTCGGTAAAAGCAGGCATTCAAGTCATTTATCAAGATTTATCGTTATTTCCGAATTTAACCGTTGCCGAAAATATCGGCATCAACCAGTATCATCATAAATTTATTGTAAACAAACACAGCATTCGCCAAATAGCAGAAAAAGCCATAAAAAGTATTAATGCACAGCTCGATTTAGATACAACAGTTGAGTCATTACCCATTGCCCAGCGGCAAATTGTGGCTATTTGCCGCGCACTATCCCAAGAAGCCAAACTTATTATTATGGATGAGCCAACAGCCTCATTGACCATGCAAGAGGTTAAAGGGCTGCTGCAAGTAGTGCACGACTTAAAGAAAAAAGGTATTTGCGTGGTGTTTGTTAGCCATCGACTTGATGAAGTGATGGAAATTTCCGATAGGATCACAGTGCTAAAAGATGGAAAGCTAGTTGGAACGTACCCTGCTGCCGAAATTGATAATAAAAAATTGGCATTTTTAATGACGGGAAAAGCCTTTTCCTACGCAGTACTTCCTCCTATTGAACAGCACAGTGCCGTTGCATTAGAAACCAAAAGCCTAAACCGAGATAATGAATACAAAAATATTTCATTTAAAATTCACCAAGGTGAGATTGTTGCAATTACAGGGTTATTAGGTGCGGGCCGTACCGAGCTTTGTCTAAGCTTATTTGGTGTCACCAAACCAAAGAGTGGCGAAATATTTCTTGAAGGAAACCCCGTTAAATTCTCCAGCAATCGTGATGCAATAAAAGCGGGAATAGGCTATGTGTCTGAAGACAGAATGAATACTGGGCTAGTTATGGAGCAATCCATCAATGACAATATCATTTCAACCATTTTAAATAAGCTCAAAACCCCTTGGCAGCTTCTCAATAGAACCAAAGCAAATAGCGTTGTTATTGATTTAGTTGAACAATTAACCATCAAAATTGGCAGTGTAAATTTACCCGTGAACACCTTATCAGGGGGAAATGCGCAGCGTGTTTCCATTGCTAAATGGCTAGCTATCGCTCCCAAAGTGCTCATTCTTGATGCACCTACTGTTGGTGTTGATATTGCCAATAAAGCCGGAATTTACCAGATTATTTGTGCATTAGCCCAAAAAGGGATCGCGGTATTGATGGTCACGGATGAAATTGATGAAGCCTTTTTTAATAGCCACCGCATATTAGTGATGCGCAAAGGTGAAATTATTTCGACCTATTTACCAGGAGAAACAACAGAAGCCATTCTATCTGAGGTGGTCAATGGTTAATAAACTTGGAATTAAAGGCCACGAGTTATTCTTAGCTATTATTATTATAATCATCGGTGGCTATTTATCTTTTGCGAGTGATGATTTTATGACACTCAGCAATATTTATGACTTAGTTAACAACTACGCCATGCTAACCATCTTAGCGTGCGGCCTGTTTATTGTACTCATCTCTGGCGGTATCGATATTTCATTTCCTGCTATGACCATTATTTCCCAATACATTATGGTCACCCTAATTCAGGGCACTACAGGGAATTTTGCCCTTGCCTTCGCATTATCTGGTGGTGTGGGTTTATTACTTGGTTTAGTTAATGCTATTTTGGTCAATCGCCTGAAAGTTCCCTCAATTATTATTACCATTTCAACATTAAATATCTTCTACGGTTTATTGCTCTATTTAACCAAAGGTATCTGGTTATATAGCTACCCTGAATGGTTCGAACAAGGCATTTTGTTATTCAAGTTCACTGCGGCAGATAGTTATGATTATGGATTGAGCCTGCAAATCCTAACGGTGCTTGCCGTCATCATCTTAACCGCCTTTGTGATGAATAAAACTAGCATTGGTCGCATGATTTACGCGATGGGCGGTAATAAAGAGGCTGCATCAAGGATGGGGTTTGGTATCTTCAAACTGCAACTATTTGTTTATGGCTATATGGGACTAATGTCAGGCGTAGCTGGCGTCGTGCAGTCTGCAACGGTGCTCACCGTAGCCCCTGATTCGTTATTGGGGTATGAATTAACTGTTTTGGCAGCAGTCGTGTTAGGGGGTACCAGTATCATTGGAGGACGAGGCACCTTACTCGGAACCTTACTGGGAGTGACCCTGCTGGCCGTCTTACAAAATGGCCTAAACCTCTTAGGCATTTCTTCCTATTGGCATACCGTCGTCACGGGTCTAGTTATCGTCGTGAGTATCAGTATGACGGCATGGAGCCAACACAAAAGTCGAGAGGTTTAAAACATGAGCTCAAGAAAAGTAAAAGATAATGTCGAGGTTTACCTGAGCTTACTTATCGGCTTGGTTGTAGTGGCATTTAGTATTTTGATCCCCAATGTTTTCTGGTCATCGGCCAATTTTCAATCCATTGCAACACAAGTTCCTGTATTAGGTGTTCTTGCGCTTGCTATGGCGGTGACGATGTTAACAGGAGGAATAAATTTATCGATTATTGCAACAATGAACGCCTGTAGCCTTGTTATGGCTTGGATTGCAACTCAATATCCTCCCACCTTAGGCAGTTTCTTTCTTGTCATCATTGCAGGTTTAATCACCGCGGTTATTATTGGCTCAATCAATGGATTTCTCATTGCTGTCGTGCGTGTATCTCCAATCCTTGCGACGCTAGGGATTATGACTTTACTCAATGGGATCAATATTTTGATCTCTAAAGGCTCTGCGATTTCGAATTTCCCTGACTATATCCTCACAATAAATAGCTCAGATATCCTTGGCATTCCTGTCCCACTAATTATCTTTTTAGCTGTTTCATTTGTACTATGGATGATTTTAGAGAAAACCACTTTCGGTCGTACGATTTACCTTATTGGTTCGAATGAACGCGCCAGCTATTATTCCGGGATCCACACCAAGAAAAATCTCATTTGGGTCTATATTTTATCGTCTATTTTCTGTGTCGTTGCGGCTTTATTAATGATGTCAAAACTGAACTCAGCAAAAGCCTCTTATGGGGACTCATATTTACTAGTATCTATTTTGGCTGTGGTATTAGGCGGCGTGAACCCTGATGGAGGGTTTGGTAAAGTCTTTGGTATTTTTATGGCTTTGATTTTATTGCAAATGCTAGAAAGCGGCTTAAATATTCTAGGGGTTAGCAGTTACATCACCATGACACTCTGGGGAAGCTTGTTATTGGCCTTTATCTTCTTAAAAGGGATAAATCTTTCACAACTTATCAATAAACACTAACCCATTCCAAGGAGTAATGCGCCGCTTATCAGCACTGCATTACTCCTCTTCCAATTCAGATTGAATTAATAACTCTAAATATCGACGGCGAAAATCACTGGGGCTAACGCCAACCCGCTTACGAAAAACACGTGAGAAATAGAGCTGATCATCATAACCGACAGTACGACCAATCCTTGCAATAGGGTCTTGGGTCGTTTGCAAAAGCAACTTAGCTCGAATAACTCGCTGATCTTCACGCCAACGCAAGATATTAATCCCCATTTCATCCCGAAAAAGGTGTGCTAATCGCGAAGGGGATAAACACACATGGCTAGCAATATCCTCTATACGAATATCATCAGCCAAATTATTCGTCATAAATTGGCACGCTTCAATAATGCGTGTATCAACCCGCTTATGAGAAGCTTGTGGCTCTTCTTCAATACAACGTAATAATAAACGTTCAAGCAAATTCATGGCAAATTCCTCAGAAAGGTGCTTGCCTGACTGGTGAATTTGTTCAATAGAAATAAATAGTTGCTCAAATTCTTCCTGCAATTCTTGTGTCTCTAGTGTCAAGCGCCCCACTTTCTGAGTCTGCGTTTTCCATTCGAGCCAATCAGCCCAATATGCCCTAGGACGGAAGTAAATCCAGCGGTGATACCAGCAATCACTATCTTGCGACCTGCCATAAAAGTGCGGTTCTTTTGGTTGGAACAACAGTAAGTCGCCTTGATCACAAAAAAAACGTTTTTCACCATCAAATACCTGCCCTTGTCCCTTGATAGTCATATTTAAAATATAACCTTTCATCCCTAAAGCTCGGTCAATAAAAAAGTCTAATGGACCACCAATAACGATCGGCGTTAATCCTGCCACAAGATAGGCATTGAACGGATACCCTGGCAATAATGGGTTAGGTTGTGAATCTAAATTAGTTCGTTGATACACTGTTTTTCCTCAATAATGACAAAATAAATATGCTAGCTTCCTGCTTATTGTCATATATCATCACTATCTCTTTTATATCTAAATATACAGCGGCAACCTATTAACCTCAACTCTACCCATTTTTGATGACTCACTCCTCTGATAAGATATTGATGAAGTTCACATTCTGAATGAAGAAAGCAGGATTGTGCATATTTGTAGCTAACCCCTCCTCACACTTTCAGCCAATATTTTTTATGGTACGGATCTTAATTATGATCCTTGTGAACTTGAGGTTTTTATGTCAACAAACGCGATTGCTATTGGACTCGATTTTGGTAGTGATTCTGTACGTGCCCTCGCTGTCGATTGCATAGAAGGCTCTGAAATCGCCACAGAAGTTATTTATTATCCACGCTGGAAAAAAGGCTTATTTTGCAACCCAGCAAATAACCAATTTCGTCACCATCCATTGGATTACATTGAATCAATGGAGCAAGCTATTAAAGCCGTTGTTGCGATGTTATCTTTTGAACAACGTCAACGTATTATTGGCATAGGTGTAGACAGTACAGGTTCGACCCCCGCACCCATTGATCGTGAAGGCCAAATATTGGCTTTACGACCTGAATTTATGGACAACCCCAATGCCATGTTTGTGTTGTGGAAAGACCATACTTCAATTGAAGAAGCCGAAGAAATTACTCAGCTTTGCCATAGCGGGCGATTCAATGATTATAGTAGTTACATTGGTGGCATTTATTCCTCAGAATGGTTTTGGGCAAAAATCCTGCATATTTCTCGTATTGATGAAGCCGTTCGAAAAACAGCAGTTTCTTGGATTGAGTTGTGTGATTGGGTTCCTGCTCTTCTTAGCGGTACTCAGGCACCAAAAGATATCAAGCGCGGACGCTGTGCCGCAGGCCATAAATCATTATGGCACCCAAGTTGGGGGGGTGTTCCTGCACGTGACTTTTTACATGCACTTGACCCTATTTTAGTCAATGACCTCGATTACCCTTTATTTACCGATACTTATACGGCTGAAAATTCCGTTGGTACCATTACCGCTGAATGGGCCAAACGCTTAGGCATTCCTGCAACAGTACAAATTGCAGGTGGCGCATTTGATTGCCATATGGGCGCTGTCGGTGCTGGCGCTCAACCTTATACATTAGTGAAAGTGATTGGCACATCAACATGCGATATTTTGATCACGGAATATGATTTAGTTGGCGATCGGGCAATTGCAGGGATCTGTGGGCAAGTTGATGGCAGCGTCATTCCAGGTTTTGTCGGAATGGAAGCGGGCCAGTCTGCTTTTGGCGATATGTATGCGTGGTTTGGGAATTTACTTGGTTGGTCATTAAATTACGCAAGCCAGAGCCATCCTGAGTTAGCAAATACATTAAAACAGGTTGAATCTACATTACTTCCTGCGCTGACCAACGCATGGGCGGAGCAAACATCCTTAGAGAAACTCCCTATTGTGCTAGATTGGTTTAATGGCCGTCGCACACCATTTGCGAACCAACGTTTAAAAGGTGTTATCACCGATTTAAATCTGGGAACCGATGCACCAACCCTCTTTGGTGGCTTTATTGCCTCTACCGCGTTCGGTGCTCGTGCCATTATGGAATGCTTTGTGAACCAAAATATCCCGGTTGACAACGTGTTAGCATTAGGAGGAATCGCACGTAAGTCCCCGATCATCATGCAAGTCTGCTCTGATGTGATGAACCGACCACTTCAGATTGTTGCCTCTGACCAGTGTTGTGCCTTAGGCGCTGCAATTTTTGCCGCTGTAGCCGCAGGCGTTCACCCAACCATTTCGCAAGCACAAAAACATATGGCGAGCCCAATTGAGCGTACGATGATGCCAGATCCTGCGAGGGCTCTACAATACGAAGCGCTTTATCAACGTTATCAAAAATGGCACCTCGCTGCCGAGCCTTGCTATGCCGCAAATGAGTAGTGTAGAGTGGCCTTAACCCCTACACAATAAGCGACCCTAAAGAATGAAAGTAGATATGAACACCTTTGATAATTTAGAAGTTTGGTTTGTGATTGGCTCTCAGCATCTGTACGGCACGCAAACACTACAACAAGTTGCCCAACAGGCTGAAACGGTCGTTAATGGACTTAATAAGCAAGCAGGGCTGCCTATAAAGTTAGTAATTAAGCCGCTAGCAACGACCCCAGATGAGATCAGCGAAATATGCAGAGATGCCAATTACAATAAAAATTGTCTTGGCATCATCGCTTGGTTACATACTTTTTCGCCAGCCAAAATGTGGATTAATGGCCTCAATTTCTTAGAGAAACCACTTCTTCAATTACATACACAATTTAGTGATTCTATTCCATGGGATTCGATTGATATGGATTTCATGAATTTAAATCAAACTGCTCATGGTGGCCGCGAGTTTGGCTTTATTGGTGCCCAAATGCGCAAACAACATACTGTTATCGTCGGTTCTTGGCATGACAAAAATGTCCATCAGCAGCTTGACCGGTGGGTACGTGTTGCCCTTGGTATCCATGAAAGTAAAAATCTAAAAGTAGTACGTTTTGGCGATAACATGCGTGAGGTTGCTGTCACTGAAGGGAATAAAGTTTCCGCACAAATTAAATTTGGCTACTCAGTAAATGGTTATGGCTTAGGCGATTTAGTTTCAGTTATCGATAATATTCACCAAGGTGATATTAATGCATTAATTGATGAATACGAGGGCACCTATCAGCTCAGTGAAACAGTCAAAGTAAATGGCGATAAACGGCAAAATTTATTTAACGCCGCACGAATTGAACTGGGCCTGAAAAAATTCCTTGAACAAGGAAAATTTCATGCCTTTACCACGACATTTGAAAATTTATATGGGCTAAAACAACTCCCTGGTTTAGCCGTACAACGCTTAATGCAACAAGGTTATGGCTTTGGTGCAGAAGGAGATTGGAAGACGGCTGCGTTACTTCGGATAAGCAAAGTCATGGCTGAAGGCCTAAAAGGTGGGACTTCATTTATGGAAGACTACACTTACCAATTTGACTCGCAAACAGGTAATGGTTTGGTATTGGGCTCCCATATGCTCGAAATTTGCCCATCTATTAGCTCTAGTGAAAAACCCATATTAGATGTGCAACATTTAGGTATTGGGGGTAAGGAAGCCCCTGCCCGTTTAATTTTCACGGCGACACCCGGGCCAGCAATAAACATCAGCTTAATTGATATTGGCGACCGTTTTCGCTTATTAGTCAATAGTGTAGATACCATTACCCCCCCACATTCGCTCCCTAACTTACCTGTTGCACATGCTGTTTGGCAGCCGCACCCGACACTGAATATCGCGGCCCAAGCTTGGATGTTGGCTGGTGGTGCTCACCATACAGTATTCTCACAAGCGTTAGATATTGAGCACATGAGATTGTACGCTGAAATGTGCGGCGTAGAGCTCATGGTTATTGACCCTCATACGCAACTTCCTGCTTTTAAAAATGAATTACGCTGGAATGAACTGTATTATAAGTTTGTCTCATAATTGAAAAACCGCTTTAATTAAAGTGAATAGTTAAAGCGGTTTACTAACCATCAACTTGAAACATCCGCAATCATTACCTCGATGCCCAGTTTTTCTAGTCCAGTTCGCATTACATCCGTAATTTGACTATCCGTAATCAGTACATCCACCTTTTCTGTGTCGATAATACGGTGCAAGCTAACTTGGTTAAATTTGCTAGAATCAGCAACGGCAATGATTTTCTTCGAAACTTCACACATTCGGCGGTTCATACGCGCTTCATTTTCATGATGCGTCGTAATTCCTTGGGTTAAACTAAAACCATCTACACCAAGAAAGACCATATCAAAATGGTAGTTTTCCAGTGAAAGCTCAGCCTGAGAACCGTAAAATGACAATGAGCTACGACGTAAATGCCCCCCTGTCACAAGTAACTCAATTTGATTAGCATCCACTAATGCATTCGCCACATTCATCCCATTAGTCATGATAGTAATATCTTTCATTTCTTTGAGTTGTAAGGCAATTTCATACGTTGTGGTGCCTGAATCCAAAATGATCGTATTACCTGGTTTTATTAATGTGACAGCGAGTTGCGCTATTTTTTGCTTAACCGCTAAATGCTCCGTTTGCTTCGTTTCAATGGTTCTTTCCGTTGTCATACTGGGAAAATCACTCAGCAATGCCCCACCGTATGTTCGAGTTGCAATACCCATTTTCTCGATAAATGTTAGATCACCTCGAATCGTTACTGTTGATACATTGAATAATTCAGCAAGATCAGTGACCTGAACAGCGCCTTGTTGTTTAAGCAACGAGATCGTTTTTTCTCGCCTTTCACTTGTACTACGAACACTTTTTTTCATTAACGTATCCACATAACCAACAATCAACGAGAAACACAAAAATCACATTGCGACTTTCACTTGAGTTCCAACTAATTTTTGCCTTTCATTTCCTTTATTCTAACAGTTTACTTTCGTTTCGATTTTTATTCACCTATCAATTTGCTTATTTTTAGCAAAAAACAGATCCATTGTCACAAAATAAACTCTAAAAACCTTTCGTTTTCTTTATTTCATTGATCTTACCTTTTCTTTCGATTAACGTAAAAAGGCGTTAAATAAACAAACAAAGAAACAAAACGAAATTAAAGAGGTTACAATGAACGGTATATCAAAGCTTATTGAAAGACATAAGCAAGGTGAGCAAGTTGGGATTACGTCGGTTTGTTCCGCTCATCCTTTGGTATTGGAAGCCGCCATCAAACATGCCAAAGATAATGGAAGTTTGCTATTGGTCGAAGCAACCTCAAATCAGGTTGATCATGAAGGGGGTTATACAGGAATGACCCCGCAAGATTTTCGTGAATACGTTGATAACCTTGCGAATAATTTAGGTTTAAGCTTAGATAAATTAATTTTAGGGGGCGATCACTTAGGACCAAATCGTTGGCAACATTTGCCTGCTGAATATGCAATGCAACAAGCAGAAGCGGTTGTAATGCATTATGTTGCGGCAGGTTTTAGCAAAATTCACCTTGATTGCAGCATGTCTTGTGCTGATGACCCTGCGGTACTGTCCGATGAAGTGATCGCCAAACGAGCTGCAAGATTGGCCAAAATTTGTGAAGAAACACGTCAAAAACATCATCCTGAACACGAAATTGTCTACATCATAGGAACGGAAGTCCCTGTGCCTGGCGGAGCAAATGAGTCCCTTGATGAGCTTGAAGTCACATCTGAAAACGCAGCACAGAAGACTATTACTGCCCATAAAGACGCCTTTACCGCCCAAGGTTTAACACCTATTTGGCCATCCGTTGTTGGGTTAGTGGTGCAACCTGGCGTCGAATTTTCTCATGATAGTGTGGTCGACTACCAAGCTGAAAAAGCCATTTCATTAAGCAAATTTATTGAAAACTACCCAAACATGGTTTTTGAAGCACATTCTACCGACTACCAACCTGCAACAGCCTACCATGAGCTTGTTCGAGATCACTTCGCTATTTTAAAAGTCGGTCCTGCTTTGACCTTTGCTTTACGTGAGGCGCTATACGCTTTGGAATTAATTGAAAAAGAGTTAGTTCCCGCGGAAAAACTGAGTCAATTACGCCAAGTCTTAGAGGAGCAAATGTTAGCACACCCTGAAAATTGGCAGCGTTATTACCATGGTGATACTCAGCAACAGCGCCTTGCTCGTCACTTTAGTTACTCCGACAGATTACGCTATTACTGGCCAAATCAACAAGTTCAGCAAGCTGTTAAGCAATTATTTGCCAACTTAGCACAAGTGACTATCCCACTTACATTAGTTAGTCAGTACTTACCTGCTCAGTACGATTTCGCACGCAATAGTGTACACAAAGCTTCTGCCCATGACTTCGCCATTGAGCACATTATTGATGTTTTACGTACCTACAATGCGGCTTGCCAGCCTGCGTCACTATAAGGAAATAGATTATGACTACGACACAAGCAATGACCGAATGTTGGACCGAAAAAGAAATTCGCCAACAGCCTGATATGTGGCGGCAAACCCAAGCGTCAGTAAGCGCTTACCAAGCGAAAACAGCGGCATTTCTGCAACCGTTGCTTGCAATGTCAGACTTACGTATTTTACTCACAGGCGCAGGTTCTTCGGCCTTTATTGGTGACACAATTGCCCCCATACTAGCGAAAAAACTGCAAGTTCCCGTTATCTCTGTCTCAACGACAGACATGGTCAGCGACCCAACTGGCTACCTACCGGAACACTGCCCGTTGTTGATTGTTTCTTTTGCTCGTTCGGGTTCAAGCCCTGAAAGTTTGGCCGCACTTACCATTGCTGAACAACGTAACCCACGTTGTTTCCATTTAATCGTGACTTGCAATCCTCAAGGCGCACTATACCAACGCTATCATAACGAGAAAAACGCGCTAATTTTACCCATTCCAGCACAAACTTGTGACCGTGGATTCGCCATGACAAGCAGTATGAGTAGCATGATGCTTGGCTGTATGGCGGCTTTTGAATGTGAAGGAACCGACCGTATTTCTGTCGATGTTCTCGCTAACAGCGTTTCGTTACTCCTTGAACAGCAAAAAAACATGCAATCGTCACCTCTGCAAGTTGCAGGTGTTAAACGCATTATTTGGCTTGGAAGTGGCTGCTTGCAAGGTATTGCTCATGAAAGTGCCTTAAAGATTTTGGAATTAACAGCAGGGAAAACAGCCACATTTTATGAATCACCAGTTGGTTTCCGTCATGGCCCTAAATCGTTGATTGATAATGAAACCCAAGTGATTATTTTGGTATCCAATCACCCTTACACCCGTTCTTATGACCTTGATTTATTAGCTGAATTACGTAATGACGCAATTGCTCGTAATGTCACTGCAATATCAGGACAACAAGATGCCGCTATTGAGCAAGGCGATTATTTTTACTTGCCTAATGCTCAGCACTTTTCAGACAGCCAGCTCGTTCTCGGCTTTTTAGTTTTTGCCCAAATTTATGCGGTTGCCCAGTCGATTCATTTCTCTTTTGAACCCGATAATCCTTCACCACAGGGTTTTGTTAACCGCGTCGTTAAAGGCGTCAATATTTATCCTTGGCATACTGAACAATAGAGGTAAAAAAATATGTCAATTATCTCAACAAAATACTTATTACAACGCGCACGCCAACAAGGCTGGGCAGTACCTGCGTTTAATATCCACAACGCAGAAACTATTCAGGCGGTACTAGAGGTGTGTGCTGAGCGCCAATCACCTGCAATTTTAGCAGGTACACCAGGAACCTATAAACATATTGCATGTGAAGAAATGCTGGCACTGTGCCGTGCCTATTCCAAAAGCTACAACATGCCAACGATTTTGCACCTTGACCATCACGAGCAATTTGATGACATCGTTCATAAAGTCAATGCGGGTGTACGCAGTGCCATGATCGATGCGAGCCACTTTCCATTCGAACAAAATGTTGATTTAGTGAGGCAAGTCGTCAATTTTTGCCATCGTGCGGATTGTAGTGTGGAGGCGGAATTAGGACAATTAGGCGGTCAAGAAGATGATAAAAATGTGGATGCTCAAAGTGCATTTTTAACAGACCCTCAGCAAGCCGTTGAGTTTGTACACCGTACAGGAATTGACAGTCTTGCCGTCGCAATTGGTACGGCTCACGGCATGTATACACAGCCACCCAAAATTGATTTTGACCGTCTATCTGTCATTGGAAAATTGGTGGACATCCCCCTGGTGTTACATGGGGGAAGTGGTGTACCCAACGATGATGTGACCCATGCCATTCGTTTAGGTGTCGCTAAGGTCAATGTAGGAACAGAATTAAAAATTGCCTTTGCAAATGCCGTAAAAGCGTATTTTGCAGAAAATCCAAATGCCAATGACCCACGCTTTTACATGCGAACTGGTATGGATGCAATGAAACAAGTGGTCCATGAGAAGATCACACTGTGTGGCTCTGAAGGCCGCCTATAACGAGGAGAATCAGATGATTTTTTTGGGAGTCGATGGGGGCGGAACCAAAACAGCCTTTGTTCTAATAACAGACACTGGAGAAGTACTGGCACGTCATGAGTCAGCCACCAGCTACTATTTAAGTGTTGGGATGGATTCTGCCCGCAATGTTGTCATTAACGGCATCAATGAAATCTGTCGCCGCGCAGGCGTTCAACCTCATGAGATTGATTATACCTTCTTAGGGTTGCCCGCTTATGGTGAAATTTCAGCGGATATTGCCCAGCTCAATGCCCTTCCTTCTTCATTACTCAGCAGCGATAAATATCGCTGCGATAACGATATGGTTTGTGCATGGGCTGCAAGCTTAGGCTGCCAAGATGGTATCAATATCGTTTCGGGCACAGGCTCAATCGCTTATGGCGAACACAATGGCGTAACGGCTCGCTGTGGCGGATGGGGTGAACTATTTAGCGATGAAGGAAGTGCCTATTGGATAGGTAACCAATCTCTAAATTTGTTCTCTCGTATGGCTGATGGCCGTTTACAAAAAGACATTTTTTACGACCTACTACGAGAAACCTATCCTGTTGCCAACGACTTAGATATTTGTGACTTGGTTTTTAACCAATGGAAAGGCGACCGGGGAAAAATTGCGTCAATTGCCCCTATTGCGTGTGAAGCCGCCATTGCAGGTGATAAACAAAGTCGAGCAATTTTCTTTCAAGCAGCAAAAGAACTGTCTTTAATGGTTGATTCTTTACGTGGACTTTTAAATTATCAATCAGATGAACGTGTTCGAGTATCTTATTCTGGGGGGGTATTTAAGTGTGGCGATATTATCCTTGAAGCATTTGCCTATGAATTGGCAAAGCTCAATGGTAATTACCATATTTCATTACCTGAATACCACCCTAGCCTTGGTGCTGCCATTTATGCTGCAAAACTTAATAGTACACCACTCAACGAACAAGCATTAAAAAAACTGACACTTGGAGGCTAAGATGAAAAATAATTCTTGGATTATTTATACTTTTTTAGTAGTCATTACATGGGGCGTTTGGGGAGCATTTAGTGCTTGGCCAACGCAAGAATATGGCTATCCCGACCAATGGATTTATATTATTTGGTCACTCACGATGTTAATTCCCTGCTATTTTTCATTACGCGGGAAAAAATTTGATACCTCTGGTAAAGCCATTTTTTATGGTTGCTTAGTGGGCTTTACAGGTGCAGGTGGTCAATTACTGTTATTTAAAACTCTCGCTATGGGGGCGCCCGCTTATTTAGTTTTCCCAATTATTTCTATTTCCCCCGCTATTACCGTTATTATGTCTCTGGGAATATTAAAAGAAAGAATTACTAAATTAGGTTTTGTTGGTGTTGCTCTCGCTTTATTATCTATCGTCATGTTTAGTATAAGCAGTAATAATGGTGAACAAAGTGATGGCATAACGTGGTTAGTTTATTCTGTAATCATCTGTGCTGCATGGGGAATTCAAGCCTTCTTTATGAAAAGGGCATCAAATGAAGGTGTGCAAGATAGTTCAATTTTCGGTTATATGACAATTACGGGAATTATTCTTGCCCCAATAGCTTGGTTAATGTTACCTGATACATCAATAAGTTATCCATGGGCTGCCATTGTATCAACGGCATTTATCCAAGTTCTTAATGCCATCGGTGCCCTTTGCTTAGTCATGGCTTTAGCCAGAGGTAAAGCAACTATTATCGCGCCTTGTACCAATGCACTGGCACCTGTATTAACTGCTGTCATTTCACTTATTATATACCAAGCGGTTCCAGGAACATGGTCATTAATTGGTATCGTACTTGCAGTAACAGGTTCAACAATTATGGTTTATTCAGAGGAAAAAAAGCAAACATTAAATATTACACAAAGTGAAATATAATAATTAAATATAGAATTAAAAATAACCTTACTTTCAAATAAAATTCAAAATAAAAAACAACTGTATATAATACGGAGAATACACTCATGAATAAATATCATGTTGTTATTTTTGCCGCCCTATTTAGTTTCATTGCTAAAGCCGATATAAATAAAGAAACAATTAAATCACCCGAAAATAAGATATCATTCAGTGCTAATCTTGCCAATACTCCACCAATGGGATGGTCCAGTTGGAATAATTATGGCGATAGAATTAATGAAAAAATAATCATGGATACTATCGATAAAATGGTTTCAAGTGGATTAAGGGATGCGGGTTATATTTATGTCAATATTGATGATGGTTGGCAAAAACATAAAGGTTCTCGTGCTGAACATCCATTAACATTTGATGAGAAAAAATTTCCCAGAGGAATTAAATACATTGCAGATTACGCACATAAAAATGGCATGAAACTTGGTATTTATAGCGGCCCAGGTAATGAAACGTGTGCAGGGTATACTGGCTCTGAAGGGCACGAGCAAGAGGATGCAAAACTCTTTGCATCTTGGGGAATTGACCACTTGAAATATGATTCCTGCTGTAGCCATCAGCAAGCATCAAAGGAAGCCCTCGTGACAGCTTTTGGTGAGATGTCTAAACAACTCGATAGCGCGGGTCGCCCGATGGTATACCATGCTTGCCATTGTGGCTGGCAAAATATTTGGGAATGGGCTGCTGACTTAGGTGCCAATCAATGGCGCATTGGCCAAGATATCAGTGATGATTTCAACTACCCTGGTAACCGCGAAGGTTATTATTTTGATGTCCTCGATATGATAGACAGAGGGGTTGGGCTTGAACAATATAGTGGTAAAGGCCACTGGAACGATTACGACATGCTAATCATTGGCTTACATGGAAAGTCACAAGAACTTGTTGGAACAGGTGCATCGAATACGGAATATCGTACACACTTTGCCATGTGGTCTATGCTCAGTTCACCACTCTTGATAGGCGCCGATTTAGATAATTTAACTGCTGATGATTTAGCCACATTAAAGAATAAAGAAATTATTGCATTGAACCAAGACTCTTTGGGGATCCAAGCTAAACGTTATGTCAATAATGGTGACTTGCAAATTTTTGCAAAACCCTTAGCCGATGGATCATGGGCAGTCGCCCTTTTGAACCGCTCAGGGCAAACTGCAAATATGACGCTGAATATTCATCAAGATTTAGACCTTCCGTGGAAGCAAACAAAAGTCCGTGATTTATGGGAACATAAAGATTTAGGAACTTTTGAAGAAAGTTATACCACTGAAGTCCAATCTCATGAGGCAAAAATACTACTCATTCGTAGCGGTTGGTAATTAGCGACCTCCTTGTGGCTACGGTTTATATTTCGTAGCCACAATATTTAATAATAATTATAAATAAAGGCTATTAGAATGAAAAATAAAAAAATATTATTTTTTTGTACATTTATATTATTGACCTCAAATAAAACATGGGCTGACGATCTGATTTTTGATAATAATCCTGAGAATATTTTAATCAAAAACCCTTCTCAAATTAATAATGATGAATATAATTTCAAAGTAGGCATGTTATTTGAGAATGAAAACACACAATCCAACAGTGATAAAAAAGGAGTATTTGAACAAACCTATTATTTAGAATATGAAAAAGATAACTGGCATTTTTATGGAGGGTTCTACCAAGAGAATCATAATGTCTCCAGCTATTATAAAACAAAAGGTAGAGACAGTTGGTTTGACCGATACGAAACTAACCTTCGTTATCAAAGCCGTATCACTGATAATATTGAACTGGGTTTATTAGGTGGATTTCGATATTACCGTTGGCACCACCGTGGTCCAGAAAACCAAGAACATGTTTACAACACGCTACGCTATGACATTCAACCCGATTGGAAAGTCACGCTAACAGACAACCTTAATTTTGCAGGTTGGCTTGGACTGTTTAACTACTATAATCACATTGAAAAAAACGAGTTAACAGACAAAGAAATTGAAGGCGAAACAGGATTTAACTATGCATTCAATGAAACATTCAGTGCTAGCCTTAATTATTATATTAACCAAGGTTGGAACAAGGGAAGTCGCTCATCAGCAGAATTTGCTCAACAAGAAATTCGCCTATATTTCCCAATAAACCTCTCTTTATTTGCGGACCAGCCAACTACCTTAACCCCCTATTACCGTCATACTTTAGATACTTATCACTTTGATGATGAACGCAATAAGAAAAAACATGAAAGGGACCGCCGATATGGCTTGTTACTTGAACAAAATATTACCGACCGACTGTTTATCTCTTTGGAATATGCCTTAGAAACACAAAAACAAAGCTACGCAAATGAAGGTGAAAAGCGACATTACTATTTTCACTATTCAGGTTTGAACCTCAGTTATCGCTTCTGAGATTAACTGCAAACAATACACCATTGGCTGCTTCATAACTTCAAGCAGCCATCAACACACCTGTAACTCCCTAAACTTTCTTATAAAAATATCTTTCATCATTTTGTCACTCACCTATGCCATACTAAAATCTAATGATATAAAGGCAATATTCCCTTATTTCACCTTAATTTTTGGTGATAAGTGCCTTTTATGTTGTTTAATTATGATTTTGATTGAAATTCACGCTGAAGGTTTTATATTTTTTAGAGAGTTATCTGAAACTGGATTTGAGCTTTATTTATAGCAACAATAACGCTAATACACTGTCTGCCATGCAGTGGTGGTCAATATTCCTGTTTTGCTGTACCGCGAATACGTCACAAATAAAGTTCTCTGAATCCCTCTTTGCTAAAAATTGGAGATCAGATGAGTACTGAACATGCTGTTAATCAAAAAACCTCTGTCGACTCTTGGAAGCGCATTGTTAGCGAGCTATTAAGCGAGGCTGGCATTGAAATTAATGGCTCCCAGCCTTTCGATATTCACGTACGCAATGACCAATTTTACAAACGAGTCTTGCAACAAGGCTCCATTGGGCTAGGCGAGAGTTATATGGACGGTTGGTGGGATTGCGAGCGTTTAGATATCTTTTTCCACCACGCACTCCGTCATGGGCTCGATAAAAAACTGCCACATAATTTCAGCGATACACTGAAAATTGCCATTGCACGCATTCGTAATTTACAAACACCAAAACGTGCGCGCATGGTTGGTGAAGAACATTACGACCTTGGTAACGACTTATTTTCACGCATGCTTGACCCTTATATGCAATATTCCTGTGGTTATTGGAAAGGGTTAGAAAATACTCCCGAAAACTTACCTTTGGCGCAAGAACAAAAATTAAAACTGATTTGCGAAAAACTGCAATTAAAACCGGGAATGCGCTTACTTGATATCGGTTGCGGTTGGGGAGGCCTTGCGGCTTTTGCTGCAAAACATTATTCAGTGTCGGTAACGGGTGTAACGATTTCTGCTGAGCAGCAAAAGTACGCACAAGCACGATGTGCTGAACTGGACGTGCAAATTCGATTAGACGATTACCGTAATCTTAATGACCAATTTGATCGCATTGTTTCCGTTGGCATGTTTGAGCATGTCGGCCCAAAAAACTATGCAACCTATTTTGATGTAGTGAAACGCAATTTAAAACCCAATGGGTTATTTTTATTGCACACTATTGGTTCCAATCGAAATAAGGTCAATGTCGATGCATGGATCAATAAATATATATTTCCAAATGGTTGCCTACCTTCACTGCAAAATATTGGTGAAAGTAGTGAAAATAAATTAGTGATGAAAGATTGGCATAACTTTGGCGCTGACTACGATAAAACGCTGATGGCGTGGTATTCACGTTTTCAAGCCGCTTGGCCTGAACTAGAAGCAAACTATACACCGCGTTTTAAACGAATGTTTTCTTATTACTTAAATGCCTGCGCGGGTGCTTTTCGAGCCCGAGACATCCAGTTATGGCAAATTTTATGGAGCCCGCAAGGTGTCGAAGGTGGCCTGCGAGTTGCAAGGTAAATCTTGGTGCAGCGAAGTGACGATGAGATCAAGCCGATTGATTTTCCAACCATCGCTCAATTACCTGCACCCCCTTTTCGATTTCTTTTCGTAACTCTGTGGGTTGTAAAGGGTCTTTCTCTAAAATAGCACACGTCGTCACTGCTGCTTGCATCCCTAAGCTGGCACAGCTACTTTTTAACTGGTGCGCCAGCCGTTTAATACGCTCGGCATCATGTTGTTGATAAGCAACTTCAATATCAGCCAATAATGGGAAAGAATGCAGCTTAAAGATGGTTATCCATTCTTGTATTTTAGGGTACCCCATCAGTTGTGCATCATCGCTCAGTTGCGATAAATTGACCTGTTGTGGACTCTCTGAAGTGGCAGGAGCAAGGTATTCACCACCTGAAATATATTTAGTAATTAATTGGTTAAGTGTATCTCGTGGAACGGGTTTTTGAATGATCCCACGAAAAATTTTATTGGTACGTTGCCGCAACGTTTCATCAATCACATGGGCACTAAAACCTATTAGGATCAGCAGCGGATATTGCTCTGAAAACTGTTTTGCCAGTGTAATGCCATCAATATCGGGCAAACCAAAATCCACCAGCGCAGCGGTAAAAGAAGGTTGTTGTGAGAGTATCGCTAACGCTTCTGCGGCTGAGCCCGCTATTGTCACCTGCGCCCCGCTTGAAATTAGCATTTCACTGCTAATTTTTTGTGTCAGCGGGTTATCTTCTATCAGCAATAAATTCACGCCGTTCATGTTAACTGGTAATCCAGTGGGCTTATCGATTGGCTTAGAAGCAAGGCAAAGGGGCAAAGTTAAGCGAAAACAGCTTCCCACCCCCAACTCGCTATTGACCGTAAGTTCCCCGCCCATGGCTTCAGCCAAGCTCGCACTGATCGTTAGCCCAAGGCCGGTTCCGCCACGCTGACTATTCACTTGCACAAACGGTTTAAAAATATCCGCCAAACGCGAGCTTTCTATGCCACACCCGGTATCTTCAACTTCAATAAACCAATATTTACCAAAGCGGCAACTGCGCAGGGTAATTTGCCCTGACTGTGTGAAGCGCAGCGCATTGCTCAATAAGTTAGTAATAATTTGCCGAATGCGTAATGGGTCGCCCTGTAGTGCTGCAGGTAAGTCATTTGCAATGTCTGCCACCATCTTGATAGCACGGTTTTTATTGCTCGCATTCATTAAATATAATGTGCTTTCTAATAACGGTTTAGGCTCAAAGGGCTCATCACTGATAGAAACATTCTGCCCCCCCGCTTCGATGGCGGAGTAATCTAAAATATCATTTAAAATAGCCAGTAAAGACTCACCTGAATCTGTGATTGCATGTAAATCTTCACGATATTGCTTGAGTGGTGGCTTTTCTAATAACAACTGAGCTGTACCTAAAATGCCATATAATGGCGTACGAATTTCATGGCTCATGGCTGCCAAAAAAGCGGATTTGGCTTGGTTGGCTTTCTCCGCTTCCGCGCGTGCTTTTCGGTGTTCTACCACCAATACTCGTAATTCTGCCGTTCGTGCTTTGACTTGGTCGGCGAGCTGTTCACGCTGACTATTCAGTGCATGAACACTTGAGCGAAATGCATCCATTAAACGCCCAATGGTGTCTAACTCTTTCACTCCCGCGGTTTCAGGAAATGCAGAGTCAATATCCCCCTCCAATAACCGTTGAAGAGCTTGTGTTTGCTGTTCTAATGGCTTGGTCACTAATCGATAAACCACGCGCCATAAAATCAAAATAAATGAAA
Source organism: Providencia sp. R33 (assembly GCF_019343475.1). Lineage (NCBI taxonomy): Bacteria > Pseudomonadati > Pseudomonadota > Gammaproteobacteria > Enterobacterales > Morganellaceae > Providencia > Providencia sp. R33. The sequence goes on along the minus strand of NZ_CP072453.1, from coordinate 378,693 downwards.
AAAGTGACACGATGCTGAGTAACAATAACCAATTTTGCCCTCGCTCACTGGCTTGCTTGAGCTGTGCAAGTGCGGCTTGGTTACGTTGTTCAATGGTATCAACCAGTTGGGTAACTTCACTGCTAAAACGGGCGAATTGGTCAATGTTATTTTGCGATAAAATCTGTAAACGCGTGGTGATATCGTTTTCTTGGCGATATAACGCAATCAATTCCACATAACGGCTAACAACCTCCAACGCACTCCCAACTTGATTACGCACAGCGGGATCTTCAATATATTTTTGCCGACGTTTGAGGATTTTCACTGCCTGATTGAGTTGGTTATCTAATTCCGCTGCATTGGGGTTGAATGGCAAAGTGCTTAAATTTAATACCATCTGCTGAACACGCATCGCACTAAGGCGTAACTCATTCATTTGGCTAACATACTCAAGGTCGATATCAATCAAGCGATCAAGTGCGGTCTGTGCTTGTGAAGTCCGTTTCTCTTCAATCAAATCATATAAACTAACTTGCGTTGCCCCCGCAGAGGTCGCGGCATTGTTTGCCTGCCCGTGGGCTAGCTGCGCTATTTCCCCTGCCGCTGAAATGATACGCTGCTGCAGTTGTCGCTGTGTATTACGCAACGTAAGCCGTTGCCCAACTAACTCCCCCTGTTGGCTTAACGATTGGGCGATTTCTTTTTCTTGTTGCTCGATAGCCGAGGTGTCAAAGCCTTGTTGGCGAAGGGTTTTCAATAAGTTAGTAATTTTTAAGCTTTGCGCGGTTAACATTCGGCCTTGCGCAAGCCAACTGTTTTCATTATCGGCATTGGTCAGGTTTTGCGCAGAAAAAAGCTCCCATGCGCTGGCTTCACTTAATTGACGTGCCATATTCATTGTTGGGATCAAGGCTTGGGTATTATCTTGCTCAACCTGACTCACAAAACGGAGGTTATACCAACCCACAAGGGTACTTATGAACGTCAATGCGGCCATTAAGGCAAAACCCATCCATAATCGTCGAGTCAGTGATAAGTTCACGGTTTACGTACCTAGCGGTTAATAAAGGTTGAGTTCGTCTTACGAAAGCATTTAGGATAAAGGTTTATGACCAGTGAGGCTATCATGCGCGCATTTATTTTACTGTTCGTCACATTTTACGCAGTATTGGGATATGCTGCGGATAAAAATGAGGCGCTATTGCGCTGGCAAGATAACTTATCTTTCACCCATCAAAAACACCAAGTGCCTCAGGCCACTAAGGTCTGGAAGTTATGCGCCCTTTACCCAAGCTTAAAAGATTCCTATTGGTTATCCATCAATTACGGTATGCAAAAAGCAGCTCAAACTTACGGCGTCGATTTAAAAGTTTTAGAAGCTGGCGGCTATAATCAACTCGCCACTCAGCAAAAACAAATTGCCCAATGCCAACAATGGGGAGCTGACGCATTGTTGCTCGGGAGCAGCACCACATCATTTCCTAACTTAAGCCAACAAGTGGGTGATTTACCTGTAATTGAAGTGGTCAATGCCACACACGATAACATCATTAAAACTCGTGTTGGCGTGCCGTGGTTCCAAATGGGTTATCAACCCGGTCGTTACCTTGTTCAATGGAGCAAAGGCAACCCACTGAAAGTTTTGTTAATGCCCGGCCCACGTGATGCAGGCGGCAGCCAAGAAATGGAAGATGGTTTTCAACAAGCCATAACTGGTAGTAATGTGACTATTGTTGATATTGCCCATGGTGATAACGACCTTGAAATTCAACGTAATTTATTACATGAAATGTTAGAACGCCACCCAGATACCGATGTGGTTGTCGGTACTGCCATTGCGGCAGAGGCTGCAATGGGAGAAAAACGTAACCTTGCAAAACCGCTCAATATTGTGTCTTTTTATTTATCTCACCAAGTCTACCGTGGCTTAAAACGTGGCCGAATTATCATGGCAGCCAGTGACCAAATGGTTTGGCAAGGGGAACTTGTTATTGAACAAGCGATTAATGTACTCAAAGGCCGTGGCGTACCGGATAACATCAGCCCTCCGATTTTAATTCTCACACAGCAAAATGCGGATAGCGAGCACTTACGTTGTTCACTTTCTCCGGGAGGATTTCGCCCTGTTTATCAATATACATCTGCCGCTAAAAAGTAACCTTCCCCATGCTGAGTGACCAGTAAATCCGCCTTTAATTTGTGGCGCAAACGGCGGATTAGCACATCGACGGTACGCAGATCGGGGTTATCGACACGGCGGGCTGACAACATGCGTAATAACCGCTCACGGCTTAAAATTTCCCTAGGGTTCGTCACAAAGGCGACTAACATTTCATATTCAGCGCGCGTTAGTTTTATAGTTTCTTGGTCAAATTCTAACGTGTGCATGGAAACATTGAGGCAATAACCAGCAAATTGGTAGCAATTGTCTTGGGAAATGGGTTGTAAGTGTGCTTGATTCGCTAAGTCGATGCGCCATAACAGATTTTTCACACGCACAACTAGCTCCCGCAACTCCAACGGCTTCGTCACATAATCATCCGCGCCCATCTCTAAACCAACAATACGGTCAATTTGGTCGCTCCGCCCTGTCACTAAAATAATCCCGACAGTAAAGCGCTCTCGCAGTGCCCTTGTGAGCATTAAACCGTTTTCATCAGGTAAGTTAATATCCAATAAAATCAGGTCAACAGGCTGAAGTTCCATAATTTCGCGCAGTCCAGCACCACTGCCTGTGACTGAAACACGATACCCCTCTTGTTCAAAATAGGCCTGCAACCGTGCTTGAGTTACAGGTTCGTCTTCAACAACCACAATGTGATGTGATGCCATCGATTTCATCTCTTCTGTTCATATCTGTTCATATTTGTTCATATCTTGCCGCAAGCTGTTCATCCTGACCAGTACCGCTATTCATATTTACTGAATAAGATCCTCTGTATTAAACCATATTATTTTAGGGGATATTATGCGGAAACTCTGGAGAGCATTGTTAAGACCAAGTGCACGGTGGTCAATGCTCACACTACTTATCGTCGGTATTGTTGTCGGCGTTGCACTCATCGTTGTTCCTCATGTGGGGATGAAAGTCACCAGCACAACGGAATTCTGTGTTAGTTGTCACAGCATGGAAACCGTTTACGAGGAATATAAACAATCTGTTCATTTCCAAAACGCTTCCGGTGTTCGTGCAGAGTGCCACGACTGCCACATTCCTAACGACCTCCCCGGCATGATTAAACGTAAACTCGAAGCGAGCAATGATATTTATCAAACATTTATCGCGCACTCGATCGACACCCCAGAAAAATTTGAAGCGAAACGCGCTGAACTTGCAGAACGCGAGTGGGCTCGCATGAAAGAAAATAACTCCGCGACATGCCGCTCCTGCCATGATTACGATTCGATGGATCATGCGAAGCAAAACCCAGAAGCCGCGCGCCAAATGCAAATCGCGGCGAAAGACAACCAATCCTGCATTGATTGCCACAAAGGTATTGCCCATCAATTACCGGATATGAGCAGTGGTTTTCGTAAGCAATTTGACGAATTACGTGCCAAAGCAAATGACGATGGCGATACGTTATATTCCCTTGATATCAAACCGCTTTACGCTCAAAAAGGTGATAAAGACCCAGCGGGTTCATTGCTGCCAGCGTCTGAAGTCAAAGTGTTAAAGCGCGATGGGGATTGGCTACAAGTGGAAATCACAGGTTGGACAGAAACAGATGGCCGCCGCCGTGTACTTTCTGAATTACCGGGTAAGCGTATTTTCGTTGCCTCTATTCGGGGTGATGTTCAAGAAAACGTAAAAACCCTCGAAAGTACAACTGTTGAAGCGACGGATACCTCATGGAGCAAATTACAAGCCACTGCGTGGATGCAACAAGGGGATATGGTCAACGATATCAAACCAATTTGGGCTTATGCTGACTCTTTGTATAACGGTTCATGCAACCAGTGCCACGGGGCACCTGATATCGCTCACTTCGACGCTAACGGCTGGATAGGCACATTAAATGGCATGATTGGCTTTACCAGTTTAGATAAACGCGAAGAACGTACTTTATTGAAATACCTGCAAATGAATGCATCTGATACTGGTGGTGCTGCACACGGTGACAACGGAGAAAAATAATGAAAAATAATCCGACATTTCAAGCTTCCCGTCGACGCTTTCTCGCCCAACTAGGCGGGCTAACAGTGGCGGGGATGCTAGGCCCCTCATTACTAACCCCACGAAAAGCCAGTGCAGCAACGGCAGCGGAGCAAACCGCTGTGGTACAAGAAGGCATTTTAACGGGGTCACATTGGGGCGCTATTCGTGCCACCGTCGTCGATGGTCGGTTTATCGAAGCCAAAGCCTTTGAGCGTGATAAATTTCCATCCAAAATGATCGCGGGTTTACCAGACCACGTTCATGGCACTGCGCGCATTCGCTACCCAATGGTACGGGTTGATTGGCTGCGTAAACGCCATTTAAGTGATACCACCCAACGGGGAGATAACCGTTTTGTACGTGTTTCGTGGGATGAAGCCTTAGATTTATTCTATCAAGAGCTCGAACGCATTCAGACAACTTATGGCCCAAGTGGGTTATTAACGGCAAGCGGTTGGCAATCAACAGGCATGTTCCATAATGCTTCTGGGATGCTTGCCCGTGCCATCGCCCTACATGGCAATAGTGTCAGCACGGGGGGCGACTACTCCACAGGGGCTGCACAGGTTATTTTACCCCGCGTAGTGGGTTCGATGGAGGTCTACGAACAGCAAACTTCATGGCCACTGGTATTAGAAAACAGTAAAACCATCGTGTTATGGGGCTCTGACCTGATTAAAAATCAACAAGCTAACTGGTGGTGTCCAGACCACGACGTATACGCCTATTATGAGCAGCTCAAAGAAAAAGCAGCGAGCGGTGAGATAAACGTCATCAGTATTGACCCCATCATCACCTCCACTCATGATTACCTTGGACGTGGTAATGTTCAGCATATTGCCATTAATCCGCAAGCTGACGTGCCGTTGCAACTTGCGTTAGCCCATACGCTGTATACGGAAGGCTTACACGATAAAAACTTCCTCAAAGATTACTGTGTTGGCTTTGACCAGTTTGTACCCTATTTACTGGGGGAAAAAGATGGGCAACCCAAAGACGCACAATGGGCAGCGAAAATTTGTGGTATCGATGCCGAAACCATCCGTACACTTGCACGCCAAATGGCCGCCAACCGTACGCAAATTATTGCGGGCTGGTGTGTACAACGTATGCAGCATGGTGAGCAATGGTCGTGGATGATTGTCGTCTTAGCGGCAATGTTAGGGCAAATTGGTTTACCGGGAGGCGGGTTTGGGTTCGGCTGGCACTACAACGGTGCAGGCACACCAAGCCGCCAAGGAATTATTTTAAGTGGTTTTTCTGGTTCAACCAAAGTCCCGCCAATTCACGACAGCAATGATTACAAGGGCTATAGCAGTACCATTCCAATCGCACGTTTTATCGATGCGGTTCTAGAGCCGGGTAAAACCATTAATTGGAACGGTAAATCCGTCAAACTACCGCCATTAAAAATGTGCGTGTTTGCAGGGACTAACCCGTTCCATCGCCACCAGCAAATTAACCGTATTATTGAGGGGTGGCGTAAGCTTGAAACTGTGGTTTCGATTGATAACCAATGGACATCTACCTGCCGTTTTGCCGATATTGTCTTGCCTGCCACAACGCAATTTGAGCGTAATGACCTCGACCAATACGGTAACCACTCTAATCGAGGCATTATTGCGATGAAACAGTTGGTTGAGCCGCAGTTTGAATCGCGCAACGATTTTGATATTTTCCGTGATTTATGCCGTCGTTTTGGACGTGAAGACGCATTCACCGAAGGCTTAGACCAAATGGGCTGGCTCAAACGGATTTGGCAAGAAGGCAGCCAGCAAGGAAAAGGCCGCGGGATCCATTTACCTGCTTTTGATGCATTCTGGGAAAAAGACGGTTATGTGGAATTTGAACATCCGCAAATGTTTGTTCGCCACCAAGCCTTTAGGGAAGATCCTGATTTAGAACCGCTGGGTACGCCAAGCGGCTTGATTGAGATTTACTCAAAAACTATCGCAGATATGCAGTACGATGACTGCCAAGGTCACCCGATGTGGTTTGAAAAAATTGAACGCTCCCACGGTGGTCCAGGGTCAAAGCAATGGCCTCTGCATTTGCAATCTGCCCACCCAGATTTTCGCTTGCACTCGCAATTATGTGAATCGCCAGCGTTACGCCAATATTATTCCGTGAGTGGTAAAGAACCGGTATTCATCAGCCCTCAAGATGCTAAAGCTCGTGGAATTCATAATGGTGATGTCGTGCGGGTCTTTAATGACCGAGGGCAAGTCTTAGCGGGTGCCGTGGTTTCGGACTTGTATACCCAAGGTGTTGCCCGTATTCACGAAGGTGCTTGGTATGACCCCACCAAAGGCGGTGAAATCAATGCATTGTGTAAATATGGCAACCCTAACGTATTAACGTTAGATATTGGTACATCACAATTAGCCCAAGCCACCAGCGCGCATACGACCTTAGTGGAAATCGAGAAATTCACTGGGCAAATCGATAGCGTCAGTGCATTTGATGGGCCAATTGAAATGGTGGCACAATGTGAATATGTGCCTGCATCACAGGTGAACAAATGACCAATCACAGTGTATTAACCGCGGAACAGATAGCCTGTATTTATGCATGGCTAGCACAGCTATTCTCACGTGAATTGGATAGCAGCCAATTGGCACAACTACAGTCCACCGATATGGTGGGCTGGTTTGCCATTCTTGAGCTAGAACCGTCATTGAGTGCGACAACCTATGAATTAAAGGCAAAAATAGATGCCCTTGCACATCGACCTGATGCCCAATTAGAACTGGCTGCGGATTTTTGCAGCCTGTTTTTAATGTCAGACAAACAATCAGCCCTACCTTATGCCTCGGTTTACCCAAGTGACGCACAAAATAACACACAAATTACGCGTTTGTTATTCGAAGCAGGAATGGAAACCAGTGGTGTATTTAATGAACCGCCAGACCATCTTTCCATCTTTTTGGAACTACTCAGCCACCTGCATTTTTCATTAAATGAACCCGCTATTGACCATGAAAAAGTCAGGCAATTACGCCAGCAAACCTTATCGATTTTATTGCCGTGGCTACCTACATTTAGCCACAATTGCCAACGTTATGATGAATTCGGTTTTTATAGTGCATTAAGCCAACTGTTGCTTGCATTAGTTCAGTTGGATGAGCAAGACAGCTAAACTCAACCAAAAGGTCGTTTTATTTATCTTTCTAAATAAACGGCCTTTTGGTTACTACTACCTGCATTTCCCTCAAATGCCCGCTTAATCGCATTCAAAACTTTATTCGAAACGGCTAACCCTCCTATACTACCTATTCTGTTTTCCGCTTCCCCAAAGGTATTTTATGACTATTCAATACAGGCAATGCCACACTTCACAGCTCACTGATGACGAAAAAGACGCTTTATTCGATATGTTATTTGTCGGGTTTGAAGGGGATTTCACGCGGGATGATTTTGAGCACACCTTGGGGGGTATGCACGTGTTTGCCTATGACCAACATCGTATCGTGGGTCACGTAGCGATTATTCAGCGCCATATGGCGATTAATGATAAGCCGATTTCGGTGGGGTATGTTGAAGCAATGGCGGTACTGGAAAGTTATCGCCGTCAAGGTATTGGCCGTGAATTGATGTCTATGACCAATACCATCATCGGCAATTGCTATCAACTTGGCTTACTGTCAGCCTCTGACGAAGGGTTTCACCTGTATCAATCCCTCGGTTGGAAAGTGTGGAAAGGTACCTTGTTTGAATTACGCCAAGGCGCTTATGTTCACTCTGAAGGTGAAGAAGGCGGCGTGATGGGCTGGTCTAAAGATAATTCGGTTGAATTTACTGAATCCCTGTACTGCGACTTTCGCGGTGGCGATCAGTGGTAATGGCCTGAATATCAGGCCAATCACTATAACCAAGCCTTATTTACTGATAGTCAGGTCTGGCTGAATAAGGCTATAAATGCGCTTTTTCAATTCAGGTTGTCTCGCAAGTTGATAAACCTGCGCAGCAACATCAGCACGCATCACTAACCCATGCACTTCAGTATTTTGCTGCAAAATAGACTTTCCTGTTGCCTCTCCATGAAGTAACCCGCCAGGTCGTACAATGGCAAAATCAAGGGAGCTGGTTTGTAACCATGATTCCGCCAGTGATTTTTCCCTTACGGCTTGGCCGAAAGCAGCTTTTGACCGTAAAGAGAGATACTGCCATGAATCTCCACACCCCAAAGAGGTTACGAATATCATACGGGAGATCCCCGCTTGCTCTACACAATCAATAACGGTACGGTTTGCCAAATAATCTTGCGAGCCCCCCATGGTGGAAATCACGGTTGCGCCAGCACCTGCAGCTTCGCACGCCGCAGCCACAATAGCTTTATCGCAAGCATCCCCCACAAATACTCTCACCCCTTGCAATGACAACTTTTCAGCGGCTTCGGCATTACGTACCACGGCCACCACTTGCTGCTGATTTGCAATCGCAAGCTGGGCTATCATGTTCCCAACCCCTTTTCCACCTGCACCAAAAAGTAGCCACTGAGCCATACATTCACCTTAGTTATTCACGGAAATTACGCATCACGCTACCAGACTAATTGAAATATAAAAACCATTCATTTAGAAAATACCACCAGCCAAGCTTACGCTTATCCCTTTTTCCTATCCAATAATGGTCTAAAGATCGCGACAATAATCGCAATGCTTTTATCAATATTGAGGGAAAAAGCGATGTCGTTTGTGATAATACTGGCGCAGGGAGGAAATGTTGACTGATAACTCAACGGCCTACTTTAATGACCCAGCCCTTGGTATTCACAGGGCTGATACTTGATGGTTTATCGTTACGCTTATTGCGCAAGTAACTCTAACAGAGTTTGCTCCAATACAGGTAATGCAGCGCCGTAAATACGTGAATTGCGGTTAATCTGACTCATTGAAAGTTCGGGAAGTGTTTGCCCAAAAAATTTGTTTTGCTGTTGAAAGTTTTCACAAAACGTTGCCCAAACTTGCGGGTTTTTCACAAATGGACCTGAAACAATTAAACGTGATGGGAAAAAAACTCGGCAAATATTGGATGCTGCATTAGCCATATGAATAATCGCTTGTTGCATTACGGTATTATCGGTTAAATCGCAACCTGCTAATATTTCAGCGATATTCTCCTCATCATCATGAGCCTTAAATTGGCTACCAAGTACATCAGGCCCAATGGACCATAATGCTGTCACTGTTTCTAAACACCCCACTTGCCCACATTGGCAAGGTTTTATTTGCTGGGGGATATGCCAATGGCCTATCTCTCCAAAACCATGTCCGCCAACATTAATGTGGTTATCTGCAGTACTAAATGCGACACCAACACCGTATCCCCAATGAAGTAATAAGGTGCTTTTATTACGCTCAAGAACATGAAGCATCAGCTCATCGTCCAGTGTACGCGACAAAACAACCCGATATTTTTCTGGAAATAATTTTTTGATATTCAGATTATTCATTTGGGGCCAACGGGAGGCGTGTATCCAATGGTAAGTCTGGCTGTCAAAAATTCCCCCTAAAGAAAACACACACCCAGCGACTTCCGCTGATTTAGGGATCTTTGCCATAATCTTTTCATGAAGTTGGCTAAATTTATCGGCTAACGCCTGATTATCACAATCAGGGGATGCCTCTAGCTGTTCATGGGCAATAACATTTGACACTAAATTAATAGCAAAAACATGCAACGACAAGCTGATCACTTGAAAAACTAATGTAATTAATCTGTTAGGGTTAACAACCAAAACCATTGATGGCCTTCCTCTACCTGAGTTTTGGCTAATTGTTTCAGTTAATAATCGGCTATCAAGGAGTTGAGCAACGTATTCAGACACCGTTGTCGAGCGAATATTCAACAATTTTACAGCTTCGCGGCGAGTTGCTATTTGCCCATTTAAAATAGCAAAGAATATACGCTCTTTGTCATGGGTAATGGGTTGCGTTATTGGTAACTGTGATAAAAAACTGGTCGTTTGTTTAAGTATCATAATAATGAGATATGAAGCTGTTTAGTCAATGCACTATTCTAAATAATCGCCTTACACGATAGGATAGAAATAAGTCATTTTTAGACAGCCTAGCCCTTATATGTGCGGAAAATTGTGAATCGCTATCAACAAAGTATGCCTTAAGGAATAGCAGTCAATCAATCCCTATTCACAAAAGAAAATACAAACAAATCATTAGAAAGCACAATAGACAAGAAGGGCTTTAGACTCTAGACACGCCAACTACGGATAAGTAGCAGGGAAATCCGTCTCTCTGCTACTTGGTTATTAACGTATTCTATCGTCTATCATTTTAAAATACGTATTCACGCACAATATATTCACCTAATACACAACTGATGACATTCATGTTTTCATCCCATTTCACTGCGGATATTTGAGGGGTGATCCCATGGAAGTCAAATGCGGGTTGCAAATAACGTAATGGGTTCATCCTCACCATCATGATAGCCTCATCAAATTTAGCAATTTTATGTGTAACAACATTACGAATAGCCTGATCTAACGTTAAACTAGACCCCGCTAAGTTTACCTCTCCTGGTACACGCACAGTGCCATCAGCCGCTCGCTCAATCGACATCGTAGCAAATTGGTAATACCCTGCCTGATTACACCCTGCTGCACTAACTGCATCTGTCACCAATATTGACCTTGCTAATGTTTTAGTTCGCAATAAATTTTTTAATGCAGGAAATGGAATATGAATCCCATCCGCAATAAAACTTGCGCCAATAGCATCACAACTTAATTGTGCTTGCAGCGTATTGTCCAATTTCGGTAAGTGTTGTGGGATCCCATTACCTAAATGGGTGCTCATGCAAACCCCTGCACTTGCTGCTTCCTCCATTTGGTTAAAATTGATATTCGAATGCCCCACTGCGATGCATTTCCCCGCAGCCACTAACTGCCTTGTAAATTGAAAGTCTGTATCAAATTCAGGTGCGTAAGTGATTAATAAAATTGGCTTAGTCACTTCCTGCTCAAGCCGACTGATTAACCGCGCATCTGGCTTAATAATTTCGTTAGCTGGATGGCACCCTGCATAACCTACTTCTGAATTAATAAAAGGGCCTTCTAAATGATAACCAGGAACCATCCATGGCCCTAAGCGACTTGTTGATACAGCCTTATCAAGAGCACGGAATCGTTCTATCAATGATGATTCTGATGCTGTAATTAATGTAGGCAAACAGAGTGTAACGCCTGTTTTTAACATCGCTTCTAACGCATGATCCAATGCCTCTGCGGTGATTTTTTCGTCATTAAAATCAACACCCGCAAAACCATTGACTTGAATATCAAATAAGCCACCCGTCATCTTCATAATTTGTTCCTTCAATGCTTTTCCTTAATCAATTTTTGATAACAATGACGCAGAATCTTTATCTAAAAATATTTGGCATTGGGGATGATTTTGTACAATAGATGCTGGCACACGGTTGGTGATTTCACCCTCAAGTGTGTTTTTCACTGCCGCCGCTTTTCGTAAATCAGGAATACTCAATATTAATGATTTTGAACGCATAATTTGTGGAATACTCATAGAAATAGCCTGCTTAGGTACTTCATCTAAACTCGCAAACCATTTTTCGCCCAACTGTTGCCGTCTACAATCTTCATCAAGGTTAACAACAAGATATGCAGAGGTAGAATGAAAATCAGCGGGTGGATCATTAAATGCTAAGTGAGCATTCTCACCAATACCTGCGAAACAGACATCAATGTCATACTGAGCGATAATTTCGTTAAGTCTTTGAATTTCCTTTTCAATATCAGAAGCGGAACCATTCACACCAACAAATTGGTGTAACGTGGGTAATTTATCCACTAAGCGTTCTTGTAAATAACGGCGAAAACTCGCTGGGTGATTCTCATCCAGACCAATATATTCATCTAAATGAAAAATAGTAATCCTTGACCAATCAATATCCTCTTTGATTAAGCAATCCAACATCTCAAACTGACTTGCACCCGTGGCGACAATAATGGCAATTTCGGCTTTTTTGCTCATTGCTTGTTTAATTGCCTCTGTACCTGCCCTGCTGGCTTTTTCACCTAAGACATGTTTAGTGTCAGAAATAATAATATTCATACTAACCTCATGTTAAATATTGATACGACCACACATGGCCTTATTGATGTTGTTTTAAATTTTTCGCCATTTGCACCGCGGTTAACGTCAGTACACAACAGAAAATTAAGTAATAGACAACATAGGTGGGTTTACCATCACCGACTGTCACAAGGGCGGTAGCAATAACAGGTGTCGAACCTGCAAAAATCACACTGTTCAATTCACGTGAAAGAGCGATGCCGGAATAGCGGTATTGTGTTGGAAATAAGTTAGCTAAGAATGCGCCCTGAGCACCTGAGGTTGCACCGTGCCCAATACCATAAGCAATACACATACCAAGCGTTGCTAATACTAAGCTGCCACTACCCAAGAACCAGAATAAAGGAAAAGCAAAAGCCCCGAGAAAAATAGCGCCAAAAGAAAAAATTGTAGTGGTACCGTATTTATCTGTTAAGCGCCCCATGACGGGTGTCATTATGGTATTCACCAGCACAGCAACCATTAGCGCCATCAATCCATCAGATTTTTCCATTCCTAATGTATTAGTCAGATAACTAATACTGAACACACTTAGAACGTAACCATTTGCTTGATGGCCGGCCAAACTGAAGAAACCGCACAATAAATTTTTTCTGCTGTGTATAAAAAGTTCTTTAATAGGGATCTTTTGTTCTTTTTTCTCTTTTTCCGCTTTTTCGACGGATTTAACGTATTCAGGTGTTTCATCTAGTTGTTTACGGATATAAATCGCAACAATAAATAAAACGATGGACAACAAGAAAGGTACCCGCCATCCCCAACTCATAAAGGCTTCATCGGGCAATTGTGTCACTGCAAAAAATGCTGCCGTGGAGAGCAGTATCGCAATACCTGTAGAGGCGTTAATTAATGATGTATAAAAACCTCGCTGCTTCATAGGTACATACTCTGCCACAAAGGTTTGAGCCCCTGCTAATTCAGCGCCAGAGCCAAACCCCTGCATTAACCTAATGACAACCAGAGCTATCGTTGCCCAAATGCCAATATGGTAATACGTGGGTAGCAATCCCAGTGCTAATGTCGCTATCCCCATCAAAACGATCGCAAAAATAAGTGCGGGTTTTCGACCATAACGGTCACCAATATGGGCAATGATGACGCCGCCTAGTGGTCGTGAAATAAAACCAACAGCAAAAGTCAAAAATGCAGCCAATGTTGCAATTGTTGGCGATAAGTTTGGAAAATACAGTTTGTTAATCACCAACCCTGCTGCAGCACCATAGAGAGAATAGTCATACCATTCAATCACAGTGCCTGACACGCTTGCCATCATCACTTTTCTAATCGTTTTTTTATCTGCCGCGGGTTTATCAACCGCGGCATCTGTAGCTAATTGTTCTGAAATAGTGTCACTCATACTGCCCCCTACATTTTAGGAATACATTATTTGAGGTATGTTTTGTTCAAACAAAACGGACAAAAAGCGCGCACTATTGAAACTAACACTGAGACAATTATTTTAGAACACAATTGTTCTTAATTTAATTAAAAATGAGATCGGAATCAAATTTAATCGATAAAGCAGCAATGGAATTTGAATAAACCAATTTTATATTCTACCTGAATTATCACTGAATCGTGTTTTTTACACAGGAGAAATATGGAGACAATAAAATTTTTACGTATAAAAACAACATGTTGAATGATGTCATTTGATTATTACTTTAATAAAAAAATTTAACCTGTACACTTTCATTATTCATAGTTTAGATTTTTAGCACTCCCTTTAAATTTAAAACAAAAATGTTTTTAATTTTAAATTAAATGTTGAAATAATCTTGTTAAGTAATCTTTTTATGATAGGACGTGATGATGGATAACAACAAAAATCAGTTAACGCCTCGAATAATACACATTGGCTTTGGGGCATTTCATCGTGCTCATCAAGCACTTTATACTCATCTATTAATTGAGCAATACCAGTCTGATTGGGGGTATTGTGAAATCAATTTAATGTCAGAGCGTGGCGCTGAGCTCATCCGTCAATTAAAGAAACGCCACTGCACTTACGTACTATTAGAAAAAGATGAAGAAAAAGCGACACTAACAACGATTAATTCGATAAAAGAAGCAATGCACCCGCGTATTGATGGTGTGCGTGCTGTTATTGAAAAAATGGCAGCACCTGACACCGCGATTATCTCTCTAACAATAACGGAGAAAGGCTATTGCACTGATCCTTCAACAAATAAACTCAATTTATCGCATCCAGCAATACTGCATGATATCGCCTTTCCTGAAACGCCAGAATCTGTTTTAGGCTATATCCTCGCAGCTCTCAAAATACGTTTTCAGCAAGACCTTCCCCCTGTGACCATACTTTCTTGCGACAATATTAGAAATAATGGCGAGGTTGCACGGAACGCTATTTTAAGTTTGGCTAAACAACAAGATAGTAAGTTAGCTTTGTGGATTGAGCGGAATATTACATTTCCAAGCACAATGGTCGATAGAATAGTCCCAGCGATGACTGAAGGATCTTTTTATGAAATCAAGCAATTAACAGGTGACGATGATCCGTGCTCAATCATCAGTGAACCATTTCGGCAATGGGTTATTGAAGATAACTTTGCAAACGGTCGACCAGATTGGCAATATGTTGGCGCGCAATTTGTTAAGGATGTGGCGCCTTATGAAATGATGAAACTAAGAATGTTAAATGGCAGCCATTCGTTTCTTGCTTATTTAGGCTATCTGGGAGGATATGAGTTTATATCTGATGCCATGCAAAATCAGGATTATTATCACATCGTACAACGAATAATGCTAAATGAGCAAAAACCCACACTCAGCCTACCTGATGGTATTGACCTTAACCAATATGCCCAACAGTTATTAGCACGCTTTGCCAATCGGGCCATCAAGCATAAAACAGCACAGATAGCCGTTGATGGCAGCCAAAAATTACCCCAGCGCTTGCTCGACTCTATACTTTGGCACCAACAAAATGGTTCGGACTACCCTTTACTTGCCTTAGGGGTGGCCGCTTGGATGAAATATGTCAGCGGCATAAATGAAAATGGAGAGCCTATTGCTATCAAAGATCCACTTAGTCACGAATTTTCGAAAATTTATCAACGCTATGGTACATCCTTAGAAGCCGTTGATGCCCTCTTAAAAATTGATGTGATATTTGGGCCGGAATTTTCACAACATAATGATATTGCGAATGAAATTAAAATAGCATACCAAAAATTATTAACACTTGGAGCACAGAAAACCGTCAGTTATTACTTAACAAAAACCAATTAATAATATTGAAATTCAACTCGGGTTAAATAGCTAACATTAGCCCGAGCCATTTCTTGCTTATAACACTGACCGACCTTCAAATTGCTACCCTATTCTTGCTTTCCAATTAACAAATGTTCAATTTTGGGATCTTGATCAAAAACCCTTATCAATATAGGTATATTTTAATTTATAAAATTTATTTGATGAAAATAAGCAAGATCAGCGATAGTTAATTACCCTAAAAATAGAACAACTTCTAGATTAAAATAAAAAATAAAGTGCCAAATGTTTATTACTATCACTATTTAAAATTCAATTATCACCATTACATAAATAAATTAAAAGTCATTATTTCTTCAGAGTGAATAGAAAAATAAGAACAAAATCACATTATTCCGCGAGTTCACGGTTTTTTACTGAAATTAACCAAGCAATCAAAAATATTTATGAAACAACATGTTAAAAAATTAAAATAATTTTGTACCTCAATGAAAAATAGACAAATATTGCAAAATAATTAATTGATAATGATTCTCTTTATTTTGATTTATTAATAAATATTAATTTATTGGTTTTAACCATGCCTTTTAGGCATGGCTGAGACTTTTTCGGAATATTGTCAGGAAAATAGTTTCATGGATAGTATGAATACGCAAATAATGCTTTTTTATTATAAATATATGCGAATTACTCTTAAAAACATTTTCAATGAAAGGTAACACTATGGGTATATTAAAAGATAGTAAGTTGCTTTTAGTTGGCTTGCTCGTCATTATGCTTGCGGAAGCGATAGGCCAAATTAAAATCAGCTTAGTCATGGTTTTTCCAATGCTATATTCCATGCTAATGGGGGGGATTATCAGCTTCCCAAAATTCAAAATTCTTAATGAACAAAATATGGCGCGTGCTAGCTCAATTATGAGTGTCGCGTTAGTTATCTTAATTGCAAAATTAAGCACCTCTGTTGGTGCATCTTGGGAAAAAATTATTCAAGCTGGTGGCGCGCTGATCCTTCAAGAAGTTGGCCACTTTATCGGAACTATTTTACTCGGTTTACCACTCGCCATCATGTTAGGTATGGGACGTGAGGCGGTTGGGGCAACTTACTCTATTGGTCGTGAACCTAACATCGCCATCATCGAAGCTAAATACGGTTTAAGCTCACCAGAAGGCCGTGGCGTCATGGCTATGTACATCTGCGGTACGTTATATGGTGCTGTTTGGATGGGGATTATTGCCAGCGTTATTGCAGGACTCGATATTATGAGCCCACTTGCGTTAGCGATGGGTGCTGGTGTGGGTAGTGGTTCGATGTTAGCCGCGTCTGTTGCGCCATTATTAGAACTTTATCCTCAACATGCAGCGGATATCCAAGCGTTCTCATCATCCGCAAACTTGATGTCTTCCGTTTTAGGTCTGTACATCTACATTTTCTTCTCCTTACCTTTTGCCTCTTTCTTGTACAACAAACTGAAAAGAAAACGTGCAACGGCATCAGCGGATACAGAATAAGGATACGAAATCATGAAAAAGATGGCAGAAATTGCAATAATCATCGTATTAGTTATCATCTTCACTTCACTGGGTGATGCACTAGGCGGTTCAATCTATGGTCGTGGTAGCTTTGGCGCAGTCTTTAGTGACTCGCTGATTGCGATGGCACTGTTAGGCGGTATGTCATTTGTGGCGTACTTAATCGCACAAATTCCACCATTAGGTAAATTACCCGTTATTTTCTGGGTATCCCTAATTGCTGCGGGTCTGTGTTCACCACTATTCCCTTACGATAAAGAAATGATCGCAATGACAGGCAAAATTTCACTTGCCGTCATCAGTACTACAGTACTGGCATTCGCAGGTCTTTCACTCGGTAAAGATATCGAAAAATTTAAAGCCATCTCTTGGCGGATTATTCCAGTTTCACTGGCGGTATTCACGGGAACATTCTTATTCGCTGCACTTATTGGTCAAGTGACTCTTTCATGGAGTGGCGTTATCTAAATAAAGGAAAAAATTAACCATGACAATGACCAAAGACCAATTGAAAGCCAAAGTTTGTGAAGCTATCGCGTCAAACAAAGACGTTATCAAAAAGCTGGCAGATGATATTTGGGCAGAGCCTGAACTGGGTTATAAAGAAACCAAAACGGCAAAAAAAGTGGAAGCTGCGTTTTCAGCGTTAGGCGTCAACTACCGTAATCAGCTCGCTTTGACCGGTGTCAAAGCACGATTGAAAGGCGGTAAAGGAAGCAAGCACAGTATTGCCGTGATTGGTGAGTTAGATGCCATCATTTGTGCAGAACATCCAGATGCCGATGACTTGACAGGTGCGGCTCACTGCTGCGGTCATAATGCGCAAATTGCCAATATGATGGCAGTGACAATTGGTCTGGTTAAGTCAGGTGCGATGGAATACCTCGCAGGGGACGTGGTTCCCTTCGCGGTTCCCGCTGAGGAATATGTCGAGCTTGCTTACCGTAATAAATTGATTGAACAAGGAAAAATCAATTATATCGGTGGCAAGCCCGAGTTAATTTCTCTCGGTGAGTTTGATGATGTGGATATGGCAATGCAAATCCACTTAACCAGTGTTAAGCCTGAGCGCGATGCTGGTTTTATCGAGATGTCGACAACCACCAATGGGTTTATTGGCAAACTGATTAACTACAAGGGTAAATCTTCCCATGCCGCAGCTGCGCCACATTTAGGTGTGAACGCTCTCAATGCTGCCATGATGGGGATTATGGGGGTGAATGCAATTCGCGAAACCTTCCAAGAAAAAGATTATATCCGTTTCCACCCAATCATTACCCAAGGCGGCGATTTAGTAAATGTCACCCCAAGTGATGTGCGTATGGAAAGTTATGTCAGAGCCTCAAATGTCCCCGCGATGATTGATGCTAATGAACGAATTACTCGTGCGCTGGTTGCAGGGGCAATGTCTGTTGGCGCAGAAGTGGAAGTAAAAGATTTACCAGGTTATTTGCCACTTTATAACAACGACACACTCAATGACTTACTGCAACATAATGCGCATGACTTAATTGGTGAAGACAACGTTTGGGTTGCTGAACATATGACAGGCAGCACAGATACTGGCGATCTTTCTCATATCATGCCAGTAAGCCACCCATGGATTGGCGCAATACGTGGTGGACTACACGGTAAAGATTACGTGGTATTTGATGATGATATGGCGTATATCCGCCCAGCTCAAATGATGGCAATGACAATTATTGACCTATTGTTTGATGATGCCGCTGGCGCTGATGCCCTTATGGATAATTACAAACCACTAATGAGCAAAGAGGAATACCTCGCGTTTATTAGCTCCTTTAAGAATTAATATCCCCCCTAAATATGATGCTAAAAACAGCGTATTTAGGGGTATTTCTTATCCCCTCCCTCTAGCCTCTTTTTTATTTTCATTTATCATCACTTATTTCTTAATAATACTTAATTTTATTAAATACGCTTTATTTACTAAATCAATTAATTTATTTTAAATAACGTATTTAAATCATAAACCCTTAACGCAAATAACCTTAATAAGCATAAAAAATATTAATACTCGCCCTTAAGATTATAATATAACATTATGATTTTTAATAATTTTATACAAATTAAACTTTTCTATCTTTATTTTAACCTCTCACCATCCCTATTCTTCATGAGCCATGAAATACTGATATGATATAAATACGATCCCCGTCACGCATACTTTATGAATATTAACGTTAAAATCTAGCTAACCAATAATAATCAACAATAACCGCCACGGATATTTTTCTGATAGTCGGCTTATTTTGAAAATAAAATGCAGTTATGTTACGTCAGTGCGATATCGAATCGAACGCGCTTACATCAGGGACCCTTTTAACAGCATGAAAATTGCTTTCTGTATACGGGAAATAATGTAATGACCAATAAGTACAATATTAGCGAAAAGCTCTTTGCGCTTGAAACATTCAGCAAAAAAACGCGCCAAGATTTACATAAAATCCCTGAATTATCAGGTCAAGAATTCAAAACATCGCAATACTGCCGCGAGCTAATGCAGAGTTTTGGCTACAATATTCGCCTATTTGAAGGTTATACCGGTTTTACCGCAGATCTCATTGTTGACCCTAATAAGCGTTTAAT
The DNA here is from genome assembly GCF_019343475.1 of Providencia sp. R33. Lineage (NCBI taxonomy): Bacteria > Pseudomonadati > Pseudomonadota > Gammaproteobacteria > Enterobacterales > Morganellaceae > Providencia > Providencia sp. R33. Next base: position 359,058 of record NZ_CP072453.1, on the reverse strand, counting down.
TGCCTACCGTACCGATATCGATGGCCTTGAAATGCCTGATTTAACCTGCAACGAGCACAGTTCTGTTCATGAGGGTTGTGCCCATAACTGTGGTCACGATACCCACATGACAATTGCGCTAACCGCGGCAAAATACCTCAGTGAAAACCGTGATGAGCTGACCCATAACGTGCGTTTTATCTTCCAAATGGCGGAAGAAGACATGCGTGTACCGGGTGCCAATAAAATGGTTGAAATGGGCTGCATGGACGGTGTTGATGAGGTTTATGGCCTACACAATGATGCAGCATTTGAAACGGGCAATATCAAATTTAACGCTGGTGTAATGTCCTCTTATGGCTCTGCTTGGACACTGGATGTACACGGTGTTTCTGCGCACGGTTCAACACCGCATAAAGGGCTGGATGCCATTCGCGAAGCCACTCGTATTATCGATTATATGGATTACATCGTTGCGAAAAAAACCGATCCTTTCAGCCCTGCGGTCTTTGGCTGCGGCATGATCAACGGTGGAACCATTCCAAACGCATTAGCGGATCACGTCCAAGCACGAGGAACCATTCGTTCAATGGATGAGGAAACCGACAAAATCTTAAAAGCGAGCTTTAAAGAAATTGTTGAGCGCAGTGAAGCGGGCGGTTTTAAAACGACACTTGAGTGCAGTGGTTACCCTGCGGTTGTTAACCACCCTCAAGCGGCTAAAGTCATTTATGATGCGGCAGCGGCATTCTTACCCGTTGAAAATATTGAGCCTAATGGCAAACCGATGACAGGAAGTGAAGACTTCAGTTTTATGGTCAATGCCACAAAAGATAAGCTTGGCGCGATGTACTTTTTAGGCAGCGGTAGCCAAGCGAAAGGAATTAATAACTACTTGCATGCCAACCCTTATTTTGTTGACGATGACTGCCTATTAATTGGCGCTCAGATTTTTATTAATATCGCGACACGCTAAAACTAAAATAATACACACAGCAATCTAAAGCCGAATAACCTAAATTATTCGGCTTTTTTCTTAGAGTTCAGGTAGTGAACGATAAAGCTCGTCTCGCTCGTTTTTATCTGTTGGAACCCACTGTGCGGATTGGTGAATATAATTTAAATCAAGGTGGGGAGCATAGTTGGAAATAAAGTCATACATGTAGTCTTTCAAGTGCATATGTCGACTGATACATACATGAGTATAGCTCGGCTTCACTAAATTACTTATATCAATGCAGCGTAGTGTCTCGCTGTCTTCTTCAGGGTCAAAAGCGACTGTCGAAATAATACCTACCCCAGCCCCACGCTTCACATAATATTTAATGATTTCTGTATCAACGGCCGTTAATACAACATTTGGCGTTAATTTATTTTGATAGAAAACTTGGTCGAGCTTTGACTGGCCTGTAAAACCAAATACATAGGTAATAAGCGGGTACTGAGCCAGCTCCTCAATGGTTAATTTTTCACACTGGGCAAGCGGGTGGTCATGCGGAACGATAACGCTGCGCGACCACTGGTAGCAAGGCAATGCGAGTAGGTCATCATAAAGGTGCATCGATTCCGTCGCGATAGCAAAATCCACATCACCATTATTAACCATTTCCGCTAACTGTGCTGGTGCACCTTGATGAAAATGCAGGGAAATATTGGGATAACGTGCATTAAAACGTTCAATAACTTTGGGTAATTTATAGCGGATTTGTGTATGTGTTGTGGCTATATGCAGGTTTTGTTTAATCGTCGTATCTTCGTGGGACACGATATTTTTGATTTTCTCAAACTGCGCCAAAATATCACACGCCACTTGATGAACTTGTTCTCCAATCGGGCTTAATGAAAGTAAGTTATTATTTTTCCGATTAAATAAAGAAACATTCAGCTCATCTTCCAATAGTTTAAGCTGCTTACTCACTGTAGGTTGCGAGGTATACATTTTTTCAGCGGCATTGGTGATATTAAAATCACTCCTCACCACCTCAACAAAACTTTTTAGCTGACTAATGTTCATTACTGATTATCCAGTTTAAATGGATCAAAATAAGAATTAAGAAAATCAATTTTTATACGACATACACTGTACTGTGCGCAGTAATTGTATCATATAAGGTCAATTGACTAAATTAATGATGACGAGAAATTCAGTCATCAATGACCCAATGACCATAATTACCTTATTGAAGGTTAAAATTTTTGATTGCTGAATCAAGGAAGGATGACAAAAAAAAATGGAAAACCATTCATGACAATATTGCACAATGTGGTTTTCCAAAACAGAAATATAACAACTAAAATTATTTCATTAAATTGAATCAGATCGCTTTTTTACTTAATCATAAGTAAATGTAACACCAATGACAGACTGCACTTTACCCGCGGTTACTTGCCCCGTCGTTCGTCCATATCTTGCGCTAAGCCCTAAATTAACCGCTGAAGAACCCACAGTACCAAGTGAAACTTTTTGTTGTATCGGGATAGCCGCGCCATTACGAACCAGCTCTATTCCAATTCCCTTAGCGGCATCTCCCCCAGGAAAAACATTTGAAAATATCGTTGGGCTCGAATCTGTCTGCCCTGAAATATAGAAAGAGAGGTTTTGATTAGAAGCGCAATGAACAGAAAGCGGAACAGGCGCAGTACTTGGGTATTCAGGTAAATTCACAAAAACATTTCGCGCTGAGACATCACACCCTCCAATAGGGATAACAACCTCATTATTTGTATATAAATGCCACGTAAAAATTTCTGTTCGTAAGTTCCCGCTCCCATCAAGGTTCGAACCAAATTGCTGCATCACAAGTGTTGCAAAGTGGGTGCCTTTTTTAATCACAATGCCACCCGCCGCATTAATAGGCGTTAGGTATAACTGTGTATTCCATGCGACATATTCCCCTGATGGGAAATTCTGGCGATGTGTTGGTGCTACGAGAGGAAAGGAATTATTGACGCCATAATAAGATAACGACCCTCTAAAGTTGGCTAATGCACCGCCGAAGATTGACCCTTTAACCATGGTAACTTCATCTTTTCGTATTAATGGGTCATCATTTCTGCAAAATATGGATTTAGATAGGTCAACAACTAAGTTTTGTCCAGGAAGAACATTCGGTTGCAGGTTAACATAAGCATTCCCCGTATTATTCCCCGTTCCACTGACTAATGTATTCCCTGTAGAGTCATAACATCTATAGGCAAAGCTTGAGCACGTCCCCATTACATAAACAATTAATGGAACGATTACTATTTTTATAAGTTTCTGAATTTTCGTATTCATGTTATTAACTCACTGATAAGTATAGGTAACATCAATAATAGATTGGATACTTCCTTGCGATGCTTGACCTTTTACTGAAAGCGCTCGAACCTGTAGAGGGAAGTGTACAGATAAACTTGAATCGTCAACGGCTAATGCTGTTTGTGCGCCATTGTTTAAATTGTTTCCGTTGAGATCTTGCAATTGCAATTGGATATTGCTGGCATTTCCTTGGTTTTTATAATATCCCGTCGTATCCGTTACCCCGCTAAATTTGGCCGTGACAACGGATGTTCCAACTGGACAATTGATTAAATCCAAAGATATTGAGTGCCATTCTGACGAAGAACCTGGCGAGATAAGATCGAACGTGTGTAAGTCACCTAAATCCACATTGGCTATTTTAGTTGAAATTGTGCATGGCTTTGCGACCACACTGCCATTCACTTCAATGGTAACATCATCCGCATAAGCTAATGATATTTGTGAAGAGAGTACAACCAGACAGAGAGGGACTATCATCTTCCCGCAAATATTCATCATGTCATCCTCGGCTTACTGGAATTCAAGCGTAAAAGTGGCGGTGGCTCTGACATGTCCCGCCGTGACAGGCACATTAGATGCCATTAACCGAGCATAAAATTGGATTGTGTTGCTCTTTTGTGCAACTAAAGGAAGCCAATTCAAGCTATTACTTGTTTCATTGAGTACCAGTGGGCTTTTTTGGCTATCTAAGATTTGTATGCCTACACCAGACGCATTGAGGTTACCGGGCTCTATAGCTAACAAGGTTGTGTTTTGAATATCAGCTATCCCCACAAAACCAATTTTTACCGCTGTGACTGAACTGCCACAAGGTGCTAACTCAATACTAAATGGAATGGAAGAAGTCACATCACCATTCGCACGTAGGAGCTTTGTTGGGCTGGCCAGTAAATCAACCACTTGATTTTTTGAACCAGGCGCAACAGCGCAAGTATTATCCCGTACATAACCTTTAATGTTAATCGTGCTATCTGCTGCGTAAGCAGGTGGTAACAAAGGCAAAAATGTCAGCATCGAAAGTGAAAAAACGATCATTTTTTTAGACATTATTTGTTCCTTATTGACATTCTGCACGGTATTTACTCAGTGCTTCGTTTTGACTTTCCTTAGGCAAGGAATATGTGATTTGACACTGTGCGTCAGGGGTGTCCCCCCAACGTGCCATCAAATGCCCAGAAAGAGGTAACCCGGTTAAATAAACCTGCCCTTCATCTGCCACAATACTTCCGCCACTGTTTTCAGTTGAAGAAACAATCGCACCAAATGGTACTGGTTTTCCATTTTTAACTATTGTCATCAATACCTTAACACCTATTTGCGGATGGAAATCTGCACGCACAACGGCACCGTGGGTCGGTATAACCGTCGTAACAGGGTCTTCTAAATCGACATTATTGGCGAGTGTCGCCGTATCGAGTCCGATACGATTCTCACGATAATCCGTCGCATACGGTAATACCGCGTAGCCACGCCAGTCCGTTCTAACCCCTGTATGATTTTCAACTTTTACATTGTTTGCACCCGGTGCTCTAACAAGTACGATCGTGTCATTGAATGGCTGGCTGAGCGTTATACCATTCTCATGAGCAACAACGCCCCCACTTACACCGTAGTACATTTGGCGGACATTATCGGTATAGCTATACCCAATATTGGAATTACCATAAGTGCCTCGATAATTCAGCGCAGTAAATCCTGTTGTAGAACGATCGCGATTACCACCACTTGCATACCCGGCTTGTACGCTATAACTCAAATTATTATCGTCAAGCAATGTTCCATATAAACCTGCTGTATTCGTCATGCGGCCTTTCAGATCATGGGAAGCATTGAAGTTTGCACTGGCATTACGCCATATTGATTTATCATCAGAACGCAACCAATAGCTAAATGGAATACTGAGATTTACCGCTAACATTTGGTCGTTGCTATCCTGCCAAGCATTTTTAGAAAGGCTATAACTCACCCCCAAATTCATGCCATTGAGCAAGGTATTAAGCCCCACCTGTAGTTGCTTATCTGATTTATCTGTATTCCAATACGTGTCTTGGCTTCCCGTTATATATAACGTTAATTGATCACCGAATTGCTGCGTGACACTAATTTGAAATCTTTCACGTTTATTGAATGCTAAATTAAAGTAATCCGTGAATTTTGGTTCAGTTTCAACGATGCCATTAGGGGCTGTTGTGTGATAGCCCTGCATTTGTTTGTACGTCGTATCTGCAAAAGTATAGTAACCTTTCGTTGAGTAACGATACCCCGCTAACTGAATCGTGGTTCCAGTATCACTCATCGATTTATTATAGAGAAAACGTATAGACTGCCCTTGATGATCACTGTCATCCGGCAATGTCGAATTGGCTTGTGTAATATCGACAGATAAAGCACCAAACAAGCCAATGTTTTTACCCACCCCGATATTAAATGCTTTGTATTTCTCAGAGAGCTGAGTACCACCATACACTGTCCAACCGTATGATAATCCTCTCATTATTGTGCCCTGTGCAAAGCTGGGTGTTTCTTGGTATCCATTACCTGAACGGTAGTCTGCTAGCGTAATAGAATATTTTGTATGACCTTCCCGCTGTAATAATGGCACCGATGAATAAGGCACTGTAAACACTTGCTCTGAACCATCTGACTCCTTGATTGTGACTTTTAAGTCCCCACTGTTACCAACAGAATACAAGTCATCAATCACAAAAGGTCCTGGCGGGAAAGTATTGCGATAAATTTCATACCCATTTTGTTTTATCGAGATGTCAGCTGCACCACGCGCAATACCACGAATAACGGGAGCAAATCCTTTTTGGCTTTCAGGTAACATATTTTCATCCGATGACAGTTGCACACCTCTAAAATTAAAACTGTCGAAAATTTCACCTGGGGTAAAGTTATCACCGATGACCAAACGTGAACGCATCTGATTGATCCCACGTTCTAAATAGGTATTAATATGCTCCCAGCGCGTTTCGCTCTCACTCCCACCACTTCGGTGGCTCCACGTTGAGTTATCACGCAAACGCCATGCCCCGACATTAATGCCACTCTGTAAATTTAAATAACTGTAGCTGCTATGTTTGCCATCATCGTTAGTGGCCTCATTACCAGTCAGGTTATAATTTAAAATACCGGCAGTGATCCCAGAATCCCAATATTCAGGGGCAATATAATCGCGAGCATTATTAGACATAAACACTTGGGGGATCGTTATGTAAATACGCTGTAAGCCTACATCAAAGCGTGAAGTCACCCCTTCAACAAGCTCAGTTACTGGCTGGCAAGTCTCTTTCGCTTGCGTAGTGATTTTGGGGTTAGCTTGTAGGATAGCTTGTGTATTTACCCCCATTTTTGTTAGTTCACTAAGTGTGAAACAAGGGACAAGTGTAGACCCCTCTTTTTGCGTTACAAAACTCACATCTTTAGTGCTGAGAAAACCATCATTTAGGTAAATATCAACTCGATAAGTCCCCGCGGGCACTTCTTGGCCTTTTTCAAAAGCAGATAAATCGGCCACTGCAGCAGGGTCATCAGCTAAAAAACGAGGATTAAAATAAAGCTCTGCCTCTGCCCAAGCTGGATATAAACAGGCACTGATCAATAAAGCTAAAGGAATTAAGGGAAAACGCTGTTCAGAAATGCATCCAAAAAATGTTCTATCCCCTGAATTGTAATGCCCTTTTTTAGATGTCAACTGTGACATGATCCCTCCTTCACCTATCCTGAACAGTTTTATTACCCGCTATTCTTCGTAATCAATCTATTGCCATTTAAAATGGCTACCCTATTGAGCACGCCCGATCATTTGTGGTGTTAATGCACCGTAGTCATTAATTGTTTGATATTTAATTTGGCCATTTGCATTTGCGGGCATCGCGACGGTGCTTTCCCCAAATGGTGGCACAAGGGTGTTATTCAGTTTGACTGAACCTACGCTCAATCCTGTTACGGTCGCGTAGTAAGGCGTTGGGTTCTTAATCAGGATCGCACCTGCTTGTTGTTTAAAACGTAATGCATCTGCAACGGTATCGGGGGCGATAGAGAGATTCTCAGGTCGATAATAAAGCTTAATACGGCTAATGATGGCTAATTGAAGTGTATTATCGTTCGCTTTAGATTTATCCATTGCGGGTATCGCTTTAACATTCAGCCAAAAAAGACTTTCCCTATCTTTAGGTAATTGATTATTAGTTCCATCAATAATACGTAATGTATTTTCTTTTTTTCCTTGCATCGTAAATAACGGAGGCGTGATAGCAAATTGGTTATATTTTTGACCATTGTCATTCTCTATCCATGATTGAATGAGAAATGCACTGTTATCATCATTATTAGTGACAGCAAGTTGAACTTGTTTTTGACCTGCAGGGTAAATAACACGAGTCGCGCCAAGTGCGACACCTGCATATGCTTGTATTGATATTCCCGATAACAGTAATATCAATAAAGCTGTTATTGCGTGACGAATCGTAGTTGTTTTCATTTTTATCTCTGTTATTTTTAAATAGAAATTAAAGAATTATTATCATTATTTTCTTAACGCTTTTATTACACGATGACAGATAAAACATGTAGACGCTTTTGGCATACTTTTAGCAATGAATAATATTTAGAGATGATGCTTATTGAATAATGGTCACTTTATTAATACATTTTTATCTCTTTAATATTATTGATATCAGCCATCCTTGGCTGAACTCATTCACTGTCCTTAGGAAAACTTAATGGTTACTCGTATTGAACAGCAAATGTTGCATCTGCGTTTGCAGTACCTGCTGTTGTTGCATCAAGTGCAAAGTAACGTGCTTGGAAAGGCAGAATGTTAGTCCCATTTTTTAACGTAATTGGACTACTAAACTGAGTTCCATCAAGCTCTTGTGGAATACTTTTTGAGTCTAAAATTTGAATACCAACGTTAGTTGCTGAGCCCGCAGCAGAAGAAGCAATAGACAGAACTGTTGGGTTAGTTGCACTCGCAGCAACACCAGTAAATGCGACTTTAGCTGAAGTAGCGACTTTGACGTCACAATCGTTTAATTGAATATTGAAGCCGACTGCATTACTCACATCACCTGTTGCTGCGAGTTTTGCGGTACGCACTTGACCAAGCTGTACAGTTTGGTCTATTGAACCTGCATCAACAGCACAAGCGGCATTGACGAGTTCTCCTTTAAAATGAACAGCGCCACCATTAACGGTTGTCGGCGTAGCAGCAGATGCCATCATTGAAGAGAAAGATAATGCAGCAGCAATTGATAAAGTAATGATTTTGAATTTCATGGAATATACCTTTTAATATGACTAATTGACATTTTCACGACATATTTAATAAAAAGAGTTACTATCTAAAAATAATAACCGACCGAACCTCAATGAAGAAAATTCATGGGCTAACTTTTCCGATAATAGACTTATCCTTTGTTTCACATTTAAAACCGATGCTAGTACTTATTTTGTTTTTCAATCCTATTAAATAAAAGTCAATTTAAAAAACATTAATACTTCAGTTTAAAAAATTAGAACTTCAGCCTGACAATAAAAATCAGTAATTTTAATTTTTCCTATAAAGAGACGAACATTTAAATCTATTTTTCAATCTCACTCTGTAGTGAAAGTACTCATAATATACGTAATATTTGGTTTCATTTTCTAATTGTTTTTTACACATGAAAAAGTCGTTTGATATAGGTTACACCTATCAATAGTAGAAAAAAGTCAAGTGATTTACCTATAACTGCAGAGTAAAAATCTATATATGGAGCAAGATCAGGTTTAATAATCTATTAATTTATAAAGTCCAATTTGCTTTGAATTAATAATGAAGACATCCTTACACATGACACTTAAGTAAGATTTACCATTATTTTTATATCAATTTAATATTATATGGTTTTTTATCAGACAAGTCTGAGCAACTTAATGCTAAAACCCTATCATCAATACTCACTTAAAATTAACCAATTAATTACATTTAACACTTGTTATTTATTTTTTATAAAATCATTTAAAAGTCACATACTTTAGTTAATATGTTTTTTTTCATTTAGCAGCATTAATTTATTTACCTTTACTTAAAGCTTGATTGGAAATCACATTTGTTTTATTGAATTCGTGCATCATCGATAAGATAATTCTCAATCCCACATTATTTTTTAGCTCTATTTAAATGTCTGTTAACGACAATACTGTGGGAGACTTTCTAGCAACACGTTACTTTTTGGTTTTAAATTGTAGGATTATAGAACGTCAAGCAAATGACAACGTCTATCTCGTCAGGAAAGGGGTCTTAGGCATGTTGAGACTAGCAAATGGCGGGAAATTCGTTTTCAAGCAATCAAGAGAGAGGATATACATTTTGTATTTTTATGTTGGGGAAAATTGGCGTTTCAGAGTAAACCTCATTCCCCATTAATAGGTTAATAGTGGTAATAGCTTAGTTTAATTGTTCATCTTGCTATATTCCTCACAACCCTGTTTACTTTTTTTATCACAAGCTTGCCCAAAATATTCCTTGGCTAAACCTAATAATTTTGCCTCTCGGTATATTTCACCAAGATCATTACAACTACTTACACCTGGATCAAAACCGTCTCTAGTCGGTGTGGAACGAAGGCATGCATCCATATGAATATCGATGGCCTGATTTCTATTCTTAGGAACCCCTTTTCCGTTAAGATATAAATTGGCTAACTGGCTACATGACTTGAGTTCACTATTATTACAACCAATTTCATACAGCTCTTTCGCTTTTTTATAGTCTTGTCTAACGCCAGTTCCATATTCATAATCATGACCAGCCGAATAACAATTCGAGTCCTGATTTTCCCTACAATCTGATACTTTTTGTTGTAGTGTTTTACCATAAGCAAATGAAGTGCTGGCCATAACACCAAGAGTAACAAAGAAAAACAGTTTTTTCATGGTAATACTCTTTAAATAGAATAAAAAAATGAGTGCCAACTCATTGCAAGTTATTAGTCTGGCACAACCTGCCACAGCTAACACATATATTTGAGTGATATAAAACACCGATACAGCGTAATTGTTCTAAATAATCAGTAATATTATTTCTATCGCCAAAAATAATATTTTTTCTCACTGTTTATTCATGAGTATCGCTCTTCCCCACTCTAAAATTTAGGTTAAGAACAGAATGAACTATAGCATTAATATCCCTATTTCTTAAACTAAATGGGTCAAATTGAATTTATATTAACTTAATATCTTGCGGTATATCACGTATCGATTTAGAACATTGACTATCTCCACTAGCAATTACTACCTTGTTAGCTTAACCAATGGCCAAATAGCAAATCAGTTGAATGTGTAAATTGTCCAGTGGCAGGGGGAGTTACCTTGAGTGATGAGCATTTTTTATTTCAGGCATAAAAAAAGACATCGGTTGATGTCCATTGACTTCGAAATGGTCCCTACAGGATTCGAACACGAGTCAATTAACATTGTTTTATAATGAAAATATCGTGTTCGATAAATTTTATACCAACAAATATACCAACAATTATTTTTCTACAAAATAATTAAGGTTTTCAATTTAATATCCCTATAGGTAGCGCGATCAATCACGCATTTATCTTTTACAGACAGCTTAATAATCTACCTTTGAGCAAGTGTTCTTATAGACAGTGGTACACTAGGCCGATGCTGTAAAATTTGTTTTCGTATAACTATTTGGAATACTTCACCAAAGTAGTAGATTAAGGCTGTTTCAGCGAAAAATAGCTGAGCTAATAGAAGTAATAATATAATATTTAATAAATTTAAAACCAAAAATCACTGTAATGATTATTCGACTAACCTGCGCGATAATGCCTAATGTAATAAAAAGCCAATTACAGGTATGTATCATCGATTCAAACATGACAACACTGAGTTACCAATGCTAGATTACAAAAAGAAAATACAATCAAATATTAAGTCAAATGTAAAAATGGTGTATCTACTTACCTCTTATTAGGTCTATATCTTGAATGGGGTAAGTGTGTGAAAAGGTTCTTTTTCATGATAAACTTACATCGATAATATAAAGAATTAGGTTTATTCAGACTTAATACAAAACAAGCTCAAAACTGGATTTTAGTCATGAAAGAAATCAAAAAAATGTCAGATAAAGACTTTGTTGATACATTAATACAAGAATGGCTGGAAACCGTCCCTACATTGGATTTAAGTGGTTTACCAATTATCGCCCGTATCGTACGTATGAGTCATTATATCTCTCAATTTATTGATGCCAATTTGGCCCGCTACAATCTTAATGTAGGTGAGTTTGAAGTACTCGCAGCACTTGCTAGAAATCCTGATCGTCAGCTTTCGCCCAAAGAACTGCAAAAGAAAATCCTTATTTCCTCTGGCGGGTTATCGAACCGAATTAACCGATTAGAAGAAAAGAAATTTATTGTTAGAATTCCAGATCCTGCGGATAGACGTGGAGTCATTGTAAAAATAACCCCTGAAGGGCGGAAGTTAACCCTTGAAGCAGTGGAAACCCATGTAGCGATTGAAAAATCCTTAGTTCAAGGATTAGATACCGAAAATAAAGATCAACTCGCCATGCTACTGAAGAAACTTATACAATCACAAAAATCTGAACTCAACGAAAAAAATGGGGCTAAATAAAAAACACCCCAAAGTTGGAGTAAACCTCAGGGTGCAGCTCACATTGAGCTGTCTTCATTTTGACTTAATCACTTAAGTTAAGCTGTTTGCTGGCCTTCAGACTTTAAAACTAACCATAAACCCGCCAAAATCAAACATAATCCTATGACAGCTAACATATTAACGTTTTCATGAGCAACAACGATCGCAAGGAAAAACGCCACAATCGGTTCAATTAAGCCCAATGCCACACCTGTAGGTGCACTAATATGTTTCAAAGCTTGAGTATATAAAAGGTAAGCCACTCCAGTCGTTAATAATCCAAGATAAAATATAACTGCAATGCTTATCCAACTGACGGTTGGTGTTCCAGCTAGTACCCAAGCTATTGGAACAGCAATAAATATAGCAATACTAAATGTATGCTTAGTAATGGTTAATGGAGAATCAATACTGACCAGTTTTTTACTCATCAACGTATAAAGTGCATAGCAAAAACCCGCACTCAAACAAATAAGTAAACCACCCGTATTAATTTGCCAACTACTACTTTGAGAAAGAACCATCCATGTCCCCCCTGCCGTTGCACAAACAGTGCCGAGCCACCAAAGCAAAGACGGCGATTTCTTTAAAAGGAACGCCTGCATTAAGCCCGCCCAGATAGGCGCACTACCAATCGTTGTAGCCGTTCCAATTGCGATCCCAGTCGCCTTAATACCTGCAAAAAAAGTTAAGTTATATAACCCCATACAGATACCTGCGATAATGATATATCGCCAATATGCCATTGACCTCTTGGCAGAATTATCTGTTTGTTGTTGCTCATTCACTTTTAGCGCTTGGCGGTTTGTCATTCGATAAAAAAATAACAAATGAAAGAATAAACACGCAACAAGCAACCTAAATGCACCAATCCAGTAAGGTGCTGTTGCTCCTTGCACAAAACTTTGCGCTGTCCCCGCCGTTCCCCATAGAAAAGCCGCACAAAGCGCCAACAAGCTCCCAACTAAAGATACTTTTTTCATCGTCATTGAATTTTTACCACCATTTCAATAAAAATATACCTTCACATTAAGATACTCACCATGAAGATACAATACGATAGAAATAAAAGAAGACAAAATAGTAAGTATTTATGACAAATGTCAATAATTGTACGTTTTGTGATTGATATTAAAACACCGGTTATTAATATTGATATATCTTCTCGTGAAGATACTTCCAATAAAGAAATAATAATGAGAGGCAGCTATGACTGTTATAATTATCAGTGTAATAGTGTTGATACTAGCGGGTTATGCAATTGCGAAGAACTTCGAAGCAAAAATTGTATTATTCACCGCAGGTATTGCGCTGATGCTCAGCGCAGCGATGTTAGGAATGCCTATTTTAGATATAAAACAAAGTACAGGGAATATTTGGCTTGATCCACTAAAACAGATACAGCTAGGGTTTATCAAACAGTTTGGTGGCGCAGGGATCATAATCATGGTTCTATTCGGTTTTTCTTCTTATATGTCACGCATTGGTGCAAACGATGCCGCTGTTCATTTAGTTGCAAAACCTATTTCAAAAATTCGATCTCCTTATATCTTAGTTCCAATCGTTTTTTGGCTAGGAAACTTACTGTCGTTAGTGATCCCCAGCGCTGCTTCATTAGCCGTTATTTTAATGGCAACCTTGTACCCTATATTAAGGGCTGCCAAAATGTCCTCAATGACAGCCGCTGGTATTATTGCGACCACAGCAACAATTATGCCAACGCCATTAGGGGGAGATAATGTTGTTGCAGCTCGCTTACTCGGTTTTGAGCATGTTGTCGACTACGTCACTTTACACCATGCCGTTATCTCTCTCCCTGTTTTATTATTAATGGGTTTTGCCCATTATTTTTGGCAAAAATATATAGATAAGCGCCAAGGCGCATCGGCATTTACTGAAGTTGATGAAAGTAAACTCGAAGGGAGCAAAGAACTGCCTCCTGCCTATTACGCCTTATTTCCACTTGTTCCGCTTATTTTGATTATCGTTTTAGGGTTATGCTTTCGAGAAATCAAAGTGGGACTTGTTGAAATCACGTTATTCTCATTTGTTCTCGCATTTGTCACCGAACTTATTCGTAAAGGCAATCCAAAAGAACAAATGGTTCAAGCAGGACTATTTTTTAAAGGCATGGGCGAAGGGTTTTCTCAAGTCGTTGTCCTGATTGTTGCTGCGGGTACTCTGGTTGCGGGTCTGAATGCCATTGGCATCATCGACATGATTTCCGGTGTTGTGAAGGACGTCAATAACGCAGGGGCTGGGTTAATGTTTATTTTCTCTGGCTTAACGGCATTGATCACCTTCATTAGCGGTAGTGGTAACGCAGTGTTCTATTCTTTCATTGAATTGATCCCATCTATTGCTAATCAGGCTAATGTTGACCCAATTATGGTTGCTCTACCAATGCAATTTACCTCTAACCTAGTTCGAGCAATTTCTCCAGTTTCTGCTGTCGTCATTATTGTCGCATCGGTTATCAAAGTGAGTCCTGTTGAAGTAGTGAAAAGAACCTCTGTACCTTTAGCGGTAGGCACGATAGCAACGTTAATTTATGCATATTTTCTGTATGCGTAGAATGGGTTATTAAAAGGAAAATCAAAATGACTACAATAGATAATGCATCATTAGTTGCGTGGCGGCGTCAGTTCCACTGTTACCCAGAAACGGGTTGGGGAGAGTTTTATACCACGGCGATCTTAATTAAAACACTTGAAGAAATGGGGCACCATGTATTAACAGGGGAGCAGATTATCAACCCTGATTTCATTCGTGGTCGAAATCCATCCATTGTTGAAAAAGCCAAGCGCGCAGCCAAGGAACGCGGAGTCGATGATGCGCTACTCGAAAGGATCGGTGACTACACTGGATGTGCGGCAATCTTTGATACAGGACGACCAGGGCCCACTGTCGCATTTCGTTTTGATATTGATTGCGTCAATGTACAAGAAACCGATACGGCAGAGCACATCCCAAATCAAGAAGGGTTTAGCTCAACGAATCAAGGCTATATGCATGCTTGCGGCCATGATGGACACATGGCTATCGGCCTCGGTGTGGCAAAATGGCTAATCGAGAATAAAGACCGTCCACTTAAGGGGGTTATTAAACTCATTTTCCAACCCGCAGAAGAAGGTGTACGGGGAGCAAAGCCTATTGCTGAAAGTGGCATTTTAGATGATGTTGATTACTTTGCCTGTGGCCACCTTGGCTGTGATATCCCGAGTGGAGTGGTCGTTGCTGCACCTGAACGTTACCTTTCCACCTTAAAAATGGATCTCCGTTTTAAAGGTAAAGCCGCTCACGCAGGAATGGAGCCCCATGCAGGGAAAAATGCCTTACTGGCTGCCTGTAATGCCACTATCCAGATCTTAAGCTTGCCAACCCACGGTGAGGGAATGACACGAGCCAACGTCGGGGTCTTAAATGCAGGTGAAGGCCGTAACGTGATCCCTTCATACGCACAGATGCAAATTGAAGTGCGTGGCGAAAACGAAAAAATTAATAATTACATGACCGAAGAAGCTTTAAGACGTGCACGCGGTGTAGCACTCAGTTTTGATGTTGAACTCGAAACTGAAGTGATGGGTGAAGCTGTCGATTTTATTTCTGATGATGAAATGACTGACTATATCATTGATGTTGCACAAACGATCCCTGCGGTACAAAAAGTTCAGCGAACTATGAATTTTAATGGCAGTGATGATGCCACGCTGTTGATTAAACGTGTACAAGCCCATGGCGGAAAGGCCGCTTATTTTGTGATTGGCTCTGACATCAAAGCGGGCCACCATCAAGCCAAATTTGATATCGATGAAGAACAGCTATTCACTGGTTTTTCAATCTTTACAGGGTTACTACAACGTTTATCCGTATAAAAACAGCAAATCAATATAAGCCAATTATGAAACCTTATAACGGATAATGTTATAAGGTTTTTTAAGGAAATATGATGAAAAAGACATTATTAAATACGCTACTTTCTAGCATAATCTTATATACCTCTGTTTCACTCGCAGCCGACGCCATTAAACCCAACGTAACCATTTTAGCCACTGGGGGCACCATCGCAGGAAGCTCCAAGTCCAACCTTGATACCACCGATTATAAAGCGGGCTCACTGGGTATTGATGTATTAATCAATGCCGTGCCAGAAATCAACGATGTTGCTATCGTCAAAGGCGAACAAGTTTCTAACACCATTAGCGGCAATATTAGCAGCGAGATCCTCTTAAACCTCAGTAAACGTGTTAATCATTTACTGAATGAAGGAAAACAACAAGGTATCGTTATCACCCATGGGACTGATACAATTGAAGAAACAGCCTTCTTCTTAGAGCTAACCACCCAAAATGAACAGCCTGTCGTTATTGTCGGAGCCATGAGACCAGCAACCGCTATCAGTGCAGATGGCCCAATGAATCTGCTCGAAGGCGTCGTACTTGCTGCGGATAAGAAAGCTGAAAATCGCGGGGTCATGGTGGTATTAAACGACCGCATTGGTTCTGCATTTTATACCACCAAATCAAACTCAACCACTCCTGATGCATTTAAATCCTATGAACCAGGCTATCTTGGCGTCTTTGTCAGTGGAAAACCCAAATTCTACTATACCCCTGCACAACCTGTTGACCGTACTTTTTTCGATGTTAGTAAGATAGATAAACTCCCTAGTGTCGAAATTATTTATGCTTACCAAGACCAGACCCCAGCGATGCTTCATGCCGCTATCAACAACGGTGCCAAAGGAATTATTGTCGCGGGAAGTGGTAATGGAAATGTCTCGAGTAACATGGAGGAGGCAATTAAGCAGCTCAGTGACAAAGGTATTCCTGTTGTGATGGCAACTCGAACAGGCTCTGGCTATGTGAGTAGTAAGTCATTTGCGATAGGATCTGGCTTTTTAAACCCACAAAAATCTCGCATTCTCTTACAACTCGCCCTTGCAACTGATGCTGACCTCAAGCAAATATCGAATTACTTTGATAGCCAACGTTAATTAAATACTTTCATTATTAAAGGCGTCTAGAATATAGACGCCTTTTTAATATTAATCATGCTTATTTTTAGTATAATAAATAAATTATAAAAATCAGTTTAATATTTATTATATAGATACTCGAAATTCAGATAACGTTAGTACCCCATTTAGTTAAATGGTTAATATTTAAATTATTAAAACCTAGATTTCTTTTATTGCTATTCTTAAATATTGGATTTCTTTGCTAGTAGATAATAAATAATAGCTGTAATCGGAAATGCAATAAAGAATGCAAAATTATAGCCTATCATACCCGAGATCAATCCAATCACTAGCGCAGTAATCCCTGGTTTTCGCCAGTTTGGAATATCATCACTGTACAGATTTTCTAAATTAAGATGACATTTACGGATAAGATAATAATGTACTAACATAATCGCCAATATGGGTGCGAGTATTGCAGAGAAAATCATTTGTACATAATCAAGGTAGCTTAATAATAACCATGGCATCATTAAAATACTAATCAACCCAACTAGCCATGTCGCTTTTGCAAAAGTTAATTTAGGGAAGAAATTAAGCATAATTAATGTTGCGGGGAAAATATTTGCACAAGTATTGACTGTCCATTGTGCAAATACAATGATGATACAGCTAATAATTAATATGGTTGCGTTATCAGCAAAAGCAATTTGTAGCATTCCAATAGGGTTATCGCTTTTCGTCAGGTAAGCACTAATCAATCCTGCAAGAGTGAGCAATAAGCCAGTACCAACAAACCCAAGCCCAAAACAAAAGATAGTGCGTTTATTACGAGCAAAGAAGCTACTTGATGCACTGTTTTCAGGTAATTTTAGCTTTCTGGTTAAGTCACTGCCATTTAGTGCTTCAGATAACCACCCCCCACTAAATATAGCGATAACAGTAATAAAGCTGAATCCAGTTCCTTCTAGTGGAGAAGCTGTCACAATATCAGGTAAAGAAATTTGGTGTTCTTGTAATAACCAAGCAACTAATGACACCAATCCGCATGCCAAAATAGGGACTGCCAATGTGCCAAACTTACTCATACTATCTACGTTACGGCTTGCATTGAATAACTGTAAAGATGCATAAGTGATGAATATCACCCAGAACATGGAAACCCCTGTGACTATTTCGATAATCGCATTAATCGCCTGTGTCCCTAAAAATAAAATCACACCACACCATGTTAAGCAGACGATAGCTCGACATATCGCCCCAATTTTCGCCCCTTGTTTTCCTAAGCAATCGCGAATAAAAATGGTGAAAGGAACACCGTAACGTGTACCAATATCGCCAGTTAAAGTAATTAACACGGTGACTAATAAGAAACCGAAAAAACAAGCAGCTAACACTTCAATCGGTGAATATCCACCTCTTAAAAGCACTTGAGCGGGTATCACCAACCCCACAACGTTGATCACCATCGATGAACAAAGCACCAGCAAGTCGCGCGTCTTTAACGTTCTGTCTTTTTCCTGTGTAGGTAGCAATTCCTGATTGGCTTTAGCAAGCAATTCCTGTGAAATATTTTGTCCATTATTCATGAGTCTAGCCTCATCTTTATTGTCGTTTTAGTTTAATTTCAAAGTACGTTTAATAAATTTTCCTTGCCCTTTACTTCCCATAAAGGTGTTGTTATCCATGATAATTTCGCCACGTAAAAAGGTTGTTTTTACCTTTCCTTTCGTTTTATATCCTTCATGTAGGCTATAACCAGCACCACTGTGTAAGTTATTAGCTGAAATAACCCATTCCTCATTCGGATCGAAAATGACAATGTCAGCATCCGCTCCAGGTAATAGCGTCCCTTTTTGTGGATAACATCCCATGGTTTTCGCGATGTTAGTGCTACATAGCGCAACCACTTGGTTCATGGTGATTTTTCCGCTTTCCACACCTTCGGTTACCATCAAATTAAAACGAATCTCTAAACCCGATAATCCATTCACCACCTTAGTAAAATCGGGAATAATTTTGCCACAGGCATCACGCTGTAAAGCCTTTTCTTTCTCCTCACGAGTGAAAGTGCAATCATCAGAACCAATCAAGGTGATTGTACCGTTCTTAATACCATCCCAAAGTTCATCTCGTTCTTTACGAGTGCGCAGTGGAGGCGAACAAATCGCTAGATGCCCATTTTCAATGTCATCATAGAGTTCATCAAAAAGCGTCAGATAATGAGGACCGGTTTCGATATACAGTCTTTGACCCCGCTCTTGCGCTTGCTGTGCAATATCTAGACAAGGACCATTCGTGGTATGAACAATAAGGAGAGGAACACCAACTGATTCAGCGAGTTTAGTCACTCGGCCAAAAGCTTCTGTTTCACAAATAACGGGTTTACTCTTGGCAAAATCACGCCAAGTCAGTGTGTTATTTTTGATGCACTCATCCACCGCCGTTTCTGCTATCGCATTGCTTTCCGCATGGATCAACGGCATACAATTATTTTCTTTAGCCCGTTTAAAAACTTGCATCAGCGTCATATCATCTGCCATCACCCCTTCCTTGCGGTAAGTCATAAACAATTTAAATGTTGGGCATCCTTTTTCTGCAAGAAGCGGAATTTCATCTAGTAACTGCTCATTGGCCTCAACAAACTTGCCATGAACACTAAAATCAATAGCAGACTCAGCCATTTCTTCGATACGATCTTCTAATGCTTGGAGAACGCTGGAACCTTTCCAAGTATTGGTAAAATCCATATAAGTGGTGACCCCACCAAACGCCGCACAAATGCTTTGTTGGTAAAAGGTAAGTTGAGGGGAAATACCTTGGAATGGGGCCTGTGTATGCATGTGAGCATCAATTAAACCTGGTAAAACCAATCGACCTTGCGCATCAATTTCTTTTTGGCATTCAACAGGTTCATCAGGGTCAAGTAAAGCCGCAATTTTGCCATTTTTAATTGCCAGATCGGCACGAACGGTGCCCTCTTCAAGGACCAAATACCCATTTCTAATAATTGTGTCAAACATAACTATCTCCAACGATTTTTATGTCACAACACAGCGGAAAGTAGGCTGTGTTGTTATTATTGATTAATCAACCCAGCATTCCTTTACGTAAAACGTGTCCACTACAGGCATAACTTTCAATATTGTTAAGAAGTGCAATTCGCCCATTTACCATCACCAGTTCAATACCAATAGGGTATTGATTTGGTTCAACAAACGTTCCTTTATCTGTCACTGTCAGTGGGTCTAACATCACAATGTCAGCTTGATAACCCTCTTTAAGTAACCCTCTATTCGTAAGCCCTAAAACCTCTGCGGGTTTGCCCGTCATTTTGCGAATCGCAGCTTCCCAAGTTAAACAAGATTCTTCGCGTACATACTTCCCGAGTACTCGAGGAAATGCCCCAAAAACACGTGGATGGGGCTTACCTGCCCCCATTAATCCGTCCGTACAAACATTTTGCTCTGGCCGACACAGGAATTTAATCACGTGCTCTTCAGTTCCATAAAAATCCACCATTCCAACTGCGTTATCTTCCTCATATAACAGGTCGAAAGTGGCGTTATAAGGGTCCTTACCACGTAATTCTCCAAGTTGAACTAAATTTAAACCCACTGCATCTTGGTTTTTCTGTTGCTTAACACTGGTGATGAATATTTGATCTAACCCTGCAAAATCAATGAAGTTATCCCACCCAGGAATTCCTGTTTCAATATCGTCAATCATGCGTTGGCGTAATTCAGGGGATTGCAAACGTTCGAGTAATTTTTCGGTTCCACCTGCATGTACCCATGGAGGTAATATCACCCCTAGCATGGTGCTACCAGCAACATAAGGGTATTGGTCGAAAGAAATACGAATCCCCTCTTGCTGAGCTTTTTCGAGCATCGATAGCATTTCATCGATCAGCGGCCAGTTTTTCTTACCACAGACCTTCATATGGGAAATATGTAGCCAAACTCCAGATGCATGGGCTATATCAATAAGTTCTTGAGTAGACTGAATGATGTCATCCGCTTCACTGCGCTGATGAACAACAAAAATGCCATTATATTTGGCTGCCACTTTGCAAAGTTCAGTGATTTCAGCGGTATCACCAAAAGCACAAGGCATATAGATAAGGCCTGTTGATAGTCCATAAGCCCCCACTTGTAACTCCCGCTCAAGAATCTGGCACATTTTGACGATATCTTCCTGCGTCGATGCCTTACCATCTAATCCCATGGCTTCCATACGAATATTACCGTGGGGAACAAGATAAGCGAGGTTCGTAGCACTTCCTCGCGTCTCTAACATGTTGAGATACCCCGCGGTATTCTTGAAGTGCCAGTCTATCTCATCAGAGTCACCGTCAAGACCGGCAATATTTTTACGCCATGCTGAAATATACTGTTCAGGCAAAGGTGCCAATGCGACGCCGTCTTGTCCCAATAGCTCAGTCGTGATCCCTTGACGAATTTTTGCTGAAACCGCTGGGTTAAGTAATACAGATAGGTCTGAGTGCGTGTGAGTATCAATAAAACCGGGGCAAATAATTTTCCCAGTAGCATCAATAAGTTGGTCCTGAGTGTTGGCGCTAATATCGCCGATTTGAATAATTTTACCTTCATTGACAAGCAAGTCTGCTTGATACTGACATTCCCCTGTACCGTCAATGATGGTGGCATTTTTAAATAGTGTTTTCATTATTCGCTTCCTTTATTAATGCCCCAGTTATCACTGAGGCACAAAAAGATAACTAATTGTTATTATTGTAAATACTAGAAATTATGCTGTAGTAGCCTTTGGCTGAGCCTGTTAATTGATCTATCTCGATATATTCATCAATGGTATGCGCCAAGTTCTCTCTCGAAGGCCCAAAACCAATCGTTGGAATATTCGCTTCCCCCGCATAATGGCTACCATTAGTGCAAAATGAATATTGAGTAATTGTTGGGTCGAGGCCGACTTTTTTGAGGCCGGATAATGCATGTTGAACAAAACTATCCGACTCGTCTAAAACCCAGCCTGGGAAGAAACGCTCTCCTTCAATCGTGCTGCCGGTATAACAAGATTCTGTTCCATAGGCATAAGATACTCGCGCCTTAAACTCAGGATCAGACTGTGCTATTTCATCTAACGCTTTTTGGATAGGTTGTAGCACACTCTCTTTGCTCTCACCGACTAATAACCTGCGGTCATATGTTGCACGGCAATATTCAGGAACAACTGATGCTCCAGGATATGGAGACGATTTAATATCTGTTAATTCAAGTATTCCTAACCCAAGAACTGGGTGAACTGTCGGGGGAAGCACTCTAATTTTTTCAATCAATGTAGCCATTTTATAGACCGCATTAATACCCGCTTGCGGGTTTGCAGAATGAGCAGGTTTCCCAAATGTTTCTACCACGACTTCCGCTCGCCCACGTTGGCCTATTTTTAAATTAAGCTCAGAAGCTTCACCGATAACCACATAATCAGGGTGGTACTTTTCAGTAACTAACCGTGCAGCAACACCTTCGAAGCACTCCTCATGTACGATACAAGAAACGTAAATTTTCCCTGCAAATTCACGTAAATGGTCTTGACCAAAAAAACCTACGGCGGAAATCATGGCAGCAACCGCACCCTTCATATCGGTCGTACCACGGCCATAAATTTTTCCGTCTTTAATTTCTCCACCAAATGGATTTTGCGTCCATTGGCTTTCATCGACTGGAACCGTATCAATATGTCCATCAAAAACCAGCGTTTTTCCAGGGTATTTCCCGACAATCCCACCAATAATATTGCCGTATCTATCAATATGAATGTCATCAAATTCAAAATCTTCCATCATGGATTTAATCACGTTGACGACATTGCCCTCTTCACCGGAGTAACTTTTTTCACGAACTAAAGCTTGGCAATTTATGATGACTTCGTTAAAACGATTTTCTGAAAACATATTTTTCACCCCAATTAAAATTGGCCAAAACTTGGAAACTCACCGTCCCAAACAATATCCCGATAACGTTGAATATCCGTATCGCCCTCTGTACTGATCACTAAAATGCGTGATTTCTCATTCAGCTCCAGCTCATTACGAACATCTTCATAATCTGGAGATTGCATTAGAATAGAAAGTAACCCCGTCGTAACGGCGCCTGATTCACCAGAAATAATCGCTGGATCATTCGGTAAAGGGTTACCTAATATCCGCATGCCTCGTGTTGCGACGAAATCAGGACAAGAGAAGAAGGCATCTGCGTAGTCTCGTAATAATTGCCAACCGGTAATATTGGCTTCACCACATGCCAACCCTGCCATCACCGTTTGTAAATCACCACCAACTGGAATAGCCTCTTCATTTTCAGCAACCGCTGAGCGGTAAAGGCAATCCGCAATTTGCGCTTCAGCAATAATCACTTTTGGTCTATCTTCACCATAAAACGCCGTTAGCATGCCTTGCACCATACCTGCAAATGAGCCAACACCAGCTTGGACAAAAACGTGGGTCGGTTTCACTTCATGCAACTGAGACAAAGCTTCAAACATTAACGTGCTGTAACCTTGCATAATCCACTGCGGGATCTTTTCATAACCCGCCCAAGCGGTATCCTGCACCACCACCCAGCCATATTTTTCTGCCATTTCGGCCGTCATACGTACCGCATCGTCATAGTTCATATCTACAATTTCTGCGCTCGCACCTTCATTCAAAATGGCATCTAAGCGTTCCTGGGAAGAACCTTTAGGCATATAAACGACTGATTTTTGTTTAAGTTGACGTGCCATCCACGCCACACCTCGCCCATGGTTGCCATCCGTCGTAGTGGCGAAAGTAATGCCATTTAATTGTTCTCTAACCTCATCGCTGACCATTACGTTATAAGGAAGCTCAGAGATATCTCTCCCCAGCTCTTCGGCAATATGACAGGCCATTGCATAGGCGCCACCTAATGCCTTAAATGCTTTTAAGCCAAAGCGTTGTGACTCATCTTTTAAGTAAATCTGCCCGACATTTAATGACCTAGCGAGCACAGGTAAATGATAGAGCGGTGTTGGTGCATATTCAGGAATTGAGCGGTGAAATTGCCACGCTTTATGTAATTCAACTTCCGAAAAAGAGTCAAGGTTCGCCGTAGGCTTTTGCTTAAAACGGCTGTGATTAATGTAGTACTTTAATTGCTCCTGCATGGAAAACCTCATGAACTTATTATTAATAAACAAGACAATTAAGTCTTAATAAAAAATAGGTTTACAGCTTAGGTAGCAATACACATGCCAAGATCGGCATTTACGTATAATTATAATGAAAAAATAATGTAGCCAATTGATAAAAAACAAAATTTAAAATAAAGCATGTAGAATTATTTTTAATAAATTCGATATATTGATTTACCTCATTGATAAATTATCAAATATGATAAATAGTGTGATGGCGATATATAAATAATTTAATACATTGATTTATAAATAAAATGATAATTATCGTTTCAATTAAATTTATTATTATTTATCAATCATGATAATAGGGGGAAAAATGACATCCATTCTGAGTACTATCCAAAATGAAATTTGCCATTACGCAGAAGCCATTTCTGGCATGACCGGAACCGATGTCGAAATTATTGATGAATATCTGATACGTATAGCAGGAACGGGTTATTACAAACACATGCTCAATCAAAATGTTTCACGTAACGGCTATATTTATCGTCATGTTTTACGAGTGCAAGAAACCGTATTAATTAAAGATCCTGGGGAAAATAACCTCTGTCACCTCTGTGAAAATAGAGAAACCTGTACGGAAGAATTAGACCTTAACGCACCCATTTTTTTAAATGGCAAAGTCATTGGTGTCATTGGCATTATTTGCTCGACTAAACAACAGCGAGCCGTATTACTTCAGCAACTCAATAAATTCATCACATTCATCGAGCAAATAGCCGAAATGATATCGAGTAAAGTATTTGAGTGTCTTGAACGCTTGAGAGCACAAGAATCTTTACATGCATTTCGGAGATTGATTGATGCCATGGATAGAGGCGTGATAGCCATTGATAGCCAACAAAAAATTTGGCATACCAACCGTTCGGCATTCCGCTTTTTTAATAAAGATATTATAGGCCTATCACTATCCTTTGAACTAACAGGGGATATTTTATATGGCGATGAAGAAGCATGGTTAGAATTAGAAGGCCAGCGCTATCATGTACTCTGCCGTAATGTCACTTTTACTTCACTGGAAAATGATACGTTAACCATGATCATTTTTCAGGATGCCCGTGATTATATTACTCATGTCAATCAATCATCCGTTGAAATCAGCGAAGCCCCTTCGCAGCTAATCGGTAATTCATCGACCATGATGAACCTAAAACAAACCATCAAGAAGATCGCTGTCAGTCATGCCAATGTACTGATCACGGGGGAAAGCGGCTCAGGAAAAGAGGTTGTCGCTTATGCTCTACATGCACAAAGTACTCGACATAATCAGCCCTTTGTCACCATAAACTGTGCAGCAATACCAGAGCAACTCCTTGAAAGTGAGCTATTTGGCTATATCAGAGGCGCATTTACTGGCGCGGATCCCAAAGGCCGTATAGGTAAATTTGAATTAGCCCATGGAGGAAGCCTATTCCTCGATGAAATTGGTGATATGCCTTTGTTATTACAGGCTAAGCTACTGCGTGTTTTACAAGATAAAACTATCACTCGAGTTGGATCAAATAACCAAATACCTACCGATGTCCGCATTATTGCAGCCACAAACAAAAATTTATTAGAGATGGTCGGACAAAAAACGTTTCGAGAAGACCTATATTACCGATTAAATGTTGTACCGATCCCAGTCCCCGCATTACGAGAGCATCGTGAGGATATTACTGATTTAGCGAAATACTTTTCTGACCAATTTGCAATGCAATATGATAGAGAAAAGCAAAAGATCCCTGATACAGTGATGAATTATTTATATGGCTATCATTGGCCAGGTAACATACGTGAATTGCGTAATGTCATTGAATATATTTATGTCATGCAAGGTGATCTACCTGAAATGAACCATAGCCATTTACCTGAATATATTACAAAAACAAATTCATTAGCAGAATCGATATATTCCATTACAAAAACCGCCGCACTACCTGCACACCATTATGAAAAAGAAACTATACAACGCGTACTTGAAAAAACGGGTTACTCCATGAACGGAAAGAAAGAAGCTGCACAAATACTAGGCTTAAGTATTGCAACACTGTATCGCCGATTAAAAAAATACGATATCGCTAGTTGATATTTATTTTGGGTACGTATGTTGTCTTCTTCACCTTTAAGCCAATCTTTGCCACTTATCTAAAAATAATCACAAAATGAATAGTCGTTTTGTGACATCCCTCTTACCCACTTTGGTTTTTACGCCATTTTTCAAAAATATCTGGCTAAAAAATACAATTAATCCTAATTCATTTTACTTAGATTGGGGGCGCCAGTTTCTTTTTAATCAATTGGTAGACAGGTTAATTATGCCACTAAGAATGGCATTATAAATAAATTATAGGTGCAAACATGAAAAGAATTAAAACCAAGTTTCTTTTGTTATTTTATATACTTATTTCAATAACCGCCACCAGTGCTTTTGCTATATCAGATAGCGACGCCCTTTATTTTTACCTTGTTAGACATGGGCAAACTTATTCTAACATTAAAGAAATGACTATTGGTGGAGGCGGTAATGCTCAACTCACAACCAAAGGACGCTATGATGCACGCAGCCTTGGTTTAGGTTTAGAAGATGTCGATTTTATCGCTGGATACAGCAGTACATTAGGTCGAGCTCATGAAACTGCCAGTAATATTTTAACTGGCCGTAATATGGATGTTATTGAGATTGAGAACCTCAAAGATATTTCTTGGGGTAACGCTGAAGGCGGTAGAATTGATGACTTAACGAGCCAATACGGCCATTCTGGTAATGAATTTGAATACTATTTTGGTAACTATAAAGATAAAAACTTCAAATCTGTCGTCAACACTGAAAACATGTATGACTTTTCTCAACGCTTCGAGTCTGCATTATTGGATATTGCTAACCGTCATAAAAATGAAAGTGGTAATATTTTAGCCGTTGGCCACTCATCAATGGCATTTTACTTACAAAAATATCGTCAAGATAAGCCATTATCAGGGTTAAGTAATACTGCCGTTTCGGTATTAAAATATAAAGATGGGCAATTTACTCTTATCGACTTTAATAATACGGATTATTTAAAATCAGGTTATGCAAAACAAGAGAAACTTCCACCTCTTGAAATCTCGATTGTTATCAACCCAATGACTATTTTAAATGATGCCAATATAATGGAAGGTACCTCAGACTCCGATCTCAGCAAGTCAGGTATTGCGGCAGTTAACCAATTGAAACAACACATTAATCCTACTGACTATTTTGCAGTTTATAGCAGCACATTGAATAGAGCTAAATATACAGCAAACCACTTATTTGAAAACAGCACCACGCCAATCCAAATTAACCGTAATTTAGATGAAATTTTTCTTGGTCTTTGGGAAGCGGAGAAAATCAGTACATTAGAAAAAGACCCTAAAGGCCAGTTTGACAAATTACATTCAGGGAAAAATGTATTGAGTTTTGTTTCCCCTGTCGATGGTGAAACAGGTGCTATTGCAGCCTACCGATTAGAAAGCTTACTTAGTGATATTGGTATCCAAAATGAATTTCATACTGGAAAAATCATGGTGATTACTCACCCTATTATTTTCAGTGCGTTTTTAAATAAAGTTCAGCCAGAGTACCAATTCACCCCTAAAAAAGACTTACAACTAATTACCCTGCAATATAAAAATGAAAAATTCAGTGTCAAAAATATTCAGTCTTTTAATGGTAAATAAGATAAATTAACACATTATCATCGCCAATAAAAACCTCGCCATCGCGAGGTTTTTATCTCTATTAAGAAGAATGCAAAACAAATTATATATTTTTCCTTTCGATAGTTTCTTCTCCCCAATATAGCCTATCCGCGGTAGTCTTCGAAAAGGCCAGAGGCAAAACTTCATCAGAGCCTTCTTCCCAAATTTGTTCGGCTAATACTTCGTCATTGTTCGCTAATTCAAAAATAGCTTGAGCAATTTCAATTGAGGTTTCTCTAACTTTAGCCCACTCAGCTATATGGTGAGGATCTTTCATTATTCGCTCCTGATTAAATGATTCGGATAAAAATACTCAGATATTTCAACTCTGTGAATAAGATCACTGCGACTTTAAATATATTGCCATTTTTCACTTTTAGTGGCGCTCCATTAAACGCGCTCACTGTTCACTCTCTCTAGTATATGACTATAAGTTAAGTAATAGAGATAAAAAAGTCATGAATATTCGCCATGTTGTTGCTATTGATTTAGGCGCATCTAGCGGTCGAGTCATGTTGGCTTGCTATGATGTGCATAATAAAAAATTATCATTAGATGAAATTCATCGTTTTACAAACCATTTGATCACTGAAGGTGAACACTGTTATTGGGATCTGGATGATCTTGAGGCTCAGATACTGATTGGATTACACCGTGTAGAGCAGTCTGGCATCAATATTGACAGCATTGGTATCGACACTTGGGGGGTTGATTATGTCCTCCTTGACAATGTTGGGAATACCGTTGGTCGTAATTTTTCCTACCGTGATAACCGTACCAAAGGTGTCATGGAACAAGTTCAAGCCGATCTCGGTGTGCAGAATATCTACCAAAAAACGGGGATCCAATTCCTTCCTTTCAATACGCTATATCAATTGAAGGCCTTGCAACAATCACACCCTCAATGGCTGGAACAAGCACATCATTTATTGTTGATCCCTGATTATTTGTCATACCGTTTGACTGGGGAAATAAACCATGAATATACCAATACCTCCACCAGCCAAATGATTAATCTGCAAACGGGCGATTGGGATGATGAATTAGTCGAATATTTACAGTTACCACGTCGTTTATTAGGTGAAATCAAGCAACCAGGTAATACCATTGGCTATTGGCACACGCCCAAAGGCCAAAAAATCCCCGTGATTGCTGTGGCAAGCCATGACACTGCCAGCGCTGTTATTGCAGCTCCGATAACCGATAGCCATGGTGCCTATTTAAGTTCAGGAACGTGGTCATTAATGGGCCTCGAACGAACATCCCCTTGTACTTGTGAAAACGCATTTGCTGCCAACATTACCAACGAAGGAGGTGTTAATGGCCACTACCGTGTTCTAAAAAATATTATGGGATTATGGTTATTCCAACGTATTTGCCTTGAGCACGATGTCCAAGACATTTGCAGCCTTATTGCCTCAGTAGAAGCTATCCCAGCATTCACGTATCTGATCAACCCGAACGATAACCGGTTCTTGAATCCGGAGTCGATGAGCCAAGCCATTAAAGAGGCTTGTCAGGAACACCAGCAACCCGTCCCAAATACTGTTAATGAGCTAACTCGCTGTATTTTCGATAGTTTAGCGCTGCTTTATCGCCAAGTATTTCTTGAATTGCAGCAGATTAATCATTCCCCATTACAGCAGCTGCATATCGTCGGCGGTGGCAGCCAAAATGCCCTACTTAACCAACTATGCGCCAACACTTGCGGGGTCCCTGTGAGCACAGGCCCGATTGAAGCCTCCACCTTAGGAAACATTGGGTATCAGTTAATCACTCTCAACACCATTCCAGATGTCCCCACTCTGCGCACCATTATTGCGCAAAATACTGAACTTTGTTGGTTTCAACCACAAAGTATTGCGCTGGATAACCCTTGGAAACGATTTAAAACCATTACGGGCTAACTCAGGTTATTAACCGTATATCGATAAATTATAAGGAAAATTTCATGTCTAATTACAAAGAAAGTTATCTTATTGCCAAACAACGTTTTGCTGACCTTGGTATCGATACTGAACTGGCGATGCAAGCCATGGCAGACTTGCCTGTATCGATGCATTGCTGGCAGGGAGATGACGTAGCTGGCTTTGAAAAATCCGCAACCGCTTTAAGCGGCGGTATTCAAGCTACTGGTAATTACCCTGGCAAAGCAACCAATGCGATTGAATTACGTGCAGACATGGATAAAGCGATGAGCTTAATTCCAGGTCCTAAACGCGTTAACCTGCATGCTCTTTATCTTGAAGCAGATACCGCCGTCGAACGTAATGAAATTGAACCACGCCATTTTGCTAATTGGGTGGATTGGGCGAAAAAAAATCATATCGCACTCGATTTTAACCCTTCTTATTTTTCCCATCCGCTCAGTGGCGAAGCAACACTCACCCATAGTAATAAAGAAATTAGAGACTATTGGATTGGCCACGGGCAAGCTTGCCGCCGTATTTCTGCTTATTTTGGTGAGTCATTAAATAGCGCTTCCGTGATGAATATTTGGATTCCCGACGGGATGAAAGATCTCCCCATTGACCGCTATGCTCCACGCCAACGCTTAGTCGAGTCATTGGATGAAATTATCAGTGAAAAAATTGATATTAAATATCATATCGATGCCGTCGAAAGTAAATTATTCGGTATTGGCGCAGAGTCTTACACCGCAGGCTCCAGTGAGTTTTATTTGGGCTATGCCATCACACGTAAAACCGCTTTATGTTTAGATGCCGGGCACTTCCATCCAACCGAAGTCATTTCGGATAAAATTTCAGCGGTCATTCCCTATGTTGAACGTCTACTACTACACGTCAGTCGCCCTGTACGTTGGGACAGTGACCACGTCATTTTGTTAGATGATGAAACTCAAGCCATTGCCAATGAAATCATTCGCCATAACTTAAAAAACCGTGTGCATATTGGTCTCGATTTCTTTGATGCATCAATTAACCGTATTGCCGCTTGGGTCATTGGGACTCGCAATATGAAAAAAGCATTGCTACGCGCTTTGCTTGAGCCAACAGCAAGACTACGCCAACTCGAAATTGAAGGGGACTTCACTGCTCGCCTTGCGCTATTAGAAGAACAAAAATGCCTGCCGTGGCAAGCCATTTGGGATGAATATTGCGAACGCAACAATGTTCCTGTCGGCGAAAAATGGTTAGATGAAGTTAAACAATACGAAAAATCAACATTATTAACACGTTAAGGTGAATTGTATGCAAGATATTCTGACATCTTGGTTTGTTCAAGGGATGATCAAAGCCACCAGCGATATGTGGCTCAAAGGCTGGGATGAACGCAATGGCGGTAATGTGAGCTTACGACTAACCGAAGACGATGTTGCACCGTTTAAGCATGCCTTTCACGCTGAACCGCGTTACATCGAAGCGACAGAGCCAGTTAAAGCGCTTGCAAACCAATATTTTATTGTTACAGGCTCTGGTAAGTTCTTCCGTAACGTTGCCTTAGACCCTGCAGATAACTTGGGTCTGGTTCGTATCGATAACGAAGGTCAGGGTTACCATATTATTTGGGGCTTTGTGAATGGTGCAATACCAACCTCTGAATTTGCTGCACACTTTCAATCGCATATCACACGTATGCAGGTCACTAATGGTACCAACCGTGTCATCATGCACTGTCATGCAACTAACATCATTGCATTAAGCTATGTTTTACCACTCGATAGTGCATCCATCACACGTCATTTATGGGAAATGAGTACCGAATGTTTGGTCGTTTTCCCTGATGGTATTGGTGTGCTGCCATGGATGGTACCTGGCACAGATGGTATCGGTTTAGAAACGGCGGAACAAATGAAACAACATGGCCTAGTACTTTGGCCCTTCCACGGTATTTTTGGCTCCGGCCCAACCTTAGATGATGCTTTTGGTTTAATTGATACCGCAGAAAAATCCGCGGAGATATTGGTAAAAGTTCTCTCCATGGGAGGGAAAAAACAAACTATTTCAACAGAAAATCTGATTGCGCTTGCCAAGCGATTTAATGTCACACCAATGCCTGATGCATTGAAATAAAACCTGTTTCTCTGTGGATAGGGCTCTTCTTCCACAGAGAAATTAAAACGATAATAAACAGTGAGGGATAGTTCATGGGCAGTGGAATTTTACTCGGTATTTTTTGGCATTTTGTCGGCGCAGCTTCAGCCGCATGCTTTTACGCACCATTAAAGAAAGTTAAAAACTGGTCATGGGAAACGATGTGGTCCATTGCCGGTATTTTTTCGTGGATTATTTTACCTTGGACCATCAGTTATATTTTACTTCCTGACTTTTGGGCCTATTACAGCTCTTTTAGTGCAAATATTCTGATCCCCGTATTTTTATTTGGCGCCATGTGGGGGGTGGGTAATATTGGCTATGGCTTGACCATGCGCTATTTAGGTATGTCAATGGGGATTGGGATTGCCATTGGTATTACACTCATCGTCGGTACCTTGATGACTCCTATTATTCAAGGCACATTTGGCGAGTTAATTGCTTCTACGGGTGGAAAATTAACGATTCTCGGTGTCTTAGTGGCTGTTCTAGGGGTCGCCATCGTCTCCTATGCAGGGTTACTGAAAGAAAAAGCGACTGGAGTACAAGCCGAAGAATTCAACCTGAAAAAAGGCTTATTACTGGCCGTGATGTGCGGTATTTTCTCTGCGGGTATGTCATTTGCTATGAGCGCTGCTGTTCCTATGCACGAAGCTTCCGCAGCACAAGGTGTCTCACCTCTCTATGTCGCACTACCAAGCTACGTCATCATCATGGGTGGCGGCGCATTAATCAACTTAGGCTATTGTTTTATTAGACTTATTTATCGCCAAGATATCTCTTTCAAATCAGATATCTCTGTCCCCAAAGCCCTGCTGATCAGCAATATTTTATTTGCCATTTTGGGTGGCGGTATGTGGTACTTCCAATTCTTCTTCTACGCATGGGGACACGCCAATATTCCATCACAATACGGCTTTATGAGCTGGATGCTACATATGAGTTTTTATGTACTGTGTGGCGGTATTGTGGGATTAGCCCTAAAAGAATGGAAAGGCACTGGCAGAAAACCTGTCCGAGTTTTATGTTTAGGCTGCTTAGTGATTATCTTAGCTGCAAATATTGTTGGCTTGGGAATGGCGGCATAACGTAACGACTTTTTATTTTAATCGATCGGGAGGTCAGCGATGACCCATAGAATGATACTCAATGAAACCTCATACTTTGGCGAGGGAGCCATTAACCACCTTGTAGAGGAAATTCAAAAACGCCAATTTAACAAAGCACTGATTGTTACGGATGCAGATCTGGTTAAATTTAATGTTGTCAGTAAAGTCACCCAATTATTAGATAATGCTAAATTGGACTACGCCATTTATGATGACGTTATTCCTAACCCAACCATTGATACCGTCCAACAAGGGCTAGAATACTTCAAACAATCTAATGCAGATTATCTTATCGCTATCGGTGGTGGTTCTCCGCAAGACACCGCCAAAGCAATTGGGATTATTATCAATAACCCACAGTACGAAGATGTGGTGAGTTTAGAAGGTGTCGTTCCGACTCAAAGCCCAGCGGTTCCGATTATCGCAATACCCACTACCGCGGGAACCGCAGCAGAAGTCACAATTAACTACGTCATCACAGACAACAAACTGTGCCGTAAATTTGTCTGCGTTGACCCCCACAGTATCCCTGTGGTTGCGATTATTGACCCGTCAATGATGGCATCCATGCCCGCTAGCCTGAAAGCCGCAACTGGGGTCGATGCCCTAACTCATGCGATTGAGGGCTATATCACGAAAGGGGCTTGGGCTCTAACTGATGCTCTGCATCTTAAATCTATTGAATTGATCAGCAACTCGTTACGGCAATCCGTAAAAGGTGCCCCGCAAGGCGTTGAAACAATGGCTCTTGCACAATATATGGCTGGAATGGGCTTCTCTAACGTTGGTTTAGGGTTGGTGCATGGTATGGCTCACCCACTTGGGGCGTTTTACAATACACCTCATGGCGTCGCCAATGCCATTTTATTGCCCCATATCATGGCGTATAACGCAAATTATACAGGGGAAAAATACCGCGATATCGCCCGTGCAATGGGAGTCAAAAATATAGACTCCCTATCACTTCAAGAAGCCAGAGGCAAAGCTATTGCCGCAGTCTTTGCACTGAATAAAGATGTTGGCATTCCTGAAAAACTTCGTGAAATCAGCATGAAACTGGAAGACATTCCCTCCCTTGCCCAGGCAGCCTTTGATGATGTGTGCACTGGGGGCAATCCACGCAATGCAACATTAGACGACATCATTGAATTATATCAAGCAATTTATTAGGGGATAATAGAATGATAAAAAAAGCATTTGTGATGCAAGTTGCTCCTGATGCACACCAAGAGTATCAGCGCCGACACGATGAAATTTGGCCTGAATTAGTGCTTACACTCAAGGAACATGGAGCACATCATTATTCTATCTTCCTAGATAACAAACGAGATTTATTGTTTGGCTATGTGGAAATTGAATCTCAGGAACGTTGGGATAGCGTTGCACAAACAGAAGTGTGCCAAAGGTGGTGGAAATATATGTCTGATATCATGCCATCAAACCCCGATAATAGCCCAACTAGCGATGAGCTAAATACCGTATTTTATTTAGAGTAATATTCTTCCCGAGACAGTGCTAGCCTATTGGCTAGCACTTATCTCAATTTATTTTTTTGTAAAAAGCAACGGCGATATGCACTTGCGGTCATATTCATTTTTTTATGGAAAACGCTCGAAAAATAATTACTGTCCTCATAACCACATTGCCCAGCGATTTCACTGATCGACAATGAAGTACTACGTAATAATAATGCCGCTTGGCACAGACGTAATTGTTGTAGATATTCCATTACCGTCATTCCTGTTTTCGACTTGAATAAACGCTGTAATGAACGAGCGGACAACTGGTGTTTTTGAGCAAACTTATCTAGTGAAAATGGCGTATTGATACTTAAATTTAAACAGTTTATTAGCTGATCCATTTGATGTAATAAGCTTATTGGCGCTTGATCAGGCTGATATCGTAAACGGTAAATATAAATTGCCAATTGTAAGAATAACCCTTCACAAAGATGAATCGAAGGAATATCAGGTTTTTGGCATTCTGATGCCATTTTGTCAATAATTGGCATTAATGTTGGTAAACTCGAAGGCGGTAACTTCCAATGCCTAGATATTTCTGGCTGATGGCTCAATGGCACATACTTTTCAATAGACTGTTGAATCAAAAATTCATTAGGCTTATATAAGACATTCACCAGTTTTAAATCATTTACAGAGTGATAGCCATGACTATCCTCTGCATTAATATAAAACAGATCACCACACGTAATCGGGTAATCATCACCATTCCAATGGTGTAAGCCATTCCCTGAAAAAACAATCACAAACTCATTAAAATCATGACGATGAATAATAAAATCTTCCTGAGAATTCCGTTTTTCTACCGTCACGGTGTTTTCAGTCCGAATAAAATAATCACTGCTGTTGAGAGATAGAATTTTTTGTATCATGACCACCTCAAAAAAGTGTAAGAATGATCATGTCGATCTTTGTTAATTGCTGCAATGACGCAAGTCACGAGGTGTGAAATTATATTCACTTTTAAAACGCGTTGAAAAATACGCACTATCATTAAAACCACTTTCCAGCGCAATATCCGTAATCGTTTTCTCTGAAAAACGGATTTGATAATATGCTTCAGATAGCCTCAGTTTTATTAAATAGTTTTGTGGTGATATACCTAAATTATTTTTCATATATCGATGAAAAGTACGCAGCGAAACCGAAAACTGAGAGGTTAAACTTTCCCAATCAATTTCCTCCATAAAGTTTGCATTCAACCACCGTAACATCTGAATAATACGCTGTTCATTATTCCCCTCACCTACGTGATTATAACGTCCCTCTTGCAGGTTCATAATTAACTGTAAGAACAAACTTTCAGTATAAGCAGGGTCAGAACCATCACTTTCATTAAGTTTATCAATGATCTGTTGCGATTTATTGCAATGCTCTTTATTTAATAACCAATGGGAAATGTTTTTTTCAGTATTGGCGGGGAAAAAATGACTGATATTGTTTAAATAAGTAAAGCCAGAGTCTGAACGATATAACACGTTAGTTAAATTGAGATTAGAGACATTATCAAATAAGTGATAATCGCTGGATTTAATGTAACACACCATACCTGAGCATAATGTATAAGGCCGCCCATTAAGTACATGCAGGCCAACGCCTTGAGTCACCAAAAAAATCTCGCTAAAATCATGTGTATGCTCAGGAAAAATAGGCTGAGGCACCCTTGGTTCAACCGCAATATGCTGCTGTGGTGTGATAAAAAAATCTTCGCTATAGAGTTTCATGAAAGATCTCCCAATAAGTACTCCTAACCTGTAATACTCACCGTTGGGTTTATGTCCCGATAATCCATTTACCGTAAATACCCTTATCTCCTCATTCTAGTGATCTTATCCAAAATCACCTTGAAATTACCGCCAAGCAATCACTTGTTATTGGCAATATTTTCAAGAGTTGATCGAATAAATGTGTGAAATGTGACGTTGAATACACCAAGGCTACTTCATCTAAGATAGCTGTTTTGCAAGAGAAGGTAATCTTCAGCTTTTTAACTCTCTGCCTTATTAAAATAGAATTGGTTATCAAAAGAAAGGTTAAAATCAGCTAATTCACTGAATTTCAGGCATAAAAAAAGACATCGGTTGATGTCCATTGACTTCGAAATGGTACGCCCTACAGGATTCGAACCTGTGACCTACGGCTTAGAAGGCCGTTGCTCTATCCAACTGAGCTAAGGGCGCATTGTTAATGCAGGCAGCCTATCTGGCTGATGGCGTTGAATTATACGGTTGCTGAGCGCTGAGTCAATGGCTTTTCGCTACTAAAATAGCTATATGCTCATTTTATGTAACAGTTTGAACTGACAATGGCGTTAACTTCTGACAAAATAGAGCCATCACCGTGTCTCATATATGGATTAAGTTACAGATGTTAGCAAAAATTATTGATGGGAAAACGATTGCGCAGACAATTCGGCAGGAAGTTGCTCAAAAAGTACAGTTACGTTTAGAACAAGGAAAACGGGCTCCGGGTCTCGCGGTCATTTTAGTGGGTGCGAACCCTGCATCTCAAATTTATGTCGGTAGCAAACGCCGTGCTTGCGAAGAAGTCGGTTTTATTTCTCGCTCTTATGATTTACCCGACACCACAACAGAAGCTGAACTTCTGAAACTGATTGACGATTTAAACCAAGATGCTGAAATTGACGGTATTTTAGTTCAGCTGCCATTACCTGCTGGTATTGATAACGTCAAAGTCATTGAACGAATTCACCCAGATAAAGACGTTGATGGTTTCCACCCCTATAACGTCGGTCGCCTGTGCCAACGTGCGCCTCGTTTGCGCCCTTGTACGCCTCGTGGAATTGTCACGTTGCTTGAACGCTACAACATCAATACTTATGGCCTCAATGCCGTTATTATTGGAGCGTCAAATATTGTCGGTCGTCCTATGAGCCTTGAGCTATTATTAGCAGGCTGTACAACAACTGTGACACATCGCTTTACCAAAGACTTAGAACAGCATGTCCGCAATGCTGATTTACTGGTTGTGGCTGTTGGCAAACCGAATTTCATCCCGGGAGAATGGATTAAACCTGATGCTATTGTGGTTGATGTGGGCATTAACCGCTTAGAAAATGGCAAGGTGACAGGTGATGTAGACTTTGATGAAGCATCAAAACGCGCAGCGTGGATCACCCCTGTTCCGGGTGGTGTAGGTCCAATGACTGTCGCAACACTGATTCAAAACACG
The DNA here is from genome assembly GCF_019343475.1 of Providencia sp. R33. Lineage (NCBI taxonomy): Bacteria > Pseudomonadati > Pseudomonadota > Gammaproteobacteria > Enterobacterales > Morganellaceae > Providencia > Providencia sp. R33. Next base: position 321,382 of record NZ_CP072453.1, on the reverse strand, counting down.
CTGCAAGCGTGCGAAGAGTATCACGATATTTAATGTATTTTGGAGTTATTCATGGAAATTTTCAATCTTGAAGGGCACCCACATGTTGAACTGTGTGATTTGCTAAAAATTCAAGGATGGGCAGAAAGCGGTGCAATGGCAAAAGCCATGATCGCTGAAGGTTTAGTACAGGTTGACGGCGAAGTAGAAACCCGTAAACGCTGTAAAATTTTGGCAGGCAAAGTTGTCTCTATGGGCGACGAACAAGTCAAAATTGCAGAGTAAGATGTTGGGTAAATAGGTTAGCCTATTTACCCATCTTTCCATCAGGTTTACGTCCTTAATTGACCTAATTTATTCTCAACTCGAATACTCTCAAATACATTCATTGGAATTCTTTCCCCAAAAGCAAACTGAGCGATCCCACCAACTGCTTTGTCTGCCTGATTTTGGTCATTGTTTCTATTTGGATATGAACTCAATACAACCCGCTGATCCATTAATTCAAACATACGGTTAGTCAGACCTGTTTTTTCGTTTGGCTGCAATTTCATATCTTCAGACCAATTAGTTACATGCATGACAGGCACTGGGTATTGTTGATTATTATGGGTAATCGTTAAGTTATAACAATCCAGATTCAAATTCCCAATGCATTTCGTGACTGCAGTTTTAAATGAACGCATTTTCAAATCACCAAACTGCTGCTCTTTAACACCTTCTGAAAACAACATTTTCCCTTGCTTTTCTTGGTGCTCCGCTGATGACCAGACAATTATCACTTTGGGTTTATTTTGCATAATATGTGAGAGAAATTGTTCAACAGGTGGTGCTTTGGCCTTGATTGGTTCAATACCTGCCATTACCACCTTTTGTTCGCTTTTTATCAGTACTTGTTTTGTATCAATCGGCGCTTTTGTACTTTTGGATGGTATCGCACTTGGAATATACCAAGTTGCAGTGGGCATATTCGCTGGCTGCCTTTTAACCCCCTTAAGATTTTTTAAAAAGGTGATAAGACTTTTTTTAACGGATGTTGCAGGCCATAAACTTCTGATTGATGTGCTAATTGGTGATGCCATAATTATTACCCTTATTTCAAATAATAGCGCCATCATATTGTTCGCACTCTTGATGGCTACATTTTGTTCATTAATTGAGCTTATTATTTGATGGAAAAATAATTATTTCTTGCAAATTTAGCCACTAAATAGAAAACGGCCAGATATTGAATCAATACCTAGCCGTTTAATTTTATTAAATTCTGCACCCAATACGCTAAATAGTTCAAATTGCAGCTAGGCGTCAAGGGAAGTTATCCTTAGGAGCATACATAAGTATGTGACTAAGGTAACTGAGCGCAGACAACAACGCTGCGGTTTGAAATATGACGCGTAGGCGCTTACTTACGACGCCACGTCGTCCCCGCCGATGAATCCTCCAGCACAATGCCCATCGCCGTTAATGCATCACGTGCAGCGTCGGCTTGTGCCCAATCTTTATTTTGACGTGCATCTAACCTCTGTTGAATTAACGCTTCGATTTTTGCAACTTCCGCGTCATCTTCACCTTGAGCGCCGCCTTTTAAGAAGCTTTCTGGGTCTTGTTCCAGTAAGCCAAGCACACCTGCTAACTCACGTAGTTCTGCTGCCATACCGTTAGCCGCTGCCATATCTTCCGCTTTCAAACGGTTGATTTCACGCACCATGTCAAATAACACGGAATAGGCTTCTGGCGTATTGAAGTCGTCATTCATGGCTTCAACAAAGCGAGCTTTAAAGGCTTCACCACCCGCTGCTTTTGCTGATTTATCTGTGCCACGTAATGCTGTGTACATACGCTCTAACGCAGTACGTGCTTGTTTCAAGTTTTCTTCTGTGTAATTCAGTTGGCTACGATAATGGCCTGAAAGCAGGAAATAACGCACTGTTTCAGCATCGTAATACTCGAGCACGTCACGAATCGTGAAGAAGTTATTGAGAGATTTCGACATTTTCTCTCTATCAACCATCACCATCCCAGAGTGCATCCAATAATTCACGTATGGGCCATCATGAGCACAGGTCGATTGAGCAATTTCATTTTCATGATGCGGGAACATTAAGTCTGAACCGCCACCGTGAATATCAAAATGGTTACCCAGTGTTTTGCTGTTCATCGCAGAACACTCAATGTGCCAGCCTGGACGGCCTAAGCCCCATGGAGATTCCCAGCTTGGTTCACCTTCTTTGGACATTTTCCAAAGCACAAAATCCATTGGATTACGTTTAACATCAGCCACTTCAACGCGAGCACCTGCTTGAAGCTGTTCTAAATCTTGGCGAGATAACAGGCCATAATTTGGATCAGTTTTCACTTCAAACATCACATCGCCGTTATCCGCTACATAAGCATGACCGCGTTCAATTAAGCTTTCAGTTAACGTAATAATTTCGCCGATATGGCGCGTTGCACGCGGCTCGCTATCAGGGCGTAGAATATTCAACGCATCAAAATCTTTGTGCATTTCCGCTAACATGCGAGTGGTGAGTTCTTCAACACTTTCGTTATTTTCCGCGGCGCGTTTAATGATTTTATCGTCGATATCCGTAACGTTACGAACATAATTCAAATCATAGCCCAAATAGCGCAAATAGCGGCTAATTGCATCAAATGCCACAAATGTACGGCCATGGCCGATATGACACAAGTCGTAGATAGTGATGCCACACACATACATCCCAATCTTTCCTACGTGGATGGGCTTAAACTCTTCTTTTTGACGACTTAGTGTATTAAAAATTTGTAGCATCTGGACTTTTCCATGTAAGTGAAAAATGATTATCGATTTCTATCGGTAAAATACCATGTTATTGAACCCCGATCACCTTAAGAATGCAAGGGTTTGCCCCGCCTTTTCTTGTTGAATTCAACAGGCATTTAATACACACCTATTATGCTATAAAGCATCGGCAAAACGCACTGTCACTTCAAGTCGGGTTTTATCTGTGATATAAACGTGCAGATCTCAACGCTTTCGCAAGATAGCGCACAAAAAACAATTATTCAGGATAGCTATTATGGTTACATTTCATACCAATCACGGCGACATTGTTATCAAAACATTTGACGATAAAGCGCCAGTCACAGTCGAAAACTTTTTAACTTACTGCCGTGAAGGTTTCTACAATAATACCATTTTTCACCGTGTTATTAACGGCTTCATGATCCAAGGCGGTGGTTTTGAGCCGGGCATGGAACAAAAAAACACGAAAGCGCCTATTAAAAACGAAGCAAACAACGGTTTAAAAAATACCCGTGGCACGCTGGCAATGGCTCGTACTAACGACCCACACTCTGCCACTGCACAATTCTTTATCAACGTTGCCGATAATGACTTCTTAAACTTCCGTTCAGAGCGCCCAGACGGTTGGGGTTACTGCGTATTTGCTGAAGTCGTTGAAGGTATGGACGTGGTTGATAAAATCAAAGGCGTTTCTACTGGCCGCAGCGGTTTCCACCAAGACGTTCCTCGTGAAGATGTTGTGATCGAAAAAGTGACTGTCAGCGAGTAATCCTGCCTCTATGTCCACTTACATCATTGCAGATCTGCATTTGAGTGAAGATGAACCGGCGATCACCGCCGGTTTTATCAATTTTATTCAACAGCAAGCCATCCACGCCGATAGCCTGTATATTCTCGGTGATTTTTTCAATTATTGGGTGGGCGATGATGATAACACCCCGCTTCATCAACGCGTCGCAAACGAGCTAAAACAGCTCACAGCAAAAGGCATTCCTTGTTATTTCATTCATGGTAACCGTGACTTCTTAATCGGTAAACGCTATGCCGAGCAGTGTGGAATGACAATTTTACCCCAAGAAACCCTTCTCGATATTTATGATAAGCGCATTTTGATTTTACACGGTGATACCTTGTGCACCGATGATATGGCTTATCAAAACTACCGTAAAAAAGTTCACACGCCTTGGATCCAACGTATTTTTCTCACACTTCCGCTGTTTATTCGCCGTCGGATTGCGCAAAAAATGCGTCAAAACAGCCAATATGCCAGTAGCATGAAAGCGGAATCCATTATGGATGTTAATCCGCAAGCCGTTGTTGACGCACTACAAAGACACCAAGCCAAATGGATGATCCACGGCCATACCCACCGCCCTGCCATTCATGAAATCAATATTGGCGGAAAGCTACATTTTCGTGGAGTATTAGGCGCATGGCACCATGAAGGTTCTGCCTTTGTGATTAATGAACAAGGCATCGAGCTGATTTTCTTTCCCTTCGAATAACCACAGACAATTTCTTGGTCGTAAACGCGACCGTTTGCTTATTTATTAATCACGCAAACGTTTTCCTTGCTGCGTTGTCGTGATATGATCGGCTCAATTCAATTCTCCACCTTCGGGTGACGTTTTTTTCAATACAGGAAAGCACCAAATGACTGCCCAAGCTTCTGCTCAATCTGCGGCAAAAATCGCCATTGTTATGGGTTCGAAAAGTGATTGGACGACCATGCAGCACGCTGCTGATGTATTAACCGAACTCCAAATTCCTTTTCACGTCGAAATTGTCTCCGCACACCGCACACCCGATAAACTGTTTTCATTTGCCGAAACAGCCAAAGCAAACGGCTTTGATGTAATTATTGCAGGTGCTGGTGGTGCAGCACATCTACCGGGTATGTTAGCGGCCAAAACCTTAGTGCCTGTTTTTGGTGTTCCTGTACAAAGTGCCGCACTCAGTGGGGTTGATAGCTTATATTCCATCGTCCAAATGCCAAAAGGCATTCCTGTGGGCACTCTGGCGATTGGTAAAGCAGGTGCCGCAAATGCCGCATTGCTAGCGGCTCAAGTCTTAGCTATCGCTGATGAAGTTGTTTTCAAGCGCTTATCCACATGGCGTGAAACACAAACCAACGACGTACTCAATAATCCAGACCCGAGGGAAGCGTAATGAAACCCGTTTGCGTACTGGGTAACGGCCAACTGGGTCGTATGCTACGACAAGCTGGTGAGCCTCTAGGCATCGCTGTTTTCCCTGTTGGATTGGATGCTGAGCCTGAAGCGGTTCCTTATCAGCAAAGCGTGATCACCGCTGAAATCGAGCGTTGGCCTGAAACACCATTGACCAAAGAATTAGCTCGCCACAATGCCTTTATTAACCGTGATATTTTCCCGCGTTTAGCCGACCGATTTCCGCAAAAGAGCCTGTTTGATAGCTTAAATTTGTCAACCGCCCCTTGGGCACTGCTCGAATCCCCTGCACAGTGGCCTGAATTATTCGCCTCTCTGGGTGATTTTCTGATAGTCAAGCGCAGAACAGGTGGCTATGACGGGCGCGGCCAATGGCGTGTACGTCCTGGTGATGAAATCAATTTACCCGCTGAAATTTACGGTGAATGCATTGTCGAACAAGGCATCCCGTTTGACGCTGAAGTGTCTGTCATTGGTGCTCGCAATGCTGCGGGTGAATCCGTTTTTTACCCTATTACCCACAATTTGCACCAAGAAGGCATCTTACGCACCAGCGTTGCGTTTCCAAAATCCACAAATCCCCAGCAAGAAACCGCACAAGCTATGCTAAGTGCGGTGATGGATGAGCTTGATTATATTGGTGTGATGGCGATGGAATGCTTTGTTGTCGGCGATACACTGCTTATCAATGAAATTGCCCCTCGCGTTCATAATAGCGGGCACTGGACCCAAAACGGTGCCTCAATCAGCCAATTTGAGTTACATTTACGTGCCATATTGGGTCTGCCAATGCCATCTCCTGAAGTATTCAGCCCCGCGGTAATGGTGAACTTAATTGGCACTGATGTGAATATTGATTGGCTTAATTTGCCACTCGTCCACTTGCATTGGTATGAAAAAGAGGTGCGCCCAGCACGCAAGGTCGGCCACTTAAACCTCTCCCACAATGATTGCCAATTGTTAGCCGAAACACTTAGCGCATTGGTACCACTTTTACCAAATGAGTACAAAAGTGGCATTGAGTGGGCAAATGAAAAATTAGACTGGTACTCTCGTCAATAAATAGGGAAAATAGCCCTTAATCGATGCCCGAACTTGTTTTCGGGCATTCTGCTATTTTCGCCGTCATCCAGATGATAACTCTCCTGACTAAAGGTGTGCGGCATGACTGGAGTTACTATGTCCTCGCAGCATTTTAGTCCGTTTTACCAGTGGTGTATTTTAGTTCTGTTAGGACTAGTGTATTTTTTAGCCACTGCGATCACTTTCACCTCATTAGGCGTTGTTTTACCCGAAATGATCAGCGAATTAAAGTGGAGCTGGAGTGAAGCAGGTTTCGGCTTTACCTTATTAGGTCTAACTTGCGGGTTAGCAAGCTTCCTACCGTCCCTATTAATCCGTAAAGTCGGTGTGCGAGCCACATTATTGCTCGGCACCTTGGTGTTTGTTGCGGGGTTTTATAGTCTTTACTCCACCAACACCATCAGCACCTATTTCTTAGGTACGGCGTTGATTGGTATTGGTTTTACCTTATTAGCCACAGTGCCCGGCACTTACGTGCTTTCCCGTTTATTTGAAAAACAATCCCTCGCCTTTGGCTTGTATTTCACCATTGGTGGACTCGGGGGTGTTGCAGGGCCATGGATTTATTTCTACGCATCGAACCAATTGGGCTCGTGGCGTATGCACTGGGTTTTGTGCGCGCTCTACCTCAGCATTATCACATTAATCACTATCTTTATGCTGCGAGAAGGTAAACAAGAGCAAGAACACGCCAAAAAAGTAATGCAAAAACAGGTCAGTAATGCAAGCAAGCCTATTTACCGTACTGCCGAGGTGTGGACAGTTGGACGAGCACTGCGCACATGGCAATTTTATTTAATCGCTGCAACTTATACGTCATTTTTGTGGTGCGGGATTACCGTGAATAGCTTTGCGGTTGCCCATATTGAAGAACGGGGCTTCGGTATGACGGTAGCGGTTTCATTACTGAGCACAATGGCTTTTGTAAATGCATTCTCACGTTTTATTGGTGGTGCTGCTGGAGAATGGCTGGAGCCGAAAAAACTGCTCATTGGCAGCTTAATTATTATGGTGTTAGGCGTTATCTTCCTCAGTATCGCAAGCTCTTGGTTCTGGTTAATTTTATTTGTGCTGTTCGTCGGGATTGGTTACGGTATGACGTTCTTGGCATCAAGTGTGTTGTTATCAAATTACTTTGGCCGTGGCCCCTATTTAGAGCTGTTTTCTGTGGTTAACTTGATTTCAACTATTGCCTGTTTAGCGCCATTTATCGCCGGTGGGATCAAGGACTACACGGGTAGCTTCACCCCAGCATTTTTAGTAATTGCCGCCCCTGTTGTAGTGATCCTCGGTTTGACCTTAATGATGAAACCACCCTCCCTTAACGCCAAATAAAAAATCCCGAGCACAAGCTCGGGAAAATAATAACCAAGGGAAAATGATCAGAAAACCAGATATTGGATCAAAACATTCGTTTCATATTGTGCCACCATAAACCACAATGAGGTGGCACAAAGTCAATCAAGGCTTTAACAATTCAGGCACTTTCAACAAAATAAATTCATTGTCATCGGCTTTATTAGGCTCACGGCTCGATGAAAATGGGTAGTTATTGTCATTTCCAACAATAATATGTTCGCCGTCAACCACGTCCACGTTCTCAATCGTGAAGAATGGGAAAGTAAATACGCCATCATTCAGTGGCTTTCTTGCTTGACTATTTGGGTCTTTAATATTCATTAAATCAATGTACGCCTGCTTATCAACCGCGCCGCCAACGTTTTCGTCTGAAAAAGCAATGCGGTATACGCGTTTAAATTTCGCTAGGTTACTAAAGCAATTTTCCGTGCTTGTACTGCCCGCGGCGCAGGCTTTATCCGATGTCCCCTCACCATTATCACGTTCGATAATTAAGCCGTGGGTCTCATCGATTAAATTAAAATCTCCGATAGCATTTTGATTGTCTTCAAATACGTATAACCAACTTCTACCTGTCCAATCTTGTTTTTTCACATCAAACTCAAGAATACGTGCAGCTCGTTTGCCATCCACATTTTCATAATCTTGTTTTTCATCAACCCAAATTGCGCCTTCAAGCATTGGGTACAGTTTTGAACCGTCTGGCGAGGAAGCCATCCCTTCAAACCCTTTTGAGCGATTAACTTGAAAAGTCACTTTATCCGTTGGTTTACCCGGTGTGGTAACTTGGTAATGATCAGGGGAAACCACTTTTTTGCCATCGACTTGCGTTTCAAACAGGGCTAGCACTTTCCCATCCAAATCCATTTTTATCAGGTATGGGCCAAACTCATCCCCTACCCATAACGCACCATCAGCAAATTGAAAACTTTCTGGGTCGAAATCACTGCCCGTTAAATAACGTTCCTGTGTACTCTCATTAATAATATGAAAAGGAATGATTTTATCGGGATCATGGAAGAAAACCGTTTTGAGTGGTGTGGTTTTGCCTGATTTAAAATCGATATCGTATTGCGTTACATACAGCATCGAGTCTGGTGAATTCACTTTATTACCGAAGCCATTATCTGTTAACACCCAATAGGTGCCATCTGCCATGCGTTTAATCCCCGAATGGCCTTGTAATGGCTGCCCTTTAATTGGAATGTGTTTTCCTGTTGGGCGATCAGCGGATTTCCCTTCCACTTTGCCGAGGGTATCAACGCGTGTCCCCGTGGTGAATTTACCGCTAACTTGTAAGTCTGAAGGCGCATTTTGTGGCGCAGGAACAGTAGAATCAACGGGAAGAATAGAGTGCCCTGCTAATGTGGCAGGCACCTCTTGTTGAGCAAACCCTGAGAGGCTAAATGAAATCAAACTTGCCAATAAAGAAAATGAACCTACTTTCTGTTTAACTGAACGTTTAATTGAATTTTTATGCTGCATGGTTATGTTTCCACTTTAAGGCTATCAATAATCGACGGCAGAATCATAACTTGAGTGAATGAAGGTTTTGTGAAGGATTGAAGACAGTTATTTTAATTGGGCGTAAATAATTTCACGCCCAATTATTCATTATAAACTAATCACCCATTGGGTAATCTGCGGTGCTGGCTGCCTGTGCCTAATAAACGCAAGCCTAACCAGCCGCCACAAATAGACAGCAAAATAGCCGCACACAGAGGCAATAACACCCACATACGCCATTCAGGTTGCCATGGGAAATCAAACACTTTGCTCTGCAATAACCACAGGGCAATTTCAGCACCAAAGGCTGCTGCAAGGCCTGCCATTAAGCCAAGCAATGCAAACTCGCTCCATAGCGTTCTGCGCATCAGTTTTTTGCTTGCCCCTAAGGTTCGATAAACCACCAGCTCCCGTTCCCGTTGGCTCATTCCCACTTGAATTTGCGCCAGCAATAACAGTAATCCACAGAAAATAACCAAAACCACCATCACTTCAAGGGCTTGGCTGACTTGCTGAAGAATTTGCTGAATCTGTGTAATGATCGCCCCTGTATCCAACACATTAATTGTTGGGTAATGGCGGCTAAGTTGCGTCAATAACTGGCCATCACCTTCATAATGGAAGCTACTCAGCCATGTTGCTGGCATTTTCGATAAGCTTTCTTCCGAGAAAATAAAGTAGAAATTTGGTCGTAAACTTTCCCAATCCACCGTCCTAATACTGCTTACTGTCGCCGAAAAAACTTGTGCTCCCGCATTAAATGTCAGCTTATCACCCAGCTTTAACCCTAGCTCTTTGACCACGGTTTGTTCGATGGATACTTCACCCGCTTTCGGTGGCCATGTGCCTTCATCCACAATATTTGCTGGCGCCAATTGGGATTGCCACGTCAAACTGAGTTCACGCCTCACCGTGTTATTGTTCGGGTCGCGCTTATCAGCCCACTCAATTGCAGATTGGTCGTTAATATCCGTTAAACGTGCCAATACCACGGGGTTAAACTCGGTTGGTTTGACTTGGTACTGAGCTAATAGCTGTGTCACAGACTTAAGCTGTGACTCGTTCATATTAATGAGAAAATAGTTTGGGCTATCCGCGGGGAGTTGTTGCTGCCAACGATCGAGCAAATCCCCCCGCACTAAAATTAATAATGCCAACAACATAAACGAGAGCGAAAATGCACTCATTTGGGTGATAGTTTGTAACGGTTGGCGCAATAAACGGCTAACAGAAAGGCGCAAACTCAGTTGGCGAAACTTAATATGTCTCAGCCCCCAAAGCCCGAGCCAGCCAATCAACGCCAATAAAATCGCAACAACAACAATCCCCGCCAAAATCGACCATAACAGGGGGTTTACTCCCGCAAAAATAAATAACCCGCCCACGACAATTAATATAACCACAGGGAGATAATAATGCAGCGGCCATACTGGGGATTTTGCATCTTCACGTAATACCCGAGAAGGTTGGGTCGCCATCAATTGGTAATAAGGTCGGCTGCCTACAATAACGGCTATGATAAACAATGTTCCAACCGCCCAGACCCACGGCATTAGGCTAGCAGGAGGCAATTCTTTTGGCAGCATTGCCCCTAAAATTTGCATTAGAATGCCTTCAAAGGCTAACCCTAACAATGAACCTAATAACGCCGCTGCCACTAAAATGACTAGCCACTGGCCAATGATCCATTTACGTAGCGCACTACGCCCAGCGCCAAGGGTTTTCAGAACCGCAATCAGCTGGTGACGGCTGCGGCAGTAGTGAGTCATTGAAACCATAACGGCAGCAATCGCCAGCAACAGGGTTAACAAGACGGACAACAACAAAAATTGCTGAGCACGTTGGAAGGTTTTCCCCACCGCACCATTGTCTTCATTTAAGGTATACCAGCGCTGGTCATTGCGCAGGTCTTTATCAAATTTTTGCTTAAATGCATCGATAACCTGACTATCTCCCGCAAACATGTCGCGATAGGTTAAACGGCTACCGAGTTGAATTGCCCCTGTTAACGGCGCGTCTTCAATCGCAATTAATACCCTTGGTGCAATCTGGAACGGGTTAAAACCACTATCAGGTTCTTGGATTAACTTGCCAGAAACCTTTAATGTCGCATCACCGATATCAATATTATCTCCAATGTTCAGGTTCAATAACTCTAATAAGCGAGGCGCAACTAACACCTCCCCTTGGGTTGGTACTAACCCCTCAGGTTCTGTAACTAACCCACCATATAGCGGATAAGCCTTGTCGGCGGCTTTGACCAACACCAGTTGTGGGCGAGCATCTTCATCTTCCGTTGCATAGGCCATCGTCGAAAATGAAATCTGTTGGCTCAATTTTAACCCGTCTTTTTGTGCTTCTTGCAACCAAGCGGGCTCACTCGGGTGTGAGGAGCGCAGAACCAGATCCCCTGCGAGTAGCTCGCGGCTTTGGTAGCTCATGCTGTTTTCGATACGGTCACTAATGCGCCCTAACGCTAATACACACGCAACAGCGAGCGTGAGCGCTAACCAAACAATCAGTAATGAGGGCGTTTTCCATTCACGCCAGAACCAACGCCAAATCATGCTTCTTCCCTCAATTGCCCGTCAACTAAGCGCAAGCGGCGCTGGCAACGTGCAGCGAGTTCGTTATCGTGTGTGACTAAAATCAGCGTCGTGCCATGTTCTTTGTTCATGGCGAACAGCAAGTCAGCAATTTTATCCCCTGTTTGCCTATCAAGGTTCCCTGTCGGCTCATCGGCGAATAAAATTTGTGGTCGACCATTAAATGCACGAGCCAGCGCCACACGCTGTTGTTCGCCACCAGAAAGCTGCGGAGGCATGTGCTTCATGCGATCTTTCAAGCCTAAATCAGTCAGTAGCTCTGCTGCATGTTGGTAGCTCGATGACTCTGACTCTCCACGTAATAGCGAAGGTAACTGCACGTTTTCAATAGCATTTAATGTGGGGATCAACATAAATGATTGAAACACAAACCCTACACTTTGTGCACGCAAACGGGCGCGCTCTTCTTCATCCATACGTGTTAGGTCTTGGCCCAATAAATTCACTGTGCCGCTCGTGCCATCATCTAAACCCGCAATGATCCCAAGCAGGGTTGATTTTCCCGATCCCGACTCGCCAATTAAAGCAATTGTTTGACCAGACTCGACAATTAGCTCAACACCTTGCAATATAGTCAGTTCATGTTCACCTTGACCAACACGTTTAATGAGATGATGAACTTCAAGAATATTATTCGCCGACATATATTGGTTTTTCTCCTGTTACTGACTGCAAGTGGACACGCCCTTGCGTCAACTAAGCTATTAATCTTAGGTGATAGCCTAAGTGCAGGCTACCGTTTACCGGCTGAGCAGGCATGGGCCTCTTTGCTTGCCGACCGCTGGCAGAAACTGTCTCCGCCTATTGAGGTGGTCAATGGCAGCATTAGTGGCAATACATCAGCACAAGGGCTGGAACGCCTTTCTACCTTATTGGAACAAAATAAACCGAGCTGGGTGCTGATCGAATTAGGCGCTAACGATGGTCTGCAAGGCTTACCTGTCGAACAACTGGAAACTAATTTACAGCAAATTATCGACCAAATCGTGCAATCGGGTGCAAAACCGCTCTTAATGCAAATTCGTATTCCACCAAATTATGGAAAACGTTATACAACAAGCTTTGAAAAAGTGTACCCGAAACTGGCGGATAGCAATCAAATTCCGTTACTGCCTTTTTACATGGAGACTGTTATCACTAAGCCTGAATGGATACAACAAGATGGGATACACCCGACTGTTGAGGCTCAGCCATCCATTGCTGACTTTATGGAAAAACAACTTTCCGCACATATTTTACCCTCAAACAAGTAAAATAGACGGTAAACAAACGCGATAAAGGGCTCTTTATACGCGAAATAAATTCAGTTGCATGAAATGAAGGTAAAGTTATGCAAACATCAGCACGAAACGGAAAATCGGTTCTGATCACCGGTGCATCAAGCGGTATAGGCTTTTGTGCTGCTCAAACTCTGCGCCAACGTGGTTACCATGTGATTGTCGCCTGTCGCAAAGAAAGCGATATCTTACGCTTAAGAAATCTTGGCTTTGATGCTGTTGCTCTTGACCTCGATGATAAGAATAGCATAGAGACCGCAGCACAAGAGGTGCTAACACTCTGTAATCATCGACTTTTCGGATTATTCAACAATGCGGGGTTTGGGGTTTATGGGCCATTAAACAGTGTGAGTCGGGAACAGCTTGAAGCCCAGTTTTCCACCAACTTTTTCGGAGTACACCAATTGACCTTCCAACTGCTGCCCGCCATGCTAGCACACAACGAAGGGCGCATTGTGCAGACCAGTTCGGTGATGGGAATTATCTCTACGCCGGGTCGTGGGGCTTATGCCGCGAGCAAATATGCCTTGGAAGGTTGGTCGGATGCCTTGCGGTTAGAATTAAAAGGCAGCGGTGTTTTTGTGAGTTTAATTGAGCCGGGGCCAATTCACACGGCATTCACGCAAAATGTTGAACAAACTCAGAAAGATAAACCGGTTAAAAACCCGGGGATTGCCTCACGCTTTACCTTAACCCCAGAGCATGTGGTAGAAAAGCTTATCCATGCGTTAGAAAGCCCACGCCCACGTGTGCGTTATTCCGTCACGCTTTTAACGGTGGCTGTTCGAGTACTTAAACGTATTTTACCTGACAAACTGATGGATAAAATACTGGCAAATCAGGGAAAAAAGGCTTGAAAAAAGCAAAATAAGCCCCACTCTACTATTAATGCTAACTCATTCAAAAGAGATACCCTATGTTTGCAAATAACGCCCAAATTATTGATATTAACGAAACCAATCTTCATCAAGTCATTGAACAATCAATGAACTTACCCGTCATGTTCTACTTTTGGTCACCGCGTAGTCCTCATTGCCAAGAATTTGGCCCAATGTTGGAAAAAATTGCCAACGACTACGCAGGTTTATATATCTTAGCTAAAGTTAATTGTGACGAAGAGCAAATGATTGCTAGCCAGTTTGGTTTAAAAGCAATCCCAACCGTATATGTACTGCAAAATGGTCGCCCTGTTGATGGTTTTGAAGGGCCACAGCCAGAAGAGGTGGTGTTAGAAATTTTATCCCGTGTTCTGCCAAGCCCAGAAGAGCTGAAAGCAGCGCAAGCAGCGGAATTAATAGCTGAAGGTAAAACACAAGAAGCGTTGCCTCTGCTGAAAGAAGCTCATCAACTAAACCCGAAAAATAGTGATATCACGCTGTTATTGGCGGAAACGCAAATTAACCTAAAACTCGTCGATGATGCACAAACCACATTAGACGTAGTGCCATTACAGGATAAAGACAGCCGTTATCAAGGGCTGGTTGCGCAAATTGAGTTGTTAAAACAAGCGGCAGATACCCCTGAAATTCAGCAATTGCAGGATGAATTTAATCAAGATCCGCAAAATACCACATTAGCCGTTCAATTAGCGCTAAAATTACATGAAGTGAACCGTAACGAAGAAGCTCTTGAGATGTTATTTAGCTTCTTACGTAAAGACTTAGGCGCAGGTGACGGTGCAGTGAAAAAAACCATGATGGATATTATGTCTGCCATGGGAACGGGCGATGCGATTGCGAGTAAATATCGCCGCCAAATGTATTCATTACTTTATTAATTAAGGGTTAGATATGGACTTGTTCGCCTTTGGTGCCATCCCGATTATTATTTTTGTGGCCATCGTTATTGTTTTCACCTGCGTTAAAACAGTACCGCAGGGTTTCCAGTGGACAGTTGAACGTTTTGGGCGTTACACCCGCACATTGCAACCTGGGCTGCATATTATTGTGCCATTTATGGACAAAATCGGCCGTCGCATCAATATGATGGAACAAGTCCTCGATATCCCATCCCAAGAGGTTATCTCGCGGGATAATGCCAACGTCACTATTGATGCCGTGTGCTTTATTCAAGTGGTCGACCCGGTTCGCGCCGCTTACGAAGTCAGCAATTTAGAGCTCTCTGTGCTTAACCTAACGATGACCAATATTCGTACCGTGTTAGGGTCAATGGAGCTTGATGAAATGCTGTCTCAGCGTGATTCAATCAACTCCCGCTTATTACACGTCGTGGATGAAGCCACTAACCCGTGGGGCGTAAAAATCACCCGTATTGAAATTCGTGATGTGAAGCCGCCAAAAGAACTTATCAGCGCGATGAATGCGCAGATGAAAGCGGAACGAACAAAACGTGCCGATATTTTAGAAGCGGAAGGTATTCGCCAAGCGGCAATCTTGAAAGCTGAAGGTGAAAAACAATCACAAATTTTAAAAGCCGAAGGGGAAAGGCAGTCCGCTTTCTTACAAGCTGAAGCGCGCGAAAGAGCCGCAGAAGCGGAAGCAAGAGCCACGCAAATGGTGTCTGAGGCTATCGCCGCTGGTGATATGCAAGCCATTAACTACTTCGTGGCCCAAAAATACACGGACGCTTTAACCAGTATCGGCTCAGCGCAAAACAGCAAAGTGATTATGATGCCATTAGAAGCGAGCAATTTAATGGGTGCTATCGGCGGTATTACTGAACTCATTAGCGAAAGCAAGAAAACCACACAAAAGGCAAAAGAATGATAGAGCTTATCAGTGCTCAACCGGCATGGTTTTGGCTGTGCCTTGGTGGGTTGTTACTGATTGCTGAGTTACTTGGCACAGGCGGCTATTTGCTTTGGACAGGGATTGCCGCTGTTGTCGTCGGTTTATTGACTTGGGCTTTGCCCTTCCTAAGTTGGGAGTGGCAAGGGATTTTATTTGCCGTCTTTACCCTTGTTTCTGCCGTGTTATGGCGCAAATGGTTAAGCGGCCGTAAAAAAAGTAAAGCCGATGATGTTAACCAAATCAGCCACCAGCTTGTGGGCTTTAAAGCACGTTTATTAACGGATACCGAAGAAGGTTTTAGCCGTGTACGCCTTGCAGATGGAAGCTGGCGAGTTTACAGCGATGTCCCGCTGCTCGCCAATACAGAAGTGGTAGTCATCGCCGTTGATGGTATTACACTGCAAGTTAAGCCTTCTGGTGGTGGCAACAGCCACGCGCTAGATGGTCAATAATTGGGCAGTCCGCACCATCGTCCCCTGGGCACACATCCACCAACTCTTGTAATGTATCGCGAATAGCAGACAGTTTTAAAATTGTCTGCTCTATTTCATTTATCTTAGCAATGGTTGTGCTTTTTACATCGGCGCTATGTCTGGTTGGATTACGAAACAACCCCAATAACTCACCACATTCATCCAAGGTAAAACCGACATCTTTGGCTTGTTTAAGCAATACCAGCTCATTTAAGTGCCGTTCTTGATAATAGCGGTAACTATTCTCGCCTCTTTCCGGTGGTGTGATCAGCCCTTTGTCTTCATAAAAACGGATGGCTTTTGCAGTTAGGCCTGTTTTTTTAGCAATTTGACTAATATTCATAATAACCCCTTGACCTTAACCTTGCTGGAAGGTGTAACCTTTGCTCATTGTCGAATTATAGACCTAATTGTAGATAAAGTTACAGACCCAAATTCATCGAACGGGTTCGGAGGCTGCAAAATGAGTAACAAAATTATCCTAAAATTACAGGGACTAAGCTGCATGCACTGTGTCGGCTCTGTCACGAAAGCATTAGAAGCACGTGGGGATGTGACGAATTTAAACGTCACTATCGATTATGCGACATTAGAAAGTGATGCCAATGTTGCTGATATCATCAACACAATTACTGAAGCAGGTTATGAAGCCGAAGTCGCATCAGTACCAGATATCGAGTTGCAGCTTTCGGGTTTGAATTGCATGAAATGTGCGGGCAAAACCCAAAAAGCCCTTGAAGAGGTTGAAGGGGTTGCCGCTGCGGTTGTGAGCACAACTCAGGCAAAAGTGTATGGCTCAGCTGATGCACAAACCTTAATTGCGGCAGTTGAGCAAGCAGGCTTTAAAGCCCAGCTGCCACAATCCGATGTAGTGACCTTATCCCTTTCAGGTTTAAGTTGTATGAAATGTGCGGCAAAAACCCAGCAAGCACTTGAAGCCGTTGATGGCGTCACAAGTGCAAAAGTGGATACAACCTCTGCAGTCGTGCAAGGTTCTGCGCCAGTTTCGGCGTTGATTGCTGCGGTTGAAGCCGCAGGTTACCAAGCCACAGAAGGTGAATCTCACCCAAAAACTGAGCCGCTGACTACCCAAACTGAACAGCCGGATGCTGATTCAGCGGCAATTTGTGACATTCCGGCACAAGAGTCTGATTTAGGTGAGCAACCTGAAATCGACCCAACCGATGACAGCGTACAGCTATTGCTTGATGGCATGACCTGTGCGAGCTGTGTAAATAAAGTGCAAAAAGCACTCAGCAGTGTCCCCGGCGTGGAAAACGCGCGAGTGAATTTAGCCGAGCGCAGCGCATTGGTCACAGGAACGGCTAAGCCAGATGACCTGATCAATGCCGTGGTAAAAGCAGGTTATGGCGCTGAAATTATTCAAGATGAAGCCAAACGCCGCGAACGCCAACAAGAAGTGGCTCAAGCCAATATGCGCCGTTTTCGTTGGCAATCCGCCTTAGCCTTAGCCCTTGGTATCCCCGTGATGGTATGGGGGATGATGGGCGATAACATGGTGCTGACGGAGCAAAACCACACCACGTGGCTCACCATTGGGGTATTAACCTTCCTCGTGATGGTATTCGCAGGTGGGCATTTTTATCGCAGCGCATGGCAAAGTTTGAAAAACGGCAGTGCCACCATGGACACCTTGGTCGCACTCGGTACGGGGGCTGCATGGCTCTACTCTATCGTCGTCAATATTTGGCCTGAATGGTTCCCTGACCAAGCTCGTCACCTTTATTACGAAGCCAGTGCGATGATTATCGGTTTGATTAACCTTGGTCATGCGCTAGAGCAGCGAGCGCGACAACGTTCATCCAAAGCCCTTGAAAGATTGCTCGATTTAACCCCACCAACTGCACGTGTCGTCACGGAACAAGGCGAAGTTGATATGCCGTTGGAACAAGTGAAAAAAGGCATGATCCTTCGCTTAGCAACGGGTGACCGCGTCCCTGTCGATGGGGAAATCATTGAAGGGGAAGTTTGGTTAGACGAAGCGATGCTGACGGGCGAGCCTATCCCGCAGCAAAAAAGTAAAGGTGACCCTGTGCATGCTGGTACTGTTGTACAGGATGGTACGGTACTATTTCGTGCGGCAGCAGTTGGTAGCCAAACCACATTAGCACGGATTATCCACCTAGTTCGCCAAGCGCAAAGCAGTAAGCCGCAAATTGGCCAAATGGCGGATAAAATTTCAGCGGTATTTGTTCCTGTCGTTGTTGCTATTGCCTTGATTTCAGGCGCTATCTGGTACTTTGTTGGGCCTGCACCACAAATTACCTATGCGTTGGTTATCACCACGACGGTCTTAATTATCGCCTGTCCATGTGCTTTAGGATTGGCAACACCGATGTCGATAATTTCAGGCGTAGGTCGTGCGGCAGAGTTTGGGGTGTTAGTACGTGATGCGGATGCTCTTCAACAAGCCAGTGAATTGGACACTATCGTCTTTGATAAAACAGGTACATTGACTGAAGGTATGCCTCAGGTGACTGACATCCACGTGTTCAATGGGTTTGACCAAGACAATGCATTGCAGCTCGCAGCATCTTTGGAAAATGGTTCAAATCACCCATTAGCACGTGCAGTCTTAGCAAAAGCGAAAGGGTTAACCTTACCCGCTAATGAGCAATTTCGGACATTGGCAGGCCTAGGGGTAAGTGCCATTATTGATGGCAAAACCATTTTGTTAGGCAACCAAAAGCTGTTAGCGCAAAGCAATGTGGATACCGCAGATGTCGACGATATTCTGCATCAACAAGCCACTCAAGGGGTGACCCCTGTGCTGTTGGCGGTTGAGGGTAAAGTGGCGGCGTTATTATCCATCCGTGACCCGCTGCGTGAAGACAGCATCAGCGCCCTTGCTCGCTTACATAAACAAGGCTTCCGCTTAGTGATGTTAACGGGGGATAACCCTGTTACCGCCAATGCGATTGCCAAAGAAGCGGGCATTGATGAAGTGATTGCAGGCGTAATGCCAGATGGCAAATCTGCGGCAATTGAAGCCTTACAAGCAAAAGGCCACAAAGTGGCAATGGTCGGTGATGGGATCAATGACGCCCCTGCACTTGCCCGTGCTGATGTAGGTATTGCGATGGGAGGCGGTAGTGATATCGCCATTGAAACAGCGTCTATCACCTTGATGCGTCAAAGCTTACACGGTGTTGCCGATGCGGTTTCTATCTCAAAAGGGACATTACGTAATATGAAGCAAAATCTGTTCGGGGCCTTTGTGTACAACACACTGGGGATCCCAATTGCAGCGGGTATTTTATACCCACTAACAGGCACTTTGCTTAACCCTGTGGTTGCAGGAGCAGCAATGGCGCTCTCCTCTATCACTGTAGTCAGTAACGCAAACCGTCTATTACGTTTTAAGCCTGAAAAATAACCTTTAAAAAAGGGTGGGAGCCTATCTCACCCTTCCCCGTCTTATTTCAATCATCAAAATACGCTAAGTATTTGCCTTCCAAGATTTTATTGTTTAAATCGCACGATCTTTGATGCTATTTATCATCAGCTAGGTCTATACTATTAAATAATTAGCTACTTAATATTTGGAGCGCAAAATGCTTAATATTGATCGTGAAAAACTTGCCAAACTCGCTGGTGAAGAATTTAAAAAACAGCGAACATTTTTGTTAATTTTGTCTTTTTTACTGTTGGCTGGTGGTATTTTTTGTATCGTTAACCCGATGATTTCAGGCATTGCGGTCAGTACGGTGTTAGGTGTGTTGCTGATTATTGGTGGTGTTGGTGCCATTGTTAGCATACTGAGCACCGTGATTTATACTGGGTGGTCGCGCTTATTCGGCTTTGTGATTGGCTTAATCTATATTATTGTCGGCTATTCCTTTATTAAAGACCCACTGCAAAGCCTAATCGCCCTTGCCATTTTAGTCGCAGCATTATTTATTGTCGGCGGTGTCATTCGCTTATATGTCGGTTTTCAACAAATTAAATCCCCAAGTGGTTGGCTGCAAATTCTTATCGGTTTATTAGATTTCTTTATTGCCTTCCTGCTTGTCGGCAATGGGCCATTAACGTCCATTACGTTATTAACCACACTCATTGGTATCGAAATGGTGTTTAGCTCATTCAGCTTATTTACATTGCTCAGTGTGTTTAAAAACATCACTAAAAACAGCTAATTCAATTAGCCCCCTATTTGGGGGCAATTGTTTCATCGATAACGACGACTGGTGCTGGGTTGGTTTCTATCAAAATCGCGCCCACTATTTCCTGATCTTCTTGGAGGTTCAGGGGAAAATGGCCTTTTGATTCCCCTTCCTCTAGGTAGGTTTCCAAACACGCGTTCAAACTCACTCACATAAATTCCATAGAGCACTTTATCCGTACTACCCCAGAACCCACCCATTCCAACTTGAAACTCTATGCCTTTATAATCATACAGTTCTTTTCCATGTTCCCGCCTAGCAGAGCTAGAGAGATTTTTATAGTGGACTCTTTTTTGCCCATATTGTGTTACGGCTGGAGGTAGATCACCATCTCTGAGAGCAATTGTGGTGAATCGGTTTTTAGGCATTGATTGTCGAAAATCATACATGGCATGTTCGCAACTTGGACACAATTTTGCCTTTTGGGATAGATTTAAATTGCTTAGGTTAAAACTATCATGAGCCGTTAATGTTCTTATTAATACCTTCTCAGCATGATTAACGGCTTCCCAGCCGGACCGACGCGAGGAAGAAGTCTCTTGATAGCTTAATGTATTTGTAGCCCATGTTTTAAACTCTGCACTTTGCGGATCCATCTCCAAACTTTCATATAAATTAATAGCGTATGTAAATTTAGATGTTTTATTTCTATAATGTACCTGTGCCATGCTAATAACTCGATTACGAATTAATGATGGGTCGCGAGCAATTTGTTCAATTTTAGAGGACGCAGCAAGGAGTTTTGATATTGTTTGCCGGAAATCATCATACATATCTTCACGAGTATTAAAAAGTTTAGGCGCCAGTCCTTGTTCGTCCCGATAAACCAGTGGGTTGTTGCGTACCATTCGATACAGATTTAAACCGTCAATGGTTCCTGCAGGATCTGCGCTTAGCCAGCGCCCCACCCAAGGTTGATAATAACGACGACCATAATAATAAAGCCCTGTCATATCGCGCTCTTGTCCTGAATAACGCCGCGTTTTGTAGTGAGTTTCTACTGCGCTGCGCGCTGCCCAAACGGCCGTTCCACCAAATGGATAAAACTCTTCTTGGCTAATTAGGTTTCCATCTACATCCAACTCTAAACTGCTGTTGCTAGCAAGGCCACTAATCCTATAACGAACTGTATTATTTACCATTTTATCTGGTAGACCGAGTTCCCAATGCAATACTTGAGCTTGTAATTCATTGGCTTCACCGACGCAAATCACTTGGCATTTTTCTTTATTTTCAATTTGCCTAATTTCTAGGTTTGGTAAATAAATGACTTGGCTTTGCTTTTGATTTTCTTGGGTTACTTTTATTACTCTTTGGCTATTTGCATCGTAGCGATAAAATTCACTCACGCTCCCCCTTGTTGCACTTCGTAATTCCTGCCTAGGTGTCCATCTAAGTGCTTGACCTTGCATAAGCTGTTTTTGTTGGCCACTTGGCGTAAATAATGGCTCCACTTGATGGGGAAACTCGGCTAAATCTGCGAGCACTACACGGTTACTTCGATTGCTCACGGTCATTTTGATTGTATAAGCTTGCTGCATCGCAGGGGTACGGTGGTGAATTTGAATTAAATTTCCACCTTTATCATAAGAATATGCACGGAAATAACGTGTATATGTTGAGTTATCAATAGATGAAGTGTGAGTTAAACAATGGCTTTGTTGGCCTCTGTTAGCGATTTCTCGCCCAGTGGCATGGGTCAGTTGATACAGTGTGTCATATTGATATTGATGCTTAGGCTCTATCTTTTGATTACGCCAAAAAATACTTTTTACGGCACCATTATGAATTGCAACTACATTGCCAACGGGATCGTAGTCGTAATATAAGTCTTGAAATAATTTATAACCCAATAAATGGTTAGCAGGTCTATAGGTTCGTATATGGGATAAACGTTGTGTTTGTGCTTCATGTTCATACTCAGTCACGACACCATTGCCGTGGAGCTCTCGCACTTTTTGCCCAATAGCTGAATATTCAATGAGTTGAGCTATTGGTTGCGTATTGCTTCCTTTAATCGTTAATTTCGATTTGATTAATTGCCCCGCAATATCATATTTTCGGTGCTGTTTGTGGCCTTTTGCATCGAGAGTAGAAAGGCAAGCACCAGTGGCGTCGAAGGATGTTTGATGAGGAAATTCTTCGGGTGATAATGCCGTTAAATAGCTATCGCCTTGCCAATCAACATTATATTCTGCGTTATCAAACTGTTGAATAAACTGCCGTGTCAATAAGATAGGCTCCCCTCGCAATGATACCTCTTGAGTTTGCAATAACCCAACCGTATCAAAATGACGGATACATTGCCCCGCTAAATTTACCAACTGTTCTATAAGCGAATCACCTGCATATTCTAGGTACTCACTCACCCTCCAGTGCCCAGACTCAACTTTTTCGTTGATTGATTTGAGTCGGCCTAACGTATCACACCTCTCATAAATACATAATTTATATGTTTTATTTGCATCAATACAGATCACTAAACGCTCTTCAATATCATAGAGTTGGTAAACATCACCACAGTCAACTCCTTGGCTAGAAACAGGAAACCCCATTAAATCTGTTGCGTAATAAAAATTACATTGCCCACTTTCAGACAAACGAGCATCTGCATTTTTATCTAAAAAACCATAGATATTAAAGTGTTGAAACTCAATTCGCTCTTGCGCATTCTGTTGAATATTTGACTGCCGATGATATTGAATCATGCGAATATTTAAACCACGGTTATCCAAAACTGTGATTGTTGGTGTGCCTGCATGAATGTTTGAAGTTAGGGGAGCTATCATGTTATCTCCAATTAAGGCTAACAAAATGATAACGCCACCTTGTTAACATATTGCTTCACATCGTCAAACCATAGTTGAAACATTCCTAAATTGTCATTTCCAATTTTTATCAATAACGACGAAAAATGCGTAATTGACGAGCAATGTTCGCAAATTGGCGAAAGATTGTTTAACCTATTCAACCAAGAAAAATGCTGGGTAAAGAATGATGGGAAAACTGTTCGAAAACTTAAAAAATTGGCTCCATATGGAAACAGCGCCTGTATACCCTTATCCTGCAATTGATATCCGCTTATCAAAAGGCCTTAAATTGCATATTGTGGGCAGTATTCATATGGGAACGGAAAATATGTTTCCGTTGTCTGCCATATTACTCGATAAACTAAATAAGGCGGATGCATTAATTGTTGAAGCGGATATCACCCAAACGCAGTCCCCCTTTCCTCATGATATTGAAGAACAGCTTCCTGTTCAGCAGCGATTAGATGAAGAGCAATACGCGCTATTTTTGCAATGTTGCCAAGAAATTCACCAATCACCTGAAAAGTTTGATGTGCTACCTTCATGGCAGGTTGCCCTGATCCTGCAAGCCACTCAAGCACAAGGACTTGGCTTACGCGGACACTATGGCATCGATTATCAACTTATTCGCAACGCACAAACCCAACTTAAACCCATCATCGAACTCGAAGGCACTGCATCCCAAGTTGAATTACTGCTTTCCTTGCCTAATCATGGGTTAGCACTTTTACAAGACTCGCTAGTCCATTGGCGAGCAAACGCACGTTCACTGCAAACCATGATTGGTTGGTGGCTCGATTATCAGCCCAATAGCAGCATGACCTTGCCTAACACCTTCAGTAAAGATGTTTATCAAGTATTAATGGATAAACGAAATGCCGATTGGAGTGAACAACTAAAAGCGCTCCCAGACGGTAATTATGTGGTTGCTGTCGGTGCATTGCACCTTTTTGGTGAAGGTAGTCTTGTTGAGTATTTGCGCCATTGTGTCAAAGATAAATAAAAGGTAAAAAAATGACTCCTGCTGTTAAACTACTGGAAAAACAAAAAATTAGCTTCACACTGCACCCTTATGACCATGACCCAAATGAAAACAATTTTGGTGATGAGGCAGTGCGTAAATTAGGCTTAGATGCTAAACAAGTGTTCAAAACGTTATTAGTGGCATTAAATGGCGATCAAAAAACGCTCGCGGTTGCCGTCACCCCTGTTTCTGGTCAGCTCGATTTAAAACTGGTCGCAAAAGTGTTTAAAGTGAAAAAGGTGGAAATGGCGGACCCGCAAATCGCGCAAAAAACAACGGGCTACTTGTTGGGCGGCATCAGCCCGCTAGGGCAGAAAAAACGTTTACCGACGGTAATTGATGACCAAGCACAGCAATATGCAACGATGTTTATTTCAGGGGGAAAACGCGGATTGGATATTGAATTGGCGCCTGCTGATTTAGCGAGTGTGCTGAATGCCACTTTTGCTGAAATCCGCAAGTAAAAACACTGATAAAAAAGCCTCATTTTCATGAGGCTTTGAGGTTGTTGACAAAGCAGGATAAAAGCGTGGTTTTTCCTGCTTTGTGTTATCAGCCGAAAATCAAGGAATTGATTTTCCTAATCTATTTTAAAAACCTATCCAACCTGCAGCCAAACCTAATCGGTTTGTCAGCAGTCTGAAAGACTCATCTTCATTAGGCTTTCCATATACGGAATCAATTATTTATTGTTATAAATAATTTCACCTTTTGGTTCGTAGTCTGCGGCTTTCAACGGAGAATGTTTCTCGATGTAGCCTTTGAGTACTTCCGCATCAACAAAACCTGTATTTACATAGTTAGGATGATTATCAATTTTCGGATAACCATCACCACCAATTGCATTAAAGTTCAATGTCGCCATACGGTAAGTTTTTGATGTATCAACAGGTTTACCATCGATTTTTACATCGCTAATCGTGCCATCTTTATTCAACGTTAAATTCACATTGTAGAATTGGCCATACGCCCCCGCATCAGGTTTCATATTCGCAACCGCGGTCAGGTAAGGAATGACTTCATCCCCCTTAAAATCAACGTAAACTAATTCGTTCGCAAATGGTTGAACCTTGAGTACATCTTTATAGGTAATATCACCGCTTTCGATAGAATCACGGACACCACCACCGCTCATAATGGCAAAATCAGCACCCGCACGCTCTTTTTGAGCAGCTAACAGAAGATGACCCATATTTGTTTGTACGAAACGTACTTTGCTGCGGTCGCCTTCCAGTTTGCCTTCAACAGAGCCTACTTTGACGCTTAATTGTTTATCACCTTTCTCTTGGTATGGTGTCAGCAATTTCATCATATCTGGGTTGTGAGCAATTTCCTGCGTGTAATAAACGCGCTCACTGCTGCCATCTTCTTTAGTGACTTTTTTCTTCAAGTTAATTGGGATTAACTGGTAATGTTTTAAGGTAAATTTGCCGTTTTTGAATTCGAAATCAGCACGTCCAACATATTTACCCCACTCATGGGCCTGAACAATCCATGTACCATTTTGATTATCTGGCGCACACGGTGTACCTGGTACATAGTCTGCTTGTTTGTAGTCTTTATTTTCTTGGGACATACAAACAGGGTCTTGTGAGTGGCCACCCACTATCATATCTAAATAACCAGCTGGTAAACTGCGTGCCATTTCGACGTCACCCGGTGCGTTAGAACCGTGGTTGCCGTTATCATAGTGCCCCATATGGGTTGCTGCGATAATAATGTCAGGCTTTTCAGTCTGGCGCAGTTCTTCAACCACTTTTTTCGCTTCGTCTGCAGGAACACGGAATTCCACATCAGGGAAATTCGCTGGGTTACCAATACGCACGGTATCGTCCGTGGTCAGCCCCATCACTGCAATTTTTACACCTTGCTTATCAAATACTTGGTAAGGTTTAAATAAGCGTTTGCCCGTGCTGGTTTGGTAAATATTGGCAGATAAGAATGGGAAAGTAGCCCATTTTTCTTGCTGACGCAGCGTTTCAAGCGGGTTATCGAACTCATGGTTGCCCAATGCCATTGCATCGTAGCCCACTAAATTCATCCCTTTAAAATCAGGCTCTGCGTCTTGTAAATCAGATTCAGGCACACCTGTATTGATATCACCACCAGAGAGTAGCAATACACTGCCACCTTGCTTCGCCACTTCGTTGCGAATTTCATCAACAACGGTTTTTTGTGCTGCTAAACCGTATTCACCGTGGTCGTTATGCCAAAAATGGCCATGATGGTCATTTGTGTGCAAAATAGTGATATTGTAGGTTTTGTCTTTTTCCCACGCGTTTGCCATCGTTGCGGATATTAACGCTAACGATACAGTTAATGCACACGCGGATGCTTTAAATGCAAACTTCATACACTTCTCCCTGCTGGTATAGGAATTTTTATTCACTAATATTAGATTATAGTTTGTCACTGCCCGCAGATTTATAGCATAAAAATATGAGCAAGATTTGATACCTCTTGCAGAATAAGAAATTCGTTTCATAAAAATGAGATCGCCGTCAAATAATTCACTGCTGTTATTTTTTCACGTGACTTATTTATTCATTTCAATAAATTGTATTTCAGTTATATTGATAACAATTATGTAACACAGAAAGCTGATAATTATGAGTGAGCAAACCACAACCCCAAATAATGCAAGTCCATCAAAACCCGTGAATAAAACAGGAAAAACCGTTTTCAGTATTCTGACGGCGATCAGTGTCTCCCATTTATTAAACGATATGATTCAATCGCTAATCTTGGCGATTTATCCTTTATTGCAATCTGATTTCTCCCTGAGTTTCGCGCAAATCGGGATGATCACCTTAACGTATCAGATTACCGCGTCACTACTTCAGCCTGTTATTGGCTATTATACGGATAAACACCCGCAGCCATATTCCTTACCAATTGGTATGAGCTTTACCTTGACAGGGTTAATTTTATTGGCGATGGCAGAAACCTTCCCAATGATTTTATTTGCAGCCGCTTTAGTTGGGACAGGTTCTTCGGTCTTCCACCCAGAATCATCCCGTGTGGCACGTATGGCTTCAGGTGGTCGCCATGGTCTTGCTCAATCATTTTTCCAAGTTGGCGGTAATTTAGGGGCATCATTAGGGCCATTGCTTGCAGCGTTAATTATTGAACCTTATGGGAAAGGAAATTTAGGTTGGTTCTCCCTTGCCGCTTTATTAGCGATCGTGATTTTACTGCAAGTCAGTAATTGGTATAAGCAGCAACATCGCGCTGCCAGTAAAAAACCGATTTCTACTGGCGATATTAAAATCCTGCCTCGCAAGGCAGTTATTGGCTCATTAGCCGTGTTACTGGTTCTGATTTTTTCTAAATATTTCTATTTGGCGAGTATTAGCAGCTATTACACCTTTTATCTTATAGAGAAGTTTGGTGTTTCTGTGCAAAATGCCCAGATCCATCTATTTGTTTTCTTATTCGCAGTTGCCGCAGGGACAATGATTGGCGGCCCTATTGGGGACAAAATAGGCCGTAAGTACGTTATTTGGTTCTCAATCCTCGGTGTCGCACCTTTTACCCTTATTTTACCGTATGCCTCACTGTACTGGACAGGCGTGCTTACGGTGATCATTGGGATGATATTAGCTTCAGCGTTCTCCGCTATTCTAGTGTATGCACAGGAGCTGATCCCCGGCAAAACAGGCATGGTATCAGGGTTGTTCTTCGGTCTAGCATTCGGAATGGGTGGTGTTGGCGCGGCGGTTTTAGGCCATATTGCTGACCAAACGAGTATTGAGCAAGTTTATCATTATTGTGCTTTCTTGCCATTACTTGGAATTTTTACAGTATTGTTACCAAATATCGGCCATAAATAGATTTATTTTCTTATTTTACCCATACTTACTTAAAAATAAGTGTGGGTCTTTCCCGCCATATTTTAGAGAAATTTCAGCTAAAAATCCCCTAATCCTAAAGCTTGTAACGATTTAGCACCTTTAGCCTGTCTTTTTTTTAAAAACATTTCATTTTTTTAAGGAAATATTTCTCAAAAAAAGTTAAAATAGAAAAACATGCAAATTGGCATTTTAAAATGAAGGCCTCATTTTAAAAGTCAACGGCATGTACCCACCTTATATTTTCATACTAACCAGAGGAGACTAAATGGAGCATTCAACGCCCTTAATCACAACCATTGTTGGTGGTCTCGCCCTTGCATATTTGTTAGGTATGATCGCGCAGCGATTAAAAATCTCCCCACTTGTGGGCTACCTTGCAGCAGGTGTCCTTGCAGGTCCATTTACCCCCGGGTTTGTGGCAGATGCAGCACTTGCACCTGAATTAGCTGAAATCGGTGTTATCTTGCTGATGTTCGGCGTGGGTTTACACTTTTCACTCAAAGATTTATTGGCTGTTAAAGCCATCGCTATCCCCGGCGCAATTGCGCAAATTGCAGTAGCCACCCTATTAGGCCTTGGCCTGTCGATGTTATTCGGCTGGGGCATTTTTACTGGTATTGTCTTTGGCTTGTGTCTTTCAACTGCCAGTACCGTTGTTTTATTACGTGCATTAGAAGAACGACAACTGATTGAAAGCCAACGCGGCCAAATTGCCATCGGCTGGCTGATTGTGGAAGACTTAGCCATGGTTCTTACCTTGGTACTGCTTCCTGCTGCTGCCGCGATTATGAATACGGATGATGCAAGCTTCAGTGAACTCGCACTTGGCCTTGTATGGACAATTGGTAAAGTTGTTCTATTCATATTCATTATGATTGTGGTCGGTCGTAAGGTCATTCCATGGATTTTGTCACGTACCGCCTCAACGGGTTCTCGTGAACTATTCACCTTGGCTGTCCTTGCCCTTGCGTTAGGTATCGCGTATGCAGCAGTGGCTATCTTTGATGCTTCATTTGCACTGGGCGCGTTCTTCGCGGGTATGGTATTGAATGAGTCTGAGCTAAGCCACCGTGCAGCACAAGACACCTTACCACTACGCGATGCGTTTGCGGTTCTGTTCTTTGTTTCCGTCGGTATGCTTTTCGACCCGATGGTTCTAATCCAGCAACCTCTCGGTATCTTGGCTGTTCTGGCTATTATTATTATTGGTAAGTCTGCCGCCGCCTTAGTGCTTGTCAGGATGTTCGGGCACTCACGGCGAACTGCACTCACTATTTCCGTCAGCCTTGCACAAATCGGTGAGTTCGCATTTATCTTAGCCGGTATGGGTCTAACCCTCGGTGTAATGGATAAAGATGCACAGAACTTGGTGTTAGCCGGTGCCATCGTTTCGATTATGCTTAACCCAGTATTATTTAGTCTGTTAGATAAATACCTTGAAAGAACTGAAACGATTGAAGAGCAGCTTCTGGAAGAAACGCTGGAAGAAGAAACGCAAGTGCCTGTGGATATCTGCGGCCACGCCATTATCGTCGGTTACGGCCGTGTGGGTGGCATGTTAGCGGACAAACTGCGTAGACGTGAAATCCCTGTCGTCGTTGTGGAGGACACGCGTGCTCGCTTTGAAGAACTCGCGGAAAATGGCTTCAGTGCTATCCTCGGTAATGGTGCGAATAAAGAAACCATCAGCCTTGCCCGCATTGAGTGCGCCAAAACGTTATTATTAACGATTCCAAATGGTTATGAAGCAGGCGAAATAGTCGCGACCGCGAAAGAGATGAACCCGGACGTGACCGTTATTGTTCGTGCCCACTATGATGACGAAGTCAGCTTTATTAAAGAGCGCGGCGCCGATCACATCATCATTGGTGAACATGAAATTGCCAAATCCATGGCAACACTCATGTGTAATGATGTGGAGGAGTTCGGTTGTTCTATCGATGATATGCTTGATGGTGACAACGATAAAAAAGGTGAAGGCAAAAGTTTAGATGATTATCTAAAACCCGCTCACTAACCTAGTATCCCAAAATACAAAAAGGAAGCCATTGGCTTCCTTTTTTATCTTTGATCTTACCTCATCAAAGTGAATTATGATTAGTAAACTCATCATAAGTCCACACAGGTAAACCACGCTCTTTGAAGAATTGGATCTCTGCTGCCACTCCACCACTTTTCTCCCAGCCCGGTAACGTCAACACTATCAACCCATCGCAGCGCTTTAAGAATTCCATGTCGATAGATGACCATGCGACTTTTTTCCCTTCAGCGGCCAAATATTGATTAATGGGGTGTGTCATAGTGATTTGGCTATAAGTGGCTATTCCTTTAAGTGCAAGTTCTGCAGCGACTTTTGTACTTTCTTGGAAGCGCATTTCAACCACGTTGCTGTCTGGGTCTGAATAAGGGCAAGCAATAAAATAAAGGCTCATAATAATTCCTGATGTTGGTATATTCAAATTTTGGGTACAGTTATCCCATGAAAAATAAGTAATTATTTTCCAAGGGATAGGTTTAAATTGGTACTACACTAAAAGCTTATTCAATATCAGCGACAATAATTTTGGTTTTTGGCCGCTTGTTATTTTCGGGTAATTTAAATTCTTTACTGGTTGTCACCAGATAATCGATATTGTCCCAATTCGTGACAAAATTAATTGCGTGCTTATTGGCCTTCGTACCATCCGCCAGCACAATCAGTTTGTCACTGTTTTCCATCATTTTTTGTGCGATGGCCGCTTCATCCACATGCTGATCCATCACGCCATGTAGTGCATGAATAGCCCCTGCACCAATCACCGCATAATCGGCAAAAAACTCAGCAATATTTTTTAGCGCAATAGCCCCTAAACAGGCATTTTGTGCCGCATTAAACTGCCCACCAATTAAAATAGTTTCAATGGATGGGTTTTCTTGTAGCGTCGTTGCTAAGAGCGGTGAATTGGTGATAACGGTTAAATTATCAATTAGCTTAATACGTTGGCTAAATTCAAACGTGGTCGTACCAAAATCAATAAATAAGGTATCGCCAGGTTTAATTAATTCAGCCGCTTTGGTGGCAATTGCTTTTTTCTCGTCCACAGCGGCTTGAGCGCGTTCAGTAAAATTCCGTTCAAATTTTGACTGAATATTCACGGCTCCACCGTGGACTTTCTTTAATAACTTTTGTGATTCTAATTTACTGAGATCTCGACGGATTGTTTCCTGCGCGACATTAAAATGCTTTGCGAGCTCCTGCACGTACACCTGACCTTGAGTCGACAATAACTCAATGATGGTTTGATGCCGTACTTTTGAAGAGCGCCCTTCACACATAGTTTAATCCTTCTTGACCATTTAACATTTCCAGCACTATACAACAGTGATACGAATTTCAGTAGCGTCCGGTTGTATTTTTGTTAAATCGATATTTTTCAATAAAATGCGTCTTGTTGGTAAACAGCGATGTTTTTTCTCATACAACACCGTATTTCCCGCCATCACTTTGATTGTTCCTTGTACTGCTTGCTCGACTTTAATATTAAAATCCATACGGCCTTGAGCAACTGAATCCATATCAATACACGCTGGAACGCTAAAGCTGACGTTTGGGTCTCTGTTCACTGGGATGCGCTGCACAGGCTGAATTTGGGATTGATGATGATTCGCTAATAAATCATTCGCAATATATTCACCTGTTAATAGGCCTTTTTGGTAGCACTGATCGCCCATATCCGCAGGGTGCAACATATTACCTGCTGCGTAATACGCCCCATCTGAGCAACGACTAAATTGGTCTGTCACAGGCTTCCCTGTGCTCGCGTCAAATTCAAGGTGGCTTTTGCGAATTAATGTATTTTCCCCCACAAATTGCCCCGTAAAAATGACCGAATCACACTCAATTTTGTGGTTTTTACCGTTGGTTTCCACCATCACATACTCAACACGGTCAAGACCACCAATTTCGGTAATTTTACTGTTTAAATAAACGGGCGTCCCCATCGCTTTAGCGAATAAGGTCGCTGGTTTGAATGCCAGAATGCGCTCCCCACTTTCCACCATTGCTTTCGCTTTTACGCCTGCGTTTTTTAACGTCCACAGGGCGGAAAAACTGACTAACTCACTGCCCACAATGACAGGGTTGCGGCACGGTTTTTTACCATTAAGGTAAACAAACTGCTGCAATGCCCCTGCGGTTAAAATACCTTGAGGACGAAGACCCGATACCAAACGTGGGTGGCGTGGTGTTTCACGAACACCTGTCGCTATGAGGATGCGCTTAGCATGCATCTCAACTAACCCATCTGCGGTAGAAACGGTCAGTTTTCCATTTGGATGAAGCTGTGTCACAGTGCTACGGGTAAAAATTGGGGTATCGCCGAGGCTTTCCACAATTTTTGCGGCAAATTGGTTGCCTTTCATTGGCCGTTTAAATACCAACAAGCCAAATGTTGGGTGCTGGCAATGGCGAGGAACACCGCCTGCATGAGCTTCACGCTCAAGAATAGCGATATTTTTAATACCATGACGGCGTAGGGTGTAAGCCGCGGCAACACCGGTTGGCCCTGAGCCAATGATAATCACATCATAATGTAAACTCATTTCACGGCCTCCACTGCCAGTGTATGGTCAAAACGGCCATTAATAATTTCTGCCACTTGGCTACTACAATAAAACCCATTACAACGCCCCATCATAACTCGTGTTCTGCGGCGCAAGGCCCCCAAACACTCAGGGGGAATATCGGAGTCAAATGTCGCTTCGATTTCACGTTGGGTGACCAACTCACAATGGCACACAATGCCACCGTTACTTTTACATTGGTAATCACGTTGATGGTATTCTGAAATCGAAGGCATGGTCGGCCAAATAAGTTCTTCTGGCGGCGTCAATTCAAACAATGGTGTAAAGTTTTCTTGGTACAGTTTGCCCAAGTAGTTCGCCACACCCAGCGCCGATGTTAAGCCTGTTGAGCGTATCCCTCCGGCACAAATCCATTGTTTTTCAGGGTAATCATTAATGCGATAATATTTTTCTTCTGTTGCAGGGCGTAAGCCCGCATAAGTCGCGGTCACACTGTAATTGTGCAAAGAAGGCAACATACGTGAACCTTGGGCGATCAAATCTTCCATCACCTCTTGTTTGACTTCAGCTTTCCAACGGTCATCTTGCTCTTCTGCGGTTGGTCCTAGCAATAAATTACCGAAAATGGTTTTTGATAACAAAACGCCCTTCGTGATAGCGGTAGGCACAGGTAAAATAATCGCATTGATATCCGCAGCCGCCGCTTTGTCATACACCAAAAACTGCCCTTTACGGGGTTTTATTTGGAATGGTGATGGATGGCAAATTGACTCAACAATATCCCCATTAATCCCTGCACAGTTAATCACTAATCGGGCAGAAAACTCACCTTTTGTTGTGGTTAAATGCCACAACCCCTCATTCAGCTCACCGCCTTTAACTTCACAGTGAAAATGGTATTGCGCACCGTGTTTTACAGCTTGAGTTAAATAAGATAGCGGCGTGCTCCACGGGTCAATCACCGCTTCATCAGGAACCGATACTGCTGCGAGTGCTCCATCTGCTAAGTGAGGTTCACGGCGATATAACTCATCTTTATCGATAATTGCCACATCTAGTACGTTATTTGTGTGGGCTTGTTCAACAATGCTTGGCAACTTACTCAGCTGCTCTTCATTCCATGCAACAACTAATGCCCCCGTTTCGAGGATCGGCAAATTCATTTTTTCTCTAATTTCAAGGAATTCGCGATACCCATCTTGCATGCATGCCAGTTCAAGACTCCCTGGTGTGGCGTCAAAACCAGTATGTAATAGTGCGCTGTTGGCCTTACTTGCCCCTGATAAGATGTCGCCACCTCGCTCAAGCAGCAATGTTTTTGCCCCCATCAACGTGAATTTACGTGTCACTGCACAGCCAATGACACCACCGCCTATAACAATGACATCCCAAATTTTTTTATTATTAATATCCATGGCTGAGATCCTTTACTTGAAACTTGCACACATAAAACCACATAATTCCCACAATCACAATAATTAAAACAACACAAAGTACAACAACAACCCAAAAACTACTCACATTGTTACTTTATTGTGAGTTTTGTCACATCGGTGAAACTTATTGTGAGTTTTTTGTGGACTTTCTTTCCGTTTAAACGATAGTAGGCAAAAAAACAGACCTATTTACAACATTTATAACACTGGGAATACTGTGATGCTCAATCAACGTTATGCCGCAATCGATCAGGGAACAACGGGAACCCGGGTCGTGGTCTTCGAAGAAGGCGGGCACTATTACTCCCCGATGAGTATTCCTCATAAACAAATCACCTTAAACAGTGGTTGGGTCGAGCACGATCCCGAGGAAATACTCGCAAATATTATCAAGTGCTTGAATAGCTGCGAGGTTGTTGATGCCATTGGTTTATGCCACCAAGGTGAAAGCATTGTGGCATGGGATGCGGACAGCAAACGCCCGCTTTACAATGCAATTGTTTGGCAGGATTTACGCACTGAAAAAATGATCTCTCAGCTCAAAGAAGCAGGGTTAGAACCTCTAGTTCAATCCAAATCGGGATTACCCCTCGACCCTTATTTCTCCGCCAGCAAGATGGGGTGGATCATGGAAAATGTGGTGGGAGCCAAAACGTTAGCAGACAAAAATAAACTGCGTATTGGCACGATGGACGCGTTTTTCCTTGACCGACTTTGTGGCGTGTTTGTGACAGATTATAACTCAGCCTCTCGCACCTCGTTACTCAACATCCACACATTAGAGTGGGACAAAGAACTGTGTGACATTTTTGGTGTGCCCATGCATTGCCTTCCGCCAATTAAAGACAACATTGGCGATTTTGGGGCTATCAACCTCGATGGCCACTTAACCCCTGTTACGGCAGTTATCGTCGACCAATTTGCAGGTACATTCGGTCACGGTTGTCGTGAAAAAGGCGATGCCAAAATCACCTTTGGTACAGGGGCCTTTTTGCAAGCACTCACGGGTGCTGAAATCCCACAAACTCACGAAAGTGGCTTATTACCCACTTTGTGTTGGAAATTCCCGAATGAAGCCCCTGTTTTTGGCTTGGATGGCGGTGTGTATAACGCGGCATCCGCGATTAACTGGGCAAGAAAAATTGGGCTATTTGATCAATTCGATGAATTAAGTGATTTCAGAGCAGAGCCTGCCATTAAACGCGGTTTAGCGTTTGTTCCCGCGTTATCAGGCTTAGGCTGCCCATATTGGGATCGCAGTGCAGCTGGCCTATGGGCAGGGCTTTCATTAGATACCGACAAAAAAGACATGATGCAGTCGGTACTTGAGGGCATTGCAGCCCGCTCTGCCGAAGTCATTTTTGCAATGGAAAAAATTTCACCACTGGGACAATCAATCTCTGTCGATGGAGGGCTTTCTTCAAATCAGTACTTTAAGCAATTTTTAGCCAATTTATTACAAAAAAACATTGAAGCACCAGCAAACCGTGAAGTGACTGCACTTGGCGCTGCCTTATTGGCGCGCAAAGGGTTAGGGCTGACTCACGATATGGCAGTTAGGCGCAATGCAACCATAACACGCCCCGATGGCACCAACATGCAAGGTGTGATGGAACAGTACCGCGACATCATTGCCCGTTCTCGCCAATTAAGACACTAAAATAATAAAAGGAAACCCTACCATGGCTGAATTCGGAAATTACATTATCTATTTAATCATGTGCGGTGCCATTATTGGCGCTGTCGCTTCTATCGTTAAACCTGCCAGTGATTTGGGCAAAGAGTTTGTTAACGGTATATTCTCTATTGGCCCTGTATTCCTTGCTCAGGCGGGGATCATGGCTGCTGTACCGCTGCTTTCTCAATTAATTTCTTATGTTTTAGGGCCTATTTTCTCGTCTGTGGGCTCCGATGTCTCTATCGCCGCATTGTCGATCATTGCCGTTGATATGGGCGGCTACCAGCTTGCAGATGCATTAACTACTAACCGTGATATGTGGATCACTGCGATGTTGATCGGCTATACCTCAGGGGCGACGATTGTATATCTGATCCCTGTGGGGTTAACGATGCTAAATCGTAAAGATCACAAATACCTCGCGCTGGGTGCAATGGCAGGGTTGATCTCTATCCCATTTGGCGTACTGGCTTCGCTGTTATTAATCACATTCAATAATATTCCAGTTCGCGATATTATTTCGACCAATTCCCCCGCAGCACACCAGCTCACCTTAGATTTTATGACGATGCTGCAATATTTGATGCCGCTGTTTGTATTTTGTTTCTTATTGGCCGCGGGTTTGAAATACCGCCCGATGCTGATGGTTACAGGTTTTTTAATCTTCGGTAAGATCATGGATGCCTTTGTCAAACTGGTTCTGGCTTTCTCAATTGTTGAGCACTTTACTGGCGTATTCACCAAAGTCTTCGGCGCGTGGGGCTTTGACCCGCTCTTTGCAGACCAAAACGAGCTATTCCGAGCCATTGAAATAGCGGGTTATATTGGCATCATGTTGGCAGGGACATTCCCAATTTGCTACCTGTTCCAACGTTATTGCAAACCATTGGTACGTGCATTAAGCAACCGTTTGAAACTGAGTGACACCGGGTCATTAGGTTTTATCATGGTAATGGCAAACATTATTGCAACTTATCATTTATTCAAAGACATGCGTGCAAGGGATAAAGTACTGTGTGTCGCATTCGGTGTCTGTGCCCAAGCCACTATCGGCGATCACTTAGCCTTTACCGCCAACTTCCAGCCAACGCTCGTTCTGCCTATTTTATTAGGAAAACTGGTTGGGGGCTTCTTAGCGGTATTTATCGCCATTAAAATTTCAGTTCCTCAGGCATTACGTTATGAAGAGGAAGACCAAAAAGCAGTTGATGCCGTTAAAGGTGATGCTGAGCTAGCGGTTGCAAAACAAAGTTAAATATAATTAATATTAAATTATAAAATAACTGCATTTGAAATATTCAAATTGAATAATATCGAATGCAGTTTTTTATTATTCGTCATCATTAGTGATATTATTTGCGTCCAATTTTGATAATTAATATCTATTTATCTACATTTTCACTATCGATATGAATCATTAATTTACTTACAAATTAAGTTTTATTCTTTAATTAACTTATTAATCAAAATACCCATAATGGAGTATACAAAAAACACGTTAATACCCTTTATGATATTAACGTGTTCTTATATTAAACATATCTAAATTGGACAACCTATAACCTAATCATTAACGTTCCCAATAAGACTCTTCTAAGCTGTCTTCTTTTTCAGGAAGCCCACGCGTTAACCGTGGGGAATGCTGAGTTAATACTTGATAACTAACCCGATTTGCATATTTACAAACCTGAGCCAATGACGAATAGGTTAAATATTGACGCTCATGTTTACTAGAATTAGGTACATTAGAACGATGGTAGGAATTTGCAGTAATATCATGTAGTAACGCAGATAATGCGCCGTCACCCGCCCCATTTGTGTTCATAATTTTCTCAGGGCCACCCATATAAGGTTCAATATGCGAAAATATACGCAGCGGTACTTGGCAATCTTGCTGGCGCATGGCTCGGCTAAATTCATATAAGTTGAATTCAGCAATCGCCCCTGGCAATAATGGGTGCTGAGTTGTGCGTTTGTAGCTCTCTTCTGTATACCCCGCCATATACAGCCCTGATGGGCCCGCTGTGCAGAGCACCAAATCAACCCAATCTAATGCCATATTAGTGGCTAACAACGGGTCACTCAACCCTGTCAGCTCTTGTGCTTCGTCTTCATTCATCGCGACAACTGAAATATGCTCAGCAAGGAAATCACGCCAAAATTGCGGATCTTGGGCAATCACATATTTGGTTCCAAGAGTAAGCACCACAGGAACATTGTGTTTTTTCGCGTAGGCAATGGCCTGCATTGTGGCGTCAGGCATCGTTTCGCCTGGTTTGCACCGCACTAAATATGCCGTTAAAACTAGCGCAGATGCCCCGGCGATAATCTCTTCGGGAATACTCATTGGGTGCAGGCGATTCATATGACCAGGACTAATCGCAAATGTCCGCTCACCATTTTCGGTAATCAATGTGAAGCAGCGACCAATTGGCCCATCAACGCCCTGTAGATAGTTAAGATCCATACGGCTTGACGTGTGACACAGGTAGCGATATGCATAGCTGCCAATTTGGATGTTATTGCACATCGTCCCCAATAACACCGATCTATCATCCGCTAACACCGAGTAATTATGCAGTGTGTTACCGATAGTACCACCCGCAAATTCGTGCGTAATCAACGCATTGTCAGTTAGCTCTTTATACAATGCCTCCGCGGTATCATCTTCAATTACTAATGAATGGCCTTTGCTGAGCTGATAACGTTGGATGAAATCATCATCCACTTTGGCTTCAATATCCACGAGAGTTTGGTCTATCCCAACAATATAGGATTTACAATTCTCATCATCAGCCAATGTCTCTTTTAATGGCTGTAAAAGGGGATCTCTGAGACTAACAGGGAAATAGTGTTTTGACTTGCGTTGGCCGGGGAATTTCATAATAAGAAGATTAACAATGGAACATCGCACTATTCTAGCACGATAAAATAAAGCCAGCACCTTCAAAGAAAGCACTGGCTTCATCGTTTGTCTTTTGTATAGCTAGTTTACTGATTTTGCAGTTTATAATCGCGATAAAGCTCGCGGCTTAATACAAATGCACAGCTCAAAATTAACCCAAGAATGGCGCTTAATGCCACAATTAACGCTGATTTTGGTGATTCTTTGTTCAACGGTAAATCAGGTTGCAGAATAAATGTTACTGGCGTAAAAGCCAATTCTTTGCTTTTAAGCTCATTGATTTCATTGATATAAATCTGGCGATTTTGCAGGTTTTCACTCATCAAAGCTAAGTCACGATTTTGCGTCTCGATCAACAATTTTTTCTCTAACGCCTCAGCCCCCAATGCGATTGGGTAGTCAGGGTCATCATTAATCGCCTGTGAGTCGCTAGCAATAGGCTTCTCAACCCCTGCCGCTTTAGCAATATCAACTGCACGTTTTAGCCTTTCAACCTTAACGTCGTATTCGGTTTGAATCTTACTCACTTCACGTTTAAGTGACTCAGTGGCAAAAATAAGCTGCTGTGAAATTGTGTTATCAATTTCGTTTTTAATCTGGCTTCTCACCTTGGAGGCGCTATAGCGGATATAACCATCCAATAAATCTTGCGCTTCCGTTGGCAATGGTGCCGTAAATTTCAAGACGATATCGCTCGAAGAACTATTTTTTTCTTTAGATTGGTCTTGGATTTGAATATCGTTATTGATGATTTGATTCACTAAACGCTGCTGTGCCATCACATCATCTTTAGGATCAACATTTTGTGCAAGCTTATGATAATACTCTGTACTTTTGACATAATCGCTTTGATTAACTTTAGAGCGATATTGGTCAATAAAGGTATTAAAGATACGTTGAGAGGTTAAATCGATAGGAATTTCAAGCACATCCAATTGGGCTTTTAGTGCATTAACTTCCTTCATGTTTTCAGAAATAGGTGGAATAACGATCGCCGTACTAGTCCACTTTTGCGGAAGAAATTTAACAACCCCCGCACTTAATGCAATACAAAAAGCCGTAAAAATAATAATCAATACTTTATTTTTTAATAAAACACTCAATAACGCCATAAGATCAATTTCATCATTCTGCTGAATATGAAACTGATGAGCAGAGTTTGACTTCTGCTCAATGTTCTTTCGTGGCGGTTGCTCGTTGCTCATATTAATTCCAAAAGACATAACATTTCTTTAATAATTTATAATTTAAGATAAGTTATTATAGTCTATATTTGAAATTTTGATATATCGATTACCGAACTTTTTAATGCTAATTTAAGCGATAACCTAAATTAGCTCATCCTGAATAATTAAATTAATCATACGAATACTATTTGGATTATCATTTAACGCCGCTATATAATTATATTTACTGCCCCCACTACTGATAAAGAACTCTTTATTCTGTTCGCTAATTTCTTCTAATGTTTCTAAACAATCAACAGAAAAACCAGGGCAAATAACCTGAACAGAGTTTACGCCTTGTGAGGGTAATTCATGCATGGTTTTATCCATATATGGCATCAACCAAGGTTCGCGGCCAAAACGTGACTGGTAAGTGAGTAACACTTTTTCACTTGGGTAATTTAGCGCCTCACGTAACGCCTGAGCCGTTTGTTCACATTCTTGTTGGTAGATATCCCCTGTATCACAATAACGCTGTGGGATACCGTGGAACGACAATATTAGCCTATCGGGTTCACCATGTTCCGCAAAGCTTTCTTCAATTGATGATACTAATGCTTGAATATAAGCGGGATGCGTTGCATAGCTGCGAATAAAACGCACTGACGGAATGGTGCGCCTACCTTGAAACGCTCTTGTTACTGCATCATACACCGCCGCTGTTGTTGTGCAGGAGTATTGCGGATAGAGCGGTAAAACCACTAAATCATTAACACCTTGATCCATTAATTTATCAACGGCACTTTTCACAGAAGGCGAGCCATAACTCATTCCAATTTTTACTGGAGTATTTGGCATCAATTCTGCGAGTTTTTGCTTTTGGCGCAATGAGTACACCAATAAAGGCGAACCATCATCAAGCCAAATTGATTGGTAGAGTTTGGCTACTTTCGATGAGCGCAAAGGTAGAATTGCCCCGTGCAAAATGGGTTTCCAAATCAAGCGAGGGACATCAATAACGCGCTTGTCACTAAGAAACTCGGCTAAATAGCGTCTCACTGCGGAAGTCGTTGGGGCATCAGGGGTTCCTAAGTTAACTAACAGAATGCCGGTTTTTTTTTCTGACATGAAACAGCTCCTAATTGATAATCATTCCCAACTTTATCACAGTTAAATAACGATTTTTGTCACCAAGTGGTATAAAAAAGAAAGGCAGCGATATTCGCTGCCTTTACATAATACATTCATACTCTAAATAATTCGAATTGCAGTTATCAATACTGCAATTTAGCGCATGATACGTATAAATATTAACCTAAAATTTTCGCTAACTCTGCGCTAACTTCTGCGACTTTACGAGTACCGTCTAATTTAAAGTATTTGGTGTTACCCGCTTTCGCTTCGTTTTGGTAATAAGCAATCAATGGCGCTGTTAACGCATGGTATTCAACCAGACGCTTACGAACCGTGTCTTCTTGGTCATCTTTACGAATAGTCAGTTCTTCACCCGTCACATCATCTTTACCTTCCACTTTTGGTGGATTGAAGTTGACGTGGTAAACACGGCCTGATGGAGCGTGAACACGGCGACCGATAATACGCTCAATAATGATTTCGTCTGGTACGTCGAACTCAAGTACGTTATCAACGGTGATACCCGCTTCTTTCATCGCATCCGCTTGTGGAATTGTGCGAGGGAACCCATCCAACAAGAAGCCGTTACGGCAGTCATCTTGTTTGATGCGCTCATTAACCAGTGCGATAACAAGTTCATCAGTCACTAATTTGCCGTTATCCATCAGCTCTTTAGCTTGTAAACCTAACTCGCTCCCTGATTTAACAGCTGCACGTAACATGTCACCTGTTGAAATTTGTGGGATCCCAAACTTCTCCATAATAAATTGAGCTTGAGTGCCCTTACCAGCGCCCGGAGCGCCCAGCAGAATGATACGCATTGCGTAAACCCCTTGCTATTTAGTTTTTTATAATTTGAAAAGAAAACACGCTACCATACCATTAGCATGGCGCATTACTCAAGAACACACGTAAACGTTTTCGCATTTATCTTTTTTCGCAAAAGAAAAAAACCACGCTAAAGCATAAGCAAAAGCGCGGTTTATGTTCAAAAACGAAAATACAAGTTCACGTTACTTTAAAAGTAATTCATTGATTTTTCGTATAAATAGGTTTGGATCTTCTAATGTACCGCGTTCTGCCAGTAAGGCTTGATCCAGCAGGACATCCACCCAGTCAGCAAAGACAGACTCATCTGAGACCTCAGATGCTTTTTTCACCAATGGGTGCGCGGGGTTTAGCTCAAAGTTATATTTCACTTCTGGCGCTGCTTGCCCCGCTGCCGCAAATAACTTCGCCATTTGCGTACTCATCTCATCGGCGTTGGTGGTGACAATCGCAGGTGTATCGGTTAAACGGTGCGTTAATTTCACCTCTTTAACACGCTCACCTAAGAAGGTTTTTACGCGCTCAACAAATGGCTCAAGCTGTTTGTCTGCTTCTTCTTGTTCTGCTTTGTTTTCATCGGCGAGTTTATCCAGTGATTCATCTGCCTTACTGACAGATTGGAATTGTTTGCCGTCAAACTCAGACAAGTAGTTCATCATCCATTCGTCAATGCGGTCAGATAACAGCAGGACTTCAATGCCTTTTTTGCGAAATAATTCAAGGTGCGGGCTACCTTTCGCCGCGGCGTAGCTGTCTGCAGTGATATAGTAAATTTTATCCTGACCTTCAACCATACGGCCCACATACTCTTCCAACGACACGTTTTGTACGTTGCTGTCGGTATGTGTTGTAGCAAAGCGCAACAGTTTTGCGATAGTTTCGCTGTTCGCCATATCTTCTGCAGGGCCTTCTTTCATCACCAAGCCAAATTGCTGCCAGAAGGTTTGGTATTTCTCTGCGTCTGATTTAGCCAGTTTTTCGAGCATTTGCAGAACGCGTTTTGTTAGCGCGCTACGTAAGCTACGGGTCAGCGCGCTATCTTGTAAAATTTCACGAGACACGTTCAGTGGCAAATCATTAGAATCCAAGACACCGCGAACAAAACGCAGGTAATTTGGCATAAACTGTTCTGCGTCATCCATGATGAATACACGCTGAACGTACAGTTTTAAGCCGTGTTGTTGATCGCGATTCCACAAGTCAAATGGTGCTTGGGAAGGCACATACAGCAAACTGGTATATTCTTGTTTACCTTCGACGCGGTTGTGCGTCCACGTTAGTGGGTCAGCATAGTCGTGGGAGATATGTTTATAGAATTCAACATATTCCTCGTCTGAAATTTCAGATTTACTGCGTGTCCATAGGGCTTTTGCTTGGTTGATTTTTTCCCAAGTGACCGTGCCGTCTTCTTCGTTTTTATCTTCGATTTCAACAGGCAGCGCAATATGGTCCGAATATTTGCTGATAACGGAACGCAAGCGCCAGTTATCAAGGAATTCTTTTTCGTCATCACGAAGATGTAAGGTAATTTCAGTCCCGCGCTCCGCTTTTTCGATATCTGCGATGGTGTATTCGCCCTCACCCGCAGATTCCCAGAAAACGCCTTCGTCAACAGGTGCACCCGCTGCACGGCTACGCACGGTAACTTTGTCAGCCACAATAAATGCGGAGTAGAATCCCACACCGAACTGGCCAATCATTTGGCTGTCTTTAGCTTGGTCGCTGCCGAGGGTTTCTAAGAAGGCTTTTGTACCTGATTTTGCGATTGTCCCAAGGTTGTCAATCACCTCGTCACGGCTCATCCCGATACCGTTATCGCTAATCGTTAGCGTGCCTTTGTCTTTATCTGCGCTGATGCGTACACGTAACTCACCATCATTTTCATACAATTCTGGTTTAGACAGCGCACGAAAACGCAGTTTATCTGCCGCATCAGATGCGTTAGAGATAAGCTCACGCAGGAAAATTTCTTTATTGGAATAAAGAGAATGGATCATTAATTGGAGGAGTTGTTTAACTTCTGATTGGAAACCACGTGTTTCCTGTCCTTTCATACTCATTAATCGCCTCTATTTCATCAATCTAATTGGATAGGTTTGACTTACCGATGCAGATTAGTTGGGGGCAAAAAACAGAAATTCAAGCGACAAAGGCAAAAATTTTTATCAAATAAAAACCTAAAACCAATGATTAGAAAGGAAATAATAACAATACAAATTATTTTAAAGGGATCTTTTTACAACCTCCCAGTATATCCTCTAAATAGTTCAAGCTGTAGGTAGGCGGCAAATGAGGAGATCTCGGGGAGCATACATGAGTATGTGACCCGAGTCGCCGAGTGCAGCCAACACCCCTACAGATTGAAATATGACGAGGA
This sequence comes from Providencia sp. R33, assembly GCF_019343475.1. Taxonomy (NCBI): domain Bacteria; kingdom Pseudomonadati; phylum Pseudomonadota; class Gammaproteobacteria; order Enterobacterales; family Morganellaceae; genus Providencia; species Providencia sp. R33. The sequence goes on along the minus strand of NZ_CP072453.1, from coordinate 277,416 downwards.
TATCAAAGTTTAAGGCGGCCGGAGAGCGAATGGGACAAAGTCGTACTATCGACAAGCTCCAACTCCCCCCCCACAGGCACCCCGTGGGCGATACGGCTCGCCGTCACCCCATATTGCGCACACATTTGCCCAATATAGTTTGCCGTCGCTTCGCCTTCGACCGTCGGATTGGTGGCTAAAATCACCTCGACAATCGTTTCGGCAACTAAGCGCTCTTCAAGCCTATCTAACCCGATATCCATCGGGCCAATACCATCTAGTGGTGACAAGTGCCCCATCAGAACGAAATAACGCCCTGAAAATTGACCTGTTTGCTCAATGGCATAGATATCCGCAGGACTTTCCACCACACAAATCAAACCGTTTTGTTGACGACGAGGGTTATCGCAAATATTGCACACATCTTGTTCAGTAAATGTTCTGCAATCACGGCAATGGCCAATTTCAGACATTGCACGTGTGAGCGACTGCGCTAAACGCATCCCGCCACTACGGTCGCGCTGTAGCAGTTGGAAAGCCATTCGCTGCGCTGACTTGGGCCCGACACCGGGAAGGCAGCGCAGAGCTTCCATTAATGATTCAAGAAGCGGACTGGTTTGCATTAGAATGGCATCTTAAAGCCTGGTGGTAATTGCATACCACTGGAAACGCTCGCCATTTTTTCTTTTTGGGTTTCTTCGATACGACGCGCTGCATCGTTAAATGCCGCAGCAATTAAATCTTCCAGCATTTCTTTGTCGTCTTCGAGCAAGCTTGGGTCGATTTCTACGCGACGGCAGTTGTGTGAGCCATTGATAGTGACTTTGACCAGACCAGCGCCTGATTCACCCGTTGCTTCTAAGTTGGCGATTTCTTCCTGAACTTTCTGCATTTTGTCTTGCATTTGCTGGGCCTGTTTCATCAGGTTACCCAATCCACCTTTACCAAACATAGTTTTCTCTCACAACTGAGGCTACAGCTAAACATAAGACTGTAGCGTTAAACGGGGCGAATACTCTCTTCATCCAACTGCGCATCAAACATAGAACGCAGTTTTTGAATCGTTTTATCCGCAATAATAGACTGACGAGCTTGCGCCAGTTTCTCTTCATAAATCGCCTGTCGCCATTCTAGCGGGGTTTTCACCTCGCTATTATCATCGTGAACGATTTTCAGTTCAACAGTACGACCATACAGTTCGCTCAGGGCCTCTTCCAGTGCTTTGTGTGCAGCGGGTTTATCAAGGTGTTTCTGAGCTGAGCGCAAATGCAACACAATTTGCGACTCACTTAATTCTTCTATATATGAATTCAAAGCTAATTGTTCAACTAGCTTAGGAATATTTAATTGTGCAATTTTACCTGACCAGCTATCTCGTTCACGCCCTTCTTCGACAATTTTCACTGCTAATTCAGGGGTTTTCTCGTATTCGAGTGCCTCTTTAATCTCCGTTGGTGTGGTGACCGCCTCTTTCGGGTTCATGGCCGCTTCATTTTGCGGCTTCCACTGGTACTGCTTCGGTTTTTCCGGCTTCGCAGACCCAGACGCTCTATTTTCCACATTTTGTTGATGTTTGCTGGTCACGGCGGCCAGCCTTTCAAGTGCTGATACCGCCGGCTTTGCCCTTTCAGACATCACCGGTTTAGCCTTTTTTGGGCTAGGATCCTCACTTTGTAGCGCCTGCCTTGCTTTGAGCAATTGCGCTGTCGGGCTATTTTCAGGCAAATTTTCTGAACGCGGCATCGAAGGTGCAACACGTTGCTGAGCGACAGGCTGATTTACAACTGGCGCTTGCTGCACAATTCTTGGGGGCGGTTCAATCTCTTCAATCACGCTCTTTGGGTGAAAAGCTAACGCTCGCAGTAGCGTCATTTCAACCCCCATACGCCGCTCAGGGGCATACGGAAGTTCTTTTCTGCCCACCAGCAGTGTTTGGTAAAAAAGTTGCAGATCCGCAGGGGAAACCACTCTCGCCACTTGGCGTAAACGCCCTTCGGTTGAAGATGGGTCAGTTTCTTGTTCCGCAGGCAGTAGCTGGATCATCGCAATACGGTGGAGTTGCGATAAAATTTCGACCAATAAGTTTTCCCAATCAGCACCGCGACTTGCCGCGTGTTCCACTTGGGTCATAACCGCAATGCTATCGGCTCTAACGAGGGCTTCGATAATGGCTAAAGGTTGCTCATCATCCAGCGTCCCTAACATTTGACTGACAATGTCTGCGGTGACTTTACCTTGCCCCATGGCAATGGCTTGGTCAGTTAAGCTTAATGCATCACGCAAACTGCCATCGGCAGCACGAGCAATTAACTGGCGTGCACGCAGGTCATGTTCAATATTTTCAGCATTGAGAATAACCTCCAGCTGTTCACTGATTTGCGTCACATCCAACGCTTTAAGATGAAACTGTAAGCAACGCGATAAAATCGTCACTGGCAGTTTTTGTGGATCTGTCGTTGCCAATAAAAACTTGACGTGCTCAGGCGGTTCTTCAAGGGTTTTTAACAGCGCATTGAAACTGTGCCGTGAAAGCATATGGACTTCATCGATAAGGTACACTTTAAAGCGCCCTCTCGCGGGTGCATATTGCACGTTATCCAGCAATTCACGGGTGTCTTCGACTTTAGTTCGCGAAGCCGCATCGATTTCAATCAAATCAACAAAGCGACCTTGCTCAATTTCGAGGCAGTTTGCACATTGGCCACAAGGTGTTGCTGTAATCCCTGTTTCGCAATTGAGCCCTTTAGCAAAAAGGCGTGCAATCGTCGTTTTCCCAACGCCGCGGGTACCCGAAAAAAGATAGGCGTGATGAAGCCGCTGGTGCGCCAGCCCATTAGCAAGTGCAGTCAAGACATGTTGTTGGCCAACAACGTCTGAAAATTTTTGAGGTCGCCACTTACGGGCAAGTACCTGATAGCTCATGGATCCCACAGTAATTTAATAATGATGTGTGAATAAAGGTAATCATAGTACATGCTACCACAGCCTCAACCTCTACGGCGAGACTGTGATAAAAATAGAGGGAAAATAAAGATTAATGGCCTGGGAATTCAACCAAGCTGTATGAAGAAACGCCTTCTTTTTGTAAGCGTTCAACACCACCTAAGTCAGGCAGGCTAATGATAAATGCAGCATCGACAACATTTGCACCAAGCTGTTTGATCATTTTCACGGTCGCTTCAACCGTTCCGCCTGTTGCCAGCAGATCGTCAACTACCAGCACGTTATCTTCTGGGCGAATGCTGTCTTTGTGGATCTCAAGGGTATCGGTACCGTATTCGAGATCATAAGTCATACTTAATACTTCACGCGGTAATTTCCCTTTTTTACGAACAGGAACAAAACCCACGCCTAAACGTAATGCAACTGGTGCGCCGAATAGAAAACCACGCGCTTCAGTTCCTACAATTTTAGTGACGCCTTTGTTTTGGTAATGTTCAACTAACATATCAATCGTTGCTTGATATGCAGCAGGGTTATTTAACAAAGTCGTAATGTCACGGAAGATCACACCCTCGATTGGATAATCTTGAATGGATGCGATACTTTCTTTAATCAATTGCAGTTGTTGCTCTTTAGCGGTCATAATAAAAGCCATGTAGTAAACACGAAAGTGTAGAATCTATGTAAAGTACCATAAAAATGCAATAAGCAGCCGCCTATTTGCAGCGAGTTTTGTTGCTGAATATCAATTTTCCGCGATTTTTCACATTTAATGAGAACAAAAAATGAAAATACAGGCTCTGTTGGATGCGTTAAAAAAGCAAATTGACGAGTTAGAAACCCGTGTCGCCCCCATTAAAGATAACGAGTTTTCCCACTCCCGTTTTGATATGCAGCTGTTTAGCCATAAATCGACGCGCTTAGGGGACTGCCAAAAAGAGTTAAATAACCTTTACCAGCAGTTATGCAACAGTGTCACACTGAACCACACTGAACAAGTGAATTTTCTCACTGAAAAAATTGTGCATCAAATGCAGGCCATTTCCCGCGAAATTTCAACGCAATCGTTGCGTGAAAAGGAATCATCCTTTACCAAGAAAAAGGAACAGGTTGATTTATATGAACGTTTATCACAACATCAGGACTATGAGCGCCGCTTACAAGCGATGGTCAGTGAAAAAGAGCTCCAACTATCAGGGCTAATAGACCACCGTTTACAGCACCAATGCCAAAAAGAGCTCGCAACATTAGCAGGCCGTTTGTACCGTTGCCGCCAAGCCCTTTTGCGTATTGAAAAAGCCATAGAGCATCAAGAAAATCAATATTTTGAATAATTCGACACACTGCGATATAAGGAACACGAATGGAATCACTCAAAGACGCCCCCCTCGAAACACAGCTTGCCGTTGATTTGATTTACTTATTAGAAACCTCGGATATCGAACCCGATATTGTTCTTAAAGCCCTTGATATTGTTAAAAATGATTATATTTTAAAACAAAAAAGACAAGCGGAAGAAACCGTCTGCCTTGAATAACCCTAATTATTTTTCGTTATCATGACCGTTTTCTTTTGGGGAACGCTGCACTTCCTGTACTTCCTCCCCTTTATTATTGTGCAGATGCACTTCCAGCTGGTTAAAGGCGATATCAATGTCGTTTTCTCTGCACAGTTTATCAATCGCTCGATTCACTTCATCACTGGTCACGCTGCGATCGCCAATTTGGCGGACGTAGAAGCGCAGTTCATGGTCTAACGTGCTCGCTCCAAACGTGGTGAAATAGACGCTCGGTGCAGGCTCTGTCATCACTTTGGCATTACCGGTGGCCGCAGATAGTAATACACGCTTCACTTTGTCCAGATCCGATCCGTACGCTACGCCGAGTGAAATCGTGATCCGCGTAACCGTATCTGACAACGACCAGTTGATCAGCCGTTCTGTGACAAACGCTTTATTGGGAATGATCACTTCTTTGCGATCGAAATCAACAATGGTGGTTGCACGGATACGAATTTTGCTCACCGTGCCCGAATAGGTCCCGATGGTGACGGTGTCGCCAATACGGATCGGTCTTTCGAATAAGAGGATGATCCCCGAAACAAAGTTCGCAAAAATTTCTTGTAAACCAAACCCTAACCCAACGGTTAAAGCGGCAGCTAACCATTGCAGTTTGTTCCATGTCACACCAATCATGCCGAGTGACGCAATCGCACCGATACCCACGATGATATAAGTCAGTATTGTGGTGATGGCATAAGTTGACCCTTGCCTCAATTTTAAGCGTGATAAAACAAGTACTTCTAACAAGCCCGGTAAGTTACGCGTCATCACCCACGCCACAATAATAATCACCACCGCTAAAATCAGATTAGCGAGTGTCACCGACTTAAGAATATTCGTACCTTCAGGGGAAACATCGGTATAGCGCCACAATTCTACGCTATCAAAAAATGAGAAAATCGTAATAAAATCAGACCAAATACCGTAAAATGCCAACGCAAAAATGATAAACAGCACCATGGTTGTTAAACGCAAAGATTGCTGGCTGATCAGTTCAATGGTCATCGGCGGCTCTTTAATTGGTTCATTTTCCGCATCTTCCTGTGGCTCCTGCCTTTCTAGCCTTAATGCTTCACGGCGTTCGACCGCACGTTGATAAGCCAACTTGCGGGCCACCAGTGTTAAGCCCCTTAAACAGGCGTTATAAGTGATGTACCAAAGCAACAACAAATACAAACTATCAAGCCAGCGGTTTGCCAAACGCAGTGTGGTGTAATAGTAGCCCGCCATCATCAGCCCCACTAAAATAAGCGGGGAAAACGTCAATAATGTGATAACAATCGTCCGCGTTAAATGGCTGCCTTTCTCTTGCCAAACTTGTTTGCAAAATGGCACAGTAAAAATACACAACAACAATAGCGAAACGAAAACAATCAATTGCCCAATCACATCTTCTGAAACTCTTAATGGGTTGATAACCCCATAAGTTGAAAAGAAAATTAATGGGATCAACGGGATAGATAAGCGCGACATACGGCGACGCGTTCGTGCGATAGTTTCTGGCTCTATCCCAAAATGCTTCTGTGCAATGCCTTGGGGCTTCAAGATGCGAAATGTAAGTTCAAACAACGCCCAAAAAACGGCAAGTTGTTGGCAAAACTGCCAAAAAAACGGCCCTTGGACATTACCTGTTTTTAAGAACCAATAACCTACTGCCAATAATAATAAAGAGATAGGCAGGGTTTGCATCAATGTCAGTAAGAGCGCTATTGGCGTGCTCAAAACACTGTCATTCCGTAGGCTCGATAAGCGTTGGTCAATCGCTTGTAAACGTCGGTTAATTTTGCGATGAAACCAAATAAAAATCACCGCAATCAATACCAGTGGGATCACGACTAACAACGAGTTTGTTATCCCGCGCTGAATACTGCGAGACGATAAACTGAAATCAAAGCTACTGATTTGGGCTGCCGCGGCTTCAGGGAAGGTTTTAATCCACTCCACATCCATCGGTTTATTGCTGTTCACCCAAAATATTTGCTGAGCTAATGTACTTTCAAGGGAGCTTACCACACTCAATAATTGGTTTTGGTCGAGTTGCAAGTTAATCGCTTGGGAGATTTGCCCGCCCAGTTGCTGGTTTAGCTCATCTAACAAGCCACGCCTGACATCTAAAAGCTTGGTCAATGCTGCCTTATCATCTGTTGATAGCAATGAACCGCTACCCTGCTCTTCACCTGTTTTGACAGCCAGTTGGCTCTCTATGCCAGAGATGTAGTCATTAGGTTGATATAACGCATCACGCTGCTGATTAATATCAAACTGTTCGAGACGTAAATCCGCAATCGTCACTGGCAAGTTTTTGGTTAAAATATCTGGCGGTAAATCAATTTGCTGTTGGAATAAGATACGAGATAGCAATAAGCTCCCACGTAAAACGTTAATTTGCTCTTTCAAATTACGTTCTGACTGTGTCGCCCTTTCTAGCCACGCTTTAACACGAATGCCATTTTGCACCAGCTTATTGCTATCTTCTGTCACTTGGATCAACCGATCGCTGAGCGCATTATTGATAGCGATTTCTTTTTGGATGACTGGGTTTTGCTGCGCTTGAATATCCGCTTCAGAGGTATCTAATGCTTCACGCACCGTTGATTGGGAATCATCTAGACGGCGATTGCTGATAGCGGCTTGTAACTGTTGAACATGATCCTCAAGCTGAGCAATATATGCAGCGGTATAGTCACGTTGCTTTTGCAGAACATCTTGCAATTGCGTATTGGTTTGCAAAATACGTTTTTGGTATTCATTTTGTTGCTGTAAGAGATACTGCTCAACTTGCAGCATATCAACTTGAGATGGTCGCAAGCTCACTGAATCATTAAGTGTGCTATTAAGTTCATTACGAATTTCTTGTAACCGCCGAGCATTATCCAACATCAACGCCTGTGCGCGTTCTGGCTGGGTTTGTAAACCGATTAGTTGGCTATTATAGGTTGCGAGGTCGTTTTGTTCCGACTGTAAGTTTTCTAAATAGGTCGCTTGTAGGGCTTCTAATTGGGAAAGTGAGCTATTTTTTATCTTTTCAGCAAATTGCGAAGCCTGTTGTTGGCTTTCATTTCTAACTTGTTGTAAACCTTGAACGGCAATTCTTGATTCTTCACTGGTTCGATTAAGTTTTTTTTGCAGTTCTTCTGTTCGCTGTTCGAGTTTATCTAATTCATTATAAAAATCGGATGTTTTTTCTAAGTCCCCACGCACCAATTTTTCTTCTTCACTTAAGCTACTTTTTTTACTTAATGCGGTGAGCGAACTTTTAATGTCGTTTTTGCTAGGCAGGTTATTTGGAGTTAAAGCAGATGCAGAGTAAGAAAAAAATATCATTGCGAGTAACAACGCAGCGCTAATAAAATACCGCTCTATTCTATGTTGTTTTATCATCGTAATATCCTTATACCCACTCATACTCTTTCTTTGCTCAGTATGTTATTCAAAAAAGCAAAGTGCCAGTAACACATTACCAGCACATACAATTAGAGCAACATTTTAAACTAACAAATTAGAATGTTAAGACTTTCTCTGATGTTAATGTCCAGCTAGCCAATTCAACTAATGTACCAACTTCAACACCATCTGCTAAAGTTAACTCACTGATACCACGAGCATCGGTACATGTTTTACATAATTTAACAGGCACACCTTGGGCCGTTAAAATTTCTAACATTTGCTGAAGATTGTATCCTTCTTTCGGTTTTTGAGCTGCTAAACCTGCACAAACTGCATCTGACATTAAAAAGATTTTTAAATCTAAATCTGAATTTTGCTCTTTTAGCGTGATAGCAAGGCGCAGTGAGTTAAATAAAGTTTCGCTGCCATAAGGTGCGCCGTTAGCGATAATCAGAATAGATGCCATCTGTTACTCCAGTTTATTATATTTGAGTGGGTTTAAGCCGTATGGCTGGGTTACATTTTAACGTCTCTAATAGTGTCTCAACCAACGTTAACGTGTGTTGATTTATATTAAAGTTCTCAGGTTGTAATAACCAGTTTTCTAATAAACCCGACATTAATGAACGGATCATGATGGCGGCGCATTCAATATCAAGGTCAGCTGGTAATTGCCCTGCATCGATACAATCTTGCAAATTATCGACAATACGACACTGACTAGCCACATAATTAGCCCGTTTAAAATCGACTAATTCCGCCATTTCGCCCACTAATTCACATTTTAAAAAGAAAATTTCCATCAACGCACGGTTTTTAGGGTTGTCGATGAAGTCGGTCAAAATAAAAATCAATAATTCTCTTAGTATTGAAAGTGGATCATTGGTATATTTAGAACGATAATATTCTTCGGCTTGGATTATTTGGTTATCACCAAACTCGCAGGCCTGATAAAAGAGATCAACTTTATTTTTAAAATGCCAATATATTGCACCTCGGGTTACCCCCGCTGCTTTTGCAATGTCGGCTAATGATGTGGCTGAAACTCCTCGCTCAGAGAATGTTTTGATGGCAGCATCTAATATTTCCTGACGGGTTTCTTCAGCCTGTTGTTTAGTTTTTCGTGCCATTGTGACCCGTTTCTATCGAAAGCTGATTTACATACATTCGTGTATGTTTGTACTATAGCACAGTGATAAATCATATTGTTTACCATTTTTCTTATTTTTGTTTTGAACTCATATTGATTAATTGAGGTTAACTTATGCGAAAAAACAGAGGGGTGTTACCTCTGGCTCTGTTGGTTCTTTCAGGTGGCTTAGCTTTATCAGGTTGTAACGATGAACAACAAGGTGGCGGAGAACGCCCGGCGCCTGAAGTAGGAATTGTTACGCTGAAAGCCGAACCTCTGACTCTCAAGACCGAGTTACCAGGCCGTACATCTGCATTCCGTGTTGCCGAGGTTCGCCCACAAGTGAGCGGCATCATTTTAAAACGTAATTATAAAGAAGGTAGCGACGTAGAAGCAGGAACATCTTTGTATCAAATTGATCCCGCTCCTTTCCAAGCGACCTATGACAGTGCAAAAGCAGAACTTGCAAAAGCGCAAGCGAATGCAAATATCGCGGCGCTGACGGTTAAGCGTTATAAACCATTGTTAGGGACGAATTACATTAGTCAGCAAGAATACGACCAAGCGACTTCAACCTATGCTCAAGCGCTTGCTGCCGTCAAAGCAGCGGAAGCAGCTGTTGAAACTGCACGTATCAACCTGAACTATACCAAAGTAACCGCACCAATCAGTGGCCGTACTGGCAAATCGAATGTGACTGAAGGGGCGTTGGTTTCTACAGGCCAAGCGACTGAATTAATGCGTGTTCAGCAACTTGACCCTATCTATGTTGACGTAACGCAATCGAGCGATGATTTCCTACGTCTAAAAAATGAGATAGCACAAGGCGCTGTGCAGAAAGAATCTGGTCAGGCACCTGTTAGTTTAATTAATAACAATGGCCAAGAATACGCACAAAAAGGTGTTCTCGAGTTCTCTGATGTCACCGTTGATGAAACCACAGGTTCCATCACAATGAGAGCCGTTTTCCCTAACCCGAATAAAGAGTTACTTCCGGGAATGTTTGTCCGTGCAATTTTAGAAGATGGCGTTGTTGAAAATGCAATTCTGGTTCCTCAACAAGGCTTATCGCGTACTGCTCAAGGCACCTCTCAAGTCATGGTTGTTGGCGCAGAGAACAAAATTGAAGTCAGAACGGTTAAAGCAGGACAAGCGGTTGGCAACAAATGGCTGATTAAAGATGGCTTAAAAGCAGGTGATCGCGTTGTCGTCATTGGCTTACAAAAAATCAAACCAGGAATTGTTGTGAATCCTAAGGAAGCAAACTTAGAAACGCAATCCATAGACAATCAGGCTAAACCTGAAGAAAAGTCTAAATAAGGGAGCGGCTGATTAATGCCTAAGTTTTTTATAGAAAGACCAATTTTTGCGTGGGTAATTGCGATTATCACCATGCTTGCTGGTCTGTTGGCAATTATCCAGTTACCTGTTTCTCAGTACCCGACTATCGCACCGCCGGCTGTTTCTATTTCAGCTAACTATCCGGGAGCGGATGCCGAGACGGTACAAAACACAGTAACTCAGGTTATCGAACAGAATATGAACGGTATCGATAACTTGGTATATATGTCATCGAGCAGTGACTCATCAGGTTCTGCAAGCATTACGCTTACTTTCGAAGCAGGAACTGATGGTGATATCGCGCAAGTACAGGTGCAAAATAAATTGCAACTGGCGATGCCATTGCTGCCACAAGAAGTTCAGCAGCAAGGTATTAGTGTCGATAAATCAACAAGTTCGTTCTTAATGGTTGCAGGTTTCGTGTCTAATGATGGCTCAATGGGCCAATATGACATTGCCGACTATGTAGGTTCGAATATTAAAGACCCATTAAGCCGTGTAAATGGTGTGGGTGAAACACAGCTGTTTGGTACCCAATATGCGATGCGTATTTGGTTAAAACCTGAACAGCTTGTTAAATACAACATGACGACAACCGATGTCATTAATGCTATCAAGGTTCAAAATAACCAAGTCGCAGCAGGACAACTCGGTGGTTCACCGTCAATTGCAAACCAACGTTTAAACGTCTCAATCATTGCACAGACACGTTTAAATAATGCAGAAGAGTTTTCCAATATCTTACTGCGTGTTAACCAAGACGGTTCTCAAGTTCGTATTAAAGATGTTGCTGACGTTCAGTTAGGTGCAGAAAACTACAGTACGATCGCACGCTTTAACGGGAAACCAGCAGCAGGTATTGGTATCAAACTGGCGACAGGTGCAAATGCGTTAGATACGTCTAACAACGTACGTGCTGCGCTGGAAGACATGAAACCTTTCTTCCCTCAAGGGTTAGAAATCGTTTATCCATACGATACAACGCCATTTGTTAAAATCTCAATTAACGAGGTTGTTAAAACGTTAGTTGAAGCAATCATGTTGGTTGTTGTGGTTATGTATTTGTTCCTCCAGAACATTCGTGCCACATTAATTCCAACGATTGCCGTTCCAGTTGTCTTGTTGGGGACATTTGCCATCCTATCGGCGTTTGGTTACTCAATAAACACCTTGACCATGTTCGCGATGGTACTCGCCATCGGTCTACTCGTCGATGATGCCATCGTTGTTGTAGAGAACGTTGAACGTGTTATGCAAGAAGAAGGCTTATCACCGAAAGAAGCGACCAAAAAATCAATGGGTCAAATCCAAGGTGCGTTAGTCGGTATTGCAATGGTTCTGTCTGCGGTATTCATCCCAATGGCCTTCTTTGGTGGTTCAACAGGGGCAATTTACCGTCAGTTCTCAATTACCATTGTTTCGTCCATGATCCTGTCAGTTCTGGTGGCCATGATTTTAACACCGGCACTGTGTGCGACGATGTTGAAGCCTATTGAGAAAGGCAGCCATGGTAGCCAAAAAGGGTTCTTTGGGTGGTTTAACAGAACGTTTGAAAAGCAAGCTCACCACTACACAGACAGCGTAAGCCGCATGCTTAACGGCACAGGTCGTTACCTTGTTATTTACCTGATTTTAGTGGCAGGCATGGCATTTATGTTTGTTCGTTTGCCGTCGTCCTTCTTACCTGCAGAAGACCAAGGTGTATTCCTGTCAATGGTTCAATTACCGCCAGGATCAACACAAGAACAAACCCAAGCCGTGTTGGATGAAGTAAATAACTACTACCACACTGACGAAAAAGACAATGTTGAATCTGTCTTTACCGTTGGGGGCTTTAGCTTTGCTGGTCAAGGTCAAAATATGGGTCTCGCCTTCGTCGTTCTGAAAAACTGGAGCGAACGTAAAGGTGATGAAAACCATGTTGATGCGATTGTACAACGCGCAAATATCGCGATGTCCAAGAAACAGGAAGCGCTAATTTACGCCTTTAACCTACCTGCAATTGTTGAATTAGGTACCGCAGACGGTTTTGACTTCGAATTAGTTGATAAAGGTAACTTAGGGCATGACAAACTGATGCAAGCACGTAACCAATTACTTGGTTTAGCGGCCCAACATCCAGAAATGCTCCAAGGTGTTCGTCCAAATGGACAAGATGATACGTCACAATACCGTATCTACATTGACCAACAAAAAGCACAGGCACAAGGCGTCGCAATCAGCGATATTAACGCAACACTCAGCTCCGTCTTTGGTGGAAGCTATGTGAACGACTTTATCGACCGTGGTCGTGTTAAGAAAGTTTACGTACAAGGTGATGCAGAAAGTCGTATGTTGCCATCGGATATTAGCAACCTGTATGTTCGTAATAACCAAGGTAAAATGGTTCCATTCTCTGCATTCTTAGATGAATCCAAAGACCCTTGGAAGTTTGGTTCACCACGTTTAGAGCGTTATAACGGTGTACCTGCGATGAATATTCAAGGCCAAGCAGCACCAGGTCAAAGTACCGGTGATGCGATGCTATTGATGGAAAAACTAACAACTGAAAACCTACCGGAAGGTATTGGTTATGAGTGGACGGGTATGTCCTATCAGGAACGCTTAGCAGGTAACCAAGCCCCTGCTCTGTATGCGATTTCCTTGATAGTGGTATTCCTCTGTCTGGCTGCACTTTATGAAAGCTGGTCAGTGCCATTCTCCGTTATGTTAGTGGTTCCACTGGGTATTATCGGTGCATTACTCTTTACCAGCGTCCGTGGTTTAGATAATGACGTTTACTTTAAGGTAGGCCTGTTAACAACCATTGGGCTCTCGGCGAAAAACGCAATCTTGATTGTTGAATTCGCCAAAGACTTGATGGAAAAAGAAGGTAAAGGGTTAGTTGAAGCAACGCTAGAGGCCGTTAAGATGCGTTTACGACCAATCCTGATGACATCATTGGCATTTATGTTAGGTGTTATCCCGCTAGTGTTTAGTAATGGTGCAGGTTCTGCATCTCAGAACTCAGTAGGTACGGGCGTTCTGGGAGGTATGTTCGCTGCAACCTCACTGGCTATCTTCTTTGTTCCCGTCTTCTTTGTGGTGATCCGTCGCCGCTTCTCTAAGAAGTCTGAAGATATTGAACACAGCCATCCACCAACAGCGCACTAATTGCTGATAAGTGACCTAAAATAGGAGCCGCAGAAATGTGGCTCTTTTTTTATTCTTAATCCAATACAGTTACCCTATTTTGATTGTTTCTATCAATCCCATACTATTTTTTGATTGCTTTGAAAAATGCATTACCCCTTATACTCGTTAGCGATGAAGGAATTTTTTAATAGCAGGGAGCTGATAAATGAAATCAATAGCGGCACAAACAATTACGGCCATTTTCTTATTTTCACCGCTTATCACTAATGCAAATGAAATCAGCATTGATAAAGCCAAAATCATCAATATCAATGCACCACTAAAAAACCATATTTCATTCAATACATTTGAAACGTTATCTTCAAATGAACACGGTTTGGTTTTTAATAATGATATAGCCAGTAATAACAACTTGAATGATAAGGCAGCCAAGTTAATACTCGCAGAAGTGACGGGCACCGAAGAAACGCAAATTCAAGGGATCTTGGGTATCAAGGGTCAACGTGCAAACTTGGTTATTGCAAACCCAAATGGTATCTCGTGGAAAAAAGGCGCGATAAATAATATCAATAGTCTGTCTTTAATTGCAGGGAAACTAGAACAACAATACAGTAGAAACAAAGAAAATAAGAAACAACTCAACCCTAAAAAACAGGAGGACTATAGTAACCTTAAGTTTTCAACCCAACCGGCTGGGCTCGTCAGCATAAGCCAACAACAAGGCAATCCAATTCAGCTATCTAAAATGAATGTTTTTGCCGATCAAATAAAACTGCAAAATAACCTCAATATCAATGCTGCCTTGCAAAACTACATCAGTGCATCAGGCAGTGGAACACTTTCTCCCAGTGAAGGTGTGGTAAAACACAGCACTAAATTCAAAACAGATGTCCCTTATTTTCAGGGGAATATCTTTGAATTAAGTGAACAAGCAAAATTAACAGGGCACACCATAATGCTAGAAAGTCATCAATATCAATGTACTAATGATTTTCTTTGCCCTCAAAATAAAATCGATATACAGGGAATAATTAAAGCGATGAATTTTTCGTTGCGTGGTAACAGTGAAATTACATTTACAAATACAGGAGTTATTCAGATAGGGAAAAATCAACAAGCACTTGTCGCACGCCCCCTTCAATAATATCGAAATGCAGCACAACAATGTAAAACGGCCTCAAAAGAAGAGGCCGTAAGGTATATTTTTCTAACTACATCCAGAAGAACCAAGCAAATAATGAAATCACAATGATACAAGCGACATTCAATACAGCCCCGACTCTCACCATTTCTATTTGACGAATATAACCCGAACCAAACACTATCGCATTTGGCGGTGTTGCGACTGGCAACATGAAGGCACACGATGCGCCAATACCGATAATCATTGTCAGTACAATCACTGGCATCCCTAACGCTTCAGCCACTGTTGCAAAAATAGGCACTAATAATGCAGCACTCGCAGTATTACTGGTGAATTCTGTCAAAATAATGATAAACGTCGTGACTGCTAAAATGATAACAAACCAATGGCTTTGACCAAATGTCAGCTGCATCCAATCAGCCATAATTTTACTTGCGCCAGAAGAGCTTAAAATTGCACTCAGTGTTAGACCACCACCGAATAACATCAATACGCCCCACTCTGTGTTTTTTTGAATCTGAGACCAACTTGCAACACCTGTAATACAAATGAGAATTGCGGCGCTCATCGCAATGATGGTATCTAAATCTTTTACACCACCGAACGCGTCACTTATGAAAGTACTGGTGATCCAACAGACTACAGCTAACAAGAATATGACCATTGCAGTAATACGCTTGCTGTTCCATTGAACATGCTCTAATTCAATTTCAAAGCGATGTTTAAGATTTGGTCGCAGCATCATATACATCAAAACAAACATCATTGGCAATAAGACAACCATAATTGGAATGCCATATTTCATCCAAGACAGAAAATCTAAACCTAAAGCAGAAGCTGCAATGGCATTTGGAGGACTACCAACAATCGTTCCTAATCCACCAATACTTGCACTATAAGCAACACCAAGTAATACAAACACAAAGGTATTACGTTCATGGCGCACATCAAGATTGGACAAAATACCGAGCACAAGCGGTAACATCATTGCCGCTGTTGCTGTGTTACTGATCCACATTGATAAGCCTGCTGTGACACCGAATAACAATAATACGGCAATAGAAAGACGCCCTCGCGCTGCCATTAATAAGCGATTGGCTATAAGCCTATCTAGGCCTTGAATGTGTAAAGCCGTTGCTAACGCAAATCCCCCAAAAAATAAGAAAATGATTGGGTTTGCAAAGGATTTAAGTGCATCCCCTGTATTCATTAGCCCTAGGACTACTGCTAAAATAGGAATACAGAGCGCTGTCACTGTGACGTGTATAGCTTCAGTTAACCAAAGCACACCAATGAAGACCATCATTGCTAAACCTGCATTCGCTTTTTCATCAAAGGGCAGGTATTTCAAGAGTACAATTAGCAGCACAATATCAATTGCTAAAATAATCCAACCACGCTTATTTGCGGGAGTAGGACTTACTGCCGGCGTCAAAGATTCAGAAGCATCCATGTAAAACTCCATAGCTCGGAAGCAAATTGTTTTCGAGTATTATTGTTAATATTTATTTACGAGGTCTGAAATATAGAGTTAATTGAATGGAATGAAAATGTGGAGTAGCCAAAAGTGCGATCTACACCGTGTAATTTAACGACAATTATCATTAACTCCAAAAAACCTACCAATTAACTCGTAAATAACGAAATGTTATATTCGAAATATATGACACTTAACTTAAATATTATTTTCATGCTATTCTAGTAAAAAATAATTTACTGGCGTTTAAATCAAGAATAGATATTTACTGAATAAAACCACCCTAAAATATAATCACCAGTAAGATTATATTAATATTTTGACACCCTATTCGTTAATAAACGAGAGTGACTATATGCTGTATTTGTTGAAAGTAATAAATCATTTCCCCCTTGTAGATGAGCTCTATCATCAACATTAAATGACGTTATTTTATCTACAATAAGTTGTGTATAGTGTTCACTACTCGCCATTGCTTCATCACTTGTTTTTTTATCTATCTTAAAAAGAGACTCAACATGAATAGCTTCCTCAGAAAACGCTTCCAAACTCATCGTATTCGGTTGATTATTCATCTGTATTCTTAAATGATGGCGTCCTTTTGATTCTTCATCGAATACCTGCCTTAATATTAATGTTGTAGATGAATGCATATCAAAAACCACTAAATCGTCATCTCTACGCATTACTATTAATGATTTCACATCCACCACAGGCAAAATAATAAGATCCTCTATCTCATCATAGCTGTCATTATCAATAATGATGGTTTGATAATTTTTCCATGTCTCCATCGAAATTAAATACCTGTCCTGCCCTTCCCCACCACTGAGTACAATATTTTTAACATCATCAATAACAGTAGGGCTTAAAATATCATCACCTTTTCCACCATGAATAATCAATGAAGAACTTAAATGATTAAATTGACTATTTGATTGGCTACTTAAGAGATCAACATAAAAAATCTCACCACTTTCAGCCGACATTAATAGCCCCCCAGAAACGACTTCAATATTATTAAACTCAAAACTAGGATACAGATTTTTAATAGGTGGCAATAATATATTGTTGATTAATTTAGCATCATCATTGAAAGCAACTAACAGTTCTTTTTCAGTAACGAAAGGTTGTTCGTATAATTTCTTTTGCTTTTTATCAAAAATTAATGCCCCAGAGTTATTGATATTCGCCCCTAAAAACTGCAGCTCATTTTCCGAAGACAGCTGATGTGCAATAACGATATTTCCATGATCAAACCAGGCTGGTAGCACATTTTCATTATTTTCATTTTTAATTCCAAGTAATGCTAAAGCAGATTTATCTCGATATTTGTTTTCTAAATCTCTCCACCAGTAAGGATGACCTTGAAACCACTTATCATTTAATGCAACGACAGAGAGATCACCTTTCGCATTAATTTGACTGACTACACCATATGTGTCGACAGTCATAATATGACCTTTCCATGTAAAAGCTCGCTCAAGATTAGGGGTATACATAAACCAAGCAGAGGGTTTTATTGCATTTAAAATATCTTGTCCAGCACCTTTTTGTTGATAAATTACTTTCTCTTTATCACTATAGAAATAAAAAATTTCAGTACCTTCACTATCAAATAATGAACCTGCTAAATTTAAATCTTCTGGAATTGCCCAGTGGCTTTGTAACCGTTCTCTTTCTCTAGGAAATACTCCATAATCCAGAGATGGCGATAAATTGGGCTTAATCAATGTATCGTCTTTCTTTCGTAGCCAATATCGATGGTATATTTGCTGATCCGCTTGTCCTGAAATCATAACCATATCAGCGATATTCTGATAATCAATGCTCTCATATTGAACATTATTTTCATTGTGAATCAGATAATTTTGTAATATCTCTTCCGACTTATGCCCCGCTAAATTTGTTGGCGTTTTTGCCAAACGGATCAGTACATCTGGTGAAGCCGTTAGGCTGACTATTTCTATTTTACTATCAATGATTTGGTAGTTAGCGGTTTCATTAGTATCTTTATAGCGACACGAAAAATAAATAATATCTTTATTTTTCCATGAGTTTAGTATTTCAAACGGCCTTGACTGGTTATTTTTTAAACGATACTCTGCAAATATGTTACCGCTTTCTATCTCTGTAACCCATATCAATGGCAACTCTAATGAATAAAATATGGCAGTATTCTCTAATACCGCCCCTAAAATTCCTTTACTTTTTTCTTGTTCTATTGAATGAGTGAAGATGAACCGCTCATTTTTAACCTCAAAATAAGCTCTACCAACATTATTCCCATGATATTGATAGTTTTCAATAATTACATATTGTTGGTTAAATCTATGTTCTTTTACTAATTCATGAAGATAGCGCTCAAAGCCTGGAATATCATCCTTCCAGCTATTCTCATTTTCACTAATAACATTTATTCTTTTGTTTAAAAAGTCTATTTCATTAGTTTCATTTTTTTTTGTTACAATGAAATATTTTCCACTTCTATTTTTTTCTTCAATATAAATATCAACACCACCTACTTTAATTCTATTTTCAAATATTTCTATTTTATCATTTTTCAATACTGTAGCATTAATCAACCAATGAGAAGGATGCCACTCATCTGAGTTTTCGATTAATGTAATTTTAGCACCTTCGTTCAAGGTAAGTTTATATTCCCCCCCATTCCCATAAATTTTATAGTTCATAAAGTTTCGCCATTCTATAGGGATACTAGGAATGACTAAATTTCTTTTATTCGCATCTAGCTTAACGGCCACGGGTGTTTCCACATACTCATGATAAATATGTGTAATCGTATTTTCGCTAGGGAAAATATAAAAATCATAATCAAAGTGGTTTGTTTCCTCCAAACGGCGAATGACATCAAACCCACTATCATGCCGAGTTGTTGCTCCTGGCCATAAATTATAATCATATTTTAAGAATGACTTAGGTGTAATAGGTAAAAAGAGTATCTCTCTGTCTGAAAAATTAACATGATGTGTTTTATCTTGATAACCTATACCTTCTCTAATATTAATAGCTTGTTGTCTATCGCGCACTATTGTCGGAAAATTACCCGCCCAAAAAATATAATTTCTCCGGCCTCCACCTGATGACTTATCACTCGTCCGATAAATATATTGGCTATCAAACTCAACTAAATTATTTTGTAAATCCAATGTCTTAAAAATTGCACCAAAGCGAGGAATGAGTACATTCTCTTCTGATTTATATTCATATCCACCATTTTGATAGGCAATATCCAATGCATGAAAATAAAGCCCCACGGCTTTAGCACTTTCCCCGATTTCAGCAAAATTACGTGCCAATGCAGAAAAACCAATGCCTAACCCTGCGACAATAACCCCCATCCCCCCGAATGAAGCAGAAGCAGTTGTATAACCTAGTGCATTTGCACCTATAGCAGCTGTGCTAGCAATTAGGCTAGCAGAATCAAATGCTAGTTGAGTTCCAAATACAACTGTTTGTGACTCATTTTCAGCTTGGCTCAATTCATAAATATCAAAACCAATTAACGCGCCATTAAACACTGACATTAGGCCTTCATTCGCCACTCGTGCTAGTGACGAATTAAAAAAACCGATACTTGTTGAGGTGATTTGTGTGTTTCTTCTCATTGCTGTACCCACTAGCTGGGTAACGTGAATCCCGTCTTTCGCTATACTGTGAGTCATTAATGCATAATTAACATAGCTATGAATTTTTAATGCTGCGGATAAATTCGTTTTGCTATTCACTTTTGTATTTTCATTACGATTTCTATCTTCAGACCATTGAATTATTGCCTGAATAGCTATTCCAGCATTTAGCCCATCAATGGAACATCCTTCTATACTTTGTTCTTTTAATTCGAATTCGTCACCTTGCAAATGATAATACTGTGTAAACTCCTTCATTCTTTCGATGTTATACTGGTGAAATTCAGCGAATGTCCTATCTGTCGTTTCAACCCAGCGGGTTAAACTGGGATCGTCAACATGAATAAACTGAATACGATATTGCCCCTCCGATTTTCTTTCAATATTATAAAAAAGCGGTAACCATTTTCCTTCTAATTGATTTTCTGATGAAATTTTATAGGTTGCTTCACTAATTTTATCAGCCCACTGTTGAGCATCTAAAATAATCAATGATTGTTTAAGTTGTAAGTCACTATAAATTTCATTTTGACTTTTTACAATTTCATTCGCTTTATTTTGCCTAACCTCAATAACGGTTAAATCTTCCTCCTCACTCAAATCACCAACAGTTAAATTATTGCCTATAGAAACTAAATCCATTTTTTCGGTATCAATATACACTGTATTAAATGCGGGTTTTTTATCAATTTCATACGCAGAATAATAGGATGAAAATTGCTTATCAATAAAAAACTTTTTCACTGCAGAAAACATTGTTGTACTGTCGTCAAATGAAAAAACACCAAAATTGGGGTCATAAAAATAAAAAGTTTTTTTATTTGAGTTAATCATCTTTCCTATTAACATAGAATGGTTTTGACTATTAACTGCTAACATCATCGTTTCATCACGTATATCTAGTAAATTTTTAATACTTTTTAACGTTAGCCTTCCATAATTATCCGAAGACTCAATTGCGTCTGTATTGGAATGTAAATTCTTCAAACCTTCTTTTAATAGGTAGGAGTTTCTTTCTTCAGGGTTTGCTGCAGATATAAATAGTTTATCAATTAATTTATTAGCTCCGATTTCCCCCTCTTTAACAAGTGCAACCGACATGGCTCTGACCAATGGATAACACCGTCCACCTGAATCGCTTTTAATTGCCGATAAATAGAAATCTTGAGGTATCAATCGATTAACCTTACTGCCATTATCATAGAAGAACTCACTAATCTTACCTGTATCTAGTAATACTTTATCTATGTATTCAGCATAGCTGGCATCCTGAACATGACGATATAATGCGCCTCGCTCCTTAGCAGTAAAATCAGCAGTCAGATAGAGTTTTTTTAACTCCAGTGATGTCATCGAATTATCAAACCCGTCTATAACCTCTTTCTGATAGTTTTTTGTTCCCTCAAAAAAATTTTCTCTAAAATTTTTATTTCTTGTTATCTTATGTAGATATAATAAATTTTCGTATCGCTCCGATACCAATATATTATCTTGAAACTCCGAACTCTGTGAACTCTTTGCTTTAACAACCGAATCCATACCTTTTTTTCGTTTTATTCCTTGCCAAAAATAGGCATATTCTACATCAAAGATATTGGAATAAACTTCATTGAATTGTTTAATCTCTACTGAATTTAACACCCGATTAATTTCGATAAGATCTTTTGTTTTAGCAATGACCTCACTATTTCTTTCCACCTTCAATAATTCATTTATTTCTTTAGCTTTAATTTCAAACTCATTTGATTTTACTTTTAATTTCTTTTTTATTTTATGAGATAAATCGTTCCAATCAATACTTGTTTTTTTATCTTTATCACTCCCATAAATATCAACATCTAATTTATTAGCAAACATTTTCAATTTTTCATGAACAGATATTCTATATTCCAAAAACTTACTATTATTTGACTCAAATGAATATTCACCTGGTGATAAATGCATTATTTTATTTGGTTCATAGATTAGTTTATCATTCTCACTCGATTTCTGATGTATTAATTTCCATTGTTCACCATTAAAATACATAAACATATTAGCACCAGTTTTTCTTTCATTAAAATAATCCATTTCATCTACTGCCATGACAACATTGTCGTATAATAGTGAGCTATGATATCTATTATCATAGTAGACCCGATACGATTCCGAATCAAAATCAGTAACAATAACTGAACCTTTCATTATTTCCCCAATAAATATAAATTTATTTATCGGATTTTTTTTTGATACATTGACATATTCAGGTACTTCACTTTCTTTTTCTTTCAAATCTGTATTTAAAAAATAACAATCTAAAGCATAAGGGATACCTGCTTCATAGCTATTATCAACAAAATTGACATCATACCCGTGATTATTTCTATAGAATATCACCTTGCCTATTTCAGGTATATTCTTGATTTTATTTAAACTACTTTCATTAAGTTTATAACCATAACAAAACACTTCAGGATTCAACGTAAAATTCTGAATATCTCGACTTGGAGTTTCTATTTCATGCTCTATTTCAGGATGATACAGGCTTGTTTTTAAAAATCCATCTTTAATTGCTAAAGATATAAATGCAGGATCTTTACTGTCATAACCATAATGCTGTAGCATTCTAGGTAGAACTATTTTTAATTTCTCATCTGTTAATAATGACTCAGTAATCGCCTTTGCCATTATCACTGCTCTTGATTCTCCGTGGCTAGTGGATTGCCCACCCATTGTTTCCGAATATGATATCCCTTTCATAAGTTGCGTCATGCCAATAGGCGTATGGTCAACTAGCGCATCCGGTGGTAGTAAGTCTATCAATTGCTGACTAACTTCTTGTGCTTTTTCGAGATCAGCTTCGGCCAGATAAATAACTGCTTGATCGGTTAATCTGCCTAATTTTCTAGGTCCCATTATTTTTGCTTGGATAATGTTCTTATTTAAGTCATGATCGTATATTTCAATCAATGCCTTTGCGAGGTTTTCATAATTTTTTTTATTAACATTAATCGTTAGCCTAGCCATTAAATGAGAGCGAGTTAAATACCTTTTACGATAATCTTTAGGCAAAATACGATATGCACTACCATTAAGTAACTGTTCTTTTGTTAACTCAAAAAAAGGTCTTTCATTTTGACCTTGAACCTTAATTTCAACTTTTTCTCTAACACCTTCAGTTAATAGCGATTCAAAACTTTCTAAGAAACGTTCTTTTTCTTCTTTATTTAAACTTTCAGAATTATCCGGCTTATCATTACTATATAAATGGTAAATAACATCCGTTATTTTACCCTCTATTTCTTTTTTATTCCCCCTTAACAAATCATTCCAGGAATTATTATTTAGCTTGAAATCTATTTTTATCTTTTTAATTAACTCATTATATTTATCATCGTTTTCTATTATATATCGCCCAGATCTAGCCAGCCAAAGCATTGAGTTATAACTATCTTTCCCCATAATTTATCCTTTAATTTAATGATTAAAAAATTGAGCATTTACTTTTATCATGAAAAATAAATAACTCTCACCAAATTAAATTTTTTAAATTACATTTAAGATAAACTTTTAATTAATAAGATTAATAGTGTTATAATTAATTTATGACATAATTTAATTCATATAAAAAAAGGAAGCTTTCGCTTCCCTTTCTAATCAATGTGCTAAGCAACTTTAATTATGCTTGGCCTTTAACTTCTTTTAAACCGTTGAATGGTGCGCTGTTACCGAGAGCTTCTTCAATACGGATTAACTGGTTGTATTTAGCAACACGGTCAGAACGGCTCATAGAACCTGTTTTGATTTGACCTGCTGCAGTACCAACCGCTAAGTCAGCGATAGTTGCATCTTCAGTTTCACCTGAACGGTGAGAGATAACCGCTGTATAGCCAGCATCTTTCGCCATTTTAATTGCAGCCAGAGTTTCAGTTAAAGAACCGATCTGGTTGAATTTAATCAGGATAGAGTTAGCGATGCCTTTATCGATACCTTCTTTCAGGATCTTAGTGTTAGTTACAAACAGGTCGTCACCAACCAGTTGGATTTTGTCACCAAGAACTTTAGTTTGGTATGCGAAACCATCCCAATCAGACTCATTCAGGCCATCTTCGATAGACACGATTGGGTACTGTTTAGTCAGTTCTTCTAAGTAGTGGGTGAACTCTTCTGAAGTAAAGGTTTTGCCTTCGCCTTTCAGTTCATAGTTACCTGTTTCTGCGTTGAAGAACTCAGATGCTGCACAGTCCATCGCTAAAGTCACGTCTTTACCTAATACGTAACCCGCTTGCTCAACCGCTTCTTTGATAGCGGCTAACGCTGCTGCGTTAGATTCTAAGTTAGGTGCATAACCACCTTCATCACCAACAGCGGTGTTCATACCTTTAGATTTCAGTACTTTCGCTAAGTGATGGAAAATTTCAGAACCCATGCGAACTGCTTCTTTCAGCGTTGGTGCGCCAACAGGTTGGATCATGAACTCTTGGATATCAACGTTGTTATCTGCGTGCTCACCACCGTTGATGATATTCATCATTGGCAGAGGCATAGAATATTGGCCGTGAGTTCCGTTCAGGTCAGAAATATGCTCATACAGAGGCATACCTTTTGCCGCTGCTGCTGCTTTTGCGTTTGCTAAAGAAACAGCCAGAATTGCGTTCGCACCAAATTTAGATTTGTTTTCAGTGCCATCAAGGTCAATCATGATTTTATCGATGTTTGCTTGATCTTTTGCATCTTTACCGATTAGGGCGTCTGCGATTGGGCCATTAACTGCACCAACAGCTTTCAGAACACCTTTACCCAGGAAACGTGCTTTATCACCGTCACGCAGTTCCAGAGCTTCACGAGAACCTGTAGATGCACCTGATGGTGCAGCTGCTAAACCAACAAATCCACCTTCTAAGTGAACTTCAGCTTCAACAGTTGGGTTACCACGAGAATCAATGATTTCACGGCCGATCACTTTAACAATTTTGGACATTAGGTTTTCCTCAGTACAAGTTAAATTTCGGGAAGTTGGTGCCATTGCGCCGACTTCCCCATATCTTATTTCAACTCACCTTTCTGGTACTTACCAGCGGCTTTAACAAAACCTGCAAATAACGGGTGACCATCTCTTGGGGTCGAAGTGAACTCTGGGTGGAATTGGCAAGCCACAAACCAAGGGTGATTTGGGTTTTCAATAATTTCCACCAGCTTGTTATCTACTGAACGACCCGCAATTTTCAGGCCCGCATCTTCAATGCGTTTCAGTAATAAATTATTCACTTCATAACGGTGACGGTGACGTTCAACGATGGTATCAGAACCATACATATCACGGACTAAGCTGCCATTCACTAAATGACACTGCTGGCCACCAACACGCATTGTACCGCCAAGGTCGCTCTCTTCAGAACGCACTTCAACGTTACCCTCTTCGTCACGCCATTCTGTAATCAGCGCAACAACTGGGAATTTACAATCTGCTTTGAATTCTGTTGAGTTTGCATCTGCCATGTTGGCAACATTACGTGCAAATTCAATCAGAGCAACTTGCATACCCAAACAAATACCTAAATAAGGAATTTTGTTCTCACGTGCATATTGTGCCGTCAGAATTTTCCCTTCTACACCACGTTCACCAAAACCGCCTGGTACTAAAATTGCGTCCAGACCTTTCAGTAATTCAACACCACGCGTTTCGATATCTTGCGAGTCGATTAACTTGATATTCACCGTTAAACGGTTTTTCAAGCCACCGTGTTTCAGTGCTTCGATAACAGATTTATATGCATCTGGTAGCTCAACGTATTTACCTACCATCCCAATGGTGACTTCACCCGCTGGATTAGCTTCTTCGTAAATAACTTGTTCCCACTCGGACAGATTCGCTTCAGGCACATCGATATGGAAACGGCTACAGATGTATTCATCCAAACCTTGAGATTTTAACAAAGCTGGGATTTTATAAATAGAATCAACGTCTTTTAGTGAGATAACCGCTTTTTCTGGAACATTACAGAATAACGCGATTTTCGCACGTTCATTTGCAGGGATCACACGGTCTGAACGGCAAATTAATACGTCAGGTTGAATACCAATGGACAGCAATTCTTTCACAGAATGTTGTGTTGGCTTGGTTTTTACTTCACCCGCAGCTGCAAGGTATGGCACTAAGGTTAAGTGCAAGTATAGTGTGCGTTCACGGCCCACTTCCGCCGCCATTTGACGAATAGCTTCTAAGAATGGCAGGGATTCGATATCACCTACAGTTCCGCCAACTTCAACGAGAACAACATCATGACCTTCACCACCGCGGATGATACGGTCTTTGATTTCATTAGTGATATGAGGGATTACTTGGATAGTAGCGCCTAAATAGTCGCCACGGCGCTCTTTGCGCAGAACTTCAGAGTAGACACGGCCTGTCGTAAAGTTGTTACGACGTGTCATTTTAGTACGGATGAAACGCTCATAATGACCCAAATCCAAGTCAGTTTCAGCGCCGTCTTCTGTAACGAAAACTTCCCCGTGTTGGGTTGGGCTCATTGTACCTGGGTCTACGTTGATGTAGGGATCCAGTTTCATAATCGTTACATTGAGTCCACGGGCTTCGAGTATAGCCGCCAACGAGGCTGCGGCAATGCCTTTACCCAGAGAGGATACGACCCCGCCGGTCACAAAAATATAGTTAGTTTTCATGCTGAACCTGAAAGTTTAGGTTTAAAAGATGATGGATATAACAGGACGGGAAAACAGTATACCCGAACCTTAATTTCGCTACAAATGTTCTAAGCATAATAAGGCTAAATTTCATCAATACTCTAATATTATCAGCAAGTTAAAAACGAAAATTATTTATCGCTTCAAAAATAGTCATCTGTGTCTGTTTTTATACATTAACACAGTTTAAAAGCAAAAGCTAAATCCTTTCAGCTCATTCTGTGGCGTAAAAAATGCGATTCTGCACTAAGTTTGATTTTGAATAACTATTTACTCTATCACCCGCTATTTAACGCCCAAAAATGCCACGTTATTGATTGTTTTTGAAGCTTTGTTTGGGAATGTTGAATAAATTACTTTTAGAATAAACCAACAATATCCAAATCTTAAAACAACAAATAGTTTCAATACTTACATGTAATGGCTCTAAATAGTTCGCATTACAGCTAGGCAGCAAGAGAGGATATCTCGGGGAGCATACATAATAAGTATGTGACCCATGTAGCCGAACGCAACCAACAACGCTGTAGTGCGAAATATGACGAGACATTTTATTCTTGGCTTTTAACCTGCAGCCAGAGCGCCTCCATCTCCTCAAGTGTAGCACTTTCTACAGAATTACCACTTTCGGATAAGCTTTTCTCGATTTTCCTAAAACGTCGCTCAAATTTATTACAAGCTTTTTGCAGCGCTATTTCAGGCTTATGGCCTAGATGACGAGACAAATTTACCGTCGCAAACAGTAAATCCCCAATTTCCTCTTCTAGGCGGTCTTGGTCTACAACCACCTGAGTGGCTTCTTCCATGACTTCTTCGAGTTCTTCATGGACTTTCCCAACCACTGGGCCAAGCGTATTCCAATCAAAACCAACAGAAGCGCAACGTTTTTGAATTTTATAGGCTTTCATCAATGCAGGTAGTGAGTTGGGAATGTCATCGAGTACAGAAAATTGTGATTTTTCAGCGCGTTCTTTTGCTTTACGCTTTTCCCATCCCTCAATCACTTCAGAACTTGAAAGTTGATTATTCGTATCAAAAATATGTGGGTGACGATGCTCCAATTTGTCACTTACTGCTTGGCAGATATCATTGAAATCAAAGAGTGACTTTTCATTCGCCATTTGTGCATAAAAAACGACTTGGAATAATAAGTCACCCAGTTCACCTTTTAGGTCAGAAAAATCCTCACGTTCTATTGCATCAAGTACTTCGTAAGTTTCTTCAAGTGTGTAAGGCGCAATCGTTTTAAATGTTTGTACTTTATCCCATGGGCATCCCGTTTTCGGGTCGCGAAGCTGTGCCATAATGGATAGTAAGCGTTCGATTTGGCGATTTTCCTGACTCATTGTATTACCCTTTGATTTTCTTTTGTTTCTACATTGCTATCTTTATCTCAAACTTACCAGATATAAAGGTCAATCAACAAAGAAAACTTGAAAAGGATCATTTCAAAATAGTTTGAGTTGTCGCGTGGAGAGCGCGCAGCCAACAACGCTGCGGCTCAAAATATGAAAATGGCGATTTATAAAAATATCGATTTTCAAAATAGTTTGTGTTGTAGGTAGACGGCAAGATTAGCTATCTTGGGGAGCATACATAAGTATGTGACCCAAGTAGCTAAACGCAGCCAACACCCCTACAACGCAAAATATGAAGAAAATACAGGAGCATACATAAGTATGTGACTAAAGTGAGAGCGCGCAGCCAACAACACTGCGGCTCAAAATATGAAAATGGCGATTTATAAAAATATCGATTTTCAAAATAGTTTGAGTTGTAGGTAGGCGGCAAGATTAGCTATCTTGGGGAGCATACATAAGTATGTGACCCAAGTAGCTAAACGCAGCCAACACCCCTACAACGCAAAATATGAAGAAAATACAGTAGCATACATAAGTATGTGACTAAGGTGAGAGCGCGCAGCCAACAACGCTGCGGCTCAAAATATGACGAAAATCACTGAGAATGACGTTTGGCCTCAATAACATCGGCTAACTGATTCAACTTCGCTAACACCCTGCCTAGCACCTCGATATTATAAATCTCTACTGTCATATCGATAGTTGCTAGCTGCTGCTTAACGTCACTACGGCTACTGACACCTAGCACGTTCACTTTCTCGTTGGCGAGGATTGTTGTGATATCACGCAGTAATCCACTACGGTCATTTGCGACTACCCTGACCACAAGAGAATAACCACTGGAGTAGTTTTCACCCCATACTGCATCTATTACACGTTCTGGGGCATGGCTCTGTAACTCCGCCAGTTGTTCACAATCGACACTGTGGATTGAGATCCCGCGCCCTTTGGTGATAAAACCGACAATTTCATCCCCTGGAATAGGTTGGCAGCACCTTGCAATATGGTGCATCAAATTACCCACACCTTCGACAACAACACGGCCACTACTGTGAGATGGTGCTCTTGGTACTGAAGATTTGTTTTCTAATGTCTTCAGTGCTGCGCGGTCTTCTTCTTCCGCAGTAGCTTTATTAAATTTACTTTGTAAGAAATTCACCAACTGGTTAATTCGAATATCACCACCACCAATACCTGCTAGTACTTCATCCAGTGAATGAACGTTATAACGAGCAATAAGCAGTTTTTCCGCTTCACGCAGACTAATATCCAGTTGAGATAGTTCGCTATCTAAAATTTGGCGCCCTGCAAGTATGTTTTTATCTCTGTCTTGTTTACGGAACCAGTTTTGAATTTTTGCACGCCCACGGCTTGTTGTGACATAACCTAGGTTTGGATTTAACCAGTCACGGCTAGGGTTAGGGTGTTTCTGAGTGATAATTTCAATTTGATCCCCCATTTGCAACTGATAGCTAAATGGCACGATCCGACCACTAATTTTTGCACCAATACATCGATGTCCTACATCGCTATGAATATGGTAGGCAAAATCAAGTGGTGTTGAACCCGCAGGTAAATCAACAACATCGCCTTTCGGTGTGAAAACATACACACGGTCATCAAACACTTGGCTACGAACTTCATCAAGCATTTCACCTGAGTCAGCCATTTCTTCTTGCCATGCGATTAATTTACGCAGCCATGCAATACGGTTCTCGTAACTGCTTCCCTTACCAATTCCCGTTGCGCCTTCTTTATATTTCCAGTGCGCTGCTACTCCCAGTTCAGCATCCTCATGCATCTGGCGAGTACGTATTTGAATTTCAAGAGTTTTACCATTAGGGCCTAACACGACGGTATGAATTGATTGATAACCATTCGGTTTCGGGTTTGCTACATAGTCATCAAACTCATCAGGAAGATGGCGAAAATGCGTATGTACTATTCCCAGCGCTGCATAGCAATCTTGCAAACGTTCAACCACAATCCGCACAGCCCGTACATCGAACAACTCATCAAACGCCAATGATTTTTTCTTCATTTTGCGCCAGATACTGTAGATATGCTTGGGGCGACCGTAAATATCTGCCTGAATGTTTTCTTTTAACATGTATTTACGCAACGTACCGACAAAGTTATCAATATAATCTTCACGGTCAATACGTCGCTCATGGAGCAACTTAGCGATTTTTTTGTATTCATCAGGGTGCAAATAGCGGAAACAGAAGTCCTCTAGTTCCCATTTTAATTGCCCTATTCCTAAGCGATTCGCTAATGGTGCGTAAATATTGGAACATTCTTTTGCGGCTAATACGCGTTCATCTTCCGTAGCATCTTTGACTTCACGTAAATGCGCGATACGCTCTGCTAACTTGATGACGACACAGCGAAAATCTTCCACCATCGACAATAACATGCGACGGATATTATCGACTTGGACGGAGCTGGTTTCACTTGATTGAGTCGCTTTTAATTGGCGAATGGCATCCATTTCAAGCACGCCCTTAACCAATTCGTGAATCGAATTCCCGAACTCATCAATGACTTCTTGCTCTTCCAGTTTGCCTTCTTCAACTAATGGAAATAATAATGCTGCTTGTAAGCTGCCGATATCCATGCTGAGCGTAGATAAAATTTCGGTCATCTCAATGCCACGCCACAGCAATAAAGGCCCAATTTCTTGGCCTGCTAATTTATCGTGACAAAACTGCCAGGTATGGATGAGCTTTTCTTCTGATTGTTTATTGCTCAAACCCAGACCGCCTACCCATTTTTCCGGGGCAAACTCACCTGCTGGGGTAAGATGTGCACTTCTTACTGCAACCATATATTCTCCCTACCTGTTAATGCTCTGGTCGACGGATAAATAGTGCCATTGATTCTAAATGGCTAGTGTGCGGAAACATGTCTAACATCCGCAAATGTAATAATTGATACCCCGTATCAAGCAAAACTTTACTGTCCCTTGCTAAGGTCGTGGGGTTACAAGAAACATAGACAATTTTTTCGGGCATCAGTTTAATTAAATGTTCCATCACGCCCGCCGCTCCTGCTCGCGCAGGGTCTAATAAGACTTTATTGAACCCTTGAGCTGCCCACGGTTGCGTATGAATTTCGGCTTCTAGGTTTTCATTATAGAAGGTCGCATTAGAAATAGTATTGAGCTGAGCGTTGTTTCGTGCCTGTTCGACTAAATTTTCGACACCTTCAACCCCAACAACCGATTTAGCTAATCGCGCTATTGGCAGCGTAAAATTACCCATTCCGCAAAAAAGGTCTAATACCCTATCTTCATCGGTTAGATCTAACCATGCTAACGCTTGTGCCACCATCAGTTGATTTACTTGCCCATTGACTTGGATAAAGTTCAATGGGTTAAATTTAAGCACTTCACCTGCAACTTGGTATTCAGGCATTGGTGAGTTCGCCGTCAAAGTCTCTAGTGCGTTATCATTCCCTGCCAACCAAATAGACACACCATATTGGTTTTCAAAATCACTAAGTTTCTGTTTATCTGCATGAGAAAAAGGCACTAAATGACGTATCATGATGATATTGCTGTTATCTGCATGAATAAGCTCAACATGGCCTAATTTTGGCTTAATACTCAGTTGGTTAAGGCATTCAGAAAGCGGCTTAAGTAAGGCATCCAGCTCTGGTGCTAACACAGGGCAATTTTTAATATCAACGAGTGTGTTCGATTGTGTTTGGCGAAAACCCATCACTAGCCGTTGATTTTTAGGCTGATATTGCAGTCCTAAACGCGCACGACGTCGATAACCATAAGATTCACCACTCATCACTGGCGCTGCGCTTTTATCAACCCCTGTTTCTCTCATCATTAAATATTGTAAAGCTTCAGCCTTACTTTTTCTTTGTAATTCAATATCAATATGTTGCTGTTGGCAGCCACCACACTGTTCAAAATAACGGCATTGAGGTTTTACCCGCTGCGGGCTTGTTGATAAGCGTTTAACCACTTTTGCTTTTGCAAAACTGCGTTTATCTTCCGTTAGCTCAATTTGCGCCTCTTCCCCAGGCAATAAATCCGCAACAAAAATTGTTTTTCCATCAAGACGTGCAACACCTTGCCCTGCGGCATCTAAGCTATCAGCAACAACCGTAAGTTGACGGCGTGGAGTGGTGCGGCGGTTCGGAGAGTAAAATTGAGCCATAAGTAATCACAACAAAGTATTAGTTACAAAAAAGGGTCCTTGCTTGCTTCCATTCCAGGCATTTTTTATACCTGAAGAAGGAAAAACAGACATGTCTAGTATACCTGTTTTTCCTTTTATTTTATTGCCTACTTTGTGACTTTATTGCTTAGCGAATTAATATTATTAATTACTCACCATAAATTTTCTATATTCTTCATAGGCGTAGTGATCTGTCATCCCGCTAATATAGTCTTGGATCAAACGAGCTCGGTAATAAAATTCAAGAATAGATTTATCCACTTCATTCGTTGCAGACACTTTCTCAAGCGCCTCATTGTAGGATAAACGGTGCTTGTTGGATAACTTATGGAATAACCGCGTTTCAATAAAAAAGTGTTTGTGGTAATTTTTTTCGACTAAATCTGCAAAGTCAGTTCGACTCATCATCAATAAGGGGCTATAAAAATCGAGTAACCCACTGATAATCTTATAACCTTGTAACTCTAGTTGTTCGACTTCGTGATGATTAAACACATGTTTAAAAGCAACGGTTTTCAACACTTTCAGCAAGCGGTGCTCTGGGCTTTTGTCTTCTAATAGCGCGCTATTGAAATTACCATGGTAGATCTCAGGGAGATTTTTAATAAAACGTTGAGCGCTATAGTGTGCTAATTTGCCAGTAATATTAACGCGTAAGTACATAAAGAACTGGTCTTGCTGAATACGCCTTGTGTGATTATCACTAATATTGTTATAAGCACGCATAATGGTTTGGTCGAATAAATCATTCTGTTCAACCTCCCCCCACTCTGTGCGCAAATAATCAATCAATTGTTCAACGGTAAATATTCCTTTCTCTGCAGCATCATCCAAATCGGCGATGCAATAAGAGATATCATCAGCCGCCTCCATAATATACGAAAGTGGAAAGCGACAGTATTTCTCCATATCGAGTTTTTTTGTGAGCTCACTGACAAAATCTGCTTCAGACCAGTAATACCCAGGCTTTTTCATCAAATAGTCGAATTCTGCGGGAATGGGTTCTAAATCATAAGCGCCACGCGTATATTTCAAGATAGCGCCAATTTGTGCATAGGTTAGGTTAAGTTTCAGCAAGCGGTGAGCCATTCGCAAACCTTGCGCATTCCCTTCGAATGAACATAAATCCTTTTTTAATTGGCGGCGAAAAAGATCTTGTTTCTCATTCCCCGTTAATTGCAATGCTTGAATTTGGCAAGGGTCAGGCGTGTCAGGTGAATAAACGTAATCAGGGGAAAGTAGCTTACTAAACCAACGTTGAATAGCAGCTTCACCAAAGTGCCCGAAAGGTGGATTGCCTATATCGTGCATTAAGCAGGACATTTCCACTAGGCTTTCAAAAGCATCACAACGCTCATCTAAGCCATAGGTTTCTAACAACTTTTTCTTTTTCAACTCACCAAGTACAGTTTTACTAATGTAGCGCCCAACCTGCTGAACCTCGAGCGAATGCGTTAGACGGCTGCGCACAGCTGCATTTTGTTCTAATGGAAAAACTTGTGTTTTTTGTTGTAAACGACGAATAGCGGCGGAGTTAATAATACGCCCGCGGTCACTTTCAAATAAGCGGTTTACGGCGTCTTCATCCTGCGGTGAGACTTTCTGGTTTTTAGCACTGCTCATGTAGTTACGTTGAAAGCTCAGTTTCTTTAGAAAATTAATCTCACCCACGCTGCCACCTTCCCTATCTCGATTGATGATTCATTATATAGCCTAAAAACAGGAAAAATACTTCATGACTCACCTTTCAATGTTACACTTCGTGCATCTTTGTAATTTCGTTGTCGAAATTCGAGCTGTTACAAAAAAATTTGCGAACCCGCTCGAAGAATACAGCACTAACACAATAAAACATTATCTTCCCTAGTCAAAACATTGACACTAATAGTGCGCATTAGGCAGGGAAAAGGAGACAAAATGAAAGTTGGGATCATTGGTGCGATGGAGCAAGAAGTTGCCATTTTGCGCTCACAAATTGAAGGCTGCCAAACCATTAGCCGTGCAGGCTGTGAAATTTACACGGGCAAAATTAATGGTGTTGATGTCGCACTATTAAAATCAGGTATCGGTAAAGTTGCTGCCGCCATTGGTACAACGTTATTGTTAGAGCATTGCCAGCCTGATGTGGTGATTAACACAGGCTCTGCGGGCGGGTTAGACCCTCGCTTAAATGTGGGGGATATCGTCGTATCTACCGAAGTGCGTTATCACGATGCCGATGTCACCGCATTTGGCTATGAACCGGGTCAGATGGCGCAGTGCCCACCAGCATTTGTTGCTGATAGCAAACTGATTGACATTGCTGAACAATGCATTCAGTTACTCGATATGAATGCAGTTCGTGGCTTAGTGTGCAGTGGTGATGCTTTTATCAATGGCGCAGAGCCGTTGGCACGCATCAAAGCGACCTTCCCGCAAGTTGCGGCCGTTGAAATGGAAGCCACTGCGATTGGTCAGGTTTGCCATCAATTCGGCGTACCCTTTGTTGTGGTTCGCGCAATTTCCGATGTCGCAGATAAAGAATCGCACACCAGCTTTGACGAATTTCTTCCTGTTGCAGCTCGACAGTCTTCACTGATGATCAATGCAATTTTAGCCAAGCTGGCTTAAATTCAACAAAAAAAGGCATAACCAATTGTTAGGTATGCCTTTTATTTTCAATATGATGATAGCGATGAAAAAATTAACCGTCTATTTATCTCAACTTATTACTTTATTACTGGCTTGTTTTATCTCATTTTCTGCTTTGTCTGAGCCAAAACAGCGCGTAATTAGCCTATCCCCTGCAAATACAGAGCTTGCCTATGCCGCTGGGTTAGGTGACAACTTGATTGCGGTCAGTGCTTATTCAGATCACCCTGAGCAGGCAAAAAAACTGGAGCAAGTTTCTGATTGGCAAGGGGTTAATGTCGAACGTATTATCGCGCTTAAACCTGACTTGATTTTGGCATGGCGAGGAGGAAATCCACAGCGGCCACTTGATCAGCTAGCGTCCTTTGGTATTCCCATTGTCTATTTTGACCCACAAACCATTGATGAAGTCATTGATGCAGTCAATGAATTATCCCAATATAGCCCTAAACCTGAATTGGCTCAGCAAAATGTTGATGCTATGCGAGCTAGGCTGACACCTTATCAGCCCCCCCAAAAAACAAACGTCAAAACCAAGAAGGTCTTTATTCAGCTAGGAACTCAACCTTTATTCAGTGCAGGTAATCATACTTTGCAAAATGATGTCGTGAAATTTTGTGGTGGGGAAAACATTTTTGCTAACAGCGCCGTACAATGGCCACAAGTTAGCCGTGAGCAAGTGCTCACCCGCAATCCTGATGTGATTATAATGACGGGTTCAGCTGAACAGGAAAACGTTGTCAGAGATTTTTGGCATTCACAATTGGATGTGCCAATCATTCGTTTAAATGAAGACTGGTTCCACCGCGCAGGCCCACGAATTATCGACGCCACCGAACAACTCTGCGGACAGTTAAATGCCTTATCCAATTGATAAGTAAGGATTAATAATTACGAGTTACAAAAATCTTCAAAATAGTTTGAGTTGCAGCTAGGCGGCAAGTAAGCAAATCCCTAGGAGCATACACAAGTATGTGACTAGGGTGAGCGCGCGCAGCTAACAACGCTGCGGCTCAAAATATGACAAAATTAGACGCTAAAAGACGAACCACATCCACAAGTCGACTTAGCATTTGGATTCGTAACAATAAAACGAGAACCTTCTAAGCCTTCTGTATAGTCAACACTTCCACCCACCAAATATTGCAGGCTCATTGGGTCGACTACTAATGCAACGCCTTGTTTTTCAATGGTCATATCGCCGTCGTTGATTTGGTCATCGAAGGTGAAGCCATACTGGAAACCGCTACATCCGCCACCAGTGATATAAACACGCAGACGCAGATTTGGGTTGTTCTCATCAGAGACTAAATCTTTAACTTTAATTGCTGCCGCATCAGTAAATTGCAATGGCAGAGCTGCATCATCACTCATTTTTTACTCCAAACCGGTGACTGGTAAATTCATGTGTGGGCTAAAACCCACTCAGATCAATTAACCTAATTATCCGCCACTTGCCTAAATCGTTCAAGTGTTGTTACACAATTAGACACATTGTGCATATCTTGATAGCAACATTTGGTTTAATTGATGCAGTGCTTTAGAATGGTAGCAAATTTTTATTTCGCCCTTTTCTGGAGCCCTGCCATGTCGCAATCTGAAATTCTGTATGAGCAAGCAAAACAACAAATTCCCGGTGGTGTAAACTCGCCTGTTCGCGCCTTTAATGGTGTCGGTGGTACCCCTTTATTTATCGAAAAAGCAGATGGCGCTTATATTTATGATGTTGATGGTAAAGCGTATGTTGATTACGTTGGCTCATGGGGACCAATGGTATTAGGCCATAATCACCCAGAAATTCGTGATGCTGTCATTAAAGCCGTCCATAAAGGGTTGAGTTTCGGTGCCCCAACCGCTGCCGAAGTTGAAATGGCTGAATTAGTTTGTGAATTGGTTCCTTCTATGGACCTAGTACGCATGGTGAACTCGGGTACTGAAGCCACCATGAGCGCCATTCGTCTCGCTCGTGGCTATACAGGCCGTGATAAAATCATCAAATTCGAAGGTTGCTACCATGGCCACGCAGATTGCTTATTAGTCAAAGCAGGTTCTGGCGCACTGACCATGGGTGAACCAAACTCACCGGGTGTGCCTGAAGATTTTGTCAAACATACGCTCACTTGTACCTACAATGACCTTGCTTCTGTACGTCAAGCATTTGAAAACTATCCTGAAGATATCGCTTGTGTCATTGTAGAGCCTGTTGCAGGGAATATGAACTGTGTACCACCAACCGCAGAATTCCTCCCCGGCTTACGTGCGCTATGTGATGAATTCAACGCTGTTCTAATCATTGATGAAGTGATGACAGGCTTTCGTGTTGCATTAGGTGG
This sequence comes from Providencia sp. R33, assembly GCF_019343475.1. Lineage (NCBI taxonomy): Bacteria > Pseudomonadati > Pseudomonadota > Gammaproteobacteria > Enterobacterales > Morganellaceae > Providencia > Providencia sp. R33. The sequence goes on along the minus strand of NZ_CP072453.1, from coordinate 240,462 downwards.
CGCACAAGATTATTACGGTGTTGAGCCAGATTTGACCTGCTTAGGCAAGATTATTGGTGGTGGTATGCCTGTGGGTGCATTTGGTGGGCGTCTTGAAATCATGGAAAAATTAGCGCCTATCGGCCCCGTTTACCAAGCAGGTACTCTCTCTGGTAACCCCGTTGCAATGGCCGCAGGACTTGCTTGCTTAAAAGAAGTCTCTCAGCCTGGTGTTCATTCACGTTTAAATGAGTTAACCGAAAAATTAGCGCGCGGGTTAAAACGTGTTTCCCAAGAACAAGGGATTCCGATGGTCATTAACCATGTCGGCGGGATGTTTGGTATTTTCTTCACAGATGCGCCAACGGTAACTTGCTACCAAGACGTAATGAAATGTGATGTAGAGCGCTTCAAAAAATTCTTCCATTACATGTTAGAACAAGGTATTTACCTCGCCCCGTCTGCCTTTGAAGCAGGCTTTATGTCTATCGCCCACAGCGATGAAGATATTGAGAAAACCATCAAAGCTGCTGAAACAGCACTGGCGAAGATTAAAGCAAATTAATTCGCATTGAAAACAAATAGGTGAAGCAATTTCGCTTCACCGCTCTCTTATCTATCAGTATTCCCCGCTAACCCACCCAATTAGGTTATTAAATCTAGAACAGATCATCTCTATTAGTTATTTAAATAGCTTGAACTGTAACGAGTCTAGATACATGAACAATGAAAAGAATCAGCTAGCAGAGAATCAAAAAACTACATATACCGTTAATTCTCTAAATAGTTCGAGTTGTGGCAAGGCGGCAAGTGAAACTATCTCGGGGAGCATACACTAGTATGTGACCCGAGTAGTTGAATGTAGCCAACACCGCCACAGCTCGAAATATGACGAGAATTTATGGGTTATCGCCAAACATATCCTTCACCCAGTCCGGCGCATCACTTTTCTGCTCGTCATTATTGCCATTTAAATTCCACGCTGGTGCTTGGTTTTCTGAGGCTTGGCACAGACTGTCTGGGTTATCTGTCCATATTGGTAACATTCTACCGCCACCAAAGTTTGAACAACTTAACTGCCCATCTGCCGTAACTTGCATATCGACAATACCTTCTGGTGCACGGTTAATCAGTGCTAAAGGCGCTTGGTTATCAAGGTAGCGTTGGTAGACCCGTAGAGCCCCGGTAGAGCCTGTTAATTGCGTTGGGCCATTGTTATCACGCCCTACCCAGACAATTGCCACCTCTTTACCATCAATACCCGCATACCAGCTATCACGTAAATCATTGGTTGTTCCCGTTTTACCTGCCAAATTGTATTTACCGTATTTGGATAATAAAACGCGCCCCGTTCCTTGATTCACCACTTGCTGCATACCATAAAGCGTTAAATAAGCAGCTTGTGAAGGTACAGCACGCTCTGCAGATGGGTAGCTTTGGTAAATTTCGTTACCATCACCATCAATAACAGAACGTAGGGAGGATAATTTCGCCCGATTCCCTTCACCACCAATAGTTTGGTATACCTGAGCAACTTCCGCTGGCGTTAAGTTAACAGCACCGAGGAACATTGCTGGCACTTTTTCCATCGCTGCGGCAGGCGCCCCTAGACGAACAAAGGTATTAAACACTTGATCGAGACCAATATCTAACCCTAAATTTACGGTTGGGATATTTTGTGATTTAGCCAATGCATCAACTAGCATCATACGGCCATTGAAGTTACGGCTGTAGTTTCTTGGGCTCCAATTTTGGTTGCCAACTTTAACCGTCAATGGTTCGTCTTTTAACCATGTATTTAAACGGTAACGGTCTGGTTCGCTCAGTGCGGCAAGATACACAGGCGGTTTTGCCAGTGAGCCAATGCTGCGGCGTGCGTTCAATGCACGATTAAAACCAGAGAACTGCGGTTGAGAACCACCAACCATGGCACGAACTTCGCCATTAACACGGTCAACCACCACCATTGCACCTTCAATATCATCTAATTTACGGGTTTTGCGTAAATCTGCGACACCATTTTCCACTGCATTTTCTGCCGCAGTTTGTGCGACAGGGTCTAAGGTTGTGAAAATTTTCGCACCTGAAAGTTCTTTGACTTTATCACCCAATTTTTCATTGAGTTCTAACCGTACCATTTGCATAAAGGCAGGTTGAGAGGCCACCAGACCTTCTTTATTTTTCACACCTAGCGGCCTTGCGCTAAGAACTTGGTACATTTCTTGGTCAATCACACCGCGTGTTTCAAGAATTTTTAACACAATATTACGGCGCTTAATGGCATTTTGTGGTTTCGTCCATGGGTTATAAGTTGACGCCCCTTGCACCATGCCCACTAACAATGCTTGCTGATCAAAACTCAGCTCATTAATTGGACGGCCAAAATAATACAGGCTCGCTAATGGAAAACCTCGAATTTCGTCATTACCGTTTTGACCTAAGAAGACTTCGTTTAAATACAGCTCTAAAATACGTTCTTTACCGTAGTTATAATCCAATAAAATCGCCATGTAGGCTTCATTGGCTTTACGTTTCAGGGTTCGTTCATTGGTTAAAAATAGGTTTTTGACCAATTGTTGTGTCAGGGTACTTCCCCCTTGAACAGAACGCCCAGCGGTTAAGTTAGCGACAACAGCACGGCCGATAGAGTACAAACTGACGCCATCATGCTCGTAGAAGTTTCTATCTTCGGTTTCAAGTAAGATTTTCACCAATGATTCAGGAAAGTCAGCAAGAGGCAGAACTAAGCGCTGCTCGTTATTTGCTGATTGCATCATAGTGATAAGTTTTGGATCTAAACGGAAAAAGCCAAATGAGCGGCCATTTTCCATATTTTCAATCTTACTTAATGAATTGTTTTCAAACACCATACGCGCCAAAATCTGCCCTTCTTTTTGATCAGGGAAGTTAAATGGACGGCGTAAAATTTCAATGGTATTGCCACGCACAACAAACTCACCCGATGTGGTGATTTTGCTGACTTTGCGATATTGCATGCCTTCAAGCAAGCGAGTCATTTCTGCTTGGCTGTAATCCATCCCCGGTTCAAGGTTGACCATGCGGCCGTAAACCGCGGCGGGGAGATCCCAGACCTTGCCATCGAGGCGTTCTTTAATTTGTTGATTTAAATAAAAACCATACGCAGCCAATAGCACCGCAAATACAATCATCAGTTTGACAAGTAGCCAGAACCAACGCCATTTGCTTTTTACTTTGCGTTGTTTTTTATTTTTTGAGCCTTTTTTAGCCATGTGCTCTTCTTCATCTTCATCGTCGAGATATTGTTCTTCAATATCATCATCTTGGTATAAATCTTCATCATCATAATCATCGCGATCTCTACGGCGGCGTGATGACGATTGTTTTTTGTCAGCCGTTTTTTTACTACGTCGGCCAATTGGTTCAAAATCTTTACCGGACATGGTCGCTCCATATCACCTTACAAAATTACTTAACAACTTAATTATTCACTGATTGCTTAACGCATAGTGGTTAATTTTGGCCCATAACCCTTGAGATTTCACCAAAGAAAGCTCTTAATTACATTTCCTTACTCTGCCTCGCCCATTCAAGCCAGCTTTGGAAACCCGCTATTAGAGCATAAAAATCGGTTATTTCGTACTCATCATCGCTTTTTTTGTTTGCCTTGTGGGTGCAGTATTCGCAGGGTCATCGGGCCACAAATGCTTTGGATAACGCCCTTTCATCTCTTTTTGGATCTCTTTGTAGCTGCCTTGCCAAAAAGCACCAAGATCTTGCGTAATTTGCAGTGGTCGCATGGCAGGCGATAACAAAGACACCGTTAACGTCAGTTTTCCCTGAGCAACGGTGGGGTTCGTTTTTTCACCGTACATTTCCTGCATACGGATCTCAATAAAGGGAGGCTTGTCTAAAGCGTAGTGAATACTCACATCGTGGGAAGATGGCGCGTGATAATTTTCTGGAAACTGACTATGCAGCCACTGCTGCTGTTGCCAATCCAAACGATTGATTAATAACTTAGCCAAATCAATTTGTTGCAATTTTTGCTTGTTTGTCACGCCATCCAAATAAGGCTCAAGCCACTCATCCAGAGAATCCAATAGTGCATTTTCATCAAAGTCAGGGAAATCGACCTCAGGAAACAATTGCTTTGCCAATGTGCAACGAATACACAGTTGCAGTGCATCTTCCTGCCAATTTAGCTGTTGTAACCCATTTTGCTTTAACCAGTAAACCAATGCTTGGCGAATTTCTGCTTTATCTGGATTTGTGAGCCGCTCTGATTTCACCACCAATTGCCCACATTGTAAGCGCTTCCATGCTAGCAAGGTACCTTTTTGCTCATCCCATTCAACGGTTTCTTGTGTGCTAAATAAAAAAGGGCAATCTGCTTGTAACCTTTCAATTTGAATAGGATAGGCTAATGAGACTCGCGCATCCGCTGAGTTTTCAGGCTGCCATAGAGAGACAACCATTAACCAAGGCGTACCAACTAGCGGATCCGATTCAGTCAGGGATACGCCCAACCCGCTGGCGAGTTGGTAGCGAAGTTGGTTATCGCGGGATTTGGCGATGCGGTCTGGGAAAGCCGCGGCTAATAATGTTGGTAACCACTCACTTATTAATTCAGCTTGCGTCCCAATTTCCCTTGATACTTTTTGTTCACTCAGCACTGATGCACGTTTGCACCAATTGTCTGTCGGCCTTTCGATAAAATTGCGTAAGTCACATCCCCCATTACGTGGGGGTTCTTCAATGATTGCCGTGAGCAATGCGGCGAGCTGAATCACATTTTTATTTTGGCTTTCTTGCGCTTTACAGAGCATCGCCGCTGTTCGCACCTCGCTGCCAAAAGCCGCCATTTTTTGCCCCAAGGCAGTCAACTTGCCTTGGTTATCCACTGCCCCTAATTTTGTTAATAAACCCTTCGCAGCGGCAATGGCAGGTTGTGGCGGTAGCGATAACCAACTTAATTGTGCCGTATCATGGCATCCCCATTGTAATAAGGAGAGCCATAATCCACTGAGATCACTTTGGTTAATTTCTGCTTCGCTAAACTGTGCAGCACGTTCAGCTTGTTCTTCGCTAAATAAGTGCCAGCAAATCCCTACCTCCAAACGACCTGCCCGTCCTGCTCGCTGAGCCATTGAGGCTTGGCTAACTCGCTGTTTAACCAGTTTTGTCAGCCCTGAGCGTGGGTTAAATTGCCCAACACGTTCAAAGCCGCTATCGATCACTAAACGAATACCTTCAATCGTTAAACTGGTTTCGGCAATATTGGTTGCCAGTACCACTTTGCGTTTTCCTTCAGGGGCAACTTGAATGGCTTGTTGTTGAGCTTGCAGTGAAAGTGAGCCATATAATGGGCACAAAAGTATGTCCTCACTTACCATGGAGGAGAGCTCTAGTCTCACTTTCTCTATTTCCCCCACTCCTGGTAGGAATAAAAGTAACGAGCCTAATTCTTGTTGCAGTAATTGCCATACCTGTGAGGCAACTTCTTTATGGAATAACTTATTAGGGTTAATTGGATGGTACTCACGCACAACAGGGAAAGTTCGCCCTTGAGAGGTGATGACTGGCGCTTCAGGGAATAGTTGCGTGAGCCCTTGGTTATCCAATGTCGCTGACATCAATAAGATACGTAAGTCATCTCGCAGTGCCTGTTGGGTATCTAATAATAGTGCAAGGCCGAGGTCAGCCTGTAAATTTCGCTCGTGAAATTCATCTAAAATAACCAGCCCAACGCCTTCGAGCATCGGGTCATTTTGCAACTGCCGTACCAGTACCCCTTCAGTCACCACTTCGAGACGCGTATGGCGGCTAACGTTGGTTTCTGAGCGCATACGTAACCCTATTGTGTTACCGACCTCTTCCCCGAGTTGCTGTGCAAGGCGAGCAGCAACTGAGCGCGCGGCAAGGCGACGCGGCTCTAACATAATAATTCGACCATCAATCACGCCGCTTTTTAGTATTTCAAGAGGCAATACGGTTGATTTACCCGCACCTGTAGGCGCATTCAATAAAACTTGTGGGGACGATTTTAAGGCAGCCAGTAACGATTCACTAACTTCTAATATGGGTAACACGAAAGTAACCACTCCCTGCATTTAACTTTTGCTATCAGACATTGTAGCATTAGCCACTTTCATCAGTCAGCTTATCACTGGTTAGCAGCACGGAGACCTTATGGAATTTCATCCCCCTTTACAACCCGCCACATTAATTAAGCGTTACAAACGGTTTTTAGCGGATGTCACCCTGCCAAATGGTGAAGAGATAACAATTCACTGCGCCAATACGGGTGCGATGACGGGGTGTGCAACTCCCGGTGATACGGTTTGGTATTCCACATCTGACAATTCAAAGCGTAAATACCCCCACAGTTGGGAGTTAACCCAAACAGCGAAAGAACACTTTATTTGTATCAATACCCTTCGAGCGAACCAACTTGTTGCTGAAGCTTTGACCAAAAAATGCATTCCAGAATTATCCGAATACAGTGAAATAAAACCTGAAGTGAAGTATGGAACAGAAAATAGCCGAATTGACTTTTTTCTTTCTCATAATGGGTTACCTGACTGCTTTATTGAAGTAAAATCAGTCACTTTACTCGAAGATAACCAAGGTTTCTTTCCTGATGCAGTAACACTCAGAGGACAAAAACACCTAAGAGAGCTAATGCACATTGCGAAAGAAGGAAAAAGAGCCATACTATTGTTTGTTGCTTTACATACAGGTATTCACGTAGCATCAGCAGCTGCACATATTGATAAGAAATATGCGCAATTATTAGAGGAAGCAAGGCAAAGTGGAGTTGAAATACTTTGTTATCAGGCAGATATAACCGTTCAACAAATGTCGCTAAGTAAACAGATTAGTTTTACATCTATTAAATAATATTTTTTTAATAGATTTTTATACGAGGCCGCTGAGTTCTGGGCGCTAAAAGGGAATAAACACGCTCACCCTCACAGCATTACAAAACTCATTGCATGAACGATTGCCAAGAGAGCTCTCTTCTGCTATTTATAGCGACCTTAAATTTTCCCCCTTGGGGTTTTTGTAAAATTTGCGTGTGTAGGAGAAGCATTATGCAAGAAGGGCAAAAACGTAAGACATCGTCCTTAAGCATTCTCGCCATTGCTGGGGTTGAGCCCTATCATGAAAAAGCTGGCGAAGAGTACATGAACGAAGCCCAATTGGCGCATTTTAAGCTCATTCTCGAAGCATGGCGCAATCAACTCAGAGATGAAGTGGACCGGACTGTTACTCATATGCAAGATGAGGCAGCTAACTTTCCAGACCCCGTTGATAGAGCCGCTCAGGAAGAAGAATTCAGCCTTGAATTACGTAACCGGGACCGTGAACGTAAATTGATTAAGAAAATCGAGAAAACGCTGAAAAAAGTTGAAGATGACGACTTTGGCTATTGTGAATCATGTGGTGTAGAAATTGGTATCCGCCGTTTGGAAGCCCGTCCTACCGCTGATTTATGTATCGACTGTAAAACATTAGCTGAAATTCGCGAAAAGCAAATGGCAGGCTAATTGATCAGATGGAGTCCTGAACGGCGCATATTGCGTGCGCCGTTATAAGGGTTACGCTTCGCAAAAATCCCTCATATTCTCATACCACCTTATCAGCATCTTTATTAATCACTTATTTTTGCTATCATTTTTGATAAAATTAATGGTTAGCAAACGAATACGTTGTTAGGCATTCGACAAAAACATAACTTTTTAGTAAATTTTTTTTATTGGATTTTACTGTGCATTTTTCAGGTTATAATTTAAATAAAGTGCAATATCATCGCGGAAAGTCCCTTTAATATAAGGCATTCCAAGCTATAGCTCGCAAGTTTTAGAACAATATTTTTTATTTTTCGAATGATTTTTATTGATAAAAAAAATGATTAGACATGACTTTTATTCGTTTAACCATTCTCAAAGAAACTTCAGTGAGCTATGATTAGCCGCTTATTTTGTTTATTGAATATTGGTAATGACATCGAGGTGTACTATTTTTAACCGAGTAGCAAATTTCTGCCGTAACATTTTATCTCGCAATACAACTGCATCGAATGGTGAAGATGCATTGCAGCACACGCATACTCAGCGAGATACCTCGGCAGCCGGTAAAAGGCCAGTCACTCATTCCGATAAGGAGCAAATGTCTCCTCGTCGTCGGAACACTAAACAAACGCAAAAAACAGCGTCTATTAAAAAAACGGTTCGTCAATCTCAACGTGCCGATTCTTCGCCTGAGAAACAGCCTACAATGACAACCGAAAATAGCGAAAATATTACTGTTATTCCGCGTTCTGAACATACAATTTCCCGCAGTGACATCAGCGATAATGCGCTGAAAGTTCTCTACCGTTTAAATAAAAGTGGCTATGAAGCCTACTTAGTTGGTGGCGGTGTTCGCGATTTATTATTAGGCCAAAAGCCAAAAGACTTTGATATCACGACAAATGCAACGCCAGAGCAAATTCGTAAGCTATTTCGCAATTGCCGCCTTGTTGGCCGTCGATTCCGCTTAGCACACATTATGTTCGGTCCTGAAATTATTGAAGTTGCAACATTCCGTGGTCATCACGACCAGAATGTTTCAGATGATAAAAACCTGTCATCACAGGCGCAAAATGGCATGTTGCTGCGCGATAATATTTTTGGTTCTATCGAAGACGATGCTATTCGCCGCGATTTCACCGTTAACAGCCTGTATTACAACATTGATGATTTCACTTTACGTGACTACGTCAATGGCTTGGCCGATCTTAAAGCAGGTATTATTCGCCTGATTGGCGATCCTGAAACCCGTTACCGTGAAGATCCCGTTAGAATGTTAAGAGCGGTACGCTTTGCGTGTAAGCTGAATATGACTATTGAGCCAAAAACCGCAGACCCTATTCATCATCTAGCTCCATTGTTAAGGGAAATCCCTTCTGCAAGGTTATTTGAAGAATCGTTAAAATTACTGCAAGCAGGACAAGGCTACTCAACGTACAAGATGCTCAAGAAGTTTGGTTTATTTGAGCAGTTATTCCCTGTTATTTCGAGCCGTTCCAGTGAAAATGGTGACTCGCCAATGGAAAAAATCATTGAGCAAGTCCTTAAAAACACAGACTTTAGGCTTAAGAATGATAAGCGTGTAAACCCTGCGTTTTTATTTGCAGCCATGTTATGGTACCCCGTTACTGAGCATGCAGAAAAGCTATCTCAAGAAGGTGGCCTCGCCTATTATGATGCCTTTGCCCTTGCGATGAATGATATTTTAGATGAGCAATGCCGTTCAATTGCTATCCCTAAACGTATCACGACAACAATGCGTGATATTTGGTTGTTGCAATTACGTTTGCCGCGCCGTCAAGGTCGCCGTGCCAATAAATTAATGGAGCACCCAAAATTCCGTGCTGCCTTTGATTTATTAGAGCTTAGAGCCAATGTAGAGCATCGAAATGAGCTGCAAGAGCTGGCATTATGGTGGGCAGATTTTCAGCAAGCCAACAATATTAAACAGCGTGAAATGATTTCTGAGCTAGGTAATGCGCCGACTCGCCGCCGCCCTCGCCCACAACGCTCCTCTCATTCTGGGGCGCGTAAACCGAACAAATCGTCATAAATAGAGAGTGCGTTATGGAACAAGTCTATATTGCTATAGGAAGTAACCTTGGTGAGCCACTTAAGCAGGCGCAGCAAGCTATTGCAGCCTTAGACGCTATTCCTGATAGCCGTGTTATTGCCACCTCACCTATTTACCGTACGAAGCCTTTGGGGCCTCAAGATCAGCCAGATTTTTTAAATCTGGCTGTGTGCCTTGAAACAAGCCTTGAGCCCGAAGTATTGCTCAACTACACCCAACAGATTGAGCTTGACCTTGGGCGCGTACGCAAAGACGAACGCTGGGGGCCTAGAACCCTCGATCTCGATATCATGCTTTTTGGTAATCGTGTTATTAATACGCCACGATTAACGGTTCCGCATTATGGGCTGAAAGAGCGTGAATTTATGTTATATCCGCTCAGCGATATCGCCCCTACCTTTGTTTTTCCAGATGGCGAGTTGCTATCTGAAAGACTCACACACGTCCCGCGTAACGGCTTACTATTTTGGGATATCAACGCCTAAAATAATCAACCTCTTCTGAGGTGTGGTCGTTGGGAGATCATTTCCGGAGGTTATTATAATGAAACCAATTTCTCTGGCTGATTTATGTCAGTTTAAAAAAGACAAACGCAAATTTGCAACCATGACAGCCTACGATGCAAGCTTCGCTCAATTATTTTATGAGCAAGGAATTCAAGTGATGCTTGTTGGCGACTCATTAGGTATGACTATTCAAGGTGAAACCAGCACCTTACCTGTTACCATCGAACAAATTGCCTACCATACTCGCTGCGTCCGTAAAGGGGCACCCAATGCCTTTATCATCGCAGACATGCCATTTATGAGCTACGCCACCCCAGAACAAGCTTGCGCTAATGCCGCTATTCTTATGCAGGCAGGAGCGAACATGGTCAAAATCGAAGGTGGTAGTTGGTTATGCGATACAGTCAAAATGCTAACTGAGCGTTCAGTGCCAGTTTGTGGTCATTTAGGGTTAACACCCCAAGCCGTTAATGTATTGGGTGGGTACAAAGTACAAGGTCGTGACGAAGTGACGGCTAATCAGCTAGTAAAAGATGCGATTGCCCTCGAAAATTCAGGAATACAGTTATTAGTACTTGAATGTGTGCCAACCTCTTTAGCTAACCATGTCACTGAAGAGCTGTTATTACCTGTTATTGGTATTGGTGCAGGGAATGGAACTGATGGGCAAATTCTGGTGATGCATGATGCATTAGGCATTACAGCTCGCCCACCGAAATTTGCAAAAAACTTTCTAGCACAGGCTGGAAATATGCATGATGCCATCCGCTTATATATTCAAGAAGTGGAAGAAGGTATTTACCCAGCTGAAGCGCATTCATTTTCCTAATCAGCTAATATATAAGGATTAGTTATATGCTTATCGTTGAAACGGCGCTAATACTTCGCCGCGAAATCCGCCGTTGGAAGCAAGAGGGCAAACGCATCGCGCTTGTCCCAACCATGGGAAACCTGCACGATGGTCACTTAACCTTGATTGACCAAGCCAAGCAGCAAGCCGACATCGTCATTGCAAGTATTTTTGTTAATCCAATGCAGTTTGATAGGCAGTCTGACTTAGCCAATTACCCGCGCACATTGCAAGAAGACTGTGAAAAACTCAAACGCAAAGGCGTAAATTTAATTTTTGCACCATCACCACAAGAGTTTTACCCTGAGGGGATGGAAAAACAAACATTTGTTGAAGTTCCTGAGCTATCCACTATGTTAGAAGGCGCGAGCCGCCCTGGACATTTTAGGGGCGTAGCAACGGTTATCACAAAGCTGTTTAACCTCATTCAACCTGAAATTGCTTTGTTTGGCGAAAAAGACTATCAACAACTCCAACTCATTCGCAAATTAGTCAGCGACCTATCATTTGATACACAGATTATCAGCGTTCCCACTGTAAGAGCAAAAAATGGCCTTGCACTGAGTTCACGTAATAATAACTTATCTGCTGATGAGCTAAAAATCGCGCCTATGCTGCATCAAATTATGCAACAAGCGGGAGAAAAATTGGTGCTTGAGCCAAATTCATCTGACGATATTATTATTGAGATGAATAACCGCTTACGTGAAGTTGGTTTTACCCCTGACGAGCTGTTTATTCGCGATGCCGAAACGTTATTGCCACTCAGTGATACAAGCAAACGTGCGGTAATTTTAATGGCAGCATGGTTAGGTCAAACCCGTTTAATTGACAATTTGCAAGTTGACCTGCAACGCGATATTTCATAAAAATAAGTCACTTATAAGAATAAAACAACACATTGCAATTACCGTGTTCATAGTGTTAGTGATAACGCTGTCAATCGAATAGCTATCATTTTTCAAACGCATTCGATTCACAGCTAGGCGGTAAGTTATTGAGTCCCTAGGAGCATACATAAGTATGTGACTAGGGCAAAATAACGTCACCAACAACGCTGTGAACCGAATGAGGAAGAAAAAAAATGTTAAGAAGAATGTTACAAGGCAAACTCCACCGAGTCACGGTCACTCAAGCAGACCTGCACTACGAAGGCTCTTGCGCTATCGACCAAGATTTTATGGATGCTGCGGGTATCCTTGAATATGAAGCTATTGATATTTATAACGTTGATAATGGAGAGCGTTTTTCAACGTATGCTATATCTGGCGAGCGAGGCTCAAAGATTATTTCGGTTAATGGTGCTGCTGCACGCCGTGCCGCTGTTGGCGATAAATTAATCATTTGTTCTTATGTACAAATGGAAGATGAAGACGCTCGCCTGCATAAACCCAAAGTCGCTTACTTTGATGAAAACAATGTGATGAGTCGAATTGCTAAAGCCGTTCCTGTGCAAGTGGCCTAATCGAGTGGGTTAAAGTGCTTTCGTTCTTGCACTTTAACCTTTTATCTATAGGTTATTTCCACGTCAATATTGGCATTTGCCTTACCTGGCGTGATTGTTTGTTCCATTTGGACATAGTAGGAAGAAAAGTAAAGAGACGTCTTTCCATTAACCCCCGAAGAATGGATCGTTATATTACGATTTAATACCATCCAGTGCCAGAGTACCTTATCATTACTGTATGAAGTTCGGATCCCAACACCATCAGCCCCCCCAGTCACTCTTGGGAGTATTAAGACCGTGTTATCTGCTGTGTATCCACTGCCTCTTAACAGTGCTTCAATTTTTGTATCTTTATCGCAATCAAGGTCAATTTGCCATTTGACATCTTTCGTCTGCGATCCCACTTTATTACCAAAATTGTTTGCACCAATCAAATGGTCACCAAGATTAACATCTAAGGTACGAGAAGACTTTACTGAACAAGTATTCGCGGCAACTCGCCCTGTAATATTGAATACTGCATCGTAACTTACCGCCTGTGCTGAAAATAAAAATGCCGCGATAAACAGAGTATTAAGGGTACCTTTCGTGATTTTATTCATACTCTTCCTTAATTGTTTTTGACGACAAAGGTAATCGATGCATTTGCGTGCCCCGCAGTCGCGACATTATCAAGCTGCTTATATCGTGCTCTAAGGCGGACATTATTGCTTCCTGATGTGGTCCCACCAGTGCTAATTAGCGTACTGACAATATTAGCATCTTTCGCTTCCCAGCGATTGCGCTCAGGAGAATAGGCTTCTATTTGAATGGCCATTCCTGTCGCTGCTCCCTCTGTTGTATCTATTTCAAACAATTTTCGATCTTGTTTTGCAGACGTTCCTTCAAGCGCACCAATGACTTGGGCATTTGCGGTACTACAATTAAAAACCAGATCAAACTCTACCCAGTCAGTCACTGCATTTCGAGGAAAATGACTGCCATCTCCCCCTAAAAACCAAACTCCTAAATCTACGTTTTGTGCAGCTGAACTCACACTGCATGTCTGCCCGATCATCGAGCCCGTAAAATTGACTTTAACATAAGCATCTGCCGCTAACACATTCACGGAGATTAATAATGACGCAATTGAAATCAATGATTTAAATATATTTTTCATTAATCAATACCTTTATTATTTATACACAAGCGTCAAAGTGACTTGTGCATTCCCATTACTTGCTTTAACGTCATTGGATGTTTTCACATATTTAAACTCAAACGTTTTTGTTATTGTTGGGCTCAAACTGGCTTTATCTAAAAGTACATATGCATAATTGCTCGAGAGAGAACGGTCGCCTCCCAGTCTTAAAGGCGATGATTTTCCAGCTTCATATACACGCACAGCAAAGCCGGGATCATCCCTTTCATCTTCTAAATAAACAATGTCGGTGTTTAAATTCGTTGGATGCAAGTTATCTGCTATGGTGTATGCCACTGACATGACCGTTGGACAATGGATCGTAATAGATTGTTGCGCTTGCCCAAAAGTCTCACCCACATTCAGTGCACGTACTTTCGCAATATCATGTACACCTAAATCAACGGATTGACGCGTTGATGAAACGTTACACGTTCTTTGCGCCCACGAAATTAGCGTTGAGGCGGGTAATATTTCACCAACGGAAGTTTTCCAACTCACGTTTCCACTGCATTGCACCTTGATTGGATCATAATGGGTTAAGGTTTTTTCAGTGCCAGAAATATCGCCTTGAACCGTCTTCACGTACATCATTTTGGCTTCAAGCTGCAACGCCGAGGTTCCTGCTATGGCATCAATACCGTCATTATTACCAGTCAATGGATACCACTGACTAGTGCCTTGCTGCCGAACACCAATCACATAACCAATCCCCTCTATTCCGCTACTAAAAACAGGGTAATTACCAGAACCGTCTGTGATTGATTGTCCCAGTGGACGGCTATTTATTTGAGGCGTAAATTTGAAATCACCTGGGGCTTCAGCCACACACAGTTCGCTATTTGCAGTCGAATTGAATTGCTTCCAGCCGTTGCCCAAAACGGCTCCTCTCGGTAGCTGGTGTGTTGCTGCATCAATCTCAAGATCGCCTAAATTAATACGAAACTGGCCAACACCTAAAGCACTGTAGGTAAAAAACGTGAGACCAACTAGTGTAATTATCTGTTTTATCTTCATATTTCACCCTACTTTTTATTGGCAATTTACGGGAATTATTGGCAAATGCTGTTTTAAATGCGTTGGCGTTAATTGGTATTGCGCTGTGCATTGCTCTTGAGGTCCCTTACCCCACTTGATCTTTAGGCGACCATTTTCTGGCATGCCGCTAAGGTAAACTTCGCCGTTATCCCCAACAATACCTGAGCTCATGTTGCTATCTTCATTTTCAGCAAATTGAGCCATTGCACCAAATGGTGCTGGTTTCCCATTATGTGTCACATTGAATAATATTCGGTAACCAACGTGGGTTTGATAATTGACTAAAATTGCAGCCCCTTTGGTCGGGACGACATTGACCGTGTTCGATTTCAATTCAACATTATCGGGCAGAGAGTCGATATCGAGTGTGACCTCATTTTTCGTGTAGGGATTCAAGTACGGGACTATCGCATACCCACGTAAATCCGTTGATACATTACTCCGGTTGGTCACTTGAACATTTTCAGCCCCTGGCGCCCTGACAATAGCAAATGAGTCATGAATAGGTTGCCCCAGAGTCACACCGTATGGGTGAGCTACAACCACGCCCGTTAAACCATAATTAGCGCGTTGTGAAAATCTGTCGTAGCCATATGCTGCATTAGCAACACCATAGCTTCCACGATATGAGGCTGAAGCATTACCACTCGCACGGGTATCTTTATTTCCGTAAGATTGTTGTACAGAATAAGAGAGGTTATTTTGTTCCCCTAAGCTGCCACTGACACCTAACATGGCATCTGAATTACCGTTATTATCTGTTGTGATATTGCTGTTAATTGATGTGTAATTACCTTGTGTGTTGTCTAACGGGATACTAATTGAAAAAGAAAAATGGTTATCTGCCTTACGCTGATAAGGGCTATCAGAATAACTGTAATTAAAACTGTAAGTCACACCACCATAATTATTATTGTAACCCGCACTAATTGAACGTTCTTTGCCCGCGCGGTTCCAATAATCTTGTTGATAGCTTGAGAAATAAATACTGCCAAATTCCTGTAGAGACTGGCTTAATGAAACTTGGAAACGGTTCTTTTTATTGTCTCGATATATTTTGGGTTGATTACTATTGGCTTCACTAAATGAATAGTAGCCTTCCGTCGAATAACGATAGTTCGCTAGCGTGACTGTTGTTCCCGTTGCCATGACATTTTTTGAATATTGGAAACGGTAAGATTGCCCGCTTGCGGTATCTTCTTTACCCAGTAAATTTTGGCTATTTCCTTGCGTCACATCGGCAGATAATGCCCCAAAGCCACCAAGGTTAACACCCACCCCAGTCACGTAAGATTGATAATTTTTTGATAATAATGTTCCAACATAACCTGTAATACCTTTTGGTAAACCATAGATTAAGGTTGTTTGAACAAAATCAGGTTCAATTTCATTGGCAGTATTTGATTTATACTTTCCCCCCGTCAATGAATACTTTAGTTGCCCTTCACGTTGCATAATGGCAATCGATGAGAACGGAACAACAAATGAACGCTCGGAACCATCTGCCTCTTTAATGAATACTGTTAAATCTCCGCTAGTGCCCGTCGGATACAAATCATCAATTTCAAACGCACCCGGAGAAACATACGATTGATAAATCACATAGTTATTTTGCTTAATAGTCACTTCAGCATTACTTTGAGCAATCCCTCTAATAATCGGCGCGAAACCTTTCATTGAACTTGGCAACATGGATTCATCACTTTGTAATTGAATACCACGAAACTGGAAACCATCAAAAATCTCCCCAGGTGTTGAAGTATCACCTATGACTAGCTGAGATTTTAAAAAGTTAATTCCTCTTTCTAAGCTCGTTTCAATGCTTTTCCATTCACGATTGCCTGAACTATCACTGTAAGTGGAATAATTATTTAAACGCCACGGCCCGAAATTAGCCGTACTACGAAGGTTTAAGTAATGGGTATTGGTATCTTTAGTGCTGTTTCGGCTCCAGTTGTTTGAACCGCTATAATAGTAATTGAGAATAAACGCAGGGACGCCATTTTCCCATTGACTAGCAGGTACCGTACCCGCAGCTTGTTTATCCATCGCAATTTGAGGAATTGAAAAATTTAATTTTTGCTGATTGAGTTCCAATGTTGATTTTGCATCTGGAATATATTCATTTATCGGGCCTATAATTTGCGCAGCAGATAAAGACGTTAATGAAGGGATTGAATTAACGTTTATCCCCCAGCTTGCTAAATCTTTTTTAGTAATGACTGGAATGAGTTCATTTGAGGATTCGCTCTTAACAAACTCAATTTTTTTCGAATCCATAAGAATGCCATTAACGATAACATCAACATGGTAATCCCCTGCTAATTGGCCCCCTGGGTTAGCAAATTGATCCAAATTAGGCAAATCGGCAATGTTTTGTCCTTCAATAACACTCAATGAACTCGGGCTAAAATAGTCGTTGGCAACAGCATAATTGGCATTGACACCAATGAAGGTGATCGCTGCCATTACGCGACATATTCTTTTCAATCGAAAACTAGATAGCTCATTATGCGAATTAGGAATATAACTCTCACAACTTCTTGATAAATGCTTTTTTGTTGTTATACGGCGCATAATGAAATTCTTCCAACTGATTATTTTAGTGTCTGAGTTTTCGTTTTTGTTATTGTCCCGTGGTCATTAACAGCACTCCAAGTCACTTGGTTTGCTTGGATCCCTGAAATATTCCACGTTGCTTCCCCCATCGGAGGTACCATGCCGGGATCTGTTATTGTCCGTCCACCTACATTTAAATCGCCGAATGAAACATAATATGGTGTTGGATTTTTCGCTTTTAAGTTGCTGCCTTGCTTTTCAAAACTGAGTTTTTCAAAAGCTGTTAATGCGTCAGAAGTCGGTAAACCAGATGGTCGATAAATCAACTTAATTTTGTTATTAATAGAAATGGTTAAGTTATTTGTTGCATTTGGGTCTGACGGTGGAATTGATTTAACATTTAACCAATAGACGGATTCTTTATCTGTCGGCAATTTGGGATCAGTTAAAACAATTCGAATAGCATTTGCTGACTCTGGCTCAATACGAAACAGCGGTGGAGTCACCGTAAAGGGAATTTTTTGGCTATTTTGTCCATCGAAATTATTAACCCATGATTGGACAAGGAACGCCGTTTTATCATCATTTCGAACCGTAATTGACGCTTCTTTCTTGTCACCCTCATAAATCACTCGGGTTCCACCTAATACCACACTCGCATTAGCATTCACTGCGGCGGTGCATAAAAGCGCTAACGTAATAAGAGATTTTTTCAAAATATTCCCCTAGAGAAAAAAGAGGGAACAAACGTTCCCTAATTGAGCTAATTACTGGTTGTACTGAATGGTCACAGTGACATCCGCATTTGCTTTACCTGGCGTCACTTCATTTGCAGTTGTTACATAACGCGCGTAATACGTTTTTTCGCCGTGATTGCCTTTAAGGTCAATACCATCAGCCTCAGTTCCTGGTGTATAGAAATTCGTTCCATTTACATCGCCAGAAATTCCGATACCGACACCACCAGCACTATTTACAGCATAAAGTTTGTTGTTATCCGCATGAGGAGTACCATCAAACGTGACGCGAGCACGACCAAGCGTTGCAGGACAACCACTCAGACCAATGGTTAAAGGTACTGCTTCTGTAATTTCACCCACTTTATCGAACGTATTTGTCATCCAAGTTCCTAACTGGACAATACCCTCATTTTTATTGGTATTATTAACTTCAATCGTACAGGTCGTATCAATAAATTGACCTCTGAAATTAATCGTACCTTTTGCATTACCACTATCAATTGCCGCATGAGCAATACCCGAAAGTGAAGTAGCAATAATTGATGTAATTAATACTGTTTTTTTGAAATTCATAGTGACCTCATCTATATCAGTAAATATTTATTAATTATGTACAGGCGCAATATATAAATTACTCAATAAAGAACTATTACCCTGAATATTTAATTCACAAAAAGTATATTAGCCTTTTTTAAGTAAATCCATATTACGAGTGAATACTGTTTATTTAACTTATGCTAAGTTATTTAATTTCAATAAAACACCTAAAAAGAACATTTTTAAAATATAATTCTTTATATATACCGATAGCGATATGTTAACGATATCAACAAGAGAAAAAAGAGAAGGGGATTTTATTAATTGAACTGTAACAGCATATTACCCCATTAATTAAAAATAACAGGTGATAAGTATTTGCAACTTAAATATTATCAAATCCAATATACTAATTAACATAAAAAAAACATAAATAGAATTAGAGCCTGACTAATTGACTAGTTACAGTTTTTAATGTCAGATTACCAGATAAAAATAACGGTAAGTATTTTTACTATAGCCATACAACTAAATAGATATTTAATCAAAAAATTTGACTTTCATTCAAAAAGCTTAACTATTTCCTGAACGATTATTCAATGCATATCAAAAATGGGAAAAGAAAATTTATCACTTCGATTTACTGTCATTTATTTCTTTACTCAAAAACATCTTCACTTAGCGTTATCATCCCCTCAGATACGTAATATTACGCAAAAAAAAGCCGCATCTAATAAATTAAATATAACTATTAGATACGACCTTATTTTATTTTACGTATTTATACTTAAATTAATTAACTACGAAGTCCTCTACCTTGCTCAATTAAATACCAAGTCAATAAATAGAAAACAATTAAAAATATCATCAATACACCAAGAGTAATGGCGATAGATACATCCGCAATGCCTAGAAAACCAAAACGGAAACCACTAATCATATACACAATTGGGTTTAATTTAGATACCGCCTGCCAAAATGGAGGTAACAGGGAAAGTGAATAAAAAACACCCCCTAAGTAAGTCAGTGGCGTTAAAACAAACGTTGGAACAATACTAATATCATCAAACGTTTTCGCAAATATTGCATTCAATAGCCCCGCCAGTGAGAAAACGATCGCTGTTAATAACAACGTTATGATAACCATAAGCCATGAATGAACTTGTAATGGAATAAAAAATAATGAAACTAATGTGACAAGGAAACCAACCAAAACCCCCCTTGCAACGCCACCACCAACAAAGCCAGCAATAATAATGTGGGTAGGAACAGGCGCAACAAGTAATTCTTCAATATTTTTTTGGAACTTTGAACCAAAAAACGATGAACAAACATTCGAATATGAGTTAGTGATCACCGCCATCATAATCAGGCCAGGGACGATAAACTGCATATAATCTACCCCCCCCATTTCGCCAATACGTGAACCGATTAAATTACCAAAAATCACAAAATACAATGACATGGTAATAACTGGTGGCAGCAAGGTTTGTATCCAAATTCGCCCAAATCGAGTAACTTCTTTTATCCAAATTGTTTTTAATGCAACCCAATACAGTGAGAACATTATGCAATCTCCTTCTCAGCCGTATGGCTTTCTTTTTTGACTAAGCTAACAAATAATTCTTCCAAACGATTGGCCTTATTACGCATACTCAAAATTTGAATACCTTGTTCGTTCAATTGACTAAAGACGCTATTCAGTCCTTGCTCTCTTTTAACATCAACCTCTAATGTTGACGTGTCTATTAATCGAGACTCATAACCTAATAATTGAGGAATAGGACTTTTTGGCATTAAATCAAAAATGAAGGTCTCTGATTCCAATTTGCTCAATAACTGTTTCATACTGGTATTTTCAACTAGCTCACCATGTTGAATGATCCCAATATTGCGGCACAGCATTTCTGCTTCTTCTAAATAGTGCGTTGTTAAAATAATTGTTGTGCCCTGGGCATTTAAATTCTTTAAAAATGACCACATCGAACGGCGTAATTCAATGTCAACTCCCGCAGTAGGCTCATCCAAAATCAATAATTTTGGTTGGTGCATTAAAGCACGAGCAATCATCAAACGTCGTTTCATTCCGCCAGATAAGTTACGAGCACGCTCATCACGTTTTTCCCATAAATCCAGCTGCGTTAAATACTGTTCAGCTCGCTGCACAGCGACAGAACGAGGCACTCCATAATAACCTGCTTGGTTTAGGACAATCTGCAAAACAGTCTCAAAAGGGTTGAAGTTGAATTCTTGGGGAACTAATCCAAGTTGCTGTTTTGCATGTACGACTTGTTTCTCTAAGTCATAACCAAATACTTTAACTGAGCCACTGGTTTTATTAACCAATGAACTGATAATACCAATCGTTGTTGATTTCCCTGCACCATTAGGGCCTAACAATGCATAAAAATCACCATCTTCAACATGTAAGTCGATTCCTCGCAGAGCCTTAACGCCACCTGAATAGGTTTTTGTTAACTGCGATAACTCAAGTGCATACGTCATATATAAAAAAACCCTTTATTCTTAGGACGGTTTGGAGGCAATATACGCTAATGATGCCACTTTTTTCTGCTCTATGTTATGCAGAAAAGTGATAATAGATTTCTATAAGATAATTCAATACGTTACTAATTGAGGGTTGTCTTGTCTAAATGAGTGGTTCATTATACCAATGTTGTAATTAGTATAACTAATTATTAATTAATCAATAAATGTTGTATAAGATTTTATCGCACAGTAACACAACTAGGCTATAAGTCATGATGAGAAAAATCGAAGAGCTGTTTGCTAATAATGAAGCATGGTCAGCCTCTGTAAAAGAACAAGATCCTGAATTCTTCAAAGAATTATCAAAAGCACAAAAGCCAAGATTCTTATGGATTGGCTGTTCGGACAGTCGAGTCCCTGCTGAAAAATTGATCAATGCTGCGCCGGGAGACCTATTCGTTCACCGTAACGTTGCAAACTTAGTTATCCATACCGACCTTAACTGTTTATCGGTCATTCAATATGCTGTTGATGTACTGCAAGTTGAGCATATCATTATTTGCGGCCATTATGGTTGCGGTGGTATTGAAGCCGCAGTAGATAACACAGAGTTGGGCCTTATTAATAACTGGTTATTGCACATTCGTGATATTTGGTACAGACACAGTTCAATGCTGGGTGAGTTAAAACCTTGCGAACGACTGGACCGCTTATGTGAATTAAACGTAGTAGAACAGGTGTATAACCTCGGCCATTCAACTATTATGCAATCTGCATGGAAACGCGGCCAAAAAGTGATGATCCATGGCTGGGTTTACGGTATCAACAATGGTCGTCTTCAGGATTTACATATCACTGCGGATAGTCGAGAAAAGCTTGAACTTTGCTATCGTGAATCAATATCAAACCTGACACAAAAAAAATAATTTAACTTGTTGAAAAGCCCTTTTAAATAGGGCTTTTATTATTTTTATGTCTACTCGCTCTTTAATGCTTAAATAAAAGCCATTCATTCTCTTTCACTAAACTACTAAAATAGAAAGGGAATTTACTGAATTAATTATGCTATTTAAGATATATAAAAAAGGTTGAGTAATTACACTACACTCAACCCTTTAAGTAGACGATGAGTTTAATTACTCTTCAAGTAAAGTCACATGCCCAATGTACGGAAGGTGACGATACTGTTGCGCATAATCAATACCATAGCCGACAACAAATTTGTCTTCGATTGAATAACCAATCCATTCGACAGGTACATCCACTTCACGGCGTGATGGTTTATCTAGCAAAGTACAAATCGCCACCGATTTAGGGCCACGCAATTCAAAAATTTCGCGAACTTTATTTAAGGTATTACCTGAGTCGATAATGTCTTCCACGATTAAAACGTGTTTTCCACGAATATCTTCATCTAAATCTTTGACGATTTTGACATCACGACTTGATGTCATCGCATTGCCGTAGCTTGAAACGGTCATAAAGTCGACTTCATGTGGGACATTAATTTTACGACATAAGTCTGCCATAAAAATAAATGAGCCTTTCAATAGGCCAACAAGAACTAAATCACCTTCAAGGGGTTGGTAATGTGCACTGATTTTTTCAGCTAATTCACTGATTCGTTGAGCAATCTCTTCTTCAGAGATCATGACTTCAAGGGTATGTTTCATCTTCAATTACGCATCTAAAGGAATGGAAAGCGCGTAATTTTACCATAGGCGAGACTCAGATACTAATAAAGGAAAATACAGCACTAATATATTTAATGCTGTATTTTGTCCTAAAACGGAAGCGGCGATTAACTTACCGTAAAACCAAGCATCATGCCCGTATCTTCATGTTCAAGTAAATGACAGTGCGCCATATAGGGGTGTTCTTTCGTCGCAGGGTGTTTAAATTCCACTAAAATTTCGCTCACCTGCCCTTCAACTTTAACAATATCTTTCCAACCTTGGCGATGCGGCTCAACAGCTTGGCCATTTTCTTTTAAGATACGAAAGCGAGTTCCGTGAACGTGGAATGGGTGCAACATCATGTCACCACGCCCTGAGACCACCCAAATTTCTTGGCGGTTCATTGGCGCATCAAATGCAGGATGAGTCATTGAGAACACTTGCCCATTAATCGTATTGGCGTTATGAATATCTAAATCACCTGCACCAGTACCACAGTGACCACCATTGCCCATACCACCACTCATGTTACCGTGGTTCATGTTGCCTTGGCTCATATTCCCATGGTTCATGGTTCCACTGTTCATCATCGCGCCATGGTCCATATTATCCATCATTGCACCATGACCGCCCATGTTCCCCATCGCTTGTGCGCCATACTTTTCACGTAGCATCATCATGCCTTGCATATCTAAGCGCATGTCCATCATCAAATGGAAACGACGGCGATTTAACCCTGCTAAAGAAGGTATTGCGGAGATTGCAGTGAGTGTTGAAGGTAATTTTCCTTCACCATTTGTTAATGTGGTTTCAATCCGAAGAACAGGCAGAGGTTGGTCAAATGGTGCAATAGTCATCCCCATTTGCCCCACAGGTAATGTAACTAAATCAAACGCATGACCATCTGAAGCATCAATTAATACCTCAAAACGCTCACCCATTAAAATCGGTAATTCAGTCAATGCAACGGGTTCAGCAAGTAAGCCGCCATCACTGGCAACAACGTACATTTTACGACCATCACTAGTTGAAATATTCAAACTACGTGCGTTACAACCATTGAGTAATCGCAGACGGATCCAACCTTTTGGCGCAACATGTTTCGGGTAAACCGCACCGTTAGTGAGCATTAAGTCACCAAACCAACCTACCGCAGCACTCATCACATCTAGTTGATAATCGATTTGCCCGTCATCTTTCAAACGCTTATCTTGCAAAATTACAGGGATATCATCAATACCCCAGTGACTTGGCAAACCATGTTTCTCACTATTTTCATCTTTAATCAGGACTAACCCTGCCAACCCCATAGCCACTTGGTAGCCCGTTTTACCGTGGGTATGAGGGTGGAACCAACAGGTTGCTTCGCTTTGATCTATCGTAAAATTAACTTTTCGCGTTGCACCCGGTTGAATAATCGCTTGGGGCCCACCATCCTGCTCGCCTGAGATTTCTAAACCATGCCAATGAACGGTAGTATCTTCCGCCAACTGATTCACAATATTGATATTAACACTCTGACCATTTTTCAAGCTAATTGCAGGGCCAAGTAGATCACCGTTATATCCCCACGTTGTCGTTTTTTTGCCGGGAACAAATTGAGATATCCCTTGCTTAATTGCCAGTTGAATATTGCCCTGTGCATCAGGCTCTAATAACGGAGGGATAGCCAGTGTGGGATAGTTTTCAGCGGCTACCGCGATGCGGCTCCAAATAGGCAGCGCACTTGCAGCATATGTGATAGCACTTAATTTCAAAAAATCGCGACGTAACATTGATAACCTTCCTTTTGTTTATCAAATCAATAATCAATGACAGAGTATATTGAGGGAAATTACCCTTTCTCCGCAAAACATGGTTTAATGAAACAAATGGTAAAGCCTCCCCTTACAGGAAGGTCAATAAACCCACTCAGTAATTATGGGTTTATTACATTCATTTAAGAAAAATATAGTTGACTAACAATTCTATTCTTATGCTAACGTTACTTGACATAGAAACCCGATAGAATAAAGAATGCGCAAATTTATATTAATGATGTCATGCTTAATGACTCTGTTAGGGATAACCAATTCTGCCAGAGCTCTTGCCCCCAACGAAGCTGAAGATCTGGCTGATCTGACGGCTGTTTTTATCTACCTAAAATATGACTGTGGGTACTCACAAATTCCCGATAGAGAAATTGAACGCGCTATCGTTTATTTTGCGAAAAGCAATAAATGGGATTTGAGCAACTACAACTCTGAGAAAATGACTCAGTTAAACAAAGAAAGTTACAACGACTTAAAGGGAATACCGCTCAATCAAGAGTTTAAGTGCCAGTCATTAGCTAGAGATTCTCTCGGTCTGTTTGCCTACGTAAAATAATTCCATCAATGACATTAAGAAAACATGCCTAGAGTTTGTTTGCATGTTTTCTTCTCCATTTTGACACTTTTATTAGCGTTTTTTTGCCCTGCTTTCCTGCCAAAATAAAACAATGGATGGAATGCTTTGGATGATCACCATGCGGATAATATGATTCGACATAACAAACCCAGCATCTAAATTCATCGTAATTGCAGCAAAGGTCATGGCTTCCATACTGCCTGGCGCCCAAGCGAGCAATAATACTGAAATATCATACCCCGTTAACCAAGCTGCAAATACCGTAATCAAGAACGTTAAAATGATATTGATGACGACCACTTGTGCGGAGGAGTAAATATTTTTAATTAATGATGAAAGCGGGAAAACAACAAAGTGGTTACCGATATTCATCCCAATTAATACCATACTTAATTCAGTCAGCATTAATGGAAAATTTAATGGAATATCAACCCAACTTTGTATTAATGTTGCCGCCGCTAATGAGGTTAGCATATAAGGTGCAGGAACTCTGAAACGCTGTAATATCAAACCCGCTATCACCCCAACGGCGACAATCAACAATAGCCACATTGTGGCTGCCAATGTTAATGAAGGAAACTCAATGATCGGCTGCGGATCACCATCGCTCCCAACCACAATCCCTGCTAATAAAATCAATATGATAAGACGAATTGTGTGGGAAATGACAATCTTCTGTGGCGGTGTATGGGTATGATCAGTTAAGGCTAGAATGGCCGCCATTGCACCAGGGACTGAGCCCAACATGGCTTCTTGTTTCGTCCAGCCCACTTTGCGATAAAACCAAAAAAAACTAAAGGAAAATTGCACAGCCAAACACACAACTAACATCAATAATAATAAAAATAAGTTATCAGCTTCATTCAGTGAAACCTGATTAAACATCAAGCCAACTGACGTACCTAATGTCACTTGAACAAAAGAAATTGTATGTTTAGGAATAGCAAAAGAAATGCCAAAACGATGAAAAATAATAACCGCGATGATGGGGCCAAACATTAATGCGAGTGGAACACCAAGGTAAGTTAACCCGCCCCCGATCACCGCACAAACAGCAATCCCCACCACCATCTTGAATAATTTCATCATAAGACATTAACCATTAAGACTATTTATAGCCTTAATTTATATCATATTATTAATGCCAGATGACCTTCGTTTTGATTTATTTATTACGATAGTGATTATTCACCGCAGTTTTATCATTTATTAGTTTTTGATTTGCTTATTTTGACGTTTGGTATTATCTGAAATAGCTTGGTTCATAATTGCTTTAGCCATCCATTGTGCTAATTCTATGACCTGCTGATTATCCATCTTCCAAATATCTTTTAGCACTAAGAAAATCTCGGATCCATAAATAACAGAAAAAGCTTTGATGACCTTATCGACAATTTCCTGCGGATATTCTGATTTCATCGGCGTGGTCACCATCGCAAGAATATCTTTACGATTTCCCCGCTCGAATTGCTTACTTTTGACCTCTTGGGGAGCAGAACGCCCTTGTGCCCATTGTTGTAATGAGGCTTGTAACGCAGCCCTCAAAGCACCTTCGTGTTCAAACATTCGAGGGAAAGCAAACGTCAACAACTCATCAATACGCTCTTCTGTTTTTTCACTTTGTGGACGCCACGTTAAAATTGGCCCTAAGCTTTCATTGACGGTTGCCGTGATTAAATCACTTTGTGTCGGAAAATACCGATAAGCTGTTGCGCGTGAAACGCCTGCTTCAAGTGCCAATTCAGAAACAGAAGGCATCGCACCTTTTTCAAATAACTCTAAAGCCGTAGTCACCAGTAATACATAAGTCCGTTTTCGCGTCCCTTTATATTCTGAAGCTGAATTAGTTTTCGGCATTTAATTGTCCTTAAAATACTGTTTCTTACAACAAGTTTAGTCAATGATACTTAGAAAGCACAAGCGGGAATAAGTATACCTACTCAATAACATACAATTAAAAGATACATATCTCAAACTAACCTGTATATACAATCAAATAAGTTATCCCTATCACAAATTTAGTATTTCAATGATGCATTATATATACCGATGTTAATTAATATTTATGATGTTTTATCAATAAGATATGCATATTAGCAACTAATTAGCGTTACAACAAACCAATAAATGAGACTACAGTCTCATTTTACAAAAACCAAAAATGATACTATAGTCTCATTACGGTGAAAAATTCAACGCGAGCTCTAATCTGAAAGGATTTTTATATGAAAAAACACGCTGGTTTTATCTATATCGCCACAACGCTGGATACCAAAAGCGCTGAACTATTTTATGTCAGTGAATTAATTAAAAGCGCTGGGTTAGCCGTTCGCACCGTTGACTTAACCACTCAACCAACACAATTAGAAAAAGAGCCAGATGTCAGTGCACATACTGTCGCAAGTTTTCACCCTCTTGGAGTGAATGCCGTTTTTTGTGGTGACCGCGGCAAAGCGATTGAAGCGATGGCGCAAGCTTTCAGTCTTTACCTTGCTGCACAAACTGACGTTGCGGCGATCCTTGGCTTAGGCGGCTCAGGCGGAACCGCATTAATCACCCCTGCAATGCAAGTGCTTCCTGTTGGTATACCTAAGTTAATGGTTTCCACCATGGCTTCAGGGGATATCTCAGGCTATATCGGTGCGAGTGATATTTCTATGATGTACTCAGTCACCGATGTTTCTGGCTTAAACATTATTTCTCGCAAAGTGTTGAAAAACGCAGCAAATCAAATCGCAGGTGCCGTTTGGTTTAACCAAGACGATGACGAAAATATCGATATCAAACCTGCTATTGCTTTATCTATGTTTGGCGTAACAACACCTTGTGTCCAACAACTCACCACACAGTTAGAAGAACAATATGACTGCCTCGTATTCCATGCAACGGGCAGCGGTGGTAAAGCGATGGAAAAACTAATCGATAGTCAATTGCTACATTCCGTATTGGATATAACCACAACAGAAGTGTGCGACTATTTATTTGGTGGTGTTTTAGCGTGTGACGAAGACCGTTTTGGTGCCATTCAACGTACCCAAACACCTTGCGTCATGTCTTGTGGTGCATTGGATATGGTGAATTTTGGACGACCAGCTACCGTACCTGAAAAATATCAAGGTCGTTTATTTTACCATCACAATGCACAAGTCACATTAATGAGAACGACTAAAGAAGAAAACCAACAAATGGGTCGTTGGATTGCTGAGAAATTAAATCGCTGTGATGGCGAAGTCCGTTTTATTGTTCCAACATCAGGGTTTTCCGCATTAGATATCGAAGGCGCGCCATTCTGGGATCCTATCGCAGACCAAGCGTTTATCGATGCATTGACCGAAAATCTCATAACAACAGAAAAAAGACAGCTTATTTTGAGTCCTCACCACATAAATTCCCATGATTTTTGTGAGCAGGTTATTCAGCTACACCAGGAAATTTTGAACAAATAATAGAGGTTAATATGAGACATAACCGCGCAGAGTTATTAAAGAACTTCAGAGAAATGATTACTCGAGGAGAACCCATTATCGGCGGCGGTGCGGGTACTGGTTTATCGGCAAAATGTGAAGAAGCCGGCGGCATTGACTTAATCGTTATCTATAACTCTGGCCGTTACCGTATGGCTGGACGAGGTTCACTCGCTGGCTTATTGGCTTACGGCAATGCCAATGAAATAGTAATGGACATGGCAAAAGAAGTTTTACCTGTGGTGAAACATACCCCTGTTCTTGCTGGCGTAAATGGCACCGACCCATTCTGCCAATTTGATAAGTTTTTAGACGACATCAAAGCGACAGGCTTTGCGGGCGTGCAAAACTTCCCAACTGTTGGCCTGATTGATGGTAATTTCCGCGCTAATCTAGAAGAAACCGGAATGGGCTATGGTCTAGAAGTGGATATGATCCGCATGGCACATGAAAAAGACCTGCTGACCACACCGTATGTTTTCAGCGCTGATGATGCCGTTGCGATGACCAAAGCGGGTGCGGATATCATCGTGCCACATATGGGCTTAACAACCGGTGGGAATATTGGTGCCGAAACAGCACTGACACTGAAAGACTGTGTGCCACTTATCAATGAATGGGCAAAAGCGGCTAAAGCAGTGCGTGATGATGTCATTGTTCTTTGTCACGGCGGCCCTATCGCAACCCCTGAAGATGCTGAATATATTTTAGCAAACTGCCCTGACTGTCATGGTTTTTATGGTGCAAGTTCAATGGAACGTTTGCCTACCGAAGTCGCACTAACAAAGACTACAAAGCAGTTTAAATCAATAACACGCTAATTTTTTTATTTTTTGCCAACACCGGGCGCCTATTTCGATAGGCGCTTTTTTTATCTCTTTTTTGGGTTCAAAAAACGCCACAAAACCCAAAATAGCGATGTGGAATAATACAAAACGCCGAATTGAATAATCATAAGTGGTTTTTCCGTCATCCCTGTCATTTTTAACATGCCATAATAGTTGTTATCTTCAAGGTATTGATCCGTAAGCCCCCCTTCAGGCAAATAATGCGTTAAAAATACAGCAATAATAAAACACGCAACATAATGACGTAATTTAGCAATCCCTTCATCGAAGGCATTAAAATTATCAAACTCATTCCCTTGCTGACGCCCAATAATAATTCGGTTTATTAACGTAGCCGCGTAAATATAAAGAATGGCGGAAGAATTAATTTGCGTAGTATGAAAAATATAAGCCACGCCACCTAAAATCGCGGCCACAAAAATGAAAAAAAACCCACGCTGAAGCACCGCCATCATTGTGCCCATATGCACTAAAATAAACTCAAACAGCAAGATCAATACCATATTGTAAACCACTTCAACACCTGACCAATCAGGGGAAAACCACAAAGACAATAAAAAACCGATATAAAAAATAGTTAAGCCGTGATCCACCAGCGAAGGTAGAAAGTGCATAACACCTTGAGGTTTACCTGATGCAATAAAATGGCGCTTCCCTTTTACTGAGAATGATGATGAATGCTTATTGGTATTTTTTTTGTTTCTTATCTTCCTTGCCACGAACTTACTTTCCTTTTTCTCGGTAAATAGAGTGCCCCTTGCACAAGAAATTCATTAAACAGGCCATAAAAACAGGTAACCCAAAGTAGAGTACTCCAAACGCAAAAGCGACATGAGGCCTATCAGGGAACTCTCCCCCCGTGGAAATACTGGCGTAATAACCAATAGAGCGTAAATATTCAGGCGTTAACCCACCATAAGGCACAAGGAAAGATAAAATTAATACGAGGAAAATACAGAACATAAAATTGAGTGCCATTAACGCTGAATAACCCATATTTTCACTGCGTTCTTGTTCACTGCGGCTGGTTAAACCAAATAACATTCGATTCGCGACTGTCGCACTATATAAATACAGGATCAGCGGCGAGTCCCCTAAGACTGACATATTAATTGCCAGCGCGAATAAACCATAAAAAAGCGCAAATAAGGTTAATACTCGCCAATCACGGAATACCGCCATAAAGACGCCAGAGTGAATCAAAATAAATTCAAAAATTAGAATGATGGTCAGGTTATAAATAATTTCGACCGTGTAATACTCAGGGAAAAACCAAACAGATAAAATAAAGCCGACATAAAAAAGAGAAAAACCGTAGTTAACTATCTTGGAAAATGCACGAATAAGGCTGAAAGAATGCGAACTTTCTTTCCCGCTTTTTACTGAGGGCTGTTTTGGGAAAAAACCTTGGTCTTTATTTTGCTTTTCTTGTAATTGCTCATTCCCTGACGGCTTCGCCATGAGATCACTCCACATTGACAATATTGCTTTTTTAATAAGCTACTTGATAACGTAAGAAATAAACAGTGTCCAAAATCCGAATGGCAAAGTAAATCAAAGATAAAGTGTAAGATATATCGACAAGATGGCATGAACTGAACGCGTCATGCCACAAATGAAATGGCAATTAGACGAGTTTAGCAATCAACGAGTCTAAATCACCTTGCAAGAAATTTACGGGTGGGATTTCAATCACAGTATAAGCGCCCGCCGCCTGCTTCATTGAAGCGCGTGCTGCTGACACCATAAATTGTGACGTTAACGCAGGGTTATTGATACGCATTGAGTATTCGAATAATTGGTTGTGCGTCGCACCCGAAACGCCTTTATGGGTCATGTGTACACCGTGGCCAACATCTTTTAATGCGTCAATACTATCAACTTGGCGAATATGGGTTTCATCAGAGGCAAAATAGCTATCCGCTTTAATCGCTTGAGCAACATCATCAAATTTTGCGCCTGCGTCTAATTCAATATACACCATACGGCGATGTACACCGGTTCCTAATGGAATAGTTACCGATAACGCATCTTTCACGCCGTCAATGGCTTTTGCTGCGACGCTGTGCCCCATGCTCATGCCTGGCCCAAAATTGGTGTAAGTCACTCCTTTTGGCGCCATCGCTAACATTAAAGTACGCATAATAGAATCCGAACCGGGATCCCAACCTGCGGAGACGACAGCAACACTATTATGTTGTTTTGCAACATCATTTAGGCTTCTTTTCAGCGCTACAATATCTGAATGCACATCAAAGCTATCAACGGTATTAATGCCTAATGCAAGAATTTTTGCCGCAAGTGGGCCAATTGCACGGGTTGGCGAGCACAGGAGTGCAACATCCACTTTCCCTAGTTTTTCAATATCATCGACGACTTTATACGAGGCGAGTTCAGCTGGGATGTCTTGTGTATTACGACGAACAATTCCGACAAGCTCAAAATCATCAGCGGCTAGAACAGCTTCTAGTGCATAACGGCCGATATTCCCGTATCCCACTATTGCTGCTTTAATTTTTGTCATTTTTACTCCTATACAGTTCTGATGTTGCTTATTAATTAATTTATAGCGAAATTAAATCTAACAGATTAATTAAAAGTAAACAAAACATTCACTTTACGAAATTGAGGGCATTTTAACCCTATTTTCATTAATGAATTCCATGTAGAATTCGCAGTTCAAGGCACTATTCTTAATTCTCATAAATATATAAAGGTTCTCAATGCATCAGTCTGATGTGACTGAGCGGTCACTCTTTTCGCTCAGTTGGCCAATTTTTATCGATATTTTTCTGCATTTGGCCACATTATTAATTAACACTTACATGGTTAGCCATGTATCGACCGCTTACCTTGCAGCGATGGGGGTGGGCAACCAAGTTTTTGATCTTTTTATTACTATTTTTAACTTTATCAGTGTGGGATGCAGCGTTGTTATCGCACAATATTTAGGGGCAGGCCGCCGTGAAAAAGCCAGCCAAGCGATTCATATCTCCATCGCTTTTAACTTTATTCTTGGTTTTTCCAGTGCATTAGTCGCGGTATTCTTTGGCTATACCATTCTAAAAATCATGAATATGCCATCCCATTTAATGGCTGATGGTTATACTTATTTACGTATTTTAGGGATTTGTTTAATCCCTGAAGCGATTTCCATTATTTTAGCAGCCTGCTTACGGGTTTATGGCAAAGCACAGCCAGCCATGTGGGTCACATTGATTGCCAACCTGATTACTGTTGTAGGTAATATCATTGTACTTTATGGTTTTTTCGGCTTGCCACAATATGGTTTAGAAGGTGTGGCATGGTCTACCGTCGTTGGGCGTGTCGTGGCTGTAATTTTACTTTTCTGCTTATTATTCTATGGGTTGCGTATTAAATTTGTCCCAATGATGTTAATTCATTGGTCACGTAAAATGCTCGGTAAAATTTTACACATTGGTTTACCTTCTGCGGGGGAAAACTTGGTGTGGATTTTACACTTTATGACGGCATCCGCCTTTATTGGTTTAATGGGTGAAACAGCACTTGCGGCACAAACCCTGTATTTCCAATTATCGCTATTTATCATGTTATTCGGTATTTCCGTCAGTATTGGTAATGAGATTATGGTCGGCCATTTGGTTGGTGCGAAACGCTTCCAAGATGCCTATATTCGCGGAATTAAAAGCTTAAAAATGGGCTTTTATGTCACTATCGGTGTTGTTATTGCTTTCTGGTTACTTCGCGACCCTATCCTTAACAATATTACTGATGACCACGGTATTATCGAGCTATTATTACCGCTCTTTTTGCTCTCGGTATTTTTAGAGCCTGGGCGCACCATTAATATTGTAATGGTGAACGCGTTACGTGCTTCTGGAGATGCCCGCTTCCCATTATGCACCGCTATTATCTTTATGTGGGGCGTGGCGATTCCCCTCGGCTATTTCTTAGGGATAAAAATGGAAATGGGCTTGCTGGGAATTTGGCTCGGTTTCTTCGCAGATGAATGGTTGCGCGGCTTGACTAATGCATGGCGCTGGCGCTCACGGAAATGGCAAAGTAAACGCCTCGATGTGGAAAGCTAACCCGTAAAACAATCACAATGTCCTGCTCTATTTTATAGGCAGGATTTTTGTGACGAAGCGCAAACTCGAAAATATTTTATTTTTATCTCCAGTTTTGGAGTTTTTTTTTCTCCACCACCCAAGTATATCCCCAAACTTAGTGAAGTTTTTCTCCAACGGGTTGTTTAAAATAATAAAATCAAAAAAGAATTCATTAAGGGGACCTGCCATGCATGCGCAATCACAACCATTACTTTGGCAATATTTTATCAATGCGGTAAAACAAGAAGTTAAGCCAGCTTTAGGTTGTACCGAGCCAATTTCATTGGCTTACGCAGCAGCAAAAGCAGCGTCTTTCCTTGACGGTGACGTCACTCGCGTTTGTGCCTTTGTCTCTCCTAACCTGATGAAAAATGGTATGGGCGTTACGGTGCCAGGTACAGGTATGGTAGGGTTACCTATCGCTGCCGCTTTAGGTGCGGTTGGGGGTGATGCGGATGCGGGCTTAGAAGTACTTAAATCTGCTTCAACTGACGCGATTGCTTTGAGTAAAACAATGTTAGCGCAAGGCCTAGTAACTGTTGATATCAAACACCCTTGCGAAGACGTTATCTATTCCGAAGCAACGGTACATACCCAAACAGGTTCAGCGACGGTGATCATCACAGGTTCACACACCAATATTGTGAAGATAATTCATAATAATGAAACGGTGTTTGATACCTTATCAAGAAAGTCCCTAGATGATACCCCCGTTGATTGCGCTGCGGATATTCCCTTACCGCCCGTTACCGCAAAGGCTGTCTACCAATTTGCGACAGAAGCCCCATTAGGCGATATTCGTTTTATTTTAGAAGCTGCCCAGTTAAATGAAGCCCTTTCCCAAGAAGGCCTGCGCAATGTGTATGGCTTACATATCGGCAAAACATTGCAAACTCAGCGCGACCGCGGTTTGTTATCGAAAGACTTGATGTCTGAAATTATGATCCGCACCTCTGCCGCATCTGATGCCCGTATGGGTGGTGCAGTTTTACCCGCAATGAGTAACTCGGGCTCTGGTAACCAAGGTATCGCCGCAACCATGCCTGTTGTGGTGACAGCAGACTACCTGCAATCCTCTGAAGAACAGTTAGCTCGCGCATTGATGTTATCCCATCTGATGGCAATTTATATTCATAATCAATTACCTGCGTTATCAGCGCTGTGTGCTGCAACCACCGCCGCGATGGGTGCCGCCGCAGGGATTGCATGGTTATTGGAGTCACGCTATGAAGTGGTTGCAATGGCGATTTCCAGTATGATTGGCGATGTCAGTGGGATGATTTGTGATGGTGCATCAAACAGTTGTGCGATGAAAGTCTCCACCAGCGCCAGTGCGGCTTATAAAGCGGTACTGATGGCTTTAGATAATAGCTGTGTGAGAGGCTCGGATGGTATTGTGTCGGATGATGTTGACCAGTCAATTGCCAATTTGTGTTCATTGGCCGCAGGGTCGATGAGGCATACTGATGTGCAGATTATTGAGATTATGGCGTCAAAAGCACGCCCTTAACGACGTAGCGTTGTTGGCTACATTCGCCAACCCGAGTCACATACTTGTGTATGCTCCTAGGGATTATTTCTTTTGCCGCCTTGCTACGCCGCTAATTCTTCGCCCTTAACGACGTAGCGTTGTTGGCTACACTCGCCAACCCGAGTCACATACTTGTGTATGCTCCTAGGGATTATTTCTTTTGCCGCCTTGCTACGCCGCTAATTCTTCGCCCTTAACGACGTAGCGTTGTTGGCTACACTCGCCAACCCGAGTCACATACTTGTGTATGCTCCTAGGGATTGGCTCTTTTGCCGCCTTGCTACGCCGCTAATGACTTTGAATTTCTTTTTTTTATTTCTTTTTTGAATTGTTCTATTTTGAATTAACTTCCAAAGCGGCGAATTTTTCGCGAATAATCTCTTCGGGGAGTTTCACACCGATAAACACTAATACGCTGCGGCGGGTTTCGCCGTCTAGCCAATCCGTATCCCAATCGGCACTGTAAAGGCGTTGAACCCCTTGGAATAACAAACGTTTTGGTTCATCTTTGATGGATAAAATACCTTTGTAACGCAATAAATTATCTGCAAAACTGAGCAGTAAATCTTCCATTACTTGTGAAACTTCCATTAATTCAACAGGGTAATCAAACTCCACAACAATAGACTCCACTTCATTTTGCTGTTTTGGTGCAAAACGGAAAGCCGGTTTATTCACCTTCAGTTGTGAGTCTAATAAAAAACCTTCAATGTCTAATAAGAGCTGTAAGTTAATATCGCCATGAATAACTGGGTAAATTGGCGCTCTGGCATTAATACGCTGTAATCGCTCTAGCAGGGCGTCGTTATCTGGGTTGATGTCAGTTTTTGTTAATAAAATTCGGTCTGCATAGCCGATTTGTGCTTGAGCAATCGCAAAGTCATTCAATTGTTTTTCAGCATGAACCGCATCTACCAGCGTAATGATACCATCCAATAAAAACCGTTCGCATAACACATCATGGGAGAAAAATGTTTGCGTGATAGGGCCAGGGTCTGCCATGCCAGTGCATTCAATCACTAAACGGTCAAAGTCCAACTTGCCACTGTCGAGGCCATCTAATAAGTCTAATAATGCATTTTCTAATTCAGCGGAACGTGAGCAGCAAATACACCCGTTGCTCAGCGTGGTGATTTGTGTAGCTCTGTCACCAATAATGGCGTTATCGATAGGAACTTCACCAAATTCGTTTTCAATGACTGCAATTTTATGTCCATGTTCTGCATGAAGAATATGGCTAAGGAGCGTTGTTTTACCTGCACCAAGAAAACCGGTTAGGATTGTGACATTAATTGGTTTCATTATTATCCTCTTTGCACCATTGTTTTACTGCAATCATCGTTAACAGCAGCGGAACCCGCCTTTGCCACTTCCACCATACCGCGCATCTTGCCTTTCACGAAAAAATTCTTTGTAAGTCATGACGGGCTTATCAGGGTGGTTATCACTCATGTGTTGGACATAAGTATCATAATCAGGAATGCCAATCAGCATGCGCGCTGCTTGGCCTAAGTATTTACCTGTTTTTCCAAGGTTACCAAACATCTGTCTCTCCAAATACAAATGCCCTACATCATGTGCACACAATGTAGGGCTACCGTTCAGTTACCGAGCCACCTTAGCGGCTCGGTGGTGTCGAATGGTCACTAATGTGAAGATGAAACTTTCACGCCCTCTTTCGGTACAGGCACATACGGTGTTTCTTTGTCTGTACGTTCTGGATTTTTGTATGCTTTCATTCCCACGCGGATACCATAGAAAATGATACCGTAAACAACCACTAAGAATAGGATACTCAGACCCGCATTGGTGTAGTTGTTGATGATAATGTGATTCATGTTAGTAATTTCTTGCGCTGTCAGCTCAGCGCCGCCTGCTGCAATCTTATCTTTATAAGATTTAGCTAAATACAGGAAGCCTTCAAGCTGCGGGTTATCACTGAATAATTTCAGTCCTAACGCCCAAGTGGTACAAATCAATAACCATACTGCAGGTAACACGGTGACCATGATGTATTTGCTACGTTTCATCTTAATCAGAACTACTGTACTTAGGATTAACGCAACTGCGGCTAACATTTGGTTCGAGATACCGAACAGTGGCCATAGGCTCTTAACGCCGCCCAGTGGGTCAACCACGCCTTGATACAGTAAGTAACCCCATAAGCCGACACAGCCTGCCGTACCAATGATCCCCGCAACCAGTGAATCTGTTTTCTTCAAAAATGGAACGAAGTTACCCAGTAAATCTTGCAGCATAAAGCGGCCAGAACGGGTTCCTGCATCCAATGCGGTTAAGATAAATAGCGCTTCAAACAGAATACCAAAGTGATACCAGAAGCCCATATTTGCCGCAGGCATGATTTCGTGGAATACGAATGCGATACCAACGGCTAATGTTGGCGCACCACCCGCACGGTTCAGAACCGACGGTTCACCGATATCTTTTGCCGTTTGCATGATTTGTTCAGGTGAAATCACAAAGCCCCATGAACTGACCGTTGCCGCTGCGTGAACAGAAACATCTTTCAGTTGAGCCATGATAGCCGCACCATCTGGGCCACCCAACTCATGCAGGTTAGGCATTGTAATACCTAACGCCGCTGGCGGGGTATTCATCGCGAAGTACAAACCTGGCTCGATAATAGATGCAGCAACCAGCGCCATAATCGCAACGAAAGATTCCATTAGCATTGCACCGTAACCGATGTAACGCGCATCTTTTTCGTTTGCTAACAGTTTCGGTGTCGTTCCCGAAGAAATTAAAGCGTGGAACCCCGAAACCGCACCACATGCAATGGTAATGAACAAGAATGGGAACAGTGTACCTTTCCAAACTGGACCTGAACCATCAACGAATTGCGTTACTGCAGGCATTTTTAATTCAGGATTCAGGATAACGATACCAATCGCTAAACCTACGATAACCCCAATTTTCAAGAAGGTTGCCAGATAATCACGCGGCGCCAAGATCAACCATACAGGCAACAGTGCAGAAACAAATGCATAGCCAACTAGCGCATAAGTGATCGTGGTGTCTTTAAATGTCAGTGCAGGGCCCCAGTATGGGTCGTGGGCGATAACACCACCGAACCAAATCGATGCCACCAGCAATACGA
The DNA here is from genome assembly GCF_019343475.1 of Providencia sp. R33. NCBI lineage: Bacteria > Pseudomonadati > Pseudomonadota > Gammaproteobacteria > Enterobacterales > Morganellaceae > Providencia > Providencia sp. R33. Next base: position 202,390 of record NZ_CP072453.1, on the reverse strand, counting down.
TACCGATGACGGAAACCTCACCAACACGCCCCGGCCGGAGATATCGCATGTATATCCCCATAAACAAGGCAATTGGTACCGTTGATACCACGGTGAATACACCCCATGGACTTTCTGCCAAGGCTTTAACGACAATAAGTGCAAGTACCGCTAGGATAATGATCATAATCAGGAAACAACCAAAGAGTGCGAGCGTTCCCGGAATTGGGCCCAACTCTTCTTTAACGATTTCCCCTAATGATGCACCATTACGGCGTGATGAAATAAACAGCACCATAAAGTCTTGCACCGCACCGGCTAATACAACCCCTGCCAGTAACCACAGCGTACCGGGTAAATACCCCACTTGCGCTGCCAGTACAGGTCCAACTAACGGCCCTGCCCCTGCGATTGCCGCAAAGTGGTGACCAAATAGGACGTTTTTATTGGTTGGAACATAGTTTAAGCCATCATTATTAATGACGGCTGGAGTTGCACGGGTTTCATCCAGCTTCATCACTTTTTTCGCGATATATAAGCTGTAGTAACGATAAGCAATCAGGTAAACCGCCACGGATGCGACGACTATCCACAGCGCACTAATGTGTTCACCGCGTCTTAGCGCAACAACCCCTAAACAAATTGCGCCGATAATCCCAAGGATCATCCACGGAACGTGCTTTAAAATACCATTTTTGTTCATAGAACACCCTTCTGAGGTAAAACGAACATGCCATTGATTTTGTATTTACCATCACGCTAGCAACATCGTGGTGCTACTTGTCATTGATGGCTTTTTAATTGGCAGTGGTTGAACTGAGATAAATCAAAATATTGAGCTCTGCCATGGTGTTTATGGTATGAAATTGCACTCTGCAAATGCTTAAAGTTACGCTAAGCGGTGCCATACAGAATTAAGCGGTTTGAATTTTGCCGTGAATGGTTTTGAGGAGGGTTTAACAGGATGAAAACTGTGATCTACATAACAATAACAACTGGTTTTCAATAAGTTAAGTAATATAAATAATATGGTTAAAGTCGGTTTAATTGTAAATAAATATCACAAATATCGTAAAAAACGCCTTAGATACCCTAAAAAGGTGTATCTAAGTACGTAGAACCTTTATGGCAGTGTAATTGTTGTCCAATCTCCACCAACCCACCAACTGTGTTCACCATCCGTTTGCGTTTTACACCCAACGCCAACTTTGGCCTTTCCCTCTTCAAAGGGGTACGCGCAATCATAGGTTGCCTCAATAACGACCTTCCCTGTCGTGGCATCCGCAAAGCCAATTTTATCTCCCTGACGAATGCGGTAGACCCCGTCTTGAGCTTCGTCGGGCCAGTTATCAAAATAATAGATTCGATAAACTTCTTGGTTATGTTTATCAGCAACAATTAAGTCACCATCATCTGACTCACGTAAACAATATTGAAAAGGCGATTCGGCTACAAAACAACGAATTTGGCTTTTTTGGTCGTCTACCCATAAGCTGTATTGTTGATCAAGATTTTGTGCAAATAATGGTGTTGAGCAAAATATGGCAAGCATCCCTACCATTTTATATTGATTCATCATATTCCCTATTCCTTTATGGCTTATAATTTAACGAAGCTTCACTGGGTTGGTTAAAAATCACTGGAATTAATAACACTTTATTTTGAGATGCTGAATTAAACCGCCACTGATAGGCAACTGAAATTAAGCTATCATCGAAATAATCTACGCCACTACTGTGCTGTAACATCACTGAGCTTGGCACTCCCCCCTTCGGTACATCAATTTTCAAAATGGCTTCGCCTTGCATTTTGCCTATCGATTCCTGAGAAATAACAGGCAGTTGTAATGTCTTTTCTTGAATTCCAAAAGCGGCCGCATCAACACTCACAGCTACGGGGTCAGCTAAGTTTTCATTGCGCATAGGCAAAGTACGAGGGGTTGACGCAAATGGTATCACCGCTGGCATTACTTTTTCAGCTAATGCCTTTTGCTCTTCAAACTCTTGGCGTTCTTGCTCCGTTGCAGATGCAGATAATTCACCTTTACTATACAGCTGCGCCATACGTGCATTGATAATATTCACCCGTTCTTTGGTTTCATCTGGCAAACCGAATAAAAAGAAACGAGATTGCGCCGCCATCAAACGCTGATCCACACTTTTATCCGCATTATAGTGTATTAACGCAAATGCACCTGCTGCCAATTCTGGGTCTTCATCTATCATCGTCACCCCCCAAGCGAACCACGCATCAATACGGTTTGGGTTAATGGTGATTATTTGCAGATAATGCCCCCGTGCACTCAACAGTAAATCACGCCAATGCTGCTCATCATCAACAAAACCATCTCTTATTGCAGATGCTTTATTTTCAGTTAACAAGGTTCGCGCGGCATTAAAGTGCATTAATTCCATTCTTGCCGTTGTACTCAGCACCTCAGTATTATTTGGGTACTTTAACAATAATGCGCGAAGCCTTTGTGTGTTACTTTCCCACGCCTCGCCGTTAGACTTAGTGCGGCTGTCTGCTTGTCGCAGTGTTGCGCGTATCTCTTTTGAGATCTCCTGCTGCTGTTGGTAATATTCATAAGATGAACTTGAGCTGCGTGTGTATTTGGCAGGAACTGTATTATTCACATAACTCAGGAGCCTTTTAAGCACATACCCAAATGATTTTTCATTATGCCTTGCTAAAGCCTTACTCGCGCTTTCCACTAAAAGGCCTACTTCTTGCGCATAATCATCCAAGCTTTTCACTGTGCTTTTAAAGCCAACATTCACAAGGTGACGAGCAGGTTGCTTTGAGGGAACAAAGCGTAATTGGCTCACAGCAAATTCAGCTGCAGTATCGTATTTTTTTACGCCACTGGTGGTGTCGATTAAGGTAAATGCAGGCGCACCGTCCTCATTCACATCCACGGCCACGATTGCTGAAACATTATCAACATCATATTTAACGGAAGGGTAACGCACCTCGTCAATAGAGCTAGGTACAATAGTCGTTCCCTCTGTATTGATCGTCATTTTCCCAGGGTAGCGTGGATCACTTAGGTCATAGTACGTGGCTAGCTCAACAACCCCATATATCCCTTTAATGGATAATGGCTGTTTTGCTAATACTTGTGTTTGCTCATCCGCTGGTTCTCTAAACCAATCTAATACCTGTATGTTGCTTCTTGCTTGTAAGATTAAAAAGTTTTGGCGTTCAGCGGTAGAAAGGTGCTGAATTTCTTTCGCAAATATTGTGGCACTTTGCGTATCAAATAATTGAGAAGGAGATTCTGACCACTTATTATTGAGGTTCAGATATTGTGCAAAAATAAGTGCAGCATACGCATGCTTTAAATTCACATCACTATTATCAACTTGGCTTTTTATTATGCTATATGCAAGCCCCAAACCTTTCCAATAAGTGGGGTTATTCGGCTGTGCAGCAACGGCACGCATAAAGAAAACTAGGCTCTCTTCTGCGGCCTCGGTTTGGCGTAATTTAAGCAAACCAACAACAAAGGCGAGCGCACCATCTTGCGGTAAATATTGACTCGCCTTTTCTAATTGGCTGATTTGGTCACCTGACGCCGCCATATTCGTTTGCAATAAAGGTTGCCAGATTACACGCATTGCTGCACTTTGTGGGGCCAACTCGGTAAGTTTATCCATCTTATCAATGCGAGCTTGTAACTCATGGTATCGCGCTTCAATTTCAGTGTTAGCTTCATGGTTATAAATAATCCCCGATAACACACCACTCACTGCAGTGTTTTGTTCATTCTGGAACAATTGCCAGTCACGCTGCTCAATGAGTGTTTTCGCCCACCAACGTTGGTTTGATTCCGCACTTAACGGGATATTTAAAAGTGTAATGACGCTAAATACCGCCAACGTCATAATCGCTGCGCCCCAATATTGCCGCGCTTGAAAGCGAACCGCACTTATCGACAAAGCAATAATAAACACCAGCCCAAATAACCACATCACTGTAAGGAATAAGTTATCACTTACATTCAAAGCCATTGGCCAAATGAGTTCACCCAGTTCAAATAACGCAATAAATACGCCATAGCCAAAGAAAAAAGGTAGCGCAGGTGCCGCAAATAAGAACGCCAATGGTAATAAAAGGAGTGGACTCAGTTTCATTTTCAACGTCATCCCTCCTTATGGTTTTTTAGTCAAAATCGATTTGATGGGTAAAAAGAGCCCCAACCAGAAAAAGAGACTCAGCCCCAATATGCAAACCAGCGTGATAATACTCAGGGCCACATCAGACTCAAAGCCCTCCTGCGCCCAATATTGGTAAAAAACCGCAGGCGATAGTGTTTCTGGTTTCATATTTTGGGTAATATTGCTAACAATAAATGCCATCAATAAAGGAATAGCGATGGCAAGAAATGTGTAAATATGCACCTTTTTAATTGCGGCAAACCACGCTGGCGGTGTAAAGGTGATTGGCGCTATGGGTTGTGGGCGAACAACTCGGCGAGTTTGAGTTTGCCCTCTAACCTGCACTTTCTGTACATTTTGCTGTCGCCGTGTTTGTTGCAGCGCTTCGCTGGCCACTTTTAATTGCTTAACCCGTTCACAGGCAGCACATTTCAACCCAGCAAAATATTGGTGTTCTTTATTTTTGCTGCATACCACCATTTTTTTCTGGCTACGCAATGCGTAAGGGCGCAAACACTGCACCCATTGCGCCGCACTCGGCCTTTGATCTGGCGCGCCATTAAATGCTTTATCAAATAATTGGCGAATATCATCAGGCAAGAAAGTATGTCCACTGGTTGGGACAGGGCTAATCCCTTGGTGCGCCTTCACTCCATACGCATAATACTTCCCTGCAATTCGGCTGGGTAAATCATTTGGTACTTGATTATGTAAAGGGCGACCAGAGAATGGATGAATACCAAAATTCAATAATTGAAATAAAATCACCGCTAAAGCAAATCGGTCTTGCTGGGACTCTTGCGATTGGGGCACACTTTTCGCATTTTGGAATTCAGGTGCAAGGTAATCGACTGTGAATTGCCCCGCAGCAAAACGTTCTTGTTTTCCTTGAATACTAAAGCCATCGCAATCTAACATTGATACATATAAGCTTTCCCGATAAAAACGCAAGTTCACGGGTTTCATATCAATAATAAAGTGGTTTTGCTGATGAATAGCCTCAACCAATATGGCTAGGTTGGTTGCAAGTTGGATTTTTGCCCCTAACCCAACGGGTAAGTTATTCGCTCTCGCCTGTCTTTCTTGCAAGATATATTCGAGCTCAATGGATGCATTCACATCCAACTCAGGCATGGCAAAGCCGACAAACTGTTTCTTCTGGTTAAATAGTTGGCTAATCGGCCATGCCAGTTGAATAACAGGAATGGCCGTGTCAGTAATTGGTGGTAAGTTTGGCTTTAATGCTAGCATTGCCGATGTTTTTCGGCGGTACAACGTTTTATCAATTTTGTCGTGGTAGAGCTTAGCGACTTGTCCCTTCGCTGATGCAATATGGTAAACGCTTCCTGCCCCACCACTTTTAATTAATTTACCCAGCTGGATAACTTGCCCTTGCCCATCGACAAGTTTTATCTTATTGACCACCGCCATTACATTTCCCTAAATGCCACAAATAAGGTTTTATCATCCCCTGTAATGGAATACGTCCGAGGGTCATCAAGCGTTCCTTTTAATGCTTCACTGCCCGTCTGCTGATCATTTTGCTGTAAAAATCGAGTCACTGGTTCAATAAACGGGAGATAAAGCGCATCACATTGCTTATTCATAGCAAAAGGCTGTACGCCATCAGACATTAAAATGACCCGCTCTATTTTTGCGGTGATAGGTGTAATACGTAAATGTTCCTGCCAATCAGTGGAGGTTAAAAACCACGTTTGGTTGGCATATTCCCCATTTTCTGGTACCGAAACCTTATCAATAAGCTGGTCATCTTGTTGATAAGAAGCAATGGCAGCACCGTCACCTAAATGAAAAAGAAAACCTTGGCGTTTGCCAATCCATGCAGCAACAAGGGTACACGCGAAATCCTTTAATTCCCCATTCTTATCATTTGCAAGGGAAAGCAGTTGTTCGCGAATAGACTTCAGTGTACGAAGAATAACCGGTTGTATTTCTTCTATAGTTAAATAGTCAACATCACCAAACTCAGATATCCGCTGAACAAATAACCTTGAAACATAACGAGAGCCAATATCACTATAACGCGCAGAGCCTGCGCCATCACATACACAAGCGGCTAAGCCATTTGCGGTGTGCTCCACAGACCACGCATCTTGGCAAGGCTGATTATTTTCCTGATGCGCGCGCCCTTGAACTGATGCGCAATAAATTGACCAACTCATATATTATACCGACACTGTTGACCAGCTATCTGTTGAAGGAAGTTGTGCTTGGCCGCCTGGCGTCGATTGGGAAACCACTTGCATACTGGCACTTAACCATAAAAACAGTTCTTTAAATTGCAATCCTTGCAGTTTTTTCACGCCATTTAGGCCTGCAATACTAAATTCGCCCATGACTTGCGCACTTGCCCCATCAACCATAATAGGGAACATCGCCACCTTTTGATCTTTTTGCGCCTGGCGGCAAACTTGTGCAGACTCTTCCCATAAATCTGTCGGCGCACCATCGGACATTAAAAATAACCAAGGGCGAGTATATGCCACTCCCGCTTGACGAAAACGTTGTTTTTCTGCTTCAATTTCATCTAGCGCGACCATGACGGCTTGCCCTGTAGGGGTTGTACCATTAGCTTCTAATATAGGTGCAGTAAAATCCATGGCATCACACCAGTCCCCGATAATGGAGCATTGGTCATTTCCACCATATTGAATAACCAGTATCCGCACGCGTTTAGCCGCGATCACATCATTTTTGAGTTCTTTTTCGAGTAATTGCAAACCTGCATTTAATTCGTTAATCGGCTCACCATACATACTGCCTGAACAATCTAATACCAAAACTAATGGTGTTCGTTGCTCGCTATTATCAACTAAAGCAACATCAGGGATGATAAGTTGACTCATGAATTACCCTTATTGTGTTGTGATGAAAATACCAATATACAGAATAGTGTTTGTAATGAAACTAAGAAAAAGGGAGAAATACACATATTGAATAGAAATAATCTTAGGGGTATTATTAAATAATCATTTAATACATAGATAGTATACCAAGAACTTTCCTGCGCATTTCAAATCAAATAATTCCCGTCATGCAGATAACCTAAATGAAAAAGTGATTAACATTAATTTAAATATTAAAAATATCACATTTATACGTATTTTAATCACACCTATTATTCATTGGTAACACTTGCCTTCACTACTCATTTTAAGCATTAAAATCAGAAGTGATTTATGAATAAATATTAAACTTGGCGCCTATCACTCTACAGAAGAGTAGATTAGATAAGATTAAAGCACCGAATAAGGCAACTCTTTTAGTTCAATGAAAAACACAACACATTGAAAATACTTAGAAATCACAATCTTAAAGCCATCAAAAAGCACAATACCCCCATCATTTGGCAACCAAAATAAGTACAACTGATATTATTCCACACTCTGCATTCGACAGCTCGAAAATGGATCAGAAATAAATTTTAAAATTAAGTTATCCATAAAATACGCTTACTTAACGCAAAATAAATAATTTACGTTATTTATAAATTCCGGTTTAAATAAAAACATTTACTTCCGAAAGTGGAAATAAATATTTAATAAATAGCTCATAGAAGAAATTAGTCTTATTTAATATAAGTAACACCATTAAGGGAATAGGAAACTATTCCCTTTTTACGTACTGAAAAACTAACCAGACACCTTCACTGTCGCTGCCGCTTTTTTTGCCATAACCAGCGCACTTTCAATGGAATCAGCAGTGGCTAATGCAACCCCTAAACGCCGAGTTCCCGAAATTTCAGGTTTTCCAAATAAACGTAATTGAATATCAGAGCCTAACGCATCTTTAATGTTAGAAAACACCACATTTCGGCTATGAAGTTCAGGAAGAATAACCGCTGAAGCGCTTGGTCCATATTGGCGAATGAGGCCAATTGGGAGTCCTAAGAATGCACGGACATGTAAGGCAAATTCAGACAGATTCTGTGAAATCAGAGTGACCATTCCTGTGTCATGAGGGCGTGGAGAAACTTCATTAAAAATAATGTCATCTCCACAAACAAATAATTCAACACCAAACAAGCCGTAACCACCTAATGCAGAAACGATTTTCGCCGCAATCTCTTGAGCCTTTTTCAACGCTTTTTCGCTCATCACTTGAGGCTGCCAAGACTCACGATAATCACCTTTTTCTTGGCGGTGCCCTACAGGAGCACAAAAATGGATCCCATCAGCAGCACTAACGGTTAGCAGTGTAATTTCAAAATCAAAGTTAACCATTTTCTCAACAATGACACGGCCTTGCCCTGCACGACCACCTTCTTGGGAATAATTCCACGCTTTTTCTAAATCCGCATTTGAACGAATGACACTTTGCCCTTTCCCCGATGAACTCATGACGGGTTTTACAATACACGGGAAACCAATTTTTTCAGCCGCTTCAATAAAATCGGGTTTATTTTCTACGAAATAATATTCAGATGTAGGTAAGCCTAATGTTTCAGCGGCAAGGCGGCGAATACCTTCCCTATCCATTGTTAAGAAAACAGCGTTTGCAGAAGGGACAACTTTCTGCCCCAGCTCTTCAAGTTCAACTAGCGTTTTTGTGGCTATTGCTTCAATTTCAGGCACGATAAAATCAGGTTTTTCTGTCGCAACCAGATTTTTTAGTGCTTCACCATCAAGCATATTGATGACATGACTGCGATGGGCAATGTGCATAGCCGGTGCATTTTCATAACGGTCTACCGCAATCACTTCAATGCCTAAGCGTTGGCATTCAATGGCAACTTCCTTACCTAGTTCTCCCGCACCCAGTAACATAACTTTCGTTGCAGATGTACAAAGCGCCGTACCTAACTGTTCCATAATTGATGACCTTCTATGCGAAAATAATAGCGAGAATTATATACGCAAACGTTTGCTTTTGCTATTCAGGAAATTAAAAGGCCATGATGAAAATCATAGCCTTTTGAAATTAATGAAATATATTCTGATTTAAAGGGAGTTATCACGCCCTGTAATAAAAGGCTCTTTCTGGGAAAACTTAGCATATTGCTTATGCAGTAATGCTAAAATACAAAATAGCAAACCAATCCAGATTAATGAAAAACTGATCCCCTTGACCCAATCAAACAATTCATTAAATAAGAATACGGCAAGTAAAAATTGAATTGTCGGCTCTATATACTGAGCCAAACCAATAACTGTAAGTGATGTCCGCTTAATCGCCGCAGTAAAGAATAGTAATGGAATAATCGTCACTGGCGCTGCTAACATGTACAAAGCGCGAAGCTGCCAATCCCCCGCCTCCACTGCGCTCAATCCTTTTGACGATAACCACCAAGTAATTCCTATTGCGACAGGTAACAACCACAATGCTTCTAAAAATAGTGATGTAATAACATCAAACCGAATAAACTTACGGATCAATCCATATACAGCAAAGGCACTTCCCATCACTAATGCTAAAACAGGTAATTCACCATACTGCCAGATTTGATAACCCACCCCAGCCAAAATAAAAGTAACAGCCATTTTTTCCGCAAAAACTAATCTTTCACGTAAAAAAACAACTCCCAGTAAAATAGAGAATAATGGATTAATGAAATAACCTAAACTTGCGGCTAACACTTGCCCATGAGTCAATGCATAAGTAAAGGTGGTCCAAGAAATAGCCATCACCGATGAACTAAAAAGACAAAGAATAATAGACTTTTTATCAGTCCACACTTGTTTCCATATTGTTTTGTTTTTAATCACTAAGCGGATTAAAAATAGCAATGGAATAGACCAGATGAGGCGTTGTGCAAGTAGTTCTAGCGGTTCAGCTTCAGGCAGTAGTCGATAAAATAAAGGGGTTATCCCCCATAAAATATAGGAAAAAATAGCCAGAGCCACACCTGAACGCAACAACATAATATAACCTACAAGAAAGTCTATTAACGTTAAATTTGCTGCATATCATACGCCAATATAGATAAAATAAAATGCTGCTAACCCTCACTCTAAAGCTATCCATTACAGATTATATGCAAATAAAAAATAGAAAATTAAGCCACTTTTTATCTGCATATTAATTCTTCACATTAAAAAATCTGTTTTTGATGTAATGGCGGCTGCTGTTTCATAAATTCGGCAAGCTCTTCTGATGTTGGCGCTGCCGTGATAGCCCCTTTTTTAGTCGTGGCTAAAGCCCCACACGCTGTTGCTTGGGAAATAATTTCCATCAAATTGTCTTTTGTATTGGTAATACCATGCTGATCAATTGCCGCCAACAAACCAGCCATAAAAGCATCACCTGCTCCTGTAGTATCAATGCTATCGACTAAATAAGCACTCACAACCAAATAATGCTCATTCGTCAATACCCTGCACCCTTGAGAACCTTGTGTCACCACCTTAAGTTGCGCAGGGTAATCACGCAATTTGTCAACGGCCTTATCGAGCAGGCTTTCACCCGTTAACCAAAGTAATTCATCATCAGAAAGCTTTAAAATGTCAGCTTGTTTGGCAAAAGTTTCCACAACTTGATGCATTTCTTCGTGATCTTCCCACATTTGTGGTCGAATATTCACATCAAAACTTAATCGCCCCCCAGCTTGCTTGATTCGAATTAACCCTTCTGTTAATGATGCTCGACATATTGGGTGGACAAGCGCCAATGAGCAAAAATGCAAAATATCCTGACCAAAGTGAGGTAAGTTTTTTGCACTTAAAAATTGGTCTGCTGAAGGTGAAACCAAAAAAGTAAACTCACGTTCACCATTTTCGTGTAATGAAACTAATACGGTACTTGTTCGATATTCTTCATCAAACTCCATGGATTGAGTATCGACACCTAGGTCAAATAAGGTTTTTTGCATAAAATGACCAAATGTATCTTCTCCAACCCGGCCAATAAACCCACTAGGATGACCAAGTCTAGCAACACCAGCGGCGACATTAACAGGTGCGCCTCCAGCACAAGCTTGATACTGCATATTTTCTAATGGAATCAAATCAATAACAGCATCGCCCAATGCCCAGATCTTCATATTTTCACCTTTTCGTTCTCAATCAAGAAAATTTAAGCTAGTAAACCCCTTATGTTAACGTTAACATGGAGTATAAAATGATTGATTAGAAAACGCACGCGTTATCTCACTCTATTTATCCATTTCAGATTTGTTAGCAAAAAAGGTTAGGGATCCATTATGGAAAAACAGATTAAACGAGCAAACCAAGCTATTGAAAAAAACATAAAACGACTAAATACCCAGTTTTATCCGCACTACCATTTAGCTCCACAAGCAGGTTGGATGAATGATCCTAACGGCCTAATCTATCATCAAGGCCTATACCACGCTTTTTACCAACATCACCCCTACAGTTCAGTATGGGGGCCTATGCATTGGGGCCATGCAACAAGCACTGACATGGTGCATTGGCAACACCAACCGATAGCGCTTGCGCCGAGTGAGGAATATGACCGAGATGGCTGTTTTTCAGGTTCTGCAGTCAGCCACGAAGGTAAGCTATATTTATTTTACACAGGGCATATTTGGTTAGCAGGTGAAAACGATGATAGCCAAATCCAACAATCGCAGTGCTTAGCGGTGAGTGATGATGGTATTCATTTCGTGAAGAAGGGGGTTGTTCTCCCTGCACCTAAAGGATACATGCATTTTCGCGATCCAAAAGTATGGCAACAAGATGGCAAATGGTGGATGGTTGTTGGTGCAAGAGACACATTAGACCAAGGGCAAATTTTGTTATTTAGCTCGATGGATTTACACCATTGGGATCCTAATTTTCAAGTGCTCGCTAAAACAAATGACAAAAATGTCTACATGTGGGAATGCCCTGATTTCTTTTCACTCAATGACCAATTTATTGCTTTATTTTCACCCCAAGGAAAAAAAGCAAAGAATTTCCAATACCGAAATCTCTATCAAAATGGTTACCTTATTGGGCATTGGTCACCCAATTCATCTTATAAGATTACCCAACCCTTTACTGAATTAGATTTTGGGCAAGATTTTTATGCACCCCAGACTTTCTTAGCAAAAGATGGCCGCCGCATTGCTATCGCTTGGATGGATATGTGGGAAAGTCATATGCCTTCAAATAAACATGGATGGTCGGGCTGTTTTACGCTCCCAAGGGAACTTACCTTATCAAAACAAGGTAAAATCATTGCAAAACCCATTCGTGAATTAAAGGAATTACGACAGTCAGCGGTTCATTTTCCAGAAATTTGTCTGCAGAAAAACACCACACTTTTACTGAATGAACATGCAACTTATTGTGAAATTGAATTAATTTGGGACTTAACACAAAGCACTTCGTCTGAAAAATTTGGTTTTTGGATTGGAAATGGGCTGCAATTCTATATTGATAATCAAAGCCAACAATTAACATTAATGCGGCACTACCCTGAATATATTATCAGTGACAGTCGTCATGCTCCTTTACCACAAGCCGAGCAACTCAAAATTCATGCCTTTATTGACCAGTCTTGCCTCGAAGTTTTTATCAATGAAGGTGAAATAAATTTTAGTTGCCGCATCTATCCAGAGCAGCTGCAGAGAAAACTGCAACTATTTACAATAAACCAGTCAGCGCACTTGAAAGAAGCCACTTATTGGCCATTGAATAAGGCGATTGAATAAGCCATATTCGCTGAAATAGTTTCAATGCGACTAAAACGAGCTGCGCTCAAGAAGGTCACATGCCACATATTGAATATCTTGTTGCTGGCGACCTTCTATTATGTGAAGCGCAGCCTGTTCCCCTAATTGGTAGTGCGGCAGTACGACTGTGCTCAACGGCGGGTAAAATAAATTACCCACTCCAATCATATTATCATAACCAAGGATGGCGACATCATTTGGAATATGCAGGCCGCGACTCAATAAAACTTGGTATGCTAAAAAAGCAACACGGTCATTTCCGCAAATAATAACGTCAAAATCAGGTTTATTATTTTGAAAATGAGAATCAATCAAAGTAATAACATCAAGATAATGCTCATCACCAAGCTCAAGGTGATATTGCATCAAATTTTCAGATGGTAAATTGGCATTTTTCCAAGCTGCTTCCACGGCTTCGCGACGAGTTTTGCCTGCTAACGTCTCTTGTGGAATATATAAACATAATGGATTTCGATAACCTTTCTCTATTAAACGCTCCACTGCTTTGTACTGACCATTAAAATCATCTGGGATATAAGCGGGAAACAATTTATTTTTATCAACACAGTTGGCTAGCACTAGCAGGCTTTGATGCAAAGATTCAGGAATAGCAACCTCCCTTAGCCCCATGGTTGTAAAAATAATACCATCAGGGCGTTGAGACAATAACTGACGAACTGCCCTATCGTTATCTTCCTTTGAGGTAATATTTACAACAAAACTATTCCAACCATATTGCCTAGCTGTTTGCTCTATTGACAAAATAATTTCAACCGAAAAAGGCGTCGTTGCTGTATCTAAAGCTAATACACCTACTGTTGAAACCTTAGAATTTTTTCCTCTAATTTTTCGTGCTGAAAAATCAGGAATGTAATTGAGTGCATTAATTGCTTGTTGTACTTGTTTCAACGTATCTGGTTTTAACAATTCAGGGCTATTAATCGCCCTAGAAACTGTCATTAAAGATACATTTGCAAGTCGAGCAACATCTTTTAAAGAAGCCATTAAGTATATTCACTCAGTCAAAAGGGTTTGTAATAAATTCTATCATGTCACGCACAAAAAGTACCTTAACTTCCTAAAACCATATACCGGTACTATTACTTAATAAAATTGCATAAAACATACCCTCTAGGCTTTTTCTGACTGGCTATTTAAGATATTATTAAGTCAGTTTATAAAAATTTCCATCTGATTTGCGAGCCAAAAAAAACTCGCCAAACAAGTAAAAGCACCTAAATTGTTACATTGGATTAATCGATTCTTACGCATTGACACAAACTTTAACCATTGTTTCCATTTTTATATTAAATTTAACTAGATGATACTTTTAATATAAATTAAGGTCAGTAATACATTAATAAAAAAAACAACGTTCTGTAGAAAATATTATTTCTAAATTTATTTTTAGCGATATTTATCTACTTATTTTATCAAATTAATATGAATATCAAATCAGTTTAACAGGAGTATGGTGATGAATAACACCATTCACGTAATCATAGATAGTGATAATGTCTTTAAGAATAAACTGAAATTAATGATGGAATCATTTGGTTTTGTCTTTAAGTTCTATAATAATGAAGATACATTTATTAGTAATTATACTTATCCTTTAGAGAGTAATGTAAAGGAGTGTATTTTATTATTTTTAAACAATAACGAAAATCGTATTAGTCGATTAACCAATATAAATAACTCTTTTGGTATTGTTCCTTTTATTGTCCTTGCGGAAGACCCCTCAGTTAGCCTCTGTAGAGAAAGCTTTAAGTCGGGTGCTTATGACTTCTTCCCTTTTCCATTCAAAGACATTGAAATTCTTAATGCGATCAGTAGCGCCACAGAACAATTCCTAGATTTACATGAGAACCACAAGAAATATACCTATCTGTTTGACAAATTTGAGCGTTTATCGGTCAGAGAAAGAGAAATAATGGATATGATCTTAGAAGGTAATACCAGTAAAGAAACTGCTGAAAAACTTTCACTATCTCCGAGAACGGTTGAAGTACATCGCTCGAACATCTATACAAAATTAGGTATAAAATCACTCCCGCAACTTATTCAAGAATACGAATATATTAATACCTACTCAAAAAACATATAATATATATTATATGTTTTCACAATTTAGCAGTTATTATATCTGATGGTTTAATTTCAAACCGTCAGATAGTTATTTCTTATAAAAAAATTAACATATGAGAATTTAGATAAATATAGATTAATATGCTATAAACGCCCCTGCACCCTCTTATTTTCATAAATAAGAATAGTTTCAATTACTCTATCACCAAGTAAATCGCACTTAAGTTAATTAATGGTTACAAGTGTAATAATTACAAAGTTTATTGACAGTAATGAATAGAGTAATATTGCTGATATTACACGCCTGTTAAACCTTTCCTTCTATGCTTTATTTTGATGCCTATTTTCTTAAACTAAAAAAATAAGGCTGCTATTAACATACTGACAAACAATATTGGAAGATAATGTACTCTCTTTTTCATTGCTCTTTATCTTAACATAGCCACTTGTGACAGTTATTTGTTGTAAATGTTGGTCAGCCTTTTACGCTTCAACTATTTTAAATGGTGTATCACTGCCTAAAAATAGGCTGAAGCGTTTTTTTTTGCACTTATCTCGTCAAAAAATGCCGAGTTTTGCTACTTATAATCTTTGATATTAATGTCATATTGCTTCAATTTTCGCCACAGCGTTGTTCTTCCCATGTTCAAAATCTGATGCATCTGTTGAATTTTACCTCGACACGTTTTTGCCACCTCAATAATGAGTGCTTTTTCAACAGACTGTATATTCAACTCTGCCATATTTGGATCCTGAAACGGTCTAAGTGACGCAGGTTGCCGATAAGATTGGTATTTCAGTTTTTCACTTGCCTCTCTTCCCAACGATTGAAGAAGCGCAAGCAAAATGTTGCTATTCATCTGAGCAGTTGATAAGGCCAGAATTAACTGTAACTCACCAAATTGTGAATATACTGGCGCTAAATAATAAAATTTGCCATGTAATTCAATGGGGCTAGCAAAAAGCCTTTCCTGAGCATTTTGGCTCATCTCGCCTAATAGTAGGTCGGCTATTTCAAAATCATCTGATGATTTTTGACTTAACCACAATGTTTCGCCTTGAGTGCTCAGCAAAGAAACATCGGCATTAAGCTCATGAAGTGTCGATAATCCTGATAAAACGGTGTCACGTACTAACGAAAGTAGCAGCGTATTATCATCTAAATATGCTGTATTTTCTTTTGTTGGTGTAGTTGTAAATAATAAATGAGCCGACATAGTTATCCTTATTCTTCGATAAGAGTTATCTGATTATGTCAACTTGCCATTTAATTTTTATATTCTAGATCAAGTTATTCTTTGATAGATTTTTGATGCTTGATCCACATCAATTTTGAACACAAAAACAAGGAATTATTTCAAAATGAAACCAAAAAGCCTACTTATTAGACAATAAGTAGGCTTTAAAAGATACAAACAATCTCTATCTATTATTCAGTAACGATTGTGCCCCACAGGTCATACTCATCAGCGTGCTCAACAAGCACTTTAACGATATCCCCTGCTTTTACATCAAACTCACCGTTTAAATACACCATACCATCAATTTCAGGTGCATCTGCCATACTACGCCCAATAGCACCCTCATCATCAACCTCATCAATAATCACCCGAATTTCACGGCCAATTTTATCTTGCAGTCGCTGCGTTGAAATTTGTTGCTGTAATTGCATAAAGCGATGATAACGTTCTTCTTTGACGTCTTCTGGAACTTGATCTGCAAGCTCGTTAGCTTTTGCACCTTCCACGGGACTGTATTTAAAACAGCCGACACGGTCCAATTTCGCTTCAGTTAAGAAATCGAGCAACATTTGGAAGTCTTCTTCTGTCTCACCAGGAAAACCCACTATAAAGGTTGAGCGTAGCGTTAATTCAGGGCAAATTTCACGCCAGCGCTTAATGCGCTCTAATGTTCTTTCCACCGCACCAGGGCGTTTCATCAATTTTAAAATTTTTGGACTTGCATGCTGCAAAGGAATGTCTAAATAAGGTAAAACTTTACCTTCTGCCATAAGCGGAATGACATCATCGACGTGTGGATAAGGGTAGACATAATGTAAACGCACCCAAACCCCCATAGAAGCAAGTTGTTCACATAACCCAACCATGCTGGTTTTTACTGGCTGCCCATCCCAAAAACCCGTGCGATGCTTAACATCCACACCATAAGCAGAGGTATCTTGTGAGATAACCAAGAGTTCTTTCACACCAGAAGCGACTAAACGTTTCGCTTCGTTCAATACATCGCCGATTGGGCGGCTATCTAAATCACCACGCATCGAAGGAATAATGCAGAAGGTACAACGATGATTACAACCCTCTGATATCTTTAAATAAGCGTAATGTTTCGGCGTTAACTTAACGCCTTGTTCAGGCACTAAACTAAAGAAAGGGTCATGTTCTGGTTTTGGAACATAGTGATGAACATGGTTTAACACTTGCTCATAACTATGCGGCCCCGTTATCTCCAAAACTTTTGGATGGACTTCCCGAATTTGATTTTCTTTTGCGCCAAGACATCCTGTCACAATGACTTTACCGTTTTCATTTAACGCCTCGCCAATCGCTTCTAACGATTCTTGTACCGCGCTATCGATAAAACCACAGGTGTTTACAATGACCAAATCAGCATCATCGTAGCTTGGAACAACTTGATAACCATCAGTACGGAGTTCAGTTAATATACGTTCTGAGTCCACCAAGTTTTTTGGGCAGCCGAGTGAAACGAAGCCAATTTTTGGCACCGGATTAGTATTTTGCGACATAACTCACTTCTTTTATTGTTTTAAAAAATGGGCGAAATTTTACCTGAAGAATCGCGAGAATTGTATAAATTTTTGTCGATAAAAATGATTTTTCGAACGAAAAAACAGGCGTTAATTCGCTCGAAAATAAAGAGATATTTAGCGGTTAATCGAGCGCGCAATTCGCGCATAAGTATGGCGTACACCACGAATGACGATGCCATAGTTCAAAATATTTTCAGGTAAAGCGATTCCGTTATACCCAGAGTCACCAATGTGGTGCAAATCCGTTCCTGCCATTTTGCACATCAGCGCAATTTGACGGATGGTTTGCACATCCGCACCTTCTTGTGAAGTGCCAATTGCCGTCATTGTCATCACCCCTTGAGAGTGGCAATAACTTACCATTTTTTGTACAAACTCCAACGAAATGCCAGGAACCGTTCCAGGCGCAGGCAACAGGATAATATCTGCGCCACTGGCAATAAATGCTCGAATATCATCCTCAGTGATAAGCTGCTCCGCTGAAGCATTTAACACACCTGCAGCATGCATTTTTCCTGTAATCAAAATCACATCATTACCAACAACCGCTTTTAATTCTTTCAAACTTTGGTTGATTTCTTGGTTGGTCACACCATTGCCCGGATTACCTGTCAGAACAATAATATCCACACCCATTTCTTTTAATTTCATCGCATTTTTGACAGTCGCCAAACGTCCTTCAGACATTTTCCACTGTGCATCTTGCGTTGGGTTATTAAACCCTGCGGGGACGGGTTCTAAATTAACGCCTATCGCGCGCCCGGTAAGATGTTTCAATGTGCGGATAATCTCTTCGGGTGCAATACCTTGAGGCAAACCTTGCATAATAGGTTGATTAACATCGAAAACATTTAATAGCAAAATATCCGCACCTTGGCTTGCTGCAAGTTCTGCATTCGTTACCGTCATTAAAACAGGCTGGATAGTTCCGATGGTTTCAGAGACAAGTAACCGCCCTTCACTGGCTTTTATTGCTTCCAACAAACTCTTTTTGCTTAAATTTACAATCTCTGAAGCTGAACAATCAAGATAACGTTTTTGCATTTGCAGTACCTTTATTTATCAACAAATTTCCCAGTAAAATAATTTCTTTTAATGAAATATATCATGTCATAAACAATAAACCGCTTCACAGTGCACATTTTATGCAAAGTTATTTTTTAAAAAATAATAACTTTACCTAACATCAGGATTTCTAAAAAAAAACAACCGTTAAATACATTTAAAGGATAACTTATCGGAAATACCCACTTGTAATCCTATAATAGTAATGATTATCATTACAACTCAACTTAAATAATGGTAAGGACGTAATAATGAAACTCGCCTACAAAGCTGCTGTTTCGGGTCTCGCGTTGTTTTCAATTTCTGCATTTGCTCAAGAATATCCGCTTGGTCATCCAGTAATTAAAAATGGAATGGAAATCCAAGGTGTCTATTTACAACCCATTACAATGGATACAGAGGAAGGGCATCACAAGATGGCCCATCTAGCGGCGGATAAAGCCGATGTCCACTTAGAAGCCGACATCCACGCGGTAGAAGATAACCCGAATGGCTTTGCTGAAGGCGATTGGATCCCTTACCTCACTATTGAATACTCTGTAACGAAATTAGGTGATAAACCACAGACACAAACAGGCACGTTCATGCCAATGGTTGCTAGTGACGGCCCTCACTATGGGGAAAACATCAAACTAGATGGCAATGGTAAGTATCGTGTGACCTATAAAATTTACCCACCATCACACAACAAAGATGTTGCCTTTGGTCGCCACATTGATAAAGAAACAGGTGTTGCACCTTGGTTCCAACCGTTTGAAGTTTCTTGGGATTTTGACTACGCAGGTGTAGGTCGTAAAGGAAGCTACTAGTTTTATCTAAAGTGAGCTAAGGGCTTTATAGGAACAACCATCTTCTATAAGCCCTTTTTCTGCTTGTACTCATAAATGGACTACCTAAGCCAAAATGAAAACATTACTGAGCTTTTTACTGGTTATTGCTTGCTCTTTCTTGCCTCAATCGGTTTTTGCGGCGGAGAAACATACCGTCGAATTAGAAATGAAAAATGGCGATTTAATTCCACGCATACTTGAAGTTCCTGCCAAAACAATCATCCGTATTAAAATTACCAATACAGGAACTGAGCCTGCTGAATTCGAAAGCATCCAACTGCGTAAAGAAAAAGTATTAGCACCAGGAGCCAGCTCTGTCGTTGTCATTGCGCCTCTCAAACCAGGTACATATACCTTCTTTGATGACTTCCATCTTTCGAGCCCTAAAGGCGAAATTGTAGCTAAATAGAAGGGTTAAATATGGGACAAGTTCTGTTTGTTGTCTGGCGAGAAAGCTTTGAAGCTCTACTGGTTATCGGCATTATCTATGCGTGGATAAAACGCCACCCAGATGCCCGTAATGGCATGAAATTCCTGTGGGGCGGTGTTGCGCTTGGTGTTATCACCTCTATCTTACTCGCCCTGCTTATCTATGGTGTCTTCAACGTTCTTGATGATACTGGCCAATCGTTATTCATGATTTTCATGGAATTGCTTGCCTGTATATTAATCGTCCAAATGGTATATTGGATGAATAAACACGGCAGCTCGATGAAATCAGAAATAGAATCGGGTATTAACCGCAATGCTGCACACCATAATTGGTGGGGAGCCGCACTCATCATTGCCATTGCGATCGCTCGCGAAGGAAGCGAAATTGTGGTGTTCCTCTCCAGCTTCATTATGTCGCTAACATCTGCAAATGCGTCTGAATTTTTTATCGAGGTAGGCGGGGGTATAGCCATCGCAGGTTTAACTTTATATATATTCCTCCTCACCAACCGCCTTATTTCATGGGCAATATTCTTCCGAGTGACTGGTGTTATTCTGTTATTTTTAGCGCTCTCCTTACTACTCAAAGGTGTAGAAGAAAGCGCGAACTTATTAATTGAATATGATTATTCAATTCCTGAATTTCTAATCTATCCTGCATGGGATACCACTGCTGTACTTGATGACTCAGGTATTGCAGGGAACTTTATTTCATCTTTCTTCGCTTATCGATCTCAGCCTATTTGGTTAAGTGTGATCACTTTTGCCCTTTATTGGCTAATTGTTATTCCATTATTTGCACGGAGCAAAAAACATGCACAACTCGCTAAGGCATAATACAAGATGGATTTTTTTTAGCTTAATACTTGCCATTGCCGTACCTACCATGGTTCAAGGTAAGGCGCTACGCTCCCCTGTGCAAACAGGGGATGATATTATTATTGCCAAGGGGGATATCCCTACCCCTGAAAAATACCAAGCTAGTATCCAAACTTATCTGAATTTTGCTAATGCTGAATTAACTGAAATGGTTGCAGAGTTAGGTCTGTTACAACAGTCCCTGAAAAAAGGTAATTTAGCTAAAGCACAAGCCGCCTATATTGCGGCTCACAAACACTATGAGACAATACGGCCAATCATTGTATTATTCGGCAATACCGATAGAACCATTAACCCTCGCGCTGACTATTTTCTTGATAAAGAAAAAGATTACCGTTTCACCGGTTTTCATCTCGTTGAATATCAGTTATTTGATCAAAAATCTGTCCAGCAAGCACTTCCCCCTGCTGAAGAATTATTATTAAAAGGGCGTGACTTACAAAAGCGAGTCATGACCGAAACTATTGAAATTCCTAAACTAGTTCAAGCCTCTGCTGACTTTGTAGAAATGATCATAGAAACAAAGTTAGATGGCAAAGAAAATATCTACAGTTTGTCGGATTTAACCGACATTGCGGCAAATCTCAAAGGTTCTCAAGAAATCATTGAAATCATTAGCCCTTTTATTGAGCCTAAAACCTTGGACCAAATAAAAGAAAATGACCAAAAAATGAATAAAATTGTGCAGGCTTATCAAGTTTCAAATGGTCTGTATCAACCTTACAGCCAATTACAACAAAAAGACAAAATGGCACTCTATTCCTCATTAACTCAACAAGCTGAAATCTTAGCGACATTAAGAGCGCAGCTCGATGTTGATGTTTACTATAAATATTAAGGCATAAATTTATGCAAGTTAAACTTAGAAGCCAACACCTTACCAACGGGTTATCTCGCCGTTCTGCATTAAAAGCACTCGCAATTGGTAGTGCCATTTTCGCGGCCCCTGCATTAAAAGCGAAAGAGCAAATCGCTAATTGCCAGTTAAATTATGATAAAGCAATAAACTACCTTGGTCAGCACCAAGCAGGGGTATTAACCCCTGAACAAAAAAATGCCTCTTTTATTGCTTTCAATATCACCACAACTAAGTTAGATGAACTGCAAACTGTTTTTTCGCTTTTATCACAGCGCATCGCCTACCTCACTCAACCTCAACAGGCACCATCAACTGAAAATGATAAAATGCCTCCTGCTGAGTCTGGTATTCTTGGCACTCACCTACAGCCTGACTCACTCACTATCACCGTAGCTTTAGGGGATAGCTTATTTGATTCACGTTTTGGATTGGGCAAAATCAAGCCAAAACAGCTCGTGGAAATGACCAGTTTTCCAAATGATAGGTTAGAAGCAAAATGGTGCGGTGGCGACATCATGCTACAGATTTGCGCAAACAGCCAAGAAAGTGTCATCTATGCTTTAAGAGATATTTTGCGCCATATTTCACCTTACAGCTTTCCGTTATGGAAAATGGATGGCTTCTTGCCTGCTCGTAATATTGATAATCACAGCACAGCCATTAACCTATTTGGTTTCAAAGATGGTACAGGGAATGCATCTACCGATGATACCACGCTGATGAATGAGTTAGTTTGGGTCTCTGGTACCAATGAACCTACATGGTGTGATGGTGGCACTTATCAGGCGGTACGCTTGATACGTTTTAACCTTGAATTTTGGGATAGAACACCTTTAGAAGACCAAGAAAATGACTTTGGTCGCCATAAAGTGACTGGGGCACCAATAGGTATGAAACAGGAACACGACGACCCCGCATTTGATAAAGACCCTCATGGCGATCGCGTGTTATTTGATTCCCACATGCGCCGTGCTGAGCCACGCAATCCAGAACGCCATACCGCCAAACTAAGGCGTCGAGGCTACAGCTATTCTTTAGGGCTAACAGATGCTGGTGCTTTGGATATGGGGTTAATTTTTGTTTCTTACCAAAGCAATTTGAAAACAGGTTTTATCGACACCCAAAAACGGTTAAATGGCGAGCCCCTTGAACGCTATATCAAACCTTTTGGTGGGGGATATTATTTTGTCTTACCAGGCATGCAATCACCACAAGATAGCATCGCAAAAACAATGTTTGATGCATTAAAACAAACAAACTAATTGATTAGCCAATAAAAATGCCCTCAAAACATTAATCATTCTTAAGGGCATTTTAGTTTACCACTTCACCTTCATTTACAGACTCAATCTTATGTTAGCCTATTTCCTTCGGCTTACTCATCCCTGATATCCCCATCCTTGAAGTACTCCCTTTAGTTTTAGTTACTTTATTATTTTTTGCGTTCCTTCACATCAGCTTCAACTTCCTGTTTCCAATCCTCTGATATTGGTGCAGCTTGTTGCTTCGCTTCGACTGCTTTATTTACAGCGCGATACGCTTTATCGTACCCTTCGCCATCTTGTACATATCCCGTTGCATTCGAACTTTTAATACCAATATTTTCCGCTTCAGAAACGGCATCAATATTGGCACCTAAGAAAATAAAGTCCCATTTATCTTCTGTTTCTGCCGATTTAATCATGGCTTTAATTTTGGATGATGAATATTTGCGGCTACTATTTTCTTGTCCGTCAGTAATGATGACAAAAAGTACATTATTATTTTTGGTGATTTTTCTATTTTCACGCATTTTTTCGATGCCTTCACCAATGGCATCCAGTAATGCGGTATACCCACCAACAGGGTAATCATTCAGTGTTAAGTTAGCCACTTTGCTAATCGGTTCACGATTATGCAATAGACTTGTTTTGTCATTAAATAGAATTGTCGTGATATAGGTTTTTGATTTTTTATCCTTATTTTCAGCAAGTACACTATTGTACCCACCAATGGTGTCTGACTCGAAACCAGACATCGAGCCGCTTTTATCTAGAATAAAAACCAAATCTAATACATCAGGATCCTGTTTTGTTTCAACCACAGTTTTACTACTTGAAATAGAAGAGAACAACAATAAAAATGCTACTGATATGACGGTGAAAATTGACTGTTTAGATAGGTTCATCGCCGAGTTCCTTGGTGAGGTTAATATAAGTATCGCCATCACCAATGTCTCGTTTTATAACATTATTTCACATAAGATTACTCTGCTTACTGAATAAGCATATTCTGAATTAAAAATAAACAATTTCATTACCTTAAATATGAAAAATTAAGGTAATCAAAAAGAATTGCTGAACATATACTTAATTAGCCGATTTTATCCATACTCCATTTCCTCTCAGTGTATTAACTTCCTGAATAAAATCATTATATTTTATATTTTCCTCAACGGTATTATTGACAGTACTTGCAGCATGCTCATGAACTAGCTCAATCGTTGCCTGATGAAATTCTTTATTTAGTTTTTTATGAATATCAACATCATCTGTATTTTTAAGCTGCTCAGTCAATACAATAAGTTGCTGCGCTTTTAATTGTACATTTTTATCATTAAATACGGGCTTTGGAATATCATAATTAAAAACCATATTAATAGAATTAACACTTTCATCGCCGGATGTGACAGGCATTAAATTCTGTTCATATTCATTGGCCATATACTTAACTAATTCAAACTGGTCAAAACATTTAGATTTTATATTACCATCCGAATTATCATCATAAAGCGTAATTGAATCAGGGAAAGCTTCCCCTATTGGATAACTGCACCTAAATAAATTGGTATCAATGATTACCGCATTAGCGCTGCGAATCGGCAAATCTAACTCATGCCCATTAATGGTAATCGGGTAACTTGCTGGTTTAAACCGGTCTGATTTCCCATCTACGGCATAAACCTCAGATAAGGTATAGTAGGCAAAATTATTCGGATTTAGGATCCCCCCTGAGTTATTTTCAAAAATCATAAACTCGGTCATTTCACCTTTATCATTTTCTAAATGATGAAGCCCACTGGAGAGATTAATAACACCATTCCCATTAGGTAAAACTTCATAGTGTTTACCATCAACTTTAAACCTAATATTACTGGTACTTGGGTTGCTATAATAAAACTTACCTTTACTTCCAATAGCATCAAAGTCATCACAGGCTGAAAGTAATAGCAATGAGACCATTAAGCAGTTGAATCTCAGTAGTGTTTTCATTAAATACTCCCAACAGACTGAGCATCATAGTAAGAAATTTAAAATCAACTGGTTATATTTAACACTATTAAATATCCACTAGAATGCATTTTTATTTTATTGATTGCATAATTTAAATCTAACTGGATAAAAATAGCTTTACGATAAATGCTTTAATCTTGAGTAAGTATTAGTCTATGTTTTTTATAATCATCAATATCACTGCACTTGATAATAAAAATTAAGAACTTATCTATCCAGCTATCTATGATGGTATATATCAATCCATACAATACCTTCAGCGTATTAACGGCTTAATTAATCAGAAAAAAGCATAATGATTTCACGACCCTTTTTTGTCCTTAAGTGCAGTCAAAAGTATCTGAAAAATAGACTCTATCATCGGTGTTGACGCTGAATTATTACGAATTAAAGCTACCGTTCGAGCAAGCTCAGGTTGTTGAAGTTGCAATACTTTTAGTTCAGGATCGCATAAATGGGCTGTATACAGTTGGGGTAAAATCGCAATTGCTAATTTTGATCGTACTAAACCGTACAGTGTTTCAATGTAATCAACTTGGTAACGTGGGTTCAGTTTTAATCGATGACTTTCAATGGTTGCCGTCACCAATCGCTGAATATTTCCTTTTGAAAAAACGGCGATATCGCGACCGTTAAGTAATTTCCAAGGTAGGTGAAACCCATGATTAGCCAATACATCATCACTATGAATAACCGCCACAAACGGGTCATCTTGCAGAGGGAAAATACGTAAATCCTGAGGTACAAAGCTATCAATAACACCGACCCCAAAGTCAATTTCATGATTAATCAATTTATTGACCAGCGAATCATTGGTTTGATCATAAAATTCAATCTTTAGTCTTGGAAAGTGTTGGCTTAATAATTCAGGCACCGCAGGAAACAGCAATGAGCTCACCGAAGGGACAAGGCCAATCCGCAGTGTACCATCGCCCCCCTCTTCAATAATTTTTTGGATTTCACTAAATGCGCGATGTGAAACACTCAATATCTGTTGGGCATGGGGCAAAATAGCCGCTCCTAATTCTGTTAAGGAGACGGATGAAGCCGTTCGGTTAATCAGTTTTCCACCTAAAACAGACTCGATTTGCCGTATCGCACTACTTAGCGCAGGCTGACTGACTGCTAAACGGCTTGCTGTTTCCGTAAAATGACGTAATTTTGCCAAAGTGACAAAATACTGAAGTTGCTTAAGCGTTAGCGCGGGCAAGCGTTGCCAAGGTTCAGTCATAGCGGCCTATTATTAAATTGATTAAATATTCCTGAAGTATTCATCGCATTATAACCTGTTCTTATGACCTGATAAATTTTATCATCTTGGCAAACGTTTGCGTTGCTCATAAAGTAACTGTCATAATTTGTAGGGATGGTGTCTTATGTGCAAAAAAGAGCAAAGCCGACGTCACGTCGTTCAGTCTGCAAAAGGGGATATTCCTTTTGACCTTTTACTCACCAATGCCAATATCATTGATATGGTCACGGGCGAAATTCGCCCTGCGGATATTGGGATCACGGGTAATCTTATTGCTAGCGTTCACCCAACAGGGTCACGCTCAGATGCAAAAGAAACTCATGATTTATCAGGCTATTTTATCTCTCCGGGACTGATTGACACACACGTACACTTAGAAAGCTCCCATTTACCACCAGTACGCTATGCCGAAATTGTCTTAACACAAGGCACAACAACCGTCTTTTGGGACCCTCATGAGCTTGCGAATGTATTAGGCCTTGAAGGTGTGCGTTATGCCATTGATGCCAGCCGAAATTTACCGCTGGATGTGATGGTAGCCGCGCCATCTTCTGTGCCTTCGACACCTGGATTAGAGATGTCAGGTGCCGATTTCGAAGGCGAAGAGATGTCGACAATGCTCAGCTGGCCAGAAGTCCACGGTGTTGCTGAAGTCATGGATATGTTTGGTGTGCTTAATGGCAGTGACCGCATGGAAGAAATTTTAGAGGCTGGGCTGCGTTCAGGAAAATTAATTGAAGGACATGCGCGCGGGCTAAAAGGGGCGGATTTACAGGCCTACCTTGCAGCGGGTGTCACATCCGATCATGAACTCACTTCAGCAGAAGATGCCCTCGAAAAATTACGCGCGGGGCTCACTCTCGAAATTCGTGGTTCACATCCTTACCTGTTACCCGACATTGTCACCACATTGAAATCACTACCTCATTTATCTTCACAGATTACCGTGTGCACGGATGATGTTCCACCTGATATGCTACTGGAAAAAGGCGGTATTATTGCTCTGCTTAACTTATTGATTGAACACGGTATGCCCGCGACTGATGCACTACGTTTTGCAACACTAAATGGTGCAATCCGTTTACAACGCAATGACTTAGGCTTAATTGCCGCGGGTCGAAAAGCCAACTTGGTGGTTTTTGATTCATTAACAATATTAAAAGCCCATTCTGTGTATGTCGCTGGCCAAAAAATTGCTGAAAAAGGTAAGTTACTCACCGCTATCAGTTCACCAAGTGATGTTTTGCCGCCTCGTGAAACGATGCGACTTTCCCCGATCACCGCTGATGATTGCAAGCTTAGAATTGATGGCATTAATAACGGTACAGCTCGTCTACGCCATATTCAAGGCGCCCGTTTTACGCAATGGGGGGAAGTTGACGTCGAAATTAATGATGGTGTAGTCCAGCTTCCTGATGATTTTAGCTTTATTCGTGTTCAACACCGCCATGCACGCCATGAAGCTAAGCCTCAAATCGCGCTGCTAGCAGGTTGGGGCGAACTTCGTGGTGCCATAGCAACAAGTTACTCCCATGATTCCCATAACCTTGTTGTATTAGGTCGTGACCCGCAAGACATGGCCATCGCATGCAATTTATTAATTGAAAGCGGTGGCGGTATGGCATTAGTGCAAAATAGCAAAGTCTTAGCCCACGTTGCGATGCCTATTGCGGGAATGCTCTCTGACCTCCCTGCACCTGAGCTTGCAGCTCAGTTTCGCCAACTCCGTGATTTAAGCAATGAAATTGCGGATTGGGAACCGCCTTACCGCGTATTTAAAGCAATTGAAGGTACCTGTCTTGCGTGCAATGCAGGGCCCCACTTAACCGATTTAGGGCTCACTGATGGCACAACGCGCCAAATTGTTGATGCTGTTATCCACCGTAATGAACATGCATAACTTAATTAAAATAATAAAAGGAGAGCCAACTCATGGCTGACAATTCAATGAATAAGCCAGTATCAGGGAATTGGCTTGAAAAACGCTTTGCCTTGCGTGAACGTGGCAGTTCAGTCAAAACTGAATGTTTAGCGGGGATCACAGGGTTCTTGGCAGCAGCTTACCTTCTAGTCGTCATCCCCGGCTTACTTGCTGCGGGCGGAATGGATAAAGGCGCTGCAACCACAGGCACGATTATTGTCTTCGTTATCGCGAGCTTATTAATGGCTTTTTATGCCAATCTACCTTTTATTGTCGGCCCGGGAATTGGCGGTTCAGTCTTAGTGGGTATCACTCTTGCAGGTAGTGAAGGCATTGATTGGCAAATCGGTTTAGGTATCGCTTGTTGGTCGGGTATTTTATTTTTCCTGCTCACTAAGTTTGGCTTGCGCGAAGTTGTCACTCGCTCCGTACCGCAATCAATTAAACTCGGATTAACTGCATCAATCGGCTTGTTTGTCGCGATATTAGGCTTTCGAAATGCCGGGTTAGTCCTTGCTAACCCAAAAACAAATGCGCTGATGTTAGGGGATTTTTTGTCTCCTGGCGCCCTGGTTGCACTGGCAGGCTTTTTTGTTGCCATTGCCTTACAAGCACGTAAAATTCCCGGCGGTATTTTGTGGGCCATTTTATTTGCCACCCTTTTAGGTATTCCTTTTGGTGTCACAAAATTACCTGAAAGCTTTATTGGTGTGCCACATTCAGTTGCCCCGGTATTAGGCCAAGTGGATTTAATTGGTGCCTTAAATATTGCCTTTTTACCGTTCCTATTTGTCTTTTTTGCCGCCGAATTCTTTTCCACAATGGGCACCACATTGGCCGTTGGCGGTGAGGCAGGTTTATTAGATGAAGAAGGTAACATGCCTAATATTAACCGCCCGTTTATTGTCGACTCCATTGCCGCAGCATTAGGCCCATGGGTGGGAATTCCTGCAGCAACTGCATTAATTGAGTCATCAGCTGCCGCAGAAGCAGGTGGTAAGACAGGTATGACCGCTTTAGCGGCTGCAATTATGTTTTTATTGATGCTGCTATTTACCCCAATTGCTTTAATGATC
Source organism: Providencia sp. R33 (assembly GCF_019343475.1). NCBI lineage: Bacteria > Pseudomonadati > Pseudomonadota > Gammaproteobacteria > Enterobacterales > Morganellaceae > Providencia > Providencia sp. R33. The sequence goes on along the minus strand of NZ_CP072453.1, from coordinate 173,151 downwards.
CCTGCTCAAGCGACAGCTCCAGCTCTGATTTTAATTGGTTTAAATATGTTCAGCGGATTACGTAAAGTCGATTTAGCTAATTTTACTGACGGATTGCCTGTATTAATGATGGTAATGATTACGTTAATCGCTAATAGTTTCGGAACAGGTATTGCTGGCGGGCTGTTATTTTATATTTTAATTAAAGCGGTTGCAGGCCAGTGGAGAGAAATCCCAATTAGTTTGTGGATCCTCGCGGTTCCGTTAGTTTATTATTTCTCGACGCTCGTTAAGCATTAATAAACTTTGAGAGATAAAAGCCGATTTGATTATCGGCTTGAGGTTGTTGACAAAGCAGGATAAAAACGTGGTTTTTCCTGCTTTGTGTTATCAGCCGAAAATCAATGAATTGATTTTCCTTAATTTTTTTCAAAACCTATCCAACCTGCAGCCAAACCTAATCGGTTTATCAGCAGGCTGAAGCCGATTTGATTATCGGCTTTTTCTATTTTGAGGATTAATTTAAAACAGCGTGGGCTTCAATTTCAATTAACCACTCAGGTAATGAAAGCCCCGTAACAATAATCCATGAAGAAGCAGGCGGCGCATCACCAAATTTTTCTTTTAATGCCTTAGCGATGTCTAATTGTTCTTCGTGGCTATTCGCGCCATCCTTGATATAAATACGCAAAACAACCACATTGGATAAATCGCCCCCCGCCTCACGCAGTACATATTCGATATTCACCAGTGACTGAACGGTTTGTTCGTAAATTCCCCCCACCACTGTTTCTTGATTAGCATTTACACCCACTTGGCCTGATAAAAATAATTGGCGAGTTCCGGTTGTTTCTATTGCTTGGCTAAATCCATACTGCAAAGAATTAAAGACAGTTGCAGGGTTAATTGATTTTTTTTCCATATTTTTATGCCCTCATTAATCAAACAGTGATGCAGTATAAATAATTTCTTCTTTAATTCTTTAAACATCGAGCAAACGGCTTTTTAATGGCACTGAAAGAGCACCAAAATACACAATAATGTGTAAACACAGATAAAAAAATAGCCCCTAACGAGGGGCTATCTAATAACGTCACTAATATTAAATTAGAGGTGGAATCGAGGGTAAAATAGGGACCTCAATGACTGTTGGCCCATTACGCTTAAACGCCTCTTCACACGCTTTTTTCACCTCTTCCACCGTTTCGGCTCTTACTGCAGCACAACCATACCCTTTACCTAAAGCCACAATATCTAGATTTGGAATATCAAGCCCCGGTACACCCGGTGTTTCTTCCAATACCGCAAAGGATTTTAAAATGGCATATTCATTGTTCTTCGGAATAATAAATACAATCGGTAAATTCTGCTGCGCCGCACTCCATAAACCTTGAATAGAATATTGCATGGAGCCATCACCAATAATAGCCATCACTGGGCGATGACGCCCACTGTCCCTTTCAGCCAATGCAATCCCCACACTTGCAGGTAAATTCCAACCTAATGAACCACTTGCGAATGTATAAAATGAGTCAGGAGATTCAATCGGCCACTCACGGTGAAGTTCGCCAAGGTTTGAAGGGGACTCTTCCACTAAGACGGTTTCTTTGGGTGAAACATCCCTTAACGCGCGAAATAACTGTGTTGCGCTCAATGTTGAGCTCTGGCTCGTTTGTTCTGGTGCCGCTGGGTGTGGCGCCATACCATGGGGTTGTTTTATCACAGTTTTTGATGCGACACGCGGCGCTACTAAGTTGATTAACCCTTCTAGAGCAAGCACCGCATCACTTAATAAGCTATCGCCAACAGGGGCTCTACCGACTTCGATTGGGTCATCCGTAATATGCAATAATCGTAATCCTTCCGGAATATAACTCCCGGCAACATAAGGGTAGTATCTAAATACTGGGGCACCAATAACAATGGCTACGTCATGCCCTTCAAGTTTTTCAGATAACGGCTTAGTCGCAAACGGTAACCCACCAGCGTATAACGGGTGTGTCTCAGGGAATGGCGGACGCTCAGAAGCAGGCGCTGCCCATACTGGGGCATTTAATTTTTCAGCAAGTTTAATGCCGATATCCCACCCTTCCCCTCGAGCAATCGCGGCGCCATAAATCAACACAGGGTTCTTTGCATTGGATAATGCAGTGGCAAACTCTTGTAGTCGAACAGGGTCATAACCAATACGCTGTGGGACTGAGCGAACAACCGCTTCTTGTGCCAATGCAGGCTTATCCCAATCATCCAGTGGGATCGATAAAAACACGGGGCCCGCAGGGGGTTGTAGCGCCATAGCATAAGCGCGCATAAAAGCTGCAGGGACATCTTCTGCACGCACAGGCTGGTAGCTCCATTTCACCCATGGCTTTGGTAGAGTTTCAGGTTCTATATTAGTTAACCAAGGCTCCATCAATAACATTTCCCGCGTTTGGTTTCCCGCCGTAATGATTAATGGCGTACGGTTCATATACGCAGTCAAAATATTGCTCATCGCATTGCTTAAACCTGCGGAGGTGTGCACATTCACCATCGCAACTTTACGCATTCCCTGTGCGTAGCCATCGGCAGCAGCAACGGCAGAGGCTTCTTGTAAGGTTTGGATATATCGAAAATCACTCGGAAAATCTTTTAAGAATGTTTCTTCTGTTGAACCAGGGTTCCCAAAAACGGTGGTAATATCCAGCTTACGTAATAAATCGAAAGTAACTTGGCGTATCGTTTTTTGCATTTAAAACACTCCATAAAACAATATTAAAACTGTCTAATAAAAAAGAAAATTTGAACTCAAGAAATTTTTAAACTGATGAATAATGTCATTATTAAATAGTCGAAATAAAATCTAACCCATTGTAATTAGTTTATCATAGCAAACAATTGACTCACGATATATTCACGTGAACTTTACTTTTATATATATTTATAATGGTATTAATAACAATAAGCTTATTAAAACAAGCGATTAATAAATTAGCTAAATTCGATAGCCTGAATAAGATGGTAAAAAAAACCAAATATATACCTGAAACAAAATTATCAAATAGAGTTTGCTTATTATATTTGTACTTATTCCATTTAATAGGTTAGACAAAATTTGCACAAACCATCTAAAACAGATTATTTGCCCCATTTTTCTCTTCAATCAGTGCATTTTCTTTTATGTTGTACATCACACTTCTTATAATTACTTAGTTGCACAATATTCAGCAGTACCCGTTTAAATTTGATTGTTATATGGCTATCTGCAGATAAACACGTTCTCTGGAAGTCAGCTATTTACGCCACCTCTCGCTATTTTCTATTCAGGAATTCACATACAAATCTGTATTACCTTACCACCTAATATCTAGACCAGGGTTAACTAAAGGTTATAGATACCCAAACAAAACTCATTGTTAAACAAAGGTTACGCAAAGTAGCTTAATTTATTAGTAATGTTAAATAATAGAAGAAGCCCAGGTAAGCTTATTTGAGGTAAAATAATGATTTTAGATGCCAGTTACACATTATTAGTTGCTTGTTTCGCGCTATTGATTGGGATGTTCGTTGTTAAATACACGCCGTTTTTACAGAAAAACCATATTCCTGAAGCTGTTGTTGGTGGCTTTATCGTGGCGATTATCTTATTGATTATTGATAAAACGGCAGGGTATTCCTTTACTTTTGATGCATCCTTACAAAGCATCTTGATGATCACCTTCTTCTCATCGATTGGGTTGAGCTCAGATTTTTCGCGATTAATAAAAGGCGGTAAGCCACTGGTATTATTAACTATTGCTGTCACCATTTTAATCGCTATTCAAAATACTGTTGGTATGGGTATGGCAGTAATGCTTAATGAGAGTCCATTTATTGGCTTAATTGCGGGATCAATCACCTTAACGGGTGGTCATGGAAACGCAGGCGCTTGGGGGCCAATATTAGCCGACAAATATGGCGTTACTGGCGCTGTTGAATTAGCGATGGCATGTGCCACATTAGGCTTAGTTTTGGGTGGTTTAATTGGTGGCCCAGTAGCACGTCATTTATTAAAAAAAGTGACAATCCCAAAAACTACTGAATTAGAAAAAGAAACGATTGTTGAAGCCTTTGAACAACCAAGTGTTAAACGTAAAATCAATGCCAATAATGTCATTGAAACTATCTCAATGCTGATTATATGTATTGTTGTTGGTGGGTATATTAGTGCCTTATTCAAAGATACAGTATTGCAATTACCAACCTTCGTTTGGTGTTTATTTGTCGGTATTATCATCCGTAATGTATTAACCCATGTATTTAAACACGAAGTGTTTGAGCCGACCGTTGATGTCCTTGGTAGCGTAGCACTGTCATTATTCTTAGCAATGGCATTAATGTCTTTAAAATTCGGACAATTAGCCAGTATGGCAGGCCCTGTTTTATTAATTATTGCCGTGCAAACGGTGGTTATGGTGCTGTTTGCCTGCTTTGTTACCTTTAAAATGATGGGTAAAGATTATGATGCTGTGGTTATTAGCGCTGGGCATTGTGGATTTGGTATGGGAGCAACACCGACTGCAATTGCAAATATGCAAACCGTCACAAAAGCATTTAGCCCTTCCCATAAAGCGTTCTTAGTCGTGCCAATGGTGGGTGCATTTATCGTGGATATTTCAAACAGTATCTTAATTAAAATATTCATCGAAATAGGTACTTATTTCACCTAATCTATTTTATAAAGTGCCAACTTATAACCAAAAGATATGAGCTGGCATTTTCCTTTCTCGTCAATATTTCCCTTCATTTAAAAATTTCTTTTCTCGCATCCGCTCACAAAATGACGACCCCATCGGATTAAATAGGATTAATTCGGTAGAATACCCTGATTAGCAAAAATGGCAGGTTTTTATAGAATGAAATTACGGCATCTTGATATTTTTTACGCAGTCATGACTTGTGGCTCTTTAACACGAGCCGCAGAAGTTCTTCATATTTCACAGCCTGCGGCCAGTAAAGCGTTAAAACATGCAGAACAGCAACTTGGATTGGTTTTATTTCAAAGAATTAGAGGAAAATTAATTCCAACGGATGAAGCTAATTTATTGTTTGAAGAGGCAAAAGAAGTTTATCAGAATTTAGATAAGCTCAGAATTTTAGCACAAAATTTATCCCGTAATCCGCAAGGTAAGTTAGCAATAGGTTGCTTACCAAGCCTAGGTCTAAACTTAGTGCCTGAAGTCACCGCCCTGTTTATTAAAAAACACCCAAATATCAAGCTTACGATAGGGACACATCACACCACAGATATTCTGCAATTATTAACCCAGCAAGATTTAGACATTGGTATCGGCTTTAATCTTGAAATCGAAGGGGGGATTACCGTGCTGCCAATTGCCGATATTCCCTTAGTCTATGTTGACAGTAGGCCGCCATTACACTCGCCAGTATCCTTAGTTGATATCGACCAAGAACGTTGGATCCATCCAGGCTCTGACTCCTTATCTCAACTACTACAAAAACGTCATCAATTCGCTGAATCAAATATCAGCGTACACACCTACCATATGGCTGCTGAGTTTGTTCAAGCAGGTTTAGGTTGCAGTATTACAGATATTTTCTCAGCAGAGCACACGCTGCCCGAGTCGATGATTTACCCATTAAAAGAAGGATTACGATTAGCCGTTTCCGTTTTCCACCGTGCGGATAGGCCATTAACCAAAGCAGCACAAAATTACGTCAATACATTAGCGTTAACCCTCGAAAAAAGGAATAGAGTCGTTAACCAAAAGTTATACTCTGGTAATGAAAACTCAATTGTTTAGTTAACTCATTCGCCGTTAAATATTCATTCCTACGTTATTATGGGTTACGGAATATTATGGCTAAACATGTGGTGATTATTGGAGCAGGTGTGATTGGGTTAAGCACCGCATACGCGCTAATTAAAGCGGGTCAAACCGTCACATTGCTTGAATCTGATTCAGATGTCGGGATGCAAACCAGCTTTGCGAATGGTGGTCAGCTGAGCTACCGTTATGTTTCGCCACTTGCCGATGCCGGTGTTCCTTTGCAAGGACTGCGCTGGATGGGGAAAAACGACTCCCCGCTAAACCTAAAAATAACGCCATCAATTCAGCAATGGTCATGGTTAGCCCAATTTACCCTTGCCTGTAATCGCAAAACAAATAAAGTGAATGGCGCACATCTTTTGCGTTTATCGCTATTAAGCCAAAAAATCATGAATATATGGCGGGAAACCGGTGATATCTCTGACTTTGCTTGGGAAAAATCGGGGAAATTAATTATTCACCGTGATCAAAAAAGTTTCCAAAAAGCCTGCGAAACGGTTGATAGCCAATTTCAAAAGATATTAACACCCGATGAAGTGGTTGAGTTAGAGCCATCCTTAAAGCATATTCAGTCCCAACTCGTTGGTGCAATTTATGCCCCCGATGATGAAAGTGCAGATTGTTATTTGTTTTGCAAAAACCTACTGCAATATTTACACACGCAACCACAGTTTACCCTCTGCTTACAGCACAGTGTGAAGTCATTTATTCAACACGATAATTGCATTACCGGAATCGTCACTCACCAGGGAAATATTCAGGCGGATGAGGTTATTGTTTGTGCGGGCAACGGCAGCCGAGAATTACTGAAACCGCTGGGAATTGATGTACCTATGTTAGGTTTAAAGGGATATAGCCTTAGTGTTGAATATCCTCAAGCTGAGCATTGCGTGCCCAAAATTAATGTGACGGATTATGGTAATAAAATTGTTTATGCCAAATTAAACGACCAACTGCGCATCGCAGCTATGGTTGATATTGGTTATGATGATTCAGGGCTGCGTGATAACCGTGTGAATGCCTTAAAAGATATCGTAAAAAAAACATTCCCGCATTTACCTAAAGTGGATGATGCACCCGCTTGGTATGGGTTACGACCTTCAACGCCAAAAGGCCCTCCGTTATTAGGAAAAACTGCATACAAAAACCTTTGGCTAAATATTGGTCATGGGAGTTTAGGGTTTACTTTAGCGGCGGGCAGTGCAGAGATATTAAGCCAATTGATCACCGCACAAACATCCCCTATTTCTCTTACAGGATTAACGAGGTAAACATGAGTATTAAACGTAATAACCCAAAACCGCGCCTAGCAGACAGTGTTGAATTTGGCGGCCTTGTGTACTTATCTGGACAAGTTCCGAGTGATTTAACAGGCGATATTACCCAGCAAACTCAAGAAGTTCTTGATAAAATTGATGCTTTATTAGCAGCAAGCCAAAGTGATAAAACCTGCATTTTATCTGCCCAAGTATGGATTAAAAATATGCCGCGCGACTTTGCTGCATTTAACGCAGTTTGGGAAAGCTGGATGCCTGTTGAACATAGCCCTGCACGTGCAGCCGTTGAGGCGAATATGGCGCGAGAGCAAGTTCTGGTAGAAATTATGGTGACGGCAGTTCAACGATAACGTCGAATATTATTGAGTAAAGGGCGACAAAATTACCGCCCTATTTTAGTTTACAGCCTACTAATTTACAGCCGATAAATGGCATTTTTCTTGTTTATCTTGTTGGCCCTTGACGCCATTTTTGTATGCGACAATATCCGCCATTATCGCTAACGCAATTTCAGGCGGGGTTTTGCTCCCAATTGGAATGCCAATGGGAGCGTGAACTCGGTCAATTTCCGCCAGCGACATTCCACCAGATCCCAATAACCGTTCACGGCGGCGTGCACTCGTGCGGCTTGATCCCATAGCACCAATGTAAAACGCTGGAGTATTCACGGCCTCCATTAGTGTTAAGTCATCAATGCGAGGATCATGTGTTAAAGATACAATCGCCGTATTGGGCGTACAGCTTTGCGACTCTAAATAACGGGCAGGAAATAATTTAATGACTTCAAACTGGTTAGAAAGCTGCCCAGCAAAACGTACTAACTCATCCTCACGGTGTTCACAAATAATCACTTCGAACCCCAATGTTGCCGCAAAATCTGCACAATAAATCCCCACATTCGAGATCCCAGCAATAATTAATCGCGGCGGTGCAGCAATATAAAATTGGATATCATCACCAGCGCGCTCTATTTGAGTTGGAATTTGTTGATTCTTAACTGTGCTAATTTCACCGTGTTGAGGCAAGGTGACTCTTTTATTAATTGCAGTATATCCCAATAGTGCTTGATGTATTTCAGTGAGATAGTGAACACTTTCATCACTCTTAGGCAAATATTCGATTAAAACATCTAAACTACCATCACAAGGCAAATTCACTTTTGCCTCTAATCCACCGCGACCATAGCGAACAACTTGGCTACCATTTAGGTACTTAGCATCTTGGACTCGCTGAATAAAATCTTCTTCAATACAACCACCAGATAAAGACCCAACATACTGGCCATCCGCTTTTGCAACAAGAAGCGATCCAGGGCTGCGAGGTGAAGAACCGTATGTACTTAGCACTGTACATAACCAAATAGGCTCTTCTTTTACCCAAGAAAGGGCTTGAGAGATAACAAAAACATCTTCACGCAGCATACTTGCTCCTATTCATTATCAACTACTGGATAATCAATATCTTTAATAACACTTTTATCATTTATTGCTAATTCATAAACAAAATGGTGACGTAATATTGATTTTGCCCCTTCATCTCCTGTTAATTGAATTAAATCTGAATAATACCTTGCAGATATTCCCACTGGGTGCCCCGGCAACCCGTTATATACAGGCCTAACCAACGGATGATGATTCAGATTATTTGCAACACAGATAAATAGTTCACTACTTATATAAGGCATATCCGCTAGATGAATTAACCACCCCTCTAAATGAGAGGTATTTTTAACACCCAACGCAATAGACTCGCCTAATCCATCGCTATTCAACAATGAAAATGGAATATTAAATTGTAAGCAAATATGAATAACTCCCTGATTATCTGGACGAGTCACCACGTGAACTGGAAGCCTGCTTCCCATTGAATTTAAAAGCGTTTTTTCAAAAACAGTTTGCTCATCTAATAAAAAATTCAATTTACTGCCTTTTCCACCCGCTTTTTGGAATCGCTTACTGTGACCAGCTGCTAATATTAATATGCCAATATTCATGATTTTAATTATTCATTAGTATATTTATTTGTGCTTTAATAAATAAAGGATATTCAATGAGATAACAAGTTATTATTTATATTAATTTGCCAACCATTCACAATTAGACGATATTTGAATCAGTATGTAATACTTTTTAGAGTAATGATAAATAAAATAATATAAATGCAATATAATAAGTGTAAGGGTTTATTATGAGCAAAAGCAATGTCGAACTCTCCCGCAGACACTTTCTAAAATGTGCCGTTATTGCTGGAATTTCAGTGTATCTCGCCCCTTTGTATAGCCGCGCTTTTGATGTGCTATTTGAGGAAAAAATTCTACAGTCTCCAGACTGGAACCCCGTTGATAAGCGAATCAAATTCCGTATTGACGCTTTCTCTAAGGTCCAAGGTGAGAAAGTTTTCGCCAGAGACATTCGAGCACGGGATATCCCTCACTGGCCGAAAAAACAAGGCCACGCATTTTTACTCAGAGTGACTCAAGCGGATAAAATCTACCAAGGTTTTAACCTTGAAAGGCTCAGTGATGGCTTAATGCCAGACCGTATTGTGACGGCCAGTGACTTAGAAAAAGATGGTGTCGCTTTCCCTGAGTTTTATGGAGAAGACTTACTTCTTCCTGAAGGAAAAACACCTGCCTACTTAGGTCAAGCGGTGGCACTGCTCATTTACCATGACTTTGCAAAATTCCGTTTTGCTAAAGAAACGCTTAAATTCCACGATGATATTATTCAATATGGCTCATTTACTGGGCCATTAGAGCGCGACCCTTGGGGCACCTATCGAGGGGTACGTATTGGAAGTGAAAATCCTTACGACCCAGATATTTACTCCAGTATGAAAGACATGCCTATCTCACCCATTGGGATGAAAAAACACCTTCCCGTATGGCCTGAAGGCCGTGAAGGTGGAAAACTGGATGAAGAAGGCATGTTGTTTGCTGATGAGCTGGCAAAACAACTGGAAAACCCACCTGAAGATTGGTTGGTGATTAAACGTAAATATACGACCCAATCCATTGATACCGCGGCTCTAGAGCCTGATAATGCCAATGGCTGGTATGATGCAAAAACGCAATCATTCCACCTTGTGATCCCAACTCAGTCACCGCAAGAAGTGGCGGCATCATTGCCTGAAATGCTGGCTAAATCAACGTTCCCAATTAAGCAAATATTTCTACATCCTTGTTTTACAGTGGGTTATGGTTCAAAAGACCACGCCCCATTCCCTTATTATGGCGCTATGGCAACACTATATGGCGATGGCGTACCTATTCGTCTGGCCAATGACCGCTATGAGCAATTCCAATCCAGTATCAAACGCCATGCCTTCGATATGGATTACACATTAGCCGTCAACAAGAAAACCCATAAAATTGAAGCGCTCAATGCCTCATTTATTGGCGATGGTGGTGGGCGCTGTAACTTTACTCCATCCGTTGTAATGGTGGGTGCCACAGGTGCGCAAGCCATTTATTACATTCCCCGTAGTGACCTTTCTGCAATTGGTATTGCATCACGAGCGGTCGATGCAGGCTCTGCCCGAGGTTACGGCACACTGCAAGCCATGGCTGCTACCGATATGTTAATGGAAGAAGCGGCGAAGCTGCTTAAGGCTGACCCCATTGAATTTCGCCTAAACAATCTAATCAAATCAGGGATGAAAAATACCCAAGGGGCAATCCCGGGCGGCGCTATTCGTGCTGATGAAGTATTAACGCGCTGCGCAGCTCACCCGATGTGGACCGAAAGGGCCAAACGCAAAGCTGATTACGAAGCCAAAAATAGTGGGAAATTTTTTGGTACAGGGATTTCCTGTGTGCAAAAAGACTTTGGGACAGGCGCGGAATCATCATTTGCTCGTGTAGAGCTAACGCGAGAAGGCAAAATTGCCATCTACCACAGTGGGGCTGAAATGGGGACAGGCATGTCGACCTCTCAAGCCGTTGTATGCGCAAAATGGCTTGGAAAACCCGCTGAACTTGCTCACTTTTCTGTCGCTGATTGGTCGATTTTACCCATGGTATCAACGGGTAACCCGTTTGCCATGGCACAGGAAGAACAAGACCGCTTAGCGCAAAACCCACTCTGGACGCCAAATTATTGCTCACCGTCAAGTGCCAGTAACTCCGCATACTACTTTACCCACAGTACCGAGGAAGCGGCACGACTCGTGTTCGAACATGGGTTGTGGCCTGCGGCAATGTCAATTTGGCAAGAAGGCATTGGCGGAGGACAAGCTGCACCATTAGTTGTACGCCGCGAAGATGCACGTTGGGTCGCCGAGGGGCTAACGGCCGATGGATTAGAAGTGCTGAGCTTACAGCGATTAATCGATCGCACCTTTGAAATGGGCGGTGTAACTGGCGTGGTTAGCCACGTATTTAACCGCTGGCAATGGGCTGAAGCCGACTTTCGTATTCAAGGCGAGATGCGCCGCTTACCCGTTGATGGGCTCTCATTGCGTTTTGCTGAAAAAGATTACCAAGTCTGCCATCGTGAAAAAGCCTATTACCCTGATACGCAAAGAAATAACGCAGGTGTAACCTACTACAGTGCGGTGGCGACTGTCACAGAGTTGTCCATTGATAAAGCCACTGGTCAGGTTGAATTACTTGACCACCATACCGTTGTGGAATGCGGTAATTTAATCGTTCCACAATTGGTTTCAGGGCAAATCCAAGGCGGGCTCGCTATGGGTATCGGCCATGCCCTCCATGAATATTTACCTCTATATGAAGACGGCCCCGGCAATGGAACATGGAACTTCAACCGTTACCATCTTCCGCTCGCCAGTGACGTTGCAGTTTGGCAGCAGACAAGTGAAATCCTACCGGGACTCTCAGAAACCGATCCTCCAAAAGGGGTTGCTGAGGTAGTGATGATCCCTGTGGTTTCATCTATCGTCAATGCTATCGCCGATGCAACTGGCCACCATTTCTTGCACCTACCAGTGCGTGCTACAGATATTCAAGAGGTATTATCATGAGTTTAAATTTCCTTCCACTGACCTTAACCATCAACGGCCAATCTTATGGACCAATGGATGTACCTGAAGGCCTCATGATGATTGATTTCCTTCACGAATACGTCGATTTAACGGGTTCACGTTTAGGCTGCGGTCAAGGCATCTGCCACGCCTGTGTGGTGATCTTAGACCACCCATCTGGCACCAGTGAAGAAGTTCGTACCTGCATCACTGGCGCTCACTTCTTTAACAACAAAAGCATTCGCACCATCGAGGGTGCTGCAACGAAAGAAGAAAATGGGGATGTAAAATTATCCCCTGTACAACAAGCCTTTATCGAAAACTTTAGTTTTCAATGTGGCTATTGCACCCCGGGCTTTGTCAACGCCGCCACTATTTTTGTTGAAGAACTTCAACGTAATCCAATTAAAGAGGAAGACTTAGAAGAAGCCATTAAGCAGGCACTGAACAACCATATTTGCCGCTGCACAGGCTATGTTCGTTACTATGAAGCGGTGCGTGAAGTTGTTCTTGCTACTCCTGGGCTGATTAAGGAGGCAATCAAATGATCAAAAAAATCATTTTATGGCTCGTGGCGATTATCATTGTCGTTTGGGCTGTGCTTTACTGGTATGAAAGCCGAACATTAGATGGCCCTGTACAACAGGTGACCTCGACACCCCAAGAAATTGAACGAGGCCGTTATCTGGCTCTTGCCAGTGACTGTGCAGCTTGCCATACCAGCACTAACGGCGCACCACTTGCGGGCGGCTTTCCCCTTGATACACCTTTTGGCACCATCTACAGCAGCAACTTAACCCCTTCTGCGGATTTTGGGATTGGTCGCTGGACAAAAGATGAGTTTTATAAAGCACTTACCCAAGGGATTTCTCCACCCAGCAAGCACCTCTACCCTGCGATGCCATATACCTCTTATAAGGGCATGACACGGGAAGATTCCGATGCAATTTACAGTTATTTGATGAGCCGCCCAGCCGTGGATGTCGCACCACCCGAAAATTCATTACCTTTCCCGCTCAATCAGCGTATGGCAATGATTGGTTGGAACATGCTGTTTTTTAATGATAAACCACTCCCAGATAGCTCCCAAGGTAGTTCCCCTGAATGGCAACGTGGGAAATATTTAGTTAACGTATTGGAACACTGCTCCGAATGCCACACTCCAAGAGGTGCTTTGGGGGAAATGGAGTTGGATAACTTTATGAAAGGCGGTGCTTTAGGGCGCTTTATCGCCCCAGATATTACGCCAGAAGCACTGGCGGCAAGGGGCTGGACAAAACAGGATTTACAACAATTTTTCATGACAGGTATCACCCCTCAAGGCTCAGCCTATAGTGATATGCACCCTGTGATTTACCTGAGTTCGCAACATTTAACCCCTGAGGATAATAGCGCAATCGCCTCTTATCTGATGGGCGACAACCCACCGGCTACATTGCCATTAAAAATGGGGGAAGGTAACCCACAAGGCCGACAAGTATATTTAGAAACCTGTTCAGGCTGCCACTCTTATGACGGTGGCGGTAAACCAAATGTTGCCGTTGCAATGAAAGGCAATTCAACATTACGTGATGTAGACAGTACCAATCTGATTAATACTATTTTGGATGGTTTACCGGAACAACAATTTCCGAATAACCAAAGTCTACAAAGCATGCCAGGGTTTGCAAATAAGTTGAATGACCAACAAATCAGCGAGTTAGTCAACTTTTTGCGTGTTGAATGGGGCGGGCAACCTGCCGATATCACACCTGAACACATTAAAGCCTTACGTCAATAACCTCCCACAAAGCCAGACTAATGATACTAGTCTGGCTTCCCATTTAAATTAATAATAAATCTAAAACATAATCGCTATATATTTTATTGCATATTGATTTTGTTTTAAAATAATTAAAATTATTTAATCCCAATAATTTAAACAATCATTTTAGGTAGTGATTTTCGTTAAAATTATCTAATTAAGATGACTCCACCAAGATTATTCACTTTCTTGTATAAAACCCTTTACTCACTTCCCATAACCCTTTATAGATACCCATATTATTTATGTAACTAATTGAGCAATCACATATTAACCATCAAAATGCGACGTAGTTTATTTGTCATAAAATAATCTTATATTTAATGATACAAACACACTATTTATTACTGCCGCTAATGCAAATCCCCCTAATAATAAAATTTGGGAGTACATAATGACGGGACATATTTCTAGACGTAATTTTATTAAATTGGGTACCATCGCAGGGATTACCATCATGGTAGGTAAACTCCCTTTCGCTCTTGCCGTTGAGTTGGACTCTGACTCACCGAAAACCGACTGGATTGGGCAAAATGGTAAAGCGCGTTTCCGTTGGGATGGCGTCGAAAAAGTCACAGGTAGAAAAAATTTCGCCCGTGATTACCGAGCCAAAGATATTCCGGGCTGGCCGACAAAACAAAGCTATGCCTTTATGTTAAAAGCTACGGATGCAGAGAAAACGTTCGAAGGCATTGATATTTCTATGTTAGGGCCAAATTTACAGCCTGACAGAGTTGTCTTACAAGAAGATTTGATCCGTGACGGCCTAAATATCCCCCAAGATACAGGAATGGGTAAAGGGTTTTATGGTACCAATGTGCTCGTTCCGTTAGGGGAAACCGCGCCAATTATTGGCCACCCCGTCGCTATTTTGATTTACCAAGACTTTGATAAGTACAGTGCGGCGCAGCGTATGTTACGCTTTGCGACGAATACGGTGAAATATGGCGCGGTCACAGGCCCTAAACCGCCAGCAAACTATGGTGCGGCTCGCTATGTGCGAATTGGGGGAGAAACCCCGCTTTCCCCGTCAATTTTCTCCCCTTACCAAGATTCTGGGATCAAAGGGGGTTTTGATGGCAATACACCTGTTTGGCCCCCTTATGACCCCAAACATGCCATCACGGTTCCCCCCGTTATCCGCAAAGATCGTGGTGGTGGCTTTATTCAAGCCCTTCATCAAGCAGAACAACGGCCTGATAAACAAGAAAGAGCCATGGATTACGCACGGGAAATTGAGCAAGAAATTTCCGCCGCACGCCAAAACCCAGACAAATTTGTGCTTGAACGCCACGGTTTTTCCCAATCTATCGACCCTTGCGCCATGGAGCCAGATAACTGCAATACATGGTATGACGCCGAAACTAAGACTCTGCATATTTTGACCGCCACACAATCCCCAGCTGGCGTGGTCAATGCTGCGGCAGAATTATCCAAAAATAATAAACACTTTACTGTTGAAAACATTGTTTTATTAACAGGCTCAACGGTAGGTTATGGTTCAAAGGATTATTCGGTTTTTCCATTCTATGCCTTAGTCGCCAGTTTCTATGCAGATGGCCTGCCTGTGCGCATGGCGAATGACCGTTATGAACAGTTCCAAATGGGTATGAAGCGCCATTCTATTGAAATGGACGTGACCATCATTGGCGATAAAAAAACCGGTAAATTCGATGTATTAAAAGGTACGTATAACTGCAATGGCGGAGGGCGTGAAAACTTATCCGTTGCGGTTTCTCACGTTGCGGTTCGTGGCGCACAGTCGATTTATTATTTCCCTAAATCAGATTTAACCGCACTCGCTATGGCAACACCAGCGGTTGAGGCAGGTTCAATGCGGGGCTTTGGTTCGCTGCAATCTATGGCGGTGACCGAATTGATGGTGGACGAAATCGCCCATAACCTCAATATCGACCCAATAGAGCTACGCCGCCGCAACGCTATTTTAGAAGGTTACCCGAATACCCAAGGTGGCGTGATTGCCGGTGACCCGCGCAATGTGGAAATGCTAAACCTTGCCGAAAAACACCCGATTTGGGTCGAACGTGAGAAAAATAAAACGGAATATGACGCCAAAAACCCCGGAAAACTATATGGCGTTGGCTTTGCACAAGTTCAACAAGTGTATGGCTCCAGTGGCGTTCCTACTATTCTTTCCCTTGAATTTGACGCAGATGGCAAACTGACCATGCGCCACTGTATGCAAGAAATCGGTACAGGGGGAACTACCGCCCAACAAGTGATGGTGTGGCAAGCTCTCAGTAAAGCCCCTGACGTGGTGGAATTTGGCGTCACAGAGTTTGCGGAATTGCCGTTAAAAACCAGTTGGGCCGATCAGAAAAAGCAAGACGAACTCGCTAAAAGCGACCCGTACTGGACCCCCGCCTTGATCCCAGATATGAGCTCATCCAGTGGCGTCTACTACATCGGTTTCGGAACGCGCCAAGCGGGTCATTTTTTACTGGAAAATACCTTATGGCCTGCGGCAAAAAGCATTTGGAGTGAAGGCCCTGGCGGCGGTGCATTTAACGGCCTAAATGTTGAGTTTTCAGATATTCGTGTTGGCCCTGAGGGGATTGGCGGTGGCGGTATGAAACCCATTCCCTTCAATATTTTAGCTAAACGCGCCCATGAAATGGGGCTAATTACAGGGGTTGCGGTACATGGTTATTCTAGTTGGCAATGGGCTCGCGCAGATTTTGATATTCCAACCGTAGGGTTAAAAAACCTGCCTCTTGATGCCATATCCATTCGCTATGGTGATGACGCACCTGATGCATTGAAGAAACAAATGACAACGGGCGGCTACCACTTTATCAAACGTAAAATGGCGTACTACCCGCCGACTCAGCGTGCGAAAGCAGACCCAACAACGGTCACTCCTGCGTGTTGCTTGGTTGAGCTCAACGTCAACACCATGACGGGGGAAGTGGATGTAATGCGCCATCATATGATTATGGACCCCGGTACCATGATAGTCCCAGAGCTGGTTTCGGGGCAAATTCAAGGTGGTACGGCAATGGGCATCGGACATGCATTGATGGAAGAACTTCCGTTGTATGAAGATGGCCCGGGTAACGGCACGTGGAACTTTAACCGTTATGTTTTACCTCGTGCAAAAGACGTGGCGGTTTGGCAACAAACTATCGATTATTTGCCGCGGCTGTCTGAAACCTCGCCGCCAAAAGGCATGGCAGAACTGGGGATGATCCCTATCCTGCCTGCCACCAGCAACGCACTCACCCACGCGACGGGGAAACGTTTTTATGAATTCCCAATTACAGTAGATAAAATTAAAAAGGCCCTCTCATGAATATCACTAATGCCGTTCCGATTATTGAGCGCAAGCCATTAACTCTAACTATCAATGGTCAAAAAATAGGCCCTATTGATGTCCCTGTTGGGATGCCGATGATTGAGTTTCTCCATGAATACCTCGACCTAACTGGGACTCACTTTGGTTGTGGGCAAGGCATTTGCCACGCCTGCACCATCATGGAAATTCAGCCTGATGGCACCACCGTTGAAAGCCGTACCTGTATTTTTGGTGCACACTATTTTAATAACAAAAACATTGTCACTATCGAAGGGCAAGCAAAGCTAGATGAGCAAGGAAAAGTGGTTGAATTAACCCCTATCCAACAAGCCTTTATCGAAAATTTTTCGTTCCAATGCGGCTACTGTGCTCCGGGTTTTGTGACAGGCGCTACCGTGTTCCTCGATAAGCTCAAGAAAAATCCAGTCAAACGAGCCGACCTTGAACACGCCATTGAAGAGGCGCTAAATGAACATATCTGCCGCTGCACGGGATATGTACGTTACTACGAAGCCGTGAGGAAAGTCGCCCTCGACACTCCCGGCTGCGTGATTGATTAAGGAGAACGACGATGGCTAAATCTCGCTCCATACGTAAAACGTTCTATGTCCTCATCGTACTCTTTCTTGCGCTGATGCTGGCAATCCTGTTTGGTGCATTTCGTACCTCCAGTATTGGCCCTGACTTAGATAAACCGCTTACCTCGGAAGAAGTGGCAAAGTTAATACCGCGCGGGCAAGAGCTCGCCATTGCAGGGGATTGTTTTGGTTGCCACTCATTACCCGAAGGGCCACTTGCGGCGGGTGGACGCGCTATCGGGACACCTTTTGGTACCATTTATTCCACCAATATCACCCCTGATAAACAATTTGGTATCGGTAACTATACCCGTGCCGATTTTCATCGTGCGCTTAAAGATGGTATTGGCAAAGAGAGAGGCAACCTCTACCCTGCCATGCCATTTGTTTTCACACATATGACAACTTCAGAAGATATTGATGCGCTGTATGCGTATGTGATGACCTTACCGCCAATGGCCGTGCCCAACAAAGAGAATACAGGCGTATTTGTTTTACCTGTTCGCCCGTTTATGAACTTTTGGACGCTGCTTAATTTCCCGAAACAAAATGCGCCACATGACCCACAGCGCTCCGAACAATGGAATCGAGGTGCATATATTGTGGAAGGTCTTGCTCACTGTGGTGCCTGCCATTCACCACGTAACCTGATGATGGGCGTCGAATTTTCTCGCTCATTACAAGGGGGTGAAGAAGCAGGTCTGGCAATTCCAGATATCACTGCACAAGCGTTATCTAAACATGGCTATGACACTGCATCTTTGAGCCAGTTTTTACTGACAGGTAATGCCCCACAAGGCTCAGCCTTTGCCGATATGAGCACCGTGACGCATTTTTCCACCAGTCAGATGAAGAAAAGCGATGTCGACGACATGGCGATTTATTTGATGACGGATAAACAAGGAAAGGTGTTAGGCGCCAAAGCACCACCCGCGCCATTACCTGAAGCGAATGCGCAACCCACTGCGGATATTGGCGCAACGATGGAAACGGGTCGCTTGATGTACATGTCCACTTGCGCAGGCTGCCACGGCATTACGGGTGAAGGCGTACCGAATGGTATTCCCGCCCTTAAAGGCAACGCCATTTTAGCGATGGACAGCCCTGAAACTTTTATTAGCGTAGTGTTAACGGGTATTCCTACCACCACATTCCCTAATGGGCAACGCATGTATGCCATGCCAAGTTTTGCCGACGATTTAGACCCTCAAGAAATCGCCGATTTACTTTCATGGGCGCGTGCTGAATGGGGTGGTCAAGGCAAGCCAGTTACCGCCGAACAAGTTGAAAAACTGAAAAAATCGATGCAATAACTCAAAAACGCCTCTTAAATAAGGGGCGTTTTTTCTTTGCTCAACGTCGTTAAACTTGCTTTCGCACACAAACAAGTAATACCCACAAATTTCAGACACTTTATCACCAAACTCAAGTTGCCCTCTATCACCTTGGCGTAATACCATAGGGAAATCCATGCGTAACACGTTTGCCTACTCTCATTTGTTGGGATCTGTGGTATTTTATACCCTTTAGTGGACGTTAAACTCGCTCACAGAACTTCGTTAACTCAATACGTTAGAACAGACAACACTATGACTGATACGCAAAGCTTCGAATCACACACACCTATGATGCAGCAGTATTTAAAACTAAAAGCACAACATTCAGACATACTGCTGTTTTACCGTATGGGGGATTTTTACGAACTCTTCTTTGATGATGCTAAAAAAGCCTCACAATTACTGGATATCTCCCTAACAAAACGCGGGCAATCAGCGGGTCAGCCTATTCCAATGGCGGGTGTGCCGCACCATGCAGCCGAGGGCTACCTCGCCAAACTTGTACAAATGGGAGAATCTGTCGCGATTTGCGAACAGATTGGTGACCCTGCGACAAGCAAAGGCCCCGTTGAACGCCAAGTAGTACGTATTGTCACACCAGGCACCATCACTGATGAAGCATTACTAAATGAACGCCAAGACAACCTGCTCGCCGCTGTCTGGCAAGATACCCAAGGCTACGGCTTTGCCACATTAGACATCACGTCTGGCCGCTTTATTATCAGCGAAATTTCTGATGAAGAAGCCCTACAAGCCGAATTACAACGTACCCGCCCTGCGGAGCTTCTATACCCTGAAGACTTCGCCAGTATGTCACTGATTGAGCACAATAAAGGCTTGCGCCGCCGTCCACTGTGGGAATATGAACTGGACACGGCAAAACAACAACTTGGCTTGCAATTTGGTACCAAAGATTTAATCGGTTTTGGTGTAGAAAATGCCCATAAAGCTCTACGCGCTGCGGGTTGTTTACTGCAATATGTCAAGGATACCCAACGCACCTCATTGCCGCATATTCGCAGTATTGTGATGGAAAAACAAAATGATAATGTCATTTTAGATGCCGCAACGCGCCGTAATCTAGAAATCACCCAAAACCTCGCGGGGGGGACTGAAAATACCCTAGCCTCTATTTTAGACATGTGTGTAACGCCGATGGGTAGCCGCATGTTAAAACGTTGGTTACATACCCCACTGCGCAATATTCAAGTGTTGAATAACCGCCAGCAAGCGATTAGTGCGTTGCAAGAGCAAGGTTTTGAATTACAACCTTTCTTGCGCCAAATTGGTGACTTAGAACGCGTTCTTGCCCGCCTTGCACTGCGTTCTGCCCGACCACGTGACTTAACCCGTATGCGACATGCATTTCAACAATATAGCGATATTCACCAGATCCTTAGGCAGTCCAGCAGCCCTTATTTAACAGAGCTGCAAAGCCGAATTGGCCAATTTGATGAGCTGCAAAGTTTGCTGGAAACCGCGATTATTGATGCCCCACCCGTATTAGTGCGTGATGGCGGCGTGATTGCACCGGGTTACAACAGCGAGCTCGATGAGTGGCGTGCATTGGCTGATGGCGCTACAGATTACCTCGACCGTTTAGAAATTCGTGAGCGTGAAAAGCTGGGTATCGATACCCTAAAAGTGGGTTATAACGCGGTTCATGGTTATTACATCCAAGTTAGCCGTGGCCAAAGCCACTTAACACCAATCCACTATGTACGCCGTCAAACCTTAAAAAATGCTGAGCGCTATATCATTCCTGAGCTCAAAGAGTATGAAGATAAAGTTCTAACTTCAAAAGGAAAAGCATTAGCCATCGAAAAAGCATTGTATGACGAACTATTTGATATGCTGCTTCCACATCTTGCTGCACTGCAAACCAGTGCAGAGGCATTATCAGAGCTTGATGTCTTAACCAACCTTGCTGAGCGCGCAGAAACATTAGGCTATGCTTGCCCGCAACTCACTGAAAAAGCAGGTATTCAAATTACCGAAGGCCGCCACCCAGTGGTTGAGCAAGTGCTCAGTGAGCCATTTATCTCCAACCCGCTTTCATTATCCCCACAGCGCCGCTTGTTGATCATAACTGGGCCAAATATGGGCGGTAAAAGTACCTATATGCGTCAAACTGCGCTGATCACTCTACTTGCCTATATCGGTAGTTTTGTGCCCGCTAGCAAAGCGGTTATTGGCCCGATTGACCGCATTTTTACCCGTGTAGGTGCTTCAGATGACCTTGCATCTGGTCGCTCAACATTCATGGTAGAAATGACCGAAACAGCTAATATTCTGCACAATGCGACCGAACATAGCTTAGTTTTAATGGATGAAATCGGTCGTGGTACCTCAACGTATGATGGACTTTCCCTTGCATGGGCGTGCGCTGAAAACTTAGTCAATAAAATCAAAGCAATGACATTGTTTGCCACCCATTATTTTGAATTGACAACCTTGCCTGAAAAACTGGAAGGTGCTGTGAATATTCACCTCGATGCCATTGAGCATGGTGATACCATCGCCTTTATGCACAATGTTCAAGAAGGTGCGGCGAGTAAAAGTTATGGTCTTGCTGTTGCCTCATTAGCTGGTGTACCAAAAGACGTGATTAAGCGTGCAAAGCAAAAGCTAAAAGAGTTAGAAGTCATCTCAAACAATGCTAACTCCAGCCATGTAGATAGCGCACAACTGAGCTTCTTAACGGCAGAAGAAACTGAGCCATCCCCAGTATTGGTCGCATTAGAAGGCATTGACCCAGACAAACTAACACCACGCCAAGCCCTTGATTGGCTGTATCGTTTAAAGGATATGGATAGCTAACATGGATGAGTATGCGGCGCTACTCGCGCCAATTCGGCAATTTTTACAGTGCGAAACCCCTGATGAATGGGTGCAAAAAGCCAGTCAGCCTGAAAACTTGCCGATTATCCTTAAAGACCACTTATTGTGTGAGTTAAAAGCCGCGCAAAGTGCCCTGTTTTTGATCCGCAAATATGCCGTGGATAAAGACAGCGCCGCCACATTACTTGAGTGGTTTAAGCCTTATGAGGCCTTTGCTTATGATAGGATTGGGGATGTTCATACCTTAAGAAATAAAAACCAAATATCCAAACAAATACTGGCACGTAAGCAATCACCTTACAGCCAAGATTTGATTGATAAAATGGTGCTGCTAATCAAAGAAGAGCTGCATCACTTTTACCAAGTATTGGAAATTATGCATGAGCGCAATATTCCTTATGATGGCATCACGGCAGGGCGCTATGCAAAAGGCTTATTTAGCCATATTGACCCACATGATCCTAAAACGTTAGTCGATAAACTGATTATTGGGGCTTATATTGAAGCGCGTTCTTGTGAACGATTTGCAAAGTTAGCGCCTTATTTAGATGAACAGCTGGCTAATTTCTATATTTCATTATTGCGGTCAGAAGCTCGGCATTACCAAGACTATTTACAGTTAGCTCAGTTAATTAGTAAACAAGATATTACTGATCGGGTTAATTATTTTGGAATTATTGAAGCTGAATTAATTTCAACACCTGATGATGATTTTAAATTTCATAGTGGTGTTCCCATTAATTAATGCGATTTTTGGTTGATAAAAAAATCCCTATAAACTTTCGCTTATAGGGATTTTTATTTATCTTTTATCTCATTAACACTCTACATATTGAATAGCGACTCTAAGGTCAGCTCTTCACCATGTAAAATATCTTTTAATCGCCTTAAACCTTCCACCTGAATCTGACGAACTCGTTCACGAGTGAGCCCAATTTCGCGCCCAACCTCTTCAAGAGTTTCTGCTTCATAACCTAAAAGCCCAAAACGTCGTGCTAAAACCTCCCTTTGTTTTGGGTTCAATTCATATAACCACTTAACGATATTATCTTTTAAGTCGTTGTCTTGAATTGTATTTTCCGGACCTGAATCATTATCATCAGACAATACCTCAAGCAAAGATTTCTCTGAGTCCCCTGCAATTGGAGTATCAACAGATGTAATGCGTTCATTTAAACGCAACATGCGGCTGACGTCTTCGACAGGTTTATCTAGCTGCTCAGCGATCTCTTCAGGGCTTGGTTCATGGTCCAACTTCTGGGCTAATTCACGTGCAGTACGAAGGTAAATATTGAGTTCTTTAACGATATGAATTGGAAGACGAATTGTTCGGGTTTGATTCATAATAGCGCGTTCGATCGTTTGACGGATCCACCACGTCGCATACGTTGAAAAACGGAACCCTTTTTCTGGATCAAATTTCTCAACAGCACGAATCAACCCAAGATTGCCCTCTTCGATCAGATCAAGTAAAGCAAGACCTCGGTTATTATAACGGCGAGATATTTTCACAACTAAGCGAAGGTTACTTTCTATCATGCGCTGACGTGAGGCAACATCGCCACGCAGTGCACGCCTAGAATAGAAAACTTCTTCCTCAGCGGTGAGGAGTGGTGAAAATCCAATTTCACTTAGATAGATTTGGGTAGCATCCAGAACACGTTGGCTCGTGTTCTGGAGTAAATCCATTTCTTCTTCCTGTTCAGAAACCAGATCTTCTTCTTTAAACTGACTCTCATCAAAAGCGTCGTCTAAATTGCTTTCGTCAAGGTCATTATATAACTCGTTAACTTTCAGCGAACTTTGGCTCATCAGTGACTCCTACCCTAGATAATGCGGACAGAATGTCAAAGCACTCTGCCCAGTTTATCGTTGCGGTAAATAACGCAACGGGTTTACTGATTTTCCCTTGTAACGAATTTCAAAGTGTAGTCTAACTGAACTTGTGCCAGTACTACCCATCGTAGCTATTTTCTGACCTTCAGTAACATCCTGTTGATCGCGCACAAGCAACGTATCGTTGTGTGCATAAGCACTCAAGTAGTCATCGTTATGTTTTATAATTATTAGATTTCCATATCCACGCAGTGCATTGCCTGCATAAACGACTTTTCCTGGCGCAGAAGCGAGCACAGATTGACCTCGGGAACCGGCAATATCCACCCCTTTGTTCCCGCCTTGAGCATCAGAGAAACCTTCAATCATTTTCCCTTCTGCAGGCCAACGCCATTTAATTGACGAATTATTTGTGCCACTTGCTGCCGTAGAAGCAGTTGGTGCGGTAGTTGTATTTGCCGTTGTTGTCGTAGAAACTGGCGTTGCAGGTTTTCTATTATTCGGCAACATCTTACCGGAAGTTTGGCCACCACTATTTGCAGGATACTCATTAGTTGTTCGAAGATCAACCGGTTGCTGATGACTATTTGATGAATTTGACGCCAATTGCGTGTTCGAGTTCACATTTGTGTTACCAATATTAATTACCTGACCAACATTTAAGCTGTATGGTTCAGGGATATTGTTTTTCGATGCTAACTCACGGAAATCATTACCGGTTATATATGCAATGTAAAATAACGTGTCACCACGCTGAACGGTATAGCTATTTCCGCTATAACTGCCTTTTGGAATGCTGCCATAATCACGGTTGTAAACAATACGCCCATCACTGCTGGTATTCACAGACGCTGACGTACGGTTTACGGACTGATTATTAGTATTGCTTGATAAATTTGGGCGTGATGACGGCATTGCCGTACTCATCCCTGTATTACTTGGCGCAGTAGATGTCGTCCTTTGAGCCACTGGCTGACGCGATTGGCTATCATTCACACTCGAAATAGGTGCTGCTGGATGATACGGCGTAGAACAACCCGCCAATAACGCTCCGCTAAATGAAAAGATGACTGCCCATCGAATTCTGCTTATAGGGCTAACAATTTTCATGCTTCTTCTCCCGTGAAGAAAAATCTGACGCGACAATTCAGTTTTATGTCAGTAATAGAGTTACCATAAAATATTTCACTTATTAAAGCAGAAATACAAAATAGTGAACAAGTTAAATATATCAAAAAGATAACAATTTGAGATTATGACTTAATAGTTTAAGCCATTGATTCAATTTTAGATGGGTAAAATATCATATTTGGAATAGTTTTACTGCTATTTGAGTTAGTAAAACTTTTGCAATGGCATTTTATTTAACATTATTATAAAAAATCAATTCACTTTTATAATTCAGAAATACCATTGCAAATAAATTAAAGTAGCTCACCCGCAATAAGTGGCACAAAACGCACTTTTTCAATAACATTGGCATGGTAGTCGTTACCTCGTCGAGTAATTAACTTCAGCGACTGTTCTTTATCCCCGACAGGTAATACCATGCGCCCGCCATCTTTCATTTGCCCTAATAACATAGTCGGGATTTCTGTTGGTGCTGCGGTGACAATAATCGCATCAAATGGGCCTTTGGATTGCCACCCTTCCCAGCCGTCACCATGGCGCGTAGACACATTATGCAGATCAAGCTGTTTTAACCGACGTTTAGCTGTCCATTGTAGGCTTTTAACGCGTTCAACTGAAAAAACATGGTGCGCAAGATGCGCTAATACTGCCGTTTGATACCCCGAACCAGTGCCAATTTCCAGAACATTATCATTGGCTGTTAACGACAGTAACGCCGTCATTTTTGCGACAATATACGGCTGTGAAATAGTTTGCCCGTGACCGATTGGTAACGGGATATTATCGTAGGCTTTATGTGAGAGCGCTTCATCCACAAACCGTTCACGAGGAACTTGTGAAATGGCATCCAATAGGCGCTCATCGTGAATTCCCTGTTGGCGCAATTGTGCCAAGAGTTCTTTCATGAGCCCTGTTTTCATTTTACTGTCACTCCTGATTTCTCCAACCACTCTTCGACTAACGTATGCGCTTTATATGCCGTTAAGTCGACCTGTAATGGTGTGATAGAAACATAACCATTTTGGACGGCTTCAAAATCGGTCCCCGGCCCTGCATCGCGAATTTCGCCAACAGGCCCTAACCAGTAAAGCATATTCCCTTTAGGATCTTCAAGGTTATACACTTCTGACGCAGCATGGCGGCTACCACAGCGCGTAACTTTGATGCCCTTGAGTTCTTCATAAGGGATATCTGGCACATTGATATTCAGGATATTCCCTGCACGTAACGGGTTCTTTTGTAGCATAGCAAGAATGTCGCAAGTCACTTTTGCCGCCGTTTCATAATGGACTTCACCATCTAGCGAAACCGCAATCGAAGGTAACCCTAAGTGACGGCCTTCCGTTGCGGCTGCCACGGTGCCTGAATAGATCACGTCATCACCCAAATTAGGGCCGCAGTTGATCCCCGACACGACAATATCCGGACGCGGACGAACAACTTTATTCACACCGATGTATACGCAGTCAGTTGGTGTCCCTTCTTGAACAGAAAGGTCACCGTTGCTTAATGTTTGAATTTTTAGCGGCCTATCTAATGTCAGTGCATTAGATGCCCCACTGCGATTGCGGTCAGGTGCAATCACTTGAACATGATAATATTGGCGTAGCGCAGCCGCAAGAGTTTGAATTCCTGGCGCATTTACGCCATCGTCATTACTCAATAAAATCTTTAGCATCGACATTATCCATTGATGTAATTGAAGTTTATTTTTAATTTCAAGGATATTGTCCTGCCTGTTATCCTAAAAACTTTTCGTGACCAATAAAATGACTCTAAAATCTATCAGCGTCACGTTAATGATATAACACTATTATGTGATTAGGCTAGTTTGCTATTTTTATCTATTCCTCTCATTTTTGTGTCACAATTTCGGCACAGTGGTTCTATATCTGCTGATACACACCTTCTGATGCAAGAATAAATCTTGCTGTGCGATAAGGTTTTAATACAAGCGCACCCCCTGTGTTTGTTCTTATCTTGCTGACGTGGTGAGATATCGTTATATCTTGTCCACCTGAGTTTTCAATTATGAACTCGGGATGCAGAGTGTGTGGCAATTCATGATTAAATTCAGTAACAGTGATTGCTGATGCACTATTAACTCGAATATATGTACCGGACACGGACATAATCCCAGCGCTAAAAGTATAATCACCAATGCCTACGGTGTTGTTTTTAGATGATGCAATGCTGTTAACCCCTCTTTGTCTTGCGCTTGGCCTATAGCGCAAAGGAACCTGCATAACCCTATCTTTATTGGGAACGCCAATGATTTCATTATCTGAAATATCACAATATGACAAATCTGAGTCGTCAATGGGCTGATAGCGAATGCCGACGTTATTTGCATTCCCAGTTAAGTGTATTTTATTGCGTTTTGTGTCAACGTTTGATGTCCTGTAATCAGCATTCCTTGCGTCATCAATTACAATCCCAATCACAGCCGCGTCAAATATCGGTTTATCTTTCTTAATAATGTTGTCCGTAAATGAGCTATCTCTCATCGACCCAGTATTTGTCCCTAATTGCGCACCTATTCTTGCAAACCCATAAAATAGGTTATCATGAATCTTTAATCCTTCAGCATATTCTTTAGCTTGCGTTCCGCTTGCAATATATCCCTGCGCGCTACCGTTATACTGTACCAACACACATTTGCATTCGTTGTAATCCCTATCTGCTGGCGTATTTATAGTGACTGTATTTCCACTAATGCTGACAATTGATGCAAAGTGAAAACACATACCGCTTTTATGTAAGAATGCGAGTTTCGTACCTGTACTTAATCGTGATGCGCTTGAAACGTTAAACGTCACTGATGCATTATCTATACTTATAACTTCTTCAAATGCATCAACATCAAGATAAATTCCAGAATAATAGAATTGATTATCATGCACAGAGCCGTTTGTTGACCCTCTCACATTTGATAATCCAGCTTGCCCTGAAAATAAAACTGTATTACTAAATACATTAAACCTATCTGGCCCTCGTTCTTCGAAACCATTCACAGGATAACCGTAACACGCTATACCCAAAAATGCTGGACTAAACAGGTAGTTTCCGTAAGCGAGTACATTTCTGTTACCCCTAGAGATAGACAGCCCATTATCGTGCCCATAAAAAGATTTGTTATTTGTGCATACAACTTTTTCACAATTAACGAAGCCGGGGTCTTTTGTTTTCCACAGAATGTTATTGTCAAAAATAACTTCATTCGTGTTATTGAGAGTAGCAAATGGCAGCTCGTAAAAGTTTCGCAACTCATTGTCGTGAAATTTTATTTTTGCATTAGATGTAAAGTTACTCACAAACGCCCATTTAGCACCCATTGGTGCAGCGGAATTAGGATAATACGGATAGGTTAACCCTGTTCTATCGAATTGACCGTCAAAAACAATGCCTGAAATATCTAAGGACTTAAGGTCAACATGCTGACCGAATAACAATATCCCTCTATCGCCCGTTATAACCGGCTTTCCATACCCTTTAACTACAATATCAGCACCTTCTGGGAATTCGACTGTTTTAGTAAAGTGATAATCACGGTCAATGACAAGGAGGCCTTTTCTGATCCTTAATTGCTCTATTGCGTTAATGAAAGCAGTAGAGTGGTCTGGTGATGAGTGTAAAAACTGGCGCGGGTTTATAAAGTATAGAGCGTCACTTAGTGTTCCAGTTCCAATTCCAATTAGTGACCCGTCACCTTTGCTAAGATCGCACCTCAAGCTCGCATCACCAACGCTAACCCAAGCGCCTTTACCAACACCACCAGTTGACTGTGGAGTTGAGCCCGCTGGAACCTGTTTCGGTAAATCACCATCCCAGCGGTAGTGGTCGCCATCACCATCTGGCAATTTCCATAATACCGTTCCATTTCGACTAACAACTTCAGCGCCTTCTTGGAATGTTCCTGCTGGAGCATAACCAGCGGCGAGCAGGGCTTGTTCTGATTCGATTCTGAATTTTTCAACAAGCCTTTCGTTTTTCTTTTCTGCACCAAATAAACTAACGCGCTCAACTCCGAGTCTATCGACCCAAATTTCACTTTCCCTGTCATTTATCGCCTTATCAAAATTTTCACTATTATCGAACAAGTCTTTGGCTGCTGCCGAGCCTACTTTATTGCCAGTATTGTATGTAGTCATTCATGACCTCTATAAATGCAAAAACCCCGCCGAAGCGAGGTCTATTTTGTTTATTGATGGATTAGTTAAGCTGAATACTCAGCGTCGTCATATTGGTAAAAACTATCTTTGTATTCTTTTGCTGTTATTTGGCATGTGCCATCTGAGCTTGGTGATATTTCTTGGATAATGCCGTCGTAGCCAACGCGTTTTGATGAACAGAAAATTAACCTCAACGGCTCAATATACGGGTCATTCATAACCCAAGATTCAGGGGATAATTCATCGTCATACGGGATTGTTAATGTGAATTCATCGACTTGGCAGGGATTTAAAAGTTTTGATGCCGAGCCATCTTGGAGGCGTATCAAGCAGCGAGGCTCATCGATTCCCCAATCAAGTGGCTCATTGACTTGCAACGTGATTTTCTGCTGGTCATACTCCATGTCTATTATCAAGCAACTCATTGTTTCACTACTTGGAATATCATCTGTTAAAACAATTCTATCCCCGATGTTGTAGCAAAGTGCATCTAGCTCTGTTGATGTTGAAAACGTTAACCGCTGTTGGCGATACTTCATGAGCCTTCTCATACCTAATCGGTAGGCTATATCAGGACTCAAAACACCATCAAGGGTATAGTTTTCAATTTTACTAGGCGTTAAATTACTTTCAGTTCGACACTGGATGGTCTCTTCAGCCCACGTTGTGCCATTAATATAAGTCACGTCGACCCCATCGTAATCATCTTGCGATGGTGCAGAAAACGCAGTCTGTAAATCCTCTGTCGTTTCTTGCGGACTAATAATACCTGTCCATGATTTAACTCCCTCTCGTCCAACAGAAGCCAGTCCGTCTGATAATAAGAAATACCCCATTCCTGCGTTACAAATTTTTTGTAATACACTAAGCGCTGAATCGCTGCTACTTTCTGATGACCAGTCAAATAATTCATTTCGAGGCGACCAGTATGTATCGTGCAATTCATCAATCGCTATTCCATCAATTTTAGTGTTATCCATCCCCAAGCTGTTAAGTACATGGTAAAGCGCACCCTTGATACTTCTCGATGCATTGTTCCCATATAGCCGAGTTGCGATAATGTTTATTCGGCGGTCTGATTGGGCTGCTAGGCGGTTTCCTGTTCTGACTGTTACCGCTATTGTCGTTATCCCTTCATAACTTCGCGGACTAGCTTTCAATCGCGCCCTTAATGCTTGCCAGTGACACTGGTCTCTTGTGCTACCCCCGCCAACGTCAGATACCCGCCGCATTCTAACCTCATACTGTGCTTGCGCTGGAAGTTCAAACACTTCAGTAAATCCGATTTGGTCTTCTGTACTCCGACTGTATCGAAACTCTTTTGTTGTCCAGCTCTCATCATTGACCGCTCGATACTGAACAGCCACTTTAACCTCTCGCGAACCACGTCGACCTTTTTTATCATAAGAAGCCAGTCCCGCAGGAAAGACAATATTCATTTCTAAATGGTCAGTTGTTTCACTGTCAGGACAAGCAAGGAATGGCCCTATCCAGTTATATTCATCATTAACGCCCGTTACACTGTAATCTAAAAGAGTTCGAGGTCTAAACCCCTGCCAGCTAGTATCGATCACTGTAATTTCATTACCTGCCTCATCTTTTTCAATCGTGAATCGCAGCACTGTAATGGTAAGTCCATCAATTGACGTAATTTTGTATTGATTTCCCTTTAACCCAAGACTTATTCTCTGAATGCCTTCTGGTAGGCCGATAAATGGCGTTCCATTTGCGCTGTTATATGCAAGCTTGATATGTGCATCAATAGCCGGAGAGCCGCCGGTGGAAGCCTCTCCTCGCGTAATCACGGGCGAACTTCCAAATAGCGAAATTGGTAAGTCAGAGGTTTCTATGACGCTGCCGGAGTAAGGACTAGATTCCTCAGTAATTAATATTCGCCCTGAGCTATCCCAAGCGATCAAACCCGAACCAACAAGCTGAGTGGATATCGCATTAATCAGACCGCTCATTGTGACGTAATCCGTTATTAAAGATATGTAGTAATCAGCACCCTTCCATGAAATAGAAAACGTTTCAGGTGACAATGTAAAATCATAAGTTTGCGGTGATTCGCTAGACTCAATCGTTGAAGCAGAACCGCCAACACCTGCTACAGGAGGCTGGCGAGGAGTATAGCTATTAACAAATAAGTCATAATTGTTATCATTAAAAACCAAGGTGATTTGTCTGCCCATATGAGGGTCTAATTCACTCATATCACCATAAATAACACTATAACCGCCCTCGGTTTTAACCGTGAAATTGTCAGGTGCTTCTATAGTTATGACACTCCCCTCTTTCCATGATTCAGGTATTGTTGAATCATCCGCAGCATTTTCATCGCTGGATGTGGCATTAATCATAGTTAAAGCATTTCCAGACAGAGCAACCGCCTCCGCATTAACACTGACGCTTTTCGGTGCGCTTGAGCTTAAATCTAGCCCTGTTGTTCCTGCTGTTGTCGTCCCGACTTCAGTCGAGTTGTACCAGTTTTGTGAGCGCTCATCGCCAGATATATCTACCCCCTGTTGATATATGGAATAGCTCACATCATCACCGAAAGAAGAAATAGGCGTGTTGCCGATTTTGATATTAGCGGCATTGATAGAAAAGTTGCCGCGCCCCACGCTCAGGAACATTTGAGTGCGATAAATTCTAGGGTCGTTCTTGTCAAATCTACTGACAGGCTGCACGAGATAATCTGGAAATATACGATAACGACCAAATACTTCACGGATTGGATCACCCAGTTTTGCACTATTTGCTTTTGCTGGATTAAGCTCTAATTGGTCGCCATTACCCGAAGATGAATAACCGACAACATCAATGTTTTGCATCATGAAGATGGAGTAAGCTGCAGTGGCCACGGCAATTCCGACTGCTATCCAACCAATTGTTGCTGCCTCAAATCCATAAGGAATTGGGTATATTTTGATATCCGAATCAGTTGAGATATTTAGCGTTTTCCATGATTCTGGCAAAGCCATGCAACCATTCACTTCAATGCAAATCGGTTGCTTATCTTCATTGCGATACCCGTTCACGTTTTTAGTTAACCACTCGTGTAACGTTGTATTACCGTGCTCATGCGTCTCTAATGGTTCGCCTTGCAGCTTTGAAGGGTAAATTCGTATTGTCACTGGTAATACTCCACTTTAGTGAATCGTCGCTCAAATCGCGATAAGGGAAGAATGGTGATGTTGTTTTTAGGGTTACATTCAATTACATGTAGAAGTCCGTTAACACTAATGACAATTGCGACATGGGTAATCATATTGCCAGAGTAGCAAGCCGCTACCGCGCCTTCTTTGGGACTACAAAGCTCAACCTTTTTCGCCATTTCTTTAGCTTCAATATCAAGTCCGTTATCGTCTTTTGTTACCCCTTCAAATAATGGCCACTCATTCAGTCCTAAGTTTTTACGAACCTCATGCACAATGCCGTAACAGTCTAAATTAGGGTAAGTTCGCCCGCCCTTCTGCCAGATAACAGAACGGTATTTATCAATATTCAACATGGAAATTCCTTATGAAAGGTAACGCAGCCCTGCATGTTCAGCGAGGTTGTATCGGTGACGAGGCCAAGCCGTGTCAAGAATATTCATATAGCCAGCAGTTATCTGTACTTCAACTGCTGTCCAGTAGCCTGATTTAATAGCCAAGGTGTAAGGTTGTTGAACTGGTGCAGTTAAATCGACATCAAGATATTTACGATAGGTAATTTCTGCGCTGCTCAAATCATCTAAAGCATCACGTATTGCACCTGACACAATCCCATCAACATTACTAATAGCAAACTTTAAATCTTGCGTTCCATCCGCATTGCGAGCAGGTAAGGCGATATCAATGCCACAGGCAATAAACGTAACCAATCGCCCATCTTCTAGCTTAGCTTCGACATCCTCCCAACCTCTTGTTAGCCAGTAATCCTTGCCACCAACCCTGATTTGCAGGGTTTCAATTTCCACCTCTGAACCGCCAGAGGCATAGAGCCGATTAAGTATTGTCATGCTTCAGGCCACTCCCTATTTAATGCGATATCAATAATGTCACTCTCGGCAATATAATCAGGGAAAAGCCCCCAGTCTTTCGGTAATAAAGGCCTTTCCCATAATTCAAGCGTTGCCGAGAATTTCCAGTGTTTTGGCGGAGCTAAAGTGGGGCCATCATAAATATCCATAAAGCGACATTTATACAGTTCAACACCCAGTGGAGTTTGTAATTTCATCAAGAACCAAGCCGCACCATCACTTAATGCATCACGAAACCATGCTTCAAATAATTGTGCCTGTTGGTCTTTCTCGAAGTACCACGATACTGACGCATTTGTTGGTGTGGATGTATAAGCCCTGCGCTGTCTTGCACGCCCTGAACTTAACTGGGTTCGCCTTAGCGGTGATACAGGTTGAAATGCATAACCTTCTTGCTGTGGTAGCGGTAGATAGTCATGCGGATAGGTTATTTCTGTCATGCTATCCTCGGATTTTAGATATAAAAAAACCGCAATTAAGCGGCGGTCTTTACTATTTTTATAACTATGCCTTTATTTGTGGCTCATTATGATCATGCGTATCTTTATAAACTGAATTCAGAGTTTGCCCTAGTATGTTACCAGTATTATATAACCTATTGAGCTCTCTGATTTCTTTTTTAAGCTCCTGTATTTTACTGATCGCTACATCAATAGATGATGAATCTACTAATATTTCTAATTTTACGTTACTCATATGCACCACCTTTATTGCTAATTATACTCACAAGTTCCATTTCACTAAGGAATAACTTCTGCCCCTCAAACTCTGCCATATCAGAAAATTTCATAGCTATTCTCTTTATTAATTCATAATTAGAAGCAATTATTGTTGCCGCTTCCTGCTCTACCTCAGCGCCAATTTTAGACTTTAAGTCATGCGACTTTTTAATGCAGCAGTATAGATTTAATTCATCAATTACTTTCAGATAATCAACCCATGAACTTCCACTAGGAGAAAATTCC
The DNA here is from genome assembly GCF_019343475.1 of Providencia sp. R33. NCBI lineage: Bacteria > Pseudomonadati > Pseudomonadota > Gammaproteobacteria > Enterobacterales > Morganellaceae > Providencia > Providencia sp. R33. The sequence continues at coordinate 139,095 of NZ_CP072453.1, read as the reverse complement.
TTATCTATTACTTCAGCTTTTAAGTTATCACCATCAAAAGCTTCTGCATAAACACCTGATAATAATGTTATCATTCTGGCTCTTAGGTACTCCTCAACATCACCTAAGTTATCTATTTCCCACTTTAGAATTGGCATTGAGGCGCCAGTATACCTACCAGTTACAGAGAAGACTTGTACCTCTATCCCTTCTGATGTGCCACCTTTCGCTCTCCATGAAATCCAATGACCAGCCTCATGCATTGCTATTCTATAAACAATTTCTTTCAGTGTTTTCATTAACACCCCCTATTGAAGATATTAATGCTTAATTTTAAAACAGCAACTAGGGATGCCAGCCAACTCGTCAGTTAATGAATAAAGTCCATTATCAATCCATATAGCTCAACCCGTCTTGCGTTTAGTGTTCCAGCCTGTACCAAGCGCTTTTGATACGTTACCTTTGCCCATTGGTATGCGGTATATAACCCGTGGGATTCTCTATCATCAAGAAACAACTGTCTTCTCTCCCATATCACCCATCGTCTATTTTTCATCCATGACGGAAGTGCGAAGATAGATATCATTCCCAGCGGGGGTATTTTACACCCACTTCGTTTTACTGAATGAGATAACCCCAAATAGAAAAGCAAGACGAAAGTTAATACATTGAATATCAAAAAAATCATTAGTTCCAATCCTTACTGAAAGACCTTAGCTAAGAGGCGTGTGTCGATGTGAATTTATAGCCCGTCCTTGGGCTGGGTGGTTAGGCTGGTAATTTTGGCGTTAGACTTAATTTAGCCAAGTAGATAGGGCCATCTACATTACCCATTGCACCGCTGACCTGTGATGATATTTCGGGTGAGAATGTTGATAAGAATGGATTGATTTTTTCATACCAGATTTCTTTCAGTATTTTAAAATTCCCATAGGCAGCATTGACGTTAGCGCTAACTGTCGAATCACAGTAAATATCATCTTTCTTAACCATGACATAACCGCGACTTTCGGCTAAATCAGCAAATACTTTCGGGCTAGTTAATTGCTCGTCGTCTGCTGCTATTTCAGATTTAATAATCGCGCCTTTGTCGTCATAGTGGTGAAGTACGCGACAATTAACGAATTGCTCTGTTTGCTTCGGTAAATACTCACCCTCAAGTGGAACACGCGCAGCCAGTGATAATGCCTCTGTGAACTTATCGCTATCAATTTCTTTGTACGTGCAACCAAAATGACTTTTTAGCGACGACCACATAGTAATCATTGCTTTTGCTTGTTTATCTTTTGGTAATGCTTTGCCGCGATTTAAAACAAGTTGTTTGATTACCTCTTGCTGCTCTGATGTAAGGCATCCAGCAATTTGTTTAGCTTTACGCTGCGAATTGTCTTTCTTTGTAAAGTAGAAATCCTCTAACGCCTCGAAAACATCCCATGCCTGATCTGTATCTAGCATTTTAGCGTGCCGTGCGGCTCCGCGTTCAGTCCATAGCGTTAGACTTCTAGCTCTCTTCCCTACTATTTGGTCATGAAATTTAACTGGGTAACTTTCAGTTACTCTGTCCTTAAATACTTTAAGTTCAACGCCTTCCAACTTAAAATAATGTTTTCCCTCTATGAATCTATCAGCGTTACGCGAGAAGTTCATTTTTACATTTACTTCGTCCGTTCCGTATAGCTTAGCCATAATTCCAGTAGTAATAACTGGCGTACCACTATGTAAAATTGATGGTGTCGCCTTAACTGAATTGCTCACATCATTAATATTTGCTACATTATTCATGTCGGTTTCTCCTAAGACTCTGACAAAATCGAAGCCCTAACTATTCCTAGTAGTTGGGGCTTCACTGCTTTTGCATAGCTATCTTTCTTTCCTTGATGTACTCCATAACAATCCTGTTAACTTCTGTGTTTAATGACCTTCCAACACTTTCAGCCCATTCCTTCGCTTCATCTATATCTTTTTGAGGCCAGCGGAAGTTAAGCTGAGGCATTCTGCTTGCTCCTTTCATATTTTCTCCTTATAGGCCACCGTGGCCTTATTGAGAATATAATAGCATCATCCTATCATGTCAATAAATATAGAAAGGATTAATAGAATGGCTAGAGACGACCCAAAATTTTCCTTCAGGATGCCTCATGAGGTGAGGGAGAAGCTTAAATATAGAGCTAAATCTAATGGTAGATCATTTAATGCTGAGCTATTGCAGATAGTCTTAGATGCACTTGAGAAACCACCTATTTTTTCAGGCTACCGAAGTGACACAGAAAAACTTGCCGACCACCAGGCCGAAGAAGTCAAAAGAATGGTTTTCAACACATTGGTTAAACTATACGAAAATGACAAAAAATAGCCCTGAACTGGGCTATTCCATATTGATTATATTTTTTCTTTTAAACCAGCTTGCTTTAAGATTGCATTGGCAGTGTGCTTTGACACTATTGAATATGGGACACTAAATGATTTATTTGTGATGTCACTTCGCCATATCTCATGGCTTCCCTTTCCTTGCCTTACGAAATAACACCCATTAGTTAGAAGTATATTTGTTAGCTCAGGATATAATCCAGATCCCATATCAAAGTGCCATCCTTGAGTCAGATGACTGCTCTTGAACAAACTTAATTCTCATGCCGTCAGTTGAATTCCCTAAACCGTTCTCTGCATATAACTCAGGAGCTATTTCCCAAACTCTACTAGTTAGTTCGTCATATGAATTTGCTTCTGTAACTAACCCAAGATCATCACATTCACCAATCCAAACTCCATCATGGATGACCCTAACAACAAACGGTGGTGAGTGCCTATCCAGTCTATTTCTAACAGAACCTAACGTATCTAAAATCGTCATCCCAAAATAAGAACTAGCATTATATGAAGAATCAGCAAGCCATAAAAATAAAGCTCTTATTCTTCTACCTGATTCAATTAACTCATTATCATCAGTGTAATTAAAATCAGACATTGTATCTAATAAGTTACCCGCTGCATGGAAGTGAATAACTGGACCTATGTTACTTTCGCTTAATTTTGCACATTTACTGTCATATGAATCAGCAAACATCTCCATATATTTATCTACAAGCCTATTAGCTACTGGTTTTACATAGTCCGTACAGCAAGCACGAACAGCCTCTATCAAATCAGAACGGGAAACATATAGCTCGTGATTTAGTGCTACATATTTTATTTCCACACTCCCGAATTTAGTTCTATAAACAGCTGCACCCATAATTACCTCCTGACGCATCTATACCTTTATGATAGATCATATTTTACACCAAGAGAACATTTGTTTATTTTTCGAACCAAGGAACACCCACCATCCAGCCCAAGGACGGGCAATATAAAAGCCCCGTATGGGGCTTACTTGATAACTATTGATTGTTGAAATTACTTATAACTTTGTATTTTATTGATTGATTTGTTGCGTCCATAACTTCAACTTTCGCCCCCTTATATCCGATGACTTTTGATTCGGAAAGGTCATACTCGACGTCATTATTGAACGCAGGTCTAGCCATGTTGCTCGATGCCTCTCTATAGCCTATATTTATCTTGTTACCAACTCTACCGTTATACAATAGAGTTTGTTGGAATGAATTATCATTAGCAACATTCAGCATTGTCTTTTCATATGGCATATTAGACTCACAAACCGCAACACCGAAAGCAGTAATCACGCATAGCTCTTTTGTTTTCGCCTTCACCATTATTGCCTTCCATGGATCTGCAATAGCTGCTTTATCTACTGTACCAGAATCTATCGTACCAGCAGGGAAGTAAAATTCACCTTCTGTACTATCCCCTATTTTTTTAAATACACCAGATGTGATTGTATATGTCCACGATACACGAGCCGGAGCAGTAACTTTTATGCCTTCATACTCACTCATGATCCCCTGCTTAAGCAGAGAATCACCTACATAAGCTGTATTTACACTGCCAATAGGTGGCTCACTAATATTTTTCACCTTTGGCATATAATTATATTTTGTCGATGTACAGCCACTAACTAAAACAACAGCAATAAAAGCCAATATAACCTTCTTCATCCCTAACCCCACTAGTTAAATTTTATTTATGTTAACTAAATAGGCTGGCAAAACAAAGCAAAAAGGCAGATAACTGCCTTATTGGTCACTATTTAATTTTTTAACTTCCGGTTAGGGTACAACCCGTGCATAGTCTTCCCAAATTTACCTCTAGCTCTCTCTAACTGATCTGTCATCTCATTGATTGCCTGTTTAACCGCTTGTTTTTGCGTTGCTTGAAGCTGGGCGATAGTTCTATCATCAGGATTACCATTCACCGTTATTGGTGCTGGATTAACATGAATTATCTGAGTGTTTGACTCTTCATTACTATTATTCGTCGTCTGGTTGGCCGGATGAATATTCTTCATGGCGTATTGATCGTTTTTCAATGCATCCATCGGGATACTTCCGGTATTCATCATCTTGTAAAGGTTTGGAACGCCGATTTTTTCCGTAGCTTCCTTCGTGAATACGAACTCGCCAGCATGGACTACACCTCTAGGGTCGTATTTACCCCCCTTACCTGTATAACCACCACCTGCAAAGCCCTCTACAAGACCGCCATTAGCAAATCCAAGCCCTTTTAATCCCGCATTAAAAATACTCACAGAGCCACCACTGCCTCCACCGAAAAAGCCTGTTAGTGAGTTGGTAATAGCTGCTTGTATCGCTATCTTGATTAAATCATTAATAATAGACTTAGCCAAATCTGCTGACATGTTTCTTAATGATTCAGTAAATGATTGAGTTCCGGTTAGCATATTGGTAAATGAATTACTAAGGCCATCCGTGAGAGTATTTAAATTATTGGTGATAATGTCATTAGCTTGCTGACTGTAATCCTTTGAACTATCTATATAATTTCTTAAAGCCTCTTGCGCTCCAATCTGCCAATTCTGGCGTAAAGAATCCTGTTCGGCGTGGTAGCCCTGCATCATTAAAATACGCTTATCTAATTCACCTTTAATGATTTGAGTTTCTTTCTCATACATTTCTTGGGTAATGCCAGATGAAGCATCATTATATTGGGCAGTTAATGCCGCGTGTTTCTTTTGATATTCCTCCTCGAGGCGTAACCTTTCCTGTAACCGGCTACGTGCTAAATTACCAATACCAGCGCCTTGCAGCTCAATATTATAAGCTCGTTGTGCTTGTGCGGTTTCTTCCATGAGTTGCTTGTTGTAGGCAGCTATCTTTACTTCAGCTTCTTTGCGTTGAATGATTTTTTCATATTCGGCGGCGCGTTCTAACTCAGCCGTAATCAGTGCTTTATTGGCTAATAGTGATTTTTGGTCAGTCGTTAACTTACCTTTGGCTTGCTTATCCTCAATATCCTTAATTTCTTGATTCCACTTAACCAATGCTTGCTGTTGTGTACCTAGTTTATCGCTAATTTCACTTTGAAGTTTAAGTGCGGCATTTTGTTCCTGTAGGTTAGATAATCGCTTCTGCGCGGCTGATTCAGAATAGGTGGAGGTTTTGTTTAGAAGCTTTAGCCTATCGCTTTCAGCTTTTGATAGGTCGAAATATTTACCAGCGGCAGCTTCTATACTTGCAATTTGCCCAGGTGATGCGCCATTTTTTTCCGCATCCATTAGCGCCTTTCTGATTGCTCTTTTTCGCAAGTCTTGAATGTTAAGTAATTCGTTTTGCTGTTCTAATTGCTTAAGATAAGCTGCGGCATCTGATGAATCTAATGGCTTACTGCTCATCTGATTATCAAGAGCAGCCTTTGCATCTGCAGCCTCTCTGAATTTGGCTGCCATTAAGCCTACTGTTTGAGCCAAACTATTTCCCTTGGCTGTAGATGCCTCAAATATAGCTTTCCCTTCTGAAAGTCGGGAATTAAGTTCATTCACGGCATCCGCTGACAATCGTGTGACGTTAGCTATTTTAGCCTCTAAGTCTGCACTTACCCTTCTTTGTTGATCTATCTCCCTACGTTTTTTAGCTAAATCTTGCTCTCTATTCCCAAAATGGATTAGGGATGTTTCTATTTTCTTATACTCAAGCTCCCTGCCTGCAATAAGGTTGTTTGAAGCTTCTAGCTCATCATTTAAAATTTCAAGGCTATCTGCTGAATCTGCTATCACTCCCTTTAATTGAGTTGTGTTGAGCTTATTAAAGCTACCCCTAAGCTGGTCTACTTTATCAGCAAGTGCCATTGCTTCTTCTTTTGCTTGCTCAGCCTTTTGATAAAAATAAAAAATTGCACCCGCTGCAAGCATGGCGGCACCGGCTGGGCCACCGACTAACCCTAAAGCCCCTTTAGCGAGAGAGGCCGCTGCTGCCAATCTGCTTTGTGCAGCTGCGTTAGCGTATGTTGCCGCTGTATTACTAATCACATCTTTAGTTGTAAGAAATATACTTGTAGATAATCCGCCAAAATAACGAGCAGCACCAATACCGATAATGCCAGTTAACACTGTAGAAACCGAACCAAAGTTATCACTTAAGATTGCCAGTCCTGCTGAAATGGAACGAGTTATACCTAAGTTTTGGTTCATTTCCCCATAGTAGGCTTTTGCCGAGTTTGTAACCCGAGTAAAGCCATCTGCAACAGTGTTATCCATACTGTCTGCTAGCGCATTATTCGCATCTTTTGCAGCCATAACCGCATCAGCAAACAGCTTAAACGAAATCTTACCGTCAGCAGCTAGCTTTTTGACTTCCATCTCAGTAACTTTAATGCCGCCGTTTTGTTTTTCTAACTCTTTTGCAATATCGCCAAGTAAGGTAGGCGTTGCATTCATTATTGAGTTCCAGTTTTCGCCTGCAACTTTGCCTGCAACCATTGCTTTATTTAGCGCATTTTGCATCGACAGGACTTCATTGACACTTGAGGCATTCGCAGTCATTGAGGATGAGAGCGATTCGATATAATCGACGGTTTGAGTTGTGCTATATCCCAACTCCTGCATTGAAGTGGCAGCGCCAATATATAACAATTGCGTATCAGCAATATTTTTACCATTACGGTTACTAATTTCTAAAAAGCGTTCTTGAAGCATTGAGTAGTTTTTAATATCACCCTCAACAGACTTCAAAGCATTCTTAATACGCGCGGCAACCTGCCCCCACTCATCAACAGTCTTGACCACAACACCTATTGATAAAGCCCCTGCTGCGGATGTTGCTAGCCGTTTAAATGAAACGCTTAAATTATCTGTTGAGTCGCTAGCTCTTTCTCCTTGCTGTGTTAGCCTGCCCAATGCGCTTGCTAGGCTCTCTGAGCTTTTTTGAGCGCCTAAACTATCTAATATGATCGCAAGGCGTGAAGTTTGTTCTGCCATTTTACTTTCCTCTAGAAAAAAGAAAGCCCCGTCAAATGACAGGGCTGTTAGCTAAAAAAGTTATTCGGTTTATTTTTCAGGTGGTGAGTATGTGATTATTCCAACATAAGGATCTAGTGTTAAATAAATTTTGACCACTCCATATGTGGAGGTGAATTTTTCGTAAAAAGCGTCCCTTGTTATATCTGGCTTAACTTTAATATCAAGGCAGCTTTTTGCAGCATCAAATAGCTTTTCGCCATCTTTAATTACCCCAGCCAAATATTTACTTTCTTCTCCCAATAAAACACAGAAGTATTCTTTATCATCAACAGCATTAAAAAATGAACTTACTTCAACGAGCTTTTCGCTTTTGAATTTAAGTCTGTTTTCATAAGTCCATTCATTAAACGGAGGAGTATTATCAAAAGTACAAACTGTTTCGTCTCGCTTCTTCTCACAATCACCATCTTTAATAAAGCTGACGCTATCCATGCTCTGCCCCCACTTCAAGCCGAACGGGGCATCTGGTTTGCTGTCACACCCAGCCAGCAAAGCAACCACCGCAGCCACTGCTAATATTCTTTTCATCATCAATACCTTTTCATTATCAATGATTGAATATTAGCGTGCATGTGGTGCGATTCCTAGCAAACATTGGGTGTAAAAAAACCTGCCGAAGCAGGTCTAGTTATTATGGTTTGTATTTTGCTGGGTCTGACGTCTTAGGCGTTATAAGATCACGGCTAAAAAACATAAGCTCCATACCCTTTTTTCTCTCTTGGGCGCTATAAGTTAACTCGTAGTCTAATGTTTTACATCCGTCATACATGTCAGAAATTTCCTTTACATTATCGTATGACACAACCCAAGGGGATTTTATTTCATTTGTTATTTTATTAGCTATAGCAACGTGATTATCATGCACATAGTGATTTTCATATAACCCCTCACCCTTCACATAATACGGAGGGTCTATATACGTAAGAGATTTTTCTGGAAGTTTTTTAACAACACTATCGATAAACACCAGTGCATCTAGATTATACACTGATACTTTTTCACCATTATCGCCAATCGCTTTGATTCTTTGAATCAGATTTGTTTTGTTAAACCTAGCATCTAACTTCCAATCACCCTCTTGTTTCTTGCCGCCAATAACCCCACCAAGCAAAATACCTGATCGGTTAGTTCTGTTAAGAAAAAATGCAGAAAATCCCAAAGCAAGCAAATCACTTGAGTCTAATTTACTCATCACATCTCTTTGTCTATGCCACTCACTCATAGTGACATCGGTGTTTTCTATCAACGAACATAACTCATCATTTCGATGTAACACAGAGTGCCAGAATGCATATACAGCAGGATTGATATCATTAAGATATACATGACCAACATATTGATGGGCTAACAAATTCAACGCAAGGCCAGCGCCTCCTGCGAATGGCTCTGCATAATGGCAGCCCTTGAGGTTATTTTTATCAATGATCCCTTTAAAATACTGTGTAAGCTTTCCCTTTCCTCCAGGGTATCTAAGCGGGGTATTAAAACGCATATCATTTCCCTCTATTTTTACGATAGCTTACCAGCAAAAATATTTTATGGCCATAAAAATAAATCTTTAATTTTCATCCAAATAGGAGTCAACCTGTGATGTACTGACATAATGCCCATTAATCAATACAAACCTTAATGCTTTGGTTATATTGTCTATGAATTTACTAGCTTCATCTGCATTTTTTTTAGCCCAAACTGCATATGGGTTATATTTTATAGGCCCAGATATTAAATTTTCTATTTCCTCATTGGTGCTAAATGCTTTGAATATCTCCCTAAGTCTAGCCTTTCCTTGTGGGTTATCTTCTTTTAAATAATCAAGTAAATCTATTTCACCATCAACAGAGATTTGAAGTCTGCTAATTATATCTCCAGCGATCCTTTCAAAAACTGGCTTTTTGAATTCATAAGGGTTGTTAGTCCAGAAGTCATCGTTTGCTGGCAAATTATATAAAAACTCGAACAATAATTGGTCAGGAGCCAAATGTGTTGGTAACAAAACAAGATTTTTCCCCTTGAGAACGGACTTGTTTTTTTCCTTTATGTTTTTAGCTACATCGCCATCTAAAACAATGACGCTCTTTTCCGAAAACTCAGGGACTTTGCAGAGCATTAAATCTATATATTTATCACAGCCTAGTGATATATTTTTCATTGTTTTAGTTATAGCTGTTATCTTTCTTTTCCTGACTATGCTCGAGTAAAGTTGATAAGCTTGCTTATCTTCAAAATAAACATTCACCAAAGGAAGTGCTAATTTGTTACCTAAAATTAATGATTTAGTGTGCAGATCAGCATTTATTTTAACCCAAGTGTAATCTTCCTTAGCCTCTAATTTTCCATGCGAGTCAGTTAGATAAATTACTTTGTAGTTACCTTCTCTATCTTCTTGTTCTTTTTTGTGTAGAGCCTCTATAAGAGTTGGTGAATGCGTAGTAAAAACGACTTGCAAGTCAAGATTTTTACATTCCTTTTCTAGCTTGCTAATTAGGCTTTCTTGGGCTGCTGGGAACAAACCAGCATCTGCCTCATCAATCAGAAGCAAACCACCTTTATAAGATGAATACTCTTTTTTTAAATTTCTAAATGAAAATAAAGCTTGAACTATCTGGCCTATGTTATCTTCACCAACAGATACGGACTCATGATCATAGTTATCTGAATGCATGACCATAGAATTAATCGTACCAGACGTTCCTGTAATTATGGTTGATTTCCGCTTACCAGTTAAATCTCCATACATTCCTGCTATCTCAGATTTATTTTCATTATAGAAATCACTTTCAGTGACTAAATATTTATCTCGAGAAGGTATTGGTAATAATCTTTTGAGACTAAGGAATATTACTGGGTGAGTCATGTTCCTACTTTCATTTTTACCTTTAACCGTTGTGTTACCTCTAACAATAGTCCTGATTTTACTCCTATCGGATGAGTTATACGCCCTTAACTCTAAGTTTGATGGAGTTACACCAGTGTAACCATCATAAATGGATAGCTTGACCTGCATATCTCCAGCCTTGTCATGCTTTTCTGAAATTCTAAAGTGCTCAGAAAATTCAGACTTAAAACCTCTCCCTGTTAACGTCTTGTAATCGGTTAATTTTACCGAAGGCTCTACTGAAACGTCCTCTCTAAAACTAAAAACCTGAGCCAAAATGCCTAAGATTGTTGACTTAGATGTTCCATTTTTGCCACAAATAGCAGTTATTCTCTTACCAAAGTTTATTGTTACATCCTCTAACCCTCTGAATTTAACGACCTCAATAGAATTTACTCTGGTAGGGTTTTTATTTTTTTTCATCAGTATTCCTTGCCGTAGGACATTATTCGATAGAACTCTTCAAGTATTTTTATTTCTTTTCTTCATACATCTTCTTGACGGTTTCCATGAATAGCTCTTTGAACTTATCTGATTCTAAGTTGGCTAGTTCGTCTATGTTCTTCGGTTTTCTTTCTTCGTCTACAGCTTCCTGTAGGATCATTATTATTTCCGAGTTCATAGAGCGCCCATTTTTAAGCGCTCTCTTTTGAATTTTTTCTTTTAAATCATCAGGTATTCTAACGCCCATTGGCGTTAAGCCTCTCATGCCTTTCATTGTAGCTACCCTCAGCAATATTTAGCATCACAGTGTAGCTAAAATAATATTGACTAAATACTTTTAAGTTGATAGCTTTATGGCTACACTTTAGCTACACAAAGGGCAAAAAAATGAGGATGAGAGAAGTTTCCCCATTAGGGTTAAGAATCGACCCTAAAATCAAAGAAATTTTGAAGCTTATTGCAAAAAAAGAAGGAAGATCTCTGAATTCAGAGATGGTTCAGAGATTAAAGCGAACGCTCATACAAGATGGTTTATTGAGTGCTTAAAACAGCGAAGCCCCAACTACTTGCGATAGTCAGGGCTTCTAATTTAGCTCGAATCGAGAGGAAACGAACTATGACTAATGTATCAAATGTCAGCAACATCAGCAATTCTATAAAAACAATGCCAGTTATCACTCATAACGGCGTGCCAGTTGTAACCACAGAAACAATTGCCTCTTTGTACGATACCGTTGTTGGAAATATTAAAACCAACTTCTCAAGGAATGCAAAAAGGTTCATCGAAGGTAAGCATTACTTTAAGTTAACTGGTTCAGTTCTAAAGGATTTTAAGAACAAGGTTACTAAAAGTAACTTAGTTGCTTGTGCTAAAAATGCCAAGCATTTAACCCTCTGGACTGAACGCGGAGCCGCACGTCATGCCAAAATGCTAGACACCGATAACGCATGGGATGTATTCGAGGCTCTAGAGGATTTCTATTTTGCTAAGAAAGAAGATGCTCAACAAAAAATAAGCATTCGTCAATCAACAGCAAAAGAACTTACTCCGCTACGTCAGACAGCCGAGCGTTTAATTGCTACTGGTGTCGCTAATATTTACCCTGATATCTGGAAGTATGTTCACAAGGAGTTCGGTGTTGAGCACATCAACGAGCTTTTACCTGAACAGATACCGCAAGCCATTTCATTTCTTGATGCGCTTGAGGGTGAATATTTACCAAAACAAACAGAGCAATTCGTTAATTGTCGAGTACTTCACCACTATGACGATAAAGGCGCGATTATTAAATCTGAAATAGCAGCAGACGACGAGCAATTAACCAGCCCGAAAGTGTTTGCTGATTTAGCTGAAAGTCGCGGTTATGTCATGGTTAAGAAAGATGATATTTACTGTGATTCGACAGTTAGAAGCAATGTTAATGCTGCCTATGGTAATTTCAAAATACTGAAAGAAATTTGGTATGAAAAAATCAATCCATTCTTATCAACATTTTCACCCGAAATATCATCACAGGTCAGCGGTGCAATGGGTAATGTAGATGGGCCTATCTACTTGGCTAAATTAAGTCTAACACCAAAACTACCAGCCTAACCCCCCCCCAGCCCAAGGACGGGCTAGATTCCCACCGAATGTTAGCTTAGCGAGAGTGCAAATTCTATTTGTCATCTAGTTTATAAGAGGTGTAACCAATTACGCCTGCAAAAGGAACCTTTGTTACTGTAAATTCAACAGAGCCATAATTTGTCTTTATAATTTTCCTCATGCTTTTATTTTCAAAATCACGGCAGGATTTTTTAAACTCTGTTAATTGTGCGGTATCAACACCTAAACTTGATAAATAGCTAATTTCTTTAGGTATATTACCGCAATCACTCTTTTTAAACTCACTCACAGGATATGAATTCACAACTGATATTAGCCTGTTATTTTTAAACGTCAGCATGGCAGTGCTAGTCCATGGCATGAAAGGTTCTTGACCCTCTAGGAAAAAATCTATCTCACACGCTTTATACCCACGCATGCTTTTGCAATTACTTAAATCAATATCTTCGACTTTATCAACATCTTCAAAACTTTGCCCCCACTCAAGGCCAAAAGGGGCTGACGAAGCAATTGCACTATGGTTAAACAGTAAACCAATCGCGCCTATAACTAATATTTTTTTCATCCACATCCCTTACATTAATTTAGCCAAGCCTTTCACCATAACCTATATGTTATATGGTACAATTGGGAACAAATCGTTATTTATTGTTAGTGGAGTTACTCCAGATCTTTATCAAAATAATCATCTAATTTACTCACATGTCCACAGCGACTTTCAAATCCATTAGGGATCCCTCCATTTCTCATCCACTCTTCGCATGACGCAGCTACCTTTCCATAGGTATATGCCCCAGTCATCGCTATGTATACAAACATTTCACACTTTTGTTTATCATTATGATCGTCACATATCAGCTTTTTCATTTCGTCCATTTCATAAATGCCACCATCTCCCGTACCTTCAGGTGCTGGTATAGCCGCATTTGCAGACATCAAAAGAAATGAGCCTAATACAAAAAATGTGCTTAATAAGATTTTCTTCACGTTACCCCCTGTTGGTTTTTCAGTCATGGTAACTAACGTAAAGAACAAAACAAAGCAAAAAACCGTAATTAAGCAACATGTTGTGATTATAAGCTCATCCTTGGGTTAGCCCTTATCCTTCCGTTCTTGCTCTTTCATCCATTCTTCTCGGAATAGATCATCAAGTGCAAAAATGGCGGCATCAAACTCTCTACGGCTTATCGCTGTCGGTTTTGATGAAAGATATTGTTCGATATCTCCGAGATATAACGGCAATGGACAGGCGGTCATACCCGCATATCGACGGTTACGACCGATAACACTGTAGGCAATTAAAAGCTCGTTAATGACACCATCAAATTTAGGTGCTGGCATGTCGGGAAGCCCTAATTGCTTTCGCTTCCACTTGGCTTTATCACCTTGTAGCCCGCCAAACTCAGTGAGCCACTTTTGAGCCTCTATGACTTTTTTACCGTTTCCGCCACATGCTCAGATTCTTCTTTGCCTAACTCAATCGCGGCATTGAGGATTTTCCAGTAAAGCTCTGGATTCTGTTTTAGCAGCATAGCGCCGCGCTCAGGTGTGTACTCAATGGCAACCTGTTCGCCACTTTGGTTTAACTCACCAACACCTTCCCAGCCTTTCAATAGATAACGGGCTGTTGTTGCCATCAATAAATCATCAGGCGTTTGGGTAACATCGATTTTCGTTAAATCAAATTCTGGCGTACCCACATTCATTTTGTTATCTAATCTGTCGATATGACGGTAGATTGTTGCGCTAGTTGTGCGGTAGTGTTCGTTTTCAATCGAGCCGATAAGTAGCTTTAATCCGCTCATTGGCTCAATCCATTTAACAGCTTCCAGCTTTGAATCAGTATTTAGAATAATCATTTACTACCTCAATATTTTATAAGAATTAACATCACCGCCACTATATACATCTAATGATATAGCCACTTTTACAGCCTCTTCTGCTGACTTACCACTTTTCATTGCCCCCATAGCAAAGGAGTCACCTGAGCCAATTGCTAATGGAGCCTCTGTCTCATAAACGTATGCATGTTTTTCATCTTTATTTTTACTAACTACGAACGCCTTACCGTCAAAATCAATCGCAATAATAGAAAAATCAGATAATTCATTAAACGCAGTGCCAAAATTAACCCCTGATGACAATGTTTGCCAGATTTCATCCTTTGCAGACATATCGCCGCAAATGCCTATAACTTGTATCCTCCGCCCATTAATCTTTAACGGATGCTCATTGCCCGCCTTAAATATTTTTTGCTCTTTTAAATTTACTATCATGCTGCCAACTTGAGATTGGCTATCTGCAGCAAGCGTCGCTCCATCCCATGCAATAGTTGTCATTACCTTTCCTTTGGTTATAAAAAAGCCCGAATCAACGGGCTATAAAGTTAACTACTCACCATCGTCAATAACTGGTGGTATCCGTGTAATTGTTGGTGGCGTGTCTGCCGCTGTAATATTTAACTGAACCTGAATAATGTCAGTATTGCCACCATCAGGCCAGTCACCATCAACTTGCACCGCAGGGAATGAAAACGTGTAACCACCCTCAGCATTTTGAAGTGTAAACTCAAAGGGGATAGTTTCGCCTGTTAGTGTTTTCTTCCAAATTTCCCATGCGGCTTTAGACCAAGAGAGCGTAATACTGCCTGATGGTGTGAAAGTTGTAGGAATGTTTGCGCCAGCAAATGGTGTTCCTGTACCAATACAGCGCTGGGTCTGCATATTGTTGTCAAAACTCAAACTGAACGAGTCAACGCAGAAACCATTACCGCCTTGAATATCGTTGAGCTTGAGGTTGGTAACTTCCTTAAAGCTGTAACGTAACTTACCTGCATTATCGACAGGCTCAGTGTGGTATTTCGTGCCGTCGCCTTTCGATTCAAAATCCAATCCAGCAAAAGTCACCGTTACAGTAACGTCTCCATCCGCTGGCGTTTCAATTTGCATTGAGCCAACCTGACAGCCTCGTGAAATTGAAGACACCCCGATGTCGGATGCAAAGGTAGCTAATGAGAAGGTGATGCGTGAATCACCCATTGTAAGCGCATTGCCTACCCACTCCGCACCAAAGCAAGATGCTAAGAAGGCATCATGTTGACCATAGCGAAATTTAGCCCCCACATCACCGCCAACATCGACAGTCGTTAACGATTTGCCTTGCGCCATGCGAGTACCGCCGATTTCGTCATTATCGGAAGTGTTCTGTGTGGGCTTTACCCCATAACTTGTTCGTGTTAATAAATCCCAGACGCCACTTGTTGGAGTGACCCCCGTTGTAATTTCACGGATAAAAGCCGTGACCGTTTTTGCACCTGATGACATTTAGCCTCCTATAGTGCGCGATATGGAATGTGTAAATTCATTTGATAAAAGCCGTTAACCTCACCACCATCAACCAAGTCAACTGCGAAATAATCCAGTGAGCCATCAGTTTTAAACTCAAAAAGCTCTCGCAATTTATCCGCTGTTTCGTAGATTACTTTAGTGCCTTTACCTAACGCTGAATACAGTCGAATCACAACAAGACCCCCGCGTTGAACAACAGCACCATTGCCGATTTCTATAGCTCCGCCCATGCTAGAAGTTGCCGTTAATTCAGCCCAAAGAGTTTTGTTTTTGGTGTCAAACGTCTTTTCGTTTGGATAACGAATATCAGATTTAGGAATGGCGGTTTGGGTGGTTACTCTGGTGATGACGGCATTTCTAATTTCCGTCAGTGTCATCGTCTACTTTGAATTACCTTATGAAATGATGGCGCGTAAACACCGTCAGTAGCTTGATCTGAATAGCCATTTTCAAGCGCTATACCATATGGCAGGTTATTTTGAATACAAAGAATGGTGAATGGCTTAGATTTAGCGATTGCCGCTACGCCGATCCTTAACGTCTCATTCCCTGCTTTGTCTTTGATATTTTCGTCATACTGATTATCAGCTGAACCTTCACTAACTCTGTGATTACCTCGAAACGTCCCCTTATCAAGTGGCGATTTAAGAATGACAGCTTGTAGCATTGCCCCTGCCGTTCGCTTCATCTCAGTACCGACATCATCAGAAACAATACGGACAAAATGACTAGGCGGCGTATTCCAACCTTTTGCCATCACATCCTCCGTAATTGAATATCGTAATGAGCACCTACGGGATCTTCCTGTATTGAAATAACACTGTATTTTTGTCCGTTTACAGTGATGTGATGACCTATTGATGGCGTATCTGTTATCTCATTTGTTAATGCAATAAGTAACACGTCACCAGCTAGAACATTTATCTCATCAACACGACCAAACCCCATTGTTTGTAAGTTGTAATTGTCTAAAATGCCACGACCTGTATATTCGACAATAGTATCATTCCCCGTTTCAGTAACCGGATCCCAATCATCACCCTCGATAACATACGAGCCAGTAAACGCTTTTACCGCATCAGCTAAATCGCTATCAAATGCCTCTGCTAGCTCTTTCTGTATTTCTGACCTCATATTACACCTTCTTCAAAAAAACAACGCTAAGGCGCTTTGAGTACGGTTTTATGAGGTCTAGAATGTATTGCTCAGTTGCATTCAGTTCATAACTACCATCTTGATAAGTTTTACTTACCTCAACAGAGCCACCTTTTACGGTTTTAGCCTTAAGCTCCTGAGATTGACCTTGGTACAGTTGCTTATTGATAATCCCTTTAATAATCTCGTATGAAGCCAGTTTTAATGCCACTGGCACATCATCTGTGTCATTATACGGCTTAACGCTTCTTGCGATTAAATACGCTTCACTTTGAGCCAATAGCCGAGCCTTATCACTTTCCGTTTGGCTAGCCCAAGTCTCACCTAGTTCCTGTTCTGCTTCTTGTTCAGTAATAAAGCTCATTGCGATTACCCCTGAATAAGTGCGAGTAAGTCAGCTTTTTTTGCCTTCGCGTCAAACTTAATGCCTTTCTCAGTAAGAATAGCCTTGAGCTCATCAGCTTTAAGTTGGCTATAATCTTGACCTTCTTGCCCCTCATCTGCCTTATCGCTTCCAGATTGAGTAAGTTTTGCAGCCGCCTCTCTTCGCATTCGGTTGAATGATGCTAATCCCATAATTACCTCGAAAAAAAGCAGAGCCGAAGCCCTGCACTTGATTACGCCAGCTTGTGATTGAAAGCAACTAAACGAATTTGCTTAGTCTCGTACACACGCTCCCAGTTTGTGCCGACAGCAAGCCCAGCATTAGCAGGGGCGATACCTGCCGCGCCAGCCCATTTCACGCCACGTGGATGTAGAACAAAATGACGGCGGTTAATTAAGATATCCGTACCTGCTAATGAGTCACGGTCTGTTTCAACGCCAACAGGAGCGCCAACATCTTGGAAACCAATTGCGCCAGCCCCAAATAAGTAGGTGGTATACACTCCCGAGGTATTCGGCATGCCATCATCAACAATGACTCGCTTATCCATAAAAGTGCGATACACAATCACGCCATCAGCATCACGGATAGTTTCGATTAGACCATCTTTAGCTAACTTCGCCATCGTTGCTGAGTGCATGGCCACAGCGGTCAATTTATCGACTGAGTCGCCCAATTTATAAGCCGCATCAACAAAAGAAGCACCAGAAATTACCGCATCAGCGCCAGTTCCTGATGAAATATCTGACATATTGTCGGCCATGCTTGTAGCGCCAAACACCCCCTTAAGAGTGCCTAGTGTCATTTTCTGCATTTCTCGCGCCCAATAATCAGCGGCTAAATCTGCAATCGCCCCCATTGGATCATCACCAGAAAGCGCTTTAGCTAAATCATTCACACCCCAAGCCTTACCGCGAGCATGTAAAATTGCTAAGTCCTGCGCTGCTGTAATGGCGTTGACAGTTAATGCTCCAGAGTCAGAAAGCACCTCTGAATCACCACTTAGGTCATTCCAGAATGGCAAGTTCGCTGTCGTACCACCTTTAGAGCCGAATGCAATATCAACATCCAACTCACCAACAACGCCAGAACTCCATAATGCCGATTTCTCAGCGGTTTTATTAATCACGTACTGAGTAAATAGCTCAGGTACAATTACATCGGAAATTTTAGTATCAGCCATCTATAAGCCCTTAAATTTTTAAATTGTGTTTAGCAGCAATCTCTTTATATTGCTGCGGATTTGTTTGTTTCAGACCTGCTAATTTAGTCAGATTGAGAGAACCGTCAGGGTTAGTAACATCAATAGCACCTTTCCCTTTTTCATTACCCTGAGCGCCAGAGCCTTGAGCCACAGGCCAGAAGTACGGTTTGCTTTCACGGATAGTTTCAACCCACTCCTTTGGAGTAAGTGGAGTTTTCCCGTCTTTACCAATAATGACTTCGCCATTTTCATCGAGTGCTACAGCATTGCCGTTGTCATCCAGAGAAAATTGAGACTGAGCCAAGAACGCGATATCTCCCGTGGCCTCTTTCAATACGCCACTCTCAATAGCTGCCTGAACAATCTGGCCTTTAACTACGGACTGACGAAATTTGTTAGCGTGGCTTTCAGCTTTGTCAGCTCGCTCTTTTTCGGCTGCGAGCTTGCCGTCATAATCGGCACGTAAGCGTTCAGTGCGCTTTTGAATGACTTCATCTAATTTACCCTCGGCAATTAATTTAGATTCCTCATCCATATTCGCTTTAGATAGCAAGTCTTTCACTGCTGCAATGTCGATGCCGCCAAGCTGGGTTTTTAGCGAATCCAATTCATCTTTTAGCCCCTTATTTGTGCCAAGCAATTCATCGCGCTTAGACTTTAAGCCTGCAACTTGCTCACTGACAGCCTTATCGATAATGGCCTGCATTTCAGGTGTGATAGTTGTTCCGCCCGAGCCGCCACCTTCTCCACCATCGACAACCTGTGAGTAATATTTGCGGTTTATATTCATAAATAACATATTGTTCCCCTTGGGATTTGATGCGCCTAGCGCGTTGAATTAACTCAGCCCTAAGCCGAATTTAGGTAATAAAAAAGGCCACCAAAGTGACCTTATAGATTGAATACTGTTATAATCCGAGTTCTTCGAACGTCTGCTTATCCAGTAGTTTTAATTGGTTGAGTGTGTACATCTTGCCTTGTGGATCAACAAATCGGTCAATGTCATAACCGCCTTTTTTGTATAGTTCATAACGATTCTTACCCAGCCACTCTTTTTGAAAGCCAGCGGACTGATTTCCGAACCATGATGAATAATCCGTATTGGAATTAACCTGCCCGATTATTCCAGCGCGATCATCTTTGGGTATTTTGCTCACTGGCCTTGTGTCTGCTACAAATGGTCGTCTGCCGATTAAGTTACCGTCTTTATCACAACCTACTAAGATAGTACGACAGTTAGGGTGATATGGCGGGCGAGAGAATGAATCGCTGTGATGATAAACTTCACCATCTTTAGAAGCGCACACCTTGCTTGTTCTGCCGTCTAATGTTGCGACGACTTTTAGGTAATCGTAGCCAAGTTGAATAAAAGTATCTTCAACAACCTGATTACTTACATGACTTCGTATTGTTCTAACATCGCGCTCTATAGCGCTGCGTGTAGCGTTTAATATTCCGTCCTGATAGTTGAGGCGTTTAGTGCCTTTAATGCGCTGTACAATCTGCTGAGTCGTGTCTCCGCTTGTTATTCCACTTCGGATCGCATACTCAACGCGTTGCTTTGCTTCATCGGCTATTTTTGAAAACAACTCATCAACAAGAGCGCCACCCGACATAGGAATATTTTTAGCTTTAGAATAAAGCCTTTCGCCTGATATCGCTTTAGTTAGCTGCTCACCTGCCAGTGATGCGGTATAACCCACTTCATAAGCTGACAATGTGGCTGCGCCAGCTGATGCGCCTTGCTGAATCTCTGAATGTACAGAGTCACGCCAACTGCTAATCAGGTCACGAATACTCCTTAGCTCAGGCGTGGTATATTTCCCACCGTTTAATGCTATAAGCTCGGAACTACTTAAGCTATCTAGGTAATCACGCAACTGGTTAAGCATGTCGCCTGACACGATATTAAACTCACGGAGTATTTCATTGATATTTTGGGATGATGCGCGGTATAGGTAAGCTTGGTGGCGAGTAATTGCATCTAGAAATGCTAAATTAAGTTTCTTCTCGCTCATAAGTGACCTCTCTCACTGTACCGTCATTCTCTGCCTCGACTCGCAGCAATTCATCCTTATAGTCAATATCTGGCAATTTCCCAGTACCAATATATTCCCAGTAAGTTTGGAATGAGTTTTTGCCAGCAAGAGCACCCTCATAAAGTTGCTTAGCCAGCTCTATATCATACGTCGAGTTATTAAAATCAGGCTTCACGGTGAATACGTAATCATCAGATGGAAGCTTTAGCCACTGAGCCATGTACTTGATACCTTGCTCAATAGCCTCAGCGGCACAAGTGACAATACTGTGCAAGCTTGCGTGCTGATCGTCTTGTCTTGCTCTCCTTGCTTCACCTGACTCTTGATCCCTTGTGTCGATAACTTTAGCGCCAGACTCTAAAGCCGCGCTTTTCTGGGTGTCCATTTCGGCTTTGGTTTTATCAATGCCTACGCCTGTAATTTCCAAGTAACCGCACTGAGAGTCTTTAGGCAATAACCACGCCGCCATCACTCCAGTGACAGTAATATCGTCACCATCGCTTAAATTAGAGACCCACGGCTGAGGATGGGCGGTATGATGCAGAGATTGATAATAATCGGCGCTCAATTGGTATGATTTCAATGCCGACTTAGCCATTGTTAACAATGGAATTGTGCCAACATCAGAGGCGTTATCAGTAGTCCCACAAAAAATAAACGGTGTGAAGGTTAATAAATCCCGACCCAAACTTGGTGTTCGATCCTCAATAGAATCACCATCATAAAGGCTAACAACCAACTTACCATCAACCAGCTCTAGAACACGGTAAACCGTCTTAGTATCATGCCCGAATTTATCTTCGCTATTACTGAATTGCTCTTCTAGTACAACGAGGTTTAAATCTTTACGCCCGCCGACACTGTTTTCTTTCCAGTTTGTGATTGATAACGCATCATACAATGCGAAATATGGGATGCCTTTCTGGTCAACATCGATGAGCAACCCACAACGCCCATACTCGAGAAGGTTAAGCACAACACGGATGAACAATTGCTTTAATCCAAAACCGTCACTAGTTGCGTTTTCTTCTAAACCTTGTAGTTGCTTGTTCGGGATGCTGATTTCAGGCGTTAACTTAGAGACTAACCCAATCATTGTTCTAAGCGAATCTTGAACAAATAGAGGATATTGCGCCCTATTAATATAACCTTCGTAAATTTTCTTAGCACTATCGCCAAGCTTTTCAGCCTCAACCATTCCAGCCGATTTAGGCAAGTAAGTTTCACCTGATTGTTTTATCTTTTCTTCGCCAGCAATAGCATCTTGCATAATTTGCCAGCTATTTTTAGCCGCAATATATTGCGGATGTTTATCTGTAACTGCCATATTTCACCTTATGCCATGCCAGCAATGCGTTTACGTTTGAATGCTCTAGCCTTAACATTCCGTCTGCTTACTGCAAAGTAACGGAACCCGTCAGCGTCATGTGATGTGTAGTCATGAAGTGGCTTATCTTTCCAACATCCCTTTTTGTCGTCCCACTCTTTACGATAGGCTTCAAGGTGTGCGATGCCTTCGCCGCATTTATGCTCATCAAAAGCACAATGAGGGAGAATTTCACGTACTGCCTCAATACCCTCATCGATAGATACTCTCGGCACGACATTAAATCGAATTGAGTAAACCTGTCCGTCAATTTCATACCCTTCACGCGCTAATTCTTTCCGTGATTTAGCATCAGAGCCGAATTCCCTATTCTCAATATCATGCGGGCCATTGTGACTAGCGTAGGTATAACCTCTGTCTTTCAGCGCTTTCATATAGTGCCGCAGACCTTCGCCGCTATTTGAGTAGTGATCGATAACGTGGAACTCTTCACCGACCTCACGAATAAACCAAATAGCCGTGGAGTCACCAACACCGATATCCCAATAGGTATGTACTGGTAAATGTGAATTATCAGGAAGTGTGCCAATGCGTTTATTTTCGTACAGGAAGCGAAATTGCTTGGCGTAATACGCACCTTCAACAGATTGCTGAAATGCTTCAGACGGTATTGACGGGTATTCTCGCTTCATATCGTCGCCAAGTGTTTTCTCTTTGGCGTAGTACCAAGCTTTCTGACGCTCATTTAATTGAACGCCGTGCTTACTGGCTATCTCATCGAAGTAATCAACTAGCCGCTGTGGTAATTGCTCAACAGGGTCAATGGCATATTCGGGATTCTTCCACCATGAGAAGAAAAAGAATTTCCAGTCTAGGTTAGAGAGAGTCTTACTCTGAATTTGCGCTTTCTCAGCAGACTGGCAGTAATCGTAAAAATAACCTGCTCGACCTTCCGCTGTACTTTCAATCGTCGTGAAACAATCGCTTGATACTGCCTCAAACGCGCCAGTAACAATCTCTCGGGCTTTCTCTGGATACTTGGCGCATATCTTGCCGAACTCAGATACATGTAAATATCGGAGTGTACCGCCACGAAATGACGTGCTGATATAAAGCGACCCACCTTTACTAAAAACCAATTCACCAGCCGCGTCATTGCTTGCTGGATTTGCTGCTTTAATTTCATCAGGTAGCTTTTCATAGGCATACTTTATCTTTTCCCTGAATAGCCGCTTAGCATCATTAAGCGTATGGGCTATCAATGCACATTTAGCCGCCTCAAATAACGCTGCATCTAATTGGATAATGCAAACCTCAGTCGTGAAACCAAGCTGACGAGCCTTTAAGATAATGTTTCTTGTGTGCATCCCTTCAAAGTATTCAAGCTGCTCAGGCGTCATTTTAAATCGAACTGGCTTACCTTCTTTGTTGGTGATCCAGTAAAGATGATTCAATCGCCAGAGCTTATCTCTCAATAGTGCAAGATGTTCTGGCTTCATGATTATTCCTTAGATAAGTCGTCCATTAGTTCTGATAGCTGGCTAGCTGTCTTATTCGGTTGTACGTCATCTAGCCCGTAAGCTTGACGCTCAAGGCCAACTAGATTTTTAAGCGTTTCGCTTAATGCTTTGACTGACTTAACGCGTTCAGGGAGAGAAATGATTGAGTTGTAAATTTCATTTAGCTTATCGCGCCCGTTATCATCAGGACTAAACATTAGCTCCCCCAATTTACTTAAAGCTGGCACATCGGCACATTCAGCTGATAGCTCAT
Organism: Providencia sp. R33; assembly: GCF_019343475.1. Classification (NCBI taxonomy): domain Bacteria; kingdom Pseudomonadati; phylum Pseudomonadota; class Gammaproteobacteria; order Enterobacterales; family Morganellaceae; genus Providencia; species Providencia sp. R33. The sequence goes on along the minus strand of NZ_CP072453.1, from coordinate 115,589 downwards.
CAAATAAGTTATTGGTTAGCTCTCTAGCCCTTCGAATATCGCCCCTGTGTTCCATGCGAACACTAGCGATGACTTCGGCGGTTGCCTCAATAAGTACGCGCTCTGAAAGTACGGTTTCGCTGCGTACCTGCTTGCGTACTTCCTCTTTGCGTACCAAATCATCTGCACGGGATTTTATTTTTGCGTTAAGGTCTCGCGACCAATCATCCTTCTTTGCTCTTTTGCGTATAGCTCCTTCAGATATGCCATGCTGTGAAGCTATTTCTCGAAGTGACATCACGCCAGCTCGGTAAGCCGACTCGATGGCCTCCCAATCTGGTCTTTTAGCCATATTCACATCCTCATAACAAATTAAAAAGCCCACCTTGATGAGCTTTGTGATTGGTTATTCTGCTACCTCATCGTTGAATAACGTTTTCTTTGTTTCCTGCACTCGTTGATAAACGGAATCAACTTTCGTTAATGTATCAACGCTGCCGTTATCAAAGTTACCGTTGTTATTACTCCACAGTTGGAAAAATAACTCATACTCAAGTGGGTCATCCTTGATGAGTTTAATTGCCTTTGCGGTAGCTGCGGTGTTATTGCCTGTTAGTTTAAGTAAGCCTAAGCGGATTTTTTGATGTGATTCTAATTCAGTCATGATTTACTCGCTGTTAGAGAATATTACCATTTAGAAACAAATGGTTACTTGATTGTTACGCATTTGATTTGTATTCTTGTAAAGCCATAAGCAATTCCAAGCATTACTGCCTCCTACATGGTATCTTTCATAGTACTACTCCAAGCTTTGCCGCCTAGTTCCTTGGCGGCTTTTTTGTTGCCAATAAAAAAGGTCGCTGAGCGACCTATTCCTTCTTGCCAAATATAGACTTGAGAACCCATAGAATTACTGATAATCCAACAACGGTTCCCCAATTGATGCTTATTGTCAAATCGAACCCTGCTGAATCAGCAAACCAATTCCAAATATGCGGCAAGCACCATGACACGAAGAAGCTTACTGATAGGGCTGCGATGATGCAGAAAGATTGACCTGTTGTTAGTCCACTTGTATTTATTTTCATGGTGATATCCTTATGCGTTAAATTCAGGCAATCGTAACTGGCCTTTTTCTTCAATCTCAGCGATACGATTAAGAAGTTGTGGTTTTTTAACCCTACCCCATCGATTTAGTAATCGACCTGACATGCTAGCCACATCCTTCTCTTTCATGAACTCAAGAATTACTTCGTTTCTCTCTTGTTCCATGGTGCGGATATTTTTGGTAATAACATCAGCCATCCAGTTAAATGCATTGATGAATGCTTCTTTAAGCTTTACAGCTTCATCTCCAGTAAAGCCCATTACTAACATCATCCAGCCGTCACGAGTCATCTTGTAAAATGGCTGGGGCTTGCCATTCTGTAAGTTGTTGTTTTCATGGCAAAGCGTAAAATTGCGCTCTGCAAAACTAGGCGAGCACGACCTAATTACTGACCTTGCCTTTCTCAATACATCCTTGTGACTTTTCTTAAATGCTAAAGCCACCTTGAATGTATCTGTTTCTGCATTTGAGCCACTTAGAAATACAAGCTCACGAAAATCAATACCATTAACTACCATTAAATTAGTCATAACGTATTACCTACATTTGAAATGAACCCTCGTTCACATAGAAAATCAGCCCGTCGAAGCTCGCCAGCTATAACTGACTTCCTCGAAGGCTCATATCAAAGTGATTGGATTCGACGTTTTAGAATTGCTCTGTGAATGAGCAGTGAAATGCGTAGAGTTCGCAACCATCATCACGTATCACTACGTTACTTTGGTCACTTACGGCTTACCCGTCAGCAAGATATGGACCACCTCACTTAAGTGCGAAGAAGCCATTAAAAAGCCCCCTAATTGGAGGCTCGTTGTTGTTCAATTTCCCGTATTGCTTTCTTGTCGAGAGTTAAGATTTATTTAACTTTGTGGCAAGAGTCACAAGATCAATGAAGTCCTGACAGAACTCTAGTCGGTGTCCGTGACCGTCAACGAAGTTATATTTATTAAAATGTTCTAATATTTCCTCGGGACTTTTCCCGTTAATAGGAGATTTAGAAATTGAATCGTGTTCCTGTTTCATCTTCAAACCTTCAATCAGTTGGTTATGACCCAGCCACTCATGTGTTAGAAATTGCATTTCACAGCAGTGGCATTTATCAGTATTTAAATGTACCTGCTCATATTCATAGCGGATTAATGAGCGCCCCATCCAAAGGTCAGTATTTTGATGCGCATATCAAAAAGGCTGGCTACCCTTATCGCAAGGTTGGATGATTAAGTTAAAGCGGGGGAATCCTCGCTTTTTCGATTTCTCGAATATCTTTCTTATCGGTTAGCGCTTGCACTCCGCAAAGTACCAATCCCTTAAACCAAGGTATTGCTTTTCGAGAGTTTCAAGCTGTTTAAGGAGATCGAAATAATCTTGCTCAGCGTCTCTCGCCAAGGTGGCGGGTCTGCTAGCATCCACGCTGGAGGTGGAACTGTTTTCGGAGCTTGGACATTCGGCTTTGACCCGCAGGCGCTTAGTGCCATTGCTAACATCAAAACGCAACTGGTCAATTTCAGCTTTTGCATTTGTGAGTTCCGTTGTGTGTTTGGTGTCGAGTTCGTGAAGGGAGTTGATGCGCTTTTCATAGTCTGCGATGATAGCCACTTGCTCGCTGAATTTATCCTTCAATGTTGAGTAATCACCTTTCAGGTCACCGTAACTACCCATTACCCACCAAAGCCAGAAAGCTAGGATAGCGCAAGCACCAGTCAAGACTTTAGTTAGCGTTGTCATGCTGGAATCTCAACATGAGGCGCATCAATGAACTTAGTTTCAATTGGTAGTGACGGGTCATTCTTCCAGTTGATACCAAAGCGCAATTTAACACCTAGCTCATCAGCGGCTTGCTTAACTGCTTTCAATAGCGGCTTAAACTCATCAATCTGCCATTTAGTATTCACGGGGATAATGTCTACTGCATGACCTGTTAAGTGACGACTGTGCATAGTTTGTGATTTCTTTTCTGCAACCAATTGCTTTTGTCGCTCTTGAGTTCGCAGACCTTCAATAACAATGAAATCGACCGGTGTTATTTCCAGAGTGCGACGAATAACTTTCACTAAGTCAGGGTTAACGCCATTAAGGTTATTTTCGCTTCTTTGGCTGAATTTGAAGTTACTCATCATCCACCTTCCTAAATATGTTCACGATATTGCCTTTATGCTTATAAACAAGAAGGCATAAAAACAGGTTGCTCGCTATGCTTGATATGCCCGCTGTTGACCGATAAGGAGGAAGTAACTCCCATATTTTACATACGCATAAAATAATGAAGATGGTCCCCACTACCGAATCTCGGGTGAGCTTGTATTCATGCAAAGCCATTCGAATCGCCATCGAAGCAATGAGCACGATATTGATGTGATTTAAAATATCTTGGTCTGTTAGCGAGTGAAAATAATTAAAGAGAGCGTCCATTATCCACCCCCTTTATTTCGCCAATCTTTAATTGCCTGGGTGATGGAACTGAAGTTTTTATCAATAGAAAGTAAGATTCGACTAAACAGCTTTATCAAATTATCTTTATTGGCAACAATAATAAGAATTGGTATCAATAGTGCCGAAATCGCTATTGCTGTTATCTTTGGACTTACATCCCACTTCCATACTTGAGCAATAAACTCAGAAGCTTCTTTAGCAATTAAAACTCCAGCACCGAAGGCTAAAATAAAATGGAAAATCTTACGTCTGTTATTATCCTTGGAAGCAATTACCGAAGCTGACGCGCCAATAATCGCACCTAGTATCACGTCATAATCAACCCCAACAAGCAGGCCTCCTACAGCACCACCGCCAGTAGCACCAAGGATGATACTTGTTGTTGTGCTCATGTGATTTTTATTCTCTTTGAGTTAATAGATAGCCGCGCACAATCTCTATGCGTCAATTAAGTGTGTGTGATTAGAATTCTGTGGCGGCGTATGAGTGACCATCTTGTTAGTGTTAACAAAATGGTAGAAACAAAAAAGGCCGCACTAGGCGACCTCTTGAATGTGAACTATCCGGAATTTCCGGAGAGTTGAACTTGTAAGGATTACTTACAGGTTGGAATTTTGGCAATAAAAAAGCCCGATATCTCTATCAGGCTTCTGTGCTCTTTGCTTTCATGAGCGAGCATACACTAAATATACAGATTCATAACTTAATTTCAAGTAATTTCCGAAATATTTTTCATTTCAACTCCATACTGTGAGCGCTCTCTCGCTATTTCATCTTGCATGACCATATACAACTTCGCATTAAATAAACTAATACACCAACGTACACGGTCAATGCATTGTTTGATAGTCAGCCAAGGTGCTATTTGTTCCTGCATATAATTTGCGAGAGTTTGCAGAGTATTTCTGCCAAGATAGTAATCAGTGGCGACAGCATAAATAGGATTGGACTTGTCGAACGCTTTCAATATTGCTTTCTCTACAAAATCAGCTTCATCTACATCGTTGGCGCGCTGAAACATGTCGCTGAGAGATTGTTTAGGAAATAATATTGATCTGGCTTTTTCTTCAAGTTCCTGTCCTGTGTAGCCTTCTTTGCTTAACTGGTCGAATACCTTGGTGAATCGCTCTATGTTTTCACCAGACCATCCAGTGATGAAACGCCAGATACCATCACCGCCGCCACCATAACCAAGATAATCACCGCCTTTCATTTCGTCAGCCCATATAGATATGATCGCCCTCGTCCATCTTTCTTGTGGTGGAGTTAATCGCCTTGCTTTGCCTAAATATGACTTCCTTGGCGACTTTGCCAGTTGAAGATAAATATCAGGATTACGCTCTCTCATCTTACCTCCGGCAATACTGTGTGATAGCGGTCTTTTCCTACCGAATACATGATCCTATTACCCAGCCTCTTAGCTGCGCATGTCTCCGTTATTCGCATAATTCCATTGTTAAGCTGAATGACAGAAAGATAGCGCTTCGAATTATTACCAGTTTTTTCAGTTTCAGCACGAAACCTGCACTCTTCAATTGCTGCTACTATGTCAGTGAACATTAAGCTGCCTCCATGAATTGCTTTCGCCTTTTCTCATACCAACGGGCACGCTTCGCAAATATGCGCTTGACCCTTTTTAGGTATTCGATAGTGAATGTTCTTGGTTTATTATCTGACTCAAGGGCTTCTACTTTTTCTATCCCTATCCGCTTTATTAATCGGATCCGATAATCAACAGCATTGCCGCTTAAGTGACGATTGCACCTTGTGCATGATGAATGGACGTTATAAACGTTAAAACTTAGATGTGATGCCGCGCCTCTTGACCTGTAATGACTAGCATCTATCGCACTACCTGTTAGATATCCATCAGAGCCTATTAATCTGCACCCACAGCTAATGCAGAGCTTTCCGTTATCTCTTGCCCTTATGTACTTATTGAAAGCTGCCTGAGCCTCTTTAAGCCAATCAGATTGAGATTTCAGTTTCTCTTTTCTTGCGAGTAGATTCTTGCGATCAATAGACTCTTTCTTCTTGCGTTCTTTCTCTGCAAGCTTATTAGCCTCTTTTGATGCAAATAGTATTGCGCAGGATGTAGAGCAGACTTTTTGAGTTGATAGGTAGGGAGTAAATTCTTTATCGCATTCTTTACAGGTTTTTAGCTTCGGCTTTTTAGCCTTAGCCATATATCGCCGCCTTAAATATCCATGCAGATGCAAATAGACAAGCAAATATGGCAACCATAAATAACTTGGCTCCGAGTGTTACCCTTGATTTCTTTGGTTGAGCTTTCATGATGATTTTACCGTCATCATCAATATCAAATTTATGAATGTTTTCGCGTAATGCCTTTATTAGCCTCTGTTCAGTGGATTGAAGATATATCTCTTCTTCAGGCTTGATAAACGCACCTGCCTTTTGTAGATGGTCGTCGCATTTCTTGCAAACGTTTTGCCATTTCTGCCCAATGAAACTATGTCCGCACCATTTGCATTCAGTGTGGATATATTTGCCTTCTGGATAATCCCTTTCTGATTTTGCAAAACTCACTTTCTCGCCCTCCGCTTCTTGGCTGCTCTGTTTATCTTTGCGTGACCTGTGATGCGCTTAGTTGATGTGGGGTAGCTGTACCAATAGCTATTACGATTGATAGCCCATAAGGCGCTCTGTGATGCTAGTGATGCCATAGCGATTGCCATTTTTGATATGATATTCATCTCTCTTGCTGCTCCTTGAGTTTTATGTATTCCGAATTATTTGCATAACACCACGCCATGCCTCTATGAGACTTCTGCCTTCCTGTAATTGTGTTATGTACTAACGATGGGTTGCAGCCATAAAATCTTGTTGATTGTATGGATGGATACCAGTGCCCAAATCCTTCTCTTGAAATTGATAAGACAGGCGTTTTTTGCTTATCACATAACCCAGTTCTCCATGCATGTTTGTTATTATCCTCATAGGTACACCATTCAAGATTTTCAACGCGATTATTCTTCTTGTTACCATCGATGTGGTTTACTACTGGAAGGTTTTCAGGATTTGGTATGAATGCCAACGCAACTAGTCTATGCACCAATAAGTGTTCGCCTTTTGCTCCAGCGAGCCTGTCGTATTCCCCACTTTTACAAAGACCTAACAATCGCCCTCTCACTTTTCTGTAAGTGAAATTTCTATTTCTACCGCATGTTCTTACATCCATGTCTTTGCTTCTCACTCGTCCCAAGCTACTGACTTGATACTTTTTCTCGAGACTTGGCACATCTCTCCAAATTTCACTTTCACTCATTATCTAGCCTCCTTTTGTGATACTCCGAATTTTCAGGAATTCTTGTTTTTATTCCACGATCAACACACCACACCTCTACTCGCCTTAGATAAAAAGTCATCTCATCAGTAGTTAATAGCTTTGTTGACTTAACTCGCCGCTCCACACCCATTACAGATATTGTTTTTACAGGACAAAAAAGCTCCTTGAGATACTCGTGCATCTCATCCTTGCTTAAATGTTCAGTAGAAATTTCATTTACTGCTTTAGATATGTCATCATTCCACATCCACATGAGCGCATTCTGAGATAGTGAGCGTGTGGACTTCCATGGCTTGATAATGATTCGGTGTGGTTGGTTTGTTGCTAGAACTTCTTTGAGGTGTTGCCATGCTGCGGTTTTGGTTGATTCGTGGAAGAGGAAATCTGCTTCCAAGTTAACCTCCTATGGTCTCCAATTCCACGCCCTTATAGCATCGCGTTTCGTAGCGTAAGTTAGAGTGATAGGCTTTATTCTGCATTCACTACCAGAGCATCCTGCATACACACCCTCCCCATCTGCTACTAGCTCTGCCTTTGCATTACAAAACGGACAATTACTTAGCGTTGCCCAGTTCGGTAACTTCAGGTCGTAAATCACTGTTAGCTCTCCTGTTCCATGCTGCGATTGCTGTTTGCCTTACCGAATCCCAATCAATAGCGTCTGATTCTGCCTCGGATTGCAGCTCAGGCACTCTCTCACCAATCACAGTACAACTACAATCATCATTTTTACACTGAACGTACCATCCTAGACGGTTATCTATTAATTCAGCTTCACTGCCGCAAAACGGGCATTTCTTGAGTTCGTTCATGCTATAACTCCCACCATTGGTATTTTTGCTTAGCTTGTAAAATTAGCTCTTGCCAAATTGCTACGGCTTCTAGTTTTAATTCCCGCTCGTCCATCATTCACCCTCTGGCATTGGTAAATCGCGTAAATACATCCAGTAATCAGCGTCAGGAATTGGTAGCGGCAGCACCGCATCATCAAGAAACCATTGCATTTCGCCTTCTACAGAGTTCCATTCAAGCCTGTAAACACCAGCTAAAACTTCACCGTCACTGATAAGCAAAACTGGCTCGCTATCATCTGGTAATGCCATGTTTGTATTAACCCAATTAGTTCCCTGCATTAGATGCCTCCAATTAACTTATTAAGTTCCAGCCTAAACAACTTTTTAGCTACTCTCATGCAGCGATAAGGCTTGAAAAAGTGTCGGTTATAATCTTTCGTTTGCCTGATGTACTTACACTTTCTTCTGGTTGCCTCGTCCGTGTAAGCCCAGTTCAGCTCCGTTAACGTTGTTCCTTTCATCACTCAACACCTCGCTTAATTGCCCGCCATAAACTCACGCTTACTAACTCGCATGTATGCTTTTCCTCTTGGAAAACACCTGTTCATTTGCCTAATCAATCGCGTTGCTTTTCTTTTGATTGGGTGTTCTGCGGTGTCTACCAGTGGATGGTTTACCCATTGCTGGCTGTCAATTAGCAACTCATAATTTTTGTAGCAGTTATCTAAATCTGAATATGGGTAATCCTTGTGAAATAATATGCTCATCTAGAAGTCCTTATGATTTGGTGTGTTAGGCTTACAAAATAGCCGCGTTCATGAGTTTAATGAGTTGCCTTTTTGATAAGGAAACTTGGAACACCTCTGACAAACCGCGCAGGCAAACCGCATATGCCTTGGCATCTTTCAAGTGATTATCGGGATGGTTTAGGTAATCTATCGCTGATTTTGCTTGTGTCGTGGCTGGAGTATCACTTTGCTTTAGGCGTCTAACGTATGGCTTACCAATTCTGTGTTTAATCATTTTCAATTCCTTTGGTTACTTAACTTGGCTGCGGTAACTTTCCCATCCGAAATTAATCGTTGTCGGGCTACCCATTCTTAAACGGTCAATAACTCGCTCACCGAGAACTTTTGAAAGCTCTGCGAATGCTAGGTTAGTTAGCACCCCAACTGGCTTTTTGTTTGCTAGTCGACGGTCTACAACTTGGAAGATAATTAAATCCTCGTTGAGGTTTCCACGCTGTACACCAACGTCATCAAGCACCAGTAAATCAACTTCGCACAGGTCATCGATTAGTTTCGATTCTGATGTCTTGGCGTCCTTCTGGTAGGTTTCTCGTACTCGCATCATCAGGTCTGGCAATGTAGCGATTAGGATACTCTTACCGTGCTGTATGAGGTGATTTCCGATTGCTGCTGCTAAGTGATTCTTTCCGGTTCCTGCATTGCCGCTAAAGATAAATCCGCCAAAGTTTTTGCCAAAGTTCTCAGCGTAATTTTTGGCTTTGCGTAATGCGGTTTGCTGCTCAGATGTAGTGACTTGGTAGTTATCGAATGTGCAATCGAGGTGAAGCGGGTTAATTCCAGAACGACCCATTATTTTATTCAGTCGAGTAACACGATTTGCATCGGTGATCCGCTTTGAATCAATTTCGCCCTGCTCTCGTTGCCATGCCATGAGTTCTTCAGGCGTTTCAAACTTTGGCTTGATGTGTTCCGGCATCAGTTTTCTAAACCGAGCCAGCGCTTGCATTCCTGTGCTCATCAGAAGTTCTCCGGTATGAATTCTTGGGTTCGACTAGGCGGCATTACTCGCTTAGATGGTGTCCAAGCTGGCTTAGTATTCTTGTTCTGGTAATTCAATTTCTGACTAGCAGTGATAAACCAGTTTTTGGGCTTATCGGCTCTAAACTCAATATCCAGTCGTCTCAACTCGTGTTCGAGGTCGATGTTTGAATACAGACTTTGCCACTCAGTAAAATCTTTTTTGTTTAATCGGATCACCTCACCTTCGAATGCGTACTTGCTAGACATCTGGTGAACACTTGCTGATTTATTTTCAGACCCATCAGGACAAGCCGTGTTTTCGGCTTGGGTGTTTATAGGGTTAAGGGAATCAGGAATCGGGTTAAGGGAATCAGCAGGGATAGTTTGATTCTCTTCTTGTTCTTGCACTGTACTTGTATGATGCTTTTCTGGTGCTCCTTTAATATCAACAGGTTGCGTGTCTTGTTCTGGTATTTCACTAGCCGCTTCTTTCATGTGTGGGTTCTGGTGTTTCTTCCAGTTATTAATCTGGATAAACTCATTTCCATCTACTACATATCTAGTGATAAAGTTTTTGCCATGTAATTGAGCGAGTAATTTGTCACAATCAGCTTCGTCATATGGCAAAACCATAGCTTTAATTTTGCGTGGTTTATCTTCCAGCCGACCTTCTCGATCGGCAACTGTCCATAAGCCTACAAAAAGAATACGAGCCAATGGTTCGCACTCTGCTAAATCATCATTAGTAAAAAAGCCCGGCTTAATATTTCGTGCTCTGGCCATTAATTAACTCCTTAATAAAATCTGGTATCTCACGCTGAGGTCTGTTTTCTACGCTCCTGAAATACTGTTCATCTGCCTGTTCAATAAGGCTAATTTCTCCTTCATTTATATAAAATGAAAAACCTTTGGCTCTTAGCATTAATCGAGCAGATATTCTTAGGAGTATTTCAGCGATTGCATTTTTGTCACCAAAGAAATAGAGACCTTCTTGCTCAAAGATATCTTCAATGTCTAAACGTTTAGATGTATCAGTGCAGATGACATTTGTTAGCATCGCAATTTCTGCTAAATCACTATCTCGACAGTCAAGGCCTGCGTCATTACAGGCCCATTTAATCTTTTCTAGTGGAGCATTAAAAAACTCTCTGGACTCATTAACTCTAAAATCAGAAAGCGTATTATGGATAACGCTCTCATCATCCCTTGGGTTGTGAGAGTAATATGCAGTTTCAACCTTAAAAGGTGTTGGCACCCCTGAGCTTGAGTAAAGCTCTTTAGCTCTTTTCTCAGGGGTTGATGTCGTCATTCCGATTTTATATATGTCTGGCATGCTTGGATTACTCATGACATACACCCAACCGCCAACAGTGAAATCACTCGGTAATTTACCTTGAGTGATCACCTCTTCGTTTGCTATGTATGGGTATGAGTAACGCATTGTTTGGTTCGTTGTTAAAAAATCATCTTCCATGTATAATTACTCCCGTGAATGATTCTTAAATTAATTCTTTGACCGCCTAGTTGGTTGCCGCCTCCTAGGCTTTCGTTTTTTAGAACATTGAAACCTGTTTACTTGCTGGTTTCGCTCTTCGCTTACTTCCTGTTGGCTTCTTGTCGCCATATTTATCTATCCATGTTTTAGCTACGTGATAGCAATCATCAAACATTGCGCCACGTTTACTGGCCTGAGAGCATCTTCTGAAATGAGATAAGCCCTCATCTGCGGCTAATTCCAAAGCCCCCCCCTGATAACCTGAATCAGTGAGTTTTTTAATGATGTTGCTGCGGATAAATTCATCAGGACTCATTGATATTTACCTCCTGTAATGAACCTGTTTTCCATAGCGAAAATTCGGCCATTTGCTTCCACAAAAACCGATATTCTTCTTCGCTAATTTTCTTTTCACCCGGTAAAACAAAATCAGTTACACCTGCCGCTGCTAATGTTTCGCATAGCTCAGGTATCTTTTCAGTTCTACGAGTGATAGTTGAGTCATGTACGCCTAGTGATTTAGCAATGACTGTTTGAGATGTTGTTCTGATAACTTGATGAGCGGTTGCTACCAAGTGATTGCATACAAACCGATTAAACGATTTGCGTGTGTTTGCGTAGTCCATTTGTTAAATTCCTTTTGACGTAGTTAGTCCGTTGCTCACGACCCTGTGAGTTAAGTTTTCTCCCGTTTGCAAGGAGAGCGGATAAGATGTTAAAGAGCGATTACTTTTTAAGCTGCACTAGTTTTTAATTGAGCGAAAACTAGAGCTTCTTTTTTTACTGTTTCGTACTTAAAGTGCTTTGTTGCTTCCTCGATATCCTCAGCTTTTCTAGGGGACGCTCGACGGTTTCCGTAGGCGATAAGATTAAGATATCCAACGCTCGTCCCTGCTAGCTGAGCAAGGAGCTTCCAGTCATCTTGACTGGCTTCTTTTCTCCATCGGAGTAATTCATTGCTCATTGCATTTACCTTTGCCGTTAAAATTAATCAAAGTTTATCTTGATGATAAATATTTATCAATAATTATTTATCATTTTGAGCATTTATCATTTAGATAAAAAATGCAAGTATGGTGATATGGAAAATAAAGACATAAGACGCGCCAACCTGCGCGCCCTGATGAATGAATATATATCTTCAGGTCACACTAAAGCGCAGTTTGCTGACAAGCTGGACATGCCAGCATCACAACTAAGCCAGATAACCAGTGACAGGGCTGTAAGAAATATCGGTGACGCCATTGCTAGAAAAATTGAAACTCTCTTATCTCTTCCTACAGGGTGGCTGGATAGAATCCAAATAGAAAAAGATGATAAAAACACCTCGCCAAGTAGTTTTATATTGCAAAATATATCTAATGATAATACTGTACAAACATACAGGATTGAGCAGTATGATTTGGAATATAGCTGCGGAGGAGGTAGTTTGAACAATGATTACCCTGAGGTTATAAGAGCTGTAGAATTGAATCCTGATGAAGCTAAGCGCATGTTTGGAAACAGAAAAGCCTCATCTCTAGGTATAGTTACTGCTGTTGGGGATAGCATGCTAGGGACTATTGACCCCGGCACATTGGTTATAGTAGATAAAACCGTGAACCGTTTTATCAGTGATGGTATCTATGCGTTTACCTTTATGGACGGATCACATATCAAAAGACTACAACTACTAGGGAATAAGCTAGCTGTAATTAGCGACAATAAAATTTATCAAACTTGGGAAATAAACGAAGAGAATGAAAGCCAACTGAGAATTGAAGGATTTGTCGTTGGTAAATGGGAAATGAATTACACCCGCCTAGGTTAAAATAAACAATCATCAATACATTAACCCGCCTAGTGCGGGTTTTTTCGTTTCTGCAAAAAATAATTTATCAAAATATTATTAAAATAATCAATATGATAAATCCACAACCCACCAGAATGATAAATTATTTATCAAATTGCTATTGACCAAAATTTATCATTGAGATAAATTTAACTCCATCGAAGGCAAGCAACATGAAATATACGCCTTATGCTCTTTAATAATTTAGCTTCCTCCTTGAAAACGGGAGGCCAAAGTGAAGTTAGCTTTGGGATTGGTCATCGCTCCGCTAAGCGTGAATGGTAGATGAGTGCGCTACCACCAATCACCAAAGTTAACTAACTGAGGATTTTATTATGAACTCAAGACAGCGTTATAAATTACGCAGGAAAGAGGAGCGCATGGAACAGCGCAAAGAAGAGTCACGGAAGGTTAATTCATTCGATGTTATGGCGCAGATAATAGTTGAGTTGAAGAAGCTCAAATCAGCACCAGACACACGCAAACAACCACGGCTACGCAAGCCGATTATGAGTGACAGTTCAGTCACAGCAAGGGGATAGATATGAGTTTTCATGATTTATCGAAAGAATCGAAGCAGATAGCAAGAGAAACGCTTGCTGAAATGTTGAAGCTTGAGAGAGCTCAGGCATTTAACCTAAATGATGGCGCAAGTATTGAGCTAGCAAAGTTTGTAAAAGACGCCTTCATTGAATTAGAAACAGAGGTCAATGTGGGCGTTGGTCAAGCACCTATTGAAAGGCACTGGAGCGATTATGGATAGCGATGCAGCCAATAGGTTGAGGAAGAAATGGATGCTTTAGTTAACTAATTACAGTCCATCAAGGTGGGCTGTGGTGAGTTGATTAACGAACAAATCACAAGACCTATCGCAGGTCTTTTTTATTACCTAAATATAGGAAAATAAACATGAATACCGATGAATTAAGAAAGATTCTTGATGAGCACAAAGTGTATGTAGAGTCCTTTGGCGAAAGCGGGTCTAAGGCTAACCTGATAGGCGCTAACCTGATAGACGCTAACCTGATAGGCGCTAACCTGAGAGACGCTGACCTGATAGGCGCTAACCTGAGAGACGCTGACCTGAGAGGCGCTAACCTGAGAGACGCTAACCTGATAGACGCTAACCTGATAGGCGCTAACCTGATAGGCGCTAACCTGAGAGACGCTGACCTGAGAGGCGCTAACCTGAGAGACGCTAACCTGATAGGCGCTAACCTGAGAGACGCTAACCTGATAGGCGCTAACCTGATAGGCGCTAACCTGAGAGACGCTAACCTGATAGGCGCTAACCTGATAGACGCTAACCTGATAGGCGCTAACCTGATAGGCGCTAACCTGAGAGGCGCTAACCTGATAGGCGCTAACCTGAGAGGCGCTGAACTGCCAGATCACACCTACGTAATCATGGGCGAAAAATACCCTATCACTATCACAAACGGTGAATATCTTCGTGCTGGTTGCCAAAATCACACTATTGATGATTGGCGCAAATTCACTAAACGTGAAATAACTGAAATGGACGGTAAGACCGCTCTTAAATTCTACCCCCGCCTGTTGGATATCGCAGATTTTTATCTAGGTAAAGGCAAGCGTCCTGAGTGGTTAAATGCACTATATAGTGAAGAAGAGTGATTGGTGAGTTGATTAATAGATAGGAGCTGCAATGAAATGTAGCAATAAATATTGCCAAGATGGCATTGAGTTTATTACCTGTTGCTCTGGTCGTGAATGTGGCTGCATGGGGCAACCAGTAGCGGCAACCAATTGCAAGGAATGCAATAAAGAGAACAGAGAGCCAACAGACGAGCAAGTTATTCAAGAGATGCAATACCTTGAATGGCTTGGTGATTAATAGATAGGAGATAGAGATATGACACGTTTAACAAATAGCTTGAAAGAAGTTATCACGCAAAACGCATTAGAGAAATCAGGTCTTTTACAGCAGGAAAAAGAGTTAGACCTGAAATATAACAAGTTAGCTTTAGAGGTTCGCATTGAAGCGCTCGGCGGCGAAAGTAAAGCCAAAGAAATGGATGGGCTATATAGCAAGGCTGTTGAGCTTACAGAAAAACTTCGCCAATCAGTAAATGAAGACATTGGTGTTCATTACGTACTAAGACACAGACTTTACGCGTCGTTTGGTGGAATGCGACTTTGGTTGAAGTACGGTAAAAAAGAAAATGGAGATAAGACTTACCTACTCACTCCATGTGATTCTAAGTGCCTGTTTGCAGCCGATCACCCATTAAGCATTAAGTTCTCAGAGTTTGAGGATGAAAAACGAAATATCACCAATAAAGTTAAAGATGTTAAAGCAAATGTAACAGCAGCTTTAAACTCAGTAACTACCGTTAAGCGCCTATTAACCATCTGGCCTGAAGCTAAAGAGCTATTACCGAAAGATGTTGAAAAAGCATCAGTTCAATTACCCGCACTGAAAGTTGAAAAGCTAAATGAAATTATCGGATTACCAACTGAAAAAGCAGCTTAACTAGCATCGTGTTTAGTTAATAACGGAGGGAGTATGACAGAACAATACGAATATGCATCAATTCGCGTAGAAATGGCGAGTGATGCGACTATTAGGGATTATTTTGCCGCTAAGGTTATGCAGGGTGATTTTGCTGCTCAAAGTAATGATGTTGGTATTTATGGTCACCATCTTACTGACGAGCAACTGGCGGATATGTCGAAATTCTACTACCGCATGGCAGATGCAATGTTAAAGGCTAGGGGGTGATATGGAGTTTAAGCACACGCCAGCGCCGTGGCTTATTGAAGAGCGCGACATCAACGGAAAATGGGATGATAAGTATTTTGGCATCCAAACTATGGAGATAGATAGTTGTGAATATATGTATTTACTTGATTCAACAGTTGTTGGATATGAACAATCACTAGCCAACGCTCATCTAATCGCAGCAGCACCAGAGTTATTAGAGGCTTTGATTGAAATGCAACGGAATGGGCGCAAGCAAGGTTGGAATGACATTTACGAGTCATCAATGGAAAAGACACGCTTAGCAATCGCAAAAGCCCTCGGTCAGCAGTAACCCTCCGCACCAACACCAGAGCCTAAATAACAATCGCTATCAATCGATATGTGAGAGTTTCGCACATCCAGAGGTAAGCATGAATATTGATAAGTACAAACTTTGTTTAGCTCAACAGCAAGCATGGCGTGCTCTTTATCTCAAGGATGAGAACGGATGGAGCGAAGCAAACGAAACATTAAAAACAGCATACGGAGTACAGCATGAACGCAAAGCAGAAACACGCAAAACAGCAGATATTCACCCTACTACGTGAGTCTGAAATGACAAATGAGCAAATCGACGACTTAGTTTTCCAGTGGAAAATGAAAGCATCGATGGAGCGTACAAATCTCATTCAGCATGAAATTAATAACCGTGGAGCAAAAGCATTCACGTAAGGGCGCAGCATGAATATTCAACTCAAAGGCCATGACCCCAACTTTGAGATTGGAGAAATGGCTATTGATATTTACAACGAAATTGACGGAGAGGAACTTCGACAATTATCAGAATCAACCAAGGAACGGATATTCAATAAAATACAGGATGTATTGAAAGAAAGGCTAATTCAATGAAAGAAGGAATTATTTACGGGCTGAGTAATGAAGACTATCACAAGGATGATGCGATAGGTTCAACGTCAGTTAAAGCCATTAGTGTTAGCCCTGCAAATCTGTATTTTAACCCATTTAAAGGAAGTAAATCGGCACAGATTGGAACGGCAATTCATGCAGCATTACTGGAGCCTGAAGTATTTGAAAGGGATTTCATACTTGAACCAGAGATAAAAACTCGCTCATCCAAGGAATATAAGGAATTAGCGAGAACCTACAATGCTGACAATATTCTAATAAATGGCGAAGTAGAAACAATCACACGGATGATTGAGTCGGCAAGGATGAATACCGACTTTATGGATTACATGGCGGCAAATGGAAAATCAGAAGTATCGATGTTTGCCACCTGTCCGGTTACTGGGTTAAGACTTAAATGTCGGTTCGATAGATTATCAGACTCCCACCCTTACCCGCTTGATGTCAAAAGTTGCATGGATGCAACTGAGCGAGGTTTTAGTCAGGCATTCGGTAAATATCACTACCATATTCAAGCCGCCTTTTATCTGTACGTTTTAAGGCTAACTACAGGGATTGAGTTAGACCAGTTTTGCTTCTTTGCACTTCAAAATAAACCACCTTATACCAACTGCATGTATTACATCGGCACGGAATCGCTGGAACTTGGTTATAAGCACATGCACGAAGCATTACGCAAAATTAAAGAATGCATTGATGATGAATCACTACGAACTGAAGGAATAGTTCTGCCGCCGAGTGAAATCAATGTTCCTAATTACTTATTCGATGATGAATATTTAGACGATGAGGTGTATCTCTAATGGACTTATCACGCACAATTATTCCAAAATCAGATCAGCTTAACTTTGAAGATGTTCAATCTACCCCAATAACAGCAACTATCAAATCAGTAAGAGAAGGCTCTAAAGACCAGCCGGTATTTATTGACCTCGTTGGTTATGACGGTCGCCCATATAAGCCATCAAAATCAATGCGAAGAGTGTTAATTGGAGCTTGGAGTAGCGACGGTCATTCGTGGGTTGGAAGATCAATAACATTAATTGGAGACCCAACCGTTAAATTCGGTGGCGTTGCAGTTGGTGGTATCAAAATTCACGCAATGAGCCATATAGAAAGCGACCTTTCATTCATGCTCTCAGTCTCACGCGGCAAGCGAGCCGAGCACAGAGTTAAAAAGTTAATGACCAATTTTGATTTGCTATCTGACTTTACTGGTAAGGCGGGTGAAATGACGCCAGAGCAATTAGATAGATCATATAACTGGCTTAAAAACAAATTCTCTGGTGATACCGAAAACTTAGAAAAACTAGAAATAGTTTATCAAAGTACAAAATCTGACATGGAGAAAGCTAATGTCTGATATGAACCAATGCAACTTTACTGGCAGGATTGGCGGGTTGGAATTGCGCTACATTCCTAATGGTTCAGCAATAATGCAGTTTTCAGTAGCTATTGGAGAATCGCGAAAAGATGACAGCGGGCAGTGGATTGATAAAACCACTTGGGTTCGCTGTGAAGCTTGGGGAGGTTCAGCGGAATACATGGATAGAAACGCACAGAAAGGAACTCAGGTGCGTATCACTGCCAAAGTTGAAGTCAAGGAGTGGGAAGATAAGCAAACAGGACAAAAGCGCAGTTCTACTATTTTTAAAACCAAAGAAATCCAAATTCTAGGCAATAGAAAAGAAAGCAACAGCAATCAGGCAGGAAGCCAACAGCCAGCGCGACAACCTCAGCAGCCACAGCAACAAGCGCCGCAGAATGAGCCACCAATGGATTTCGATGACGATATGATCCCGTTCTAGAAGGAATCAAGCATGGATAATACGCAATTATGTATAGAAAGTTACTCTCGGCATAAAAACCTTAAGTTAGTTGGCATGGAGCTAGGTATACCGTGGCAATCGGTATATAGCACGCTAAGGAAGGCGGATTATCCAGTAACTGGTGATAAAGCTAGATATGGGTCAGTTACAGATAGAATAGCGGTTATTGGTGAGCAAAAGTTTAAGAAGGCAGTTCCAATAGCCATAGATAATAATGACTTGAAGTATCAAGCAGATATTGATTTCACCATTGGAAATATAACGATAGATGTTAAAACGTCAAGAATAAGGCGAAAACAGCAAGGGAAAGGCATTAAAAATGCAGCCCCAAGATGGGGTTATTGCATAAACAAACAAAAGGACACCGCTGACTTCTTCGTTCTATACGCCCTTGATGATAACAATGAAACTGAGCATGTTTTTCTGATGCCGAATGAAATTGTAACTGCCGTCTCAATGATTTCAATACCTGAAACACTAGCCAGTAAATGGGCGGATTACAAAATAGAAGAAGGTGAATTATTGCCATTCTTCCAGTCTTTGTGATTCGCCCCTATCGGGCTCCCCTACCCACGCCACGCTATTTATGTGATTTAACCAAAGGATATAACCATGCCTGTAACTACCGAGGTGGTGAAAGTTTATTACTCGCCAACTAGGAATAGGCGATATTTCAGCAAGGAAGCTGCAATAAAAGCCGAAGCCAAAGCGCGAATATTCAAGAAGTACCCGCCTGAGCCGTATGAATCCGACACTGGATATGCTGGCTACAACATTTGGGATGATAGACCTGAATTCTATCAGAGAGCATTACGTTTTCTTTCTTACCTAATTAAGAAAAGTATCAAATAACCAAAGGATATATTTGCAAGGATGCAAACAGGAGATAGATATGACTATTACATTAACAACAAAGCAAATAATAGCTATGGCTGATTTTGCTGGATTAAAGATAGACACACACGGTTTAGACATTGACGACGAAGCGGAATATACACTAGATGATGAGCATAATTTAGACTATTTCGATAAATCCAAGCCTATTTTTTACTGCACTGAATATCCAGAGGAAGGCGCTATTCAGTTGGGTTAATTTAACTCGCAGGGATGCAATGAAGAGGAATGAATATGAAATTAACAGAGCGTCAATTTAGCACATTAAAAAATGTTAAATCAGGGCTTGGGCAGCTAAGTAATAAATTAACAATTAGATCTCTTGAGAAAAAAGGCTTAGTCAAATTACATGCTCCTATTGGCTGGACATTAACTAAATTAGGAATTGATGAATTAAAAAAGGTGGAGTGATGGATAAATCAAGCCAGTTAACGGAAATAACAAAGGCTCAATGCTTTTAATATGGCGACCGTACATTAAACCACGGAAGATAATTAGCACTGTCGATAGAGACGAATTAATAAATATCGGCAATCAAATATTAAATGAATGGAAGATAGCATAGGTGACATATGACACCACAGGAAATGGAGAATGGACGCAGGGCTATTGCAAGGGAATGCAAGCAAGAATTAGAAAATAACAAGCCGCTTAATGATGTAAAACGAAAATCAATTCTCAGCAAGTACCTAAATAAATTCACCACTTGGCTATCTCCAGACCAATTAAAGAAAACGACCGTAAATATATGGTTGAGTGTTTATGTTGAAAAGTTACATAAGGAAGAAAAACATGGATAATAGATATTTAGATATGCGTGGAGTTGAAGAGCTAACCGGATATAAAAAATCATATATCTACAGGGAGATTAAACACGGCAGGTTCCCAAGACAAGTTAAAAACGGCTCATCCTCTAGATGGCCTGCCGAACAAGTTATTCAGTGGCTTAACACTAAGTTTACCCCTCAATGATAGACAGCAATTCAGACTCCCAAAACTCCATCATTTTCCGCCTTTCATCTAAATATTCAGCATGGTTGTACGCAGCAATAGTTCTATTCTGTTCTGCGTGCGCCAGTTGCTTTTCTATCACCTCAGTTCTAAATCCTGCCTCATATAGACGTGTCGAAGCTGTCGCTCTGAAGTCATGACACGTCAATTCACCAGAGCCAAACCCAAGATAAGTAATAGCTCTATTTAATGTCGTGTAGCTAAGTGACTTTGTGCTATTAACAATACTTGGAAATACCAAGCCATTAATATTCTCACCGAATGCCGCTTTCAGCTTAATGAATTCATTAGTGATACCATCAGTCAAAGGCACGCTGTGCGGCCTTCCCATTTTCATTCGTTCTTTTTTTACCACCCATAGATTATTATCTAGGTCGAACTCATCCCATGTGGCATTTCTTAATTCAGCCTGACGAACAAATAAAAACGGAAGTAAATACAAGGCGGATTTTGTTTGCAGATAAACCCTGCTTTTATTTAAATTATCAAAATACTTCTTCAGGTTATCATTGCTTATATTCTTAGAGTGAGTTGTATTAGGTGTAATTATTGCACCTTTTAATAAAGCAGCCGGATCACTTTCTGCTCTGAGCGTAGAAGCTGCATAGCAAAAAATAGATGAGCACCACTGTCTAACCTTTAAAGCTGTTGACGCAGAACCTCTATTCTCCATGCTTTTCATTACTAACAGGATATCATTAGGGGTAACTTCTTTAATTGGCTTATGGCCAAATGCAGGGAAGCAATCTCTCTCCAAGTATTCTCTAACCTGCTTTTTTGTTCCTGCTTTCCAAGTTATGGATTTCTTTTCCATCCACTCCTCAGCAATGAACATAAATGTATTTTTGTTTTCAAGCTCAATCTGGTGTTGCTGGTTTTTCTTTTCAGTTGTCGGATTAAGCCCTTTTCTAGCAATACTTTTAGCCCAATCTCTTTCTTTTCTCGCTTCTGATAATGACACGAACGGATATTCGCCGATGGTGTAACGACCATCTTTTGATGATGAAAGCCAAAACCTATAACGCCAGAATTTACTACCGCTTGGCCTAACTTCAATATACAGGCCATCACTATCAGCTACGTTATACGCTTTGTCTTTTGGTTTGAGGGATTTTATCTTTGTATCAGTAAGAGCCATGGCAGGACAACCTCAGGATAAGATTAAATTGTCCTGTAAGTTGTCCTGTTTTTTCATGGATGTCAATGGATAGATATGGAAAGCTATGGAAAACTAAATCTATCTATCATTGAGTTAAATAAACTTCGCGGAAATCAATGGATGCCTATGGATAAAGATTGTCATTACTCAATAAAATCTTTAGCATCGACATTATCCTGCCCATTTTGATTAATAATTTCTCGTACAACGCTGGTCGCAAAACAACCTGAATTCAAGAAGAACGCCAATTTTACCGTTGAATCATCTAACCATTGCCATGCAAAATTTTGCGGTTTAGCAATAATTGCACGACGAGCTGGCGAAACACGTTCGCGCTGCATCAGTGGCATAAATGCTTGATATTCTGTTAAACATGCCGTTTCGAATGCCAACGCGTCATCTTGTGTACCTAACTCACCATCTCCGGGCAAAGGTGCTGTGACGCTCAACTCGGATGAGTGTAAACGGTTTTGCAATGATGGAAGTTCTTCTTGTGTTGCCACAAACCAACTGCCTCGCCCCGTTAATTGTAAAGCATCACCTAACAGCGCTTGCTGCATAGTTCCTTGGGCAATTCGCTCGCTCGCCACATGATTAAACATGGCGCTACGTGCTGCTGATAGATAAAAACTGCGCTTATTGCGTTCACGAACTTGAATCTCTTGGTTAGCCCAGCGCAAAGCTTGGGTTAAATTCTGCCCATCACGGCCAAAACGCTGCTCACCAAAATAATTTGGCACACCCGAAGTGGCGATTTTTTGCAGGCGTTGCTCAACGTCATTGGCATCTGAAATATCACGCAATGTGATTTCAAATTGATTTCCTTTCAGAGAACCAATACGTAATTTACGCTTTTGTCGCGTCACGGCAAGCACGCGGCAACCATCTAATTGCCACGCGGAGAAATCCGGCGTGTCTTTACCTGGCATTTGCAAGCAAAACCACTGTTCCGTCACCGCATGTCTATCTTTTAAACCAGCATAGCTCACAACACGAGCTGAAATTTTGGCAAATTTGGCAAGTTGCTCTGCCACAAACAGCGTATTACAGCCTGTTTTTTCCACACGCACCATCACGTGCTCGCCTTCGCCATCTAACTCGAAGCCTAGGTCTTCTTTCACGATAAAATCTTCAGGAGTACTTTTTAATGTTCCTGAAGAAAGAGGTTTACCATGCAGGTACTGAACATTCATTGCTTTCATTACTATTATCTTTCACTAAAAGGACAACGGCGGCACACGCGATGCCTTCTTTACGACCGACAAAACCTAATTGCTCTGTTGTTGTCGCTTTCGCATTCACATCATCCATATGACATTCTAAGTCTTCTGCAATATTCACGCGCATTTGGGGAATATGAGGCAGCATTTTCGGGGCTTGCGCCATAATGGTGATATCGATATTACCAATACGATAACCTTTAGCACGCACGTGGCAAAAGGCTTCCCTTAATAAAACACGGCTATCCGCCCCTTTAAATGCAGGGTCAGTATCAGGGAATAATTTACCGATATCCCCCAGTGCCGCAGCACCTAAAATCGCATCCGTTAACGCATGTAACACGACATCACCATCTGAATGAGCCAGTAAACCTTGCTCGTAGGGAATACGCACGCCGCCAATTACGATAGGGCCTTCGCCACCAAACTTGTGTACGTCAAAACCGTGTCCGATTCTCATTATTTTTCCTTAGTTATTCATTCTTGAAAGATAAAACTCCGCCAGTGCGAGGTCTTCAGGCTGCGTCACTTTTAAGTTATCCGCTCGGCCTGCCACGAGAACAGGTTGATAGCCGCAGTACTCCAGTGCTGAAGCTTCATCGGTAATCACGGCGTTCTCTTTCAAGGCTTTACTTAGACAGTTCCGTAAGAGTTCCAACGGAAAAAATTGGGGTGTTAATGCGTGCCATAGTGCCTCGCGTTCAACCGTGTGATCGATTAATACAGAGGTTTTTACACTACGTTTCATGGTGTCACGCACAGGGGCGGCAAGAATACCACCACAGCAACCTTGTTCCGTTGCTAGTTGAATAATATTATTGAGATCGTGTTGGTGGAGACAAGGCCGCGCCGCATCATGCACCAGTACCCAACAATCATGATAATCAGGTTGCGAGCTAAGGTAGTTAAGCCCTGCCAAAACAGAATCGGCTCGCTCTTTTCCACCAGTGACAACGGTCACTCTAGGGTCTTTAGCAATATCAAGTTGTTGAAAATAATCATCATCGGCGCTAAGTGCGATAACCACCGTATTAACGGTGTTATTCGCTAACAATGCATCAATGGTATGTTCGATAATCGTTTTGCCCGCGACGGGTAAATACTGCTTAGGGCAATCAGCATTCATACGACTGCCGATACCTGCTGCTGGGATCAGTGCAACAATTTGTGGGGCAACACTTGGATTTGTCATTATTTGGTTCTTACATCAGAAATTATCAGGCAAATGGGCGCACTATTTTAGGATTCATATTATTGAGCTGATTTCTGGTTGCTACTTTCTTTTACCATGCGATAGAAAGACTCACCCGGTTTAATCATACCGAGTTCACTACGCGCACGCTCTTCAATTGCATCTTGACCATCATTGAGGTCATTAATTTCAGCAAATAGCTGTTCATTACGCATTTTTAAGCGCGAGTTAACAATTTCCTGCGCGGCAACATCGTCTTTGACTTGGACATAATCATGTATGCCATTCTTGCCTAACCATAAGGAATACTGCAACCATGCTAATATCGCGATTAATAGTAGCGTTAATTTACCCATCTTGCCCCCTGAAATGATGTGCTAATCATCCCATAACTCAGCGAATCGCGCTACTGTGACAAAAAATTATATTAAAAAGTCAGAATAAATCGGATTTGTAACCCTTAACTATCACCTAATTTTATCACTAAAAATAAAAAACTGGGATTTAAGATGATAGCTAAGTGGCATTAATAATCCATTTGAATGATATTATTGCGCAGCAATAGTGCAATAATCTGAGAAAGAGAATCGGAGATAGGTAGCTGCCCATCAAGTCGTAATTCAGGGCTTAAGGGTGTTTCATATGGGGAATCAATCCCTGTAAACTGCTTAATTTTACCTTCTCGCGCTTGTTGATATAACCCTTTCGGGTCACGTTGTTCACACACTTCGACGGGCGTATCAACGTATAACTCAAAAAATTGGTTTGGTTCGAATAATTCACGAACACTTTGTCGATCCGATTGAAAAGGCGAAATAAACGCCGTTGCTACTACTAACCCCGCATCCACCATTAATTTAGCAACTTCACCCACTCGCCGAATGTTTTCTTGCCTATCAGCCTCACTAAACCCAAGGTCGCGGCATAACCCATGACGAATATTATCGCCATCCAATAAATAGGTTTTCACGCCAATCGAAGCCAGCTGGTGTTCAACCGCCCCCGCCAGTGTCGATTTACCCGACCCAGATAGCCCAGTAAACCACAATACAGCCCCTTTATGGCCATTATTGCTTTCCCGCAAAGGGCGAGTCACCGCATGCTGGTGCCACACAATATTGTTATCTTGAGTCATTGGTTTATTTCCCACCCAGTACATCCCGAGCGCCCCAATGAGGGAAATGTCGGCGGATCAACTGGTTAAGCTCAATTTCAAATTCGCTAAATTCCCCCGTTGCCTCAAACGTTGGCTCTTGTGCTTCTCGTACAAGCCCAGCGCCCACCGTCACATTCGTCAGCCTGTCGATAAAAATCATGCCACCCGTGTCAGCGTTGCGTTGGTAGTTTTCCAACAACAAAGGTTCATCAAAGGAAAATTCCACCAAACCGATACCATTTAATGGCAATTCCGTAGCGACTTTTTGGGTGAGATTATTCACATCCACTTGGTATTGAATGTTTTCGACTTTCCCACGGCTGCGTTTTCCCGCAATTTTAATATCTAACTGCTGGCCTTGAACAAGGGGTTGTTCCGCCATCCACACCACATCAATCAACGCATGTTGCGTGGTTTGCAAGTTTTCGTTTTCTGCGACGATTAAATCTCCGCGGCTAATGTCGATTTCATCATCCAACACCAACGTGATGGCCTCACCGGGTATAGCGAAATCCTGCAAGCCTGAAAATGTCACTATCTCTTTAATCTTGGCCGTTGCCCCCGATGGCAGCACTTTCACGGCCTGCCCGACTTGGACAATGCCTGACGATAATGTACCGCTATAACCGCGAAAATCTAAATTGGGTCGATTCACATATTGCACAGGGAAACGCAGCGCTTGCTCGGAGGCCTTTTGCTCAACCTGCACGCTTTCTAAAATAGATAATAACGTTTCCCCTTGGTACCAAGGTAATTGCTCGCTCGGGTTAACGATATTGTCACCATCAAGCGCTGAAATTGGTACAAACCACACATTTAATTCAACAGGTAATTCAGTGGCAAACTGTTGGTAATCCTGTTTAATTTTGTCGAATACGGCTTCACTGTATTCCACCAGATCCATTTTATTCACCGCAACAATCAAATGGCGGATCCCCAGTAGTGTACTGATAAAGCTGTGGCGACGTGTTTGCTCTTGTACGCCTTTTCGAGCATCGATCAACAAAATAGAAAGTGAGCAAGTTGATGCACCTGTCGCCATATTGCGGGTATATTGCTCATGTCCTGGGGTATCTGCGATGATAAACTTACGTTTTTCCGTCGAAAAATAGCGATATGCCACATCGATGGTGATCCCTTGCTCACGTTCTGCGGCAAGGCCATCCACCAGCAAGGCGAGATCAAGCTTTTCCCCTTGGGTTCCCAGCCGCTTACTATCACTTTGCAGCGTTGTGAGCTGATCTTGATAGATTTGTCGGGTATCGTGCAATAAACGCCCGATTAATGTACTTTTTCCATCATCCACGTTGCCGCAGGTGAGAAAGCGTAAAAGCCCTTTTTGTTGCTGCGCAAGTAAGTAAGGTTCCACGCCGCCTTGCTGCTCAATTTGCAGCGCGATTGATTCGTTATAAACGACTTGTGCCATAATTTGCTCCCCATCTTATCTTGCGAATTAAAAATAACCTTGGCGCTTTTTTAGCTCCATGGATGCTGACTGGTCACTATCAATCAACCGCCCTTGTCGCTCACTGGTGGTCGAAATCAACATTTCTTCGATGATTTCAGGCAATGTTTGTGCTTGGGACTCAACAGCCCCCGTTAGTGGCCAGCAACCTAACGTTCGAAAACGCACTTGTTGCTTGCTGATCACTTCACCTACTTTTAAGTCAATGCGGTCATCATCCACCATCAACAAAGTGCCATCTCGCTGGATCACTGGGCGCTCTTTCGCAAAATATAGTGGAACAATATCGATATTTTCCAAGTAGATATATTGCCAAATATCCAGCTCTGTCCAATTCGACAGTGGGAATACACGAATGCTTTCCCCTTTATTGATCTGCCCGTTGTAATTGTGCCAAAGTTCAGGTCGTTGGTTTTTCGGATCCCAACGATGAGATCGGTCTCTAAATGAGTAGATCCGCTCTTTTGCACGGGATTTTTCTTCGTCACGCCGTGCTCCGCCAAAAGCTGCATCAAAACCGTATTTATCGAGTGCTTGTTTCAAGCCTTCGGTTTTCATAATATCCGTGTGTTTTGCACTGCCATGCACAAAGGGGTTGATCCCCAACCTTTCCCCTTCAGGGTTACGGTGGATCAATAATTCAAAACCATATTTTTGCGCCGTCGCATCACGAAACTCATACATTTCGCGGAATTTCCACCCTGTATCCACATGCAATAATGGGAACGGTAATTTCCCGGGATAGAAGGCCTTACGCGCTAAATGCAACATCACAGAAGAGTCTTTTCCGATGGAATACAGCATCACAGGGTTCGCAAATTCGGCGGCGACTTCACGAATAATATGAATACTTTCTGCCTCTAACTGCTGTAAGTGGGTCAATTTTTTCTCGTTCACAATAACCTCCATCATTAAGCCAGTTCCAGCACAGCACTACGCCAGCGGATATCTTCTGTTTGCGAACCAAACCATGCGAGTTCGTTGTGTAATGCCGTAACCTCGCCAATGACAATCAACGCAGGTGCAGGGGCTTGTTGAGCAAGTGCGTCGAGATCATGCAATTTGCCCGTTACCACTTTTTGGTCACGCCGCGTCCCACACCCCACAACAGCGACAGGGGTGTCACTCCCACGGCCAAATTTAATCAATTGCTCACTGATATTGGCCGCCTTTACGGTGCCCATATAAATCGCTAACGTTTGCTGACCGCGAGCCAATGCCTGCCAATCCAGATCCGCGCCATTTTCACGGCAATGCCCAGTAATAAACGTGATGCTCTGCGAATGCTCTCGGTGGGTAAGCGGAATACCTGCATAGGCCGTCGCGCCGATTGCGGCTGTTACACCAGGCACCACTTGGAAGGGGATCTCCGCCTTTGCAGCAACTTGCAATTCTTCGCCACCACGACCAAAAACAAACGGGTCACCACCTTTTAACCGCACGACTTTTTTACCCTGCTGAGCAAATTTCACGATCATTTCATTGGTTTCTTCTTGGGAAACGCTGTGGTTCCCCGCCCGTTTACCTACGCAAATTTTGTCTGCATCACGGCGTACCAATTCGAGGATCTCCTCGCTCACCAAATGGTCGTATAAAACCACCTCCGCACTTTGCAATACTCGTAGCCCTTTTAGTGTCAGCAGTCCTGCATCACCGGGACCTGCACCAACTAAAATCAACTCACCGCGGTTGTCTTGTTCATAAAGTTGGCGCTCAAGTTGTTGTTCCGCTTCACTTAACTGCCCTTTTTCCACTAAAGAAGCAAAGCGACCACTAAAACTTTTTTCCCAGAAACGCTTTCTTTCTCGCATATTGCTTAGCGTCTCTTTAACTTTCCCCCGCCAACGCCCTGCAATTTCTGCCATTTTGCCTAACGACAATGGCAGCATGGTTTCCAGTTTTTCTCTGAGTAGACGCGCCAACACAGGAGCAGTGCCCCCAGAGGAAATCGCTACAATTACTGGCGAGCGGTCAATAATAGAAGGGACGATAAACGAGCACAGCGGCTGGTCATCAACCACGTTGACGAAAATTTTGCGCTCATTGGCATCGTAAAACACCGTTTCATTGAGGAGCGCGTCATCCGTTGCTGCAATCACTAAAAAAGCATCATCCAGCAACGAAGAACGGTACTCTTGCGCTAACCACTCAAAGTGGCCTTGCTGGTATTGCGTTTGTAATTGAGGACATAACGACGGGGAGATCACCACAAGTTGAGCCTGTGATTTGATGAGCAATTCGGCCTTGCGCGCAGCCACTACGCCACCGCCAATTAGCACCACTTTGCGCGTACGTACATCAACAAATAACGGTAAATAATCCATCTTGCTCACCCATCGTTATACAAACAAATTATATGAAACATAAAATTGACTATATGGTGTAAAAGTTAAGGTTTGAAATGCTAAAAAAATATGACTTGTAACTGAAAGGAATAAGCCAAATACCCCTTAATCAACAAGAAACCAAGTCAAAAAACACCAAATAACCCAAACTTAACTTAAACTTTGTTTTTATTAATTATTTATAAAAAATAATAGATATCCATTTTTTAAATACAGACATCCCTTTGTAATTAAACAAATATTTTATTAAATCTATAACTATCTAAATTTTAAACTCAAACTATGCTTTAAATCAGGACTAACCCATACTCTAAATAATTCATGTTGTCGCTAGGCAGCAAGTAAATGAGTCGCTAGGAACATACATAAGTATGTGACTAGCGCGAATGCACGTAGCCAACAATCCTGCACCTTGAACAACATGTGGGATCCTCCCCTAAATAGTTCAAATTGCAGCTAGGCGTCAAACGAAGATATCCTTAGGAACATACACAAGTATGTGACTAAGGTAGCTGAGTGCGGACAACAACGCTGCGGTTTGAAATATGACGGGGATGACGAGTATTTAGTTTTCATGAAGCCCACACTCCCTCTTCAAACCAAAAAAACGCGTATCTTCCTCATTCATACCCGCTTCCCATTTGCGAGTTGTATGAGTATCCCCAACGGATAAATAACCCTGCTCCCACAGCGGGTGATATGGCAAGTTATGCTTTGTTAGGTATTCATAGACTTGCTTATTATTCCAATCAATTACAGGTAGGATTTTAAAAATCCCTTTGCCGATGCCAAGCACGGATAAATTTGCACGGCTTGCGGATTGCTCTCGCCTTAACCCTGAAAACCAGCTCTGCGCCTGTAGCTCATTTAAGGCTCTTTCCATGGGCTCCACTTTGTTCAATTGGTTATAACGCTCAATTCCTTCAAGGCCTTGCGTCCAAAGCTGCCCATAGATTGCTTCTTGCCAAGCGGGTGTTTGTTTAGCGCGATACACCTGTAAATTCAGGTGAAGTCTCTGCGTCAATTGCTCAATAAATTGATAGGTTTCAGGGAAAAGATAACCTGTATCGGTCAATATCACGGGTATTTCAGGCAATACCTGCGTCACCATATGCAAGGTGAGCGCCGCTTGAATACCAAAACTGGATGACAAGACAAATTGCGCTGGTAAGTGTTCTACAGCCCATTCAATGCGCTGCTGCGCGGTCTTATTTTCCAGTTGGGTATTCAACTCAGATAAATACGCCGTTTGCTGCGCTTTATCTAACCCCTGTAACGCTGAAAGCTCAAGTCGGCTCATACCGCCTCCTTAACCTCATAGAAATCCACGGCGGAATTTAGCACCGGTTTCACCACCGCAGTGCGGATCAGAAAATCACCAAATCCCTCTTGTGCTAAGCGGTTTTTCGCCCAATCACCAATAAGCTCATCTAGGATGGATAAAATTTCTGCACTGCTAATATTTTCGCGATACATGCGAGGAATACGGGTTCCAATGCGGTTACCACCAAGGTGTAAGTTATACCTATCTAACGCTTTCCCAACTAACCCGACTTCCGCCAGCATCGCCCTTCCACACCCATTTGGGCAGCCAGTAATGCGTAGAACAATGTGCTCATCCGCCACATGGTGCGCCGCCATGATATTTTCAACATGGGTCGTAAATTCAGGTAAAAAGCGTTCAGCTTCTGCCATCGCCAAAGGGCATGTCGGAAAAGAAACACAAGCCATGGAGTTTTCACGTTGCGGTGTAATCGCATCGCTCATTAAACCATGGGCTCTCGCGATGGCTTCTATGGTCGCTTTTTCACTTTCAGGCACACCCGCCACAATAAGATTTTGGTTAGCCGTTAAGCGAAAATCCCCTTGGTGAATACGCGCAATTTCTGCAACGCCTGTTTTCAGCGGCTTATCTTCTAAATCAATCAATCGACCATTTTCAATAAATAACGTTAAGTGCCAACGATTGTCGATCCCTTTAAGCCAACCAATTTTGTCACCGCGCTCAGTAAATTCATAAGGGCGGATCGGTTCAAAACTCACACCTGCGCGCTTTTCAACTTCCACTTTAAATGTATCGACGCCAACACGTTCTAAGGTGTACTTGGTTTTGGCATTTTTGCGTTCAGTACGGTTACCCCAATCACGCTGAGTGGTGACAATCGCTTCCGCGACCGCCAGCGTTTTATCTAATGGAATAAAACCAAATTCACTGGCTAAGCGTGGAAATGTTGCAGTATCACCATGAGTCATCGCTAATCCGCCGCCCACTAACACATTGAAGCCAATCAGCTCGCCATTTTCGGCAATTGCCACAAAGTTCATGTCATTGGCGTGTAAATCTACATCATTCAACGGCGGGATCACCACCGAGGTTTTAAATTTTCGAGGTAAGTAAGTCTGCCCTAGAATTGGCTCTTCATCCGTTGTCACCACTTTTTCTTTATCTAGCCAAATTTCAGCGTAAGCGCTGGTTCGTGGTAATAAATGCTCAGAAATTTTCTTTGCCCATTCATAAGCTTGCTGATGTAGCTCTGATTGCACAGGGTTAGATGTACATAACACATTACGGTTAACATCGTTTGCCGTGGCGAGTGCATCCAATCCGACATGGCTTAACATTTGGTGGGCAGGTTTCACATCCCCTTTAAGGATGCCGTGAAACTGAAATGTTTGCCGATTAGTAATGCGTACGCTGCCATATAACGTGTGCTCTGAGGCGAACTTATCAATATCAAGCCATTGTTTCGGCGTGATAATTCCCCCTGGCAAGCGGCAGCGTAACATCATTGCGTGGCGAGGCTCTAATTTCTGCTCTGCCCGCTCAGCGCGAATATCCCTGTCGTCCTGTTGATACATACCATGAAAGCGGATTAATAAAA
The DNA here is from genome assembly GCF_019343475.1 of Providencia sp. R33. Lineage (NCBI taxonomy): Bacteria > Pseudomonadati > Pseudomonadota > Gammaproteobacteria > Enterobacterales > Morganellaceae > Providencia > Providencia sp. R33. Next base: position 84,089 of record NZ_CP072453.1, on the reverse strand, counting down.
AATTGTCCCCATCAAAGCCGCCCGTTAAACCATTTTTTAAGTCTTCCTTAATGGTACCGCGCAAATAGTTACTGTCTTGCTTCATACGTTCGCTATCGGCCAATTTGCCTTCGACGATTAAGGGTTTTTGTTGCTGTTCATTGCTCATTAATAAACATCCCTCTGATAACGGCGCATTACGCGCAGCTCACTTAAAAATTCATCGGCGGCTTCAGCGTCCATGTTGCCGTACTGACCGATGATATCCAATAAAGCCTGTTCAACATCTTTCGCCATTCGGTTTGCATCGCCACAGACGTATATATGTGCGCCCTCTTGCAGCCATTGCCACACCGCTTCCCCTTGCTCGCGCAACTTGTCCTGTACATAGACTTTTTGTTGTTGATCGCGCGACCAAGCCAAAGAAATTTGTGTTAATAAGCCATCTTTCACATAACGCTGCCATTCCACTTGATATAGAAAATCATCAACAAAATGGGGGTTACCGAAAAATAACCAGTTTTTACCCGTTGCACCATCGTTATCCCGCTGCTGTAAAAATGCACGGAATGGGGCGATACCTGTTCCTGGTCCAATCATAATGACAGGCGTTTCTGGGTTCGCAGGTAAACGAAAATTATCATTGTGTTCAATGAAAATACGTAGCTCATCACCTTCATTGAGTCTGTCAGCTAAAAAGCCTGATGCTCCACCGGTACGCGGGCGACCATCAATGTCATAGCGCACTACCCCCACCGTTGCGTGAACCTCATCTTCAGCCTCTGACTGAGAAGATGAAATGGAATACAAACGGGGCGTTAATGGGCGCAGTAAATCAATAAACTCTTGTGCACTTGGCTGAGATGCCGCTTGGCGTACCATGTCCACAATTGGCGTGTTTTGTGCGTAATGCAAAATAGCTGGCTTATCACTGATCAGCGATAACAACGCATCGTCTTTAGAAAGCTGAGCGTATTTTTCCACAATCACAGGGGTATTTTGTGTTAACTCTAATTGGTAAATCAGTGCATCACGCAAAGAGTGGCGTTGAGTCCCAATAAAGACGTCTTCATCGCCCTTCAGCCACAGTAATGCCACCAGCTCATCCACTAAAGCAGGGTCATTATCGAACCACACGCCTAGCGCATCTCCCGGTAGATAACGCAGCCCAGAATCCCCTAAATCAATTTCAATGTGCCGCACGTCTTTTTGTGAATCTCGGCTAGTGATTTTCTGGTTACTGAGCAGCGATGCCGTTAATGGTGCAGTTTTACTGTACGGTGATGTGTGAATTTCGTTCACGCTACCCGTTTGTGCAGACAACAGCTGACTGTCACTTTGTGCTGGTACGCGCGCTTTCAAAACGCTCGTTAGGTTCTCAACCCATTCATCGGCAATGGATTGGTATTCCACATCCGCATCAATTCGCTCAAATAATGATTTCGCGCCCAACACAGCAAGTTGTGAATCAAAATCCTTACCTGCTTGGCAAAATTTTTCATAAGAAGAATCCCCCAGTGCAAATACCGCGTATTGCGTTTGTGATAAATCAGGGGCTTTTTTCGAGAATAGGTATTTATAAAGCGCAACCGCCTCTTCTGCGGGTTCCCCTTCCCCTTGGGTTGATGCCACGATAACCAACAGTTTTTCTTGGTTAATTTGCTTAAATTTATAGTCGCCTGCGTTCACTAAATTGACATTAACTTTTTCGCCAACTAAACGCTCTCTAAGCTGTTCCGATAAACGGCGGGCATTCCCCGTTTGCGATGCAGAAATAATCGTCACGGTTTCTTGAGCCGCAACAGGGGTACCCACAGACATATCTGTGGGTGCTGTTTGGTTTACCATTCCCCATAAATATCCCGACAGCCACGCGAGCTGATGGGATGAAAAATCGTCGACCGCAGTTTGTAGACGCGTTAATTGCTCAGTTGATATTGGCAGCAATGCTAATGGCGGCTGTTTTTTTGTCATTATCCTGTAACCCCAATGTCGCTCATCTTTGAATTTTTCTCACAAACGAGTGTAGTAGGCTAATTGGTACAGCCACTCACTCGGAAAAGATCGACAACCTATCGCTCAATCGCTCCCCTAAATAATTCAGGTAACAAAGCAAAAAATGCCGTGTTACCTCCAATATGCAGGGTATACGATTAGGTTATAACAACCGTCAATAACGGGATAAGAAACGATAGCCATAAATCATAACTAAAAAGCCTAAATGAATTACCCGATGGATCATATTGATAAAACAGGTTAACTATAATTTGGCAAATAACGACAATCTGTGCGAAAAATACAGTACAATGCGCTGTTTATTAACATTAAGGAGCCACTTATGAGCACAACTATCTATAAAGATTTCACCTTTGAAGCTGCACACAAATTACCCCATGTTCCAGAGGGGCATAAGTGTGGGCGCCTTCATGGGCATTCTTTCATGGTGCGTTTGGAAATTACTGGTGAAGTCGATGCACACAGTGGCTGGATCATTGATTTTTCTGATGTCAAAGGGATATTTAAACCGATTTTGGAACAGCTAGATCATCATTATCTGAATGACATTGAAGGTTTAGAGAACCCAACCAGTGAAGTTTTAGCACAGTGGATTTGGCAACAAACTAAACCACGTTTACCATTACTCAGCGCGGTTACGGTAAAGGAAACCTGCACTGCAGGCTGTGTTTATCGCGAGGAAGCCTAAATAATATGATTATTTAGTGCTGTTTTACCCCAGCCATATCACTTTTTATGACTGGGGTATCAATTATTGAATATTCAAATATTTGTGAGTCTGAATGGACAAACGCCAATTACGCTGAATACAAGTCTCAATACACAGTTTAGTGGCGGCCGTTTTTTGGCTGATCGGTTGCAGTGCAACAATTGGCGGGTTATCTGATGTACGCAATGCTAAAATAGCATCGAGTGCCTCAATATCTTTTTCCCGTGCAACCGGGTGCTTCACCTCATTTGCTCTGTTAACTGCCTGAACTAAAACCTCAAGCCCGCCTTTCATGCCCACTTTTGGTGAAACCGTCACCCATGTTTTTTCTGAGCATTGAATAGGGTAAGTCCCGCTGGTTTCAATTTGGCATTGATAACCACTTTGTTCTAATGACTCCGTCAGTGGTGTTAAATCATAAATACAAGGCTCTCCCCCTGTAATCACAATATGCTTTGCGGTAAACCCTTTTGCTTTCATTAACTGGATCAATGCATAGCTATCGGCCATTGCCCATGTATCTGAATCAAGTGTCTTTAATGCAATATCACCCAGAGTGGTTTGTTTATCTTGTTTTTTTTCCCACGTTTGCTTGGTATCGCACCAGCTACACCCTACTGGGCAGCCTTGTAAACGAATAAAAACGGCTGGAACACCTGTAAAAACCCCCTCACCCTGCAATGTTTGGAAGATTTCATTAATTGGGTATTTCATATCACTCCTAAATTAGTTAACTAAGTGGACATTATATTGCAGATATCTATCTCACGAACAAGGGAGTTTGTGATAATGTAGCCACCTTGGGTTCAATAATGTACGTCCAACTTAATAAACAATACCGAAACTATATTCGGAACGATATCTCCTAAGAAAAGACAGGAAAAGACATGCAAAGTAGTCAAACAAACCAACTCAGAAAGGGACTGAGTGTCAGGCACATTCGCTTTATGGCTTTAGGGTCGGCGATTGGGACTGGTTTATTCTATGGTTCCGCATCCGCAATTCAAGCTGCGGGTCCTGCAGTTCTGCTAGCCTATATGGTTGGCGGTGCAGCCGTATTTATGGTCATGCGCGCTTTAGGTGAAATGGCCGTGCATCATCCTGTCCCCGGTTCTTTCTCACACTACGCCAGCCATTATATGGGTCCCCTCGCAGGCTTTTTGACTGGCTGGAACTATGTCTTTGAAATGCTGGTTGTTTGCTTAGCAGATATCACCGCTTTTGGGATGTATATGGGCTTTTGGTTCCCGGATGTTGACCAATGGATATGGGTATTAAGCATTGTGTTATTCATCGGTGCACTGAATCTATGCCACGTTAAAATCTTCGGTGAAATGGAGTTTTGGCTATCCATCATTAAAGTGTCAGCCATTATTGCGATGATTATTGGCGGAACATTCTTAATGTTTTACGGTTTTGGCCAAGAAACAGATCATGCGGTTGGTATCCAAAACTTGTGGGAGCATGGCGGCTTTATGCCAAATGGTATTTCAGGGGTGATTGCCTCCCTTGCCATTGTTATGTTCGCATTCGGTGGTATTGAGGTCATTGGGATCACGGCCAGTGAAGCGCAAAACCCAGAAAAAACCATACCGAAAGCGATTAATGCGGTACCTCTTCGCATCTTATTATTCTATGGATTAACGTTATTTATCCTGATGTGTATCTATCCATGGAACCAAATTGGTCAAAATGGCAGCCCATTTGTGCAAATTTTCTCCAGTTTAAATATTTCATCCGCCGCTAATATTTTAAACGTGGTGGTCATCACCGCGGCAATCTCTGCAATTAACAGTGACATTTTTGGCGCAGGCCGCATGATGTACGGCATGGCGCAAGACAAACAAGCACCGCAAGTCTTTACCAAGCTGACAAAAAATGGTGTGCCATGGGTTACTGTTTTAGTGATGTCCGTCGTGATGTTGCTTGGCGTTTATCTCAACTACCTATTACCTGAGAAAATTTTCGTTATCATTGCCTCAATTGCAACATTTGCAACGGTCTGGGTTTGGTTGATGATTTTACTCTCCCAAGTCGCGATGCGCCGTCAAATGAGCAAAGAAGAGGTTAAAAAACTGAAATTCCCAGTGCCATTTTGGCCTGTAGGCCCTGCAATCACTATCGCCTTTATGGTGTTCGTTATTGCATTGCTGGGCTTTTTTAAAGATACCCAAGTGGCATTGTTAGTTGGCTTTGCGTGGGTTGCGATACTCAGCGTAACATTTTTTATTATGCGTAAATTTCAAACCAAATAGTTTTTAGGTTAGATAGTCAAAAGCCCAATACCATTAATGATATTGGGCTTTGTTCATTATGCTAATGCCTGTTTAAGGTCTTCAATTAAATCTCTTGGGCTTTCTAACCCAATAGATAACCGAATTAATCCATCACTAATACCGTATTGTTGGCGCTCTTCTGCCGTATACGTTGAGTGCGTCATACTTGCAGGGTGCTGAGCCAAAGACTCACAATCCCCCAAACTAACTGCTCGAGCAAACAAGTTTAAACGGTTCAAAAATTGCTTACCAGCGTCTAACCCCCCCTTAAGCTCAAACGCTATCATTCCCCCCGATAATCGCATTTGCTTTTGAGCCAGTTCATATTGAGCAAAACTGGGCAACCCGGGGTACATCACTTGGGCAACTTGTGGGTGTGATTCTAAGTACTCAGCCACTGTTTGCGTACTTTCGACAATACGCTCCATTCTAACAGGCAACGTTTTCATTCCTCGTAATACAAGATTCGCATCGTGTGGAGAAAGACAAGCCCCTGTCATATCCTTTAACCCTACCAATCGAATTTGTTTCGCTAAAACTTCAGTCGTGACTACTGCACCTGCCATTACATCACCATGACCATTCATGTATTTGGTCAGCGAGTGAATAACGATATCAGCCCCTAATTCTAATGGCCTTTGGATATAAGGCGTACAATAGGTATTATCAACTATCGTGAATATTTCCTGTTGATGAGTTTGTTGATATTGATGAACAACATCAACCACCGCCTTAATATCGACCAAACGCATATTTGGGTTCGCTGGTGATTCAAAAAATATAATGCGTGTTTTATCAGTTAACTCACGAGCGATATTCTCTGGTGAACTCATATCAATATGACGAACCTTTACACCAAAGCGTGCCAAGCCATGATGAAAGAAGGCATAAGTACAACCATAGACGGTCATATCGACCAATAACTCATCCCCTGGGCTCAGTAATGTCCAAAGTGTTGATGTTATCGCTCCCATACCTGAAGAAAACACAATCCCAGCTTCCCCTCCCTCTAAATCTGCAATACGTTTTTCTAGTAAACTTAATGTTGGGTTATTGATACGGGTATAAATATAACCATCTGATTCACCACTAAAGCAAGCTGCACCTTCTTCTACGCTCTCAAATACATAAGTTGATGTCTGGTAAATAGGTGCAGTTAATGAGCCTAAATTTTTAGCAGGATCATAATAATTATGTATTATGCGAGTTTCAAAAGAATGCAATTTATCTAAAATCATACCACCTCCGAAATATTACCCCTCCTGGGCTTTATTCAATCGAGAACCAACAATTTGTAAAGTTCGTAAAACGGTACTAATTCCACGTAATGTATCGGGATCTTTTAATAAACTATAAACAGAACGAAAATTATGTGTTTTATCTGAATATTTGGCTTCCATCTTTGCCATATTATAAGCTGTACCTAATTCCCATACTGGCGTTAATGTATCCTCAAAACTATTCGCTAATTTTTCAACCGTCCCCGTATCCATGATATCTACGAGGTCAGATAATAAAGATAATAAATCCACGATATTGTCAAAACGCTGTAAATATAATAATGGGGCTATTTTATCTGCTAAATGATTCGCAGGTTCGCTATTTAGTAAATCAAGAAGTTTTGCTTGTTGATCATTATTTGACATGATTATTCCCCTATTACACTAAACCGCGAATAGCAGCCCAATATATTCCTCGATTAAAACCATTTCTTAATAGTCCGCCCACTTTCGTTGCAGGAGTCGGAATTACATCATGTTTATAATCGTACTGTAATGGCATTCCTGCATTAAGCCCCATCTGTGCCACTGCTTGGACACGCCCATCATAAATTGCTGAAGGGTATCCATATGTGAGCTCCCCGCAAATATTATCGGCAATTATCGCAGCCTGATTATGGCAGCTTCCCCCGGCTTTACTTATCGGCAGGTCAACCGTATCACCAATGACATAAACGCCTTCTGTGCCATACACTTGCATCGTTTCATGATCTGTTGGCAACCAACCTTCGCCATTTTTATGTTCACTTAAATTCGTATTTACTACAGCCTCAACGGCAGTAATTGGCGGTGTGCTAATTAAAATATCAAACGGTTGCTCATCACCTTCTTTCGAATAAGCAATTTTTTTATCTGGATCAACCTTATCTAAAGTAAAACCTCGCTGTGCTTTAATATTTTTAATGTTAAAAATTTCAGGTATCGCTTCACACACAGGTTGTTGCAAAAACAAACAATTTCTAAGTAACTGAGAAACTGTTGGATAGGTATAAACTATTTCGATATTGTCCCGAACTCGTCGTTTACGTAAAAACTCATCAAGCATCAATGTTGTTTCCATTGGTGCTATTCCACATTGGTGAGGTACGTTTGGTGTTTCAGGAAATGAAACTGTAATAAAAATACGCCCTTTTTCAATCTTAGCAATTTGATCCGCTAATTTCCTCGCGGCATCATAAGCATAAAAATTATTTCCTATCTCTTTCAAACCTTCAATTCTATCTGGTCTCGGTACACAGCCTGTGGCGACAACTAAAAAATCATAGTTATATTTTTTTCCGCTTCTAGAGTGTAGTTCTTTATTTTTAAAATCAAATGATTCAATTTTATCAATCTCTAATTGAATTTCAGGGCGCAATAATGCTCCTTGATCTCTCATCAGCTCGTCTTTAAAAAATAGATTAAATGCAACATACATAAAGGCGGGTTTATAATAATGAATTGGGTTATCAGTGATAAGAGTAACTTTTATTTTTTTGGAGAAAATTTCTTTGTTGAGTTTTCGGGATAGTATATTTGCTAACATAGTTCCACCAGTACCGCCACCAACTATCACTATATTTATCATAACATCTCCAAACTAAATAATTAAAATTGATAGCATATTATTAATTAGATTTTCAAATTAATACTTTATAAATATAGTTTAATTTCAATAATTACCAATATAATTAATTGAATATAACCTCATAAACAATAAGAAAAATTAATTACACCTAAGTATAGATTCCTATGAATAAATTAAGGATAAAAACTATCATCACGGTAACCATTTTTCCAAAAAAAAATACTAATAAGAATAATGACCTATGATTTTCCATTTAAATAAAACATCTTCCGCTACTTGACCATAACCAATGTTATGCATAATCAAATAATTTTTTTTATCTATCGCTTTTACTGAAGTTACAATACCAATATGTGGCCTTCCATTGTCTAATCGCCATGTAACAATATCGCCAGGTACATAATCTTTTGTGTCATTAGTAACGGGTTTATTTTTACCTTTACGTGAAAAAAACACTTCTAAATTAGGCACTCTGCGATGATCAATATTAGTATCCGTTTTGCGTAATCCCCAAATACGCTGGCTTGGATATTTACTAAAGTTAGCTTTCATCTCTTCATGAACTAATTGTTGCAGATCGATACCTATTTTCCGGTAACTACGGATCACGACATCAGAGCAAACACCATAGTTTTCAGGAACATCTCCGTTGGGGTAGGCGATTTGTCGATATGCAGGATCATAAATAACTAAACGAGGTAGCTCTTCTGCATGTTTGGCTAAGGCTAAATTAGTACTACTTGCAGCCTGGGGGAGGGACAATAATAAAACAACTAACAGTGTCGTTTTCAAAGAGATATTCTCCATATCAATATATGAATAAAATCTACAATAAAAACAAATAAAAATAAGGTGTGAAAATCTTAATTATCTGGACACATCAAACCGAGTCATAATTGGGTTATGATCAGAAGCTTCTGTAATTAATACTTTACTATCAATAGCTTTGAGCCCTCGATAGAAAATGTAATCTAATGGTCTGCCAAAAGCCTTAGTCCGTAAATCCTCATCAAAGGTAATTTCTTTTAGCCCAACGCTACGAATAAATCGTTTTAATGCATTCACTCGCTGTCGGCTCCATGCATTAAAGTCACCTGCTAAAATAACAGGTCCTACGTGTTTACCAATGTGAATACCAAGCTTATTCAGTTGCCTTGTATAAACATCGACCCCAAAGCTAAAGTTGATAGCATGGACATTTGCTACCATCAATTGCTTTCCATTTGGTAAGGGATAAACCGTAATCAATGCTGATTTAGCCAGTCGAAGTAATGGTTCTTTTTCTCGTAACGGACAGCAGTAAATAGGATGCGCGGTTGCAAGAGTCATTACCCCTGATGGGTGGGGAGAAAAAGGAAGAGCGGGAACCTGATCGGCAATAAGTTGCTGGGAGGCGGCAAAAGAAATCAATTCAGGAGACATTTGAGCTTCTTGTAATAAGATCAACTTGCGATCTTTTACTAACTCGCTTAAAGCTGCTTTCCAATTTGGCCGCTGTTGTTTATAAATGTTCCATATAACAACATCCAGTGTTTCACCAGCTGCAAACAAAGGTAAACCAATTGGGAGTGAGTCCCCTAGCATGTGAACAGGCGTCGGCTGAATACGTTTAGCGGGTTGACCTGCAATATATCGAACAGAATAGGTTCTTTTCGCCAAGTTCAACTTCCTACATTATTTCCAATAAAATGATAAATTCTACGCTTTATAACTTGTACCTGTGATTCAGTATACCAAATCCACCTTATTATGGCTTATCAAATTTAGTAAATGGCATCTCTCACTCAACCATATCATCTCTCAGGCAATTATTCTTATCGTTAGCCCCTTCCCAGCCAGCCTAGACATTCTGTCTGATAACTTTATCTTCACAGGTCCCATCCATCTACAAAATTTTTAATTAACGATCTTCCATGGTTTACCTCACAAAAAATCATTATGAGGCGTATAAGTAGCAATAAAGCTGGGGTTAATAACAACAATACAGGCAAAATATTCTGCAAGAAAGAGCAAAGGGAAAATATGGAGTCGTGAATAAATGGATTAAATACCTTAAGGCACTAGTTAATCGTTAATGGTGAATTAGTGGAAAAGTGTATTACTGGAAGAATAGCACTATCCAAAAGGTATTCAATCTGATAAATAAACGGGATAAGAGCAGTGATAACACCCCAAAGTGAGTCACTTAGAAGACTATTGATACGCTTATCACTTTTTGTATCCTTCACTTTTAGTCACAAAAATCAACAAAAAGAGCAAGCAAATCGCCCCCCCTCTGCGTTATCAAATACGTTGAAATTACAAAAGCGCCATAAACAGATAAATTAGTTGCTGAGTGAATTATTGATTAACAATAAGTGGCATAAATACAGAGGACGATTTTCAATGAGAAAAGGGAGGATAATGGAAGCTAACCTGATAAAAACCGTGATAACCCCTGTTAATTGCTAAGCCGATTATTGATTAACGATGATAAAAAGTGCCATAAATAAACACCTTAATTGCTAAGTGAACTACTGATTGGCTTATGATTAACTAATGAGGGGCTTTGTCTTCTCATCTCCATACTTTACCAGCGTTGAAAAAGACAAAGCCAACAATAGGAATCCCCGCTAATCTTTATCAAATTCACTTACGCAGCACAGTATCATCAACAAACACGTTATTTGTTGAGTGAATTATTGTTCAGCGATGAGAGAAAGTGCCATAAATAAACACTTTAATTGCTAAGTGAACTACTGATTGGCTGATGATTAACTAACGAGGGGCTTTGTCGCGTCATCGCCATACTTTACCAGCGTTGAAAAAGACAGAGCCAACAATAGGAATCCCCGCTAATCTTTATCAAATTCACTTACGCAGCACAGTATCATCAAAAAACACGTTAATTGCTTAGCCTATTATTGATTAACGATGATAAAAAGTGCCATAAATAAACACCTTAATTGCTAAGTGAACTACTGATTGGCTGATGATTAACTAACGAGGGGCTTTGTCGCGTCATCGCCATACTTTACCAGCGTTGAAAAAGACAGAGCCAACAATAGGAATCCCCGCTAATCTTTATCAAATTCACTTACGCAGCACAGTATCATCAAAAAACACGTTAATTGCTTAGCCTATTATTGATTAACGATGATAAAAAGTGCCATAAATAAACACCTTAATTGCTAAGTGAACTACTGATTAGCTTATGATTAACTGACGAGGGGCTTTATCGCTTCATTTCAGGCCTTACCCTCGCTAAAAAGACAGCGCCAACAATAAGAATCCCCGCTAATCTACATCAACTTCACTTACTCAACTACAGTACCATAAACAGATAAGTTAGTTGCTGAGTGGATTATTGAATAACAATGATAAAAACTTCCTAGATAAATAAGTTAATTGCTGAGTGGATCATTGATTAACTTATGGCTTTTGAGTCTCTTCCTCTTTCAACCATAAAAAATAACGGGCAGAGTAAACAAAGCGAAGCATACCGAACAGCTCAACTACCGTAAACTGCGTCATTTTTATTTCCCTCAAACGCAAAAAAGCCACCCATTGGGTGGCTTTCTCACTAATTTAATGTCTGGCAGTTCCCTACTCTCACATGGGGAGACCCCACACTACCATCGGCGCTACGGCGTTTCACTGCTGAGTTCGGCATGGGGTCAGGTGGGACCACCGCGCTATTGCCGCCAGACAAATTCGGTTCGTTCCCGTTTAGCGTTATTTCTCACTAAACCAGAACTTCAATCTTGAACAAGCTGTGTATCCTTCGCCTTTCGGCTTCTCACGTTCTTTGAAAATCAACTCAATCTCTCTAAAACACCTTCGGTGTTGTCAGGTTAAGCCTCACGGTTCATTAGTATTGGTTAGCTCAACGTATCGCTACGCTTACACACCCAACCTATCAACGTCTTAGTCTTAAACGTTCCTTTAGGACCCTTAAAGGGTCAGGGAAGACTCATCTCAAGGCAAGTTTCCCGCTTAGATGCTTTCAGCGGTTATCTTTTCCGCACTTAGCTACCGGGCAATGCCATTGGCATGACAACCCGAACACCAGTGGTGCGTCCACTCCGGTCCTCTCGTACTAGGAGCAGCCCCTTTCAATCTTCCAACGCCCACGGCAGATAGGGACCGAACTGTCTCACGACGTTCTAAACCCAGCTCGCGTACCACTTTAAACGGCGAACAGCCGTACCCTTGGGACCTACTTCAGCCCCAGGATGTGATGAGCCGACATCGAGGTGCCAAACACCGCCGTCGATATGAACTCTTGGGCGGTATCAGCCTGTTATCCCCGGAGTACCTTTTATCCGTTGAGCGATGGCCCTTCCATTCAGAACCACCGGATCACTAAGACCTACTTTCGTACCTGCTCGAGCCGTCACTCTCGCAGTCAAGCTGGCTTATGCCTTTGCACTAACCGCATGATGTCCGACCATGCTTAGCCAACCTTCGTGCTCCTCCGTTACTCTTTGGGAGGAGACCGCCCCAGTCAAACTACCCACCAGACACTGTCCGCACCCCGGATAACGGGGCAACGTTAGAACATCAAACATTAAAGGGTGGTATTTCAAGGTTGGCTCCACGCAGACTGGCGTCCACGCTTCAAAGCCTCCCACCTATCCTACACATCAAGGCTCAATGTTCAGTGTCAAGCTATAGTAAAGGTTCACGGGGTCTTTCCGTCTTGCCGCGGGTACACTGCATCTTCACAGCGAGTTCAATTTCACTGAGTCTCGGGTGGAGACAGCCTGGCCATCATTACGCCATTCGTGCAGGTCGGAACTTACCCGACAAGGAATTTCGCTACCTTAGGACCGTTATAGTTACGGCCGCCGTTTACTGGGGCTTCGATCAAGAGCTTCTCCTTACGGATAACCCCATCAATTAACCTTCCAGCACCGGGCAGGCGTCACACCGTATACGTCCACTTTCGTGTTTGCACAGTGCTGTGTTTTTAATAAACAGTTGCAGCCAGCTGGTATCTGCGACTGGCTTCAGCTCCATGGGTAAACCACTTCACCTAATGCCAGCGTGCCTTCTCCCGAAGTTACGGCACCATTTTGCCTAGTTCCTTCACCCGAGTTCTCTCAAGCGCCTGAGTATTCTCTACCTGACCACCTGTGTCGGTTTGGGGTACGATTAATGATAATCTAGAGCTTAGAGGCTTTTCCTGGAAGCGGGGTATGAGCTACTTCGCCACCGTAGTGACTCGTCATCAGACCTCAGCATATAGTGAACCGGATTTGCCTAATTCACCTGCCTACATCCTTAAACCGGGACAACCGTCGCCCGGCCAGCCTAACCTTCTCCGTCCCCCCATCGCAATTATCACCAGTACGGGAATATTAACCCGTTTCCCATCGACTACGCATTTCTGCCTCGCCTTAGGGGTCGACTCACCCTGCCCCGATTAACGTTGGACAGGAACCCTTGGTCTTCCGGCGTGCGGGTTTTTCACCCGCATTATCGTTACTTATGTCAGCATTCGCACTTCTGATACCTCCAGCATACCTCACAGTACACCTTCACAGGCTTACAGAACGCTCCCCTACCCAACAATATCTAAATATCGCTGCCGCAGCTTCGGTGCATAGTTTAGCCCCGTTACATCTTCCGCGCAGGCCGACTCGACCAGTGAGCTATTACGCTTTCTTTAAATGATGGCTGCTTCTAAGCCAACATCCTGGCTGTCTGAGCCTTCCCACTTCGTTTCCCACTTAACTATGACTTTGGGACCTTAGCTGGCGGTCTGGGTTGTTTCCCTCTTCACGACGAACGTTAGCACCCGCCGTGTGTCTCCCGTGATAACATTCTTCGGTATTCGTAGTTTGCATCGAGTTGGTAAGTCGGGATGACCCCCTAGTCGAAACAGTGCTCTACCCCCGAAGATGAGTTCACGAGGCGCTACCTAAATAGCTTTCGGGGAGAACCAGCTATCTCCCGGTTTGATTGGCCTTTCACCCCCAGCCACAAGTCATCCGCTAATTTTTCAACATTAGTCGGTTCGGTCCTCCAGTTAGTGTTACCCAACCTTCAACCTGCCCATGGCTAGATCACCGGGTTTCGGGTCTATACCCTGCAACTCATTCGCCCAGTTAAGACTCGGTTTCCCTACGGCTCCCCTATACGGTTAACCTTGCTACAGAATATAAGTCGCTGACCCATTATACAAAAGGTACGCAGTCACCCCATCCTCAAATGTCCCGCTTGCCTTTGCTGTCAACCTTGCCCGATTTTTTAACTTCCGTTGCTCATGGACTTAAATGTCCACTGCGCGACGGCTTGAAAAAATCAGCCAATCTTGTTGGCAAATGCTGCGCTGTTCTTGTGGTGGTTGTTTAAACCCTCACTCACTTGCCGAGGCATTTGAGTGATGGGGCTCCCACTGCTTGTACGTACACGGTTTCAGGTTCTATTTCACTCCCCTCGCCGGGGTTCTTTTCGCCTTTCCCTCACGGTACTGGTTCACTATCGGTCAATCAGGAGTATTTAGCCTTGGAGGATGGTCCCCCCATATTCAGACAGGATAACACGTGTCCCGCCCTACTCGTCGAGTTCACAACACTAACACCTTCGGATACGGGGCTATCACCCTTTACTGCCGGCCTTTCCAGACCGTTCTCCTGATGCTAATGCTGATTAAGACTCTGGGCTGCTCCCCGTTCGCTCGCCGCTACTAGGGGAATCTCGGTTGATTTCTTTTCCTCGAGGTACTGAGATGTTTCAGTTCCCTCGGTTCGCCTCGTTTGACTATGTATTCATCAAACGATAGTGCAACGAATTGCACTGGGTTTCCCCATTCGGACATCGTCGGTTATAACGGTTCATATCACCTTACCGACGCTTTTCGCAGATTAGCACGTCCTTCATCGCCTCTGATTGCCTAGGCATCCACCGTGTACGCTTAGTCGCTTAACCTCACAACCCGAAGGTGTCTTTTATGTCGGTCGACGCAAAACCCGACGGTTTCGTGTCTGTTGACAACATCTTCAAGTTGAGATTTTTGAGAGACTCTCACATTGTTTAAGCGATAAACAATGTGCGTTGTTTTCAATTTTCAGCTTGTTCCAGATTGTTAAAGAGCATAATTGTTAAACCAACTATTTACATAATTGGCTTAATCATTATTGGGGACATCGTCTTTCACTCGATATCGGCGCAATTGGCGTCCCCTAGGGGATTCGAACCCCTGTTACCGCCGTGAAAGGGCGGTGTCCTAGGCCTCTAGACGAAGGGGACACAAGATATTGCACAAAACATGCGGTATCTCATGTAAGTCCTATTCTCTCGAATAAGTCTCCCACGTATAGCCTATTGCTCTACTTTCTATCAGACAATCTGTGTGAGCACTTCACAAAAACACTTCAATGGTAAGGAGGTGATCCAACCGCAGGTTCCCCTACGGTTACCTTGTTACGACTTCACCCCAGTCATGAATCACAAAGTGGTAAGCGCCCTCCCGAAGGTTAAGCTACCTACTTCTTTTGCAACCCACTCCCATGGTGTGACGGGCGGTGTGTACAAGGCCCGGGAACGTATTCACCGTAGCATTCTGATCTACGATTACTAGCGATTCCGACTTCATGGAGTCGAGTTGCAGACTCCAATCCGGACTACGACGTACTTTATGAGTTCCGCTTGCTCTCGCGAGGTCGCTTCTCTTTGTATACGCCATTGTAGCACGTGTGTAGCCCTACTCGTAAGGGCCATGATGACTTGACGTCATCCCCACCTTCCTCCGGTTTATCACCGGCAGTCTCCTTTGAGTTCCCACCATGACGTGCTGGCAACAAAGGATAAGGGTTGCGCTCGTTGCGGGACTTAACCCAACATTTCACAACACGAGCTGACGACAGCCATGCAGCACCTGTCTCAGAGTTCCCGAAGGCACTAAAGCATCTCTGCTAAATTCTCTGGATGTCAAGAGTAGGTAAGGTTCTTCGCGTTGCATCGAATTAAACCACATGCTCCACCGCTTGTGCGGGCCCCCGTCAATTCATTTGAGTTTTAACCTTGCGGCCGTACTCCCCAGGCGGTCGATTTAACGCGTTAGCTCCGAAAGCCACTCCTCAAGGGAACAACCTTCAAATCGACATCGTTTACAGCGTGGACTACCAGGGTATCTAATCCTGTTTGCTCCCCACGCTTTCGCACCTGAGCGTCAGTCTTTGTCCAGGGGGCCGCCTTCGCCACCGGTATTCCTCCACATCTCTACGCATTTCACCGCTACACATGGAATTCTACCCCCCTCTACAAGACTCTAGCTAACCAGTTTTAGATGCCATTCCCAGGTTAAGCCCGGGGATTTCACATCTAACTTAATTAACCGCCTGCGTGCGCTTTACGCCCAGTAATTCCGATTAACGCTTGCACCCTCCGTATTACCGCGGCTGCTGGCACGGAGTTAGCCGGTGCTTCTTCTGTCGGTAACGTCAATCGTTGATGATATTAGCATCAACGCCTTCCTCCCGACTGAAAGTACTTTACAACCCTAGGGCCTTCTTCATACACGCGGCATGGCTGCATCAGGCTTGCGCCCATTGTGCAATATTCCCCACTGCTGCCTCCCGTAGGAGTCTGGGCCGTGTCTCAGTCCCAGTGTGGCTGATCATCCTCTCAGACCAGCTAGGGATCGTCGCCTAGGTGAGCCATTACCTCACCTACTAGCTAATCCCATATGGGTTCATCCGATAGCGCAAGGACCGAAGTTCCCCTGCTTTGCTCCTGAGAGATTATGCGGTATTAGCCACCGTTTCCAGTAGTTATCCCCCTCTATCGGGCAGATCCCCATACATTACTCACCCGTCCGCCGCTCGTCAGCGAGAAGCAAGCTTCCCCTGTTACCGCTCGACTTGCATGTGTTAGGCCTGCCGCCAGCGTTCAATCTGAGCCATGATCAAACTCTTCAATTAAAAAGCTTGATGCTCAAAGAATGTTTACTGTCGTATGTCTTCTTGCGAAAACATATTACCTATTAGTTCATATATATGAATTAACGTGTTAGTCACTCTTCAAGACTTAAAATCAAATATTTTTTTGATAGTGTCCTGTGAGTGCCCACACAGATTGTCTGATAAATTGTTAAAGAGCGTTGCGACTTAATCTTTCGATTTTCGACTTCAAGGTCGTTGTCGCGAGGTGACGTATAATACGTTTTCCTCATCGAGAGTCAAGCGATTTTTTGCTTTTTCTTTTCAGAATCTCTCGCTGCCGTTTCAGTGTTCATCGCGCTTTGCGTTGTCTTGTTCCCGGTCAGTGGATGCGCATTATAGGGAGTCAGAAAAATCTGGCAAGTGTTTTTTTGAAAATAATTTTCAATTGATTACCTTTTGCACTTTACGCCCAATTTTAGACCAATATCTGCTATTTTTTCGTCAATTTGATAAGAAAAAGGCGGCATATTGAGTGCCGCCTTTAGGTTTTGCTACTGAATCAATGAACTAAATTACTTTCATTGATTACTGTTTTGCTACGATTTCATTGTTTTCGACATCTAAAACAACGGGTTTACCTGGAAGTAACCGACCAGATAAGATTTCTTGTGCCAGCGGATTTTCAATTTCTTGTTGAATAGCACGTTTCAACGGCCTTGCACCAAAGATTGGGTCAAAACCTGCTTCACCAATTTTCTCAAGTGCTGCTGGTGTTGCTGTAACTTCATAACCGTGCTCTTCAAGACGTTTATACAAACGCGCCAATTGAATATTCGCAATATTCGTAATTTGTTCTTTACCTAATGGGTGGAACACAACCACTTCATCAATACGGTTAATGAACTCAGGTCTGAAACTATGAGATACCACTTCCATCACCATATCTTTCATTTCTGAGTAACCAATCATGCCAAATCTTTCTTGGATTAAATCAGAACCCAAGTTAGACGTCATGATGATGACGGTATTACGGAAATCCACAGTACGACCTTGACCATCCGTTAAACGTCCATCATCTAACACTTGCAATAAGATGTTAAAAACATCAGGGTGTGCTTTTTCAACTTCATCTAACAAAATGACTGAATATGGACGACGTCTGATAGCTTCGGTGAGGTACCCACCTTCTTCATAACCAACATACCCCGGAGGTGCACCCACTAAACGTGATACCGCATGTTTTTCCATAAATTCGGACATGTCGATACGTACCATTGCATCATCACTGTCGAACATAAAATTCGCCAACGCTTTACATAACTCGGTTTTACCGACCCCTGTTGGCCCTAAGAACATAAAGGAACCAATCGGTCGATTTGGATCAGACAACCCTGCGCGGCTACGGCGAATTGCGTTCGATACTGCGACAACTGCTTCGTCTTGACCAATCACACGTTGATGGAGTTGCTGTTCCATACGTAACAGTTTCTCTCTCTCGCTTTCAAGCATTCTTGAAACAGGAATACCTGTCCAGCGCGCCAAAATTTCAGCGATTTCAACATCAGTCACCTTGTTACGTAAAAGCTTCATGCTTTTACCTTCCGCTTTGGTTGCGGCTTCAAGTTGTTTTTCTAACTCTGGAATACGGCCATACTGTAATTCAGACATTTTGGCTAAATCACCCATACGGCGAGCTTTTTCCATTTCAATACGCGTGTTTTCCAGCTCAGCTTTAATATGCTGAGTACCTGTTAACGAAGCTTTTTCCGCTTTCCATTCTTCTTCTAATGCAGAGTATTCACGTTCTTTCTCTATTAGTTCTTCTTCCAACATTTCAAGACGTTTTTTACTCGCATCGTCCGATTCTTTTTTCAGGGCTTGCTGTTCAAGTTTCAGCTGAATAATACGACGTTCTAATCTATCTAAGGATTCAGGTTTTGAATCCATTTGCATACGCAGGCTTGCACCCGCCTCATCAATTAAGTCGATAGCTTTGTCTGGCAGCATACGATCAGTAATATAACGATGCGATAATGTTGCTGCGGCGACAATCGCAGGGTCAGTAATTTGTACGTGGTGATGGAGCTCATAACGCTCTTTTAAACCACGTAAAATTGCAATCGTGTCTTCAACTGAAGGCTCTGCGACATAAACTTTTTGGAAACGACGCTCTAACGCAGGGTCTTTTTCTATATATTGACGGTACTCATCTAACGTCGTCGCACCAACACAGTGCAATTCACCGCGGGCAAGGGCAGGTTTTAACATATTTCCCGCATCCATTGCACCATCGGCTTTACCTGCACCCACCATGGTATGCAGCTCGTCAATAAAGAGAATGACGTTACCTTCTTGTTTTGCAAGGTCATTCAAGACAGCTTTCAAACGTTCTTCAAATTCACCACGATATTTCGCCCCTGCAATCAAGGCGCCCATATCGAGGGATAAAACGCGTTTATTTTTCAGTCCTTCAGGAATTTCACCATTGACAATACGTTGTGCCAACCCTTCAACAATTGCCGTTTTACCTACACCTGGCTCACCGATCAGCACTGGGTTGTTTTTTGTACGACGTTGTAATACTTGGATGGTACGACGAATTTCTTCGTCACGACCAATCACTGGGTCTAATTTGCCTTGTTCTGCGCGTTCAGTTAAGTCTACAGTATATTTTTTCAAGGCTTGGCGCTGGTCTTCAGCGCTTTGGTCATTCACTTTTTCTCCACCACGCATCTGTTCTATTGCCTTTTTTAAATTATCTTTATTAACACCTGCTGCTTTGAGCATGTCTGCTAATGTTGTATTGGCTTCTAAAGCGGCGATAAGAAATAATTCAGAGGAGATAAAGTCATCTCCATGCTTTTGTGCCAATTGATCACATAAGTTTAAGTGACGCATTAAGTCACTTGATGGTTGAACGTCTCCCGCCACACCTTGCACTTGAGGCAAACGCCCTAATGCATCTTCAATCTTTTGCTTAAATTGCACGGCATTAACGCCAAGTGTCGTCAGCAAAGGACGAACAGTGCCACCTTCTTGATTAAATAAGGCACTTAATAGATGAATAGGTTCGATAAATTGGTTTTCGCGCCCAAGGGCTAAAGATTGGGCGTCAGCGAGAGCTTGCTGGAATTTATTAGTTAAACGGTCCAGACGCATAACACCTCCGATAAATGAGATTAAATTTGCTACTGGATACTAGATGAGGTCTATTTTTAAATATTCAAGTTTTGCATTGAATAATTTTTGTTATATCTGTTAATTTAGAGTAAAACTCCAAACGCTAGTTATTTACCCATACCAAGGAAGCCATTCTTCCCGTTTTACCCGCCCGTCGGTAGGAAAAAAATCTGTTTTCATCACTTACCGTGCAAAAATCGCCCCCATAAATGGCATTAATCCCTACTGCATTAAGCTTTTTACGAGCTAATAAATAGATATCAGCAAGGTACTTATCATTATGAGGTGTAAAAGCAGAAGCCAAATCAGATGATTGATTAACAAACGCCTGTTTAACTTCAGCACCCACTTCAAATTTTTTTGCACCAATCGCAGGTCCGAGCCATGCCATTATTTCATTGGCAGGGCTGATAAATTGACGAACGGTATTTTCAAGTACGCCATTGCATAGCCCCCGCCACCCTGCGTGAGCCGCTGCAACTTCTGTTCCATCTTGATTACAAAATAAAACTGGCAAGCAATCCGCCGTCATGATGGCACAAACTTGCCCTACTTGGTTGCTATATACCGCATCCGCTTGTTTGTTTTTGATTTCACTGCCATCAAGATGAAGAACATGCGTACCGTGAACTTGCTCAAGCCACACCGGTTGTTGTGGCAATTGAGCAAGTTCGACAAGACGTTGGCGATTTTCACTGACGGCTTCAGGGCGATCGTCAACATGGTCGCCAAGATTCAAGCTGTCAAAAGGTGGCAGGCTCACACCACCCGCACGGGTTGTGCTACAACTTGATACGCTTTTAGGCTGTGGCCAATCAGGGAAAATCAGTGTGCTCATTACCAATCCATATTGTCTTTATGAAGTTCAGTGTCTGCCTTTAAGGCTTCAATAAGCTTAACCATATCATCAGGTAACGGAGCATGCCACTCCATTTGAATGCCTGAAATTGGGTGATACAAGCGCAGCATTGTTGCATGCAGTGCTTGCCTATCGAAATTACGCATCACTTCTAAAAACTCTTCCGTGGCGCCTTTCAATGGGCGAGGACGGCCACCGTATAATTGATCGCCAATTAATGGATGGTTGATATGTGCCATGTGAACACGAATTTGGTGCGTTCTGCCCGTTTCTAAACGCAAACGTAAACGCGTATGTGCTCTAAAATGCTCCATGATACGGTAGTGTGTGACCGCAGGTTTACCCATTGGGTGCACTGCCATGTGAGTTCTTTTCGTTGGGTGGCGAGAAATTGGCTCTTCAACCATACCACCCGCAGTCATGCGACCTACGGCAACCGCTTCATACTCACGCGTGATTTCTCTTAACTGTAAAGACTCCACTAAATGCGTTTGTGCTGGAACCGTTTTTGCGACCACCATTAGCCCTGTCGTGTCTTTATCAAGACGGTGAACAATCCCCGCTCTTGGAACATCAACAATTTCTGGATAGCGGTATAATAAAGCATTTAAGATTGTTCCGTCTGGGTTGCCGGCACCCGGATGCACGACTAATCCACGCGGTTTATTGATAATTAGGATATCTTCGTCTTCATAAATAACGTTAAGTGGAATATCTTGAGGCTCCCAACGATTATCTTCTTCAATAAGGGCGTCGATTAAAATTTGTTCACTACCTAAAACTTTTTCCTTTGGCTTATTGATAACTTTGCCATTAACCTGCACTCTATCATCTAAAATCCACTCTTTTATACGTGAACGTGAATAATCAGGGAACAATTCGGCCAAAGCCTGATCTAAACGTTGACCGAGCTGTGATTCAGCGATAGTTGCACTAAGTTGTACTTGTTGAGCCATAAATTAATCTACTTTTTGGTGTTTGTATTTTGACGGCGCTGCCGTTTCATTTAAAATATATGCTATTGTAACTCGAATTTTGCCGGGAGCCTTATGGATAGACTCCCTCGAAACACTCAGAGGATAACCTACACGTGATGATACGTATGAAAAATCTGGTGGCTGCAGCCACGTTGAGCCTGGTTTTAGCTGGGTGCTCCAGCAACCCTGAAGTCAGCCCTGATAGTTCCGCAGCTGAAATCTATGCAACGGGTCAGCAAAAACTACAGGACGGTAACTTTAAAGCTGCCATCAAACAGTTTGAAGCCCTTGATAACCGTTATCCGTTTGGCCCATACGCCCAACAAGTTCAATTAGACCTAATTTACGCCTATTATAAATCAGCTGAGCTGCCAATGGCGATAGCCGCGATTGACCGTTTCATGCGTTTAAACCCGACTCATCCAAATATTGACTATGTCCTTTACATGCGCGGTTTAACCGCTATGGCCTTGGACGATAGTTTACTGCAAGGCTTGTTTGGTATCGACCGTTCAGATAGAGACCCTCAACACGCTCGCGTCGCATTTAAAGACTTAAGCCAGCTGGTTCGCTACTATCCTAACAGTATGTATGCAAATGACGCTAGCAAGCGCTTAGTCTACTTAAAAGAACGTTTGGCAAAATTCGACCTTTCTGTGATTGAATATTACAACAAACGGGGTGCTTATGTCGCGGTTGTTAATCGCACAGAACAAATGCTGAAAGATTACCCAGACACTGAAGCAACACGTAATGCCTTGCCATACATGGAAATTGCGTATAAACAAATGGGTTTAAATCAAGAAGCAAATAAAGCCGAAAGTATTATTGTTGCAAACCCACAATAATATCGAGTTTGATCTAAAACAGCAGCCTTGGCTGCTGTTTTTGTTTGTCTGATTGGCTACCAAAGTTACCGTGTTTTCTCACGCGTTTATCTTGATTAATCAATCTTTTAGATTAGCTAAATTTTAGCCCAAAAAAAGATCCGACTATTAACCGTACCGATAGTCAACTTAATCAGTTTCCCCTAATCCATTCATTTTGGCAATGCTTTTCCTTCCTTTTTTTATACAAAATCACACTTCGGATGTGAGTTGTATTCCCCCTGAATTAGATGTGATCTACATCAATTTTTTATTACTGATAACGCGTATTCTGAATTCATCAAAGACGGAAACAATGAGAGGTAACACTATGATAGTGAACATAACTAGCAAACAAATGGATATTACCCCAGCTATTCGTGAACACATTGACAGCCGTCTAACAAAATTGGATAAGTGGCAGGTTTCCCTGATAAATACACACATTGTTTTATCAAAAGAGCCACAAGGTTTCATGGTTGATGCAAATATCAAAACAGCGACAGGTAAATTAGTTGCTAGCGCCAAACATGAAGATATGTACGTTGCAATAAATGAACTGATCAACAAACTCGAAAGACAACTCAATAAAGTGCAACATAAAGGAGAATCAAGAAGAGCCAACAATAGTGTAAAAGAAGCGAACCTCGTTACGTTATAATTTTATATTATCTATCAACTTATCTTGAAACTTTGTAAAACGCGCCTGCAATAGGCGCGTTTTTTATGTTTATGATTCTTTTTTATTGACTTCTTATGGCGTATCGGGTTTATTTAAATCAAGTCTATTTAAAGGTATTCACATGAAACGTAATTTTGTTTTCTTTTTCTTCTTTAGCAACTCCTAATTAGGGGCTTTTGTCGTTCGAGAAAGAAAAGAAGACAAAATTAGAAAGCCCCCAACTAGGGGGCTTTTTTTATATCACGACATTACAGGGTGGGCAGGATGGAAAACAGCACTAATTTACTGAAAGTACGAGAAAAAATAAGCCAGTTAGATAGTGAGCTCCTAAACCTTTTGGCAAAACGCCGTGGGTTTGCAGCAGAAGTTGCAGAAACAAAAATTGATGACAACCGCCCTATTCGTGATAAAGACCGCGAACGCCAGCTTTTGGATGTTCTTATTAATAAAGGCAAGCCACTTGGCCTTGATGGTTTTTATATTACTCGCTTATTTCAGATGATCATCGAAGACTCGGTATTAACCCAACAAGCGATTTTACAAAAGCACTTAAATTTAACGCCGAGTGACACTGCCCGTTTTGCTTTTTTAGGCCCCAAAGGTTCTTATTCACATATCGCAGCGCGCCAATATTCTGCTCGTCATTTTGATCAACTTGTCGAATGTAGCTGTAATAAATTCCAAGATATTTTTTCATTAGTTGAAAGTGGGCAAGCAGAGTACGGTATTTTACCGATTGAAAATACCAGTTCAGGGGCAATTAATGATGTTTACGATTTACTGCAAAATACATCGCTCTCTATTGTGGGAGAAATCCGTTTACCTATTAACCATTGTTTGCTCACCACAGGTAATACTGATTTAAGCCTCATTGATACAGTTTATAGCCACCCTCAACCTTTCCAACAATGCAGTCAATATTTAGCCCAGTTCCCACAGTGGAAAATAAAATATTGCGATAGTACATCAACTGCAATGCAAATGGTTGCTGAGCAAAATACCTCCAATGTGGCTGCTCTTGGTAGTGAAGCAGGCGGAGCGTTATATAACTTACACGTTGTTGAGCACAATTTAGCGAACCAACAAATCAATATGACCCGCTTTATTGTGGTTGCACCGCAATCTATTGAAGTGACTGAACAAGTTCCTGCTAAAACCACGCTATTAATCACCACAGGCCAGCAAGCAGGGGCATTGGTTGATGCATTAGTTATTTTAAAAAATAATAAGATAATTATGAGCAAATTGGAGTCTCGTCCAATTAATGGCAAACCTTGGGAAGAGATGTTTTATATCGATGTTCACGCAAACTTACGTTCAGATAATCTGCAACAAGCACTTAAAGAACTTTCTGCAATTACACGTTCAATAAAAGTGTTAGGCTGCTACCCATCTGAAAATATTGTTCCCGTTGAACCTGAAAAAGTAACACCATAATTAAACGTAAAAAGGCTGCTTAAATAAAAAAGCAGCCTTTAATCAAGGTTACATTGTCGTTTCTGACTGATAGTTAGAATTAACGCGGAAGTAATTCACGAGTTTTTTCAAGTGGAATGCTTGCTCATTTAATGAATCAGCTGCCACAACCGATTCTTCAACTAAGCTGGCATTTTGTTGTGTCGTTAAATCTAATTGCCCCACTGCACTATTAATTTGTGAAATTCCGTCGCTTTCTTCTTGGCTTGCCTGACCAATTTCTTGCAGTAACGCGTTCATTTCTTTTACACTATCAATCATGCCATGAATTTGTTCAGTGGCTTTCTCAACGAGTTCCATGCCTTCTTTGGTTTGCGATGAAGAGTTCTCAATCAGCCCCTTGATATCATTGGCTGATGCCGCACTTTTTTGTGCTAATAAGCGCACTTCACCGGCAACCACCGCAAAACCGCGACCATGTTCACCTGCTCTTGCTGCTTCAACCGAAGCATTTAGTGCCAAAATATTAGTTTGGAATGCAATCGAGTCGATTAAATTAATAATGTCGGTCATTTGTAATGATGATGCATTAATGGCGCGCATTTTATTAGTCAATTGGTTCATCATCTGACCATTGTTTTGCACAACCACTGCCGCTTGTTCCGCTAACATACTGGCTTCATGAGTATGCTCAGTGGTGTTTTTTACGGTTGACGTAATTTGTTCCATAGAACTTGCTGTCTCTTCAACCGAGGCTGCTTGCTCTTCAGTACGTGCAGCTAAGTTCTGGTTACCGGCTACGATTTGCCCTGCTGCTGCGGAAATGCTTTCAGAGCCTTTTTGCACCTCTTGGACAATTTCAACTAACTGGCCTTTCATGTCATTCAGTGCATTCAATAAAATACCCGTTTCATCTTTTGAATCTACTTTAACCTCTTTCGTTAAATCTCCATTGGCAATAGATTGCGCCAAGCCAACAGCACTTTCGAGTGGGCGAGTGATCATCATGGTGATAAACCACCCCATCACACAACCCGCAGCAATGCTGATCACTGAGAGAATTGCCAGTAAAATTTTATTGCTCTCATAATCGGCATTAACGGTACGACCAATGTCCTGCATTTCTAGATCTTGAATAGCCATTAATGTTTGGATGTGGTCTCGATAATCCCGCTGAATACTCGATGTTTTTGCCATCATTTCATCAATGGCTGCTTGGCGATTATTTTCTGAAAGGAATGTATTAATACGCGCAATTGACGAATGGAATTGTTGACGGATAATCCGCAATTCAGAAAGTACCTCTTTTGAGCGATCGTCCGTGACATTTTGTTCTAAGCTCTCCATCAATTCATTAATTTTTAATGTAATTTTGGCTAACTCTTCACGCCGCTTATCGCTCCCTCGGTCATCAAGTAAAATCAATTCTTGAATACCAATAAATGAATAAAAGTTATCCATCATCTGCCCTGCTGTTGAGGCAATAGGGTAACTTTCATACAGAACTTGTTTCATCCCATCATTGGCTCGGTTCATATTGGCCAAAGAAAAGAGTGAGCTCAGGATAATAAGCGTAACAAATCCCCCAAATGCTATCGTTAACTTCATACTAATTTTGAGATTTTTAAAAGACATATATTTACCACGCTAGCCATCGTTGAATGAGTAGTGTTATCGGTAAAATACGTCATACCTTTATCATATAAATCGATCGATTTTAAATTATCAATTTTATAAATCGATTAATTTGTAATTAAATAGGGAAAGATCGCTTATTTAGGCAAGGAAGGAGGCTTTTTAATCAAAAGTACAGGATATAAGTAAAATTACGTATTTAAAATAAAATATCGAAATTAGATGTTCGAAAAAGAGAGATTACCTGAAATAACAAAATATTAACAGTAAAAAAGCCCTCTACTGCAAACGACACAATAGAAGGCGGGGATGATTACTTGCGATTATCGTTGGCACGTTGTAACAATGATTGGCTTTCTTTCATAAAATGGTGGGCATCTTCGCCGAACCATTGACTAACTTGATTAAATTGACGAATAAATTCAGCTTTATCTTTCTTTTCAAGCATTTCTATGGACTGCCCTAAAAGCTGATGATAGCGGCGAATTAATTCTACGTTTTTATCCGAAGACATGATGATATCTGCATACAACTGAGGGTCTTGAGCAAATAACCGCCCCACCATCGCCAGTTCTAAACGGTAGATGGGTGATGACAGCTCAAGAAGCTGCTGTAAATCAATATCCTCTTTTGCCAAGTTTTGCCCATAAGTAAAGGTCGTAAAGTGGCGTAACGCTTGGATAAAACTCATGTTTTTATCGTGCTCTTGCGCTGAAATTTCTTTCAAACGCGCCCCCCAAACTAATAACTGTTCAAGGAACCATTGATAAGACTCCGCGCCACGACCATTGCAATAAGCAAAAACTTGTTTTGCTACGCTGCCAATATCAGGCCCAAACATCGGGTGAAGCCCCAAAACAGGCCCTTCATGTACGGCTAACATAGCCTCTAATGGCTGTTGTTTGATAGACGCAATATCCATCAAAATAGTGCCTTTATCCAATTTTGGCAGTTGGTTAATCACCTGAACGGTTAAATGGATAGGTACGCTAACCATCACCACACTAGCACCCGCAACAATGGATTCAGCCTGCGGCCAATCATGTTGATTCAGCGTTTTTACCTGATAACCAGACAACGTCAGAAGGCGATGGAATAACCGCCCCATCTTCCCATCACCGCCCACGATAACAATTGGGCCAGCATTCGGGTTAAGAGTCTTGAAACCTTTGTCATTTTCACGTGCGTAAGATTCACGCATGATCCGACGCAATATATCTTCAATCAGATCAGGCGGGATCCCCATGCGTTCTGCTTCAGCGCGCCGAGCGGCTAACATGCTCGACTCGCGCTCAGGTACATAAATTGGCAACCCGTGTAAGCTTTTGACTTCGCCAACTTCCGCCACAAGTTGCAACCTTTTGGCTAATAAATCCAATAAGGATTTATCAACCGCATCAATTTGGTCCCGTAAATGGGATAACTCAACAGACATACTAATACCTTGATCAGCTCACTTTGCTCAATTTCTGCGTGCGTTGTTCAAGCACAGGCAATAACGCCTGATGTAAATTACGCAATACAGTCTCTGTTGTCTGCCAGTTAATGCAGGCATCTGTCACAGAAACGCCGTACTTCATCGCATCGCGTGGCTGTTCAGAGGTTTGGTTGCCTTCATTAATATGGCTTTCCAGCATAATACCTGTAATTGACTCATTACCATTAACAATTTGTTCGATAATTGAATCAACTACCAGTGGCTGACGGCGGTAATCTTTATTTGAGTTACCGTGACTGCAATCCACCATTAATGATGGTTCCAACCCTGCTTTACGCATTTCGGCTTCACATGCCGCAATATCTTCAGCACTGTAGTTTGGAGTTTTACCACCGCGTAAAATCACATGACCATTGCTGTTGCCCTTGGTGTGTAATAAGCAAACTTGGCCCGATTGGTTAATTCCCATGAAACGATGTGGCATTGCGGCCGCTTTCAATGCGTTGATTGCCGTAGATAAACTGCCATCCGTACCATTTTTAAACCCGACAGGCATTGAGAGACCCGATGCCATTTCACGGTGGGTTTGTGATTCAGTGGTTCTTGCGCCAATGGCAGACCAGCTGAATAAATCCCCTAAGTACTGTGGGTTATTTGGGTCTAATGCTTCGGTCGCCAGTGGAAGCCCCATATTGACTAAGTTAGTCAATAAGTCGCGAGCAATATGCAGGCCTTTTTCCATTTGGAATGTTCCATCCATAAATGGGTCACTAATTAAGCCTTTCCAGCCCACTGTCGTCCGTGGTTTTTCAAAGTACACACGCATCACAATATATAAGCTATCACTTAACTCTTCGGCTAATTTTTGCAGGCGCTCACCATATTCAATCGCAGCATCCACATCATGGATTGAGCAAGGACCACATACCACGAGTAAGCGAGGATCACGTTGATGGATAATATCCGCAATAACTTGACGCGATGTCGCAATGGCATGCAGGTTGCTGTGACTCAGCGGATATTTCTCTTTCAGACTCTCAGGAGTGATTAATACCTGCTCGTCTTGAATATTCACATTGTTGAGTACATCTTTTTGCATGATCATTTTTTACCTACTTAATTAGCTTATATTTGCTTGGTTTATTGTTTACGTATTGTGTTTGAGTGCATGGGTAATAACATACCATGCATCGTAAACAATTCAATCCATTTATGTAAAATATTTCCACAATCGTAAATAATAATTTACATCATCACAAGATGCTAATAATAAATTAAATTAACATCAAATTAACATTTAAATATTCAATGTAGAGTTAAAACATAGCTTTTTTCGTAAAAATTAATTTACACACTGAGAAATTAACTTCTCAACTATATTCTAAATAGTTCGAGTTGTAGCAAGGCGGCAAAGTGAGGACATCGCAGGGAGCATACATAAGTATGTGACCTGTGTGGCCGAGCGAAGCCAACACAGCGACAACTTGAAATATGACGAATATAGATGTGACTAGTGTGACTGAACGTAGCCAACACAGCGACAACTTGAAATATGACGAATATAGTGACAAATATAAAAAGGCCCGCACTAAGGCGGGCCCCTTCAACTTTCGGATGTAGCGAAAGCGTATTACTTGGCGTTCAGACGCTCTTTAATACGAGCAGCCTTACCAGAACGCTCACGCAGGTAGTACAGTTTAGCTCTGCGAACAGCACCACGGCGTTTAACAGCAATGCTATCTACGACTGGTGAGTGAGTTTGGAATACACGCTCAACACCTTCGCCGTTAGAAATTTTACGAACAGTGAATGCAGAGTGCAGACCGCGGCTACGAATAGCGATAACCACGCCCTCGAATGCCTGCAGACGTTTTTTAGAGCCTTCTACGACCCATACCTTAACTTCCACGGTGTCACCCGGACGGAATGAAGGTACGTCCTGCTTCATTTGCTCTTCTTCGATTTGTTTAATAATGTTGCTCATAATAACTCTCTTACCCTAGGTAAACTGATATGTTTAGACAATTAATTGTCTGGATTCATTTGTTGCTCAGACTGATGTTCACGCTGGAACTCAGTCAGCAACATCCTCTGCTCGTCAGTCAGAGCTAGGCTTTCCAGAAGCTCAGGTCTTCTAAGCCAGGTACGGCCAAGTGATTGTTTCATGCGCCAGCTATCTATTTTAGCGTGATTCCCCGAAAGTAATACATCCGGGACTTGCATGCCATCTAACACTTCAGGGCGGGTATAGTGAGGACAATCTAACAAGCCATCGGCAAAAGAATCTTCTTGAGCAGAGGCTTGATGACCTAGCACCCCCGGTATAAACCGAGAAACTGAGTCTATCAACACCATTGCGGGGAGCTCCCCACCACTGAGAACGTAATCGCCGATGGACCATTCTTCGTCAACTTCGGTTTGAATGATACGCTCATCAATGCCTTCATAGCGGCCACAAACAAGAATTAGCTTCTCATTGGTTGCCAGCTCGCAAACACCGTCTTGACTTAGTTTGCGCCCTTGCGGTGAAAGATAAATAACCTTTGCACCCTCACCAGCCTCAGTTCTTGCTGCGTTGATTGCATCCTTTAACGGTTGCACCATCATCAGCATGCCTGGACCACCACCATAGGGGCGATCATCAACAGTTTTGTGCCTATCGTGGGTAAAGTCCCGTGGATTCCAGCACTCAAATGTTAGCAGGCCATTTTTCACTGCCCGACCAGTTACCCCGTACTCGGTTATTGCGCGGAACATTTCGGGAAACAGGCTAATTACACCAATCCACATGATATCGTCCCACTTATCAAAACCGTTCAACCGGAGATTTAAAAACCAGGATCCCAATCCACTTCAATGAGTTTGGCATCGAGATCGACTTTCTTGATAACCTGCCCATCAAGAAACGGAACCAACCGCTCCTTGATGCCAAATGCATCTTTTAAATTCGCCTTAATGACCAGTACATCATTCGAACCGGTCTCCATCATGTCAGTGATGGTACCAAGGTCATAGCCTTGTAACGTCACTACATGGCAGCCCATCAGGTCTTTCCAGTAGTATTCGTTTTCTAACTCAGGAAGTTGGGTTGAATCAACCGCAATTTCAAAGTTAGTCAAAAGCGCAGCTGCATCGCGGTCATCGACCCCATTCAGCTTGACGATGATATCCTTGTTATGATGTTTCCAATCTTCAATTTCAATGTGTTGCCATTGACCTGAACGTTGGATAAACCAAGGCTGATACTCAAAAATACTTTCAGCATGCTCGGTGGACGAAAAAACTTTGAGCCAACCACGAATACCGTATGCCGCACCTAATTTCCCCAATACAATTGGGTTTTCAGGTGGCTGTAGTTTAGTTTGCTTGCTCATTGTTACCACCGCGACAGATTAAGCTGCTTTCTTAGCTTGTTTGACCAGTTGTGCAACACGGTCAGAAATAGTTGCGCCTAAGCCAACCCAATGCTCAACACGGTCCAAGTCTAAACGCAGTTCTTCTGCTTGACCTGCAGCGATCGGGTTGAAGAAACCGATACGCTCAATGAAACGACCGTCACGCGCATTGCGGCTATCGGTTACAACGATTTGGTAGAACGGACGTTTTTTAGCGCCGCCACGAGATAAACGAATTGTTACCATAACATCCTCATTAGTTAATAAAACAACCAGACTCCATCGAGGGATAGAGTCCGGCTGTCATATAAAAAGCCCGAAAAGTTTACTCACTTTGACACAAAAATCAATCAAAAGTGCGTTTTGTTTGAGGCTTTATTGCTTAACGCCCCGGAAAACCAGGAGGCATCATACCCTTCATGCCGCGCATCATCTTGGCTAAGCCACCTTTTTTCATTTTCTTCATCATGCGTTGCATATCATCAAATTGTTTTAAAAGGCGGTTAACTTCTTGCACGGTCGTTCCCGAACCTGCCGCAATACGACGTTTACGGGAACCTTTAATAATTTCTGGTTTTTCACGCTCTTTGCGCGTCATGGAGTTAATCATCGCTTCCATACGAACCGTGATTTTATCATCCATTTGTGATTTAACGGCGTCTGGTAACTGGGACATTCCAGGCATCTTACTCATCATGCTCGCCATGCCACCCATATTACGCATTTGCTTTAATTGACTTAAGAAGTCATTTAAATCAAAACTATCACCCGTTTTGAGCTTTTTCGCTAATTTCTCTGCTTCATCACGGTCAACTTTGTGTTCAATCTCTTCAATCAGAGAAATCACATCACCCATACCCAGAATACGGGATGCGACACGTTCTGGATGGAACGGTTCTAAGGCATCAGTTTTTTCACCAACCCCTAAGAATTTAATCGGTTTACCTGTGATTGCACGAATCGACAACGCCGCACCACCACGCGCATCACCATCAACTTTGGTTAATACCACCCCTGTCAATGGCAAAGCTTCGTTAAACGCTTTCGCTGTATTTGCCGCATCCTGCCCCGTCATCGCATCGACGACGAATAAGGTTTCAACAGGCTTAATAATACGATGAACTTCTTGGATTTCTTCCATCATCGCTTCATCAACGTGTAAGCGACCTGCGGTATCCACTAATAACACATCGTAGAATTGGAGTTGTGCGTGCTTTAAGGCTTTTTGCACGATAGCCGCGGGCTTTTCTTGCACTTCTGATGGGAAGAAATCAATGCCAACCGATTCGGCTAAGGTTTCAAGCTGTTTGATCGCCGCTGGGCGATATACGTCAGCAGAGACCACTAAAACTTTTTTCTTTTGCTTCTCTTTTAAATGTTTACCCAGTTTTGCAACGCTGGTTGTTTTACCCGCACCTTGCAAACCCGCCATTAAGACAACCGCAGGGGGTTGAGCCGACAAATTGAGCTGATGGTTTTCTTCCCCCATCGCTCGAGTCAGTTCATTTTGAACAATTTTGATGAACTCTTGGCCTGGCGTTAGGCTTTTATTAACATCTTGACCAACGGCACTTTCTTTGACTTTCTGGATAAACTCACGGACGACTGGCAGCGCGACGTCAGCTTCCAGCAATGCCATGCGAACTTCACGTAATGTGTCTTTAATATTGTCATCAGTGAGACGCCCACGTCCGCTGATATTGCGCAACGTGCGCGATAGTCTGTCGCTTAAATTATCAAACATATGTCTTAGCTCAATTCTGTTGATGGGCCGATGTTTAGCCTGATCTGGTTGCTAATACACCTAATTTCAAGTGTTTTTATGTCAACAAGTTGAATTATAAGTATCAAACCTTCAATCTAACGAAGGAAAAAGCACGATAAAAAATATTTTCCCGATTGTATCACACCTGCTATTTTTTCGCTGCCCTCTGTTTGAAACAGATGATACGGGCTATTATGGCGTGAACTTCTGGGAAAACAGTGAAAACTGTAGGTACATGAAATGCTATCTCTCGCGAATGTACCGTGATTGGCTCGAGCAATAGTTGGAGCCAGCTCCCGTACACGTTATACTATAAAATAACTTTCCATTAAAAATGAATATCGACACTATACTATGCCAGTATTTGCAGTCATAGCAGTTTGTACATACATGGTCAGCCTGCTGCTGATCGTTCCAGGCCAAGTGCGCAAACAACCACTTTATCGCCGTTTGGCAATGCTACTTGCCATTGTTGCGTTAGTGACACACGCCATCACATTAAAATTACTCATTTTTAGTGAAGCTGATGGGCAGAATCTCACCCTGTTAAACCTTGGTTCTGCAGTAAGTTTACTGATGTGCCTGATTATGACTGTTGTCGCCTATTGGGGAAAAGCGTGGTACCTAACCCCTGTGGTGTATAGCTTTGCTATCATTAATTTATTACTTTCAACAATCATGCCTGGTGAGTTTATTACTCACTTAGAAGCCAGCGTGCCGCTCTTTGTGCATATCGGTTTAGCCTTATTAAGCTATGCCACATTACTTATCGCTGCCCTGTATGCATTTCAAGTTGCGTTAATTGACCACCAACTTAAAAATAAAACCTTAAAGTTTAGCCCTGACATGCCACCGATGATGGTGGTAGAGCGTAAAATGTTTCATATCACCCAAGTGGGTGTCATTTTGCTCACACTGACTTTATGTACTGGTTTTATTTATATGGATAATATCTTTGATAAAGAAAACATCCATAAATCTGTGTTATCGGTGATTGCTTGGTTTGTCTATATTACCTTGCTTTGGGGTCACTTCCACGGTGGCTGGCGCGGAAAACGTGTCTTGTTCTTCCACGTTGCTGGCTCAATCATTTTAACTATGGCTTTTTTTGGTAACCGTCTACTCCAACAGTTTATGGTACCTTGAGTTTTACTAACCTTCCCACATTGCAATAAGGAACCTTGTTTTGGATGATGTGTCTACCAGTACGCTAATCATCATACTGATTGTTTTAATTTTTGTGTCGGCCTACTTCTCCGCTTCGGAGACGGGAATGATGACATTAAATCGCTATCGCTTAAAACACTTAGCAAAACAAGGTAACCGTTCGGCAATTCGTGTCGAAAAACTACTAAAACATCCTGATAAGCTGCTCAGCCTTGTTCTTATTGGCAATAATTTAATTAATATTGTTGCTTCCGCCTTAGCTACCATCATTGGTATTCGCTTATATGGCAACGCAGGTGTGGCAATGGCAACGGGGATTTTAACGTTTGTGATCCTGATTTTTGCAGAAGTGATGCCAAAAACACTCGCTGCACTCTACCCTGAAAGAATCGCATTCCCCAGCAGCTATCTTCTAAAACCCTTGCAAATCATTATGATGCCCGTGGTATGGACCTTTAATACGATTTCTGCACTCCTTTTGCGTTGTTTAGGTATTCGCTCCTTAACAGCTCGCACAGATGCGGTAAACAAAGAAGAACTGCGCACTATTGTTAATGAATCAAAGCATAAAATTAGCCGCCGCAATCAAGACATGCTGATTTCCATACTGGATTTAGACAAGGTGACGGTTGGCGATATCATGTTGCCAAGGAATGAAATCGTCGGCATTGATGTTAATGATGATTGGAAATCAATTATCAGGCAACTAACTCATTCCCCCCATGGCCGGATAGTGCTTTACCGTGACTCCCTCGATGATTCGATTGGTATTTTACGGGTACGAGAAGCTTATCGATTAATGATGGAAAAACGCGAGTTCAACAAACAGAATCTAATCAAAGCTGCAGACAACATTTATTTTATTCCCAATAGTACACCGCTAAATGTTCAGCTCGTTAACTTCCAACACAAAAAAGAAAAATTGGGAATTATTGTGGATGAGTACGGTGAAATCCAAGGGCTAATCACAGTAGAAGATATTTTAGAAGAAATTGTCGGTGATTTTACGACTTCGATGTCCCCTTCGTTAGCTGAAGAAGTTTTACCTCAAAGTGATGGGAGCGTCCTTGTGGATGGCTCTGCAAATATTCGAGACCTGAATAAAGCGTTTGATTGGAATTTGCCCGTAGATGGTCCTAGAACGGTTAACGGTATGGTACTTGAGGTAATTGGGGATATTCCACAACTTGAAGAACAAATTGTCGTGGGTCATTACATGATTGAAGTGCTAGCCATGAATGAAAACACGGTTAAGCAAGTGAGGATCACTCCACTTACTTTTAGTTCTCAAATCCCTGATTTATAATTTTTTCTGTAAAAAAAAGCGCCCGAATAATTCAGGCACTTTTTTATATACAGGAACACATCAAAAAACTAAACGTGAAGCTGTTCTAGTTTGTCCGCAGGTAATGCTAAATCATCATTTTTATTGATACCAATGTTTGATGACAACACATTACGCGCAATTTGCTGAGCTTCTTCCAGTGAATGCATTTTATAAGTGCCGCACTGATAGACGTTCAATTCAGGGATTTTATTTTGGTCTTTGACGTTTAGGACATCTTCCATCGCAGCTTTCCACGCATCAGCGACACGCTGTTCAGCTGGCTGACCAATCAAGCTCATGTAAAAACCTGTGCGGCAGCCCATTGGGGAGATATCGATAATTTCAACACCATTGCCGTTAAGGTGGTCACGCATAAAACCGGCGAACAAGTGTTCTAATGTGTGAGTCCCTTTTTCCGTCATGGCTTCTTCATTTGGCACGGTAAAACGCAAATCAAAAACAGTGATGGTATCACCACTTGGCGTTTTCATCGTTTTTGCCACACGAACAGCGGGCGCTGCCATGCGAGTATGATCGACAGTAAAGCTATCTAATAATGGCATTTCGTGACCTCCTCAAAAATTAAAAAAATTATTTTGAAAATAAATGAAACTATTTTGAAAATGCAAAGTCTGAATTAATGAAAGACGCGCAATTTGTTATCATCCCTAATTCTCTAAGAGATTTTTATTTGGCCACCTTGAGTGGCCACTTTCTTTTAGCGTCCTGCGTGAGTGCGTAGATAGTCTTCAAAGGATTCAGTTTCGCTCTGTTCCATCTTCGCTTGCTTCTCAATAGAAGCTAACCTTGCTTGCTCAAACTGCTCTTCCGTGATCACTTCATACGGTTCATTAATTAGCTGCTCAAAATATTTTTCAGCTAATTCTAACCCATAGCCACCAATACCTTTTTCTAGCATCTCATCCATGACTAACGCGGAGTATGTCAGAGTTGGGTCTTCAAACATAGCAACAAACTGATGGCAAACATCTTGATATTTCGCACCACAGCAAGTATCGAGCACTTCAGCCACACGAATTAAATCATTAAATAATTTCTGGCCAACTTCCACTAACGGTTTCACTTCACTACCGCAACCAAAACCAATCACTTGACCAGGTTTACGCCCTTCGAGGATCACACGATTCCAATTTTGGCGACAACAATCAAGCTCCTGAGCATTCATTTCTGGCGCATCGGCAAGCACGCACCATATTAAGAATAGATCAACAAAACGTGCTTGGGTTTCATTCACGCCAATAGCACTGAATGGATTGATGTCTAAAGAGCGAACTTCAATGTATTCGATACCACCACGCAATAACGCATCTGAAGGCGACTCAGTGCCTTTAGGAACGCGTTTAGGTCTTATTGGGGCATAGAGCTCATTTTCAATTTGCAACACGTTAGAGTTAAGCTGAACGTATTTACCATCCTTTTTCACACCCAGTTTTTCAAATTCAGGGGAAGGCTTGTGAATGGCTTTTTTCAGGCTTTCAACGTATTCACCCAGTTTATTGAATGTAATATTCAAATCGCTTTGTGATTTATTGGTATAACCAAGATCACTCATGCGTAAGGATGTCGCATATGGTAAATAATAAGTACCACATTCGGTTTTATCGAATGTTAACGTGGTATCCCTATTTTTTAAGAAAGAGCCACAAATAGCAGGGGATGCACCAAATAGATATGGGATCACCCAACCAAAGCGATAGTAGTTTCTGATCAAGCGTAAATAGCCATCAGAAATTTTTTCTTTACCACTTTCACTTTCAGGATCGTCAACACCAGCCCATGCCTGCCAAAACTCAGTTGGCAAAGAAAAGTTATAATGCACCCCTGCTATCGTCTGCATCAATGCGCCATAACGATTTTTAAGGCCTTCTCGGTATAGGGTTTTAAAGCGCCCCACATTAGAAGTGCCATATTGAGCAAGAGTAATTTTATCTTCACTTTCGATAAAGCACGGCATACTAAGTGGCCACATTCTTTCGTCTTGAAGGTGACGTGCAGTATAACGATGTAAATCCCTGAGAAAAGCCAAGTTATGGCTAATACTTTTATCTACAGGAGTAATAAATTCGAGCAAGGACTCCGCAAAATCTGTCGTGATCCATTTATGTGTTAAAGCCTGTCCCAACCCTTCAGGATGCAAAGTTTCTGCAATTGAGCCTGTTGGAGTTACACGCAATGTTTCGCGCTCAATACCACGTTGAATGCCATTGAGTGTTTCTGGGTGCGTCTCTAACCATGAGAGCGCTTTCGATACGTCCGGGATCAAATCGACCTCCCGCCTGTGATGTTAATTTATTTTATTAAGGCAATTACTTTAGCTTAAATCACATAAATTGTCGCTGTCTAGATGTGTGGTTTAGGAGGGATTAGCGCAAAAGATGCATTGAAAATGTTATTTAATTGACTTTTCAGATAAAAAAAAACTCCTCAAGTTGAGGAGTCTTTCTTATGATGGTGCATCCGGGAGGATTCGAACCTCCGACCGCTCGGTTCGTAGCCGAGTACTCTATCCAGCTGAGCTACGGATGCAAAATTTGGTCGATAAATATCGAATATTTCAATAACTATTGAATGACTATACTGAAAGAATTATTGATACGCTAACTTATTAGCTAAGAGATGGTGCATCCGGGAGGATTCGAACCTCCGACCGCTCGGTTCGTAGCCGAGTACTCTATCCAGCTGAGCTACGGATGCATGTTTACTGCAAGACGTGCTTCTCTCTCAAACTTCTTATCAACATCTACTTCTGTAAATCAACTTCATCGTTACTGCATTATTCTGATTACTCATTGAGTAGAATCAAAATAAAACCCCACAAGGTTTCCCTATAGGGTTGATATGGTGCATCCGGGAGGATTCGAACCTCCGACCGCTCGGTTCGTAGCCGAGTACTCTATCCAGCTGAGCTACGGATGCATAATCTAAAATGGCGGTGAGGGAGGGATTCGAACCCTCGATGCAGCTTTTGACCGCATACTCCCTTAGCAGGGGAGCGCCTTCAGCCTCTCGGCCACCTCACCATATTTTAGTTACACACGATTTGTTTTTTCAAACATCTCGTCTCTGTGTGGCGCACATATTACTTTCCTAGACTTAGAAGTCAAACAATTTTTCCAAACTTTTTGCATTCCGCAGTCTGTTTGCACATTTCACAAGCAAGATGATTAGTTTAACACCGAAAAAGAACTTTTTCAGCCCCTAAATAACTTACTTTATGAATAAAAAAGAGAGGGATAAAATTGGTTTTTAACCTCAAAATTATTGGCTCACTCGCATTAATTGGTGCAATTATAGGCAAATGTAAAAGGAGTTTGTAAACAAGGCTTCATTTCGCTCAACTATATAAGTGAGAAAAGCAAATAAAAAGAGGATTGAGGAACTGAGAAATTTAAAACAGTAGTAAGACAAGCGTCCATTCTTGCTGTGTGATCAATCATTGGACGCTTATTTATTATTATTGATTATCTGGTTGAGTCTTTTCGGCCTGGATCCGTTGATAAATTTCTTCACGGTGAACAGAAACTTCTTTTGGGGCATTAACACCAATACGAACTTGGTTGCCTTTAACACCCAATACAGTAACTGTTACCTCATCGCCTATCATGAGTGTTTCACCAACTCGACGAGTCAGAATAAGCATTCTTTGCTCCTTGAAATATTAAAAGAGTCGGGTCTCTAGGTATCCCCGCTATTGTCCATCACACACCGTGAAAACGTAAAGCTATGACATTCACCTAAAGCATTGATGCCATCAAGGCAAGCATTCTAATTATTTACAAGCAAAATATAGCACTACAAGCAATACATTAACAATGCCGCAACAGATTTAAAGTTGCCTTATATTTCTACAAGGCAACTTTAGTAAGTACTTACAGTCGTGATTCAACCCACTCTTCAACGCTGGCCATCGTAGCAGGTAATGCGCTTACGTCAGTACCACCTGCTTGAGCCATATCAGGGCGCCCACCACCTTTACCACCTACTTGCTGTGCAACATAAGAGATTAAGTCACCTGCTTTAATTTTAGCAGTCAAATCATTAGTCACACCAACAATCATACTGACTTTATCACCACTTGTTGTCGAAAGCACGATAATCGCTGACTTCAACTGGTTTTTCAGATCATCAACCATGGTTCTCAATAGCTTAGGATCAGTATCGCCCAATTGATTCACTAACAATTTGACGCCTTTCACATCTTTTGCTTTGCTGCTTAGTGAAGCACTTTCTTGAGAAGCTTGTTGATCTTTTAGTTGCAAAATCTCTTTTTCTAATTGACGAGATTTATCTAATGCAGATTTCACTTTCTCAACAAGACTATTAATATCACCTTTCAATAAGTGAGCGATTGCCGAAAGTTGCTCTGACTGATGATGAACACTTTCAATCGCCATTGCACCTGTCGTCGCTTCAATACGGCGAACACCCGCCGCTGTTCCTGATTCACTCAGAATACGGAACAGGCCGATATCACCTGTACGGCTTGCGTGCGTACCACCACATAATTCAATAGAAAAATCGCCCATGCTCAGCACGCGAACACGCTCTTCGTATTTTTCACCGAATAATGCCATAGCCCCTTTCGCTTTCGCACCCTCTAAATCCATCAACTCAGTTTCAATTTCTGAATTTTGACGAATTTGAGCATTAACGATGTCTTCAACTTGGCGAAGTTGCTCTTGTGTCATCGCTTCAAAATGTGAGAAGTCAAAGCGCAGGTACTTGTCATTAACAAGAGAACCTTTCTGAGATACGTGATCACCGAGTACTTGGCGTAATGCAGCGTGTAATAAGTGCGTTGCAGAGTGGTTCAAGCGAATAGCATTACGCCTTGCGCTATCAACTACGGCGGTAATGCGATGGTTAACCACTAATGAACCTGATTCGACTTTACCGATATGACCAATGGCTTGACCATATTTTTGTGTGTCTGTCACATTGAAATGCGCATTGTCATTATTTAAGAAACCAATGTCCCCAACCTGACCACCTGATTCTGCATAAAATGCAGTTTTATCAAGGATGACTAAGCCTTCTTCACCTGCATTTAAGCTATCAACAGGTTGACCATCTTTATACAATGCAGTGATAGTTGCTTGTTGTTCATCATATTGGTAACCAGAGAACTCACTACGCTTATCAACCTTGATTAAGGAATTATAGTCAGCACCGAAACCGCTAGATTCTCTCGCACGACGACGTTGGTCTTCCATTGCGCGTTCAAAGCCTTCTTCATCAACTTTGATATTGCGTTCACGACACACATCGGCAGTTAGGTCGATTGGGAAACCGTAAGTATCGTAAAGACGGAATGCGGCTTCACCATCAAGGGTATCCCCTTCTAAGGATGCCAGTTCTTCATCAAGTAATTGCAAACCACGTTCTAAAGTACGGGCAAATTGCTCTTCTTCAGTTTTAAGAACTTTTTCAACCATCGCTTGTTGACGTTGAAGTTCTTCCGCTGCTGAGCCCATTACGTTAATTAGTGGAGCCACTAATTTATAGAAGAATGTTTCTTTAGCACCAAGCATGTAACCATGACGAACTGCACGACGAATAATACGACGCAGAACGTAACCACGGCCTTCGTTTGATGGAATAACGCCATCACTAACAAGGAAAGCACAAGAACGAATATGGTCAGCAATCACTCGCAGTGATTTATTTTCCAAATCGGTTGCACCTGTTGCTTTCGCTGCCGCTGCAATTAGCTCACGGAAAATGTCGATGTCATAGTTTGAATTAACGTGTTGCAATACCGCAGAGATACGCTCTAAGCCCATTCCTGTATCGACGGAAGGTTTTGGCAGAGGTTCCATGGTGCCGTCTGATTGACGGTTAAACTGCATGAAGACGAGGTTCCAGATTTCAATGTAACGATCGCCATCTTCTTCTGGGCTACCTGGAGGGCCGCCCCAAATATGATCGCCATGATCATAAAAAATTTCAGTACAAGGACCACAAGGACCTGTATCACCCATCTGCCAGAAGTTATCTGATGCATAAGGTGCGCCTTTGTTATCACCGATACGAATAATACGCTCTACTGGAACACCAATTTCTTTATTCCAAATATCATAAGCTTCATCGTCTGTTGCATAAACGGTGACCCACAATCTTTCTTTTGGCAGGTTAAACCATTCTTCGCTTGTCAGTAATTCCCACGCAAAGCGAATCGCATCGTGCTTAAAGTAGTCACCAAAGCTGAAGTTACCTAGCATTTCAAAGAATGTATGGTGACGAGCAGTATAACCTACGTTTTCTAAGTCGTTATGTTTACCACCTGCACGCACACAACGCTGCGCAGTTGTCGCTCGGGAATATGCTCTCTTATCCAGACCAAGAAATACATCTTTGAACTGGTTCATCCCTGCGTTTGTGAACAATAGTGTC
Source organism: Providencia sp. R33 (assembly GCF_019343475.1). NCBI lineage: Bacteria > Pseudomonadati > Pseudomonadota > Gammaproteobacteria > Enterobacterales > Morganellaceae > Providencia > Providencia sp. R33. Next base: position 42,271 of record NZ_CP072453.1, on the reverse strand, counting down.
GGGTCATTGTTAGGCACTAGCGAACTGCTGGTGACCACCTGATGACCTTTTGTATGAAAAAAGTCGAGAAACGCTTGGCGGATCTCAGCGGTGCTTTTACTCATATTTATCCCGATATCAAGCTGGAAACAGAATTATGAATTGTTGAGATGGAGTGTAACATCACCTCTAATCAACTCTCCGATTAAAAAGTGACTGATAAGATAAAGTCTCTTTGTATAGAAGTAAAATTATAGCTACATCCATTCGTGCCTTTCATTGTAAAGCGTCTAGATATTTTCTGAAAGTATGTTTATACCTCTGGTCAGCGTATTTTTCCACAGAAAAACTGTTGAATAAACGATTATTGCGATTGGAAAAAACAAAAAAGGCGCTACCCAATAAGAGCAGCGCCTATAATTTAATGACTAATCAACTGACTAGCTAATAATTAAAATTCTTCTGGTGTTTCTTCTTCATCAGAATCACTGATAAAGTCTGTTGCAGCGCTGCTAAATTCACCTGTGTGATTGAGTAACATTTCACGCAGTTTTGTGTCAATTTCATGAGCAACTTCAGGATGTTCTTTTAAGTAAGTCGTTGAGTTAGCTTTACCTTGGCCAATTTTGTCGCCGTTATAGCTATACCAAGCACCCGCTTTTTCAATTAGCTTGTGTTTAACACCCAAGTCAATTAACTCACCAAAGGTATTAATTCCTTCACCGTAAAGGATTTGGAATTCCGCTTGTTTGAATGGTGCCGCAACTTTGTTTTTTACCACTTTAACGCGTGTTTCACTACCAACGATTTCTTCACCGTTTTTCACTGCGCCAATACGACGGATATCTAAACGAACAGATGCGTAGAATTTCAGTGCATTACCGCCCGTTGTGGTTTCTGGGTTACCAAACATTACACCAATTTTCATACGAATTTGGTTGATGAAGATCAGAAGCGTATTTGAGGTTTTTAAGTTACCCGCTAATTTACGCATTGCTTGGCTCATCATACGTGCAGCAAGACCCATGTGAGAATCACCAATCTCACCTTCAATTTCTGCTTTAGGGGTTAATGCCGCAACGGAGTCAACGATAATCACGTCAACAGCGCCAGAGCGAGTCAACGCGTCACAAATTTCAAGCGCTTGCTCACCCGTGTCTGGCTGAGAACACAGTAAATTATCGATATCAACACCGAGTTTTTTCGCATAGATAGGGTCAAGGGCGTGCTCAGCATCGATAAACGCACAGGTTTTACCACTGCGTTGTGCAGCTGCGATGACTTGTAATGTTAGGGTGGTTTTACCTGAAGATTCTGGACCGTAGATTTCAACAATACGACCTAATGGCAGGCCACCAGCACCTAACGCAACGTCAAGAGATAAAGAACCTGTTGAGATGGTTTCAACATCCATTGAGCGGTCTTCACCAAGACGCATAATGGAACCTTTACCAAATTGCTTTTCAATTTGACCTAGTGCCGCAGCCAGTGCTTTTTGTTTGTTTTCATCAATAGCCATGTTTACTCCCTAAGTGCAATGGTCTTGCCACTGCGAATAAAACGATTGAATTCGATTTGTTGGATCTAATTATACTGTATAATCATACAGTATCAAGGAAATTTTTAATTTAACAGACTCAAAAGTGTTTCTAGTGCATAACCTGTTGATTGTAAACGCACTTGATTTCTATCACCTTGAAACACACAATGCCGAGTGGTGAGCAACACCGTTCCATCTTCCTGTTTTTGGGCAAAACCAAACCAGACTGTACCAACGGGTTTATCTATACTACCGCCTCCAGGGCCTGCAATACCACTGACTGAAATCGCAAAATCGGCAGCCGCCTTTTGCAGTGCTCCAGAGGCCATTTCCTCAACCACTTGTTGGCTAACTGCGCCAAATTGTTGTAAAGATGCGTCTGTCACACCAATCATTTGGTGTTTGGCTTCGTTGCTGTAAGTGACAAAGCCACGCTGGAAGTAATCTGAGCTCCCAGAAATATCAGTCAACACCTTTGCAATCCAACCACCAGTGCAGGACTCTGCAGTCGTGACTGTTTTACCTTGAGCCTGAAGCTTTTGCCCAATCTGAATACTTAATGTTTCGAGTTGCTTCTCATCTACCATTACGTAATCCACCTTTTACATCATTTTTTACGAGCACGATCCCAAATCCATAAGCCAGCAATCGCAATCGTGAATACTGCACCAAAGCCAATGCCTGCATTCACCACAGATAAACCACCTTTAATTGCCAGTGAATACAAGCCTAGCATGATCAGCATCGCACTGTTTTCACCTAAATTTTGCACTGCAATAGCGTTCCCTGCACCAACCGTTTCTTTACCTTTCTCTTGCAATAAAGCATTTAGAGGAACAACAAATAGCCCGCCAAATACCCCTAAAACAATCAAGATAAAGTAGGATGGAATAATATTAGTTTGCAAGGAAAGTAACACCACCATCACACCGATAATAACCCCCGCAGGAATACAGCGGTAAACGGTTTTCAAGGTAATAAATTTAGCAGCAAGCCCAGCCCCTGCAACAATCCCTACTGCAACCATCGCGTTTAAGATGGTTGGGGTTGTGTTATCTTGTAAGCCTAAAGCCACAGGTACCCAAGCAACTAATAAAAAACGTAATGTGACCCCAGCCCCCCAAAATAAACTGGTTCCGACTAGGGAAAAACGGCTTTCCTGATTTGCCCATAAAATACGGCATGCTTGAAAAAAATCTGTGACCAGTAATTTAAGATTCCAGCCTTTTCCAGGTCTCGCCGCCACAAGGTGTGGAATAAAGAAGTTCGCGATTACAGCCAGCGCATATAAAATCGCGCATGTACCTAGTGCTAATAAGAGATTGATATCTGAGAGCATTCCACCAACAACAGAGCCCACTAAGATCGCTGCAATCGTGGAAGCTTCCATCACACCATTGGCTTTAACTAGGTTATCTCCCCCAGTTAATTCACCTAAAATACCGTATTTAGCAGGCGAATAAGATGCTGCCCCAATTCCTACTAGTCCATAACAAAGGAATGGGTTTAGCCCAAAGCAAATCCCTAGCGCCCCAATAAATTTAAATATATTAGAGAACAGCATCACGCGGCCTTTAGAGAATCTATCGGCAATTTGCCCAACAAATGGCGCTAGTACGATGTAAGTAAACACAAACACCATTTGTAGAATAGGGTGGCTCCACTCTGGGTAAAATTCGGCTTTGAGTTGCGCTAATATGGCAAATAACAGTGCATTATCCGCAAATGCAGAGAGAAATTGAGACGCCAAAACGGCTTTCATTCCTCGGCTCATCAGCGGTAAATTTGGCGTACTTTCTTGCATATTAGGCATCCTTTAAGGCCATTTGTTTCAGTGTGACAAAGTCCGTTTTCCCGCTACCTAAAACAGGTAACTCTTTTACCAAACGAATATCACGAGGAACTGCGAGTTCAGTTAATCCTCGGCTTTTCGCCGCTGTCGATAACGCACTTCTATCTAACTCTTTATCGGTAGTAAACAAGACTAAGGCCTCACCTTTACTACTATCTGGTTTTGTCACGACACCATGATTCGCATTTGGTGACAATATGGCGACCATCTGTTCAATGCTTTCAAGGGAAACCATTTCCCCTGCCAGTTTCGCAAAGCGTTTAACACGGCCTTTGATAGTGCAGAAGTTTTTATTATCTAATTCAACAATATCACCTGTGTCGTACCAGCCTTCTTCTACCTCGCCCTGCACATTTTCAGCACTTGGTGCTTCGAGTACACCTGGCGCTTCAACACGTAAATACCCTTTCATGATATTAGGGCCTTTAAGTTGCAGTTTACCGCCATTTTCGATACCAGAAATGGGGATAATACGCGCTTCCATCTCAGGTAAAATTTGCCCAACCGTCCCTTCTTTTGCCGCCATCGGGACGTTGATAGAGACAATTGGTGCACATTCAGTCACGCCATAGCCTTCAAGGATGCGAATACCAAATTTTTCAAACCAAATTTTCTTCGTTTTATCCGAAAGTTTTTCAGCCCCTGCGACCACATAGCGTAAACGTGCAAAATCATATTGATGAGCAAAACGCGCATAATTCCCTAAGAATGTTGACGTCCCGAATAACACGGTGCAGTTTTTGTCATACACGAGCTCAGGAATGATGCGGTAATGCAGTGGGCTTGGGTATAAGAAAACCCGGCTTCCCGAAAACAGAGGTATAAATAACCCAACCGTTAAACCAAATGCGTGGAACAATGGCAACGAAGACATAAAACGGTCACGAGGCGTAAAGTCAGCAATCGTTTTGATTTGCTCAACGTTTGCCATCAAACTGGCATGGCTATGCACCACGCCTTTTGGTGTTCCCTCAGAGCCAGAGGTAAATAAGACAATGGCTTCATCCGATGCTTTTCGTGGAACAATGGCTTTACGCGGGTTAAATAAGTGTTTAATAATCCATAGCTTATCTTGCAAAGTTACAGTATCTTTTAAATCTTCAAGGTAAATCCAGTTTGCTTCTGGCACTTGTTCTGGAATATGTGTGAGGTTACCTTTTTCGAGAAATTGCCGTGAAGTGAATACCACTTTCGCCGCTGAAGCTTTGAGGGCATTACTAATTCCATGACTCCCCGCGGTGTAATTCAACATCGCAGGCACACGCCCTCTCATCAATGCCCCAAAAATGGCGGCCGCCGTCACCGTTGCATTCGGCAGTAAAAGGCCAACACGCTCGTTTTCATGGGTATAGCGCTCAATGATACGCCCTACCCCTAGCGTTTTTTTCAGTAATGTTTGGTATGAGTCTTCTTTGAATGCGATGTCTTCAATACATGGTGTACGGCGACCAAAACGCTGCACACTATCGATAAACTCTTCAACCAGCGTCACTTGTGGCCGACAAGCCATACGTGCAGATTTCATGATTTGATAAAGGTGTTCACCCGCTAGTGCACGACGCTCAACCGATTTTGGTGCTTCTGGCATCGGGATAATTTGCGCAGGTAAAATATGTAACGTAATTTTTGGGAACCATTTTAGCGGGATAATCCCTTTTAAACGCCCAAAATGACTACGTTCAGCCCCTTCAATACGAATAGGAACAACCTTTGCTTCTGATTTGGCAGCGACAAATGCCGCACCTTCATAAATTTTCATCAAAGAGCCATGTACCGAAATTCGCCCTTCAGGGAAAATAACAATCGGTCGCCCTTTTTCTACCTCTTTAACAAGGTGTCGAATACCCAATGGGTTAGCAGGGTCAAGCGGGACAATATCCGCATAGGGCTTAAGGCGCTTCACCATTTTAGGTGTTGCAAAGGTTGAGTAAACGGCAAATACAGGTTTTACAGGGAGAAAAAGCGCGATCAAAACACCATCGATAAAAGAGACGTGATTAGGGGTAATCAAACATTTATCTTGATCAAACTCTTTCGCGTCACCAACAACTTCAACGCGAAATAAAAACGTGAGGATGGCTTTGATTATTTTCACCAACATAATGAATCCCTATATTATGATTATATTTTTGTATACTACCAAAATATTGTTATGCCGTAGTAACACTTATCTTACGGAACAGAACGCTCTCCACTAGAAGCATAATCCGAAAACACCTAATATGAAAAATGCTCGTCAATAATGAGTTTAAGATAACTTATTGAGTTGTGCGATAATTTCATCAATCGGCTGAGTCGCATCAATAATATGGTGAGCCGTTGCTCGGTAAATAGGCTCCCGTTGCTGCATAACCTCTTCAATTTCTTCTACTAAAGATTTACCTGTTAAGCTTGGGCGTTGATCAGCCTGCGGTTCAGCGGCGAGTCGTTTAGCAAGAACATCAGGCTTGGCATTTAAATAGATAACCGTGCCGTTATCCCGCATCACCTTTTGGTTCTCATCCGCAAGGATGATCCCGCCTCCTGTAGAGACAATCACATCATCTTGTACAATTGATTTTAATACTTCACTTTCTAACTGGCGAAAATAATCCCAACCCTGTTGCTCTACGATTTGTGCAATACTTTTTCCATATTTTTCAAGTATTAACTTATCTGTATCAACAAATTGGTACCCTTTAGATTCGGCAAATAATTTCCCAACTGTTGTTTTACCTGAACCTCTTGGACCGATAATGTAAAACATTAATTTTCATCCCATCATCATGAATACTAATAAAATTTAGCTATTCATTTGCTTATAAACGCTGTCAAACACAGCAAACCATAAAAAAGAAAGCCACACTTCGCTTGTGTGGCTTTATAACTTTACTTTCACTTCTATGGACGATTTAAAAAGTCGCCATAACCAATCCATTTGTAGGTTGTTAGCGCATCCAGCCCCATCGGGCCTCGTGAATGCAATTTTTGCGTACTCACCGCAACTTCAGCACCGAGACCAAACTGCCCACCGTCTGTAAAGCGTGTACTCGCATTCACGTATACGGCAGCTGAATCAACACACTGCACAAAGTAATCTGCTTGGCTAATTGATTCAGTCAAAATAGCATCCGAGTGTGCAGTGCCATAATGGCGAATATGGTCGATAGCCGCATCCACATCAGCCACTATTTCCACATTTAAATCCAAAGATAGCCACTCATCGACTAAGTTTTCGGGTTTAACATCAACCACTTTTGCAGGGCCTTGCTGTAAAAATGGCATCGCTTGTTCACTCGCGTGCAAAGTAACTTGTTGCTCGGCCATTTTTTCGCTGAGTAATGGTAAGAATTCAGCGGCGATATTTTTGTGGACGAGCAATGTTTCAAGTGAATTACAAGCGCTTGGACGCTGCACTTTTGCATTAATAATCACGTTGATCGCTTTGTCAAAATTGACAGACTCATCAACAAACGTATGGCACACACCAATTCCGCCAGTGATCACAGGAATCGTTGATTGTTCACGGCACAGCTTGTGTAGCCCTGCACCACCGCGCGGGATTAGCATATCAACGTAGCGATCCAATTTCAGTAATTGCGCGACTAACTCGCGATCTGGGTTATTTATCGCCTGTACCGCTTCTGCTGGTAATCCACTATTTTTCAGAGCTTTTTGGATAACACTGACAACTGCCAGATTAGTATTGTGGGTTTCTTTCCCCCCACGCATAATTGCTGCGTTACCTGTTTTTAGGCATAAAGAAGCCACATCAACAGTCACATTAGGACGTGCTTCGTAGATAACGCCAACCACGCCCAATGGCACCCGCCGGCGCTGCAAATTTAATCCGCTATCAAGTTTGCTACCATCAATCACTTGGCCTACTGGATCTGCCAACTGGCATACTTTACGTACATCATCAGCAATATTTTTTAGGCGCTCAGGCGTTAATAACAAGCGATCTTGCAGCGCTTCAGTCATGCCGCTCGCCCTTGCCTGTTCCATATCTTTTTCATTAGCTGCTAAAATAATTGCACTTTCTTGCTCTAATAAATCCGCAATTTGCTGCAGTGCTGCATTTTTTTGTTTGGTGCTTAGCTGAGCTAATTGCCATGATGCAGCCCTTGCCGCTTTACCCATTGTTTCTAACATAATTAACTCACTATCATATCATCGCGATGAACAGCTACAGAGCCGTGTTCATAGCCAAGTATCTTGTTTATATCCTGTGAATGTTGACCCGCAATCATTCGAAGTGCGTCACTATTATAATGGGTGACGCCATGAGCAAGGTCTTTCCCTGCCATATTACGGATGCGGATCACTGCGCCACGAGAGAAATCCCCCTCGATTTTCTTAATGCCTTTTGGCAATAATGAGCTGCCTTTTTCCATAATCGCCAGTTGAGCGCCATCATCAATATATACATCACCCGCGGCTGGTGCACCGAAAATCCAGCGTTTACGGTTTTCCATTGGGTTTTTTTGCCCATAAAAACGAGTTCCCACTGGAATATTTTCAATGACCGCATTAATGACATCAGGTTTATTGCCCGCAGCAATCACCACGTCAATGCCCGCACGGCCTGCGACATCCGCAGCTTGTAACTTAGTGGCCATTCCACCCGTTCCTAAGCCACTTACGCTACCACCCGCCATTTCTCTAAGTTCATCATTAATTCCATACACTTCGGGGATCAATTTTGCATCTGGATTGCTGCGAGGATCCGCATCATACAAACCCTCAATATCTGTCAATAATAACAGTTTGTCTGCATCTCCGAGAATTGCGGCAAGTGCCGATAAGTTGTCATTATCGCCCACTTTTATTTCCGCAGTTGCAACTGCATCATTTTCATTAATGACAGGAATAATGCCGTTATCAAGCAATGCTTGTAAGGTATCCCGCGCATTTAAAAAGCGTTCTCTGTCTTCTAGATCCGCACGGGTCAATAACATTTGCCCAATGTGAATACCATAAATGGAGAATAATCTTTCCCACAATTGAATCAAACGACTTTGACCGACCGCCGCGAGCAACTGTTTAGATGCAATGGTAGCCGGCAATTCGGGGTAATTTAAGTGCTCGCGACCTGCGGCAATTGCCCCAGATGTCACGATAATAATACGGTGCCCTTTTTCATATTGCTGCGCACATTGTCTAACCAACTCAACAATATGAGCTTGATTTAAACGGCGCGAGCCCCCTGTAAGTACACTGGTGCCTAACTTAACGACCAGCGTCTGGCTATTTTTCATCATTTTTCTGCCATTAGGATTAATAAAACAAAAGTAGGTATCATTTTTATCAGGAGAAGTGCGTTATGCCAACAGGCATAACGCAAAATTCAACAAAAGTTGGTCTAAAACAAATTTATGCGCTTAATTCCAGTTTTAATTCTGACATTAGCGGTGAAGGGAAGAGGCTTAACTCAAGGTCAGATAATTGCTTACTGAGATTTTGATGAAAAGAGACTAAATTCTTTTCAACAGCTTCCGTGGTTGCACTGTCTTTTAATGCTTTAACCTGCCAACTACCATGCCCATTGTACAGCCCTAGATGATAGGTAAACTCAAAGCCCGCATCAGTAGCAACAAGCTTTAACCACCATCCCCAAAATTCACGTTTTTCAGGCGCGATGTTGGCGTTCACGCACACAACCAAGCTATCAAATATGTAACAACCATTTAAGCATTGTTTTTCTCTTAAATACGGACCTATCGCTGCAAATTTTTTTAAATATTTTCCATTTGTGTAATCAGTCGGTAAAGCCATGTTAAGGATCTCCTTCTTGGGAAGATCTCTTTTTAACAAATGGGAAAAAATAAGCAAGTTATTAAATTATTTTAAAGTATTTTTGTTTTTAACCAATTCGTTGTTTCACTTAACGCTTTCTCAAAATTGGCGAACACAGGGTGGCTTGGTAACATAATGGCATCAGCATCCATAGAAGAACGTTTAATCAGATCGGCTTCCGATTTCGGGCTATAAATATCGTCTTTTAAGCTGACTGCCAACATAGGAACCTTACTTCTCCGACCTAAAAGGCCCTGATTTTTCAAAGAATAACAGCTAAGTTCGTGGCGTAATGCAGATCCATCAACTTGATAAATCCCCAAACGACTGGCAAATACATCCAAAACCATCCGAGGAATATCTCGTTGATATTTCTCTTCGTGCAATAAACTGTGCACAATTGGACCTATCACAGCGACCCCTTTGATTTTCTCAGGGCACATATAAGCTAATCTTAACGCTATGTTTGCACCAAAACGCATTCCTACTATGCCAAAGCGCGTATGGTCAATCCATGCAATATCATCAATTTGGCGAACAATTTGCTCATGTAACGTGGTGGTTTCTTGGGTGAGCTTGTATTTGACCGAATAACCAATAGATGGCATATCCAGCGTGAGCATAGCAATACCCAATGGTTCAAGGTAATCACGGAAATAGCGACAAAAATCAATCTGTAAGCTATCTAACATACCGCAAATCATCACAGTTGGATAAGGGCCTTGCCCCTGAGAGGGAATATGCAAAAAGCCGCAGACCTCTTTGCCGCCATCCACTTTGAAAGGAATTTTCTTTAAACGATATTGAGAAAATTTAGCGGCGCAATCATAGGCTTTATTCGCAAGAAGAATCGCTTGGTCCGCAAGTTCATCACCTTTGATAAACGGGTAAGCGGCTATGCTATATAAATTTGCTGCGCGCAACCACGCATTACCCGCATCAGTACCCTGTTCGAACTCTAAGGCTTTTTGTTGCCAGTGCATCGCTTGTTGAGACCATTCAAAACACCAATTGCCTGAACGATTACCGATGACAGTATCGAGTTGGTTCTCATTACTTCGTGGCGCATTCGAAATCGCAATACGGCTAAGCACATCTTCTATTTCTAATGCGTCAATTCCACGCCAAATCCACATCAAGCGGTTAATCATGCGATACCAGCCCGCATGGTGAGAACCACTCAGTACACTGTGCTCTTTGAGTTGAGTTAGTGTTTGGGCGGAATATGAAACCAGTGTTGATGTTTCAACCTGTCTGATTTTAGGCTTAAAGAGTTTTTCGGATAAATTTTGCTGAGTCATCCCAATTACCTGTATACCGTCGCTGAATGGAACCAAAAAATAAGGGGAATGCACATAATGCACTCCCCAAATTATATCGTGTTTGACTCAAAAATTTTAGGTATTAATGTGTTCTAGCAATCAATAAAATCCATAAGGCTTTATAATTACACTGTTTTTACCTAACTTTAAGAGACAAACAGATTTATTTATCTTGTTCACACAGAGGCTTAACAAAGACAACGCCCATATCCCAAGGCTGCTCAATCCAAGTATCTTGAGGGATATCAACCACATAGTCATCAACTAATGGACGACCTGCTGGTTTTGCGAAGATAGTCACAAAGTGTGCTTTTGGATACATATCACGAATAGCTTGTGCAGTACCGCCAGTATCGACTAAATCATCAATGACGATAAAGCCTTCACCATCGCCTTCAGCGCGCTTGATAACGGTTAATTCACGTTGGTTATCATGGTCATAGCTAGAGATACAAACGGTGTCAACGTGACGAATTCCCAGCTCACGTGCAAGAAGTGCACCAGGGACAAGTCCACCACGGCTAACCGCGATAATACCGGTCCATTGTTCTACTGGTAATAAACGTTGTGCGAGTTTACGGGCATGTATTTGCAACATATCCCACGTTACGACATATTTTTCGCTCATATAATTCGGGTCCCGACTGCTGAGTAAATCTGAAATGTGTCTTGCGGAAAAAAGGTTGCGCGAGATTATAGTGATTCGGCGCGCTAAAAACCAGTAAAAAGCATCATTCGCCATCAATTATTATCATTTACACTGTCCATTATTCAAAAGAAAGTGTTATCCTGAGTCTATAAAAGAGGCAGCCTTTAATTCGAAACTTCAGGCTGTTAGGTCACAATTACAGCAATGTCCCTTTAAAAAATCGAAGCTGAAATTCGCGTTGACTGTCAATCGGCCGCTGTCTAGATGATTCAGGGATTTTCCCTAAAGCAAATGAGCAAGTCCCAGGAGCATACATCAGTATGTGACGCAGGTTTGTGAGTGCAGCCAACAACGCTATAGCTTGAAATACTACGGATATTTTCCCTAAATAGTTCAAGTTATAGCTAGGCGGCAAATGAGCAAATCCAAGGAGCATACATCAGTATGTGACGCAGGTTTGTGAGTGCAGCCAACAACGCTATAGCTTGAAATACTACGGATATTTTCCCTAAATAGTTCAAGTTATAGCTAGGCGGCAAATGAGCAAATCCAAGGAGCATACATCAGTATGTGACGCAGGTTTGTGAGTGCAGCCAACAACGCTATAGCTTGAAATACTACGGATATTTTCCCTAAATAGTTCAAGTTATAGCTAGGCGGCAAATGAGCAAATCCAAGGAGCATACATCAGTATGTGACGCAGGTTTGTGAGTGCAGCCAACAACGCTATAGCTTGAAATATAACGGGAAAATCATAGGAGATACACGTGTCTGAATTAGCCAAACTATCCCCCCAACCACTGTGGGACATCTTCGCTACCATCTGCTCCATTCCACATCCTTCATATCATGAAGAAGCTTTAGCGGCACATATCGTTGATTGGTCAAAACAAAAAGGCTTCCACGTTGAGCGTGATGAAGTTGGCAACATTTTGATCCGTAAACCTGCAACTGCGGGCTACGAAAACCGTAAGGCTGTGGTGCTGCAAGCGCACTTAGACATGGTTCCGCAAAAAAATAACGATACTGTGCATGACTTTAAAGTTGACCCAATCCGCCCGTATGTGAATGGCGAATGGGTGACTGCTGAAGGAACCACATTAGGTGCAGATAACGGTATTGGTTTAGCTTCTGCACTGGCAGTTTTAGCTGATGACAGCGTTGAGCACGGCCCAATGGAAGTCCTGTTAACCATGACAGAAGAAGCGGGAATGGAAGGTGCATTTGGCTTAAAAGCGGGCTGGTTACAAGCGGATATCTTAATCAACACAGACTCCGAAGAAGAAGGTGAAATCTACATGGGTTGCGCCGGTGGTGTTGATTTCACAACCACTTTTGACCTAACTCGCGAAGCATTACCAGAAGGTTATCAAACCTTTACCTTGACCTTAAAAGGTTTAAAAGGTGGCCACTCAGGTGGTGATGTTCATTTAGGTTTAGGTAATGCAAACAAACTGTTAGCGCGCTTCCTTGCTGGCCACGCAGAAGATCTCAGCCTAAAACTATTAGAGTTTAAAGGCGGTACCGTACGTAATGCGATTCCACGTGAAGCACACGCCATTATTTCTGTTCCAGCGGGTAAAGTTGCTGATCTGACTGCATTAAGAACACGCTACGAAAACATTCTGAAAAATGAGTTAGCCGCTGTTGAACCTAACTTAGTGCTGTTGTTAGATGAAACACAAAGCGACTTAAAAGCACTATCAGATGACTGCCAACAACGCTTTGTTTTCTTCTTAAATGCTGCGCCAAATGGCGTTATCCGCATGAGTGATATCGCGAAAGGCGTCGTGGAAACCTCACTAAATGAAGGTGTGGTACGTATGACCGAAGACAAAGCAGAGGTCATCTTCCTCGTTCGTTCACTTATCGATAGCGGTAAAAACTATGTCGTTAATATGCTGACTTCAATCAGTAAATTAGCGAAAGCACAATACCGTGCGGAAGGTAGCTACCCAGGTTGGCAGCCAGATGCAGACTCTGCGGTAATGCACTTGGTGAGCGAAACCTATAATAAGTTATTTGGTAAAATCCCTAATGTGATGGTGATCCACGCAGGTCTTGAGTGCGGTTTGTTCAAAAAGCCATATCCAGATATGGACATGGTCTCTATTGGACCAACCATCCGTGGTGCTCACTCACCAGACGAACGTGTTCATATCGCCAGTGTTGGCGAATATTGGAAACTGTTAACTGCGGTGTTAAAAGCGATTCCAGTTAAAGGTTAATCCACTGAAATTGAATAGAATGCTCATCCTTGTGATGAGCATTTTTTAAAGTTCAAGCAATAACTGCCGCTCTAATTGTGGGCTTTGCAGCATGACATGTAACCCCACCAACCTCACCCCTCGCTTTAACCGGCGATTTTCCCAAACCTGCTGTGCGAGTTGTACTAAATCTTGTTTATTTAAAATGGGATACACATGCTCTTGCGTTGTTTGCTGAAAGTCATCAAACTTGAATTTCACCCCTTGGCGGGCGATGCGCAAATCGGGTTTTACTTTTGCTAAACGTAACTGCAATTCTTCATACAACTTATCTAACAACAAAAGACAATCATTCCATTGATGAATATCTTCAGCTAATGTCCGTTCAACCCCCACGGACTTTCTCAGCCTATCTGGGTTTACAGGGCGCTCATCAATGGCATGGCAACGTTCCCAAAGCGCTTGACCAAATTTCCCCATGCTTTTGATTAACGTAACCACATCAAATTGCTGCACATCGGCACAGGTATTCAACCCCATATCCGCCAATTTTTGAGCCGTCACTTTGCCGACTCCAGGGATCTTTTTTAGTGGTAATGAGAGAACGAATTGCTCCATATTTTGTGGCGTGATCACAAACTGACCATTGGGTTTATTCATATCCGAAGCGATTTTCGCTAAAAACTTGATAGGTGCGATCCCCGCGGATGCAGTTAGCTGCAATTCATCAAAAATTTGCTGACGAATAGCTTCTGCAATCAAAGTTGCAGAACCGTGCAACTGCGTACAATCCGTCACATCTAAATACGCTTCATCAAGGGAAAGAGGTTCAATTAAATCGGTATAGCGCGCAAAAATCTTGCGGATATGAATAGAGGTTTCTTTATACAGTGCCATACGCCCCGGGACGACTTTTAAATGCGGGCAAAGCCTCAGAGCAATAGCCGTCGACATTGCGCTGTGTACGCCGTAGCGGCGCGCTTCATAGTTGGCTGTACTGATAACACCCCGACGATCCGCACTTCCACCAACCGCAATAGGGACATTGCGTAGGCTTGGGTCATCACGCATTTCTATCGCCGCATAAAAGCAGTCCATATCAATATGAATAATTTTACGCACGGGTTCACTCATAAAAAAACCAATCAACTGATTAAATATACAGTATTTTTATTAACCATGCAATTAAGAGGAAGTACGATATCAAGCTCATGTTAATTCCTTCTAACTCTCTGTTAATAAAAACCAATTCATTTTATTGTCATATTTAACTGCCACACTTTATGGGTAAAAATAAATAAAGTTAGTCTTAAAAAGAGTCCTAATGGGTTACAGCTTAATAAAAAAGTAATACAACAGACGGGCTTATTTCCCTCACAACTCGTAAAAAATTATTTTATGGATAATACATATGGCTATGATATCTGCATTAAAATTTAACCCGTTAGCGATCATTGGGTTGCTATTTCTGATCACTCAAAACTCATTTGCATTCACCACTCAAATGGCTTCACCTCAAATTGTTGCACACCGCGCAGGGACAGCAGATGCACCTGAAAATACGGTTTATGCAATTGATCTTGCAAAGAAAAATAAAGCGGATGCCATTTGGTTAACCGTACAGCTCAGCCAAGACAATCAATTAGTGTTATATCGCCCAAGTGACCTTGATTCTCTGACAGATAAAAAAGGCCCTGTTTCTGCCTATTCCGCAGAGCAGCTTAGCCATATCAATGCTGCATACCAATTTACTCAAAAAAATAATCAACAATTACCCGCTACAACCACCACAATTAGCACACTAGAAACTGTATTAAAAAAGTATCCAGACACCATCTTTTATATTGACTTAAAATCCCCTGATGCCAACCCAGATACTCAAGCCAAAGCCGCTTTAGCATTACTGGAAAAAACAAAAACGTTCAATCAAGTACGCTTTTATTCTACCAATACCGATTTCTTAACCGCGCTAAATCATCTATCCCCTAAAATTCAGACGTTTGAAAGCCGTGATGAAACCCGTACTATTTTGGCAAATAGTGTCATGAGCCATCAATGCTCAGTTCCAGACTCAAAACCAACCAATAATGCGAATAAGCCAGCTTCTCGTTGGTATGGTTTTGAGTTGCACCGCAAGGTTGAAGTCGTTGAAAAATATACGTTAGGTGAGGCGCGTTCCCCTGCAACGCTTTCATGGGATAAATCAGCGATAGATTGTTTTAAACGTGATGGTGACGCTTATATCATTGTTTTTGGTGTAAATAACCAAAGCGATTACCAGTTGGCGAAAGAGATAGGTGCTGATGCAGTAATGGTGGATTCACCGAAGGCATTTCTTCCAATCAAAGGAAAGTAAACTACCTATTCTCAATTTTATTAACCAACCCGTTTAAATAGGTTGGTTAATTTTTTTTTATAACTTCTGCCAATTCTTAAGCATTAAGGTTCTGAACTCAACATTTATAGTAATTATCGCTATAGGGTGCGATTTGCACATTATTATTAAATGAAGAGAGGGAAATATGATTGAAATAAAAGTTACATTTGAAAACCATTTTGGTGAGGATTTAATCGAAGTCATGCTATTTCGTAACCTAGAATTTCACATAATTCATGATATAAAAGATAAAGAAGAAAAAATTGATATTGCAACATTTTATGCAATTGAAGGAGAAAAAGATGAAAACTGGTATGTTCAATTTTTGACTGCATCAGGAGAATATTGGCGCAGCGCAAGTTTTATTGATTGCAGTACAACGAAGGAGGATGACTATAAGATTATTCTCGGTGTTAATGGTGAATCAAAACGAGTATATGCGGCATTTTCTAGTTCAAGCTCATGCTCAGCAGCACTGAAAAAATTATAGAAATTAATGCGTAACAAAAAAATTAGTGTTTTTAACTATAAAAACTATAATTTTCAAAGAAAAAATAAATAATACATACAGTGAATACAAAGCCCCTATCGGCTATTAAGGGCTTTATATATCAACAATATATCCCACTATAGAATTCGGTTTTTACTTAACAACTTTTGCCGAGCTTCATCGCGTGCCATGCGCTTTTTACGTGCATCACAAGGTTCAGGGCAATCACATACTTTTTCGACACCGATGCTACTTAAACCGCCGCAACTGCCTTGGATGCTTTTACGCTTAATAATGTACCCCAGTGACATGCCTAAGAAAGCCAGCAAAAACAGTGCAAAAGTTGCAATAAAAATATTTAGCATACTTTTAGCCTCCTCAACTTACTGTTTCTTTGTTAAAAATGGTTCGAATGCCTTAGTATAACGCTCTTCAAAACCTTTATCTGTCTTAACTATCATAAAAACAGGCACATTCATTTTTTCAGCAAGGGCAAAACCCGCTTCTGGCCCTAATACATTTAACCCTGTGGATAAGCCATCCGCACTCATACAATTTTCTGCGAGTACCGTGATAGAGACCAGATTATGAGTAATTGGGCGACCTGTTTTTGGGTCTATAGTATGTGAAAAACGCACGCCATCTTGCTCAAAATAATTACGATAATCGCCAGATGTTGCAATTGAACGGTCACCTGGCTCAATAATTTCTTGTGCGGTTTGGCTCACACCATCCGTTGATGGTTTCTCAATAGCAATGCGCCATGGCGCTTCTTTACCATTTTTGCCTTTTGTACGTACTTCACCACCGATATCAACCATATAGTCATTGATACCTTGTGACTCTAAATATTCAGCAACAACATCAACACCATAACCTTTAGCAATAGAAGACAAGTCAACATATAGCTCTGGAATGGTTTTAATCAGGTTGTTATCTTGTACTGAAAGCTTTTCAATCCCTACCCATGCACGGCGTTTAGCAAGTTCTTCATCTGAAGGGGCTTTCGTCACGCGACCTTCTGGGCCAAAACCCCATAAATTAACTAATAGCCCAACGGTTACATCTAAAGAGCCATCTGTTAGTTTATTAATTTCAATCGCTTTTTTGACTACTTTTGCTGTCGCTGCTGATACAGGGAAAGGCGTATTCACTTCTTTAAATTGGTTAAAACGACTTAATTCAGAATCAGGGCGGTAAGTTGACATTTGGTCATTAACTTCCTCCAAACGCTTATCAATTTCGGCTTGAATGGCTTCAGGTTTTTGTTCTGAAGCATCAGTGACATATTTAACAGAGTAATACGTCCCCATCGTCTGCCCCTGAAGGTTTTGTTGTTCTGGGCCACCACATGCTGTCAGAAACAGCGCGGCAACAAACAGTAAGATTGAGGTATAAATTCTTTTGTTCAGCATTATTTTCTCCGCGTCAATCATGAGCGCGTATTGTCGGTTCGCTCAGACTATTAACACACTTTACATCGTCACCCATGCAGAGAATGTTCAAGTCAAAATATCTCTTAAGCCATTAATAACCAATTAAATAATTAGCAACTAACAGTATTAATATAAATGATAAAGAGGGAAGTATTTCCCTCTTTATTCAATTACTGTCAGTACTTTACTTGGTAAGTACGATAAATCCAATAAAATTACTTAACCACCGAAATCATCCAGTAAGATATTTTCGTCTTCAACACCAAGGTCTTTCAGCATTTTGATCACTGCAGCGTTCATCATTGGTGGCCCACACATATAGAACTCACAATCTTCAGGCGCCGGGTGGTCTTTCAAGTAATTTTCATACAGAACATTATGAATAAAGCCTGTGTAACCATTCCAGTTATCTTCTGGTAATGGGTCTGAAAGCGCCACATTCCATGTGAAGTTTTCATGTTCTGCCGCAAGCTCGTCAAAATCTTCTGTGTAGAACATTTCACGAACAGAACGCGCACCATACCAGAAACTGATTTTGCGTTTTGAGTCTAAACGGCGTAATTGGTCGAAAATGTGCGAACGCATCGGCGCCATCCCTGCACCACCACCAATAAATACCATTTCAGCTTCTGTTTCTTTCGCAAAAAACTCTCCGAACGGACCTGAAATTGTCACCTTATCACCTGGCTTTAATGACCAAATATAAGAAGACATAATTCCCGGTGGAACGTCTGGATTGCGCGGCGGAGGTGTTGCAATACGCACGTTCAACATAATAATACCGTGCTCTTCAGGGTAGTTAGCCATTGAATATGCACGCACCGTTGGCTCTTTAACTTCAGAAACATAACGGAACAAATTAAACTTATCCCAGTCTTCACGATATTCTTCAGGAACATCGAAATCTTCATATTTTACAACATGTTCTGGGCACTCAATCTGAATATAACCACCCGCACGGAAAGGAACGACTTCCCCTGCTGGAATTTTCAGTTTTAACTCTTTAATGAAAGTGGCTTTATTATCGTTAGAGATAACTTCGCACTCCCATTTTTTCACACCAAAAATTTCTTCTGGAAGCTCAATTTTAAGGTCTTGCTTCACATTCACTTGGCAGGCTAAGCGGCAGCCTTCTTTGGCTTCGCGTTTATTAATGTGCGACAACTCGGTCGGTAAAATATCCCCACCACCGTCTTTGATTTTCACACGGCACTGCCCACATGATCCACCACCACCGCAAGCCGATGAGACAAAAATACCTTGGCTAGATAACATGCCTAATAATTTGTCGCCCGCAGGGGCTTCAAAGCTTTTATCTGGGTCGCCATTAACTTCAACTTTGATGTTCCCTGTATTGACCAACTTGGATTTGGCAAACAGGATTAAACCTGTCAGCACCAAGACAATCAGGGTAAACATCACTACACCTAGAATAATAATTTCCATGAATTCTTCTCGCCTTTATAGCTGCACACCGGAGAAGGACATAAAGCCCAATGCCATCAAGCCTGTTGTCACAAAGGTGATACCTAACCCTTTTAGACCTGCGGGGATATCTGAGTATTTCATCTTCTCACGGATAGCTGCCATCAATACGATAGCAAGCATCCAGCCGATCCCTGAACCGAAGCCATAAACGACGGATTCGCTAAAGTTATAATCACGCTGAGCCATGAAAGATACGCCACCAAAAATTGCACAGTTAACAGTAATCAATGGCAAGAAGATACCTAACGCGTTATACAGAGATGGAAAATAACGATCCAAAATCATTTCGAGGATCTGAACCAACGCCGCTATCACACCAATAAAGGTAATAAAATTCAGGAAAGATAAGTCCACCCCTTCGGCTATCGCCCCATCACGCAGCACTAGGTTGTACACCAAGTTATTGGCTGGAACAGAAATCCCGAGAACAACCGTGACCGCAATCCCTAAACCAAATGCCGTTTTGACATTTTTCGATACCGCAAGGAAAGTACACATCCCTAAGAAGAAGGCTAATGCCATGTTTTCAATAAAGATGGCTTTAACAAACAGGCTAATATAATGTTCCATTTGATTAATCCTTCTCTACCTGAGCTGGTTTTAGAACGCGAAGTCCCCAAATCAACATACCAATGATAAAGAATGCACTTGGCGCCAAGAGGAACAAGCCATTCGGCATGTACCAACCACCATTTTGCAGTGATTCAAACACGGTAATACCAAATAATTTACCCGAACCAAATAGCTCACGCAGGAAACCGACTAAAACAAGGATCACACCGTAGCCAAGGCCATTACCAATACCATCCATAAAGCTTTCAATAGGTGGCGCTTTCATAGCATAAGCTTCTGCACGCCCCATCACGATACAGTTAGTAATAATTAAGCCAACAAAGACAGAAAGCTGTTTTGATATCTCATAGGCATAAGCTCGCAGAATTTGGTCCACGACAATAACCAATGAAGCAATGATGGCCATTTGTACGATGATACGTACACTGCTTGGAATATAGTTTCGAATCAGTGAGATAAAAAAGTTAGAAAATGCAGTAACCAGTGTTACGGCAATTGTCATCACCAACGCTGTTTCTAACTTAGTCGTGACGGCTAATGCAGAACACACACCCAAAACCTGTAAGGCAATTGGGTTGTTATCGAATAGCGGCCCGAGTAGGACGCGTTTTACTTCTTTTGAATCAGCCATTATTCAGCGCTCCTTCACGTACTTTTTTCAGGAACGGACCAAAGCCGTTGTCACCTAACCAGAAATCAAACATATGCTGAATACCGTTTGATGTCAGAGTCGCACCCGAAAGGCCATCGATGCCATAAGGGCTATCGGTTGCACCACTACGCACAATTTTAATTGCAGGGATACCTTGTTCATTAAACAGTTTTTTGCCCGGCCATTGCGCTTTCCACTGCGGGTTATCCACTTCACCACCCAGTCCTGGGGTTTCACCATGTGCGTAGTAAGTGATACCACGAGATGTCACACCGTCAACATCAACAGCGATAAAGGCGTACATCACTGACCACAACCCTGAACCATAAACTGGTAAAATGATTTGTGAAACTTTACCTGTATCGTCTTTTACCAAGTAGATTTCAGCGCTATTCGCACGACGGCGAATTTTCGCAATATCTTCTTGTGGTGAAAGCGCAATACTGGTTTCATCACTGCGTAGTTCATCATTTAGTACAAAACGCCCAGTACTATCTGATAACTCATTAGTTTTGAAATTTAAAAGTTTTGGCTCGATACGTTCTGCATAAACTTTTTGAACTTCATCTGCGCTCATTTTAGGCGTAGAAAGCCCCGCAACACTCAAAATATTACGCTGAGTATCTAATTGAATTTGTTCCTGTTGCTGTGGTTTTAAACCAACCGCAGCCCCAGCGACAATGATTGAACACACGAGGCACAGAATAAACACAACAAGAAATGTTCTGCCGACGCCATCGTTATTGATTGGTTTTTCATTAGCCACGAGCTTTTCTCCGCTTAATATTTGCCTGAACGACCAGATAGTCAAACAGAGGAGCAAACAGGTTGGCGAACAGGATAGCCAGCATCATCCCTTCTGGATAAGCTGGGTTAACCACTCTGATAAGAACACACATTACGCCGATCAGAATACCGTAAGCCCATTTACCTTTATCCGTAAACGAGGCTGAAACAGGGTCTGTCGCCATAAAAATCATACCGAACGCAAAACCACCCAACACCATATGCCACCACCATGGCATTGCAAACAGCGGGTTAGTATCTGAACCGATAAGATTAAACATATAAGACATTGCGATCATGCCCAGCATCACGCCAGCCACAATACGCCACGATGCAATGCGGAAGAACATAATCAGCGCACCACCGATAAACAGCATCAATGTCGATACTTCACCGATAGAGCCAGGCATGTTACCTAAAAATGCTTGCATCCATGTAATAGGCTCGCCGCTAACGGTATTCATCAGTGCGTGCTCGCCACCCGTTGCCCACTGGGACAAAGGCGTTGCACCAGAGAAACCATCCGCAGCAGTCCAGACTAGGTCACCCGAAATCTGTGCTGGGTAAGCAAAGAATAAAAATGCACGACCGGCTAATGCTGGGTTTAAGAAGTTGCGCCCTGTTCCACCAAAAATTTCTTTCGCGACAACCACACCAAAGGTAATCCCAAGTGCGGCCTGCCATAGTGGAATCGTTGGAGGAACAATCAATGCAAACAAGATGGAGGTGATAAAGAAGCCTTCGTTGATTTCATGACCGCGGATCATGGCAAACAACACTTCCCAGAACCCACCGACCAAGAAAACAACGGCATAAATAGGAAGAAAATACACTGCACCAAGCAGCATTTTACTTCCCCACCCGGCATCCATTGACAATGATGCGCCTAAGAACTGCGCTAAGCTGTAATGCCAATCACCTGCAATAATTTGCTGTAATTCAGCACCACTATAAAGCTGATGCAATGCTGGGATCGCTTGATTTCCTACATTATACATACCCCAGAACATCGCTGGGAAAACGGCGAGCCACACCAAGATCATCATACGTTTAAGATCGATAGTATCTCGAACGTGAGAGCGACCTTTAGTCACTGTACCCGGCGTGTAGAAAACAGTCGAAACGGCTTCATACAGCGCATAATATTTCGCTAACTTTCCACCGGGCTCAAAATGGTGCTCATATTTTTCAAATAAATGTTTCAGACCCATGGAATTACCCTTCTAGCTCTATCTTGGACAGCACATCACGCAGCACAGGACCGTATTCATACTTCGCTGGGCAGACGTAGGTACATAACCCTAAATCTTCTTCATCCAGCTCTAAACAGCCTAGCTCTTGTGATGTATCGGTATCCCCCGCAAGGAGATCGCGCAATAAATGCGTGACCATGATGTCCAGCGGCATAACTCGTTCATAGTTACCAATTGGTACCATTGAACGCTCACCACCGTTCATCGTTGTCGTAAAGTTAAAGCGTTTATTTTTTAGGAAATGCCCAATTGTTGTGCGGGTAATGGTGAATTTATTTACCCCTGGCATAATCCATCCAAATAATTCCTTTTCACGACCTTCTGCGAGAACAGAAACTTGGTTATGAAAACGACCAAGATAGTGATGGGCTTCATCACAGGTAACCCCCCAAAGCACAGACCCCGAAATAATACGGTTTTCACCTGCTTTGAGTTGCCCTTGGGTCAATTCATATAAATCAGCCCCAAGGCGGGTGCGCAGTAAGCGCGGTTTTTCAACTTGTGGGCCAGCAAGGGAAACAACACGATCAGTGTATAAGTGACCCGTAACAAATAGATTTCCAATAGCGATAACATCTTGGTAATTCAGACTCCACACTTTTTTCTTGATGCTCACAGGCTCCAAAAAATGAATGTGAGTACCAGCTAACCCCGCAGGGTGTGGCCCGCTAAATTGGGTATAGGTAATTTGGGCTTGGCTGTTAACCTTCGGTAAATCTCCCTCTCCATGGCATACATGGATTTTACCTTCCGTTAAGCGGCTAAGAACCAATAAGCCATCATTAAATGCTTGCTCATTTTCGCGAATGATTCCAATAGGATCTGCAGCAAGTGGACTGGTGTCCATTGCAGTCACAAAGATAGCAATAGGTGAAGAACCTGGTTGTGGAGAACGGCTAAATGGACGCGTTCTTAAAGAAGTCCACATACCTGATTTGATTAGGTTATCTTCGACTTGTTCACGAGTTAATACGGGAAGTTCATCACGCGAATATGCAGCAAAAGTGACTTGCTCATCACCTTCGATTTCAATAACAACAGATTGCAATACACGACGCTCACCACGATGAATAGCAACAATTTTTCCGCAGGCAGGACTCGTAAATACGACCCCTGGGTTCTTTTTGTCTTCAAAGAGAACCTGTCCTTTTATTACACTCTCACCTTCTTTAACCAGCATCGAAGGACGCATTCCGACATATTCCTCACCTAGCAGTGCTACGTGTTGAATTTTCGGGCCGTCTTCTATCACTTGGGCTGGCTCACCTGCGATGGGAAGGTTGAGGCCTTTTTTAATTTTAATCATAAGATCTGCACAAGTTTATCAGTTAAACCCTAAGCTAACGATTCAGCAATGAATGATAGCGACTCAGTCATAAAAACTACTCAAGTCACTTTCGTGACTTGAGCGAGTATTCTCACAAAATTGTTACTAAATTCTTGTCTTCTGCCAGTCGTAATTTTATCAGTTTCAGTTCACGCTGTCCGTCTAGAGAAGTGACATAGTTCAAGCAAATTGCATTATTATTTAATTTTTTCCATTAACAATTCGATATTACCGAACTATAGACTCACATTTATCGATGGCTGATTATTATTTAAACAATAAAGATTCATTTAAAAACTATTAACAACCTATATTAATTTTTAAACAGCTCGTCTAAAATGTGTAAAACATGTGTTATTTTTAATCAATATCACCTTCAATATTTGGCTTAAGCATGAAAACAAGTAAATTAATTTGTGTCGTATCCCCATTTGTACTCATGTATACATCGGTTACTCAGGCAGATAACGCTTCATTTTTGTTAAAGAATCAATCACGAGCGAATCTTGACTCATCGATATTTATACAAATATTTAAACAAGAAGGTGTACTTGAACTCTACCAAAAAACACCATCAGGCAAATATGCCTTGTCGAAAACCTATCCAATTTGTAAGTTTTCTGGTGGGTTAGGGCCAAAGAAAATAGAGGGTGATCTTAAAAGTCCTGAAGGTTTCTATCAAATTACGGCTGAGCAACTCAACCCTAATAGTCGGTATTACCGATCTATCAATATTGGTTTTCCTAATGAATTCGATAAAGCCCAAGGGTATAGCGGAAGTTACCTGATGATCCACGGCAGTTGTGTGTCAGTTGGTTGTTATGCAATGACTGATAAATACATGGGCGAGATTTATCAAACCGTAGAAACCGCATTGCTAAACGGCCAATCAACGATTAGCGTAAATATCTATCCGTTTAAAATGACGAAAGAAAATATGCTGCGCTACCAAAATTCAAGCCATTATACGTTTTGGAAGCAGCTTCAGCCCGCCTATGAATATTTCAACCAAACAGGAAGGCTTGCACACGTTTCGGTAAACTCAGGAAAATATGCGGTCATGGGCTTACCGGATACCCCAACAAAACTGTTGGGGATGAAATCACAGTATGCGCTGACCAAGGTGGAATAACACAAAGTTACCTGGCTCAATCTTTTGCCAGTCTTCGTTGCCAGTCAAAGGTTGAGTTGCAATCACAGAGACAATATCTGTTGGTGTTGTACACTGTGCAAAATCAATTTCAATATCTTGATCGAGTAACTTTGCCATACCAAATGGTGCTTTACGCGTGATCCAATGTAATTTCGTTGAGCTAAACGCCATCAAATATTGCCCATCAGACAGCAACATATTGAAGACACCTTTATCCCTCAATTGATCCGCAAGAGTGGCAATAAAGCGAAAAACACTTTTCCAGTTCGATGGCTTCCGAGGATATTTCTCACTCAACTGCTGCAAAATCCAACAAAATGCCCATTCACTATCGGTTTCCCCAATCGGCCAATAACGCCCAGTATCAAGGGAACGGTATCCTTTAAGCTGCCCATTATGGGCATAAGTCCAATTGCGCCCCCACAGCTCTCTGGTAAAGGGGTGAGTATTCACTAACGACACATCCCCCCGATTAGCTTGGCGAATGTGAGCCACAATACATTCAGACTTAATTGGGTATTCCTGCACGAAACGCGCAACGGGTGATGTAAAGCTCGGTTGTGGATCTTTAAATGTGCGACACCCGAGACCTTCGTAGAACGTAATTCCCCAGCCATCTTTATGTGGGCCAGTTTGACCGCCTCGAGAAATTAACCCACTCAAACTAAAGGTAATATCAGTTGGGACATTGGCACTCATGCCAAGTAACTCGCACATTTTAAAGCTCCTACAACGACTAAACCGTTACTTCACCATCTCTTTTTCAATTAGTTGAATAAGGATATGGATAACTTTGATATGGATCTCTTGAATACGGTCTGCATAACCAAAATGAGGGACACGAATTTCAATATCCGCCGTGCCTGCCATTTTGCCACCATCTTTTCCTGTTAATGTGATAACTTTCATGCCTTTTTCACGAGCAGCAGCAATGGCTTTGATGATATTGCCTGAATTACCCGAGGTCGAAATTCCTAATAACACATCACCTTTCATGCCAACAGCTTCAATAAAACGAGAAAAAACAAAATCATAACCGAAGTCATTGCTCACGCAGGATAAATGGCTAACATCTGAAATTGCAATAGCAGGATAGCCGGGGCGATTTTCACGATAGCGGCCTGTGAGTTCCTCCGCAAAATGCATTGCATCACAGTGTGATCCACCATTACCACAAGATAGCACTTTACCACCTGCTTTAAATGAATCAGCTAATAATACCGCCGCTTGTTGAATAGCTTCAATATTCGCTTCGTCACTTAAGAAATTCGATAACGTCTCGGCTGCTTCAGTCAATTCACCACGGATTAGATCTTGGTACATGAGGTTTCCCCTTAATTAAGAATACGTTATTGAGAATATCGCTAACTTACATCCAAAATAATTCACATAAAACAGACCACTTAGTGGCACAAATTTAGATGGATATCAGTCATTAAGCTTTAATACTCAGATTGTTGCACAGGGGGAGCTTTGTTTCTACTTTTGATTGTGCGGTCTTGAACCCATCGACAAAAATAACGTTTAGTTATACTTAATAACCTTATTTTCTTTATTGGTGATTATTTTAATTTCAACTTTCACGGTCATTATTTGGTGTTTTTGTGAACTAAGTTGTAATTAAGATGTAAATATATTGCTAATTCTTTATTGCTAGGTATAGATTGAGACAACAAACAGGTCAGACCTCTTACAAGTCGACAGGAGCTTCACCATGATCCTTCTTAGCATTGTGTTATTTCTCGCCTTAATCGGCGTACTCTGTTACCACAGAACTTCCCTTGTACTCAGTACAGTACTGCTATTAGCCTATACTGCCGTCATGGGTGTGTTAAATATTTGGAGTTACTGGATGTTGCTGCCAGTGGCTCTGGTCTTATTTCCTTTCGTTTTTTCTCCTATACGCCAATCTTTTTTCTCCGCGCGTGCCATGAAAATGTTCCAAAAAGTCATGCCACCAATGTCGAGAACTGAAAAAGAAGCTATTGACGCAGGAACCACATGGTGGGAAGGCGATCTTTTCCGTGGTGCCCCAGACTGGAATAAACTGCATAACTACCCAAAACCACAGTTAACTACGGAAGAACAAGCATTTATTGATGGCCCAGTAGAAACTGTGTGCGGTATGGTGAATGACTTTGAAGTTAGTCATGAACTTGCCGATTTAACACCTGAAGTTTGGCAATACCTTCGTGATCACCGTTTCTTCGCTATGATCATCAAAAAAGAGTATGGCGGGCTTGAATTTTCAGCTTACGCACAATCTCAAGTATTACAAAAACTTGCAGGTGTATCAGGCATTTTAGCTATTACTGTGGGTGTTCCGAACTCATTAGGTCCAGGTGAATTACTGCAACATTATGGTACTGATGAGCAAAAACAACGTTATTTACCGGGCCTAGCAACAGGTGAAGAAATTCCGTGCTTTGCCTTAACCAGCCCTGAAGCAGGCTCCGATGCGGGGGCGATTCCCGATTCAGGCGTTGTCTGTATGGGTGAATGGCAAGGTGAGCAAGTATTAGGTATGCGCTTATCATGGAATAAACGCTACATTACCTTAGCACCGATTGCGACTGTACTCGGCCTTGCGTTTAAATTGTCAGATCCAGACAAATTATTAGGTGGTGAGAAAAACCTCGGTATCACCTGTGCATTAATCCCAACCAATACACCAGGTGTTGAAATTGGTCACCGTCACTTCCCACTGAATGTTCCATTCATGAATGGCCCGACTCGCGGAAAAGATATTTTTGTTCCTATCGATTACATCATCGGCGGGCCAAAAATGGCGGGACAAGGCTGGAGAATGTTAGTGGAATGCCTATCTGTTGGTCGCGGAATCACCTTACCATCGAACTCAACAGGTAGCTTAAAAAGCATCGCTATCGCGACTGGCGCTTACTCTTATATTCGCCGCCAATTCAAATTACCGATTGGTAAAATGGAAGGTATCGAAGAACCTTTAGCACGCATCGCAGGTAATACTTACTTGATGGATGCCGCCGCAACCTTAATCACCTCTGGCATTATGTTAGGCGAAAAACCAGCGGTACTTTCGGCTATCGTTAAATACCACTGTACCCACCGCGGCCAGCGCGCCATTATTGATGCGATGGATATCACTGGTGGTAAAGGCATTTGCTTAGGGGACTCAAACTTTGTTGCACGGGCTTACCAAGGTGCCCCGATCGCAATTACCGTTGAAGGCGCAAACATCCTCACACGCAGCATGATTATCTTTGGTCAAGGTGCGATCCGTTGCCATCCTTTCGTCTTAGAGGAAATGGCGGCAGCGCAAGATAACAACCTGCACAAATTTGATAAAGCGGTGTTTGGTCACATTGGTCACGTCATTAGCAACCAATTCCGCAGCTTCTGGTTAGGTTTAACTAACGGTCGTGGTAGTCATGCACCAACGAAAGATGAAACACGCCGCTATTATCAAATGTTAAATCGTCAAAGTGCCAACTTAGCTCTGTTATCCGATGTCGCAATGGGCGTATTAGGCGGTAGCTTAAAACGTCGTGAACGTATTTCAGCTCGCTTAGGGGATATTCTTAGCAACCTGTATCTTGCGTCAGCAACCTTAAAACGCTATGAAGATGAAGGTCGCCAAAAAGCGGATTTACCACTGGTAAAATGGGCTGTTGAAGATTGCTTATATCAATCTGAAAAAGCGATTGATGAGCTGCTGAAAAACTTCCCGAACAAAATGGTGGCAGCGATTATGCGAGTAACCTTGTTCCCTACAGGCCGTGCGATGTCCATGCCATCAGACAGACTTGACCATAAATTGGCACAGCTGTTGATGGAACCATCAGAAACCCGTGACAGATTAGGCCGTGGTCAATACTTAACGCCAACGGAAAATAACCCACATGGGTTAGTGAACCAAGCGTTATATGACATCATTGCTGCTGAGCCTATTTTCGAGCGCATCTGCCGTCTGAAAGAACGTAAACTGAGCTTCACCCGTTTAGACAAACTGGCTGATCAAATGCTGCCTGAGAATGTCATCACGCAGGAAGAAGCCGATATCCTACGTAAAGCAGAAGCAAGCCGGTTACGTACAATTAATGTCGATGAGTTTGAATTTGATGACTTAGGAGTGCTTCCGTCAAAAAAGTCCCCTGATGAACCGTCAAACGAAGACGCGAGCAAGAAAAAGAAAGCCGCTTAGTTTATAAATAAGCAATAAAATTCAAGGAGTAACCTACTCCTTGAATTTTTTGTTATTACTATTAATAGAACAAACCACACCGAAAAATTAACTTGAAAATATAAAACTGACTATTCCCTTTTTTCTAGCTCGCGCTCTCTATTTTTTGCATCCAATATATAAGGGCGTAACTTCATTTTGTTATCCCAACCATTTAACTCAAATTGACACCTAGCCCCACCTTCTTTTGCACAAATGGTTAAATATTCTTTTGCCTTATCAATTTCATTAAACTCATAAAAATAGATTTTTGCTGCTGATACCAATGCTAATTCTCGATAATACCCTTGCGTTTCTTTCAACCTTTCCCAATATGCTATTGACTGATTAAAATTAACGTCCATGCCAATACCATATTGGTTAAAATAAGCGAGCTTATACAAACCTAGCTGAAAATTAGGTTCAATATTCACTGCTTCATTTAAATGTCCTAACGCTATCTTACAATTTTCATCCGCAACCCGTTTTAAATTAACCAAACTCTTTTTAGAACAGGCTGAATCATCAAAATATAATAAAAATAAAAGATAATGGCTTTTTACATCACCTTTATTTGCTTTATATTGAAGTTCATAAAACTTCTTAACGCTTTGAATCGGCAGCATCGTTTGGAGATATTGTTTTTCTTGTTTAGATTTCACACTCCCGATAGAAAATGCTAACATTCTATAAGAGGGATTTTTTACAAATTTTTCTGAGTGTAAATTTGCCCCACACCCAACTAGGATAAAGACCAGAAAAATTAATAATTTCCTCATCAAATTTTCAACCACCACCTTAATTAACTGCCTGTAAATAATGCGTTGGTATATATATTTTACTTTCCATACAACCCCCTATTCTTTCGTTTATTGTTCATATAACTGTCAATATCATCATGATACTTTTGGCATTTTTCACTACCATTTTCTGCGCCAATATTTGCATAATACCGCGCTTTATCGAGATCTTTGATATTTCTATCATCATCAAAAAGTGTTATTTCGACTAAATAATCACAAACCAATACCGCGTTTCTTCCCCCTTTTTTTATTATTCTGTCTAGAATACCCATTGCCTTGTTATCATTTCTTTCTAAAACAATGCCGTTGTAATACAGCTTACTCATTTCATACAAGGCTAGATTATTATTAGGATTGCTATTGACTGAATCAATTAAATAATCAATAGCCTTTGCACAAATAAAATCAGATTTTATATTTCCAAAAGAAAAATAATTACAATTTGAATCTTTATAGAACAATTTAAACATTAATAAATTGCTATCTGAGTCACCTGACTTTGCTTTATCTTTTAATAAATAAAAATCCTTTTCATTTCTAGGAGGAGGGATTAGAACATTATAATCTGAATCATATGATAAATATTTACTATCGTAGCTAAAGTTCAACATCCTATACGAAGGTTTTAAAATGTCGACTTTAGGTGATTTCAAATAACAACCAGATAATAAAAACAAAGAAAAAAAGAGTATTAGCCTCATATTTAAATTATTCCAAAAATATCAATTGATCAGTAGTGGCCCCCTTATATTCACATGCGAAAAAATATTGTAAATCACCCAAAAGAGTAGTTTTTGCTTTCTTCAAAATAAAAAAAACCAGCGACCTAAGCGCTGGTTTTTTCATCATATTAGCAATTTTTAAAGCGATAGCTCTAATGCTAATAATTCTTCTATTGTTTGGCGACGGCGAATTAATTGCGGTTTACCCTCAACAAACATTACCTCTGGTAATAATGGGCGGCTATTATAGTTTGAAGACATCGATGCGCCGTAGGCGCCTGTATCGTGAAAAACCAAATAATCCCCCACGTTGACCTCAGGTAACGCACGAGTCACCACAAGTCCACCTTCAAGCTGGGTGAATACATCACCAGATTCACATAAAGGGCCTGCAATGATGGTGTCTTTTAATTGTGACTCATCCGCAGCACTTCCGTCTGCCGGTAAAACAGAAATATGATGATAACTGCCGTACATCGCTGGGCGCATTAAATCATTAAAACCACTGTCGACTAGGACATAATGACGGCTGCCCATATCTTTAACAGCACGCACTTCCGCCAGTAAAACGCCCGATTCTGCAACTAAATAGCGACCCGGTTCGATTTCAAGTTCAATTGCGTGTCCTAGATGCTGTGCTATGCGCTGGCGCGCGTTATCCCATAGACTATAATAATGCTGCACATCGATTAATTCATCGCTTTCACGATAAGGTGTCGATAGCCCACCACCCGCTGAAATAGCATGAAGATCCACGCCAGCAGTTGTGACCAGTGCAACCATTGAATCGCATACATCTGCAAGATGTTGATAATCAACGCCTGAACCAATGTGCATATGAATACCGATTAACGATAAATTGTAATGACGAATTTTTTCGAGTGCGGCAGGTAAGTCTTCATGCCAAATACCGTGTTTACTGTTTTCGCCGCCAGTATTGGTTTTTTGGCTATGACCATGACCAAAACCTGGGTTAATACGCAGCCAAACTGGGTGCCCCGCTTTTTGCTGACCAATTTGGTCTAGCATATCAATTGAACCCGCATTGACAGGTATATCCAGTTCCGTCACTTTAGCCAATGTGGCTCTATCAAGCACGTCCGCAGTAAACACAATTTCTGAATTTTCACGACCTGGCTTGAATCCCGCCACCAGCGCACGTTCGATTTCCCCTAAAGAAACTGAATCGACTTTAACGCCCTGCTCTCTCATTAAGCGCAAAATGTGGATATTTGAACTAGCTTTTTGCGCAAAGCGCACCGTATCAAAGACTTGTAATTGCTTAATACGCTCAATGATGACCGCACTATCATATATCCAAACAGGGGTACCATATTGTGCAGGTAGCGCGCGTAAATGTTCAGGGGTTAAATATTGGCTTGAAGTAGTTGCGAATGAAGTCATTATGTTTCTCGTTTGCAAGTTTTTATTATATTAAAGTCTATTATTCAGAGAAAAGGTGGGAAAAAAAATATCCATTTTGCTAAAGTCTATTCATATTTGATATGGATTTAGTTTTGAGGTGAGAAATGCAAGCCATTTCGTGGAGACATATTGAGATATTTCGTGCAGTGATGACCGCCCCTAACCTGACGGAAGCCGCTGCATTGCTGAATACTTCACAGCCTACCATCAGCCGTGAGCTGGCACGCCTTGAGCATTTACTGCAATTTAAGCTGTTTGATCGCGTCAAAGGGCGCTTGCAACCTACCGCGCAAGGGCTGCGATTTTTAGAGGAAGTTGAACGTTCTTATTATGGATTAGAGCGCATCAAAAATTCAGCAGAAACAATACGCCGTTTTGAACATGCTCAAATTTCTGTCACCTGCTTACCTGCTTTTGCCCAATCTCTTTTACCGTCAGTCTGCCAATCTTTCATGGAAAGCTACCCCGATGTCAGTATCACCGTTATCCCGCAAGAGTCTCCCGTGCTTGAGGAATGGCTTTCTGCTCAGCGCTATGACTTTGGTTTAACAGAACATTTGCAAATGCCGCCGGGTACTGAGCAACAAACCCTTGGAAGTTTAAATGAAGTGTGTGTGTTACCTGCGGGGCACCCTCTCACTCAAAAAAAGGTCTTAACCCCCAGCGATTTTCAGCATCAACGATTTATTAGTTTGTCTTTAACAGACAGCTACCGCCAATTAATTGACTCAACATTTGCGGAGCAGCAAATTGACCGAAAAATGGTGATGGAGACGCACTCTGCCTCGTCTATTTGTGCGATGGCACTGAAGGGTATTGGGGTTTCCATTGTTAACCCACTGACTGCTCTTGATTTCCACCAGCAATCTTCAGGTAAGCTGGCTCTGCGCCCTTTAAGCTTTTCAATCCCATTTACAGTCAGTTTAATTAGGCCTATTCACCGGCCATCATCGCAACTCACTGATATTTTCACACAACACTTAAAGAAACAATTTAACCAGATTGAACAGCATTTAGCGTTGGCCTTGCTGCATCAGTGATAACCAGTACGGTGAAGTACTAAACCAGTTAGCAAGGTAATCAATCACTGCACGTAGTGAGGTCGGCATTTTTTGTCGACTAGTATAGACGGCGTAAATACCTAATGGCATTGGTGTGTAATCAGGTAATAATTGGATTAATTCACCTGAATCCAAATACTTTGCCACTGAATAATAAGGCTGCATAGAAACCCCGGCTCCATTTAAGGTCGCTTCGGCGATAAAAACGGATTCATTGGCACTCAGCCTTCCATCCACTAACACCGTGTGTTGCTCCCCCGCTTTTTCAAATGCCCATAAACTACGCCCAAAGAAGTTATAAGTTAAACAATCCAGTAATGCTAAATCCTCTGGTTTTGTCGGGTACTTTTTCCCTTCCAAAAAACGGGGAGATGCACAGATCACGGAATAGCAGGTTGAAAGCGGCTTAGCAATCAGGCTTGGCTCTAGTTGGTTCGTAATACGGATCGCTAAATCAATTCTTTCCTCAATAAGGTTCACTGATTTATTCGATATTTGCATATCAATCGCCATATTGGGGTACTGTTGCATAAACTCGGTCATTGCAATGGAAAGTGCACTTTGTGCAATAGATTGTGAGCAACTAATACGCACAAGCCCCGATAGTGCTTGGTTATCATGCTCTTGCTGCACAGGGACAGTTTGTGAAATCGCATTTAGCTGTAATGATTGTTGGTAAACCCCTTCACCCGCCGAGGTTAAACTGAGCCGCCTTGTTGTACGGTTTAATAACCGAACCCCCGCCCATTGCTCCATCTCAGATAAATAGCGAGTAACCATCGCCCGAGACATGTCTAACTTATCTGCCGCACTACTTAGGCTGCCACTCTCCACAATAGTGATAAACACTTCTACCGCTTTTAATCTATCCATAACCCACCAATTCGACCGATTTATGCAACAAACAAAGCCTAATTATGCTGTTTTTCCCACCATTATTACAATCTAATATACACACCAAGCCAAACAACATTTATCTGCATCACTTAATTTTAGGATATAAAAATGAAATTCACCTTATTAGCAGCAACGACATTATTCGCAACAACAATGCATATGGCTCAGGCTGAAAAGCTAACATTGGATGTATATAACCCAGGCCATAACAGTGTTTTCCCAGTTTCTTCTGAAATTATTAGCGGCCCAACTGAAGTGGTTTTAATTGATGCTCAGTTTCAGAACAACGACGCACAGAAACTAGTCGATAAAATCCAAAAGCTGAATAAAAAATTAACCACCATTTATATTAGCCATTCAGACCCTGATTATTATTTCGGTTTAGAAACACTTACAAAAGCCTTCCCTGAAGCGAAAGTGGTTGCAACGGCCGAAACAGTCAACGCTATAAACGCTACTAAAGATGGCAAACTTGCCTACTGGGGCGGTGAATTAAAAAATGAAGCGCCAAGCCATGTAATTGTCCCTGAAGTCATTAAAGGAAACAGCTTTACTGTTGATGGTGAAAAATTAGAGATTAAAGGCCTTGATGGTGCATCACCAGACAGAACTTATCTGTGGGTACCCTCTTTAAAAGCGGTTGTGGGCGGCGTATTAGTATACGATAACCTCCATGTATGGGTAGCTGATACACAAACTGAAGTTTCACGCAAAAATTGGCAACAAGCTTTAGAAAGCATTAAAGCACTTAAACCCGAAACTGTTGTACCAGGGCATTTTACTGGCAATTCTAAGTTTGATATTGGCACTGTTACATTTACTCAGCAATATTTAAGCGACTTTGAAAGGGCAACAAAAGCAAGCAAAAACTCGGATGAACTGATTAAAAAAATAGAAATTCAATACCCTAATTTAGATGAAAAATCGAGCTTAGAGCTAAGTGCCAAAGTAATTAAAGGCGAAATGCAGTGGCCTCAATAAGACAATAAAATACCCCCGATTTCATTTGTTTTGGTTCTTCTTGTAACTTGTAGATACACATTAAAAACGAAATGATCTAGGGGGTACGCTATGGTACAACCTTAAGTATATTAATAAATAATTCAGCGAGACATTATTATGAACAATATTACCCTACATTATATTTATGACCCTTATTGCGGCTGGTGCTATGCTGCTGCACCATTAATTGAAGTTGCCGCAAAACACCCAAACATTCATATCGAAATGCATGGTGGTGGCATGTTAGCGGGCAGCTCTCGACTGCATTTAGATGATAATTTTCGCCAACACATTATCCAATCAGATAAACGCATAGCGTCAATGACAGGGCAAGTTTTTGGTGACGATTACCTCAAAATGCTGCATGAACCTAACTTCGTTATGGACTCAGCAATACCGCAAACCGCGATATTAGCAGCAACAAAACAAGGTAAAGGCTTAGAAATGCTAAAAGCAATTCAAAAAGCCCACTATATTTCAGGTCGCCACATTAATGATACCGCTGTTCTCTTAGATTTAGCGCAGAACATTGGGCTAGATGTTGCTCAGTACACCAGCGATTATGCACAATGTGAGCAAGGTGAAACTCAGTCTCACATTCAAGGGAGTAAAACGTTGTTAGCGCAATCGGGTGCATCTGGCTTCCCTACATTGCTGATTCAGCAACAAGAACAGTGGCTGCGGGTTCCGTTGCAAAATTACCTCGGCGCACCTGAAAAATGGCAACAGTTCTTAGATACCATGGTTAATGCCGCTAAATAACTAAACGAGTGAATAGTTTGGCTGTGTAATGCATTTATAACGAAATAAGTGATAAGTACAGCCAAATACTCGCACTCATCAAAATAGCAGGGCCAAAAGGAATCGTTGGGCTTCCCACATTCATACTGTTCCCACTGTTCAAATACGATTTTCCACTTACAACATTGAATTTAGGTAATACCCAATAGCTTACACTGTAATGTAATAGCCCTAGCCCAGCCGCTGAGCCTAAAAAATAAGGTAAGTTCATCACACCAAGCCATGCCGCGCACCCAGCAATCAGTTTAAAGTCGCCTCGCCCCATTTGTGGTTGTTTTTTAACTTTTTCTATCACCACTGTTAATGCGAGAATACTAATGTAAGCTATCGCAATGGCATAAATAGCCGAAACGACATTCCCCGCAGGCGAACTAACTTGATATAACACCCCCATGAACAAGAATGGAAACGTGAGTACATCTGGTAAATACCCTGTTTTATAATCAATAATAAATAGCAAAAATGTGAAATTTAAAAATACAAATGCAAATAAGATAACAATCAAATGGCTAAAAGAGTAAAAAATCACAACACCTAATATTGAGTAACTGAATAGCAATCGGAAATAACTAGCTTCAATTGCTGATAATTGAAAATACTTTTCAGGAATATAACGCAATAACTTATGACTCAATATAACAGACAAGGCTATCAAGATTAAAATAAAGTAAATCTCCTTATTTACCATTAGATTAGATAATTTAGCATAAAAACAATCCCACTCGGACTTCCATTTAAATAAAAGAATCATTATTTCATTAAATATGAATACGAATTTTTCTAAAACAGAACACCATAAATTGAGCATATTAACTCCTTATTCCATTATGGAGAGAAAAGTAAATATACTGAGGAAAATATACAATCGAAACACTTTAATTCCGTTCAATATAATCAGTTTATTCGATCTCAAATTTTTTCTTTTGATTTATCAATCATGTTTAATTTAGCGACGATGGCACAGACGTACTATAAATAGCCTTTTTTTCGTTATAAACTAGGTCAGAGAGCTTGAGTTTTTTGATTCAATCCCCATATTCACCAGAGTTATCATATTTATTAATCGAGTCTGTACTAAGGAAACGTTATGCGCATTCCACGCATTTATCACCCTGAGCCCATACAAACCAATACAACCATTCCGCTTGGTGATGATGCCGCAAACCATGTGGGCAGAGTTCTTCGCATGACGACAGGCCAAAAGCTTGAGTTGTTTGATGGTAGCAACCAAACGTTTAATGCAGAGATTACTGAAGCCTCAAAAAAGCATGTTCTGGTCTACATTGAAAGTGGCTGCCTTGATGATAGAGAATCCCCTCTCGATCTTCATTTGGGGCAAGTTATGTCCCGTGGGGAAAAAATGGAATTCACCATTCAAAAATCCGTTGAATTGGGCGTAAATACTATTACCCCTTTAATTTCAGAACGTTGCGGTGTGCGTTTAGATGGTGAGCGACTTGAAAAAAAATTACAGCAATGGCAAAAAATTGCGATTGCTGCTTGTGAGCAATGTGGTCGAAACCGCATCCCCGAAATTCGCCCTGTACAAAGCCTTGAAGCTTGGTGTGCAGAGGATGACGGAGCACTTAAAGTCAATCTTCACCCAAGAGCGACAGAAAGCATTAACACCCTGCCGACTGAATTGAAAAAAGTAAGACTGTTGATTGGCCCTGAAGGTGGGCTTTCAGCGGATGAAATTGCCATGACAGCAAATTATCAATTTACCGATATACTGTTAGGCCCTAGAGTACTTAGAACAGAAACGACTGCGCTAACCGCTATCACTGCACTGCAAGTGCGCTTAGGTGATCTGGGTTAAGGAGAAAAAATGATCAAGCTCGGTATAGTGATGGATCCTATTTCATCCATCAAAATCAAGAAAGACACCAGTTTTGCAATGATGTTGGAAGCTCAGCGTCGTGGTTATGAAATCCATTATATGGAAATGAATGACCTTTATTTGCACCAAGGTGAAGCTCGCGCACAGACTAAAATTGTTACCGTCGAAGAAAACCCAGCAAAATGGTATGAATTCCATGGGGAGCAAGATATTGCCCTCGGTTCCCTTGATGCGATTTTAATGCGTAAAGACCCGCCGTTCGATACCGAGTTTATTTATGCAACGTATATCCTAGAACGCGCTGAACAAGCGGGTTCATTGATTGTGAATAAACCGCAAAGCCTGCGTGACTGTAATGAGAAATTATTCACCGCTTGGTTCCCAGAATTAACACCAGACACGTTAGTGACCCGCAGCCCGCAAAAATTAAGAGAGTTTCACCAAAAACATGGGGATGTTATTTTTAAACCCCTTGATGGGATGGGCGGTGCATCGATTTTCCGTTTGAAAC
Source organism: Providencia sp. R33 (assembly GCF_019343475.1). Lineage (NCBI taxonomy): Bacteria > Pseudomonadati > Pseudomonadota > Gammaproteobacteria > Enterobacterales > Morganellaceae > Providencia > Providencia sp. R33. The sequence continues at coordinate 4,149 of NZ_CP072453.1, read as the reverse complement.
AAGATGACCCTAACGTAGGCGTAATTATCGAAACACTGACAGAGCACAGCTCCCGTTATTGTATGGCGCAAAACTTTTTGCCAGCCATTAAAGAGGGAGATAAACGTGTGCTCGTTGTTGATGGTGAACCTGTACCGTATTGTTTAGCGCGTATCCCTGCACAAGGCGAAACTCGGGGTAACTTAGCGGCGGGTGGTCGTGGTGAAGCACGCCCTTTAACAGAAAGTGATTGGGCAATTGCACGTGCCGTTGCGCCAACGTTGAAAGAAAAAGGCTTAGTTTTTGTTGGGTTAGATATTATTGGTGATCGCCTGACTGAAATTAACGTCACCAGCCCGACCTGTGCTCGTGAAATCGAAGCAGCTTTTGATATTTCGATTACGGGTATGTTGATGGATGCCATTGAGCGTCGCTTGAAAAAATAAATCATAAAATAGCTAAAAGGGCGGTTTCCGCCTTTTTAGACACTGAATTAAGTAAAAATGAATGGAGTTTAAGTTTGAATCTACAAAACCATTTTCTTATCGCTATGCCATCCCTTACAGATCCTTATTTTGAGCAATCTGTGGTGTATGTGTGTGAGCACAACGAAAAAGGCGCAATGGGTTTAGTCATTAATAAACCCATTGATGATTTTTCAGTCGATACTATGTTGAAAAAGCTCGAAATTACGATATCGGATAAAGTGAATAAACGAAATTTGCAACGACCTGTCATTGCAGGTGGTCCTGTCGCAGAAGAGCATGGTTTTATCTTACATACACCAATTGGTGGCTTCCTTTCGAGCCTGCATCTTAATGATGAGGTCATGGTGACTACATCGAAAGATATTTTAGAAACCCTTGGTAGCGATCAATCACCAGAAAACTCTTTAGTAACCTTAGGTTACTCCAGTTGGGAGCCAGGGCAACTAGAACGGGAAATCATGGAAAATAGCTGGTTGACGGTTGAAGCCACCCCTAAACTCATTTTTGATACACCTATTAACGAACGTTGGGCTGCCGCCGCAAATTTACTCGGGGTAAATATTCATACGATTTCCATGCAAGCGGGGCATGCATAATGTCAGGAAGAACACTATTAGCCTTTGATTTCGGGACAAAAAGTATCGGTGTTGCAATTGGACAAGAAATCACTGGCACGGCTCGCCCATTAACGTCACTCAAAGCGAGTGATGGCCGCCCTGATTGGCAACAAATCGAAAAGTTACTTAAAGAATGGCTTCCTCAGTTGGTTATTGTCGGCCTTCCGCTTAATATGGATGGCACGGAGCAACTGGTCACCAGCCAAGCGCGTAATTTTGCCAATCGTATTCATGGCCGTTTTGGTGTCAAAGTCGAGTTGCATGATGAACGACTTTCCACTGTTGAAGCAAAAGCAGGCTTATTTGAGCAAGGTGGTTACCGCGCATTAAGCAAAGGAAAAGTGGATTCAGCCTCCGCAGTGGTGATCCTTGAAAGCTGGTTTGAGCAACATAGTTAATTTTGCCCAATTTTACGGTTATTTTTCACGAAAATCTCATGCAAAGGTGCCGTTCTAACGCGATTTGCTTTACACTATGGTCAACAGTCGCTATTCATGCGTACCATGAATAAAATAGTTTTGAATTAAACCATAATGAATAAACACATGACCATTCAAAATAATATCTCTGATGTTACCGCACGTATCCAAACTGCTGCCGAAGAATGTCATCGTTCACCCCAAGACATTACGCTGCTGGCAGTCAGTAAAACTAAGCCTTGTGAGGCTATTTTAGAGGCCATTGAAGCAGGCCAGCGCCAATTTGGTGAAAATTACGTCCAAGAAGGCGTTGAAAAAATTCAATATTTCGCAGATAGAACTGACCTTGTTTGGCATTTTATCGGCCCACTGCAATCGAATAAAAGCCGTTTAGTCGCTGAATATTTTGATTGGTTCCACACGCTCGACAGAGCCAAAATTGCTCAGCGCCTGAATGACCAACGCCCTAGCGATAAAGCACCATTAAACGTGCTAATTCAAATAAACATTAGCGATGAAAACAGCAAATCTGGTATTACATTAAACGATGTCGCAGAGCTTGCCGCCCAAGTTGCGGCAATGCCAAACCTTGTATTACGGGGTTTAATGACGATCCCCGCCCCTGAAACAGACTATGACCGTCAATGCGAAGCATTTCGTCAAATGGACAACGCATTTAAACAACTACAAGCGACTTACCCAACCGTCGATACCCTATCGATGGGAATGACTGACGATATGCGTGCAGCTATTCACTGCGGCTCAACCCTTGTGCGTATAGGAACCGCGATTTTTGGCGCTCGTCAATATCATCAATAATAAGGAGAACAGAATGCAACACCGTAAAATTGCCTTCATCGGTGCCGGAAATATGGCTCATGCTATCATCGCAGGACTGGTTGGCCACGGTTACCCAGCCTCGATGATCACCGTTTGTTCTCCAACGCCAGTACGCCGTGATAAAATTGCAGCTCAATATGGCATTATTAGCAGTGATGATAACCTTGCCGCTATTAAACACGCCGATGTCATTGTATTAGCAGTAAAACCACAAATGATGAAAGAAGTTTGCGAGCCACTGCAAAACGCCACTGATTTTGATAACAAACTGGTGTTAACCATTGCAGCCGGTATCCCCGCTGAGCGCTATAACGATTATTTTGCACATCAACTGAATTTAGTGCGCATCATGCCAAATACCCCATCTTTGGTTGGTAAAGGCGTGAGTGGCTTATTTGCACAAACCAAGGTGACTGAGCAAGACAAACAATTTGCGCAAGAATTAATGCAAAGTGTCGGCTCGACGATTTGGTGCCAAAAAGAGCAAGAAATCAATAACATCATTGCAATTACTGGTAGCTCTCCTGCTTATTTCTTCCTGTTTATGGAAGCTATGCAGCAAAAAGCTGAGCAACTTGGTTATGATGCAGAACAAGCGCGTGAATTAGTGCTTAATGCCATTGAAGGTTCTGTTGAACTGGCAAAATCCCAGCACGACACGGCTTTTTCAACCTTACGTGAACAAGTCACCTCTAAAGGCGGTACCACCGCGATGGCTTTAGAGCAATTTTACAATGAAAACCTTCCGCAAACTGTTGCTAACGCGATGCAAAGCGCCATCAACAGAGCAGAAGAAATGGAAAAACTTTTTTAATTAATCGCGGAACTCACCATGCAGACTTTAGTATTTGTCGTTACCACCTTGATCCAGCTCTATATTTTTGTGTTGTTGCTCCGCGTTTGGATGCAGTGCGTTCGTGCGGATTTCTATAACCCATTTTCCAAGTTTGTCGTCAAAGCTACACAGCCTATCGTTGCTCCTCTGCGCCGCGTGATCCCTGCGATTCGCTCAATCGATACTGCATCGGTTGTTGTTGCCTTTGTTTTAGCCATTGCAGCGATTATTTTTGGCATGTGGGCAACTAACTTACTGCCTATTTTAGGCGTGACTATTCTTCCAATGGGGATCATTTTACTTCTGACGTACGCAGGTAAGTTAATTTTCTGGATGATTTTGATACGTGCAATATTGAGTTGGGTAAGCCAAGGCCGTAACCCTGTTGATTATTTATTATACCAATTAACTGAACCGCTAATGGCGCCAATTCGACGTATTATCCCAGCGATGGGTGGGCTAGATTTCTCCGCAATGATTGTGATGTTTATCTTAATCGCCCTGAATTATTTGCGTGTGGATATTTCCCTGATGATTGACCCATCATTAACTGCGATGATGTATTCCATTGGTATTATGTAAAACGAGTTTTAAACGATGCAAAAAGTTGTTTTAGCTACCGGCAATCCGGGCAAAGTGAATGAATTAGCCGACTTACTTCGCGATTTCGGTATGGATATCGTTGCACAAACGTCATTAGGTGTTGAATCTGCAGAAGAAACAGGCTTAACCTTTATTGAAAATGCCATTCTGAAAGCTCGGCACGCAGCAGCTCAAACGGGTTTACCCGCCATTGCTGACGACTCAGGGATTTCGGTTGATGCCCTTGGTGGTGCACCGGGGATCTACTCAGCCCGCTACGCTGGTGAAGAAGCAACAGACGAGCAAAACCTCGTTAAGCTACTAGAAGCGATGGAAAATGTGCCTGATGACCAACGTCAGGCGCAATTTAACTGCGTGTTAGTTTATTT